>NZ_CP032155.1:0-1249195 GCF_008329905.1 Mycobacterium sp. ELW1 | reverse complement strand
GTCGCTGCGCACCGCGCCGCTGCTGGCCGGCTGGCGCGGGGCGGCACCGGTCGACATCGACGCGCTCGCCGATGTCGTCGTCGGATTCTCGCAACTGGCAATCGAATTGGGTGAGCACATCGACGCCGTGGAAGCCAACCCGGTGATCGCCTCACCGGGTGGGGTGGTGGCCGTCGACGCGCTCGTCGTGCTGCGCGCACGGTGACGAGTCAGAAGATCGCGTAGGCCTTGCGCAGCGTCTCGTGGATCACCCACGTGCCGGTCCAGCCGACCGGGAAGACCGCGAGGTCGCCGGCGCCGACCTCGCTGGGCTCGCCGGCGTCGGGGGTGACGGTCATCCGCCCGGACACCACATAGATGACCTCGTTGGTCTCCAACGTCCAGTGCGACGGGCCGGGGGCGCATTGCCAGATGCCGGCCGACTTGTCGCCATCGACCCACACCTCCACGCCGTGCGTCGCCATCGGGTGTGCGGTGGCCTCCTCCAGCGGACCCCAGTCCTCGAGTTCGGCATCGGCGGCCTCGGCCAGGACGGTGGTCAGCACAGTCATGGAAGGAAAACCTTTCGCATCAGGCGTGTTCGGGAAACGGTAGGGAAATCGGCTCGGGCTCGAGCCGGCTGTTGCCGTCGGCATCGAAGCGGTCCAAACCGAGGTCGGTCAGATCCAGCCAGTCACACCCACCGGTGAGCGTGAGGTCCGCGGCCGCCTCGGCGACCGCGGGGCCCCACATCATGCCGTGCCCGGCCGGACTGGCCACCACGGTGCCGTCGATCGCACCGTCGTCGGTCAGCAGCGGACCCAGTATCGGCAGATGGTCACCGGTGTAGTCGATCGTCGCCGCCCATGCGCGCCGAAGCCCGAGACCGCGCACCGCCGGAAACAGCGACTCGATGCGGGCCAGCGCCTTCTGGTAGTAACTCCAGTCGAACTCGGTAGCCTCACCGGGCCGTTCGGCCGGGTTGCTCATCCCCCACAGCACACCCCCGAATTCTCCTGGGCGCCAGTAGATTCCTTCGCTCACATCGAACACCATGGGAAGTTCATCGATGTCGGCGTCACGCAGCGGCTCGGTGACCACGACCTGGTGGCGGGTACCGCCCGCCGGGATGCGCCCACCTGCCGTCGCGCCGACCTCACCGAGCATTGGTCCACCGGTGAGCACCACCCGGCCGGTGTCGATCGGACCGTCTGATGTGTCGACGCCGACCACCCGCCCGTTGGCCACCCGCAGACCGGTGAAGGAGCAGCGTTCCCGGACATCCACTCGGTGTGCGGTCAGCGCCGCGGCGTAGGCGAGTACGTTGCGTGGCGCGTTGATGTATCCGTCGCCGGGCGCATACGAGCCGCCTGCGGTCACCCCGGGCGCCAAGCCCGTGCGCCGGTCGTCGATATCGGAACTGGACAGCCATTCCACGGCCAGTCCGAGTCGGCGCTGCAACGCAATCCGATCGTGTGCCTGTTGCACTTCGGCATTGGTGAAGCAGGGCATCAGATAGCCCTGCGCCACGAAGCCGCAGTCCAGTGGGTAACGGTCCCCGCTGGTGGAGTAGAACTCCTGGCTGCGCAACCCAAGCCTGATCGCGGTCTCGGTGCCGCCTTGCGCGCGCACCATTCCGGCAGCGCGGCTGCTGGCCCCATCACCGAGTGTCTGCGCCTCGAGAAGCACGACCCGGCCTGCGCCGCGTTCGGCCAATTGCACGGCCGTCCACGCCCCGACAGTTCCACCACCGACGACCACGATGTCCGCACTGTGACTGCTGGCCATACCTCAAGACCGTGGCATAGACTGAACGCTCAGTCAAGAGCTTCCAGGGAGCGGAGAGCACCGCGAATGTATGGGTTGACAGCCGAAGACCTGCGGATCCGGGACACCGCCCGCGAGTTCGTCGAGACACTGATCCCCTACGAGGTGGACGCCGAGATGGCCGGCGGCCAGCTGCCCAAGGAGCTGACCGCCGAGCATCACGCCAGGGCGATCGAACTGGGCCTGTACGCCACCAACATGCCCACCTCGGTCGGTGGTCCGGGATTCACTGCGCTGCAACAAGTTCTGGTCCAGGAGCAGGTCGGTAGGGTCACCAACGCGATCGCCTGGGTGATGCACACCCCGCCGCAGTGGTGGGCCGGGGTGGCCACCGAATACCAGAAGCAGCGCTGGCTGCTCCCCGCGGTGCGTGGCGAGAAGCACGAGGCGTACGCGATCACCGAAGAGTTCGCCGGCTCCGATGTGTCGGCGTTGGAGACGACCGCGCGCCGCGAGGGTGACGAGTACGTGATCAACGGGATCAAGTGGCACGTCACGTCGTTCAACTTGGCCGAGTACGTCTTCGTTCAGGCTGTTCTGGTCGGCGGTCCGCACGAGGGTGACCACGTGCTGCTCGTGGTGGATCTGCCCTGGCCCGGCGTGGAGGTGGTACGCACTCCGCACTATTCGCACCACATTCCCGACGAGCATCCGATCGTGTCGTTCACCGACGTCCGGGTTCCGGTCAGTCATCTGGTCGGCGCCGAGGGCGAAGGCATGACGTTCACCCAGGACTGGTTTCGCTTCGAACGGCTCATGGTGGCGTCGCGCTGTGTGGGCGCCGCTCAACGCCTGGTCGACGAGATGACCTCATTCGCAACAGATCGCATGGTCGACGGCAAGCCGCTCGGCGAATACCAGTTGGTGGCCGGAATGCTCGCCGACAGCGCCACCGAGCTGTTCGCCGCACGCAGCATGCTCTACGAGGTGGCCCGCGGTATCGATGCCGGCCTCGACCGCAAGGCACTGCACGGCCAGGCCTCGATGGCCAAGCTGTACTGCTCGGAGATGGCCGGCCGGGTGGCCGACCGGGCGGTGCAGATCTTCGGCGGGCGCGGATACATGCGCGAGAACGTCGCGGAGCGGATGTTCCGCGAACTGCGGGTGGAGCGAATCTGGGAGGGCGCCAGTGAGATTCAGCGGATCATCATCGGGCGCCAGCTGATGCAGCGCGGGCCCGCGGCCTTGCTGGGGTCCTAGCTCAGCAGGTGATCCGAGAGAGTGGCCAGGGCCTGGTTGGCATAGCCGCGCCAGATCCGGGCGAACACCGGCAGTAACGGCGCGGTCAGCGCCGACTTCGGGTGCAGGGTCCATTGCCAGGTCACCTTCGTGCCGGTGCCCTGTTCGCTGAAGGCCCACAGCCCCTCGACGTGATCGATCAGCGGCGCCATCGCGCCGCGGATGTCGGTGAGGGTGTAGCCGAACGCATGAGGCGCGTCGACCGTGGTCAGGGTTTCCCTCATGCCTCCGCCCCCGACCAGGGCGATGGCGCGGGTCTGCCCCACCGCCGACCAGTCACCGGTCTGGTCGTGCACGGCTTTGATCGGTGGGATCGGACCATACCAGCGGTGGAACAACTGGGGCAGCGGCATCGGCAGCGTCTTGGCGAACGCATCCGGTACCGCGACGGGAATGGCGCGGGACTGCTGGACGACGACGGGGTGAGCCATCTCGCCAAGGATAGTCAGCGCGCGAGTTGAGGTGCTGCGCGTCCGGTGATCAGCGGCAGGTCGAAGAAACTGGCGACGCCCGGCTCGGCGGCACAGGTCGCCGGAACGGCGTTGACGCAGTGCGCCGCGGTGGCCACCACACCCGGGTTGCTCACCAAACCTTCCTCGACGCTTTCCGGCTGCCAACCCTTGACCGTGACGAAGGTGTTCGGGTTGCCCCGCACCTCCATCTCATAACGCTCACCGGCCGGCCCGAAAGACCATGCGGGATCCAGGTTTTCCTCGCCCATCAGCCAGTTGACCGTGATGCGCACGACGATGGTGTTGGTCACCACGGCATCCCAGTGGAAGCGTCGCCCGGCGACCTGGCCGGGTTCGATCACTCCCATCGGGGAGTCGATGGGCGCGGTCGCGACGGCCACCTCCTGGGAGGTGCGGATCTGCGGCTCGGCGGCGAAACCCAGGCGGTCGACGATGAGCCGAACCGATTGGAAGAAGCCGCCGTTGAGCAGTTTCTGCATGGGTCCGGTCAACGCGCTCTCCGGCGTGCCCCCGAAGCCCATCACATGCCGCAGCACGTCGGGTGCGCCGTAGGTCCGAAGGTCGGAGAACTCCTCCGCCCGCACGTAGGTCACCCCGGTGGACATCACCGACATCAGCAGGGGGAACAACTCGGTGGCCGCACCCGGTCCGATCCCGGCGCCGTGCAGAGTGACGTTGCCCTCGCGGGCGGCGGCCTCCAGCGGGGCGGCTTCGGATTCGCTCGGGTAGAACCAGCCCAGGGGGCTGACGACGTTCTTACCCGAGCGCAGCAGCGCGGTCACTTCCTCGACGTTGGGCAGCAGCGGCGCGTAGATCACCGCGTCGGCGTCCAGCGCGAGGATGTCGTCAATGTTGTTGGTGGCCAGGATGCCCAACGGTTCGGTTCCGATGATGTCGCCGACGTCCTTGCCGGCCTTGTCCGTGGAATGCACCCAGCAGCCGGCCAGTTCGAGTTCGGGATGTTCCAGCACACCCTTGATCGCCGCGACCCCGACCGACCCGGTTGCCCACTGCACGACTCGCAACGTCATTGGTGCTCCTCTACAGAAAACTAGAACGTGTTCCAATCGGGTCTACACTAACGGGATCGTCAGCGGAGACGGAAGGGATTGTTATGCCGAACAGGGTGTTCGTCGTCGGGGTCGGGATGACCAAGTTCGAGAAGCCGGGCCGCCGCGAAGGCTGGGACTATCCCCAGATGGCCAACGAGTCCGGCACCAAGGCGCTGGCCGATGCCGGCATCGACTACGCCGAGGTGCAGCAGGGTTACGTCGGCTACTGCTCGGGTGACTCCACCTCAGGCCAACGTGCGCTCTACGAGCTCGGCATGACCGGCATCCCGATCGTCAACGTCAACAACAACTGTTCGACAGGCTCGACGGCGCTGTACCTGGCCGCTCAGGCCATCCGCGGTGGCCTCGCCGACTGCACCATCGCCCTGGGCTTCGAGAAGATGCAGCCCGGCTCGCTCGGCGGCGGCGCGGAGGATCGCGAGTCGCCGCTGATGCGTCATATCGTCGCCCTCAACGAGACCGACTCGATGACGTTTCCGGTGGCACCGTGGATGTTCGGTGCGGCAGGCCGCGAGCATATGAAGAAGTACGGCACCACCGCCGAACACTTCGCGAAGATCGGCTTCAAGAACCACAAGCACTCGGTGAACAATCCGTACGCGCAGTTCCAGGAGGAGTACACCCTCGATGACATCCTGGGCGCGAAGATGATCTCCGATCCGCTGACCAAGCTGCAGTGCTCCCCCACCTCGGACGGCTCCGGCGCCGCGATCGTGGCCAGTGAGGCGTTCGTCGACAAGCACGGGCTGGCCGGTCAGGCCGTCGAGATCGTCGGGCAGGCGATGACCACCGATTTCGCGTCGACTTTCGACGGCAGCGCGGCCAACATCATCGGCTACGACATGAATGTTCAGGCCGCACAACAGGTTTACGACCAGTCCGGTCTCGGCCCGGCCGACTTCCAGGTGATCGAGTTGCACGATTGCTTCTCGGCCAACGAGCTGCTGCTCTATGAGGCCCTGGGCCTGTGCGGCGAGGGCGAAGCGCCGGAGCTGATCGACAACAACGACACCACCTATGGCGGACGCTGGGTGGTGAACCCGTCGGGCGGGCTGATCTCCAAGGGCCATCCGCTGGGCGCGACCGGTCTGGCACAGTGCGCCGAGCTGACCTGGCAGCTGCGCGGCACCGCGGACAAACGTCAGGTCGACAACGTGACCGCCGCGCTGCAGCACAACATCGGTCTCGGCGGGGCGGCGGTCGTCACGGCCTATCAGCGCGCGGAGCGCTGAGGTCGATCCATCGGGCGGGACCGACCGGCGAGCGATCGGCCCGGCACGGCTGGACCACGGCGACCGCACCTCCACCGCGGTGTGCGTGGCAGCCGTCCGGGCAGCCATCCGGGCCGAGCAGGCACGGCGCGGACACCAGCATTCCGCCTGAGCTTTCCCGCACCATGGTCCGCAGAGCGTCGAACACGGACGTGTCCGGCGGCGTGCAACAGGCGCAGACGACAACAGTGAACGGCGTGGACGTCATTTCGCCCCCGGGTACGGCAGCAGCGCCATCTCCCTCGCGTTCTTGATGGCGGTCGCCACCTGACGCTGCTGGCGCACCGTGAGGCCGGTGACCCTGCGGGACCGGATCTTTCCGCGTTCGGAGATGAACACCCGCAGGGTGGCGGTGTCTTTGTAGTCCACCGAGGTCAGTCCCATCCCGGTGAGAGTGTTGCGCCGGGGCTTGAACTCCGGGGCCGGACGCCGGTTGCGGTTCTTCGCTTTCACCAGCTCGCCTTCCGAACTCCGGGCAGCTGTCCCTGGTGGGCCAGTTCGCGCACCCGCACTCTCGACAGACCGAACTTCCGCAGATGTCCGCGCGGGCGCCCGTCGACGGCATCGCGGTTGCGCACCCGCACCGCGCTCGCATCGCGCGGCTGACGTGCCAGTTCGCGCTGGGCGCTGAGCTTTTCGTCCGCGGTGCTGCCCGGCGAGCGGATGATGTTCTTCAGTTCGGCCCGGCGCTCGGCGTAGCGGGCGACTGTCTCGACGCGCTGGTCGTTCTTGACGATCTTGGATCGCTTGGCCACGTCAGCGCTCCTCTCGGAACTCAACGTGGCGCCGAATCACGGGGTCGTATTTCCGCAACACCATCCGGTCGGGATCGTTGCGGCGGTTCTTCTTTGTCACGTAGGTATACCCGGTGCCGGCGGTCGACCGCAGCTTCACGGTGGGCCGGATCTCGTTGCGTGCCATCAGATTTTCTGTCCTTCCCGGCGCATGCGCGCCACCACGGCTTCGATCCCGTCGCGGTCGATGACCTTGATGCCCTTGGCGCTGACCCGAAGCCGGACGCGCCTCCCCTCCGAGGGCAAGTAGTAGGTCTTGATCTGGATATTCGGCGACCAGCGCCGGCTGGTGCGCCGATGCGAGTGCGACACCGAATTACCGAAACCCGGTGAGCGCCCGGTGACTTGGCATCGTGCAGACATCGACAACCCTCCTGCGGCCGTTCGTATTATTGAAAATGATTTTCGACAAGTGCCGTGTCGCACTGTAGCGTGTGCGAGCAGTTAATGGAAATCGTTTTCAATATGGGAGGTGCGGTGCGAACCCCGGTACTGCTGGTCGCAGGTCACGGTGACAGCGACGCCGTGGCCAGGACACTGCTGCGGCAGGACGGAACTCTGGTCGTGCGGCACCACTTCGACGGCCATGTGGTGCACCGAATTCTGACCATCGTGCAGAACGGCGTTCCCACCACCGCCGGTCACGTCCTGGAACTGGAACACGGCTGCCTGTCGTGCACGGTGCGCAACGACCTGCTCCTGCTGTTGCGCAGACTGCACCGCCGCGCCGATGTGGAGCGGATCGTCGTACACCTGGAGCCCGACCTGGAGCCCGAACCCGTCTGCTGGGCCATCAACCACGTCCGGACCCGCCTGGGCCCCGGCTACCTCGACGGACCCGCGTCCCGTGACGTCGAAATCATCGGCGTCATCACCTGTTTGGATTCACCCACCTGGCTCGCACACGCGCTCTGCGACGACGAGCTCGACGACGGGCGCACCGTGGCCCAGGTGGTGGTCGGCCACAGCGAGTTCGCCGACGTGATCGTGGCGCCGAGAGTGGACCGCACCACCGTGGCCGTTCTGCGTCGGTTGGCACCTCGTGCCTGGATCATCCAACTGCCCGATCACGTCGAGGAAGCAGTGGCGAACCTGGAGCCCGGCGCGCGTCGTGGCCGCACTGACGATCCGCACGGGCCGCTGCTGGACGGTGAGCCGCCACTGGACACCGACGGACAGGTCGGCATCGTCGAGTTCGTCGCCGACCGCCCGTTTCACCCTGAGCGCCTTCACGATGCGCTCGACGTACTGCTGACCGGCGTGGTGCGCACCCGCGGCCGAATCTGGCTGGCCAATGAGCCCGACAACGTGATGTATCTGGAGTCCGCCGGCGGCGGCCTGCGTGTCAGCTCAGGCGGAAAGTGGCTGGCGGCGATGAGTGATTCGGAGGTCGCCTACGTCGAACCGGAACGCCGAGTCATGGCAAGCCTGGCGTGGGACGACCGATACGGCGATCGTCGAACGTCGATGACCATTCTGGTCTGCGGCGCGGAACGCCTCGAGATCGAGGACGCGCTGCGGCAGGCGTTGGTCACCGATGACGAAATGAGCAGTCCCGGAAGCTGGGCCGACTATCCCGACCCGTTCGGGCATTGGCACGAGGAGCCGTGCGGCGACTCGGCCGGGCACAGCGAATTATCCAGGCCCACAACCGGGCCCACAACCAACCACGGAGAAGACCGATGAAACCCGGTATCCACCCCGACTACCGCCCGGTGGTGTTCCAGGACGCCACGACCGGTACGACGTTCCTGACCCGTTCCACGATCACGACGTCGCGCACGATCGACGTGGAGACCGCCGATGGCGTGCGCACCTACCCTCTCGTGGTCGCGGAGGTCACGTCGGAGTCGCATCCGTTCTGGACGGGTGAGCGCCGGATCATGGACGCGGCGGGTCAGGTCGAGAAGTTCCGTCGCCGGTACGGCCGGACTAGCTGTACTGACCTGAGAGGTTAGGTACGCGGGTGGCGGGTGGTTGGCCGCCGAGTGCGGTGTGGCCGCGATGGTGATTGTAGGTATGCAGCCAGCGAGGGAACTCCGCGCACCGTTCGGCGTCGCTGGTGTAGAGCCGCGCATATGCCCATTCATCGGCAAGGGTTCGGTGGAATCGCTCCACCTTGCCGTTCGTCTGGGGTCGATAGGGTTTGGTTCGACGATGTTCGATCTGCCCGAGTGCATCTCGGAATGAGTGGGATCGGTAACAGGAGCCGTTGTCTGTCAACACTTTCCGTACGGTGAAGCCGCATGCGTTGAACCATTCGTTAGCCCTTTGCCAGAAGTCAGCAGCTGTGTCTTTGCGTTCGTCGATTAGCAGTTCGGAGTAGGCCAGCCGGGAGTGAGCGTCGATGGCGGTGTGCAAGAAGTGATAACCACGCCGCCCGGAACGGTCGCTGCCAGTTCCTATGCTTCTGTCCTTGCGGGAGTGATGATTTCCTGCGCTGCGGCCCAACATGCGCCATCCGCCGCCAGCCGGGATCTTGCCTACCTTCTTGACATCGACATGCACCAGGTCGCCGGGGCTGGCTGACTCCATCCGCCGGATAACTCGCCCGGTGGGCCGGTCCAGCCACCGCAGCTTGGCTAGGCCGTAGCGCCTCAACACGTTGTGGACAGTCGAGACATTCAGTCCCAGCAGATAAGCAATGCGAGCCGGTCCCCAACGTCGAAGTACTCGGACTTTAATGATGCGCCGCTCGGTGCGTGTGGGGGTTTGATTAGGGCTGTGATGTGGGCGTGAGCTGCGGTCGGCCATGCCGGCTTCGCCTAGTTCGCGGTAGCGGCGGGCCCAGCGCGCAGCGGTAGTGACCGCAACCTGGAACCGCTCGGCCGCCCGTCGCAGCGTCCAGCCATCCTCGACAACGCAACGTGCCAGCCGCAGACGACCGGTTTCGGACAAGGGGGCATTACGGTGGACCATGAAGACCTCCGGAGTGAGTTGGTGCGTTCCTTAAGCAGCTCGCACTTCACTCGGAGGTCTTCGTCATGTCACTACGCCACGCCGTACTTAACGTCCGTGGTCAGTACAACTAGCCGAGGTGGGTGACGTCGTAGACGTCGTCGGCGTGCCTGGCGCGGATGGTCTTCTTGTCGTACTTGCCGACACTGGTCCGCGGAATCTCGTCGACGAATGTCCACCGTTCCGGCAGCCACCACCGAACAACCTTGTCGGACAGGAAATTCCGTAGTTCCTCGGGCGAGGCCTCGGCCCCTTCGTGCAGCACCACCGCGGCCAGCGGCCGCTCCTGCCAGCGTTCGTCGGGCACCCCGACCACCGCGGCCTCCCGCACCGCGGGATGGGCGATCAGGAAGTTCTCGAGTTCGACCGACGAGATCCACTCACCACCGGACTTGATGACGTCCTTGGCCCGGTCGGTCAACGTGATGTAGCCCTGGCCGTCGATGCGGCCCACGTCCCCGGTGCGCAACCAGCCCGACTGGAACTTCGACTCGTCGGTGTTGCGGTAGTAGGAGCCGGTGATCCACGCACCGCGGACCTCCAGCTCACCGACCGCCTCGCCGTCGTTGGGCAGCACCGCGCCCTCGTCGTCGACGATGCGGGTTTCCACACCGCAGATCGGTCGGCCCTGCGTTCCGCGCACCTCCCACTGCTTTTCGGGGGTCAAGCCCGGTGGCGGCCAGGCCAGCGTGGCGATCGGCGACGTTTCGGTCATCCCCCACAGCTGGCGGATCTCCACATCGAACTTTTCCTCGAACGCCTTCATCAGCGACACCGGTACAGCCGACCCGCCGCAGGACACCAGCCGCAGGGACGAGATGTCGTGACCCGGGTTGCGGTCCAGGTGGTTCATCACATCGTTCCAGATGGTCGGCACCGCCCCGGCCACCGTCGGGCGCTGGCTTTCGATCAGGTTCACCAACGAGGTGGGATCCATGAATCGATCGGGCAGCACCAGGTCGGCGCCGGCCATCAACGCCGCATAGGGCAGTCCCCAGGCGTTGGCGTGGAACATCGGGACGATCGGTAAGGCCTTGTCGGAGAAGCTGAGTCCGAGCCCGTTGCCGCTGCAGACCGCCATCGAGTGCAGGTAGTTCGACCGATGTCCGTAGACCACACCCTTCGGATGTCCGGTGGTGCCGCTGGTGTAACACATTGCAGCAGCTGAGTTTTCGTCGATCTCCGGCCAGTCGAACTCATCGGACTCGGCGGCGAGGACGTCGTGGTAGCGCACCACCCGCTTGCCAGAGGCCTCGAAGGGCTCCAGATCGCCGAAGCCGACGGCGATCACCGTGTGCACCGTCTCCATCTTGGGCAGCACGGGGGCCAGGATCGGCGCCAGCGACAGGTCGGCGATCACCACTTGATCCTCGGCCTCGTAGGCGACGAACTCGATCTGTTCGGGGAACAGCCGGATGTTGAGCGTGTGCAGCACCGCCCCCATCGAGGGCACCGCGACGTAGGCCTCCAGGTGTTCCTGGTTGTTCCACATGAAGGTGGCGACCCTGTCGTCGCCGGTGATGCCCAGGCGCCGCAACGCATTGGCCAGCCGGGCCGCCTGCTGTCCGACCTCGCGGTAGGTGGCGTGGCGGAAGCCGTCGCCGGTCGCGGTGGTCACGGTCCGATCGCCGTGGACGGTGGCGGCGTAGCGCAGGATCGCGGAAACGGTCAGCGGAAAGTTCTGCATCGTGCTCTGCATAGGCCCGAATCTATCGCGACGAGCGACGCGGCAGGTACGGGATCGGCCACCCGGCACCGGTGGGTATGGGCGACGCGCCCATGCCATGCTGGCCCGGTGGTTGTGCTGAAATCGGCGGCCCTGTTCCTGGCCGCGGCGCTGCTGGAGATCGGCGGCGCCTGGCTGGTGTGGCAGGGCATCCGCGAACACCGCGGCTGGATTTGGGTCGGCTTTGGTGTAATCGCTTTGGGGGCTTACGGTTTCGTCGCGACGCTGCAGCCCGATGCGCACTTCGGCCGGATCCTGGCTGCGTACGGTGGGGTGTTCATCGCGGGTTCACTGCTGTGGGGCATGGCGGCCGACGGGTTCCGCCCGGACCGCTGGGATGTGACCGGTTCGGTGATCTGCCTGGTGGGGGTGGCGCTGATCATGTACGGCCCGCGGGGCTGAACAGGCAAAAACCCGGCCGGATTCACCGGCCGGGTTTTTACATCTCGCCTACTGGTGCGACTCTTGTCGCTTCTCCTGGGCCTTCGCCTCACCGCGAGCCTTCTCGGCCTCGGCTTCCTTGGCTGCGGCGTCACGCTGGGCCTCAGCCTTGTCCTGTTGGGCCTTGCCCTCTTCGGTGAGGTCGTCGCGGCCGGTCACGGTGCCGACGACTTCCTTGGCCTTGCCCTTGACGTCTTCGACGACGCCCTTGATGCCCTCTTCGGGTCCGCTGTTGCCTGCCATGGGTCCTCCTTGGCGTCTGTTCCTGCAGTGCAGGATGAGGCGCATGCGCACCGTGCATCCCATTGATCGGGCGGTTTCTCTCGCAGCGCCAGTCGTTTTCGACCGTGCCACCGCACTTCCGCCCGCAGGTTGGGGGTTCCCGACCCTGCCCGGGCTAAACAACTCCAGGCGAATCTGCAGGGAGCGGGAACGTTTTCGTGGGCAACGACGATGTAACTGGAGGATCATTGGGCGGGAAAAGAGGAGGCGCGATCATGCGGACCGCATATGCGCTCGCAGCAGTGGCGGCAGCGGGTGGCATCATCGCCGGGCCGGCCGCGACGGCATGGGCCGACAGTTCGGCTCAGGCCACGATCAATCAGCTGCAGAATCAGGGTTACACCGTGAACATCGATCGCATCGGCACCGGTCCGATGTCGAAGTGCGTGGTCACAAACGTGCGCAATCCCCAGACCGTCACTCAGTGGGTGCCCTACACCGGACCGGGGCGCGGCAACAATCGCACCATCCTGGTGCCGGTGGTCACCAGCCAGACGATCTCGGTGTCACTGGACTGCAGCGCCCACTAATCCAAGTCCACGCGGATGGTGAGCAGGTTGTCTCCCATCGCACGTACCGCCGCACTGTTCATCCGGGGAAGCTCGGCCAGCCGCGCTCGCGCGTCGTCGTCAGGTAAGACCACGGCGGTTCCGCTGTGCCAGCGACCGCGGACGCGGACCCGTACCCGCGGGTTTGCCGCGATGTTGCGGACGTATTGGGATCGATCGCCGAATTCCGACACCAACCAGAACGCGTCGCCCTCGAGCCGGCCACCGATCGGGGTGGTTCGCGGTTGGCCGGACTTCCGTCCGGTCGTCTCCAGCAGAGTCTGAACGGGGACCAGCCGCATCAGCGGGTTGGCGACCCGGCGCTGGACGAAGTTGACGACGCGCTGCCGTGGAGTCGAGGTCATGACTCCATCGTGGCAGCCCGGTCAGGATGCCGCGACGGCCAACTGGGGCTGCGGCACGGCCGGATCCAGCCGGACGGCGGTGATCGCGCCGGCGTAGTCCGCCGCGTACAGCCGGTTCCGCACCGGGTCGACCGCCAGGCAGGACAGCTGGGGACCGATGACGACGTTGTCGACGATCTCGGTGGTGGCGGTGCACATCACCGCGATCTCGTCACGATCGACGATGTAGGCGCAGGCGCCGCCGCGGCTGAGCACCAGCTGCGTCGGGACACCGCCCATGTCGATGGTGTCGGTGACCCGAGCACGGGCGACGTCGATGACATGGATGACACCGCCGAGGTCGACGTCCCATCCGGTGGCAAAAATGGTGCGGCCGTTGGGCACAACTGCGATGTCACCGATCGAGCCGTCGATGGACACGCTGGCCTTGACCGCGCGGGCCCTGGTGTCGATGATCGCCAGCATGCCGCCCGTCGGGGTGGTCAGCGCGGCGAACAAACGCGTGCCGTCGGCGTTGAGTCGAACGGTCTCGATGGAGGAGCCGGGCGCGGCCGGGATGGCGATGCTGCTGACGGAGCCGGATTCGATGTCGATGACCGCGATATCGAGATCGTCCTCGCCGGTCCTGCCGACGAAGAGCACGTCGCCGGCCGGGCTGACGGCCAGGCCGGAGAGGGTCATGTCGAACGTCTTGGCCGCGAGCGGCGTTGCGGTGCGGGTGTCGACGGCGACGACGGCATCCTCGGCGTTGGAGGCTGCACTGACATAGGCGCGATCACCGACGATCACGGCCGCGTAGGGCTCGCTGAGCCCGTCGATGGTCGCGGTGACCGACAGCGTCGCGGTGTCGATGACGCACACCACGTCGGCGCCGTAGTGGGCGGTGACGAGATGACGGCCATCGGGACTGACGGCGATGTCGCTGACGGGTCCATGCCCGACTGCGAGCGTGCGCGCCACGGTCATCACCGGCGCTGCGATCGGCTCGGTCAGCGGCTCCAGTCCGGCGCCGCCCAGCAGCTGCGGCAGCAGGTCGCTGATCGGGGCCCGCCGGATCGACGGCAGCGACGACAGCCACAAGGAGCGCTCTGCGGCGGCCCGCTCAGCCACCGCGACACCGGTGACAGTGGACCCTTCCGTAACTCCCGCTGTGTTTGCCATGATCTCGTACCTCCGGCGGCCTGCACTGCGCCGCACATTGTCTTTGGTCGTTTTCGCGTTACCTGCCGGTAACCGCCTTCGTCGAGTGTAGCGAGTCAATTCACGGAGAATTCGCGGCTTTTCAGAACCCATTACCAAGCACCCCGAAGATCTCAGCAACTGCTAAGACAAGGATCGTTATCATTTCGTTGCAATGGCGTGGCGGCCGCTCAAAAAGGCATTCTGACGTGCTTATTTATCAGTATTCAAGATCACGAACGAATGAACGTAACGAACCTCGGCCTTAGATTTTCTTACCGGCGGCAAGTCGAAAGAGGCACAAATCACAATGCCTCAGCCGCGTCTAAATTCTTAAGGAAAGTTCTTAGGTTATTGACGCGCACGGAGCCCCACCGGGGCGGGATGCAACCCTCGACGATCTTGATCTCGAACATGTTCGCTGATCGGCACGCTTAGCGAGCGAGTCTCAGCAATTCGCCAGTGGCTCAGATCACACCATCTGTTCGACGGCCTCGCGGCTTCGGACCGGATCGCTGCCCAACACGTAGGACGGCTCGGTGTGGCCGGTCATGGTGCCGTTGGCCACCCGCCGGCAGGCTTGCTGGAACTCCGGCAGTGGATCCATCGCGAGGTGCGTCCCGCCGAGGGCAGCCCAGGTTGCGGCACGCCGCGCGGCCCGCTCGACCGGATGAGGCGGTTGATACCCCAGCATCTGCGCAGCCCAGTCGGGCATGCTGTCGCGAATCGCCCAGTCGAAGAACTTGGCCTCCTGCGGGACGTCCGGATTGTTCTGCAGGTTTGGCCCGGTGAACATGGCGGCACCGTGGGTCAGCGCCAGCCGCGGGAGATACGACCGCAGGCACTCCAGGGTCTCGGCCTTTGTCGACGGCAGGTCGGTGCCGCCAAGGGCATGGCCGACCCGGACGAACTCGCCGTAGTAGCGGTCGATGTTGCGCAGCGGCGTCGGGTGATAGAGCTCGTGGCCCGTCGCGATCCCCCAGACCACGGTGGCGTAATTCCAGCGCAGCCAGTCCGGATCGTCGGCGTCATAGGCCAGGCCGTCGGGTCGAACACCCTTGATCGTGTGGTGCATGGCCCGCACGGTTTGGGCGACCCGCTCGGCGGTGGCGGTGGATCCATAGGCGGTTCCGATGAAGAACGCCACCGAGTGGGCCAGGCGAACCCCGGACCCTTTGAGGTCGAGCCGGCCGGTGGGGTTGCCGTCCTCGTCGTGCTCGACGACCCGGGAGTGGTCGGAGCCCATCCAGAAGATGCTCGGATCGAAGCGCTCGATGAACGCGGCGCACTGCAGTCCGAAGATCAATGCGGGGGTGTGCGAATGCACATGCCAGACCGCGCTACCGGGACCGAACCAGCCCGGGTCGCCCTCCGGCTCGGCGAACTCGAGGCCACGAAAGAACTTCCCCCGGATGTTCTTGTCGAAATCGCCTCTGATCTTGCGCTCGAGAAGCTGGTGTGGCAGTGGCAGTTTCATCTCGGCTGGTCCCTTCCGGCGAGCACGCCATTTTGGTTACGCCCGTAACCAAAATAACATGGCGCCGAGGGATCTCCGTATATCCTCGGCCAATGCCGAGTGCCACCCGGTGGGCCGGTTTGTCCGCCGCCGACCGCCAGGCCGAGCGCCGGGCCCTTCTGGTCCGCGCCGCCTACGCGTTGTTCGGCGACGGCGGGGAAGCTGCGGTATCCGTGCGGTCGGTGTGCCGGGCGGCCGAACTCAACTCCCGCTACTTCTACGAGAGCTTCGCCGACACCGACGCACTTCTGGGCGCCGTGTACGACGAGGTGGCGGGAGAGCTCGGTGGGATCCTGACCGCGGCGATGGCCGGTGCCCGCGACCGGCGAGCCCGGCTACAGGCCGGCATCCGAGCCGTGCTCGACTTCAGCTCGGCCGACCCGCGGCGCGGCAAGATCCTGTTCACCGAGGCCCGCACCAACCCCATCCTGGCCGCCCGGCGAACCCTGGCCCAGGACCACGTCCGCGAGCTCGTCCTCGACGAGCATCGCCGCACCGCACCCGAATCCGACCGGGTGGCAACCGAAGTCGGTGCAGCGATGTATGCCGGCGCGATGGCCGAGTTGGCTCAGCAGTGGCTGGCCGGCACGCTCGGCGATGACGTCGACGCCGTCGTCGCCCATGCCGTCCGGCTACTGCTGCCGAACTAGTCCCTCTCGGCCGGGCGCCACCCACACCGCCGCCACGCCGGCGAGGACATTGAGGCCCAGGATCGTGATGATCGGGCCGACCACCGCGGCACCCTCGGCCACCGCGCCGAGCGCCGCACCCAGAAGCGACGATTCCACGGCGATGATCAGCGAACCGAAACCCAGCAGGGTGGCGCGGTGATCCTCGGCCGCGAAGGCACCGATCCAGGCCAGGCCGGCGCTGAAGATGGCTTGGTTGGCCATGGTCGCCAGGATGAACACGATGCCGTAGATCCAGATGTGGTTGAGGTCGTCGCGGTACTCCATCACCACGCAGATCGCGGCGGCCGCCGAACCGAGCAGAGCGCTGTTGATCAACATGCCGCGCACCCCGAGCGCGCGGCTGACGAAGCGCCAGAACACAGCGCCCGCCACCATGCCGATGCTCGACGAGATGACCAGCACGTGCAGGCTGCCGGCGGTGTCACTGTGGTTCACCGAGGCGTGGATGCTGTAGAACGAGGTGCCGAGGCTGACCGGGACGAACAGCAACTGGACGAGCGCGTAGCGGCGAAACCACGATTGCGATCGTGCCGCCCGCACACCGTCGCGGTAGGTGTCCTTGAACGTAACCCGGTCGACCTCGGATGCCCGCACCGGGCCGATGAACACCGCGGCTATCGCGGCGGCAAGCAGTCCCGACGAGCCCAGCCAGAGCAGGTCCAGATGGCTGTGCGCCGGGTCGCGCTGAGCCAGGAATGGCAGCAACACCAGGGTCGTCCCGATCGCCAGGATCGCGCCGATGGCACCCTGCGTGAGAATCAGATCGCTGCGACGCTGCTCCGCCAACTTGCTCGAAACCACCTCGGAGAAGGCGACTTTCGACACTCCCCCGACGACTCCGGTGGCCAATGACACCGCCAGGAAGATGCCCGCGATGAACCACTTGGTCCATGCCGAGAACGCGCTGACGACCACCAACGTGGCCATCAGCAGGGTGGTGGCGGCGATGACCAGGTGTTTGAGGTGACGAGCTCTGGCGAGAATGTAGGGCGACAGTGAGTTACCCCCGACTATCCCGATGCAGTAGGCGGGATAGAGCAGGCCGGCCGCCCAGTAGTAGCCCTCCTGGGCGCAGATGAACGGCAGCACCACCGACACGTTGGCCAGCTGGGTGCCCGTCGTGTACAGCGTGCCCTGGGTGAGCAGCACCCGATAGGCCCGGCCCGGCGCACGCGTAGTCGCCTCGGTCATCAGACCTCCACCGCCGCGGAGAAGTTGCCGAGAGGACCGTATGCCTAGGCGGCCAGGCGAGCAGGGCGAAACGCGACGATCGGCAGTCGGTGCGCAAGGTCGACGTGCGCGGCCGGACTTCCGTCGTACTCCCGGCACAGCAGGATCCCCATCACCCGGTAGACGATGGGCCGGATCAGCCAATGGCGCCGTTCGTATTCGGCGATCACCGCGACGGCCTCCGGCTCACTGAGCACCCGGTGCTCGGCAGAGAACGTCACCCCACCCATCTCGATTGACGCCGGCGAACCGGAGGCGATGTCGCGGAACCACTCACACGACGGCCCGAGACCGGCGATGACCATCACCTCGTCGTCGCTGGCGCCGATGACTTCGAGTACCGTGCGACAGTCGCACGACTCGGATCCGCCGTGACTCAGGCGAACGAAGCGCTTGCCGAGCAGCCGGCCGAAGCCGTGCTCGTACAACTCGACCGGAGTGTGGAGCGCCAGCCGGATGATGGGGTGCGGACGAGCCATGCCGGCAGATACCCGTACGCGACCACAGCAAAACGGGCGCTTTCGACATCAAGCAATGACCCTTTCGAGGTCAAACATCCTGGCAAGACGCGGGTGGGCAATATTCTGTCGGGAACCGGAACGAGGAGTGCGAGACGATGAACCCAGACGACGATCCCGAGAAACGCATTCGGGACCTCGAGCGTCCACTCACCGAGCAGGCGCACACCAGCGAGCTGGGCACCTCGGTACCGCCGCCGGGCAACTGGTCACCGCCGCCCCCGGGGTATTACGGGCCACCGCCGTCAGTTCCGGCATCCGCACCGGGCCTGCGCCTCGGCTGGATTGTGTTCGTGCTGTTGGTACTTGGGCTCACCGTCGGCGGCGGCGCGATCCTGATCACCAGTCACCTCAACGCCAGCCGGACCTCGCCGGGCCTGCCCACCATCTCCGGCGGCGGTGGCACGTTCACCACGGCCACCCGGCCCAGTCGCAGCACCCCGGCTCCGCCGTCGAATTCGGCTGCCACGGTGGCCCCGCCCGCATCGGGCGCCAATCTCAGCGTCTCCGGTGTCAACGAGAACAAGCGGCTCGCGTGCGACGACAGCGTGGTCACCATCAGCGGCATGGACAACACCGTGGTGATCACCGGCCACTGCAAGCGCGTTCAGGTGTCCGGTATGAACAACATCGTGACCGTCGATGTGGCCGACGCCATCGAGGCATCGGGGATGGATAACAAAATCACCTACCACGGCGGCTCACCAACGGTCGACAAGTCCGGCTTCTCCAACACTGTCGAGCCGGGCTGACGTCAGCGCGGCGCCCGCCTTCGGGATACGGCGAAAACAACTGACAGGAACCGGGATCGGACTAGCCGGCGCACATGTCGGGAGCGTCCTCACGGACCGGGGCGGCGACCGGAAGCGTGTAGGTGACGACGACCTCGGCGTGCGCGCCGGAATCGTTGGCAACGCGATGCGGAACGCCCGCGGGGATAGCGACCGCCTGCCCGGCCGCGTAGGTCACCGGGGCACACGTACCGGCGGTCTGCAATGCCACCGACCCGCCGGTGATCACCGACAGCTCGGTGCCGGGGTGGGTATGCCAACCGCTGGACGCGCCGGGCGCCATCGACAAGCTCTGGACGATCTGCGTGGTGGGCCCGTCGGTGGTGATCGACACCGGCGTCTCGGTGTCGCCCTTGGCGAGCTCGGTGCGCGTCACGTCGCCGTCGGGCGGCGTCGCCGAGGCCGTTACGGTGGGCATCGCCGAGCACAGCAGCAGCACGATCGCGGCGCAGGTCACCAGTCGCATGGTCATGACACTCCTCGTTGTCGGTGGGCAGTTACCCAGACACGCGGCAACTCTTGACGTTAGCGTGAACTGCACGCGCACAATTGGAAAATGGGAGGGCAGCGCATGCCGACCGGATGGTTACGCCGAAAGTCTCACCGAAGTACTGCGCGGGCGTTCGCCTTGGTGGCGCTGGCCGCCGTCTTGGCAATGCTCACCACCGGACTGTTCGCGCCCGCACGGGCCTCAGCCGACGGCGAGAACTACCTGATCGCCACCGACACCACCTTCGCTCCGTTCGAATTCCAGGACAAGCAAGGCAATTTCGTCGGAATCGACATGGATCTCATCCGCGCGATCGCCGAGGATCAGAAATTCACCGTCGACATCAAACCGCTCGGCTTCGACGCCGCACTGCAGGCCGTACAGGCCAACCAGGTCGACGGCGTGATCGCCGGGATGTCGATCACCGACAAGCGCAAACAGGTCTTCGATTTCTCCGAGCCGTACTTCGAGTCCGGTATTCAGATGGCGGTGCTGAAGACCAACAACGACATCAAGTCCTACGACGACCTGCGCGGCAAGCGGGTGGCAGTCAAGAACGGCACCCAAGGCGCAACCTTCGCCAACTCCATCAAGGACAAGTACGGCTTCCAGGTGGTCTCGTTCGCCGACTCCTCGTCGATGTTCGACGAGGTCAAGACCGGCAACTCGGTGGCGGTGTTCGAGGACTACCCGGTGCTGCTGTACGGCATCGCGCAGGGCAACGGTTTCAAGACCGTCACGCCCAAGGAGGAGCCGACCGGCTACGGCTTCGCGGTGAACAAGGGCCGCAACGCCGAGCTGATCAAGAAGTTCAACGCCGGCCTGGACAACCTCAAGAAGTCCGGTCAGTACGACAAGATCGTCAACCGCTACCTCGGCGAAGGCGCCGCCAACGACGACAACTCGTTCTTCGGACTGATCAAGAGCACCTACCCGATCCTGCTGCAGGGCCTGAAGATGACCGTCATCCTGACGGTCGTCTCGATCTCGATCGCCCTGGTGCTCGGGGTCATCTTCGGCCTGTTCCGGGTGTCCCGCTCGATAGTGTTGCGTGCCATCGGCACGACGTTCGTCGACATCTTCCGCGGCACCCCGCTACTGGTGCAGGCCTTCTTCATCTACTTCGGCATCCCGTCGGCGCTGGGCTTCCAGATGAGTGCGCTGACCGCGGGCATCATCACCCTGTCGCTGAACGCGGGCGCGTACATGACCGAAATCGTGCGCGGCGGCATTCAATCCGTCGACAAAGGACAGATGGAAGCGGCCCGCAGTCTGGGCATCGGATATCTGCCTACGATGCGTAAAGTCATACTCCCCCAGGCTATCCGGACGATGATCCCGTCGTACATCAACCAGTTCGTGATCACGCTGAAGGACACCTCGATCCTGTCGGTGATCGGCATCGCCGAGCTGACGCAGACCGGGCGCATCATCATCGCCGGGAACTTCCAGTCGTTCAAGATGTGGCTGATCATCGGGATCATCTACTTCATCGTCATCATGGCGCTCACCAAACTCTCCGACCGCGTCGAGAAAAGGATCGTGAAATGACCGACCTCGTTCCCGATTCCGCCGACGCAAAGCCGGCGGGCACGGTGATGATCCACATCGAAGAGCTGAAGAAGTCGTTCGGCGAACTCGTGGTGCTCGACGGCATCACCACCGACATCAAGCAGGGCGAGGTGGTGTGCGTCATCGGCCCGTCCGGGTCGGGAAAGTCGACGTTCCTGCGTTGCCTGAACAAGCTGGAGGACATCACCGCCGGCAAGGTTGTGGTCGGCGACTTCGACCTCACCGACCGCAAAGTCGACCTGGACAAGGTCCGTCAGCACATCGGCATGGTGTTCCAGCACTTCAACCTGTTCCCGCACATGACCGTGCTGCAGAACGTCACGCTGGCACCGCTGATCACCAAGAAGATGGACAAGGCCGCTGCCGAGAAGAAGGCGATGGAACTGCTCGGCCAGGTCGGTCTCGCCGAGAAGGCCCATGTGAAGCCGGCCACGCTCTCGGGCGGCCAGAAGCAGCGGGTCGCGATCGCGCGGGCACTCGCAATGGATCCGTCGATCATGTTGTTCGACGAGGCGACCAGCGCCTTGGACCCGGAGATGGTCGGCGACGTGCTGCAGGTGCTGCGGGACCTGGCCGAAGGCGGGATGACGATGGTGGTGGTCACCCATGAGATGGGTTTCGCTCGCGAGGTGTCCTCACGGGTGATCTTCATGGCCGACGGCAACATCGTCGAGGACGATGCCCCGGCGGAAGTGTTCGACAATCCGAAAAGCCCACGACTGCAAGAGTTTCTGTCGAAAGTCCTCTGACCAACCCAATCGAAGGATCCGAACATGAAGGTTCTCTACACCGCGGAAGCACTCGCCACCGGTGATGGCCGCGACGGGCACGGCCGAACCTCCGACGGCAAGGTGGATGTCGACCTGAGCATCCAGAAGGAACTCGGCGGCACGGGTACCGGCACCAACCCCGAGCAACTGTTCGCTGTGGGCTACGCCGCGTGCTACCACTCCGCCCTGCGGCTGGTGGGCCGGCAGGAGAAGGCCGATGTCTCCGATTCAGCTGTGGGAGCCAAAGTTTCACTCGGCAGCAATGACGCCGGCGGCTTCGTCCTGGCGGTCGAGTTGGAGATCGTGCTGCCCAACGTCGACCACGAGACGGCCGTCGCGCTGGCGGACAAGGCTCACCAGGTCTGCCCCTATTCGAACGCCACCCGCGGCAATATCGATGTGAAGCTGACCGTCACCGACGACTGAGATCAGGCCGGGCGGCGCGAATCGGACTTGCGCTTCTTCTCCTCGTACATCAGTTCGTCTGCGCGGGAGAGTAGTTCGTCGATGGCTTCGCCGTCGGCCGGGGTGACCGTGACCACGCCGATGCTGACCGACAACTCATACGATCGCTGGCTGATCGTGTTGTACCGGTCGATGGCGGTGAGGATGCGGCCGCGCAGCACCGCCTGATCGCAGTCGGGTTCGATGATCAGGACACAGAACTCGTCTCCGCCGATGCGGGCGATGACATCGGATTCCCGCAACGTGCCCGTCAGCAGGTCCGCCACATCGGCCAGCAGCGCGTCCCCCACCTCATGTCCCTGGGTGTCGTTGACCTGCTTGAGGCCGTCGACATCGAGGAACACCAGCAGGCATGAGCCGCCGTGGCGTCGTGCCGCATGCAGCGCCGTGTCCGACCTCAGAAAGAAGCCACGGCGGTTGTTCAGACCGGTCAGCTCGTCGGTGATCGACAACTTGTGGATCTCGTCGTTGGCCATCTCGAGTTCGACAGTCCGGTCCCGCACCCGCTGTTCCAACTCGGCGTACAGCTGCACGTTCTCCATGGCGATGGAGGTGGAATCGGCCAGCGCCTGCAGCAGGAACACGTCCCTATCGGTCGCCTCACGGTGGTGGGCCCAGTAATTGCCGATCGCCCCGATCGGGTCGACCTTGCGGATGGGCACCATCACCATGCTTTTCACGAACGTGGGCCGGTACGCCTCGTGCGGGACACGCGCGTCGCTGTAGATATCGGGGATCACCACCGCCTCGCGATGGTTCATCGCCCAGCCGCTGACGCAGTTTTCGACGGGGAACCGGCTGCCCTTCCACAATGGCGCGATCGCGTACTCGTCGGCGTAGTAGCAATGGCCGTTGTCGCGAAGGACGAACGTCGCGCCGTCGCAGCCGGTGAGCTCACGCGCCGAGGTCCGCACGATGGCCTGGATCTCGGGCAGGCTGCGCGCCAGCGACAGCTCCTGGACGGCAGCGAGCAGCAGCTCCATCCGACGCATGTAATCGGAGGCGCTGTCATCCGTCAGTTCGGCGGTCATATCACCTCCCGCGCCCCAGCCGCACCACACACCAGGCAAACGATGCCTCGGCGGGGTGGACACCCTCGTGCTTCTCGTCAGTGTAGGCGCTCGGCGGTCTCCGAGATTCGACCTTGGCCCGACACTACGAGAAGTGCGTGTGCGCCCGGGGCAGCTCCGTGCCGTCGACGCTGATGTCGAGCTTCTCGTTGTAGAAGGCGATCAGGTTTGCGATCGGCGCGACCGCGGCCAGCGGAGTGTTGTATGTCCAGGCCAGATCGGCGTGCAGGGTGTCGCCGACCCGCACCGACCAGTAACCCGACGTGACGCCCTTGTAGGGGCATAGGCTCTGAGTGTCCGACGGCTCGAGATGCTCGAACGCGACGTCGGTCCGGTCGATGTAATACCTTGTCGGCAAACCGGTTTCGAACAGCAGAACAGGGCTGTGGGTGTCCGCCAGCACGGCGCCGTCGAGCTCCACCCTGACGTGACGATGGGAACGCAGCGCATCGACCCGCGCGTAAGGGTTGCGCGGGTGGCCGTAAATCGGCTCGTCTTCCTCGAACCAGCTCAGCGCCGCCCAGTCGAATCGCACCAGCCCCGCGACCGGACCCGCTCCCTCGTCGAACACTCGCGCCGCCGAGGGATACGTCTGCGATCCTCCGGTCAGCGCGAACGTGCGCGACGGTCCGAACTGCACCCGCTGCGGATGGTCCTCGTCGCGCAGGAACTCCGGCCGCACGTCGGCCAGCGGAACGTAGTACTGCGGGTAGTACGGGACCTCCCACACGTACCGCGCCGCCGTCGTATCGAAGACCAGCTCGGTGCCGAGGAAGCCGCGGACCCGGCGGGGCGACGGTTCTACCCGGCCTCGGGCCGCAGCCACCTGCGGATAATCTGTCGGCGGCTGCTCGGATGCGGTATTCACGATGGGACTCCCTTGCCGTGGATCACGTCACCTTCCATCATGGGCCCCATGACAAATCCTGGCTCGGACGCGATCCGCGCGGAGACGATCACGATCAACGGACACGGCGGCGACGAGATCGAGGCGTACTGGGCCGGGCCGCTGACCGGTGGGTCACGGGCCGGCCTGGTGTGGATCCACCACATGCCCGGCTATGACCGGGAGACCAAAGAGTTCGTCCGGCGGCTCGCCGTCGGCGGCTACCACGTGGTGTGCCCCAACCTCTATTCGCGGGAAGCGCCCGGCGCCGATCCCGACGATGCCGCGGCCGCCGCCCGGGCCGCCGGTGGGGTGCCCGACGAGCGCCTGGTCGGCGACGTCGCCGGCGCGGTGGCCCATCTCGGCGGACTGCCCGGCGCGAACGGAAAATTCGGCGTGATCGGCCACTGCTCGGGCGGCCGGCACGCATTCCTGGCGGCCTGCTCGTTGCCGTTCGATGCCGCGGTCAACTGCTATGGCGCGTTCATCGTCGAGGATCCGCCCGAGGGAATGCCCAAGGCGATGAAGCCGATCCTCGACCTGGCGCCGAGCCTGAGCGCTCCGATGCTCGGGCTGTTCGGCGCGCAGGACAGATTCCCGACGCCCGAAGCGGTGGCGACCCTCGACGCGGAGCTGACCCGGCTCGGCAAGCCGCACGAGTTCCACAGCTATGACGGCGCCGGGCATTCGTTCTTCTCCGTCGACCGGCCCGCCTATCGCGTCGACGCCGCCGTCGACGGCTGGCGACGCATCGACGCCTTCTTCGCCACCCACCTGAAAGGCTAGGTCTCCCAAGCCATGTGCACCTATCTCACCGAGCGTGTTGTCATCGAGGGCAGCGGTAAGGGCGCGACGGGATGGTTCGGCGCCGACCGGGCCACCGTCTACGTCGACCACCCCGTGCACGCGCCGTACACCCACACGGTCAACATCGACGTGCTCAATCCGGCGCTGGGGCCCGCGGCCCGGGTGGCACTGGAGTTGACCGAAGAGAGTGCGTTGGCGCTGGCCGATGCCATCCACCGGGCGATCGGGCACGCCCCCGCCGGCCTTGCGTCCCGGGACCAGTAGAACTGGCGATCGGCCGCTGGCTCAGCAGAATTCGTACTGAACATCCCAGAAGCCGGGCATCGGATCCCACCGGGCCGAGAAATGCCCGCCCAGCGCCGGATTGGCGTCGTTGATCATTCCCTGGCCGCCGAATCCCGGGATGAACCCCGGTGGATCCCAGGTGATGGACAGCGGGTCGCCCGGCGTCTCGGGGGTGCAGCCGATCTGCTTGACGAAATAACCGTCGGTGACCGTCCACTCGGCGCTGGCCTGATCGGGGCTCGGCGGGGGTGGCGCGGCGTGCGCGATCCCGCTCGCACCAGTGATCAGCGCGGCGGCGATCCCGGCCACGAGTCCGAAGCTACGTCCATATGGCATCGGATCACGGTAGACCACCCCGGGACGTCCGACAGGCCAATCGGCGTCACCTGCGGACGTCTTGCGGCGCCATCCCCGGGGTACCGGCGGCAATCACCGCGCGATTACGTTCGGCCACAACGGCGATCGGCATCTTGACCTGCCAGCGGTCGTAGCTCAAGAAGCCGTTGACCTCGTTCTCGACATCGGTGGTCTGGGTGTAGATCGCCCCGGACAGACCTGTCCTGCGGACGATGTCTTCCAATCTGCGGCTCACTTGGACATACCGTTCGGTCAGTCGCGCCGGGCTGTCCGCCATTTCGTAGGCCTCCGGTCGCCCAGGCCAGCGGTTCTGGTCGAGCACCAGTCCCAGCCCACCGTATTCGCCGTCGACGCGTACCCGATTATCCACCGGGACAGGGCCTTTCGAATGCGCCTTCATCAGGTCGTCGTGGATCTGAGGTTCGCCGGGACCGACATAGGTGTGGTCGTCGTAGATGTCGCCGGCCAGCGTGTCGCCACGCGACTTGCAGCAGTTCACCCCGCTGTTGGCGTCCACCATCCGAGTTGGGTCCGCCGCCTTCGTGACGCCGGCGATCCGGGCTGTGTCGAATTCCCCCCAGCCCTCGTTGAACGGCACCCAGCCGACGATCGACGTCACGCTGCGCAGCTGGTCGATCATCGCCAGCAGTTCCTTCTCGAAGTTGGCCTTCGCCGCGGGTGACGGCTCCGGGGCGGGGCCCACCGGGATGTCCAGGGACACATCCAGCGACGGCATGTCCTGCCAGACCATCAGCCCCACTTTGTCCGCCCAGTAGTACCAGCGCGCGGGTTCCACCTTGCCGTGCTTGCGCACGAAGTTCATCCCCAGATCCTTGATCCGCAGCAGGTCCGACTTGAGCGCCTCGTCCGTGGGCGCGGTGTAGATGCCGTCGGGCCAGTACCCCTGGTCCAGCGGGCCGTGCAGGAACGTGATCCTGTTGTTCAACGCGATTCGCGGCCGGCCCTGCGGATCGGGCATCGTGCCGATCGTGCGCAGCCCGGCATAGCTGGAGACCGCGTCGACAACCTTGCCCGACGGATCCACCAACGCCACCTTCAGGTCGTACAGGTACGGATCGTCGGGTGTCCACAAGTGCGGCTCGGGCACCGGCAGACGAATGGTGTCACCGGCACCGGCAGAGCCGACCGCCACCACCCGGCCGCCGTTGGGCTTGACGACGAACACCACGGCGCGCTGGCCCTTCGTTCCGGCGATGCGCGGGGTGACGGTCATACCGGTCAGATCCGTGCTGATGTCCACCTTGTTTATGTAGGTGGCGTGGACGGGCTCCACCCAGACCGTCTGCCAGATCCCGGACGCGCCGGTGTAGAACAGTCCCTTCGGTCGATTGCGTTGCTTACCGATCGGAAAGGGATTGGCGTCGTTGCGGTCCTGGACGCGGACAGTGATCTCCTGGGGGCCCGGCCACTGCAGCGCCCGGGTGATGTCGACGCTGAATTCGGTGTAGCCGCCTTCGTGCCGGGCCACCTCCTGGTTGTTCACCCAGACCGTCGCGATCTGATCGACCGCACCGAAATGCAGCAGCACATGCTGCCCCACCCAATTGCTCGGCAGCTTGACCACCTTGCGGTACCACATCTCGTCGTCGTGACGCTGGATACCGGACAGGGCCGACTCGACCGGATACGGGACGAGGATCTGTTCACCGTAGGCGCTCGGCGCGGGAGGTGCGGGCAACACCGTTCCGGCTGACCGACCCATGTAACCCCACACGCCGTTGAGGTTCATCCAGGACGCCCGCGTCATCTGCGGGCGGGGGTAGTCGGGCAGCGCGTTCTCCGGCCCGACCAGTTTGGTCCACGGGGTGGGCAGCGGCGCAGGCTTGGGATGCCACATCACGACGGCGTTCGCCGGCGGGTTTCCGAACATCACGAGGAGCAGCAGAGTCAACGCGACCACGACGCCACGGCCGGCCCACATCCGTCCGCGGGCTGTCAGCGCTTGGCGATCGGTGACGATTGTTCCCCCCCGAGCTCGAGACGACCACGACGCGCGCCCCGCGCACGGCCGCTTCTACTTAGCAAACGACTCGATCCGGTCCTGGCATGGATCCCGCGGCACTGCGCGACAGTGCCGCGAGACAGACCGGAAGATGTGATTGCCTGAGGCACTTTAGCCCGCCACCAGCGAGGTAGCCACTGTCTACGAGGGCGTTTCGCCCAGCAATCTTTGAGGCGCCGAGGTAGCCGGACTGCACGCTGGGCATTGCGCGACCGCAGCGGTCACGGCCTTGGCATTCGCCCGCCACGGTGTGGACATTCATAGCTTTCAGCAAACGCGGCATGATGCGGCGCGCCGCGGCACGGCCGAGTGTGGCACCATCTGGAACGTGGTGTCCCGGGCTGTCAGCGGCGCAACGGTCCCGGTGATCGCGCTCACCGGCCATCTGGGCGCGGGTAAGACGACCCTGCTCAATCACGTGCTGCGTACCCCGCAGGCTCGGATCGGGGTGGTAATCAACGACTTCGGCGAGATCAACGTCGACGCCGGCCTGATCAGCGGGCAGATCGACGAGCCCGCCTCGATCGCCGGTGGCTGCATCTGCTGCCTTCCCGACGACGGTCAACTGGACGCCGCGCTCGCCCGGCTCGCGGATCCCAAGCTGCGGCTGGATGCCATCATCGTGGAGGCCAGCGGTCTGGCCGATCCCGCAGCACTGGCCCGCATCATCGGGTTCAGCGAGATCGGCGGCGTCCGCGACGGCGGGGTCGTCGATGTGGTCGATGCCTTACAGCACTTCGACACCGTCGACCGCGGCGGCGTGGCACCCGCCCGGTACGGCGCGGCGACGCTGGTGGTGGTCAACAAGCTCGATCAGATCCCGACGGAGGACCACGATGCCGTGCTGGCGCGGGTCGAAGCCCGGGTGCGCGAACGCAATTCACGTGCCCACGTCATCGGGGCCACGAACGGAAACATCGACCCGGCCCTGCTGTACGACGTCGCCGCGGCGACCGACGAGGCCGGCCAGTTGTCGTTTCGCGATGCGCTGTTCGAAGAAACGGTGGGTGAGCACGACCACGTGCACGCCGAGTCGGTGACGGTGACCGCCACCGAGCCGATCGACCCGGCGCGGCTGCTGGAGCTACTCGAGTTTCCGCCCGCAGGCGTGTACCGGATGAAGGGCCGGGTGGCGGTGCGACATCGCACCGCCGTAAGGGGTTTCGTGATCAACGTCGTCGGGCCCGCGGTGCACATCGCCCGAAGCGCCCTCCCGTCAGGAGCAGACTCCCACCTCGTGGCGATCGGGACCCACCTCGACACCGCGACGGTGCAGGCCCGGATGTTCGACGCCCTGCGGCCCGCCGACGCCCCGGCGGCGGCAACCACCCAGCGGCGTTGGCAGCGCTACCTCACCAAGCCCTGACGACTCACAAATCGACGACGACGTCCTCGGCGGGCGAGGCGACGCACAGCAGGATGTTGCCGTCGGCCGGCGGCTCCAGCGGCTCCAGGTCATAGCGGACCCGACCGGCCAGCAGCGCCGTCTCGCAGGTGTGGCACACCCCTGTGCGGCACGACCATTGGGTGGGCACGTCGCAGGCTTCGGCGAACTCGAGCAGACTGGTGTCGGTCGTCCGCCATGGGGCCGACAGCCCGCTCCGCGCGAATTGCACGCTGGGTCCCGGACCGGGCGGACCTTCGGGCTGATGCGGCGGGCGCGCGGTGGCTGCCGCGATGCCGGGCGTGATCGCCGTGTGGGCGCCGAACCGCTCGGAGTGGATGCTCCGGGCGTCGATACCGCACGCGACCAGAGCGTCACTCACCGCATCCATGAACGGCTCCGGGCCGCAGACGAACACCTGCGCCTGCGTCGGTAGCCCCAGGCCACTCAGCGCCTCCGCGGACAGCCGCCCCGGTTGATCGAACTCGACGCCCGCACGGTCGGCGGTGCCGGGGCTGCTGAAGAAGACGTGAGACTGGCTGTGCGGCAGTCGATTCAGTAGATCCCGCACCTCTGCCGCGAAGGGGTGCTCGGCGCTGTCACGGGCGCCGTGCAGCCACCAGACGGGGCGCTCGGAGCCGGTCTCGGCCAGCGAGTGCAGCATCGACAAGACCGGGGTCACTCCGACGCCGGCCGATATCAGGATCACCGGTTGCAAGCTGTCGTCGAGGAAGAAACTCCCTCGCGGCGCCGCCACCTCGACGAGGTCGTCGACCTTCACGTGGTCGTGGATGTATGCGCTGACCGTGCCCATCGGTTCCCGCTTGACGCCGATGCGGTACTCGGGCATACCCGGCTCGTTGGACAACGAGTAGTTGCGGACCAGCGACGGCCCGCCGGGGGCGACCGCGACCCGCAGCACGATCGATTGGCCGGCAAGCCATTTCGGCAACGGCTCGCCAGTGGGGTCGGCCAGCGACACCGAGCGGACATGTCGGCTCTCATCGCGCACCGCGGTCACCTTGAGCGTGCGGAAGCCCGGCCACGCCGGCGGTGGTGGCGCGACTCCGGTCAGCCCGGTGTTGCCCGTTCCCGAGTCTTGTTTCAACAGGCTCTGCAACGAGGCCTTCCATCCCGGGCTCAATGCCGGGATGGCGCGGGCGCGTTCCAGGGCGTCGCGGGGATGCCCTGGGAGGTAGAGCAGAGCGTCGATCTCGGCCACACTGACCTGTTGTGGACCGTCGGCGATCTTGACCACCTCCTGGCCCGCCGCGAGTTCACCTTCGGTCAGCACCCGGCAGTAGAACCCGGGCCGGTGATGCGATACCAGCAGGGCGGCCATTCGCGGCTCGCCCAGCCGCATTCCGACGCGGTAGCAGGTGACCCGGGGTTGCGTCACCTCCAGGACCACCTCGCCGATCTGGTACCGATCGCCGATGCAGACCTCGTCATCGGGCATCCCGTCGACGGTCAGGTTCTCCCCGAAGGTGCCCGGCACCAAGTCGTCGCGGCCGAGTTCACCGGCCCAATGCTCATAGGAGGCAACCTGATACACCAGCACGGCACGGTTCTCGCCGCCGTGACCGCCGAGATCACCCTGGCCGTCGCCGTCGACGTTGAGCCGGCGCACCATCCGCGGACCAGACACCGGGGCCTTCCAGGCGCCGGTGTACACGGTGCGCCCGTTCCAGGCCACATCCTTGGGGAGTCCCACGTTGACCGAGACCAATGTCGCCATCGGTGATCACCCTTTCGGGTCGTCGAGTTGGGCACGCAGGCGGTCGTTTTCAGCCTGCAGCTCCGCCAGCTTGGTGCGCAGGGGTTCCAGCGCGGGTTCGAGTTCAGCCGCACTGAAGCGCGGGGTGATGTGCTGCTGGCAGTTCCAGTCGTAGGCCTCGACATCGACGAGGACGGCCCGCTCGACCACCGAGTCGTCGGTCTCATCGGTCAAGGCTTTCAGCAGCTCCGGGTCGTCGTCGGCGGTCACGATGCGGGCGTGCCCGAAGATCTTCAGCCGGCGCTGGTGGGCGTAGTCGAGGACGATGATCGCCACCCGATCGTCACCGCTCATGTTGCCGGTACTGATGTATTGCAGGTTGCCCCGAAAGTCGGCCCAGCCGATGGTGTGGTCATCGACGACGTGGATGAATCCCGGGTTGCCGCCGCGGAACTGAACGTACGGCCACCCGGTCTCCGACACCGAGGCCAGATAAAAGCCGTCCCGCTCGCTCAGGTAGTCCTTCTCGTCCTCGGTGAGCGGGTCGCGTCCCGGGGCGGCCTTACCGGCCACGATCTTGCGGCCGTAGAACGCGTCGCTGCCATGATCGCTCTGGACGGCGCGGACATCGTCGGTGAAGGCGATGGACGCGTAATGCTTGCTCATGTCGTCTCCCTGTCAGCCCGGATTCACCGCAACGGAATCTCGCGGCCTCGTTCGTCTTCCGGCCGAGGCCCGAAGTAGCGTCGTTCGGATTCGTCGATGGCGACGTCGTTGATGCTGGCCTCACGACGGCGCATCAACCCGTCGTCGGCGAACTCCCACAGTTCGTTGCCGTAGCTTCGCCACCATTGGCCGGCAGCGTCGCGGCACTCGTACTGGAAACGCACCGCGATGCGGTTGCCGTGGAAGTCCCACAAACTCTTGCGCAGCGCATAGTCGAATTCGCGCTCCCACTTCGCGGTCAGGAACTCCACGATCTGATCGCGGCCGGTGACGAACTGATCGCGGTTCCGCCAGACGCTGTCGGCGGTGTAGGCCAAGCTGACACGGTGTGGGTCGCGGGTATTCCAGGCGTCTTCGGCGGCCTGAACCTTCTGCAGTGCGGCGTCTAGGTCAAAGGGCGGGAACGGTGGCCGGGATTCCGTCACGTTGCGCCTTCCGTCGGAACTGCCATGGCTGCGACCACGTCGTCGGTACTCAGCACAGCGTGCGCCAGAAACGCGTAATTGACCAGCGCCGCCTGATATCCGTCACCACGGGTCGGATGTCGTGGGCCTGCGGTGGCGTCGCGGACCACCGCCACCTCGAACCCTTGCTCGAGCAGATCCCGCAGATGGGATTCCACACAGATGTTGGCGAGCATGCCGCACAACACGACCTTGGTTATCCCGCGCTTGCGCAGTTGCAGAACCAGGTCGTTGGTCTGAGGTCCCCACACCTTGTGGGGGCTGGCCACGATCGTCGAGCCGTCGGAGATGAACGGCTTGAACTCCTCGAGCCAGTCGGCGCCGGATCCGTCGAAGCCGTCCAGTGTCAAAGCACCGCGGCGGGCGAACGTGCCGGTGGCCAGTTCGTCGGACTCCAGCGGTCCGTTGAAAAGCCAGCCGTGGTCGGTGGGATAGAAGTAGTGCGGCGAGATGACCACCGGGTAACCGGCCGCCTTGGCAGCGGTGAAGATCTCGACGAGGTGTCCCACGGTGTTGTTCTCCGTCACCGAAGCCGCCAGAACCTCCCAGTTCTTACCCGTCGGGCTCAACACGTCGTTCTGCGGATCGATGACGACGACGGCGGTATCGGTGGAGTCAATATCCATCTGGCGAGTGTGCCACCCCGCACTGCACATGTTGTGAAACGTTTCTGAACGCGCAGCGGGCAGACTTAGGATGCGTGACACGTCACATTTTCCAGACAGGAGAACCCCGCGTGGCCGCACGCCGTAAGAGCTATCCGCTCAACGCATCTCAGCAGCGGACCTGGCTGAACTACATGCGGGTGTATCACCGGCTCGAATACGAGATGAACCGGCAACTGCTGGCCGACTGCGGACTGTCGCTCAGCGACTACACGGTGCTCAACGCGCTGTCGCAGGCGCCGGGCCGACGTACCCAATTGACCGCGCTGGCGACCACGATCGGGTGGGAGCGCAGCAGGCTGTCCCATCATCTTCAGCGGATGACCGGTCGCGGCTTGGTCGAACGTGTGCGATCGGACACCGATCGCCGATCCACCGACGTGCTGCTCAGCGACGCCGGTTGGGACACGCTGCGTTCGGCCGCGCCGCTGCACGCGGAATGGGTTCGCACGTTGTTCTTCTCCGACCTCGACGACCGCCAGGACGAGCAGTTGGCCGACATCCTGGCGGTCGTCTACGACAGCATCCTGCGAGAGGGAACGCTGCCGCGCCCGGATCAGACCTGAACGGACCCGCCGTCGACGAAGATCTCAGACCCGGTCATGAAGCTGCTCGCGTCGGAGGCGAGAAACGCCACCACAGTGGCGATTTCACCGGGGTTACCGACGCGGCCCATCGGCACCGTCGCGGCCTCCCCGTCGAGTAGCGCATCATGCTGGCCACTGGGAGCCAGACCCTTGAGCCCGGGTGTCTCGATCGGCCCGGGGACCACGGTGTTGACCCGGATCCTGCGGCCGACCAATTCAGCCGCCCAGGTCCGCCCCAACGAGCGGATGGCGGCCTTCGATGCGGCGTAGGCACCGAAGGCGGGCACTCCGCGGCTGGCGGCCGTCGACCCGGTGAGCACGATCGAGGCGCCCTCGTTGAGCAGGGGCAGCATCTTCTGCACGGTGAAGACCGTGCCGCCGACGTTGCGGGTGAAGGTGTCGGCCAGGTGTTCGGGTGTCTCCTCCTCCAGAGTCGCGAACTCGCCACCGCCCGCGTTGGCGAAGATCACGTCCACGCCGCCGCCACGTTGCCCGATCACCTCGGCGAGACGATCGAGGGCATCGATATCGGTGACGTCGGCCGCGACTCCGGTCGCGGCGTCACCGATCGTGGCCGCCGCCGCGTCGGCCCGCTCCTGGGTTCGTCCGGTCAGGAAGACATGCGCGCCTTCGGCCGCGAGGTGTTGTGCGGTCGCCAGGCCGATGCCCGACGTGCCGCCGGTGACCAGGGCTGTCTTGCCGCTGAGTTGACCCATGATTACTCCTCGATGTGTGGGACCTACGGCCATAAGAACTACGTGACATGTCACGTTATTCCACCGTGGACGCCGACGCGGCGGTCCGAACCGAACCACTCGCAGGCAATCACACGTCGCGGTCGCGAAATTGCCGATAGGTTTTGACACATGGTCCCCGAATGGCACGTCGGACCGGTGGCGATTCCGGTGCACAGTCTGTTCGTCGGACTCGGGGTGGTGACCGCGATGGTCGTGTTCATGGTCGAGGCGCGTCGGCGAGGGGCCGTCAACGACCAGTCCCTGGTCGCGGTCACCGGCGCACTCGTCGGCGGCGCGATCGGAATGCGCCTCTCCGGCTGGGCACGTCACCTGGATTTCGCCGCCAACCCCACGCTGGCGCGCGCCTGGGAGTACGGCTCCAAGAGCATTCTCGGCGGCCTGCTCGGAGCCTACGTCGGGGTGCTGATCGCCAAACGACTCGGCGGGTACCGGGGCAAGACCGGCGACCTGTTCGCACCGGCGGTGGCACTCGGGATGGCCGTCGGCCGGATCGGGTGCCATCTCACCGAGGCACCCGGTCGGCCCACCTCCCTGCCCTGGGGTGTACACGCCGCCGCCAGCACACCCGAATGCCCCGGCTGCCTCACCGGCCAGGCGATGCACCCGTCGTTCGTGTACGAAATCGCCTTCCAGCTGGCGGCTTTCGCTGCGCTGATGTGGCTGCGGCCCCGCATCACCAGGCCGGGTGAACTGTTCGTCATCTACGTCGCGGCATACGCCGTGTTCCGCTTCTTCGTCGAGTTCACCCGCGCCAACCAGACGGTGTGGCTGGATCTGACTCGGCCGCAATGGTTCCTGCTGCCTTCGCTCGCCGTTGTCGGCGTTCGGATGTGGTACGGCTACCGCCGCGGCTACTATCGCTTCCCAGCGCAGCGGCAGGAGGTACACGCATGACGACTCCCCCACCGGGCGACGACGAGAAGGGGAGCGGCGAGAAGGGCGACGACGTCCCACCGCCACCACCGGAGCAGCCGCTGCCGCCCGCCTACCTGCCGCAGCCGCCGTGGTACCCGCCGCCCCCGGGATACCCGCCTCCCCCGGGATACCCGCCTCCGCCGGGATACCCGCCTCCGCCGGGGTATCGGCCGCCGGGTCAGTACGACTACCCGCCACCTGTGCCGCCGCCGCGGCAACCACACTCCCCGCGCATCTCGGTCGGGATGGCGTTCCTCGGGGCGTTTCTGTACATGCCGCTGAACTTCGTCATCGCCTTCGCCGTGCTGGCCATGTCCGACGGGCGCGGGCACGGCACCGTGGTCCTCGGCGCAGTGGTGTTGGCGCTCATCGCTTTCGGCGGGGGCGGTGTACTGCTGGCCACCGGGAAGGCGAACGGTAAGGGGCTGGGCCTCGGCCTGATGATCGGCTGGGCGGTGCTGTCCGTCATCTCCGTCGGATTCTGCACGGGTCTCAACCCCGAGCTGTACACGTGACCGCCGGGATGGGGTTGCGCGGCGATCGGTTGTTGCGTTACGTCACCGCGTTCTGCCCGTCCTGCCACGACGAGGCCCCCGAAAAGTCGCTGGCCGATGTCGCACGCCTCAGCGGCCGGCTCGTCGAGCGCGACGAGCGGGTGTGGCTCGAGCGTGGCTGCGGGATGCACGGTTTGGTGAGCACTCTCTACGACGAGGATCCGGAGATCCTGCGTTACCTGGAGGAATGGACTGCGCCCACCAAGGCCCACACCCCCGATGTGGCGGGGAATTTCGATCCGATCCCGTCGGCGTATCTGCGCGGACTGCCGGAGATGCAGACCCAGCACACGTGCATCCTTCTCGAAGACATCGCCGAAACCTGCAATCTGCGCTGCCCCACCTGCTTCACGGGTTCCTCGCCGGACCTGCGCAACGTGGTCGCGGTCGCCGACGTGCTCGCCAACGTGGATCAGCGGCTGGCCCGCGAAAACGGCCGCCTCGACGTGCTGATGCTCTCCGGTGGCGAACCGACGCTGCACCCGGCGTTGCCCGAGCTGTTGGCCGAACTGACCTCTCGTCCGATCACCCGAATACTGATCAACAGCAACGGTGTTCGCATTGCCAATGACGACGGCCTGCTTGATCTGCTCACCGAGCATCGTGACCGCGTCGAGGTGTACCTGCAATACGACGGTCTCACCGAGGTGGCGCATCGCCATCACCGCGGCGGGGATCTGCGTTCAGTGAAAAACACCGCACTGCAACGGTTGTCGCAGCGGGAGATCTTCACGACGCTGGTGATGACGGCGGCCCTCGGGGTGAACGACACCGAGATCGGCGACATGGTCGCACTGGCTCTGGCCACGCCCTACGTCGGGGGAATCAGCATCCAGCCGCAGTTCGGCTCCGGCCGGTCCGGGCACATCGACCCGTTGGACCGGCTCACCCACACCGGGGTGCTCAAGCGGCTCGGGCCGCAGACCGACGGCGTGGTGACGTGGCGCGACCTGACCGCACTACCGTGTTCACACCCGCACTGCTGCTCGGTCGGATACCTGATTCGCGACGACGCCGGCGCGTGGCGCTCACTGGTGTCGCTGCTCGGCCACGACGGCCTCAAGGCCCGGCTCGGGCTGGTGTCGAACCGGATCGCCGACAGCGAGCTTCCTCAGCAGCTGCGCCTCGCGGTCAAGGAATCGCTGCTGGGGCTGCTCTCGGAGCAGTCGTCACTGTCGCACCCGGATATCGGCGATGTGTGGCGAACCATTTGCGAGAGTTGCGATCTCGGCGTGAGCACCCTGCTCACCATGGCATCGTCGGCGTTGCCCGGACGGCGTCGCAAGCTCCGCCGGATGCTGGGCGAACGGGTCGTGCGCATCACGGTGAAGCCGTTCATGGACATGTCGACCATGATCGAGGAACGCTTGGTGCAGTGCTGTGTCCACGTCGGCACCAGCGCAGCTCAGCACCAGTGCGCGCCGTTCTGCGCAGTCCAGGCATGGCCGGCCCTGGCTCGCCAGCGCATGTCGATCGCAGCGGGCCAACAACTTCCGCTACTCGCGGTCAGCCGGCAGGCTGGGGACTGACCGGCGTCGTCGTGGTCGAGACCGTGGTCGACGTCGTCACCGTGGTGGTCGGACTCACCGTCGTTGTGGTGGTCGGCGCGGTCGATGTCGTCGTGGTCGGGCTGGTCTCAGCCGGCGGCACCTGAGTAACCGTCGTCTCGGTGACGGTCGACGTACTCGTCGTGACGGATGGAGTGGCGCCTGCGCTCGCCGGCGCCAGGACCGCGCAGGCCACGCGGCCGCCGGCGTCGCCGGTCGCCATCGTCTCGGCGTCCGGCCCCGGCACGCCGTCGTGGGTGTAGCGCTGCGGGATGTTGGCGAAGTTGTCCGGCCCCGCGTGAATGATCAGCGCGCTGCCCTGCGGACCCTTGAGGTCGTCGAGGGTGAAGGCGTCGGTGGTGGCGACGAGTTTTCCCGAACCGTCCGTGCGCACGAACAGCGGTGTCAGGTCACCGCTCGCCGGATGCTCGGTGCGGCCGCCGACCTGCAGGTGACCGCCTGCGGAGAGGAAGTTGCCCGGCGCACCGCCGGACGGGGCGACCGAGTCGGCCTCGCACTTGCCGACCGAGTGGATGTGCATGCCATGGCTTCCCGGGGACAGGGTGCTGCCGGCGACGGTCTCGACCGTCACGGTCGCGTACCCGTTCGCGAAGTCGATGGTCGCGTTGGCGACGGGCTTACCGTCGGGCGACTTCAGCTCTGCTGTGATCGTCTGGGCATTGGAGCCCGACGTCGTCGTACCGGATGTCTGGGGATTGCCGTTCTGAGCGGAGTTGCAGCCCGCCAGAACGACGACGGGTGCCGCAAGGAGCGCTGCGATGGCGAATGCGCGATTCATCATCGCGCTGGAGTACCCGGTATCACCCGTTTGTACCGTGTTTCGTAGCTACTGGGCGGCGGCGCGCGTTCGGAGTGCGTCTCGAGGGATCAATTCGACAGCGTCCCCGACGTCGATGACGACGACGTCGTCGTCGGGCACGAAGGGGATCCCGAGCAGGCCGTGGAAGCTGTCGGTCTCGACGAAGGTGTGCGCGCGGGCGAACAGGGGCTGTACATCGAAGACGCGGACCCGCAGCTTCTCCCGACTGAGTCTGCCCAGTTCCCGGCCGGACTCGGGATCGGTGATCACCGGCCCCGACGTGGAGTGCACCGCGAAGATCATGCCCGGTCTCACCCCGGCGTCGCTGCCGCGGTTGATGACGAGGGTGTAGTCGTCCTCGACGAGAGCGACCTGACCGGTAATGGCCGTTCCTGTCACGATGCCGCCAGTGAATTGCTTTCTGGCAGAGCAGAAGTCGACCCGGCGCGGATCCGCGGTCGCAAGGCGTAGTCGTCCGCGCGAAGCGACAGGTCGACGTGATTCGGCGGGTCTTGCTCTGTCCCCAGCGTGAGCTCGACCGCCGTCTTCGCCTGGAACAACGCGATGACCGCTTGCTGATGTTGCTCGGTGCCGAACGCGGTCAGGGCCAGCGCCAGCTTCTTGTCGACATACTCGACCGAACGCTGCAGGTCGGATTGCATCGGTTCGGCCGAGGTGCGGTGCTCAGTGGCGTCGATACCCAGTCCCCGATACCACCGGTGGCCGAGCGCACCGAGGGTTGCGGCGCAGACCGGGATGACCACGACGGTGCAGACCAAGCCCGCAGTTGAGTGCAGTGTGATCGCGCCGACGATGCCGAGGAGCATCCCGATGCCCGCGGCGCCGAACAGCTGCACGGCCGCCGGTACGCCTTCGATCACCCGCCAGATCTTCGTGACGGCGAGCGCCGAGTTCCGGGCGACCGCGGCGATGAACCGGGCGATGCCGGTGACGGCCTTGAGCGCCGCGCGACCGACGTCGTCGGCCTGCTTGCGCGTGATCGGCGACTTCGGCATCGACCAGGTCCGCTGCTTGGGCGGCGACACGGGAGTCGAGTCGGCGGGCGGCTCACCGTTCACGGCCTCGGCGGATGCCTCCGGTTGCGGTGTCGGGCGCTCGACCGGCGGTTCCTGGTTAGTCACATTGGTATCAGCAGCCACATCCGTATCATCGCCCGACGTGGTCGAAACGGGGCCCTGGCGCGCCGAGGCCCGGCTACTGAGTTTGGAACCCTGACCGGCGACTACCCGGCTGCAGCTTTTGCCGGTGCCTTCGCCCGCGCGCTGGATCCCTTGCCGGACCCGGCCGCCGCCGGGGTACGCTTCGCGGTGGTGGTGCCGCGAGCCGCGGCACCACTTCCCTTGCTCGCCTTGACATCACGGTTCGTGGTTGCTTTGGGGACAACCGGCGGCGTCGTCACCGTGGCGGTCGGCACAGACGCCAGGACAGACCTCGGCACCTCGTTGGCGGCGGCCAAACCGCTCGGCGCAGCCACACTCCGGGCGGTGGCGGTGGCGGCGGCGCTCGCGGGCGGAGTCCACCCGATGGCCTTGGCGATGGCCCTGGTGAAGTCCATGAACGCCCCGATGGGCCCGACACCGGTACCGGTCGCGAGCGGGACGTGGATGTGGAAGACACCGAGCAGGTTGTTGTCGTAAGCGAAATCCAGGGCATTGAAGATCGAGCCACCCGGGCTGAGTAGACCGCCGAGCGCGACCCCGACTTGCACGCCGGCCGGGAAGCTGACTCCGATCACCGGTCCGAATGTCTTCGCCAGCGCCGTGAGGTCGACGTGCTGGCCGCCGTTGAGGAAAGCGTCGGTCATGGCCGCGGGGATGTTCGTCAACGTGCTGAGCGCAGCAGCCACGTCGGGCGTCGGCGAGGTGAGTTCCGCCCGGATCGCATCCACGCTCGACGACAACACGATGAGGGGCCCCAGCACCGGACCGGCCATGCCGAGGATCAAGCCGCTCAGCGCAGTCGTCGAAAAGCCCAGCAACTGCCGCCCGGTCGGGGAGATGATGAGGTTCAACGCTTCTGGGACACCGGGCAACTGCAAGACCGCGGGCAGCAGTTGGTAGAAGGTCCCGTGGGTGGGGTCCAGAGTGCTCAGATCGGGAGCGGTCGGTGCGGCCAGCGCGGCCCGGAGATGGGTCTGGATCTGGTTGGCGACGGCAGCGAAGTCAGGCAGCTCCTTGAGGTAGGAGATCTGGTTGGCGACGATCTGCTGCAGCACCGGAGCCGGCGCCTGTCGCCAGGTGTCGAACAACGCCTGCGCGCTCTGGCCGGCCCTGGTGAAGATGTCCGCCCAGTCGGTGCTGGCAGCCAGTTGGATCGCGGGTGCGGCGTGGATATCCAGCGGCGCCACGGCCACCGGGCCTACCGGGCTGATCGCGATGGCGCCGGCGCCGACCACTGCCGCCGTGGCGGCAACAAAGGGCCGAGGGACTGCATACATAGTGACTCCCCGTCGTCGTGTCACCCCTGACCCATGAGCAACCTACCCCAAGTAAGGGGCGGGAAAATTGAATTCGACAGGGATGGGCCGTGTTTGGACCGTACGGCCGGTCCGTCCGGTCCCGGTGTTGCACGTTCTGGCAAATCACTCAAGGGCGAGCGAACGCAGACGTTGCCGCATCTCTGTCAGCGCCCTGCTCCCTCAGCGAACGAAAAGCGAGACCGCGCTATCGCTGCCAGTCGCTGGAACCGTCGACCCTGGTGTAGGTGCCGGTGGAGTTCTTCACGATGATGGGGTCACCGGCGCCGAAGTTGTCGTAGAACCAGCGGGCGTTGGCCGGGCTGATGTTGATGCACCCGTGGCTGACGTCGCGCTTCCCCTGATCGTCGACCGACCAGGGAGCGCTGTGCACGAAGTTGCCGCTGTCATCGAACCGCACGGCGAGCTCGACCGTCGTCTTGTAGCCGTAGGTGGAGTTGACCGGAACCCCATAGGTCGAAGAATCCATCACCACCGACGGCATCTTCTCTTGCACGTAGTAGGTCCCGTTGGCGGTTTGGTGCCCACCTGCTGCCATGCCCATCGACATCGGGATGGTCTTCTCCACCACCCCGTTGCGGGTCACGGTCAGCTGATGTGTCGCGTCGTCGGCGGTGGCGATCAGTGTGTCGCCGGTGCGGAAGGTGGAGACGGTGCCTGCGGCATCGACGGTCACCATGGTGTGCGCGGGCCAGAAGCTGAGCGGGCGCCATCGCAACTGGGTGGGGGTCATCCAGTAGAACTTGCCGGGGACCGGTGGGTTCGACGAGACGTGGATGGCGTTCTCGGTCGCGCCGGCGTCGTCGACCAGTCCGGGAAAGTCGATGATGATCGGTTGAGCCACACCGACCGTCGAGCCGTTCGCAGGAGCTATTCGCGGTGGCCCGAACGGCGCGACGCCGGTGAACGGCGTCGGGTCCTGACCCGCGGCCGGATCACCCGGATCTGCCAGCGCCGGTGCCGCATTCGCTATCAGCAGCCCGGCGAACACCAACGCGGCGACACGGGTGACCCTCGTCCAGCGCGACATCTGCGTTCTCCCATCACGTGCTCTGGGAGTCAGTGTCGCATGACGAACCGACGCGATCAGTCAGGCTGCGACATAATCCCTTCCGAATGAGCGCCGCCGGCTGCGTGCGGCCAATCCCGACAGAAGCGCCCACGTCACGCCGATCGTCGTCCACATCACTGCTTGGTTCAGCAGCGAATACACCCGGAAATCGGCCAGCACCTGGGCCGGGAAGCCCTCGATCAGGATGCCGTCCGGTCCGGAGAGCGGGCCGGGAACCTCGTGGAAGCCGGGCAGCGCAGCGAAGGTGACCACCATGACCAGTCCGTAGCCACCGGCTGCCAGTGCGGTCGCCGGCCAACTCCCCCACCGCCGCGACCAGGCCAGCCCTGCGGCTGTCGCCACGCACGCCGCGATCACGGAGACCACCGTGATGGTCAGGAAGGCCGAACTTCGCGCGCCGATCGTCTCTTCCAGACCGACGGTCGGCGGATTCGGCGGATACTTCAGGCCCGGCACCAACGTGATCGCCCCGAACATCCCTGCCGACAACAGCAGCGCCAGGCCGGTGGGATCGGCCGTGCCCCCGCGTCGTTCGATCGCAGAGCGAATCACGCTGTAAGCCACCACGAACAGCACGCCCATCGCGACGGCGAAAGCAATGATCCCGACGGCGGCACCGAAGTTCTCTTGCACCGAGCGGCTGAAGAGCTCGTGGCCGTGGCCATGACCTTCTCCGGCGAGCTCGGCTTCTGCATGCTCGCGAGCGCCTTCGTAGCCCACCGCAGCGGAGATCAACGGTTCGATCAGCCACCGGCTGAACGCAAAGCAGACCATGCCGCCCATCACGCCGGGTACGAGATAGCGCACAGCCGCGGGCAATTCGGCGGTCAGTGGCACGGGAACCCCAGCAGGTGACGTGCGTCGTGCACGAATTCGTGGATGTGGGTGTCCGAGCCGAACACCGACACGGCACCTTGGTCATAGCCGACGAAGTAGTAGACGATCAGCGCGAGCAGCGTCAGCACAGCCAGCCGAAGCGGGGCAGCCAAAGTGTTTGCGGCCGCACGGACGTCGACGCTCGGCGTGCCGAGGGTGGGATTGGCTTCGTTCATCGAAGGGGTCCTCGCAGTTCTAGTGGTCGTGGTCTTGGTCGTGGTCGTGCGCGATGGCGTGATCATTGGCATCGGTGAGCAGCGGAGCAGTGAGGAGCTCGTGGCGGTCGACGAGCTTCTCGAGCGTGGCGACCCAGTGGTCGTAGTACTCCCATTGCCCCCGTTCGGGTTCGGGGGTGGCTTCCCACTCCCCGATCGTCGCGATCAGGGTCTGCTGGAACTCACTCCACGGGTAGTGCCGGAACTCCGAGAGTGCGAGCGCCAACCCGAACGCCCGACGCTGCCATTCGTGGTCGAACTGCGGAGCAGCCTGATCGGTGGTGCAGGTCTCGTGCAGCTTCATGACGCGGGACCCGCCAATGCCACGCCGATCATCGACTCGGTGGTCACCAGATCCATCAGCATCTCGTCGGTGAAATCCTCTGTACCCGAGGGTCTTTCGGGGATGACGAACCATCGCGAGTGGCCGCTGGAGTCCCAGACCTTGATCTCGGTGTCGTCCGGTAGATCGACTCCGACCTCGGCGAGCACCTTGCGAGGCTCCCGCGCGGCCCGCGACCGGAATGTCGGATCCTTGTACCAGTACGGCGGCAACCCGAGCACCGGCCACGGAAAGCAGGAGCACAGCGTGCAGATCACCAGGTTGTGCACCCCGGGCGTATTGGCCACCGCCTGCAGGTGCTCACCCTCGGCGCCGGCCATCCCCTCCGGCAGGTCCAGTTCGGCGACGGCCGCCGGGGTGTCGACCACGACCTTGGCGGCGAATTCGGGATCAGTCCAAGCCTTTACGACGATCTTCTTGCCGTTGAGCGGTGTCATCTCGGTCTCGAAGTAGGCCAGCACCTTGTCCACGGTCTGCGGCGTGATGACGCCCTTCTCGATGAGCAGCGCCTCGAGTGCAGCCACCTGCTTGGCGCTGATCTCCTCGCGGTCCGGCGGGTAGGCGAACTGTCCGGTCATGCTTTCTCCTCGATCGGTGCCAAATAGGCTTCGAACAACTCGGCGTAGAGCTTCAGCGGGCCGCCCTCGGCGCGCGGGCCCCAGATCTCGGCCGGCGCGAATTCGACGATGTAGATCGGCATCGGGTCACCGATGCCATCGCCGGTGTGGGTGAAATAGCCGTAGTCACCCTCGAAAACGCGTTCCACGGTGCCGACCCGTTCACGCAGGTAACCGGGCAAGCGGCTGTGTGCGTCAGCGGGGACATTGGTGATGCGCACCTGCGAGCCGACGGCGAACTTCGGGTGCGCGACGTCACGGCGCGGGCTGTCCCCGAGGCGCAGGTAGGCGATCACCTGGTCGTCGATCGCCGGCAGGTCCTCGGCGTCGGCGCCCGAGCCGGCCTGCGACATCCGTTCGGCGAGCTCCTCCTCGGTCACATAACCCTTGTCGATGAAGAACTGGGTGATGCCGCCCAGCCACTTCTCGTAGTAGCGAAACTTGAAGTAGTCGAACGGGTTCATCGCCTCGGCGCCGGTACGCAGGTCGGCCCACGTCCACTCGTCTTTGAAGGCGGTGGGCACGTCGTCGATGGGATACGCCGGCAGCGCGGCCCCGAGATGGTTCGACAACCCCATCATCGCGACGTGGATACCGAAGATGCGCTTCTCCCACTCCTCGACGAAGACCCGTTTCTCCAGGGTCAACGGCTCGGGCAGGCCTTCGAGGCCGCCGAGATAGTGCTGCAGTTTCATCAGGCCGGGCTTCCTTCCGTGTGCGGGGGTGCGGTGTCTGCGACCGGCTTCTTCGTCATCGCCGTGGCCAGGTACTCGGAAAGCAGGCCGAAGGACGCTCCGAGGACGCAGGCCACCGCGGCCACGAGCCCCGGGTGCGAGACGGTGGTGACGGTGATGTCGTTGCCGCGTCCGGCGACCGTCGACACCGTGGAGGCGAATCCGACGACGACGGCGGGAGTGGTGGCCAACAGGGGCAGCCACGACGCCTGCACCATGACAGCGCTGCCGACGCCGACAGCGATGGCGGTCACCAGCAGGCTGTCGCCCATCAGGTAGGCGGCGTACAGGCTGGCCGATGCGATGACCACGCCGACGATGTTCGACGAGACCGATCGGACCCAGCCGGCAACACCGCCACCGACGAAGAAGAACGATGCCCACGCCAGGAACACCACCCAGATCGGCACGGTGATGACTTCGGCAGTGAACGCGACTGCCACGCCGCCGAGCACGCCGATGCTCAGCGTCAAGGCTGTCCGAGAATCCATGGCCCACCTTCTTCGAAGGGTTGATGACTCGCTGCGGCATCGAAGCGGAGTACGGTGAAATCAGCCTCCGCCCAGGGGGTTTCAGCGGTGTTACGACTCGGTTGCTCGGCCCGCCAGGTCCGGACACGAAACACGCAATTCCGGACTTCGCGGTGCTGCCGCACTGTTCGCGTTGCCGTCTCACCGTGGTGCCGCTACGTTGACTTCACCTCGGATGGGGTCACGAGAGGACAGCACCGGGTGTCAGACGAGCACAGTCCACAGCGGCCGACCGCCGCGGGGCGTCGACCCGCGAACGCGCAGGGATCACCGGCGCCCAAGATCGTCGTGTTCGCGCTGTACGACAAAGTGACGCTACAAGATGTGGCCGCACCGCTTGAAATATTCGCGCGGGCAAACGATTTCGGCGCGAAGTACCAGGTTATCCTGGCCTCGCTGACCGGTGAAGCGGTCAACACGACCTCCTTCGTCACCCTCAAAGTCGATGTCCCGCTGGCCGAGGTGCCGAACCGGATCGACACGTTGATCGTGCCGGGCGGAGTGCCACCGGACTTCTACTTCACCCCCGGCGAGCACGACATCCCCGAAGAGCAGACACCGGACGTCGTGGCATCGGCCTTGGAGATGGTGGGCGAGCTGGCGCCGCGGGCCCGCAGGGTGGCCTCGGTCTGCACCGGCGCGTTCGTGCTTGCGGCTCTGGGCTTACTCGAAGGCCGCCGTGCGACCACCCATTGGGCGCACTGCCAGGAGTTGGCGCGCACCTACCCCGGGATCGAGGTGGTGCCGGATTCGTTGTTCGTTCAGGACGGCCCCTACATCACCGGAGCGGGAATCAGCGCGGGCGTCGACCTCGGTTTGGCCATGGTCGAAAGCGACTACGGCCCCGACGTGGCCCGGCGGGTGGCACGGTGGATGGTGGTGTTCCTGCAACGCCCCGGCGGCCAGGCCCAGTTCAGCGTGTGGACCGAGGCGGCGTCGCCGGTGTCACGGGGACTTCGCGAGATCCTCGACGCCGTCGTGACCGATCCGGCAGCGGATCACTCGATCGCGTCGATGGCCGAACGTGCCGCCGTCAGCGAGCGGCATCTGGTTCGCATGTTCCGCGATCAGGTCGGGTTGACGCCGTCGCGGTTCGTCGAGCAGGCCCGGCTGGAGGCGGCGAAGGTGCTGCTGGCGACCGGCGATCACGGCCAAGAAACGGTCGCACGGCGGGCCGGCTTCGGGTCGGCGGACACCATGCGCCGCACCTTCCGCCGAGCATTGGGCGTTTCGCCGAGCTCCTACCGAAGCCGTTTTCGTACGACCGGAATTCACCGCTAGCCCCGACACATGGGCCCTTTGTGGTGCCAGAGTGACAATTGAATATGAGCCAGCAAGCACGGATATATTTGCCTGTGCGTCAACAGATGGCTAAAGTCACAGCCGGGTTGGGTACTACCTCGGCACATTAAGGACTGCATCGTGACATCGAGCATCGTCCCGTCATTGTCAGCAAAGATTTGTGCCGTATGCGTCGGAGGGCCGGTGATCGCCCTCGTCATCGGTGCACCCGTCGCCCTGGCGGCGCCGTCCACCGGCACCGGCACCGCCCACAAGCAGGCATCGTCCGACAACTCGACCAGCAACGCCAAGCGGCACCCACGTGTGCACGCTGCCGCGGATCCGCAGCCCACACCCGACTTCGCCGTCTCGTTCAACGGACGCACTGTCGTCCAGACCGGCAGCGCGACGGCAACGTCGGATCCAGGATTCAATTTGGCGGTGGCGGGCGCGAGCAGCAGCGCGCACGCCGGTGGCGGTCTCTTCAATTTCGCGGTGGCGGATCACAACAGCACGGCCGACGCGACCGGCGGGATCCTGAACTTCGCCAGTGCCGACTACGACAGCCACGCAACCGCCCACGATGGACTCTTCACCGTGGCAACGGCCCAAAACGGCAGCACCGCAACGATTACCGGCGGAAAGCTCAATATCGCCGATGCCAACAACGGCAGCACAGCATCGGTGAGCGGCGGCGACCGAAATCAGGCGATCGCCGACGGCAACGGCAGCGTGGCCTTCGCCGGCAACGGCAGCAACAACGAGGCGACCGCATACTGCGGCTCGCATGCCGATGCCAGTGGTGGCGACAACTTGTTCGTGACCACACCGGCCGGCGGCTGTCAGTAAGTCCTGGGCATCAGTCGACCGAGCTGACCGTCGCGTCGCAGATCGGTACGTCGACGTTCAGCGTATGGGGCACAACGTCATTGGGTGCCGTGACGACCAGCTTTCCCCACCGCGCACACGCCTCGGACGTCGCGGAGTCGACGGCCGAGGCCGTGACGTCGGCAGTGGCGACGTCGCCGGGGTTGAGCGTCAGTCGATGCGCTGCGTTGGCGGGGCGGCGGGGCACGTTGATCAGCACGCCGCCGGCGGGCGTGACCAGATCAGCGCCCGGATATCCGACCAGTGTGCAGGCGTGTCCGGACGTGTTCGTGAAGGACACGGTGACCTGACGTTGTGCGCCGGATTCCTGCAATTGCCCGGCGGTGACGGTGAGGTCGTCGCCTGCGCATCCCCCTGACGCGCTCGGAGTGGACTGCGGCGTGGTGGTGGGTGTGGCCGTCACGGTGACGGTGGTCGGCGCCCCGGGTGGCGGCGTCGCCACCGCCGACGTGGTCGACGGTGGCGTCGCCTGTGGCGCCGGCGACGGGGTCTGCTGGGCGGAACAGCCGGCGAGCAGGACAACGGTCGTCAGGAGTAACACGGGTCGTGCGGATGTCATGTCACCATTCCACGCCGCCGCTGCGGCTACCGATTCCAATTGCTGTTTTCTCGCGACTGATCGTGGGCATTAGAGGACACATGAACAAGCTGGCCCGAGTTCGGCATGCCGAGCAGCGCGTCGTCAAACTCCAGCGGCGGGTCTGGCTGGCGCAGCTGTTGCTGTGGCCCACGATCATCGTCGGCACAGTCGCGTCGGTCGGTATGGGGGTGTGGTTCCTTCAGCGCCGATCGGGCGGCGGACGACACGAGATGCCGGAGACTCCCGGAGCGCATGAGGCAGGCGTTGTCGATGCCGGAACCGGCTCCGTGTAGCCGAAGCTGGCGTCGGTCTACTTGGTGAGCTCTGCGGAATTCGCCATCACCCTTCTAAACCGGTGTAGAACAGCGGTTATGTCCGATGGGGATCTTCTCGAACTTCGGGTTCACGGTGTGAACAACACCCCGCCGGTCAGCATGCTCTATGCCATTCAGCAGGAATATGGCGATTCGCTGGTTGGGGTATATCGAGAGCGACCCACCCCAGGGGTGGTGAAGGCGTTGTCGTGGGGCGGTCTCGCGCGCCTGTCGCCCTCGCTCCACATCCCGTTCGCGAGATGGGTTCGGGCTGTCGCGTCGGCCGCTTGGATCTTCGTGATCCCGTTCGGTTTGGCGAACGTCGCTTACTGGTCAAGGAAATTGACGATGCCAGACGACGATAAGCCCGCGAACGTGCGTTTCACTGCAGCATTGAGCCGGGCGTTCTCCCTCGGGCTCACCCTGTTACTCGTCTCGTCCGTCTGCTCAGTCAGCCTCGACATGGCCGAAAGCCGCATAGCGACGCTGATGAACCTCGACCACCCACCGACGTGGGTTGCGCTGTTCAAACACCATACGGACGAGGGCGACAGGTTGGCCATCTTGTCGCTTGCTCCCGCTCTGGTGATTCTGCTGCTATGGAGTCTGGCCACCGTCACCCGCGTCCGCTACGACAAGGGCGTCAAACTTCCGCCGCCGGCAGACGACAGGGCTAGTCACTGGAAGTTCGGCACCCCGAGCTTCTGGGACAACGCGGACTTATCGGCCCACAACGCCGGCATTCACACGGCTGCGGGCCTGGCACTGAGCTTGATGTGGACCGGCCAATTCTGGCTCGGCGAGCATCGCATCCTGGGCATACTGGTGATCGCCCTGTCCGGCCTGATCCTTGCGGGGTCAGTTGCATTGGCGATGACGGCGCCATTGGCCACTCAGGTCAATGCGATTGGCGCGCTGAGGAAATCAGCACGGCGCTTGCTCACAGGGGTGGCAGTCGCGACGTTCCTCGTGCAGTTCGTCGCGTTGATCTGCTGGCATTCGCCGACTGCCGAACCTGCACGGCTGGTGATGTTCTCATTGGCGCCCGGCATCATTTCCTTTCTCCTTCTCGTCATCGCAGTCTCGGCGTTGGGCTGGCGGCAAGCCCATCGCTGGGCGGCCCACGTGGTCGGCGCAGGCCTGTCTGTGCTGGGCGCGGCCGCGCTTCTGACCGTCCTCTACGGTCAGGCCGCGCACGTCGACACCACCCGCGCCGAGCAATCACTGATCGGCGCGTTGGTCGTGGTGGCCGTGGCCTGGGTGTGCTGGTTGCGCTGGCACGAACGCGCTCAAGAAGCGCAAGCATGGCACGGCTCCGCCCCGGGAATCCTGATGATCCTCGCGCTCTTTTCTGGGGTGCTGCTGTCCACGGTGTTCGTCGCCGCCGCCGCGGCACTGCTCAACGACGGGAAGATCAGCCTGAGCGATAGCGGGATCAGAACGCCACCAGCGCTTTATCTCAGCTTCGCCGCAACCTTGGGGCCGGCCATCGTAGCGATGATCCTCCTCGTCGTTCTGGTCGTGGTGACGGTCATATCGCGCTGCCCCGAGCCGGTGGAGCCGGATCTAGATCGCACCACCCAGCCCGGCGAACGTGAAATGGCTTGCCTTGCCGAGATTTCCGACTCGGCCCGACGCCAAGCCGGGTGCTGCGGAAAGACCCGCTGCATCAGACGCGATTGTCTGTATTGCCGTCGCCGCAGCACTCGCAAAGTTGCGTCGATGCTCCACCGCGCCGAGCCAGTCGCCGCTTGGCTCGCCGTCATCGCCGCGCTGGCGACGGCCAGCGGGCTGGCCACTGCCGTTCTGCAGTACCACGACGGTCCATATCGAGACGGAAGCGTCCTCGACTTCCTGCAGAAGACCGGCGTCATTGTGGCCGTTCTTAGCGGCGCGGTAATCGTCGGTCATGGCGTTTCCAAGGGCCGCCCGCTTGGCATCGTGTGGGATCTCATCTGTTTCCTGCCGCGCGCCGCCCACCCCTTCGGCCCTCCTTGCTATGCGCAGCGCGCGATTCCCGAACTCCACACCTATTGCCGCGCGTGGCTGGACAGCCCTCCGACTGGCGAGAGTGGCTCGCAGTCAAGACGTTTGATTCTGTCGGCCCACAGTCTCGGTGGTGTCCTCGCCGTCGCCGTAATCCTCTTGCTTTCAGATATGTACCGGGACCGAATCGCATTGCTGACCTACGGCTGCCAGCTACGCGCATACTTCAGTCGGCTGTTCCCGGAGTTGCTGGGTCCCCGGGTCCTCGGCGTGCCAGCCTCCAGTCCCGCCCGGCTGTTGCGGTGCCCGACGTTCCGGGCGCTGCCGCAACCGGAACCGAACAACAACGCACTACCTCCGTCTGTCCTTGCGACGCTGACGAACGTGAACGGGGAACGACGCTGGATCAACCTCTGGCGACCCACCGACTACTTGGGCTTCCCGGTGTACTCCAGAGAGCCGAAGAACCCGGTTGACCGTCCAGCGGACGAGGTGACGGCAGAGCACGCCGCGGACGGCGAGATCGTACTGCAGGACAGCGAAACTGACGTAGGAGCCTCGGCAACAATAGATCTCACAACAAGGCTGACATTCAAACCCGCCATCATTGTGCGGGTTGACACCCACAGCGACTACTTCCGCGCAGGCCAATACCCGGCTGCCGCACACCATTTGGCGCTCAGGCTAAGCACCGCGACCGCACAGCAGTAGCGTCCGCTACCAGATGCGGATCCAGTCGACGAGCATCGCCGCCGGCCAGGTGCCCTGAGAGGGGTCACCGCCACCAGGTCCCCCGACAGCGAGATTGAACATCGGCGACAGCCAATACCCGGGATTGTTGAACGGCCAGCGCAGGTCGGTGGGGTTGCCGTGGACCGGGATCGGCTTGGGCGGCACGGTGAAGTACGGCTTCGCGCCGTCGACGTAGTCGCGCCAGAACTTGAATCCGTCAGCATCCCAACGCATCCGCCAGGTGTGCCAGCCGCCGTCGATCAGCCCCGCAATCGACTTGCTCTCCCACGTCTTGCCGTTCGATGCCGCGTGGACGGTGGTTCCCGGCGCCCAGCTGCGGTTGCCGTAGAACTCGAAGATGTCGACCTCGCCGTCGGGCAACGGGTCTTCGTTGACCGCCCAGTACGCGGGCCAGGCCCCCGAGGTCAGGCAGTCCAGCTTGGCCCGCGCTTCCCAGGTGTGACCCATGGGGACTCGCCAGTTTCCCCGCACCTTGCCGCTGAAGTACTGATCGTCTTCGTGGGTGGCCAGGAGCACGAGGTTGGAGTTTCCGTCGAGAAACACGTTGCGCCGGTCGTCGCGGTACTGGCTCTCTACCGGTGGCCAGACATCGTCCTGCCAGTTCTGAACCGACCAATTCGCCGGGTTCGGGGCCGACCCCGCCGGCCCGTCGAAATCGTCCTGGAACAGGTAAGGGGCTTCCGCGTTTGCACTGGGAAGCGGGAGCGCAGCGGCCAGCAGGCCCAGCCCCGACATCAACATCATGCTTCGACGGTCCATTTCGGGCACGGCTCGACCATAAAGCAGTGGGCCCGCTCGGGCGCGGATTTGGTCAGTCGAAGATGTCCCCGTCGAGGTAGAACCAGCGATGGGCCCGCACGGCGAAGCGGGACCGCTCGTGCAACATCCCAGGTCGGGGGCCCTGCCGGTACCGTGCCCGGAATTCGACCTCCCCGGATTCGTCACCGGGCTGCCCGTCTGCGGTGTCGACGATCTCCAGCCCGATCCAGGTCAGCCCGTCGGTCGGGGTAAGCGAATCGGGGCGGGTGCGTGGATGCCAGGTCTGCCACACGTAGTCGAGGTCGCCGACGGCGTAGGCGCTGTATCGGGACCGCATCAGCTGTTCGGCGGTGCCGGCCTGGCTCTCGCCCCGGTGCAGCGGCAGGCAGCAGCGGCCGAACGGTGCGCCGGACCCGCACGGGCAGGCATCGGTCGGGCGCATGCAGGCGTCAGGCCGCGGGCTTGTGATACGTGACGAGGTTGACGTCGCAGTACTCCTTGGTGAACATCCCCTGGCAACCGCGGAGGTACTTCATGTAGCGGTCGTAGACCTCTTCGGATTGGATCTCGATTGCCTTGTCGCGGTTGGCTTCTAGAGCATCTCCCCAGATGCCGAGGGTCTTGATGTAGTGCGGTCGCAGCGACAGCACCTCCGGGACGGTGAATCCGGCTGCCTCGCCGCGTTCCTGCATCATGGTGGCCGTCGGGATGCGACCGCCCGGGAAGATTTCGGTGAGGATGAACTTGACGAACCGCAGACCCTCGAACGTGATGGGCGTGCCGCGCTCGGCCATCTCGTAGGGGTGGTAGCTGGTGGTGCTCTGGATCGTCATGCGCCCGTCGTCGGGCAGGATGTTGAAGCAGTTCTTGAAGAAGTGGTCGTAGCGCTCGAAGCCGAAGTGCTCGAATGCCTCGATCGACACGATCCGGTCGACGGGTTCAGTGAACTCTTCCCAGCCGTGCAGTTGAACGTCGTAGGTCCGCCCGGAATCGACCGCGCCGAGCAGCTTCGTGGTGTGCGCATGCTGGTTCTTCGACAGCGTGAGGCCGATGACGTTGACGTCGTATTTCTCCATCGCGCGTTTCATGGTGGCGCCCCACCCACAGCCGATGTCCAGCAGCGTCATCCCTGGCTTCAGGTCGAGCTTGTCCAGGTTCAGATCGATCTTGGCGATCTGGGCTTCTTCCAACGAGAGGTCGGCGGGTTCGAAGTAGGCGCAGCTGTACGTTCGGGTCGGGTCCTGAAACAGGCCGAAAAAGTCGTCGGACAGATCGTAGTGAGCTTGGATGTCCTCGAAGTGAGGCCGCATCGTCGAAGTGGATTCGTTGTCGGGCATGGTGCGTATGCCCTCCCGTCTGGGATGGGTGAAGCGATCGCCTGGTGGCTCGCACCCTACGCGGTGCGGGTGCCCCGACGCGTCATTTCGGGCGCCGGCGGGCTAGGCGCCGACCAGCTCCGGGCGGAACTTGGCTGCCATCCGCCGCATCCCGTCGCGCCAGTCGACGCTGGTGCCACCGATGAGCTCATGCATTTTGGTGACATCCAACGGATTGCCGCGCAGCGCTTGATCGCTTTCCTCGAAGACCGGTTCCGTGCCGACGAGCGATCCGAGGAAGGTGCACCATTCCTGGACGCTGACGTATTGGTCGCCGCCCCAGTTGACGGTGGTCGCCGGAACCGAGGCCACCTCAAGTAATTTCGGGATCATCGCGATGATGTCGTCTTCGTGGATCGGGTTGTAGACGGCCGGCCCGCCGGGCGGAACGGGGACGGGCATGCCGCTCAGCATCATCTCCATCTGGAAGTACGGCCAGCCGCCGTTGTCGCCGTAGGGAACATTGAGCCGCGCGATGGTGGTCGGCACGCCGAGGGCCCGTGCCATGGTCGCGACGACGGTCTCACCCGCGATCTTGGTGATGGAGTAGGTGGGCAGCAGGCTCTTGTGGTTGTCGCCGTAGACGGTGCGTTCGGTCCGCGGCTCGTCGCCGGGTGGGTCATAGACCGCACCGGACGAACAATGCAGGAACGCCTTTACGCTGCGGCAGTGCGCCATGAGAAGACCAGCCGATTCCGCGTTGGCGGCGAGGTCTTTGTCCCACCGACCGCTCTTGGCCACCGCCAGGTTCAAGACGTAGTCGAAATCGGATGGCAACCCGGTGAAGTCCCCGGCCGCCATGTTGACGGTCTCGCACCGGACGCCGGCCTTCTCGAGGCTGTCCTTGACCGCCGAATCGGTGAACCGGGCGATGCCCCACACCTCGTTATCCGGCGCCAGGGCCAGGGCCACAGGGGTGGCGACCTGGCCACTCACTCCGGTGATCAGAATCTTGGATCCGCGCATCGGCTGATGGTAGGCAGGCGGATGGGTCGGACGATCGATTTTGTCTCAGTGGACGCCAGCGTCGCTGTCGGGCATCGAATTGGCGTACAACGCAATGCAATGGCCCGAGCCATGGGCGAAGCACTCGCCGGCGGCCGGGCCTTTGTCGCAGCAATCCGTTGACCAGCAGTTTCGACTTCCCGGCCGCGGGTATCTGAATACAACCTGAACGAAGCCACTAAGTTATGTGAATCGAGTCTTGCAGGCTCGAACGAGCAGATCGAGTCACGGCCCCATCGACGAGGCCAGCCAACGCACGTCGGGAACGGAGCCACGAATTGAACGCCCGGATCTATCCCTTACTTTCGGCAATATTGCTTGCCGTAGCACTGCTGTTCGCACCCGGCGCCTCCGCGGAAAGAATCGCCGGAGCCGAGGATGCCATCTCGAAGGCCGAAAGTGCGCTCGGGTCAGACATGTTCGGCCCGTATGGGTGCGAGGCTTTCGTGGCCTATGCCTTCGACGTTCCACAGGCGAAGTACGGCTGGGATGGCGCCGCCGAGACGATGTACCAAACGCTGCTTCACCAGGGTGAGATACACACCGACATGGATGCCCCGCGAGGTGCGCTCGTCTTCAGCAAGAGCCCGTACGGCGCCCACATCGATATCGCCCGCGGTGACGGGACGTATATCTCCGGCGGCGTCCAGGGACTCAAGCGCGGGTACGGCGACGGGCACAACATCCAGATTCTGCCGAGTCCTCACGTGGGGTCCGGTTGGACGTACCGCGGTTGGAGTCTGGGCTACCCGCAGTAACTCGACGCCGAAGCGCCAGCCGGCCCTGAATCAGGGACCGACTGGCGCTATCGGGTGGAACTTACTTGCCGGCCTTCGCGGACCTGCCGGACTTGCCCGACGACGCCTTCTTGCCGCTTCCGGCCTTCGAATCGTTACCGCCGGTGGAGGATCCCGCCTTGGTGTCGCTCGACGACTCCGAACCGCCGGTGGCCGAATCGGTCGCTGCAGCGGCCGTCACGGCCGGCGTGGCCTTGGCGCTGGCCTTCGTGGAACCGGTTCCGCCAGTGGCGGATTCGGTCACGCCGGCGTCGGCTGCGGTGTCATCAGCCGCGCTCTCCGACACCGCCTTGGTGGCACCACGGGCCGACTCCGCACCCTGAGCCTGCGGCGCGGTCGACAGGGTCACTGTCGTGGCGGCAGCGGGCACCTTGGCCGCACTGATGGCGGCCGTGGTCGGCGGCGTCGCTCCGATTGCTTGGGCGATGACATCGCGTAGCTGGATCAGGCTGGCGATCGGTCCGCTGGCCAGGAACCCGAAGTCGGGGCTGTAGGGCGTCAGCAGGCCCGGGGCGGGCAGAAATCCGAGGATCGTGCCCGACCCGTTGAGGAAGCCGTCGACCAGATTCGCCGGGAGATTCACCAGGGTGTTGAGGACGGCACCCGGGTCGCGGGCGACCACGCCGTCGTACACGTCCTGCGTCGCCTGCACCGCAGCGTTGATCGTCGAGACCAGCGGGAACGTCATGGGCAGGACCACCTGGAACACGGTGTTGGGCAGTGTGGCGAAGGCCTTGGCGAAGTTGTTCACCGTGTTCACCAGGGGGACGGTCGAATCGGAAACGATCGTAACGAGGTTCAGCGCGAGCGGGATCACGACGGTGTTGTTGATGGTGCCGAAAGCGCCAACAATGTCACCGCTTTGGAGCTGGCCGCGAGCGGTCTCGATCGCACCGGGAACGCTTTCGAAGATCAGCTTGAGGTTCGCCGCGTCATTGGTATAGGCCGTCTGCAAGGCCTTCAGGCTCGCGAGCTGGTTCTCGACGATCTGCTTGAGGATTGGCGCCGGGCTGGCGGCGATCTGCTGGCCGATTGCACCGAGATTTGCTGCGGACTTCTGGAATACCTGTACCCAGTTCTCGATCGGGTTGACCGCGGCGCTGAGCTCGACGCTGGCCGACGACACCGACCGCTGCAGCGCCTGAACGTCAGGCATCGGCGGCGCCAGCGGTGAGATTGCGATGACACTCGCTCCGACAAGCGCGACACCAGCGGTGGCGTACGGACGAATGGCAGCGTTCATGACTCTCCTTTGACGATGTTTGGACCCCCTAAGCGCCAAAACGTAGCGCACCTTACTCATCAGTAAGTAGAGGTTCTGGAAACTTTCTTGCGCGTCGAAAGGACCCCAGATAGCTGAGCTACCTATGGATCTCTGCGGTCAACGCCGCTGTTCACGCCACCTCTGGCGACTCTGCGAGGTTGCCGGGTGGTGAACCGCAGCGGGCGAGCAGCTACCAATTGCGGCGCCCTAACTTACCCGTGGGTAAGATAAACAGTTTGCTGAAACTGTCGCCTAAGTTACTTTTCAGTACCATAACCAGGCTTATGTAAATTTGTTGGCGTTTGCGCGAGTCGGTCGACGCCGAGGGAGCTGCCGTGACCGCCGCCGACGCGGCACGGGACCGGAACAGCTCCGCCGGCAACCTCGACGCCAACCGCCTCAAACGGTTGGCACGCGCGCATTTGCAGGTTTGCTGAGGAGCCGCAAATTCTCGGCGCCCTCAGCTCTGTGCCGTCCGGTATCGGCGCGTCAGAGCTGGCCGCGGTGACAGCACGGAGCGTGCCGAAACGGCTCAGCCACCAGCGAACAAGCGATCATGCTGTGGCGCAGCACCTTCCAGGCTCGACACCTCGCTGAAGCGTCACCCCTTACTCGGGCCACGTGTTGTTCAGAATGAGGTCGACGAAGTCGACCCGCTCGAACGTCGGATCGAAGTGGGCAAGCACGTCGTCGTTCATCGTCCCGAAGGTGCTGTCCGGCCGATGACGCATGCCTTCGTGGAACGCCGCGAGGATGCGGTTTTTGAAGTCGGGCCGCGGGTGCGCGGCGGTCACCGCTTCCACGGCTTCAGTGGACAACTCGTCGCGACCGATGCCGATGACGTCTGTCTCGACGCCCGCAATGACCAGAGCGGTCTCGGGGTCCAGGAACTGCGGTACACCAGGGGTGGTGTGCAATGCGATGCCGAGCCACACCTTCCGGGCATCGGCGGCGTCGACGCCGTGCTGCAGCAGGAAATCCTGCGCGGCGTTGGCCCCGTCGACTTCGAAGCGCAGATCAGATGAGCGGTAGCGCTCCGTCAGGCCGAGGTCGTGGAACATCGCTCCGACATAGAGCAACTCGAGATCCGGCTGCAGCCCGAGGCGTTGGCCACGCAACGCACCGAACAGAAATACTCTGCGCGAATGGTCGAAGAGCAGATCGTCTTCGGCTTCGCGGACGAATTCGGTCGCTTCGCGCACCAGTGCGCTGTCGGGAATGGTGATGCCGGCGATCGTCTGAATCGACTTGGTACTCATGTCAACCTCCTGAGCTGGACTCTTACGGTCAAGTCAACGCAGGTGGAGACCAGATCACATACTGCTAATGAGTCATTCGGCCCACAAGATGCGACACAATAACGCAGTGGTCGCAGCGCGTCCTCACTCACGGGTGGTGGTGATCGTCGTCTTCGACGACGTGACGATGATGGATGTCGCGGGCGCCGGCGAGGTCTTCGCGGAGGCAAACCGATTCGGCGCCGACTATCAGATCAAGATCGCGTCGGTCGATGGGCGCGACGTGACGACGTCAATCGGCGTCCGCCTAGGAGTCACCGACGCCATTGAGTCCGTCGAATCCGCTGACACGGTGCTGGTCGCCGGCAGCGACAACATCCCGGCGTGGCCGGTCGACCCGGCGCTTGTCGAAGCTGTCAGGTCAGTGGCGGGGCGAACCCGACGCTTGGGGTCGATCTGTACGGGTTCATTCATCCTCGCCCAGGCCGGCCTGCTCAGCGGCCGCCGCGCAACCACGCACTGGCAGAACATCCGCTCGCTGGCCCGAGCCTTCCCCGACGTCACGGTCGAGCCCGACGCCATCTTCGTCCGCGACGGGGACATCTACACCTCGGCCGGAATCTCGGCAGGAATCGATCTCGCGCTCGCGCTCGTCGAACAGGATCACGGCACCGATCTCGTCCGCGATGTCGCCCGTTGGTTGGTCGTCTACCTCAAACGCGCAGGTGGGCAGTCGCAATTCTCCGCGTTGATCGAAGCCAACCCACCGCCGCAGTCAGCTCTGCGAGTGGTCACCGAGGCTATCGCAGCCGACCCGGGCGCGGACCACAGCGTGCGAAACCTTGCTGCGCGAGCATCTTTGAGCACACGTCAGCTCACTCGGCTGTTTCGGTCCGAGCTGGGGACGACACCCGCTGACTATGTCGAGATGGTCCGAATCGATGTCGCACGCGCAGCGCTGGACGCCGGCCGCACGGTGACCGATGCGGCCCATCTCGCCGGCTTCGGAAGCACCGAAACTCTCCGTCGGGCATTCGTCGAACGTCTCGGCGTCCCGCCAAAGGCCTACCGGGACAGGTTTCGAACCACAATCCGAAGCTGAGCACCGCGGCGCGAACCAGCTACTCCGGCCCGAGAGCTCAAGCCGCGCAGATACTTCCACCGCCGTCTGCCCGCAAGATCTGCCCGGTGATGTAGCCGGCGTCCTCGTCGAGCAACACACAGATGGCATGTGCGATCTCTGCTGGGGAAGCCAGTCGGCGCATCGGGATCGTGCGCAATAGCTCGGCCTCTTGCGGAGATCCGACCGGGCTGCGTGACCGGTACATCTCTGTTTCCGTCGGCCCGGGCGCGACAGCGTTGACGGTGATACCGCTCTGCGCCAACTCCCCCGCCCATATCCGGGTGGCGGCCTCCAACGCAGCCTTGGCTGCCGCGTACGGGGTGCGTAGTGGGGTGCCCATGGTCACCAGGCTGGTGACGTTGACGATCCGACCCCAGTTCTGTGCCTGCATGCCGGGCAACGCCGCCTGCGTCACCTGCACGGCCACCCGCACGTTCAAGTCATAGGTAGGCAACAAGTCGTCCAGATCGATGCCCCCGATTGCGCCCCACCGCGCGTAACCGAAATTGTTCACCACCGCATCGATGCGCCCTGCGCTCACGATCGACTCGAGTGTGGACGCCGTTGCCGCGACGTCCGAGAAATCGACCGTGTGAAACTCACCGGGGAAATCAGGTGGAGCCGTCCGAGCCAGGCCGACGGGCACGTTACCTGCTCGCGCCACCCGGTCGGCCACAGCGCGCCCAATCCCCTTGGACGCCCCCGTGATCAACACTCGTCGCACAGTCATCAAGAGCTCCTTCCGTCATGGGGTAGACCCGATTGGAATTCCACGGTCATGACTGCGGGTCCTCCACCTTCAGTTGGGATCCCGTGGGGGCGACGAAGACCACCAGCAGCTTCGCCTCATCGGTGTCGCTGATGTTCGCCGTGGCCACATGGTGGGCGCCCGGCGACTCGGACCAGCTCTGTCCCTGGTGGTACACCTGCGCCGGCGCGCCTTCGAGTTCACTGCTGACAGCACCTTCGAGGACATAGGCGTAGACGAAAGCGTTGCCGTGCCGGTGTGGCAGCGCGTGTGCCGCCGGCGGGAACGTCACGATCGCCGAGGTAAAGGTCTTGCCGGGTACATTCGGCAGACCCTCGGAGAACAACGGAGTCAGGTTCTCCGACGGCGCTTGCGCCGGGGAGTCCTCCGGGGTGGACCCTGCTGTGCCGCACCCAAGGGTCAGCGTCGCGGCCAGAGCGGTCACAAGGCCGGTGGCCGCCAGTACTCGTCTCATCACCGGTCCCCGTCCTGCTCATCGGCCACGCGGATGATGGTTTTGCCTGAGCCGCCGCGGCGCCGGGTGAAGGCCTCAGCGGTCTCGGCGAGCTGGCGCACGGTTCCGACGCGGGGACGCAGCCGTCCCTCTCGCACGCGCTGAGCTAACGCCTCGAGCTGGGCGCGGTCCGGTTCGACGACGAAGAAGACGGCGCGCCCACCCTTCGGCTGCGCCTTGGGTGGTGCCGCGATGGTCACCACCGCGCCGCCGGGGCGTACCAAGTCGATAGAACGCTCGAGGATGTCACCGCCGATGACGTCCAACACCACATCGACATCGCCGATACTGCTCAGGTCGGCGTCGCCAAGATCGACGAACGAATGCGCGCCGAGATCGAGCACGACGTCGCGGTCGTATGGCCGTCCCGTTCCGATGACTCGAGCACCGGCCTCGCGCGCGAGCTGGACCGCGATGGATCCCACGCCGCCTGCCGCACCGTGGATGACCACGGTCTGCCCGGTTCGCAGGCCGCCGTGAACAAACAACCCCTGCCAAGCGGTGAGTCCTGAGATCGGCAGCGCTGCAGCCACGACATGATCGATGTCGGCGGCCAGCGGTGCGAGGTTGCGCGCCTCGACAGCGGTGTATTCGGCCAGTGAGCCGTCGCGAGCCCAATCGGCAAAGCCGAACACGCGCTGACCGATCATGAGACCTGTTGTGCCGTAGCCCAACTCGACGACCACGCCGGAGAGTTCGTGCCCGGGAACACTGGGTGTGCGATCGCGGCCGGCGCGGTCCGTCCACGTGGCCGGCCACTCCAACTCGCCAGGAGTGAAGCCGGCGGCGTGGACGCGCACGATGACGTCATTCTCGGCGGCGTGCGGGTACGGCAATTCGGTGAGGGTCAGCCCACCGATGCCGGCGTCACGGTCTCGGACTGTAATAGCTTGCACGACAGCTCCTTTCAAGTCTGAATCTTGTGTCTAAGAATCTCGGGTCGTCTATCGCTGCGTGACTCAGCGGCTCAGCTCGGCCACGCAGAACCGAGAATGCGCTCGACAGATGTGGTGCGCCGGAAATCGGGGACGAAGTGCTCCAGGACGTCGGAGTTCACCGTCCCGTTGGTCGTGTCGGGACGGCCTTTCTGGCCCTCGAAGTAGGCCATGAGGAACTCGTTCTTGAAGTCGCCGCGTGGGTGCGCAGCGAGGATGTGATCCAGCTGGTCCGGGTCGAGCCGATCGAGCCCGAGCCCGATGACGTCGGTGAGCACACCGAGATTGATGGCGGCGATCTCCGGGCCCATTCGTTCCGGGATGCCCGGCGTGGTGTGCAGGGCGATGGCGGTCCAGACGGTGTCGGCCGCGGCGGCCGAGAATCCGTACTCGAGCAAGAAGGCGCGGCCATGGTCGGCGCCGTCGACCTCGAACCGCTGCTCCACGTGGGAGAAAGGCTTCATCAGTCCCGAGTCGTGGAACATGGCGGCCAGGTAGAGCAGCTCGGGATCGGGCCGCAGCCCCAGGTACTCAGCATGGAGCTGCCCAAAGAAGAAGACCCGACGGGAATGGTGGTAGATCAGCGGGCTGGTGTCTTCCCGTATGCGCAGGGTTGCCTCGGCGACCGCCGCGGTGTCGGGGATCTCCATCCCCGCAATGATCTCGGACATTCGGCCTATCCCTTCGTGGTCGTTGCCTTCTGCTTTCATGCTGACCCCGACCACGCCTCGGCCGCCGCATGAGTACGGACGTGAATCCCCCAATTCGCGACCTAGGTACTGGATGGGCACGTCGTTGCAAGCGCCCGTCACGATGCACATGGCACGACGGCCACTTGATGATGAATCGGCCGGCGGCATTCAGGTCGTCGCCTGGGAAATGACGCCAGGAGAAATCGGTGCCCCCAGTCGGACTCGAACCGACACTGTGCGGATTTTAAGTCCGCTGCCTCTGCCAATTGGGCTATGGGGGCGCACCGCGTGCTCGGCGCGGCATTGACGTTAGCGTGTGCGACTTCGGGGTCCGGCAACCAGGAGAGCCCACGTCACACCCCAGGTCGCCACGGGAAAGTCGCCAATCACCAGCGGGCGCTTACTGAAGTCATTGGTAACTCACAGCTTTGACCCAGTTCAGAGCCGGAATTCACAGCGAGCTGCGCTACGGTGAAAGAGCGACAGGGCCTAGCTCTTCTCGCGGAAAGGCCCGGCGGCCCCCCCGACAGCCGGGCTTTTTCCGTTTCACGACCATGTCCGCCTCACAACGGCACGACACCCCGGGGGAAGGGCTCCCGGGGTGTCGTGAGCTGGGCGATCAGGCCGCGACGGCCTCTTTCTGCGCCGGCGGATGATCGGTGTCGAGCATGGTCACCTCGTCGAATGGGTCGCGTCCGGACAGCACACCGTTGACCTTGGCCATATCCACCGTCTTGGTCCACGAACCCACCAGCAGAGTGGCCACCGCGTTGCCGGAGAAGTTGGTCACCGCCCGTGCCTCGGACATGAACCGGTCGATCCCCACGATCAGGCCGACGCCGTCGAGCAGCTCCGGCCGATGCGCCTGCAGGCCGCCGGCCAGCGTCGCCAGCCCGGCTCCGCTCACCCCGGCCGCGCCCTTGGATGCCACGATCATGAACACCAGCAGACCGATCTGCTCCCCCACCGACAGCGGGTCACCCAGCGCGTCGGCGATGAACAGCGATGCCATCGTCAGGTAGATCGCGGTGCCATCCAAGTTGAACGAATATCCGGTCGGCACAACCACACCCACGGTGCTCTGCTGCACGCCCAGATGCTCCATCTTCGCGATCAGCCGTGGCAGCGCCGACTCCGAGGACGACGTCGCGAAGATCAGCAGGTACTCCCGCGCCAGGTAGCGCACCAGCTTGAAGATCGACACCCCCGACACCATCCGCAGCATCGTCCCGAGAACACCGAAGACGAACACCACGCACGTCAGATAAAAGCCCAGCATCAACGTCAGCAGGTTGGTCACCGCACTCCAGCCGGTCAGACCCACCACGTTCGCCATCGCGCCGAACGCACCAATCGGCGCCAGCCACAACACCATCGCCAGGATCTTGAACACCAGCCGCTGCAAATGCTCGATCCCACGCAGGATCGGCTCACCCTTGGCGCCCATCGCCTGGATGGCGAACCCGACCAGCAGCGCCACGAACAAGCCTTGCAGCACATTGCCGTCGGTGAGCGACGAGAACAGTGACGTCGGAATGATGTGCTGGATGAAGTCCATCAAACCGCCTGACTCATGCGCCTTTTCGGCCAGCTCGGCACCCTTGGCAGCCGTCGACTCCGACAACTTGAGGCTGCTACCCGGATGCAGCAGGTTGCCGACCACCAGGCCGATACCCAAAGCGATCGTCGACATCACCAGGAAATAGCCGAAGGCCAGTCCGCCGACCTTGCCGACGGTGGCAGCTTTGCGTACCGAGCCGATCCCCAGCACGATCGTGCAGAAGATCACCGGAACGATCATCATCTTGATCAGGCTGACGAACATCGTCCCGAGAACGCCGACCTCCTTGCCCACCGAGGGCGCCACCAGGCCGACGATGACGCCACCGACGACCGCGACGATGACGGCGATATACAGCCAGTGGGTGCGATCCCGGCGCTTGGGCGCCTCGGGCTTGTCCTCGCCGCCTTGGCGATCCACAACCGTGGTCATGAGCGGTTTCCTTCCAGTCCTGACAGCTTTGGGTCTGCAAGGATGGTTTACCCTCACGTGACGCAGGTCACGCTTTAGTTCATTACGTTCAGAGGTGAGCAGTGGCCGTACTCCCCCGCTCGCTGGCCGGGCAGGCCTTTGCGCTGCAGGCTGCGGTGATCGTGCTGGTGGTGGTGGCCGGCAGTGCGTTGGCCCTGTTCGACGCCAAACGCCACGGCGACGAAGCCGCCCGCCAACAGGTGACGGCGATCGCCGTTGCCCTGGCCGACTCGCCATCCACTGCGGAAGCGATCGAAAGCGGTAACGCCGCACGCGTTCTGCAACCGGTCACCGAGGCCGTTCGCACCAGCACCGACATCGCGTTCATCACGATCATGGCGCCCGACCGCACCCGGTTCACCCACACCAACCCGCAGCAGATCGGCCAGAAATACATCGGCACAATCGAGCCCGCACTACGTGGCGAGACCTACACCGAGGTCTACACCGGCACCCTCGGCCCGTCGGTTCGCACCATCGCACCGGTGCGTAATGAGCGCGGCCAGGTCATCGGCCTGGTCGCCGCCGGCATCACGCTGGAAAGCCTCTCCGCGCGGTGGCGTTCGCAATGGCTGATGATCGTCGGTGTCGGGGCAGGCGCACTGGCGCTGTCCTTCGTCGGCATCTGGGCGATCCGACGGCGCGTCCTGCACCAGACCCACGGCCTCGCGCCCGACGAACTGCGGGTGATGTACGACCACCACGATGCCATCCTGCACTCGGTCTCCGAAGGCCTGATCGTGTTGGACCGCAACGGCGTCGCGCTGGCCAACGACGAAGCCCGACGCCTGCTGGCCCTGCCGGCCGGCCCCATCACACGCGCCGACCTGCCAGAGTTCCTGCGCGGCAACGACCCCGGTGTGCGCGACGAGGTCCGGCTCACCGATGACCGGGTGTTGGTGGTCAACCGATCCCAGGTCAGCGCGTCGGACTCCGAAGTGGTCACGATCCGCGACCGCACCGAATTACAAGGCGCGCTGGGCGAATTGAGTTCGCTGCAGGGTTTCACCGATTCACTGCGGGCGCAGGCCCACGAGTCGGCCAACAAACTGCACACCGTCGTCACACTGGTCGAGATGGGCCGTCCCGACGAGGCGGTCAAGTTCGCCACGCAGGAGCTGGCACTGTCTCAGCAGCTCGTCGACCGGGTCTCTGATGCCGTCGGCGAGCCGGCCCTGGTAGCGCTGCTGCTCGGCAAGACCGCCGAGGCCGACGAGCGCGGCATCGAGCTGACCATCACCGAGGAAACCCACCTGCCCGCCGAAGCGCTGCTGAGCCCACAGGAGATGGTCACCGTGCTGGGCAACCTGATCGACAACGCGATGGACGCCTGCGACCGCGACGATCCCTGGGTCGAGGTGACCATCCACCAGAGCGACGAGAGCCTGCAGATCCAAGTCGCTGACAGTGGCCCGGGTATGGACCCCGACACCTTCGCACGCGCCAGACAGCGCGGCTACTCGACCAAGTCCGGCAGCGACGCCGGACACCAAGGCCTTGGGCTCGCACTGGTCGCACAGATCGTCAACCGGCACGGCGGAACGCTCAGCGCCGACGTCACCTACGGCTCGGTGGTGACGGTGACCATCCAATGATCACCGTGCTGATCGTCGAGGACGAACCGCTCATCGCCGAAGCGCACAACGCGTATCTGTCTCGGCTGCAAGGCTTTACCGTCACCGGCATAGCCAACACCGCACGCGACGCGATGCGCATCGCCTCGGAAGCCGAGTCCCCCGTCGACCTTGTATTGCTCGATCTCGGCCTGCCCGACGCCAGCGGGATCGCCCTGGCCTCGGCGCTGTCCGGCCTGCGGCCCGCCCCCGACATCATCGCGATCACCTCCGAACGCGATCTGGAGATGGTGCGCGCCGCCGTCGCCCACGGTGCGCTGGCCTATCTGCTCAAACCGTTTACGTTCGCGGCGTTCCGTGACCGCCTCGAGCGCTACCGCCGCTATCGCGAGGCACTGCCGGCGGGCACCGAGGCGGCCAGCCAGGCCGAGGTGGACCGGGCGCTGGCCGAGCTTCGCAGCACCGACAAGTCGGTCGCCCCCAAGGGCGCCGCACCGGGGACCACCGATGAGATCGCCCGCGCGGTGCGCGACCGTGCCGACGGGCTGACCGCCGACGAGGCCGCGAAATTGGTTGGGGTATCCCGGGTGACGGCTTGGCGCTACCTGGAACGGCTGGCCGACGACGGCACCGTCACCCGCCTCACCGAATACGGCAAGACGGGTCGGCCCAGTACGCGCTACCAGTGGCGTTGAGTGGTCGAGGGCGAGGCGATAGCCGCTTCTCCACAACGTGATATCGCCGGTGATATCGCGTTCCGGAACAACCGACTGCCCACGCGGCGGCGCGGCCCGCCCGGCGCCCTCGCTGCGGCCCTTGCGATGCGGCTCCTCGCCCCCTTGCGTAGCCGGTCAACGCGTTACTAGGATGTCCTAGTATTCAGCGGCAAGGTCAGCCAAGGGGCAGTCATGAGCACAACCATTCAGCACTTCATCGACGGCAAGCGCAGCAACCTCAGCAGCACGCGCACCGCGGACGTCTACAACCCCAGCACCGGTGAGGTGCAGGCCCAGGTACTGCTGGCGTCGACCGCCGACGTCGACACCGCGGTCGCCTCCGCGGTCGAGGCGCAGAAGGAATGGGCCGCCTGGAATCCGCAGCGCCGGGCCCGCGTCCTGATGAAATTCATCGAGCTGGTCAACGCCAACACCGACGAGCTCGCCGAACTGCTGTCCATCGAGCACGGCAAGACCGTGCCCGATTCCAAGGGCGACATTCAGCGCGGCATCGAGGTCATCGAATTCGCCATCGGCATCCCGCACCTGCTCAAGGGTGAGTTCACCGAAGGCGCCGGCGGTGGCATCGACGTGTACTCGATCCGCCAGCCGCTCGGTGTCGTCGCCGGCATCACGCCGTTCAACTTCCCCGCGATGATCCCGCTCTGGAAGGCCGGTCCCGCCCTGGCATGCGGTAACGCCTTCATCCTCAAGCCGTCTGAGCGCGACCCGTCCGTCCCTGTCCGCCTCGCCGAGCTGTTCCTCGAAGCCGGCCTGCCCGCCGGCGTCTTCCAGGTGGTGCAGGGCGATAAGGAAGCCGTCGACGCGATCCTGCATCACCCCGACATCAAGGCCGTCGGCTTCGTCGGCAGCTCCGACATCGCGCAGTACATCTACTCCACCGCGGCGGCCAACGGTAAGCGGTCGCAGTGCTTCGGCGGCGCCAAGAACCACATGATCGTCATGCCCGACGCCGACCTGGACCAGGCCGTCGATGCACTGATCGGAGCCGGCTACGGCAGCGCCGGCGAACGGTGCATGGCCATCAGCGTCGCGGTGCCCGTCGGCGAGGAAACGGCAAACCGGTTGCGCGGCAGGCTCGTCGAACGCATCAACGAACTGCGCGTCGGACACAGCCTGGACCCCAAGGCCGACTACGGCCCGCTGGTCACCTCCGCCGCGCTCACCCGGGTCCGCGACTACATCGATGCCGGTGTGGCCGCCGGGGCCGAGATCGTGGTCGACGGTCGCGAGAAGACCAGTGACGAGCTGACGTTCGACGACGCCAGCCTCGAGGGCGGGTTCTTCATCGGGCCCACGCTGTTCGACCACGTCACCACCGACATGTCGATTTACACCGACGAGATCTTCGGCCCGGTGCTGTGCATCGTGCGCGCCCACGACTACGAGGAAGCCCTGCGGCTGCCGAGCGAACACGAGTACGGCAACGGCGTGGCGATCTTCACCCGTGACGGTGACGCCGCTCGCGACTTCGTCTCCCGCGTTCAGGTCGGCATGGTCGGCGTCAACGTGCCGATCCCGGTTCCGGTGTCCTACCACACCTTCGGCGGCTGGAAGCGCTCCGGCTTCGGCGATCTCAACCAGCACGGGCCGCACTCGATCCTCTTCTACACCAAGACCAAGACCGTCACCGAGCGGTGGCCGTCGGGTATCAAGGACGGCGCCGAGTTCGTCATCCCGACGATGAACTAGAGGGGTAATGAGCTTCTTCGCCCTCGACGATGACGATCGCGTGATCGCCGAAACGGCGGCCGCGTTCGCGATCAAACGTCTTGCGCCGCATGCCCTGGACTGGGATCACTCCAAGGAGTTCCCGGTGGACGTCCTGCGCGAGGCGGCCGAGTTGGGGATGGCCGCCATCTACTGCTCCGAGGATGTCGGCGGCAGCGGGCTGCGGCGCCTGGACGCGGTGCGGATCTTCGAGCAGCTCTCGACGGCCGACCCCGCGCTGGCGGCGTTCCTGTCGATCCACAACATGTGCGCGTGGATGATCGACACCTACGGCACCGACGATCAGCGCAAGTCGTGGATCCCGCGGCTCGCCTCGATGGAGGCCATCGCCAGTTATTGCCTCACCGAGCCGGGCGCGGGCTCGGATGCCTCAGCGCTGCGCACCAAGGCCGTTCGTGACGGTGATGCCTACGTGCTCGACGGGGTCAAGCAGTTCATCTCCGGCGCGGGCAGTTCCGACGTGTACATCGTGATGGCGCGCACCGGCGCCGACGGGCCCCGCGGCATCTCGGCATTTGTCATCGAAAAGGACACGCCCGGACTCAGTTTCGGTGCCCAGGAGGAGAAGATGGGCTGGAACGTGCAGCCCACCGCTCAGGTGATCCTCGATGGTGTCCGGGTACCGGCATCGGCGATGCTGGGCGGCGCCGAGGGTGACGGCGGCGGCTTCGGAATCGCGATGAACGGACTCAACGGCGGCCGGCTCAACATCGCGGCCTGCTCGCTGGGCGGCGCCCAAACGGCCTACGAGAAAGCGGGGAGTTATCTCGCCGACCGGCAGGCCTTCGGCGGCGCACTGCTCGACGAGCCGACCATCCGGTTCACGCTGGCCGACATGGCGACCGCGCTGGAAACCTCGCGGCTGATGCTGTGGCGCGCGGCCGTCGCCCTGGACAACGACGAACCGGACAAGGTCGCCCTGTGCGCGATGGCCAAACGGTATGTCACCGACGCCTGCTTCGAGGTGGCCGACCAGGCGTTGCAGCTGCACGGCGGCTACGGCTACCTGCGCGAGTACGGGATCGAGAAGATCGTTCGCGATCTGCGGGTGCACCGAATCCTGGAGGGCACCAACGAAATTATGCGTGTGGTCATCGGGCGGGCAGAAGCCGCTCGGGCCCGCGCATCGGCATGAGGCAAAGGAGCCATCCATGACGACGATCGCGTTCCTGGGGTTGGGCCATATGGGTGGGCCGATGGCAGCCAACCTGGTCAACGCCGGTTACACGGTACGGGGCTTCGACCCGGTGCCCGCATTGCGTGCGGCCGCCGAGGAGAAGGGTGCGACGGTGTTCGACGCCGGCGCCGCCGCGGTGTCTGAGGCAGACATCGTCATCACCTCTCTGCCGAACGGCGCGATCGTGAAAGCCTGCTACGCCGAGGCGCTTCCGGCCGCCACGGCGGGCACGCTGTTCATCGACACCTCGACGATCTCCGTCGACGACGCCCGCGATATCAACGCGCAGGCGTCCGCGGCCGGAATGGCTCAGCTCGACGCCCCGGTGTCCGGCGGCATCAAGGGCGCTACCGCGGGCACCCTCGCATTCATGGTCGGCGGCGACGCCGACGCACTGGAGAAGGCCCGACCGGTGTTGGATCCGATGGCCAGCAAGGTGATTCACTGCGGGACGTCGGGTGCCGGCCAGGCCGCCAAGCTGTGCAACAACATGGTGCTGGCCGTGCAGCAGATCGCCGTGGGCGAGGCCTTCGTGCTGGCCGAGAAGCTGGGCCTGTCGTCGCAATCACTGTTCGACGTGATCACCGGCGCCACCGGCAACTGCTGGGCGGTCCATACGAACTGCCCTGTGCCCGGACCTGTTCCGACGTCGCCGGCCAACAACAACTTCCAGCCGGGTTTCGCCACCGCGCTGATGAACAAGGACCTCGGGCTGGCGATGGATGCGGTGTCGTCGACCGGCGCCACCGCGCCACTGGGCACCCACGCCGCCGAGATCTACGCCTCATTCGCCAAAGATCACGCCGACCTGGATTTCAGCGCGGTCATCGAAACCCTGCGTTAGAAATCCCCCGCGTGGTGGCGCAGCGTCTCGATCGCCGCCACCAGGGCCCGGGCTTCCGGCGCGGCCATCCCGACATCGGCGAACACCAGCTCGTTGAGCGTGGCGGTGGCGTCCTCGACCGTCGAGCGGCCCAGGTCGGTGATCTCGACCAGCGTGGTGCGCCCGTCGGTGGGATGCGGCACCCGCCTGACCAGTCCGTCGGCCTCCAGTCGGCGGATCGCATGCGTGACGCTGGTGACGTGCACCTGCAACCGGTCGGAGGCTTTGGTGATCGGCAATGCGCCGGTGCGGCTGAAGGCCAACAGCCGCAACAGTTCGAACCGGGAGAAGCTCAGATCGTAGGGCCGCAACGCGTTCTCCACGCGGGCCAGCAGGATCTGGTGGGCCCGCATCACCGAAGTCACCGCCACCATGCCCTCGGCGACATCACCCCACCCGGCGCGCTCCCAGTTGCGTCGCGCGGCGGCGATCGGGTCCGGCTTGGCGGGCGGGATTGATTCGGCCATCCGCACATTCATACCGCATCGACACGCCCCCGTAGGGCACTACCGTCGCGCTGCCACCGCGGCCAGCACCGCCCGCGTCGACCACCGGTCCCCCACCGTGATCCGCACCCCGCCGTCGCCGTAATGGCGCACCCGCAGACCGGACGGGTCGAAAACCTCGCGCCACGGCCGATCCGCCGGCGGCAGGTACACGAAGTTGGCGTGCCCCTCGGTGACGTGTACCCCCGTCGCTCGCAGCCGCATCCGCAGGTACCGCCGCTCGCCCGCGATCATTCGAATGCGGCGCTGCAACTGGCGTTCCGCGTCATAGGAAGCCGCGACGGCAACCAGGCTGGTGTTGTCCACACCGAACGGCAATTGCATCCGCCACAACGTGCCGGTCAGCTCCGCGGCACCGAAGCCGTAACCGATGCGCAGCCCCGCCAGACCGTAGGCCTTGGAAAATGTCCGTAGCACGACCACATTCGGGTGCTGGCGGATCAGCAACCGCGCATCGAGGCGAAAGCCGGGCGCCACGAACTCGATGTAGGCCTCGTCGAGCAGCACGATGGTGTCATTCGGGACCGCCGACAGGAAGCGGCTCACCGCGAACGTCGACTCGATCGTTCCGGTGGGGTTGTGCGGACGGCACAGCACCACCACCTTCGCCTCCGCCGCGGCGTCGATCAGCGCATCCATGTCGTGGTGTCCATGCTGATCCAACGGGACAGTGACCGGCCGCAGCCGTGCCATGCCCGCCATGATCGGATACCCGTCGAACGTCGGTGTGGCCATGGCGATGCGATCGCCCGGCTCGGTCACGGCGTGCAACACCTGCATGGCGACGCCGGTGGCACCCGGCCCGAGCACCACCTGCTCCTCTGCGACACCGATCCTGGCGGCGATCAGCCTGCGCAGCCGCTCCGGCAGGAACTCCGGATACCGGTTCGCCGAATCGATCGCACTGATCAGCGCCGAGCGCACCCCGGGCAGCGGGGAGAACGGACTCTCGTTGAGCGACAACGCCAATGGGTCGACCGAGTCAGGTAACGCCGCCACGGTGTCGTCGGCCATCCGGATCATGGTTGTCATCAGGCGGCCCGACCGCCCCAGCGCACAGCGGCCGCGCCGGCGAAGTCACCGGCATGGGCGAACGCCGCCATCAACACGGTGTCACCGGCCGCGATCCGGCCGTCGGTGATCGCCCGGTCGAGATTGATCGGGATGCCCGCTCCGAACAGGTTGCCGCACTCGTCAAAGGTGTCGACGTGGCGCTCGACCGGCAGTTCCAGCGCTTCGCGCCAGTTGCGCAGGAACACCCGGTTGGGTTGGTTGGTGACGAGCAGGTCGAGGTCGCGGGACTTCATTCCGATGCGATCGCACACCGCCAGCGCCACCTCGGGTACCTGCCGGTTGCCGCGGGCCAGGACCTTGGTGATCTTGGATTCGGTGAACCCGATGTACCCCTCGGCTTCGCCTGCCTGCCACCACTTTCGGGGCGGGTCGAAGGCGATGGTCATGTCACCGGCGAACTCGCCGTAGGTGCGGGTCTCGACATCGAGAATCGGCGACGCTTCCGACACTGCGAGCAGTCCGACGGCCGCGCCGTCCCCGGGCACCGCGGCCTGGGCCTTGCGGCGCACCGTCGGCTGTTCGAAAACCTGACCCGCCGCGTTCTGCGCAACCGCCACCACCGCGGTCTGCCCCGCACCGGAGGACAGCAACTGCCGGGCCACCTGAAGGCCCAACACGAACGCCGCACAACCACCGTTGTGCAGATCCAGCACCCAGTTCGGCCGCATGCCAAGCCGATGCGCGATCGCCCCGCCACCGCCGTAGAACGGCATGTCCGGCATCTGGGTATGGGTGATCAGGACGTCGGCGCCGGCGATCACGTCCTCACCATGACGCTCGATCAGCCCGGCGGCGGCCCGCTCGATCATGTCGGTGGCCGTCTCCTCGGGTGCCACGTGGTGGCGGAACTTCGGCGCGCGGAACATCAGGTTGTCGCGCAGTTCGTCGGAGTCGGCGAACTGGGCGTAGTAATCGGCCGGGATGGGTTCCCCCGGCAGGTAGCTCGAGACGTCGAGGAGGCTGACGCTGGGATTGCTCATGGCGGTGCTCACTTCATCCAGTCGGGGGTGATCGGCAGGCCGTTGCGGTGCCGGTATTCGGCAATGGCTTTGAGGTTCTGCATCTCCAGGGCATGTCCGGCGCCGAACATGTCCCAGAAGTCCCCCACCCACACCGGCCGCTCAGGGGGTGCGGTCTCCGGGTAGGGGTTCTCGTCGTAGAACGGGTGGCGGCAATTCGTCCACAGCACAACGGAACCGGGCTTGTCGAGCACCGTCTGCGCGTCGACCACCCGCATCAGGTAGATCATCCACAGATGCCTGCCCTGGTCCCACGCGCAGTGGTAATCCACGGTGCGCGCCTGCGGGTTTGCCACCGTGCGGGTGTAAATGGTTGTTTCCGAGCCCAATCGGTCATAGGCCACCCAGAGACCCGGCTCGTCGGTGGGCTCGAATCCGCGCAGGCTGTACGTCCACTCCTCCAGCGAGCGGGTGTCGGACAGGTAGGCGAAGAGTTCATCCGGTGGGCAGTCGATGTACTCGTTGACGGCGCAGTACTGGCCGAACACGTCGTCATGCGGGTACACCGACCGCATCATCTCCATGATGATCGGGGTGGCCTGCTCTCGCGGAGAGGTCTCGATCCTCGTCACTCCCTCGATGGGGTCGACGGATCCGGTGTGGACGACGATGTCGTCAAGCGCGGGCAGCGACATGGCTCGTGCTCTCCTCTGGTGCAGTCGGGTCGTGGGACAGAGCGGTCAGGAAAGGGGCGAAGGGCGGGATCTCGTCGGCGGAACATTCGACGCTGACGACCGACGGCCCGTCAACGGCCAGCGCAGCTCCCAGCGTTGCGCGCAGCTGGCCGACATCGCCGACATCGACCGACTGCGACCCCGGGAACATCGCCGCCAGCCCCGCGCCCAGGTTGCTGGTGCGGAACCTGTTGTAGCTGTACATGTCCCGGTAGTACAGCTGCTCACGCGTCACGCACATGGCGTGCGCGTTGTTGTTGAAGAGTACGAAGGTGATCGGCAACCGGTACTGCCATGCGGTGTGTATCTCCATGCCGTGCATGAAGAACGCGCCGTCGCCGGCCACCACCACGACCCGGCGCCGGCGTCCGAACGCCGCACCGATGGCAGCCCCGAAGCTGTAGCCCATGCCACCCATGCCCAGCGCGACGATGAACCGTCCCGATCTGCGCACCGGGAGGGAGTGGATGGCGGCCGCCCCGGCGTTGCCGGCGTCGACGACGATGTCGACATCGTCGGGCAGCATGGCGTCGAGCACGGAAACCGCGTCGCGATAACGGATTCCGTCACCGTCATAGTGCGGCGGGACCAGATCCTGGTGACCGACAGCCTCGGGAACGCTGACGCCGTGCGGTCGGCCGCACCCGGACAGCATCATCGCCAGTTGCCCCAGCGACGCCCGCAGATCGTCGGTGCGGATGTGGGTGCAGGCCAGATACGGCGCGGCCGAGCCCAGCGACATCACCGGCACCGACGCCAACGCGTCGTCCAGACCACTGCGGGCGGTCACGTTCAAACGCGTACCGACAATCAGGCACAGCGCGCTGTCCCGCACCGCCTCGGCGACCCCCGGATGACCCATCACCCCGGTCACCCCCAGCGACGACGACGATCCCAGACCGGGCGAGCCGCTGGCATCCTTGGCATCGGGCACGGTGGCGACCCGGGCGCGCAGCAGGGCACGCACTCGCTCCAGTTCCGTGCGCGCACCGTCGCGCGCCACCTGCTCGCCGGCGATGATGGTCACCGGCCCACGAGCCCGGTGCAGGGCACGGGCGATCGGCCGCGGATCCCCCACCACCGCAGGCTCGGGCGCCGACGACAACCTGCTCCGGCGCGGGATCAGCGCCTGCTGAATATCTTTGGGCAACAGCAAGACCGCCGGACCACCCCGCCAAGCCGCGGCGATCGCCTCCGGCAGCGCCGTGACGATCTGGTCGGCCGAGGTGACGCGGCGGCAATACACCGACACCGTCGAGAACAACGCGTGCGCATCCAGTGACCCGTTGCGGCCGCTGGTGTCCTGGAAACTGCCGCGCCCATCCATCACGGTGGGCGGCTGGCCGACCAGCGCCACCACCGGAACCCGGCTGACCAGCGATTCACCCAGTCCTGGAACGAGATTCAGTGATCCCCCGCCGGAGGTCGCCATGACCACCCCCAGCCCGCAGCCGGACCGGCTGTAGCCGTCGGCCATCGTCGCCGCCGAGAACTCATGCTTGGCCAGAACGGCGGTGACGCCGTCGTGAAAATGCGCGGCGTCGAAGAGATCCTCGATGTTGGCGCCGCCCACCCCGAACATGTGCTCGACGCCGGTGGCCGCCAGTTGGTCGACGATGTAGTCGACCACGCGTTGTCGCTCGTCCATCTCAGATCACCCATCCTCCCCAACCCTGACAATGACACGAGGGCTGGGCGGGTCGGGTTCACCGAGGCAAGCACTGATCGATCGAAAAGTGCTTGTAGAGAATGCTTTTGACTGATCGAGAGATCAGTCAGGACGACAGGCTGCGCTGCAGCAGCACGTCGCCGGTCTCGGCCTTGACGACCTGTACTGAGGCGATCTTCTCCATCGGCATCGAGGTGCTGGCGGTCGGCGAGGCGGATTCCCCTTCGCGCGCCATCCACGTCGCCAGCTGGACCCGGCTGCCGTCGCGGCCGACGGCATACATCGCCAACTTGTCCGCGTCCTCGGTCGCGTCGGCGCCGATCTCCTGGTGGTACGTGCAGGTCATCTCGATGTGGGTGCCCCACCCCATCGGAGTCACCTGGATCGTCGCGTCGAACGACGACGGCATCACCGGTGTCATGGTGACCGTTGCGGCCGACACCTGCGGGGCAGGGGTGTGCGCGCTGAACGGTGCCGGCTTGATCGCGACGAACACACCAACGGCCAGCACGGCGGCGGCCGCGGCGGCCACCGACCAGGTGATCCACCGTCCGCGCCGGCGGCGCCTGCGCACCTCGAACAGCACGCCGTCGAGCAGCTGCGGGCGCAATGGCGGCGGTTCCATCCCGCCGGTATCGATCGCGGTCACCTCGTCGGGGGTGAGCATGGCCAGCAGCGCGGGCATACCGCTGAGCTCGCCGACGGACGAACGGCAGGACACGCATCCGCTGAGGTGCGCTTCGTACTCGCGGCGTTCGGTGCTCGACAGCGACCCGAGCACGTAGGCGGCGTCCCATGTCTCGTAGGGATCGTGCACATCTTTCACCGGGTCACCCCCATCTCCTGCAACGTCAGCCGAAGCGCGCGCACCGCATAGTGCAGCCTCGACTTCACCGTCCCCTCGGCGATCTGAAGGTCGGCCGCGATCTGTGCTGTGGTCCAGCCAAGATAGTAGGAACGGCGGACCACGGCGCGGTGATCGGGCGACAGTTGCGCCAGCGCATCCCCGATCAACAACCGGTCCAGTGCCGTGTTGACCTCGTCGGGCCCGGCCGGTTCCGGCGCCCCCTCGGTGTCCAGCGAATTGGTCTCACGCCGAAATCGGGCGCTGCGACGTTCGTCGATGATCATGTTGCGGGCCACCGTGAACAGCCACGCCCGCGCGGAACGCTCGGCGTCGCCGGCGACCTCCGGATGCTGCCAGGCCCGCAGCAGGGTCTCCTGGACCACGTCCTCCGCGCGTGCCGGATCGCCGGTCAGCCGCAGCGCATAGCGCCACAGCGCAGCCGCGTGCTCCTCGTAGAGCACCCGAACCAGCGCCGACTCCGGGTCGTCCATGGTCAACCTCCCGGCTCATACACGTAACCGGTGGATGTTTGGTTCACAGTGTGCGCGAAAGCGCTGCCGGCCAGCCTCGAAATCGACGTCAGGGTCGTGATCGTCGCCGACCAACGACCATGGTGTGGATCTCGGCGAACTAGGCGGTGAGGATGCGCGGGCCGTCATCGGTGACGGCGACGGTGTGTTCCCAGTGCGCGGCGCGGGATCCGTCGGCGGTGACGACGGTCCACTCGTCGGCCAGGATCCGGGTCTTGGTGGTGCCCAGCGTCAGCATCGGTTCGATCGCGAGCACCGATCCGACGATCAGCGTGGGGCCGCGGCCGGGCTCGCCCTCGTTGGGCAGGAACGGGTCCATGTGCATGGCCCGACCGATGCCGTGCCCGCCGTAGCCGGCGACAATGCCGAATCGGCGTCCGTAGGTCTGCTCGGCGGTGCGGGTGCCGGTCTCGATGGCATGCGACACGTCGGTGAGCCGGTTGCCGGGGATCATCGCCGCGATGCCGGCTTCCATCGACTGCTTCGTCGCCGCCGACAGCGCCTCGTCCATCGCGATCAGCGTGCCGATCCCGAACGTGACGGCAGCGTCGCCGTGCCAGCCGTCGATGATCGCGCCGCAGTCGATCGACACCAGATCACCGGCTTCGAGCTTCTCGTCCGGCATCGGAATGCCATGAACCACACGGTCATTGACAGACGAGCAGATGCTGGCCGGATAGCCGTGATAGCCGAGGAAAGACGGCGTGCCGTTGGCCTGCCGGATCACCGACTCGGCGACGTCGTCGAGGTCCTTGGTCGAAACCCCGGGAGCGGCAGCCGCCTGAACGGCGCGCAACGCTGCCGCCACCACGGCGCCGGCAGCGGCCATCGCATCCAACTCCCCCGGCGTGCGGGCGGGAACGGTTTTGCGATTGCGCAGCCCGGGCAGTGACACCATCGAAACTCAGCGACCGAGTGCGTGCAGCGCCCGGGCGAACACCTCATCGAGGCTGCCGACGGCGTCGACGGTCTTGAGCTCGTCCTGGTAGTAGTCGAGCAGCGGCGCGGTCTCGTCGCGATACACCTTGAACCGGTTGCGGATGGTGTCCTCGTTGTCGTCGGCGCGGCCACGGCCCATGAGCCGCGTGACCAACTCCTCCTCCGGCACCCGGAACTCGAGCACTGCATCGAGTTTGAGGTTGCGACGGCTCAGCATCTGCTTGAGCGCCTCGGCCTGCTCGACCGAACGGGGAAAGCCGTCGAGGATGAAGCCGTCGGCCACGTCCGCGTCGTCGAGACGGGAGTCGACCAGCGCGTTGGTCAGCGTGGCCGGGACCAGGTCGCCGGCGTCGAGGTACTTCTTGGCCTCCACGCCCAACTCGGTGCCGCGGGTGATGTTGTCACGGAACAGGTCGCCGGTGGAGACGTGCGGAATGCCGAACTTCTTGGCCAGGTCAGCAGCCTGGGTTCCCTTGCCCGCGCCCGGCGGTCCCAACAGAACGATTCTCACTTCAGGAACCCTTCGTAGTTGCGCTGCATGAGCTGGCTCTCGATCTGTTTGACCGTATCCAAACCGACACCGATCATGATCAGAACCGCGGTACCGCCGAACGGCAGGTTCTGCACACCGCCGCTATTGCCCATCTGCAGGAAGACGTTCGGCAGGACGGCGATCACACCCAGGTAGATCGAGCCCGGCAGGGTGATTCTGTTCAGCACGTACCGCAGGTAGTCAGCGGTCGGCTTGCCTGGTCGGATGCCGGGGATGAAGCCGCCGAACTTCTTCATCTCGTCGGCACGTTCGTCAGGGTTGAACGTGATCGAGACATAGAAATAGGTGAAGAAGATGATCAGCCCGAAGTAGATGGCGATGTAGACGGGATCCGCCGGGTTCGTCAGATAGTTGGCGACGAACTTGTCCCACCAGCCGTTGCTCGGGGTGGTGCGCCCGCTCTGGATCAGCTGAGTGATCAGGTGCGGGATGTAGATCAGCGACGACGCGAAGATGACCGGGATGACGCCGGCCTGGTTGACCTTCAGCGGCAGGTAGGTCGACGTGCCGCCGTACATGCGCCGGCCCACCATGCGCTTGGCGTACTGCACCGGGATGCGGCGCTGGCCCTGCTCGACGAACACGACGCCGATGATGATCAGCAGTGCCGCACCGCAGACAGCGGCGAAGATGAGGCCGCCGCGGCTGTCCAGGATGCTCTTGCCCTCAGCGGGGATGCGGGCGGCGATACCGGCGAAGATCAGCAGCGACATGCCGTTGCCGACGCCCCGCTCGGTGACCAGCTCGCCCATCCACATCACCAGCGCGGCGCCCGCGGTCATCACCAGGACGATGATGACCAGCGAGAAGATGCTGGTGCTCTGCAGGATCTCCAGCGTGCAGCCCTGCAACAGTCCGCCATTGGCGGCCAGGGCCACGATGCTGGTGGCCTGCAGGATGGCCAGCGCGATCGCCAGGTAGCGCGTGTACTGGGTCATCTTGGCCTGGCCGGCCTGACCCTCCTTGCGCAGCTGTTCGAAGCGAGGGATGACCACCGTGAGCAGCTGCACGATGATGCTGGCGGTGATGTAGGGCATGACGCCCACCGCGAACACCGTCAGCTGCAGCAGCGCGCCGCCGGAGAACAGGTTGATCAGCGAATAGATCTGCCCTCCGGCACCACCGCTCACCTGCTCGATGCACTGATGGACGTTCTTGTAGTTGACCCCGGGGGACGGCAGCGAGGCGCCGACCCGGTACAGGATCACGACACCCAACGTGAACAGGATCTTTCGCCTCAGGTCGGCCGTCCTGAGCGAAGAGATGAAAGCCGAGAGCACTCTTCCTCCTGGGCAGCCGGACGTGAGTCACAGCGTGCCATTGGGGCTGGCCTGGCCAGCGTTCGGGTAATCCTGCCTTGCGCCGATCGCCGCCTGGATTTCCACCCGCGGCACCGCTCGCTCAAACAGTCTACGAGAGTAACAGTTGGCCCAGGCAGGGCGGGAATCCGTGGATCGCGTTCCGGCGGGCAGGAGCGAAGCGACCCGGGGATCAGCACCGGCGGGCAGGAGCGAAGCGCTCAGGAACCACACAGCGGGAACAACGTACAGTCGATAGTGGTTAACTCAGCTAAGTATAAATGGCAGCAGTGAGGGTCAAACGATGACGCGTACCGACAACGACACCTGGGACTTGGCCTCGAGCGTGGGAGCCACCGCGACTCTGGTCGCCGCCGCCCGGGCCGCGGCGAGCCGGGAACACGACCCCCTGATCGACGACCCCTTCGCTGAACCCCTGGTGCGTGCCGTCGGTGTCGACTTCTTCACCAAGATGGCCACCGGGGGCCTCCCCACCCCCGACGACCAGAGCGCCATGGGCGTGACGCGGATGACCGACAACATGGCGGTGCGCACGAAGTTCTTCGACGAATTCTTCCTGGACGCCGCCGGCGCCGGTGTCCGTCAGATCGTCATCCTCGCCTCGGGCCTCGACTCACGCGCCTATCGACTGGACTGGCCGGCCGGAACGGTCGTCTACGAGATCGACCAGCCCGACGTCATCGCCTTCAAGACCCAGACGCTGGCCGAGCAGGGTGCCGCACCCACGTGTGACCGCAGGCCGGTGGCGATGGATCTGCGCAACGACTGGGCCACCGCGCTACGGGAGGCCGGCTTCGACCCGCAGGCGCCCACCGCGTGGAGCGCCGAAGGTCTGCTGGGCTACCTCCCGCCGGACGCGCAGGACCGTCTGCTGGACACCATCACCGAGCTGTCCGCTCCCGGGAGCCGGGTGGCCATCGACACCGCGCCGCCGTCGAACCCCGAGGAACAGGAAGAGTCGCGCGAAAAGATGGAGACCATCTCGCAGCACTGGCGCGACAACGGCTTCGACCTCGACTTCGGCTCTCTGGTGTATCTGGGTGAGCGCAACGAAGCCAGCGACTACCTGACCGACCACGGTTGGCAGGTCGACCGCTCTCCGGTCAACGACCTGCTGGCCGCGGGCCGCCGCGGGACCTTCGACGAGGACGAGCCGATGGGCAAGCTCTACTACCTCAGCGCCGTCTACGGCGGCGCCCGATGACCCGCAGCGATTCCGACTCCTGGGACCTGGCGACCAGCGTCGGTACCACCGCCACCATGGTGGCCGCCGCCCGTGCGGTGGCCAGCCGCGAAGAGAACGCCCTCATCGACGATCCGTTCGCCGCTCCCCTGGTCCGCGCCGTCGGGATCGACGTCTTCACCAAGATGGTCGACGGTGACATCGACATGGCAGCCATGGACGGCGCCGACACCGCCCGGGTGATGACCGATGTGATGGCGGTGCGGACCCGCTTCTTCGACGACTTCTTCCTCGACGCAGCCGCCGCCGGAGTGCGGCAGGCCGTCATCCTGGCCTCCGGCCTGGACTCCCGGTCGTATCGGCTGAAGTGGCCGGCCGGCACCGTGGTCTTCGAGATCGACCAGCCCCAGGTCATCGACTTCAAGACCGAGACGCTGGCCGCGCTCGGCGCCTCTCCCACCGCGGATCTGCGCACGGTCAGCGTCGACCTGCGCGAGGATTGGCCCGCGGCGCTGCGGGCCAACGGTTTCGATGCCACCGCGCCGACCGCGTGGAGCGCCGAGGGTCTGCTGGTCTATCTGCCGCCGGAGGCGCAGGACCGATTGTTCGACAACGTCACCGCCCTGTCCGCACCGGGCAGCCGGCTGGCCACCGAGTACCACCCCGACGGCGGCCGCGGTTTGGCCGACCGCTCCAAGGCGATCAGCGACCAATGGCGCGAACGAGGGCTGGACATCAACATGTCCGACCTGTTCTACGACGGGGAACGCAACCCCGTCATCGGCTATCTCGAACAACAAGGCTGGCAGGTGAGCTCCCAAGCACGTGCCGACCTGTTCGCCGCGTACGGACGGCCCTTCCCCGAGACCACCCTGACCGAATCCCTGCGGAACTCCGTGTCCGTCACCGCAATCCGGAAGTAACACCATGAGTCAGACCAACACCCGCTACGACGGCGACACCTGGGACCTGGCATCCAGCGTCGGCGCCACCGCGACATCGGTCGCGGCGTCGCGCGCACTGGCCTCCCGCGGCCCGGATGCGCTCATCCACGACCCGTACGCCGACGCACTCGTCAAAGCCGTCGGCGTGGAGTCCCTGATCCGGGTGGCCACCGGCGAGGCCAACATCGAGGACGACCCGATGCTGAACCGGCGCCGGATGACCGAGCAGATCGCGGTGCGCACCCGGTTTTTCGACGACGTCTTCACCAACGCTGCCCGCGACGGCATCAGCCAAGCCGTCATCCTGGCCTCTGGCCTGGACACCCGCGCCTACCGCATGAGCTGGCCGGCCGGCTCGGTGGTGTTCGAACTGGACCAGCCTCAGGTCATCGAGTTCAAGACCCGCGTCATGACCGACCTGGGGGTGTCGCCCACCGCCGATCGCCGCACCGTCGCCATCGATCTGCGCGATGACTGGCCGACGGCGTTGCGGGAGTACGGTTTCGACGTCACCCAGCCAACGGCGTGGATCGCCGAAGGCTTGTTGATCTATCTGCCCCCGGAGGCTCAGGACCGGTTGCTGGACAACGTCACCGCCTTGTCGGCACCGGGAAGCCGCTTCGCCACCGAATTCATGGCCGCGGGAACGACACTGCCGGACAGCTGGCGCGACCGATTCAAGAAGTACTCGGCTCAGATCGGCTCCGACATCGATCTGCCTGCTCTGTTCTACGACGGCGAGCGCAACTCGGCAGGCGACTACCTCGCCGAGCGCGGTTGGCGCATCAGCACGGTGAGCACCCGGGAGGCCTACGCGGCCAACGGCTTTGATATGCCCGATGACGAAACTCTGGTGCAGTTCAGCGACAGCACCGGTTACCTGACCGCCACCCGATCCAGGGAGCAATGATGACACGCACCGATGACGACAGCTGGGACCTGACCTCCAGCGTCGGCGCCACCGCCACAGCCGTGGCCGCCGGACGCGCGCTGGCCACCCAGGACCCGCGCCAGCTCGTCAACGACCCGTTCGCCGATCCCCTGGTTCGCGCGGTCGGCATCGACTTCTTCACCAAGATGATCGACGGCGAACTGGATACCTCGGCATTCGGCGACCTCGCTCCCGAGCGCGTGCAGTCGATGATCGACGCAATGGGCGTGCGCGCCAAGTTCTTCGACGACTACTTCATCTCGGCGACCGGCACCGGCATCCGGCAGGCCGTGATCCTGGCGTCCGGCTTGGATGCCCGTGCATACCGGCTGCCGTGGCCGTCGGGCACCGTGGTGTTCGAGATCGACCAGCCCGACGTCATCGCGTTCAAGACCCAGACGCTGGCCGAGCAGGGTGCCGCCCCCACGTGTGACCGGCGGCCGGTGGCGATGGATCTTCGCGAGGACTGGCCCGCCGCCCTACGCGCCGCCGGTTTCGACCCGAGCCTGCCCACCGCGTGGCTGGCCGAGGGTCTACTGGTCTATCTGCCGTCCGAAGCTCAGGACCGGTTATTCGACACGATCACCGAACTGAGTGCGCCCGGCAGCGCCGTGGCCACCGAATTCGTGCCCGGCATCATGGATTTCGACCCGTCGAAGGGTACGGAGATGACGGCCCAGGCCCGCGAACAGGGCCTCGACATCGACATGGGGTCGCTGGTCTACGCCGGGCCCCGCAGCCAGGTGATGGAGTACCTGACCGGGAAGGGTTGGAACGTCACCGGAATCGCCGACGAGGAACTGTTCCGGCAGCTCGGACTGCCGGCCCGGCCCGAGCGCGACGACAACGACCCGTTCGGCGAAATCGTCTACGTCAGCGCCACTCTGGGCTGAACCCCAGCCACAGCGCACTGGTTCCGGTCAGTGCACGATCGCTCTGATCGACCACTCCCCTGATGGACTGGCCCATCAGCACCGCGATGGCTTCCGGCAGTGAGGCCGCGGCCGGTTGCGATGAAGGCTTGGGGCGCAAAAAGTCCCGCAGCGACGAGCTCGGATAGCTGACCAGTTCGGCCTTGGTGTCGGCGTCGATCCCGGCAAGCACCTTGGCCCGTCGCACTGCCGCGCGCAGTCCGCCGAGTTCGTCGACCAATCCGTGCTCGAGGGCGTCGGCTCCGGTCCATACCCGGCCCTGCGCCACCGCCTCGACCGCCTCGACAGACATGTGCCGGGCCTCGGCCACCCGTTGCACGAAGTCGGTGTAGAACAGATCGGCCTCGGCCTCCACGAGAGCCTGCTGTTCGGGGGTGAACGGCGCATTGACCGACCAGGCGTCGGCATTGTCGTTGGTGCGCACACTGTCCGAGCCGACCCCGAGGCGCTCCTTGAGCCCGCGGGCCACCAGCTTGCCGGTCAGCACGCCGATCGACCCGGTGATGGTTCCCGGGTTCGCGACGATGGCATCGGCCGCCATCGCGACGTAGTAGCCGCCCGATGCGGCGACCGCACCCATCGACGCCACCACCGGCTTGCCCTTGGCGCGCACGCGCTTCACTTCCCGCCAGATCGTCTCCGAGCCCGTCACCGAGCCGCCGGGACTGTCCACCCGCACGACCACTGCGTCCACGTCGTCGTCGGCTGCGACCTCGCGCAGGGCCGCGCCGATGGTGTCGCCGCCGGCGCTGGACCGCCCGATCGGCAGGCCCTGGGGGCCGCCGCGACCACTGACGATCGACCCGGCGACGGTGACCACCGCGATCCTCGGGCGCTTCTTTCGGCCCGGGACCGACGGCATCGGCACCGCGGGACCGCCCTTGCCCGCCTGCGCGTAGCGGGACAGATACAACCGCGGCGGGGCGTTGTCGTCTGAGTCGGCGTCCCCGGACTCCGGCGAAACACCTTCCGGAGGGCAGGAGCGAAGCGACCCGGGAATATGTTGGGCGCCGGTGAGTTCCGCGATACGGCTGTACGCCTCGTCGCGGAAGCCGATCCGGTCGACCAGGTGTCCGTCGACTGCGGCATCACGCAGCAGCGGGGCGCGGTTGGCCAGCTCGTCGACCGCCGCGACGTCGATGTGCCGGGACTCGGCGATCGCCTGCCACACCTGGCTGTGCAGGCTGGCGATCAACCGGGAATCGGCCTCGCGGTGAGCGTCGGTGTAGTGGTCCTGGGTGAACAGATTGGCCGCCGACTTGTATTGACCGCGCGTCACGAACTGCGCCTCGATACCAGCCTTATCCAGGGCGTCGCGCAGAAACAGTGCATTGGTGGCGAAACCGATCAGACCGACCGTGCCTGTCGGCTGCATCCACACCTCGGAGAAGGCGGAGGCCAAGTAGTACGACAGGGTGCCGGGATAGGTTTCGGCCCACGCCAGCGACGGCTTGGTTTCGGTGAAGGCGGCGATGGCAGCCCGCAGTTCCTGCACCGGTCCGGCCGGGGCGGCCGAAAGCTGAACTCGGGCAATCAGTCCCGCGACCCGCGGATCCTCTGCGGCGCGATGGATCGCGGCGACCGCGTCGCGCAGCAGCATTGTCCGGCCGCCGCCGGTGATGAAGGTCAGGGGGTCGAAGCCGCTGGACTCCGGCGGTACCGTCTGCAGGTCGAGCTCCAGGATGCAGCCGTCGGGCACCCCGTGATGCCGGGCGGTGTCGATGCGCCGCAGCGCATCGCGGAGGTCGTCGGCGCCCGGAATCGCGGGCAGGAAGGCGAACATACAGTCGAGATTACCCACGCCACCGCTGGAGCCCTTCCGCGCGCTCGTACGGTGGACTGGTGAAGTACTCGATCTCGATACCGCAGTTCGACGTCGACGGCTTCGACGGCGAGGGGCTGCGGAGCTATCTGACCCGTGCCGAGCAACTCGGCTTCGAGGGCGGCTGGACGATCGAACAGATCATCGGCCCGTCGCCGATGATCGCACCGATGGAGCTGCTGGCCTGGGCCGCAGCGTGCACCACCACCCTGCGACTGGGCGTGGCGGTGCTGATCACCTCCCTGCACGACCCGCTGCAGCTGGCCTCGACGGTGACCGCCGTGGACCGGCTCAGCCACGGCCGCCTGGAACTCGGCGTGGCGCCCGGCGGCGGCAGGCGAAAGTTCGAGGCGTTCGGCGTCGACCCGGCCACGTTCATCAGCAGTTTCACCGAAGGCCTGCAGTTGATGAAGGCGGCATGGTCCGACGAGCCGCGGGTGACGTTTCACGGCCGGTTCCGTGACGTCGACGATCTGCCGATCGCCCCCAAGCCCGTGCAACGGCCGCACCCGCCGATCTGGTTCGGCGCCAACGCCCCTCGCGCGATCGCCCGCGCGGTCCGCCACGGCGACGCGTTCATGGGTGCGGGATCCTCGACGACGGCGAACTTCGCGACCGCCGTGCAGACCCTGCGCACCGAACTGGCCGAGCAGGACAAGGATCCGAACACTTTCCGGATCGGCAAGCGGGTGTACCTGATCGTCGACGACGACGCGGCCCGGGCCCGCGAGCGGGTGCTGGCCGGTCTGCGCCGAATCTACGGGTGATGCCCGGCGTCGACGCGGTTCCGGTATCCGGCACGCCGTCGGATGTCGTGCGCGGTCTGCGCGAGGTGATCGATGCCGGCGCACAGACGTTGTTGCTGCACCCGGTCGGCGCGAGCCTGGCCGAGGATCGCGAACAGATGGAACGCCTTGCCGCCGAAGTCATTCCGCAACTGAGCTGACACAACGAGAAAAGCCCCCGCAAGTGCGGGGGCTTTTTCGTCGATCTCGAATTACAGCTCGGTGACCGAACCGCCTGCGGCGGTGATGGCCTCACGGGCGCTGCCACTGAACTTGTGCGCGGTGACGTCGACCTTGGCGGTCAGCTTGCCGTCGCCGAGGACCTTGACGAGCACGTTCTTGCGAACGAGGCCCTTGGCCACCAGGTCGTCGACACCGACGGTGCCGCCCTCCGGGAAGGCCTTGTTCAGGTCGCCCAGGTTGACGACGGCGTACTCGGTGCGGAACCGGTTACGGAAACCCTTGAGCTTGGGCAGCCGCATGTGGATCGGCATCTGCCCGCCCTCGAAGGTCACCGGCACGTTCTTGCGGGCCTTGGTGCCCTTGGTGCCACGACCGGCCGTCTTACCCTTGGAGCCCTCACCGCGACCGACGCGAGTCTTCGCGGTCTTGGCGCCGGGAGCCGGCTTCAGGTCGTGCAGCTTGATGACGCTCATGATTTGGCCTCAACCACTTCTTCTACTTCAACGAGGTGGTGCACAGCCTTGATCAGGCCACGCGTCTGCGGGTTGTCCTCGCGAACCACCGTCTGGCGAATCTTCCTCAGCCCCAGGGTCCGCAGGCTTTCACGCTGCTTCCAGCGGGCACCGATGATGCCACGCACCTGGGTGATCTTCAGCTCTGCCATGGTTATGCGCTTCCTTCACCACGCGCTGCTGCGGCAGCCAGCGCTTCGCTCTCCCGACGCGCGCGCAGCATGCCTGCCGGCGCAACGTCTTCGATCGGCAGCCCGCGACGAGCGGCCACCTCTTCAGGACGCTGCAGCAGCTTGAGCGCGGCAACGGTGGCATGCACCACGTTGATCGCGTTGTCACTGCCCAGCGACTTGGCCAGAACGTCGTGCACGCCAGCGCATTCCAGCACGGCACGGCACGCGCCACCGGCGATGACACCGGTACCCGGGCTGGCCGGACGCAGCATCACGACACCGGCCGCGGCCTCGCCCTGCACGGGATGGGTGACGGTGCCACCGATCAGCGGGACGCGGAAGAAGTTCTTGCGAGCTTCCTCGACACCCTTGGCGATCGCGGCGGGCACCTCCTTGGCCTTGCCGTAGCCGACACCGACCAGACCGTTGCCGTCACCGACGATGACCAGGGCGGTGAAGCTGAAGCGCCGACCACCCTTGACCACCTTGGAAACCCGGTTGATCGTGACGACGCGCTCGAGGTAGTTGCTCTTCTCGCCGCCGTCGCGGCCACCACGTCCACCGCGGTCGCCACGATCATCACGACGGCCACGGCCACCGCGATCGTCACGTCCGCCGCGCTGTACGTCGGTACGGGTGCCGGCTGAGGGGGCGCCGGTATCCGGCGCGCTGCCGGCTGCGGTCTGCTCCGCCATCATGCGGTCCTTCCGTTGTTCATCATTAGAATTTGAGTCCGTTCTCGCGAGCCGCGTCGGCCAGCGCCGCGATGCGGCCGCCGTAGGTGTTGCCGCCGCGGTCGAACACCACGGCCTCGACGCCTGCAGCCTTGGCGCGCTCGGCGATCAGCTGACCGACTCGCACGCTGTGGGCCTTCTTGTCACCCTCGACGGCGCGGACGTCGGCCTCGATCGACGAGGCAGCAGCGACCGTGACACCTTCGGCATCGTTGACGAGCTGCACGTGGATGTGCCGCGAGGAGCGGTTGACCACGAGACGCGGCCGTTCGGCGGTGCCGACGACCTTCTTACGCAGCCGGTTGTGCCGACGCAGGCGCGAAACCCGGCGCGCGGCCGAGACACTCGTGCCGACCGGCGTCCGATCGTTGGCTGCCTTCTGTGCTTGAGCCATGGCTTACTTACCTGTCTTTCCGACCTTGCGGCGGATCTGCTCACCCTCGTACCGCACGCCCTTGCCCTTGTACGGGTCCGGGCGGCGCAGCCGACGGATGTTCGCCGAGATCTGGCCGACCTTCTGCTTGTCGATACCTGTGATCGAGAACTTGGTGGGCGTCTCCACCGCGAAGGTGATGCCTTCCGGGGCCTCGATGACCACGGGATGGCTGTACCCGAGCGCGAACTCGAGGTTGCTGCCCTTGAGCTGGACGCGATAACCGACGCCGAAGATCTCCATCTTCGTGGTGTAACCCTGGGTCACACCGGTCACCAGGTTGGACACCAGCGTGCGCGACAGCCCGTGCAGCGAACGGCTGCGCCGCTCGTCGTCCGGCCGGCTCACCACGATGGCGCCGTCGTCGCTGCGCGACACGGTGATCGGCTCGGCGATCGACAACTCCAGCGTGCCCTTCGGGCCCTTGACCGACAGATTCTGACCATCGATCGTCACATCAACTCCGGCGGGAATGGCCACCGGCTGCTTACCAATACGCGACATAGTTCTGCTTCTCCTATCCCGCTACCAGACGAAAGCGAGGACTTCGCCGCCCACGCCCTGTCGGGACGCCTGGCGGTCGGTCAGCAGGCCGGAGGACGTGGAGATGATCGCCACGCCCAGCCCACCGAGAACCCGCGGCAGATTGGTGGATTTCGCGTACACCCGCAGACCGGGCTTGGACACCCGGCGCAATCCGGCGAGGCTGCGCTCGCGGTTGGGGCCGTACTTGAGCTGGACAACAAGTGACTTGCCGACCCGAGCATCCTCGGTGCGGAAATCGCTGATATACCCCTCGCTCTTGAGGATCTCGGCGATGTTCGCCTTGATCTTCGAGTGCGGCAGGGTCACTTCGTCGTGATACGCCGAATTGGCGTTACGCAGACGTGTCAAAAAGTCTGCGATCGGGTCCGTCATAGTCATGACTGGGCCTGTCTACCTTCCTCGCAACGGTTCCCACCTCGGGTCGATTCCCTCGGGGGCCTGCTGCGCACCTGTTCTGTAGGGGTCTGTTACCAGCTGGACTTCTGCACACCGGGCAGTTCGCCGGCATGGGCCATCTCGCGCAGGCAGATTCGGCACAGGCCGAACTTGCGGAACACGGCGTGCGGACGGCCGCACCTGTTGCAGCGGGTGTAGCCCCGCACGGCGAACTTCGGCTTCTTGTTGGCCTTATTGACCAGTGCCTTCTTTGCCATCTGCTCAGTTCTCCTTGAAGGGGAAGCCCAGCGCGCGCAGCAGCGCCCGACCTTCGTCGTCGTTGGTCGCCGAGGTGACCACGGTGATGTCCATGCCGCGCGGACGGTCGATCGAATCGACGTCGATCTCGTGGAACACCGACTGCTCAGCGAGTCCGAAGGTGTAGTTGCCGTGCCCGTCGAACTGCTTGGGGCTCAGGCCGCGGAAGTCGCGGATACGCGGCAGCGCGATCGAGACCAGCCGGTCGAGGAACTCCCACATGCGGTCGCCGCGCAGGGTCACCCGCGCACCGATCGGCATGCCTTCGCGCAGCTTGAACTGTGCGATCGACTTGCGGGCCTTGCGGATCTCCGGCTTCTGGCCGGTGATCAGCGCCAGGTCGTTGACCGCGCCGTTGATCAGCTTCGCGTCGCGGGCGGCGTCACCGACACCCATGTTGACGACGACCTTGACCACGCCGGGGATCTGCATGACGTTGGCGTAGTCGAACTCTTTGTTGAGCGCGTCCTTGATTTCTTCGCGGTAGCGCGCCTTCAGCCGGGGCTGAACTTTTTCTGCGGTAGTCATATCTCTCAGAGGTCCTTGCCGTTGCTCTTGGCGATGCGGACGTTCTTGCCCGTCTCCTCATCGCGGCGGACGCCGATGCGGGTCGGGTTGCCGTCGGAGTCGACCACCATCACGTTCGAGACGTGGATCGGGGCTTCCTGGGTGACGATGCCGCCCGAGGATGCGCCACGCTCGTTGGCCGACTGCGCGGTGTGCTTCTTGATCCGGTTGACGCCCTCGACGAGGACGCGGTTACGGGTCGGGTAGGCCTGCAGGACCTTGCCCTTGGCGCCCTTGTCCTTACCGGCGATGACGAGGACGGTGTCGCCCTTGTGGACCTTCATGTCTTACAAAACCTCCGGTGCCAGCGAGACGATCTTCATGAACTTCTTCTCGCGCAGTTCGCGACCGACCGGCCCGAAGATGCGGGTGCCGCGGGGGTCGTTGTCGTTCTTGATGATGACGGCGGCGTTCTCGTCGAACTTGATGTAGCTGCCGTCGGCGCGACGACGTTCCTTGACGGTGCGCACCACGACGGCCTTGACCACATCACCGCGCTTGACGTTGCCACCGGGGATGGCGTCCTTGACGGTCGCCACGATGACGTCGCCGATGCCGGCGTAGCGCCGCGACGAGCCACCCAGAACACGGATGCACAAGATCTCCTTGGCGCCCGTGTTGTCGGCGACCTTGAGCCGCGATTCCTGCTGAATCACTAGATCTCCTCGATCTGGTAACTGTGTGCACGACAAAATCCCTAAAGGCAATCCAAAATGAAGCCTGTCGTGCGCGGTCTTTGTCACCCAAGAGCACGCAGGGCCGACGAACGCCGGCCGAGGTCTGCCCTAGGCAACCCCTACATGCTAGGTGACGAGCGAAAAAGCTCCAAATCGTCGCAGTTCACCACACAGCGGAAGCCGATGTGAGTGGTCGAGGTGTCCTGCGACTGGGGTGAGCGCGCGGCGGGCCGGTACCGGTGGCAGTACTCCGGCGCGCACAGGTGTGAGCCGCCTTTGAGGGCCTGGCTGACGGTGGGATCGGGCTCGGTGGGCGGCGGGCAGCAGGAATTCTGCTGCGCGATGAGGTGGTGCGCCGAGAACCGCGTGGTCGTCCACTCCCAGACGTTGCCGATCATGTCGACCAGCCCGAGTCGGTTCGGCGGGAAGGTCCCCACCGGCGAGGTTCCCGTCCACCCCAGCGCTCCGTCGTTGCGGTACGGGAACCGCCCCTGCCAGGTGTTGGCCATCAACGATCCGTCGACCGTCGGCTCGGCACCCCAGGCGTACTCCGTGGTGCTGCCGGCCCGCGCGGCGTACTCCCATTCCGCCTCCGTCGGCAGGCGCCTGCCCGCCCACCGCGCGTAGGCGGCCGCGTCGGGATAGGCCACCTGCACGACGGGATGGTTGGCCTTGCCGGCGATGCTGCTGCCGGGCCCGAACGGTGCGCGCCAGTTCGCACCGGGCGCCCAGTCCCACCACTGCCGCCAGTCCCGCAGGTCCACCGGGCCCGCCGTGGACCGGAACACCAGCGCGCCGGGTTGCAGATCCGCTTGCGGCACACCGGGATACAGCGCCGGGTCGAGCGGCTTCTCGGCGACGGTGACATGCCCGGTGGCAGCGACGAACTCGGCGAACTGCGCGTTGGTGACCGGGTGCCGTTCGATGGCGAATGCGTCGACGGTGACCGTGTGGATCGGCGCCTCTTCGGGATAGAAATTCGTCGACCCCATCCGGAAGGCCCCGCCGGGCACCTCGACGAGCTCGGTGAGCATGGTTTCAGGGTATGACGATGCTGAACTTGTCGGTCAGCACCGAGGCGGCCTCGTCGAAACCGGGAGCTCCCGCCGGCGCCTCCACATGCACGGCGACCAGGTAGTTGCCGCTGTTGGTCCAGATGTGGGCGATGCGGTCGTGGTACTCGAGCGACTCGTCCGGATCCTGAGCCCAGGTGCCGATCAGCTTCTGCCCGCTGAATCCGCAGAAGTCGCCCGGCAGCAGGCTCAGCGTGCTGATCGGGTACTTGGCCATCAGGTCGTCGCCGTACCGGGTGAAGGCGGCGGCCGGCTCCAGCGGGGTGGCCGCGATGGTCACCTTGGCGACCATGTCGTCGGGACCGGACAGCGACGCACCCACCTCGCCGGCACCGGGGGTCACCGACCATCCGGCCGGCACCCGGATGGTGATCTGCGGCGCCGCGGGGTCGGCGACGGTGGCCACCGCCGTCTGTCCTGGCTGGTCCTGTCGGCACACGACCGCGTTCGGCGGGACCGGCACCCTGGTGGTCTCCAGCACGCCCGGTTGTGACGACTCGGGTTCGTCGGTCTCCCGGGTCGTCGGCGACGCCGATGTGGGGGCGACGCTGGTCGCCGACGTCGAGGCCTCGGCCCGGACCGGGGTTCCGCCACTGTTTCGCGCACAGGCGGCAACACCTGGAACGGCAAGCACCATCACCGCCGCAGCGGCACATACCAGCCGAGTCACCGCTTCAGTATGACGCGGCGCTCAGTCCCTGGCGAAGGCCGCCGCGAGCTCACGCTCCGCGTCCACGTACGGAGTCCCCGACACGTCGACCACGACCTGGGCGATGGTTCCTCCGGTGAAGCTGAAAGGTGCCTGGTAGGCGGCCGAGACGGCCTGGCCCAGATTCCGGCCGACACTGACCCCGCCACCGGCCAACCCGAACGTGAACGGGTGGGCTTTCACGCCGGTCAGCGTGGCCACCGCGGCCCCGTCGACGTACAGCGTGGCGTCACCGACCGGGGTGTGGCTGCCGTCGACCGTGCCGGTCCGGGCGTAACCCACCCCCAGGATGTGGTCTCCCAGCGGCAGCGGGTCCGGGGCGATCACCCGCTGTTCGTCCTCACCGAAGAAGTTGTAGACGAACTGCAACCGTCCGTCATCGACGAACAACACGTAGCCGCCGTGGCCGGCCCCCTGCTTGAGCAGGACCCCGCGCACGTCGGGGCTGCTGATGGTCACTTCGGCCAGCACCGAGAACGAGCGGCCGACGATGTTCACGCAGGCGCCCATCCCGACCGGCGCGGTGTTCGGGTAGTAGATGTAGCGCGGCCGGTCACCGGCCAGCGTGGGCCGCCAGCGACCCAGCATCTCCCCCACGTTGAGGTCGCTCAGCGGCAAGCCGTTGTATTTCTCGGCCTCGCTGAACCACAGCTTCTGCAACTCGGCGAGCTTCTCGGGGTGTTCGGCCGCGAGGTCATGACATTGGCTGCGGTCGTTCTCGATGTGGTAGAGCTCCCAGCGGTCGTCCTCGAAATGCGACCAGCCGGACGGCGACGCGGGGTGCACCGCGCTGGCGAACCACCCCTTGTGCCAGATGCCACGAGTACCCAGCATCGTGTAGAACTGGGTCTCCTTGGCGGTCTTTGCCGTCGAATCCTCCAGCGCCGCTTTGAAACTCACTCCGTCGAGCGGCTTCTGGGCGATCCCCTTCACGGTGTCCGGCACATCGATGCCGAGCAACTCATAGATGGTCGGCGTGATGTCACTGACGTTGACGTAGTTGTCCCGAACTTCACCGTGTGCGGCAATTCCGTTGGGCCAGGAGATGATTGCCGTGTCGGCGATGCCACCCTCATGCGAGGCGTAGCGCTTGTACAGCTTGTAGGGCGTATTGAAGGCCATCGCCCACCCGATCGGGTAATGGCCGTAGGTGGTGGGACCGCCCAGTTCGTCGAAGAAACGCATGCTCTCCTCGACGGTGTCGATGTAGCCGTTGAAGAACTTGCCTTCGTTGACCGACCCGTTGGGCCCACCCTCGCCGCTGGCGCCGTTGTCGGAGATCACCACGATGATCGTGTTGTCCAACTGGCCGGATTCGTCCAGATAGTCCAGGATTCGGCCGATCTGGGCATCCGTGTAGGACAGGAAGCCGGCGAACACCTCGGCCATCCGGGAGAACAGCCGCTTCTCCTCGTCCGACAATGATTCCCAGGGACGCACGGTGTCCCCCTCCGGCCAGGGCTGGCCGTCGGGTCCGGTCACGTCGTTGTACGGATTCACCGCTGACAGTTCGGTCTCCGGGGGCACGATGCCGAGCTTCTTCTGGTTCTCCAGGACGATCTCGCGGTAGCGCTCGTAACCCATGTCGAACGTTCCGGCGTAGCGGTCGGCCCATTCGGAGAACACGTGGTGCGGGGCATGCCCGGCCCCCGGGCACAGGTAGGTGAACCACGGCTTGTCGGGAGCGATCATCGTGGAATCGCGGATGAACTCGATTGTCTTGTCCGCCAGGTCCTTCGAGAGGTGATAGCCCTCCTCGGGAGTGGCCGGCGCCTCCACGGGGTGGCTGTCGTACATCAGCTCTGGGTACCACTGATCGGTCTCACCGCCCATGAAACCGTAGAACCGCTCGAAGCCGCGCGACAACGGCCAGTGCCTGCGGGTCGCCGCGAGGCTTGACTCCTCGATCGGTGTGAGGTGCCACTTGCCCACGCAGTACGTGTTGTAGCCGCGCTCGGCCAACACCTCCGAAATCAACGCGGTGTCATCGGGGATCCGGCCATTGATGCCGGGGAAACCATCGGTGAACTCCTCGACGGTCGCCATCCCGACGGTGGTCGAGTTCCGGCCGGTCAGCAGCGACGCCCGAGTCGGGGAACACAGTGCCGTGGTGTGGAACTGCGAGAGCCGGACGCCGCGCTCGGCGACCCGCGACATCGCCGGCATGGACACCAGCCCGCCGAAGCAGTCCCAGGTCGCGATGCCGATGTCATCCCACACCAGGTAGAGCACGTTCGGCGCGTTGTCCGGCGCAGTGGGCGCCGCGTACGGGCCCCAGTCCGCCTCGGAATCGCGGATATCCAGTTCGATCTTGCCGTTGAACTCCGTGGTCATACGCACAGACTCCCACGTCGTTCAGCGTTGCGCGGCGTTCTGTCGGCGCTTGCTAGTCGAGCCGCAGCATGGCGCTGAGACACACCGCGAGCCGCGGCTTATTCAGCCGCGGCTCGCGTTTGCTATGACCGGATTTTTACTTGGCGCGCTCGAGGACCTCGACCAGGCGCCAGCGCTTGGTCGCCGACAACGGGCGGGTCTCCATCAGGGAGACGCGGTCGCCGATACCGGCGTCGCCGTTCTCGTCGTGCGCCTTGACCTTCGTCGTGGTCCGGATGATCTTGCCGTAGAGCGGGTGGCTCTTGCGAGACTCCAGCTCGACGACGATCGTCTTCTGCATCTTGTCACTGACCACGTAGCCGATGACCGTCTTGCGACGGCCGCGCGACTCCTCGGTGCGCTCAGTGTGCTTGGTGCCCTTTGTTTCTGCCATCACGATTCCTCACCAGCGGGTCCGGCGGCCAGACCCAGTTCACGTTCGCGCAGCACGGTGTAGATGCGCGCAATCTCCTGACGCACGGTGCGGAGCCGGCGATTGTTGTCCAGCTGCCCGGTGGCCATCTGGAAGCGCAGGTTGAACAGCTCTTCCTTGGATTCCCGCAGCTTGTCGGTCAGCTCTTCTTCGGTGAGCTCACGCAGTTCGCCGGCGCTGATGCCAACAGCCATCAGAACTGCTCCTCTCGTGTCACGATGCGTGCCTTGATCGGCAGCTTGTGGATCGCGCGGGTCAGTGCTTCGCGCGCGATCTGCTCATTGGGGTAGCTCAGCTCGAACAGCACGCGACCGGGCTTGACGTTGGCCACCCACCACTCGGGCGAACCCTTGCCCGAACCCATGCGGGTTTCGGCGGGCTTCTTGGTCAGCGGACGGTCCGGGAAGATGTTGATCCACACCTTGCCGCCACGCTTGATGTGCCGGTTGATGGCGATACGAGCGGACTCGATCTGCCGGTTGGTGATGTAGGCGTGCTCCAGTGCCTGGATGCCGTAGTCACCGAACGTCACCGACGTTCCACCGCTGGCGATACCACGCTGCCTGGGGTGGTGTTGCTTGCGGTGCTTGACTTTACGGGGAATCAGCATGAGTTAGCTCTCCGTGTTTTCAGCGGCGGGCTCGACGGCCGGCGCCTCCGCGGTGACGGGCACCGCAGACTCCGCGGTCTCTTCACTGGCGGCACGACCGGCTTCGGTGCTCGTCGCGGTGGTGCCCGATGCACCGCTGCGGCGCGGGCGGGTGCCCGACGGACGCTCGCGGCGCGGACGGTCTGCGGCGGGTGCGGCGGCGGCGAGCTCACGCTTGCCACCGACGATGTCGCCCTTGTAGATCCACACCTTCACGCCGATACGGCCGAACGTGGTCTTGGCCTCGTACAGTCCGTAATCGATGTCGGCGCGCAGCGTGTGCAGCGGCACCCGGCCTTCGCGGTAGAACTCCGAGCGGCTCATCTCGGCACCGCCGAGACGGCCCGAGCACTGCACCCGGATGCCCTTGACGTTGGGCTGCCGCATGGCCGACTGGATGGCCTTGCGCATCGCGCGGCGGAACGCCACACGGTTGCTCAGCTGCTCGGCGACACCCTGGGCGACCAACTGCGCCACCGACTCCGGGCTCTTCACCTCGAGGATGTTCAGCTGAACCTGCTTGCCGGTCAGCTTCTCCAGGTCGGCGCGGATGCGGTCGGCCTCGGTGCCACGACGGCCGATCACGATGCCCGGACGCGCGGTGTGGATATCGACGCGGACCCGGTCACGGGTGCGTTCGATCTCCACGTCGGCGATCCCGGCGCGCTCGAGACCGGTGGCCAGCAGCCGGCGGATCGCCACGTCTTCCTTGACGTAATCCGCGTACTGCTTGTCGGCGTACCACCGGGACTTCCAGTCGGTGGTGATACCGAGCCGGAAGCCGTGGGGGTTGATTTTCTGGCCCACTACTCCGAGCCCTCCTTCGCTTCAGCGGAAGCCTTGGTCTTGGGAGCCGCCGTCTTGGTGGCGGCCTTGCTGGCCTGGGCGCGACGGGCGCGCGCGGCACTGGCCGACTTGGCCCCGGTGTTCTTGTCCTTCGGCGGCCGGCTCTCGACGATCACCGTGATGTGGCTGGTGCGCTTGCGGATTCGGTACGCGCGACCCTGCGCGCGCGGCCGGATGCGCTTGGCGGTCGGGCCCTCGTCGGCGGTGATGGTCGCGACGACCAGAGTCGCCGGGTCCAGACCGTCGTTGTTCTGCGCGTTGGCGGCAGCACTGGCGATCACCTTGGCGACCGGCTCGCTGGCCTGCTGCGGCGCCCAGCGAAGGATGTCGAGAGCTTCCTCGACACTCTTGCCGCGGACCAGGTTGATCACCCGGCGAGCCTTGCTCGCCGAGATCCCGATGTGGCGCGCTTTGGCCGTCGCAGACGGATATTCGGTGGTTGCAGTCGTCATCGCCGCTTACTCTTCCGGTCGTCCTTGATGTGACCTTTGAACGTGCGCGTCGGTGCGAACTCGCCCAGCTTGTGGCCGACCATCGCCTCGCTGACGAACACCGGCACATGCTTGCGACCGTCGTGGACGGCGAAGGTGTGACCGATGAAGTCGGGGATGATGGTCGAACGACGCGACCAGGTCTTGATGACCTGCTTGGTGTTCTTCTCGTTCTGGACGTCGACCTTCTTGAGCAGATGGTCGTCGACGAACGGACCCTTCTTCAGACTGCGTGGCATGTCTTATCTCCTGCCTAGCGCTTCTTGCCGGTGCGCCGGCGTCGGACGATGAGCTTGTCGCTCGGCTTGTTGGGCTTGCGGGTGCGACCCTCGGGCTTACCCCACGGGCTGACCGGGTGGCGACCACCGGAGGTCTTGCCCTCGCCACCACCGTGCGGGTGGTCGACCGGGTTCATCACGACGCCACGGACGGTGGGGCGCTTGCCCTTCCACCGCATGCGGCCGGCCTTGCCCCAGTTGATGTTCGACTGCTCGGCGTTGCCGACCTCACCGACGGTGGCGCGGCAGCGCACGTCGACGCGGCGGATCTCACCGGACGGCATACGCAGGGAGGCGTAGGCGCCTTCCTTGCCGAGCAGCTGGATGCTGGCACCGGCCGAGCGGGCCAGCTTGGCACCGCCACCCGGACGCAGCTCCACGGCGTGGATCAGCGTGCCGGCGGGGATGTTGCGCATCGGCAGGTTGTTGCCGGGCTTGATGTCGGCGTTGGCACCCGACTCGATGACGTCGCCCTGCTTGAGACCCTGCGGGGCGAGGATGTAGCGCTTCTCGCCGTCCAGGTAGTGCAGCAGTGCGATGTTCGCCGTGCGGTTGGGGTCGTACTCGATGTGAGCGACCTTGGCGTTGACGCCATCTTTGTCGTTACGCCGGAAGTCGATCACCCGGTAGGCACGCTTGTGCCCGCCGCCCTTGTGGCGGGTGGTGATTCGGCCGTGGGCGTTACGACCGCCAGTGCTGTGCAGCGGGCGGATCAGCGACTTCTCCGGAGTCGAGCGAGTGATCTCGGAGAAATCGGAGACGCTGGCACCGCGGCGACCGGGGGTCGTCGGCTTGTACTTGCGAATTCCCATTATCTATTCCTGAGTTCTATCTGCAGTCGTTCCCGCCGGGTCAGGCGGGAGCTCCGAATAGGTCGATCGGCTTGCTGCCGGGGGCCAGGGTCACGATCGCGCGCTTGGTGCTCTTGCGCTGTCCGTAGCCGGTGCGGGTGCGCTTGCGCTTGCCCTGCCGGTTCAGCGTGTTCACCGAGTCGACCTTCACCTTGAAGATCTTCTCGATGGCGATCTTGATCTGCGTCTTGTTCGAACCGGGCGCCACGACGAACGTGTAGACGTTGTCCTCGATCAGTCCGTAGGACTTCTCGGAGATGACCGGCGCCAGGATGATGTCGCGGGGGTCGGTGATGGTTGCCATTAGACCGACGCTCCTTCTTTTTCGTCCTTGCTGTTCGCACCGATGTATGCGTTCAGGGCCTCGACCGAGAACACCACGTCGTCAGCGTTGAGCACGTCGTAGGTGTTCAGCTGGTCCGGCGAGATCACATGCACGCCGGGCAGGTTGCGCACGCTCTTCGCGCCGACCTCGTCGGTGCGGCCGATGACGACCAGGACCTTGCGGCGGTCGGTCAGCGTGGCCAGGAACGCCTTGGCGCTCTTGGTCGACGGCGTCTGCCCCTCGAGCACCTCGGTGATCGCGTGGATCCGCTCGTTGCGGGCCCGGTCCGACAGCGCGCTGCGCAGTGCGGCGCGGATCATCTTCTTCGGGGTCCGCTCGCTGTAGTCGCGGGGCTGCGGGCCGTGCACGACGCCACCACCGGTGAACTGCGGTGCGCGGGTCGAACCCTGGCGGGCGCGACCGGTGCCCTTCTGCCGGTACGGCTTCTTGCCGCCGCCGGAGACCTGAGCGCGAGTCTTGGTGGCGTGCGTGCCCTGCCGCTTGGCAGCCAGCTGCGCAGTCACCACCTGATGCATCAACGCGATGTTGGGTTCCACGTCGAACAGGGCGGCGGGCAGCTCCACGCTGCCGTCCGTCTTGCCGCCCGGAGTGCGAACGTCAATCTTGAGAGTCACTTCTCACCTCGTTTGACTGCCGTGCGAACCATCACGAGCCCGCCGTTGACGCCGGGGACGGCACCTTTGATCAGGAGCACGCCGTTCTCGGCATCGACCTTGTGCACCACCAGGTTCTGCGTGGTGACGCGATCGCTACCCATGCGGCCGGACATCCGGGTGCCCTTGAAGACGCGACCCGGGGTGGCGCAGCCACCGATCGAGCCCGGCCGGCGGTGCACGGCCTGTGCACCGTGGCTGGCGCCCTGGCCCTTGAAGCCGTGACGCTTCATGGTGCCGGCGAAGCCCTTGCCCTTGGAGGTCCCGGTGACGTCGACGTAGGCGCCGTCGGCGAAGATCTCCGCCGTCAGTTCCTGACCGACCTCGTAGTCGGCGGCAGCGGCCTCATCATCGAGGCGCAGCTCGGCCAGGTGCCGGCGCGGGTTGATCCCGGCGGCGGCGTACTGACCGGTGACCGGCTTGTTGACCTTGCGGGGGCTGATCTCGCCGTAGGCGAGCTGCACAGCGCTGTAGCCGTCACGCTCGGGCGTGCGGATGCGGGTGACCACGTTGGGTCCGGCCTTGACGACCGTGACGGGGACGACCCGGTTGTTTTCGTCGAACACCTGGGTCATGCCCAGCTTGGTGCCCAGAATGCCTTTTCGTGCCATTTGTTCGTCGACTCCCCTACTACTGGATGTTCACGTCGACGCTCGCCGGCAGATCGATGCGCATGAGAGCGTCAACGGTCTTCGGCGTCGGGTCGAGGATGTCGATGAGTCGCTTGTGCGTGCGCATCTCGAAGTGCTCCCGCGAGTCCTTGTACTTGTGCGGTGAGCGGATGACGCAGTACACGTTCTTTTCCGTCGGCAGCGGCACCGGACCAACCACGCTCGCACCGGTACGGGTGACCGTCTCCACGATCTTGCGCGCCGAGGCATCGATGGCCTCATGGTCGTAGGCCTTGAGCCTGATGCGGATCTTTTGTCCCGCCACGCTTCTCCTACCTTCATTCCTGCTTGGTCCCACAAAGGGACACGGTGGTCATGCGCCGTTCCCCCCGGCCTAGGCCGGAGAGTTACCGCGCTGGCTGTCGCCGCCGCTCTTTACCTGTCTCTGGTGCTCCGACCCCCGCGGTCGGGTGTGTCGCCCTCACGCAGTCCCGAACGCACGGTCAGAATCTGCCGCACTCCGAGATGGGGACCGGACGCGCCCGTTCGGGCGCCGGTCGTACACCCTGAGCGGCACGCTCCCACATGGGGGGCGAACCCGGCTCAAGGCAACCCGAACAGTATGCCCTAGATCGCGGCACCAGCCAAATTCGCCCGGAGCACCAGCTAAACCCGCCCGAACCCTGGTGGCGGGTCGGTTTGGACGTGTCGCGCGACACCCCTGGACAAGCGGGATCGCGGCGGCGTACCGGGCAATTCTTACCCGCGCCGGCCTACCCGGTCGGGTCCGGGGTGGCAATCGGATGGGCCCGGAACAAGCTGACCGAGGTTCCGAGGTACCACACTCCGGTGGCGGCGATGGGCAGCAACGTCCCCCAGCCGCCTTCGATGGAGAGCGGGCCGCCGTTGAGGAACACGCTCAATGTCCCCATCACGTTGACCACCGCAGCGATGACCGCCAGCCAGCCAGTCCACCGCGGGAGCATGGCTTGCGAAAAGATGCAGCCCGCGTAGCCGGTCGCCGCGAGAGCGACGATGAAGCCGCACAGCGCCAACAAGACCAGACCGAAGTCGGCCCCAACCGCGCGCACCGCCGAGGCCGACAGCTCGTGGGCCGCTCCTGCCGCGACGATCCGGATCGACATCGAGACGAAGGACAGCGCGGCGACGGCCACTGTGCCGACGAAGAACAGATCGCCGAGATGACGACCGCTCGGTGCGGTGTGAAGCAGGCGGCGGACCGCGACCGCGAACCAGATGACCAACCCGGTGGCCAGCGCGTAGAGCCAGCCCTGCAGAACGATCTGACTGTGGTGGTCGATGAAGAAGCGCTGGACGGTCTGGTTGCTGGTCTCGGGTCCCGGGGGGTTTACCCGTCAGCAGCGCGGTCACCACGGTGGCGATCACAAATGCGATGCCGGCACTGCCGCCGGTGCGATCCAAACGAGAGTTGTCCATCGTCGCCCCCGATAGCTGGTTCCCTTGCCGGACGATACGTCCGACCGGTGGGTCATCGACGCATTTCTGCCCTCAAATACGTGACAGTCACTGCCATATCGGCATACGATGCCGCTTATGTATCGCGTCATTCAGTGGGCAACCGGCGGTGTGGGCAAGGCGGCAATCCAGGGCGTGCTGCGCCACCCTGAACTCGAACTCGTCGGCTGCTGGGTTCACAGCGCCGACAAGCACGGCCGCGACGTCGGCGAGGTCATCGGCGAAGCCCCGATCGGGGTGGCTGCCACGACCGACATCGACGAGCTGCTGGCGCTGGACGCCGACTGCGTCATGTACTCCCCGTTGCTGCCCGACGACTCGGTCGTCGCCAAGATCCTGCGCTCCGGCAAGAATGTGGTGACCCCGGTCGGCTGGGTCTACCCGGACCGGGAGAACCCCGCGGTGCAGGCCCTCGAGGAGGCGTGTGCCGCAGGCAACGCCACGTTGCACGGCTCCGGTATTCACCCCGGCGGCATCACCGAGCGGTTCCCGTTGATGATCTCCGCGCTCACCGCCGCCATCACCCATGTCCGCGCCGAGGAGTTCTCCGACATCCGCACCTACAACGCACCACTCGTCGTGCGGGAGGTGATGGGATTCGGCCTGACGCCGGAGCAGGCGATGAGCGGACCCATTGCCGCGCTGCTCGAAGCCGGCTTCAAACAATCGGTGCGCATGGTCGCCGACCAATTGGGTTTCCGGTCCGATCCGCGCATCCGCTCCACGCAGGAGGTCGCTGTCGCCGTCACCGGAACCGACGAGCTGGTGGTTCCGATGGAGGCAGGAACGGTGGCCGCTCGCCGTTTCAAGTGGCAGGCGATCGTCGACGACGAGCCGGTCGTCACGGCCGCGGTGAACTGGCTGATGTGCGACGTGGAACTCGACCCACCGTGGACGCTCGGCGAGAAGGGAGAGCGCTTCGAGGTCGAGGTCACCGGTGATTGCGATGTGTCGCTGACTTTCAAAGGGCTGCAACCGGAAACGGTCGAGGAGGGTCTCAAGCGCAATCCGGGTGTGGTGGCCACTGCCAACCACTGCATCAGCGCCATACCGTACGTCTGCGACGCCTCCCCCGGCATCAAGACGTATCTCGACCTGCCGCTGATCGCCGGACGGGCCGCGCCACACCTGGCCAAGTGATCGTGGAAAGCCTTCCGAATCTTCGGTTTTCACATTTGGTGGTCGGGGTCACCGACATGGACCGAGCGCTGGGGTTCTATCGGGGACTGCTCGGCATGGACGTGGTGTTCGACCAGACCATGGCCGGCGAGCCGTTCGACCACGCCCTCGGCGGCGGCGACGGGAATCAAGGCCGGGTCGTCGGCGGGTTGATCGGCGGGGTGATGATCGAGCTGCTGTCACTGGGTACAGAGAGCCGCCCGGCGAGGCGGTCTTTCGTCGGCAACCAGAACATCTCGCTGTCGGTCACCGACCTCGACGCCACATACCGGCAGGTGCAGGCGGCGGGCATCGCGCCGGACCAGCCACCGTTCGACATCGCGGGTGTTCGAATGTTCTTCGTCAAGGATCCCGACGGAACCGCGGTGGAGTTCATCGAGTTCCCAGGTACTGCACGCACATCGGAGGAGTTGCATCGTGGTGTCCCCTGAGCCGACCTATTGGCATCCGGGATCGCTGAGCGGTCACCGGGTGATCGTCACGGGAGCGGCGCGCGGAGTCGGCCGGGGAATCAGCGCGGCGCTCCTCGAACGCGGCGCCTCGGTGCTGCTGGTCGACCGGGACCCGGGTGTGATCGGCGTCGCGGGAGCCCTGCGCGATGACCAGCACGCCGTGCCGCTGGTGGCGGACCTGTGCGACCACTCCAGCTATCAGCACATCATCGACGTCGCGGTCGAATCGTTCGGTGGGATCGACGCTTTGATCAACAACGCGATCGCCACCGATGAACCCAAGCCGTTCACCGACATCACCATGGCCGATTACGACCTCGTCTTCGACATCGGCCCGCGAGCCACCTTCTTCCTCATGCAGGCCGCCTATCCGGTACTGAAAGCCGCCGGCGGCGGGTCCATCGTGAACTTCGGCTCCGGCAGCGGTACCGGTGGACAGAAGTCGTTCGGCGCCTACGCGGGCGCCAAGGAAGCGATTCGGGGTATGTCGAAAGTCGCTGCGCTGGAAGGGGGTGTCGACAACATCCGGGTGAACGTGGTGTGCCCATTCGCCAACTCCGACGGTGTCGCGGGATGGAGCGACGCACACCCCGATATCTACAACAAGATCGTCAAAGGTGTCCCGCTGCGCCGGATCGGCGACACGCACGCCGACATCGGCGCGGTGGTGGCTTTCCTGATCAGCCGCGACGCCTCGTACATGACCGCCCAGACCATCAACATCGACGGCGGGATGGGTACCTACCGGTGAGCAGCCCGCCCGCGGAACGGCCGCCGACCCTGCGGGACCGGCAGCGGGCGCAGGTGCGCGCTGATATCCATGCCGCGGCCTACCGACTGTTCGCCGCACGGGGATTCGGCAACGTCACCACCGACGACATCGCCGCCGAAGCATCGGTGTCACCGCGAACGTTCTTCCGCCATGTCGCGACCAAGGAGGATCTGCTGCTGGGGGCCGTCCAGCGCGGTAACGCCGCGATCGCATCGCTGTTGGCGCGTCGCCCGCGCGACGAGGCCCCCGATGCCGCCCTGGCCGCCGCGATCGTCAGCCGGGTCGGGTCATTCGAGGATGTCGATCTGGAGAACTGGCGGGCGGCGATCCTGACCGCACCCGAGTTGCTCGACCGGGCGACGCTGCTGTCCACCGCGGATCGCGACCAGATGATTCAGCTCGTGGCTGCGCGCATGGACGCCGACCCGACCGAGGATTGGCGCCCCGGCCTTCTGGTCCAATTGTCCTTTGCAGCAGCCGATTTCGCCTTCCAACAGTGGGTGAGGAATCGCGGGGACCGGCGCCGGCCGCTGGCGGCCGACGTCGCCGAAGCGCTGGCCGTGGTGGCTCACCCCCGCTGGAGCGGCTAGCGCGCCCCGGTGCGGCTCGTCCAGAACGCGCACTGGTGCCGCGCGCTGAAGTCGGTGGTGACCGTCAAGTCACCGGTCTGCAGCGACAATCGCTTGCCGCCGGCCTCGTCGGCGCCGAACTCAGGCCAGTCCGGCAACCCCGACACCTCCGGCGAACCGGTCTTCACGAACTGGCTCCAGTAGGCCACCATCTGGTCGGACAACACGCGTTGCGCCGGGTCCAGCGGACGGGCGCCGCCGACGTCGAACAGATACCGCAACTCCAGTGAGTGGCTGGCCCCGACGGGGAACGGAGCCGCGAGCAGTGGATCCGGCGCCGGCGCCGTGCGGTCGTTGAACTCGTAGGCGTACACCGGCCCGGTGTGCGCCAAACCGGACGCGATTCGGTCTGCGGGGCAAGAGAATACGCTGTCGGTGACCGCCGCGGAGTAGGCCAGGCCGACACTGCCCCCATACCGGTCCAGCGGATAGCGCTCGGCGACCGCGGCGGCGTCCACGCCGAACGTCTTCGCCATCAGCTGCGGGTAGGGCGGCAGCTGCCGATCCTTGAGGTACTCGATTGCGGCGAACATCGCGAACTCGTCACCGTTGCTGCCGACGAGCACCGGCGTCCGGGGAACCCGACTCGACGCGAACGCGATCATCGGGTCAACGGGCAACCGGTCGGTACCGGTGACCGGCCCGGTCAGCTTGTCGGGGCCGAACCCGACATAGAGCGGGGCCCGTCGCAGGGCGTCGGTCGGCAGCGCTCGCAAGCACGCCGCCACCGTGGCGGGATCGGTGCAGCCCGCCCCGGCCGCGTACTCGGCACTGACCTGTTGGGCGGTGGGCCGATCCGCCTGCGCCTGACACGGTCCGCTCTGCAGGATCGCGGCGCGGAACAAGCCCTTCGACTCGGGCGCGACCAGATGGTCGCACACCGACATCGCACCCGCCGATTCACCGGCGATCGTGACTTTGGTTGGGTCACCGCCGAATTCGGCGATGTTGTCGCGGACCCACCGCAGCGCGGCCTGTTGATCGGCCAGACCGTAGTTGCCGACGTCGCCGTCCGGGCTCAGTGCGGGATCCGCCAGGAACCCGAGGGTCCCCAGCCGGTAGTTGATGGTGACGACGACGATGTCGCCCTGGGTCGCCATCCAGCGCGCGTCGTAGATGTCGGCACTGCCGTTGAGGAAGCCGCCACCGTGAATCCACACCATCACCGGCTTCTGATGGGAGCGGCTCGCACCGTCAGGGGTCCAGACGTTGAGGTTCAGGCAGTCCTCGCCGGTGGGCCGTCCGTAGTCGGGGTCGTAGGTGGTGTCCTGGATGCACCGCAGGCCTGGCTTGGTGGCATCACGCACGCCGGGCCACGGCGCCGCCGGCTGCGGCGGCTGCCAGCGCAGTGACCCCACCGGTGCGGCCGCGTAGGGAATGCCGTTGAAGACCCGATAGCCGGGGGCGACGACGCCACGCAGCGCACCCCCCGCGGTCTGTACCACTGCCGGCCCCGGCTCGGCGGCCGCGGCAACCTGCGGTTGCGGCTCGCTGCCGTTCCGTGCGCATGCCGACACCACCAGGGCCATGAGCAGCACCATCGCGCGCCGTGCTCGTCGGCTCCTCGATTGGTGTGGCACAAGAATTGAGCCTACGCGGCGGGCCACTCAAGCCATGACCTGGCAATTCGCGCGATTTGCCTGCGACCTGGCAGAATTCGCGCCAAACTTGCAACCTGACACCCGTCAAGTTTCTGGTATGAGTGAGCGAGGAGACCCGATGACCCCACGGATCATGGACAAGGCGGCCCGGGTTCTGGCCAGTCCGCTGGGCTACACCGATGAGACGCGGATGCACGCCTCGCTTGCTCACCTGCGTGCACATGCCCCCGTGTCGTGGGTCGAGGCCGAGGGATACCGGCCGTTCTGGGCGATCACCAAGCACGCCGACATCATGGACATCGAGCGTCAGAACGACCTGTTCACCAACGATCCGCGGCCACTGCTGGCGATCGCCGAAGCCGACGACGTACTGCGCGCGCAGATGGAAGCCGGGATCGGCCTGCGCACGCTGATTCACATGGACGATCCGCTGCACCGCGACATGCGCAAGATCGGCGCCGACTGGTTCCGCCCGAAAGCCATGCGCGCGTTGAAGACCCGCTGCGACGAGCTGGCCAAGATCTATGTCGACAAGATGCTCGAGCAGGGGCCCGAGCTCGACTTCGTGCAGGAGATCGCGGTCAACTACCCGCTCTACATCATCCTGTCGCTGCTGGGCCTGCCGGAATCGGACTTTCCGCGGATGCTCAAGCTCACCCAGGAGATGTTCGGTGGCGACGACGAGGAGTTCCAACGCGGCGGCAAGACCGACGACATGCTTGCGGTGCTGTTGGACTTCTTCAACTACTTCAACGCGTTGACCGCGTCGCGCCGCGAAAACCCCACCGAGGATCTCAGCTCGGCGATCGCGAACGCCACGATCAACGGAGAACCGTTGTCCGACATGGACACCGCTTCGTATTACGTGATCGTCGCCAGCGCCGGCCACGACACCACCAGTGCCGGAATCGCGGGCGGTCTACTGGAACTCATCCGCAACCAGGACGAGCTCGAGCGGCTGCAGAATGATCCGGGCCTGATGGGCACCGCGGTCGAAGAGATGATCCGCTGCGTCGTGCCGGTCAAGGAGTTCATGCGCACCGCCCAGGCCGACACCGAGGTGCGCGGTGTCCCCATCGCCAAGGGCGAAGCCGTGCTGCTGTCCTACGTATCGGCCAACCGCGACGAAGAGGTCTTCGCCGACCCGATGCGCTTCGACGTCGGACGCGACCCCAACAAGCACCTGTCCTTCGGCTACGGCGTGCACTTCTGCCTGGGTGCCGCCCTGGCCCGCATGGAGATGAACAGCTTCTTCACCGAACTGGTCCCGCGTATCAAGTCCATCGAACTCGCCGGCGACCCCGAACTGATGGCCACCACCTTCGTCGGTGGCCTCAAACGCCTGCCGATTCGCTACTCGCTGAAGTGATTTCACTGATCCGGTGGACGGCCAGAAAGCCGTCCACCGCGGCGCGGGCGCACTCGCGGTAGTCGAAGTCGGCGAGCGTACTGATCCGGCCGGCAACCAGCGGGCCGATCAACAGCATGATGGCCTGCGCGCGGTCGACCTCGCCGAGTTCACGCCGGGCGTCCGGGCTGTCGAAGATCGCGTCGAACGGTGCGCCGTACTGCTGGGCCACCCGCTCCCGCAGGGTGCGGACCTCCGGGCTGTCGGCGTCCCCGGCCTTGCCGGGCAGGTGTTCCATGTCCGGGCCCAGCGCCAGCCAGTAGGTCGCTGACAACAGGGCCGGGGTCTCCGAGATGAGGTCGGCCTGCGCCTGCAGCAGTGCCAGCAGGCGCTCCCGCAACGTCCCGGATTCCGGCGGCATGGGGGCGGGCGGGATCAAGCTGTGGAACGCGGCGGCCAGCAAGTCGTTTCCGCTCGGGAAATGCCGGTACAGGGTTGCCCTGGCGACGTTCGCGCCGCGCGTTACGGCGTCTACGGTGACCGCGCTGGGGCCGCCCGTGCGCAGCAATGCCGTTGCGGCGTCCAGTAACCGCGCGCGTGAACGCGCAGGTCTGGGGTCACTGCGTCGGCTTGCCATGAGTTGAATCCTCCCCGGTGCCGATCAGCACGTTTGAATATTTTTGAGACGGATAGTCTCACAGTTGGACCTGCGACCGAAGGAAGGCCCTGCGTGGACACCTCGATCCGGCCCGACAAGGGTACCGATAGCCGACTCCAGGACGTCTCGACTCTGCAGCGAACGTGGACATTGGCCGTCGCCTGCCTGGGCGTGGCGCTGGTGATCTCCTCGATGATCGCCCTCAACACCGCGCTGGGCGACATCGCCGTGTCGACCTCGGCCAACCAGTCCCAGCTCACCTGGGTTGTCGACAGCTACACGCTGGTTCTGGCCTGCCTGCTGCTGCCGGCCGGAGCCATCGGTGACCGCTACGGCCGCCGCGGCGCTCTATTGATCGGCCTGGCCATTTTCACGTCGGCATCGCTGGCGCCGATCTTCTTCGACTCACCGATTCAGATCATCGCCGCCCGAGCGGTGGCCGGAGCCGGAGCTGCGTTCGTCATGCCGGCCACGCTGTCCCTTCTCACCGTGGTCTACCCGAAGTCGGAACGCACCAAGGCGGTTGGCATCTGGGCCGCGGTGGCCGGCAGCGGAGCGGTGCTTGGAATGTTGGGTTCCGGTGTCTTGCTGCGATTTTGGCCGTGGCAGTCGATCTTCTGGGCATTGGCAGGCGCAGGCGTGCTGCTGTTCGTGCTGACCTGGACGGTCAGCGATTCCCGCGACGCTGCGACTCCCCCGCTCGACTGGCCCGGCGCGGTACTGATCGCAGGCGCCGTCGCAATACTGGTGTTCGGCATCGTCGAGGCGCCCCAACGCGGCTGGTCGGATCCGCTGGTGATCTGCTGTCTCGCCGCGGGGCTGGCGCTTGCGGTGGCATTCGGCGTATTGGAAGCCCACCGAATACATCCGCTGCTCGATGTATCCCTTTTTCGGCGAGCCGATTTCGCGACCGGTGCGGCTGCGATCGCGGTGTTGTTCCTGGCCAACTTCGGGTTCATGTTCCTGGTCATGCAGTGCACACAGCTGATTTTGGGCTACTCGGCGTTGCAAACCGCAATGGCGCTGACCCCACTGGTACTCCCGCTGGCCGTGCTGTCCGTGACGTCGTCGTGGTACCTGCCGCGGCTGGGTTTGCGGGTGGTCGTCTTCACCGGATTGCTCTTCCTGACAGCCGGATTCATCTGTCTGTTGACTCTGCGGATCGACTCGTCCTACCTCAGCTTGGCCTGGCCGCTGCTGGTACTTTCCACTGGAGTCGGGCTGTGCACCGCCCCGACCACGTCGGCGATCATGAACGCCGCACCCGACGACAAGCAGGGTGTGGCGTCGGCGGTCAACGACACCGTCCGTGAAGTCGGTGCCGCGCTGGGTATCGCCCTGGCGGGCTCGGTGCTGGCCGGTCAATACACTCACCGCCTCGGCGACCAACTGTCGGCGTTTCCGCCGCCCGTGCGACAGTCCGCCGGTGGTTCACTGGCCGAAGCGCTGGCGGTCTCCACCCGGCTCGGGCCCGCCGGCGCCCAGCTGGCCGACATCAGCAAGTCGGCCTTCCTGCACGCAATGCAGAGCTCGATCATGGTGCTCGCGATTCTCGTCGCGGGTGCCGCCGTGCTGATCGGGTTGTGGGCCCCTGGCCGGGACGGCCGCCAACTGCGGCTCGTCCGACGGTTAACCCGCCGACACGAAGTCAGCGGCGCGGTGCCCGATCATCGCGATCGTCGCGTGGGGGCCGCGGCTGGTGATACGCGGCAGGACTGAACCGTCCACCACCCAGAGATTGTCGATCCCCCGCACTCGGCACCGCGGATCGACGACGGCATACTCGTCGGTCTCGAGCCCCATCGGAGCCGTGCCGCAGAGATGCTGGGAGGTCGACCACATCGGCTCACCGAGTGGTGTTGTGGTTCCTAGTATCTCAGCGGCGTAGTCGCAGCCGCGCCGCAACGCGGCGGTGTCCTCGCCCGCGCTGTCGTAATGGTGCTCGATCAACGGGGTGACCATCGGGTCGGCCGACTGCAGCGCGACGTGCCCGGTGGCCCGGGGACTCATCAGCGCCACACCGAGGTGGGGCCAATCGGGACGGCCGGCGGTGCCGTCACCGACCATGGCGATGAAACCACCTGTGTACGGACGAATCTCGAGGCCATCGATCACCAGCACCACTTCGAGCACCGGCCGCTGCGGCGCGACGGTCCAGGTTGTCGGCAGCACCCACTCCGGGTGGTCCCAGGTTCGTTGCCCCACCGGCAGGTCGGCCGACACCGCGATACCGAGCCGGCGCAGGGTCGCGGCGGGCCCGACACCCGAGAGCATGAGGAGTTGCGCCGAGGAGATGGCACCCGCCGAGAGGACCACGCGGTCGGCTTCCAACACGCCCGGCCCGTTCGGCCCGGCGGTCTCGACCCCGACTGCGCGACCGCCGGACAGTCTGACGCGCAGGACTCGGGTGCGCGGTAGCACGGTCAGATTGGGGCGGGCGGCGGCCGGTTCCAGGAAGGCCGCGCCCGGGCCGCTGCGCACACCGTCGACGATGTTCAGCGGCACCGCCCCGATGCCGGGTGGCGCGTTGTCCCCGGTGGGCTCGGTGTTGAGGTCGGGCAGCCAGCGCAGTCCGGCAGCCTGGACGGCGTCGACGAAAGCTGCTGTGCTGCCGACGAGTTCGTCGGTGCGCCGGATGGCGATGGGACCACCGTCGGCGCGGTCGGGGAAGTCCAGGTCGGTCTGGATGGCACGGTAGTGCGGTCTGACCTCGCTCCATGACCAGCCCGGCACGCCAGGCCCGTCGAAGTCGACGGGCAGTGCCCGGCAGAAGTAGCCACCGTTGACCGCGCCGGAGCCACCCACCGTCACACCGCGGACGATGTCGGCGTCCCGGGGCGGGTCGTCGGTCAGGCGGCTGCGATAGCGCTGGGCCAGCGGGCTCGCGGCGCCGATCGGCAACTGCAGTCCGTTGCGGGTGAGGTCCCGGACACCCGGTTCGTCGGGGCCGGGGCCGGTTTCGACGACGGTGACCCGGCACGACGGGTCCGCCGAGAGGCGCTCGGCCAGCACCGATCCGGCGCTGCCGGCACCGACGATCAGGACGTCGCTGCGGGTGTTGTGGTCGGCCACCGAGTCAGGTTTTGATCTGCGGCTTCAACGGCCGCAACGTGCGCTCGCGGATGACACCCGTCCACAGCCCGGCGCCGTAGGCCAGATCGTCGAGACGCTTGAGCAACAGGTAGGCGAACAGGCCGATCGGTTTGCCCTCGACGTCGGTGCTGCGGTTGCGGGTGATCCAGTCCTGCACGCCGTCGAGCACCGCCGCCACCAGGATCGCCTGCCGGCACCTGCGGGACAACAGAGCCGCCACCAACGCCAGCGGCCAGTAATGCCGACAGACCGCCGCCGACAGCTGCAGGGCGGCGGCGCCGATACCGCGCAGAGCCAGGACCATCACTTCGGATATGCCTGCGTCGGTGTTCTGCATGGCCTTGGCCGTGCGGCGGGTGGTCACCCCGGCGAACACCAGCGAGGCCAGATAGCCGCTCACCGAGCCCATGGCCATCAGCAACCACACCAGCAGGCTCCACGCCGAAATCACCACCGGGGCCATCTTGTCCGGGTGCCGGATCGACAACGGAGCTGCGGAGCTGCCATAGAACGCCTTGCGACCCAGCCACTCTCGCATCTGAGTGCGGTGCTCGTGGGCGACCAGCGCGATCGGTTCGTAGCGCAGCCGCGAGCCCGACTCGATCAACCGCCAGCACAGGTCAACATCTTCACCCGAGGGCAGGGTCTCGTCGAATCCCCCGACCTCGAGCAGCACCGAGCGCCGGCAGATGATCGCCGCACTGGGCACGTAGGACACCCGCCCGTAGGGCATCACCGGAGCCTCGCGCTCACCGAGGTCCAGCGACGACCGCACCGACTCGTAGCGGGCGACCAGCTGATCGCTGTGTCCGAGCCCGACGATGCGCGGGGCCACCAGCGCCACCGCGGGATCACAGAAGTGACCTAGCAGCGCCTCGAGCCAGCCGCGCCGCGGCACGACATCGGAGTCCAGGAAAGCAACGAAATCTGTTGCACAAGAGGCAAGCCCGGTGTTACGAGCTGCCGCCGGGCCTTTGCTGCGCGCGTGGCGTACCACCTCGACGTCACAGCGGGCACCGGCGAAATCGTCGGGCTGAACCGGCATCTCAGATCCGTCGTCGACGACCACCACCCGCATACCGCGCAGGGACATGATCAACCGATAGAGTCCAAAGGGGTTGTTGCGCACCGGAACAACCACGGTGACGTCGCGATGCGAAGGACCTCCCGCGGGGCGGGGATGAGCGACGGTGGCGTCGAGCAGCGTGCGGGCCAACTGGGCGCTCACCGCGTCGCGCACCTCGAGGCGGCCGCCGTCCAGCAAGGTCTGGGCCGCCGGCGCCAGGCGCAGCAGCCGGGTCGGTGAACCCCCGAGCAGGGCCGAGCCCTCGGCGAGTGTGCGCACCCGACGATCGACCTGTACCGCGAAGCCGTCGGGCAACCGCGGCTGGGTCATATCAGCAGCCCGTCGCCGGCCGGGCGCCACCGGCCGACACGTCGTGAACAATCGGCGACCATCTGCGCGAAGATGCGCTCACCCTCGACCGGAGTCGCCGTCGTCGGGTCACCCAGCACGCCCACCTCACTCACCGCGGCCACCCCCCCGAGACGCATCTGCGGCAAAAGGGTAGCCAGTGGTGCCCTGTTACCGCTACACCAGGCATCGGTGCGGACGTCCGCCGGCGAAATATGTAGCAATACAGACGTTTCCGTATGACCGGCGTGGGCATCGCCGCCCTCGGCGATGCACGGGCACCAGGCGGCGTCGCGGCCCTCGGTGCGCAGCAGGCGCACCGCGGAGCGCATGGCTTCCAGGTTGCCACCGTGACCGTTGACGAAGACCACCCGTCGCGCCCAGCCACACGCCGAACGACCGTACTCGACCAGCACAGTCGTCAGCGCCGCGGTGCCGATCGACACGGTCCCGGCAAAGCCCTCATGCTCGCCGGACGCGCCGTAGGCGATCGCGGGCGCGAGCAGAAACTGATCATGACCGGAGCCGTTGAGGTCGTCGGTGGCGGCCCGGGCGACCGCGGTGGCGATGCGGGTGTCGGTGTCCAGCGGCAGGTGCGGGCCATGCTGCTCGGTCGAACCGACCGGGATCAAGATCGTGGGCGAGGTATCGCGAAGCTGACTCGATGTCGAGTTGCCCAGCTCGCTCCGGAAAGCCACGCGCCGATGGTAGGCCGAATTCACCTGCTGTGCGCCAATTGTTCGAGGAGAAGACGGATTTCTTTCGCAATCGGGACCGCGGTGCCCACCAGGAGCGTTCACCGTCGTCCCGTCAGTCACGCCAGCACCAGAGGCTAGGTTATGACGGGGTCAGTGCGTCCCGCCGCCGGGCACTCCCAGCGCCCGGACGAAGCCGTCCGGCACCAAGATGTCCTCGGCTGTCAGGTCGTGAACCGACGCCTTGCCCAGCCCCCGCAGGGCCGAGTCGATGCCACCGGTCAGGATGTCGAGGACGTTCTCCACACCCGCCTGACCGTTGGCGGCCAAACCCCACAGGTAGGCACGGCCGATCATGACCGCACGGGCGCCCAGCGCCAAGGCCTTGACGACGTCGCTGCCCCGGCGGACACCGCCGTCCAGCAGCACCTCGACCTGGTCGCCCACCGCCTCCGCGATGGCAGGCAGCGCGCGGATCGACGCCGGGGTGCCGTCCAGGTTGTTGCCACCGTGGTTGGACACCGAGATCGCCGAAACGCCAGCGTCCACAGCGCGTTTGGCGTCATCGATCCGCATGACACCCTTGAGCATGAACGGTCCGCCCCACAGCTCGCGCAGCCAGGCGATGTCGTCCCAGGTGGGCGGGGGCGTGCCCATCCACTGGCCGTAGGCGTCGAAGAACGCCGGGCCGGCCTCGCCTCTGCCGGCCTGGTTCGGCACCGACAGGGCCGGCGGGCGCAGGGTCTTGGCCCACTGGTAGAACCAGCTCGGCTTGGTCAGAACCTCGGGACTCATCTTGATCATGGTCTTGAGGTCCATTTTTTCCGGGATCTTGGGGCTGCCCCAGTCCCGCCCGTGGCTGAAGCTCCAGTCGGTGGTCACGATGAGCCCGACGGCCCCGGCGGCGCGGGCCCGCTCGGCGCGGGCGGCGATGGCGTCCCGGTCGCCCAGCCAGTAGATCTGAAAGAACGTCTTCGGGTTGGCCGCGACGACCTCTTCGATGGGCTTGCTGGCAAACGACGACAACCCCATCGCGGTGCCGCGGGCCGCGGCGGCGCGGGCGACGGCCACCTCGCCGTCAGGGTGCACGGCCTGCACCCCGGTCGGTGAGATCAGCACGGGCACCGAAACCTCTTGGCCCATCACCGTGGTTGCCATGTCGCGCTTTTCGAGCGCGCCGATGACGTGCGGGGCGAAGCCCAGCTCATTGAAGGCTTCGTTGTTGCCGTTGACCGTGAGGCCCTTCTCACTGCCACCGATGAGTGCGCCGTACGCAGACTTGGGGAGGCGCTTCTTGGCGCGCTGCTGCGCGATGGCGACGGTTTCGAACCAGGTGTCGCGTGCCATGACTAGATCGGACTTTCGTTGCAGGGCTTGGCCGGTGGCCGGGTGGACAGAGTCAGCAGGATCGGTTTGCCGCGGGAGTGATCGGCGCTGGGGCGGGGCTTGTCCCGCTCGGTCGCCAGGGCGGGCACCCCGTAGCCCTCGACGCACTCCGGGTCGGGACCGTCGAGCGGCAGACCGGTGAAGAACTTCGCGGCCATGCAGCCGCCCCGGCACGCGTCGTAGTGCCCGCAACTGCCGCAGGCACCGGCCGACTGCGGCTCGCGCAGTTCACGGAACAGCGGGGCGTTCTTCCATACGTTGTCGAAACCGTTGTCCCGCACGATGTTTCCAGCCAGAAAGCGGTCGTGGATGGCGAACGGGCAGGCGTAGACGTCACCGACCGGGTCGATCAGGCAGACCACCCGGCCCGCGCCGCACATGTTCAGCCCGGACAGCGCACCTGGCGCGCCCAGGCCGGACAGGTGGAAGAACGAGTCGCCGGTCAGCACTCCCTCACCCTTGGCGACCAGCCAGTTGTAAAGCGTCACCTGCTGCTCGGCTGTCGGGTGCAGCTCGTCCCAGACGTCGGCGCCGCGCCCGGAAGGACGCAGCCGCGTGATGCGCAGGGTGGCGCCGTAGCGGTCCGCGAGAGCTTTGAATTCATCGAGCTGGTCGACGTTGTGGCGGGTGACCACCACGGAGATCTTGGCGTCTTTGAAGCCGGCGGCGGCCAGATTCTCCAGCGCCCGGGTGGCCATCTCGAACGAACCGGGGCCGCGCACGGCGTCGTTGACCTCCGCCGTGGCGCCGTCGAGGGAGATCTGCACGTCGACGTAGTCGCTCGCGGCCAGTCGCGCGGCCACCTCGGGGGTGATGCGGACGCCGTTGGTGGAGAACTTGACCCCGACGTGGTGCGCGGTGGCGTAGTCCACCAGCTCCCAGAAGTCCGGGCGCACAGTGGGTTCGCCGCCACCGATGTTGACGTAGAAGACCTGCATGCGCTCGAGCTCGTCGATGATGTCCATGCACTGGCGAGTGGACAGCTCACGCGGGTCGCGCTTGCCGGACGACGACAGGCAGTGCACGCACGCCAGGTTGCAGGCGTAGGTCAGCTCCCAGGTCAGGCAGATCGGGGCATCGAGACCGCGCTCGAACTGCTCGATCAGCCGGGGTACCGGTGCTACCGAAGTCATTGGGAATCCTTGCAGGTCAACATGTTCGAGGTCACCAGCACGCTCAGGGCATGCAGATATGGCGCCTCGTCGGACTCATCCACTCCCGCGGCCCGCAGGGCGGAGCGCACGTCGGGGTGCTCGGGCAGCGAATTCACGACGGCCAGGATGGTGCGGTTCTTCAGGAACGACAGCTTCCGGGTCCCGAAGTGGTACAGCAGTGCACCGAAGGGTTCCGGTCGCACGGCCACCTGCGGATGCAGGCGCCAGCTGAGTGCCGGGTCGAAGGCCGACCCGGCCACAGCCGGATCGCCCACAGCGTGGGCGGGCACGGTCAGTAGACCCCGCACATCCCGTCGATGGAGACCTCTTCGACCAGCGTTTCGGTCACCAGTTCGGTTTCGGTCTCGGTTGCTTGGCTCGGCTCCATGAAAAGCACCCTTTCGTCGGCCCAGGTTCTCGACAATTGTGATCGAGATCGCAAGAATATGGCATCGAGTGCCGAAAAGAAAGGGCGGGTCGATGACGACTGGTTCCGGGGATTCCGCTGGGGGTTCGCCGGCGGGTCCCCCGAGCGCCCGCGTGGGGCGGCGTCGGTCCACCACCGGGGACCACATCACCGACGTCGCTCTCGACCTGTTCGCCAACTACGGGTTCAGCTCGGTCAGTGTCGACGACGTGGCTGCGGCATCGGGTATCGCCCGGCGCACGCTGTTCCGGTACTACCCGTCGAAGAATGCGATCCCCTGGGGTGACTTCGACGCTCACCTGCAGCACTTCCGCGACCTGTTCGACCGGGTCGCCGACACCGAGGCGATCAGCCCGGCGCTGCGGTCAGCATTGTTGGCATTCAACACTTTCGATCCCTCTGAGACCGAACGGCACCGACAGCGGATGCGGGTGATCCTGGAGACTGCCGAGCTGCAGGCGCATTCGATGACGATGTACGCCGGCTGGCGGGGCGTGGTCGCAGACTTCGTGGCCGCACGAACCGGCGGCAAGCCCGGTGACCTGGTCCCGCAGTCGGTCGCCTGGCTGATGCTCGGCGTCGCCCTGTCGGCCTACGAGTACTGGCTGGCCGACGAGACGGTCTCGCTGCCGCAGGCGATCGGCGATGCCTTCGATGTCGTGGCGCACGGACTCGACGACCTCGACGGCCGCTGACCGCGGAGCGTCAGAGTAGACCGGAAAAAAGTTCCGCCAGACCCGTCGGAGTCCGGCCTCGCGCGACGACGATAAGGGTGTGAGCGCGGATCCGGAACCCCCCGATGCTCCGTACCGGCTGCTAGAGCTCTACGACGACGCGCTTCCGGTCGTCTACGGCTATTTCGTCCGCCGGTGCGGCGATCAGGCCACCGCCGAGGACCTCACGTCGGAGACGTTCCTCGCGGCGATGGACGCCGCCCGGCGGCCCGCACCACCGCCGCTGGCGGTTCCGTGGCTGCTCGGGGTGGCTCGGCACAAACTCGCCGACCACTACCGGCGCCGTTCGGCCCGGGCCACGGTGCCGGTCGCCGATGTGCCGGAGAGCGAAGCGGCCGACGAGTGGGACGCGCAACTGGACCGCCTCGTCGCCGAAAGCGTGCTCGCCCGACTCCCCGAAGCGCATCGTGTGGTGCTCGCACTGCGCTACATGGACGACTGCTCGGTGCCCGAGTGCGCGCAGCTGATCGGGCGCAGCGTGCATGCCACCGAGGCGCTCCTGGTCCGCGCCCGGCGTGCCTTCAGAAAGCTCTACCCGGAAGGAGGTGTTTCATGACCGATCCCTTGCGCGTCTTGACCACCGAAGACCTTCCCGTGCAACCGGATCCGTCCTTCGCGGCCGAGTTGCGTGCGCGGCTCGAGTCCGCGTTGTCCTTACCCGCCAACACCCAGGGAGTCACCATGAGCGGCACCGCGGCAGCAGTCGCCGAACTGAACGCGCCGGCAGCCCAGACCGGCATCCCCCGCCCCGCCGCACTGCCCTACCTCACGGTGGCCGACGCCCGCGCCGCGATCGAGTGGTACCGCGACACCTTCGGCGCGGAATTGATCGGCGACCCGATCGTGATGGATGACGGACGCATCGGCCACGCCGAACTGTCGATGAGCGGCGGTGTCCTGTACCTGGCCGACGAATTCGACGATCTCGGATTGCAGGCGCCGCAGCGGGGGGTCAACTCGGTGAGCCTGATGGTGGATGTCATCGACACCGACGCCGCCCTGGCACGGGCCAGGGCTCAGGGTGCCGAGGTTCAACGCGAACCCTACGACGGGCACGGCGCCCGTACCGCCACCATCCGCGACCCCTTCGGCCATCGGTGGATGCTCAGCGGGCCGACTCGCGAGCCGATCCGACACGGCGACATCGGTTGCGTGTCGGTGCAGAGCCCGGACACCGCCCGTGCGGCCGTCTTCTACTCACACGTGCTGGGGTGGGAGTACGACCCGGCCGGGCGGGTGACCAATACCGTTGAGGCGATCGATTTCTCGACATCCGAGCGCCCGGCAGTGTTCTGCTGCTATGCGGTCGACGATGTGGATGAGGCGCGCGCCGCGATCCTGGCCGCAGGAGGATGGGTGGGGGCGTCACGCGAATCCGCGATCGGCTCACTGCTGGAGGCCGGTGACGCTCAGGGCGGCGTGTTCGCCATCTATCGGCCCGCACCGGGCCAACGCCGTCCGCTGCTCAACGGCGCAGGCCACGGCGAGCTGTCCTATGTCACCTACGAGGTCGGCGACTCGGCGGCCTTCCGCGAGTTCTATGGCCAGGTGCTGGGGTGGACGTTCGAACGGGGCCGGGTCGAGGACGGCTGGGCAGTGCAGAACGCACACCCGATGTCCGGCGCGGCGGGCGGCTCACCCACGCCGAACACGGTGCCGATGTGGACGGTGGCGGATATCGACGCGGCGGTCGGCCGGGTGCGCGAGGCGGGCGGAACCGTTCTGACCGAGCCCGCCCGCCAGCCGTACGGGCTGATGGCGGAGTGCACGGACGACCAGGGTGGGCGGTTCTACCTCGGCGAGTTCTAGGACGCGGCGAGTTCTAGGACGCGGGAAGAACGTCGGCGATGGGGGCGCCGGACGCGATCTTGGCGCGGGTCTTCATGACCTTGCCGGGCATACCGCCGCCGACCACCCCGGCCACCACGCCGTCACGCTCGTAGAAGGCCAGGAATTTACGGCCGTCGTCCTCGACGATGTGGACCGTATCGGTGGCCTCCGGCTCTCCGAGGCACTGGATCTTCACGTCGTACTGGTCGCTCCAGAAGTAGGGCACCACGATCACCGACGGCGCCTCCTGGCCCAGCATCGACGGCACGATGACCCGGGCCTGCTCGGCCACGTTGCTCCAATGTTCAACGCGGGCTTGATGTCCGGTGGCGTCGCGCCAGGATGCGACGTCACCGAGCGCCCACACGCCGGCAACGCTGGTGCGGCCAGCCTCGTCGCACACCACACCGTTGTCGACGGCCAGGCCGCTACCCTCCAGCCAGTCGGTGGCCGGGCGCGACCCGATGCCGACCACCACGAGGTCGGCGGGCAGCTCGCTGCCGTCGGACAACACCACGGTCGTCACGTGTCCGTTGTCGCCGCGCACCTCGGCCACCCCGATGCCGGTGCGCACGTCGACACCCTCGGCGCGGTGCAGGCGGGTCACCAGGTTTCCGACCTGCTCGCCCAGGACCGAGGCCAGCGGAGCCGGCTGCGGCTCGACCAGCGCCACCTCGACGCCGAGTTTGCGCAGGCTTGCCGCGACCTCGCAGCCGATGAAGCCGGCGCCGATGATCACCGCCTGCCGGGCCGATGCGGCGTGGGCACGCAGCGCCAGCGCCTCGTCGAGCGAGCGCAGAACGCGAATGCCCTCCAGATCGGGGAACGACGGGATGCGCTTGGGCACCAAGCCGGTGGCGATGACCAGCTCGTCGTACCCCAGCACCGAGCCGTCGGCGAGGGTCACGGTCCGAGCGGCGGTGTCCAACGACGTGGCCGCGCTGCCCAACCGCAGCGTGATGTCATTCTCGGCGTAGAACTCGGCGGGCTTGAGCACCACATCGTCGAGGTCGGCGTGCAGCACGTCCTTCGACAGCGGCGGGCGGTCATATGGCAGATGCACCTCGTCGCTGACGATGGTGACCGGGCCGGTGTACTCCGACTTGCGCAGTTGCTCAGCCGTGCGGGTGGCGGCCAGGCCGCCGCCGACGATGAGGATGCCGTTCTCGCTCGTGCTCACGTGGTGTTCATACACGATCGCCGTCGCGAAGTGCGCGCCAGCCTGCGCCAACCGACCAGTTAGGCGGGCGACCGGTCAATCAGGTTGGACAGCACCACGATGCTCTCGCTCCGTTCGATGTCGGCGCTCGACCGGATGCGTTCCAGCGCCGCCTCCAGATGTCGCATGTCGCGAGCGAGCACGTGCAGGATGGCGTCCGAAGTTCCGGTCACGGTGGCGGCACTGATGATCTCGGGAATGTCAATCCAGGCCGCCCGCAACCGATCTGGCGCGATTGTGCCGTGACAGTAGACCTGCACGTAGGCCTCGGTGTTCCAGCCCACCGCGCTGCGGTCGATGACCGTGGTGAAACCGCGGATCACCCCGGCGTCCAGCATCCGGTCGACCCGGCGCTTCACGGCCGGAGCCGACAGGTTCACCCGTTCCCCGATCTCGGCGAAGGTGGCCCGGGCATGCTCGGCGAGCTCGGCCAGGATCCGCTCGTCGGTGTCATCCAACCGATCCATTCGACAGCCCCTTTCGCCCGCACACAACAGATCACCGCAATGTTAGCGGTGACGCAATAGATCATTCATGGACACGCAATAGTTAACGATTGATTGCGTCAAACCGCACTTCTATGGTTGATTCATGACGATATCCCCCGATGTCGCCGTCGGGTCGACGAGGACACCGCGCCGCCAGCGACTCCGCCACTACGCCATGACCCCACCGACGTACTTCAGCGTCGAATACGCCATCAACCCGTGGATGGACACCAGCACGCCCGTCGACGTCGAGTTGGCGCTCGCCCAATGGGAACACCTGCGCGACACGTATCGCCGGCTCGGCCACACCGTCGACCTCGTCGAGCCCGTACCGGGCCTGCCGGACATGGTGTACGCGGCCAACGCCGGACTGATCATCAACGGCACCGCGATCGTCGCCCGGTTCAAGCATGCCGAGCGGCATGGCGAATCGGTGGCATATGCCGCCTGGATGGGCCGACACGGGCATGATCCGGTAGCGACCCGCCACGTCAACGAGGGCCAAGGCGACCTGCTGGTCGTCGGATCGATGATTCTGGCAGGCACCGGTTTTCGCACGCATCCGCACGCGCACGCCGAGGTGGGCGCCCTGACCGGAATGCCGGTGATCTCACTGGAACTCGTCGATCCTCGGTTCTACCACCTCGATACCGCGTTGACCGTGCTCGACGACACCACGATCGCCTACTACCCGTCGGCGTTCACCGCCGACGGGCGAGCCCAGTTGCGCCGGCTCTTCCCCGACGCCATCGAAGTCGCGAGTGCCGATGCCTACGTGCTGGGGCTCAACGCGGTGTCCGACGGTAAGCACGTGGTGTACCCCGCGCAGGCCACCGGCTTCGCCGAACAACTCCGCCGGGCCGGCTTCCACCCGATCGGCGTCGACCTCTCCGAGCTGCTCAAGGGCGGCGGCTCGGTGAAATGCTGCACGCTGGAGGTGTTTACATGACCGTGGCCGACACCGTCACCGGCGCAACCGCCGAGGCAATCGCACTGGACAACGCCTATGCCGCGCACAACTACTCGCCGCTTCCGGTGGTGGCCGCCAGCGCCCGCGGCGCATGGATCACCGACGTCGAAGGCCGGCGCTACCTGGACTGCCTCGCGGCGTATTCGGCGGTGAACTTCGGCCATCACAACGACGAAATCGTCGCCACAGCCCACCGCCAGCTCGACGCCCTGACGTTGGTGAGCCGCGCCTTCCACTCCGACCAGCTCGGCCCGTTCTGCGCCGCACTGGCCGGACTCTGTGGCAAGGACATGGTGCTGCCCATGAACAGCGGCGCCGAGGCAGTGGAGAGTGGCATCAAGATTGCCCGCAAGTGGGGCGCCGACGTCAAGGGTGTCCCCGCCGGGATGGCGAATATCGTGGTCGCGGACAACAACTTCCACGGACGCACGATAAGCATCGTCAGCTTCTCCTCCGATGACACCGCCCGCGGCGGCTTCGGCCCGTTCACCCCCGGCTTCCGATCGGTGCCCTTCGGCGACGCCGACGCGGTCGCAGCGGCGATCGACGAACACACGGTCGCCGTGCTCATCGAGCCCATTCAGGGCGAGGCCGGGATCATCGTCCCGCCGGACGACTACCTGCCCCGACTGCGCGCCGTGTGCAGCAGGCACAACGTGCTGCTGATCGCCGACGAGATCCAGTCCGGCCTGGCGCGCACCGGTCACACCTTCGCGTGTGACCACTGGGGTGTGGTGCCCGATGTCTATCTGCTCGGCAAGGCACTCGGTGGCGGCGTGGTTCCGCTGTCGGCCGTGGTGGCCGACCGCGACGTTCTCGGCGTCCTTCATCCCGGCGAGCACGGGTCGACGTTCGGCGGTAATCCGCTGGCCGCGGCAATCGGTTCCACCGTGGTCGGCATCCTACGGCGCGGTGAATTCCAGTCCCGCTCAGCAGAACTCGGCCTGCACCTGCACGCCCGGCTGCGGTCGCTGATCGGCCACGGGGTGCTCGCGGTCCGCGGTATGGGACTGTGGGCCGGAGTCGACATCGACGAACGCCTCGGTACCGGCAAGCAGCTCAGCCTCACCCTCGCCGAGCGCGGAGTGCTGGTCAAGGACACTCATGGATCGACCTTGCGGTTCGCTCCCCCGCTGGTGATCACCGCCGAGGAGATCGATTGGGCGGTTGGACAGTTCGCACGTGTGCTGGAGCAGGCAGGTGCACACTCTTAACGAGTAGTTCAGTTTGGTGACCCCAGGAGGCACTATGACCGCACCGCCGCTGAGCCTCTCCCAGCAGTTGTTCCGTCGCCGCCCCGTTGCCGGCGCTCCGGTAGCACACGGCGCCTCCGACCATCTGAAGCGCAGTATCGGCACCTTTCAGCTCACACTCTTCGGAGTCGGGGCGACCGTCGGCACCGGGATCTTCTTCGTGCTGTCCGCGGCGGTGCCGGAAGCCGGTCCGGCGGTGTTGGTCTCGTTTCTGCTCGCCGCCGTCGCGGCCGGACTGTCGGCGATCTGCTACGCAGAGATGGCGTCGTCGGTGCCGGTCTCGGGCTCGACCTACTCGTACGCCTATACGACGATGGGCGAGGTCGTCGCCATGGGTGTGGCAGCGTGTCTGCTTCTCGAGTACGGCGTATCCATCTCGGCCGTCGCCGTCGGGTGGAGCGGCTATCTGAACAAGTTGTTGCAGAACCTGTTCGGGTGGCAGCTGCCGCAGTCCTTGAGTGCCGCCCCCTGGGACTCCGCCCCCGGCATCGTCAATCTGCCCGCGGTCCTTCTGATCCTGATGTGCATGGCGCTGCTCATCCGTGGCGCAAGCGAGTCCGCCTTCGTCAACACCGTGATGGTGCTGATCAAGCTCAGCGTGCTGGGGATGTTCATCGTCATCGCGCTCACCGCGTTCAACGCCGACCACTTCCACGGCTTCTGGGACAAGGGCGTTCCCGGCATCACCACCGCCGCGAGCATGATCTTCTTCTCGTTCATCGGCCTCGACGCGGTGTCGACCGCGGGTGACGAAGTGAAGAATCCCCAGAAGACCATGCCCCGGGCCATCATCGCGGCACTCCTCGTGGTCACCACCTTCTATATTCTGGTCGCCTTCGCCGGCCTGGGCACCCAGGACGCCGCGGACTTCGGATCGGATGAACAAGCCGAAGCGGGGCTGTCCGTGATCCTGGAGAACATCACCGGCAGCACCTGGGCCAGCACCCTTCTGGCAGCCGGCGCGGTGGTCTCCATCTTCTCGGTGACGCTGGTCGTGATGTACGGACAGACACGCATCCTCTTCGCAATGGGCCGGGACGGTCTGCTTCCGTCGATGTTTGCAAAGGTCAACCCGCGCAGCATGACTCCGGTGGGCAACACCGTCATCGTCGCCGCCGTCACGGGCATCCTGGCCGGCTTCCTTCCGCTGAACTGGTTGCTCGATGCCGTGTCGATCGGCACCTTGGTCGCGTTCATCACCGTGTCGGCCGGTGTCATCCTCCTGCGGGTGCGCCAACCCGACCTCGAGCGACCGTTCAAGGTCCCGGGCTACCCCGTGACTCCCGTTCTGTCGATCCTGGCGTGCGCCGCGGTGCTCTACGGTCTGCGGTGGCAGACGTGGTTGGTCTTCGGTGGTTGCGTCGCTGTGGTCTTGCTGTTCTATCTGTTCTGGGGGAGACGCCACAGCGCGCTGAACGCCGGGGGCTCCGACGGGTACATTCCGACGTCGGTGCCCGGCGACGATGACGTCATGTTCGACGAGGAGCCACCGGATCACCACTTCGTCACCAAGCACAAGGACGAGCCGTGACCGTCGCCGTCGGCTACCTCGCGGGAAAGAGTGGCCGCCCGCCCCTGTACCTGGCCGTCGAAGCCGCCAGGACCCTGCAGACATCGCTGACCGTGGTGACCGTCGTTCCACGACCGTGGATGACTCCGTCGCTGGGCCGAATCGACGCCGAATATGCCCAGTACGCCGAACAATTGGCGACGACCTCCGCGGCGCAGGCCCGAGACTGCATTGACGCGATCGCCGATGGGCTGGACGTCAGGTATCACAAGGTGTCTCACCGTTCGGTGTCCGGCGGCCTACTGGAGGCGATCTCCGACCTGAAAGCCGAGGTGCTGATCCTGGGCTCGGCCGCCGACGGAAAGCTCGGGCAGGTGGTGATCGGCTCGACCGCCGACCGCCTGCTGCACTCCTCGCCGGTGCCGATGGCGATCAGCCCGCGCGGGTATCGCGGTTCGAAGGCGGGCGGCCTGACCCGGATCACGGCCGCCTACCCGGGAACGGCCGACACGCTGCATGTCGTCCAGCGTGTCGCCGCGCTCGGTCGGCGGCTCAACGTGCCCATGCGGGTGATCACGTTCGCGGTTCGGGGCCGCACGATGTACCCGCCGGAAGTCGGCTTGAGCGCCGAGGATTCGATCCTCGAACAGCTGGCCGGCTACGCACGGGAGGCGTTGGCGCAGTTGAAGGCCGATGGCGTGGTGGGTCCGGACGTGGATCTAGAGGTGGCCACCGGCAACGGTTGGGACGATGCCCTGAACGCCGTCGATTGGCAGGACGGTGACCTGCTGGCTATCGGCACATCACCCGTTGGGGGAATCGCGCGGGTGTTCCTGGGCTCGCGCGGCTCGAAGATCCTGCGGCACAGCCCCGTTCCAGTGCTGGTACTCCCGGGCTGACCGCTAGTACTTCATCACACCGCGGTCGACGCTGATCTGCGAACCCGACAGGGTTGCGGATTGATCGCCGGCCAGCCACACCACCACGTCGGCGACCTCGTCGACGTTCATGAAGTCGGACCGTTTGCCCGTCGCGTTCTGGCCAACCGGAAGGTAGGGCATCGGGGCGAAGCCGTGCAGATAGCTCGGGTGCGCGCCGAAAACGCCCAACATGGCGTCGTTTTCGGTCATCGGGGTGGCCACCGAGTACGGGTGAATGGAGTTGACCCGGATGCCGTACTCACCGGCTTCCAGCGCGAGCGAGTTCGTCAGCGCGGTCAGCCCATGCTTGGACGCGGCGTAGTGGCTGTTGCCCGGGGTGGCCTTCACACCTGCCGACGAGCTCACCACGATGATGGAGCCGCCGTTGCCGGCGTCGATCATCGCCGGGACGACGGCACGTAACGTGCGCCAGGTCCCGGTGAGATTGGTGTCGATGACGGTGTTCCACTGTTCGTCGGTCAACTCCCACAACCGGCCCCAGGACAGCACGCCGGCGTTGGCGACCAGGATGTCGAGCCTGCCGAACTGTTCGACCCCGTCGGCCACCAGCTGGCGAACCGCGGCGTCGTCGCGGACGTCGACTTGGCGTCCCAGCGCCTTGCGGCCCTCGGCCTCAACCAACCGGACCGTCTCGTTCAGATCCTCGGGGGTCGTCCCGGGATAGGGAATGGTGTCACTGACCGGCGCACAGATATCGGAGACGATCACGTCGGCGCCTTCGCGTGCCAGCCGGACAGCGTGGGCGCGGCCCTGGCCTCGCGCGGCACCGGTGACGAACGCCACTCGCCCCTCGAGGGTCCCCGACGATGTTGTCATCAATGGTCCTTTCAGTCAGCTCAGGCCAGGCTAGCAAGAGAACTGGAACGTGTTCTAAATACCGGTCCACCGGGGACCAGACGCGGGATCCGGTCGGCTCAGTAGGCGACCGGGTCGCGGATGATCGGGCAGGTCATGCAATGACCGCCGCCGCGGCCGCGGCCCAGTTCGGCACCGACGATCGTGATGACCTCGACCCCGGCATTGCGCAGCAACGAGTTGGTGTGGGTGTTGCGGTCGTAGGCGAACACCACGCCCGGCTCGACGGCCACCAGGTTGTTGCCGCTGTCCCACTGTTGCCGCTCAGAGTCGTAGGCGGTGCCGCCGGTTTCGACCACCCGCAGCGCGCTGAGGCCCAGGGCGTTCGCGACCACCTCCACGAACGGTTTGGTCTCCTCGATGACGTCGAGGCCGGGGGCCGAATCGCTGGGCAGCAGCGTGAAAGTCTGGATGTTGTTTACGATTTCGGGATAGATCGTCACGACATCGCGATCGGCGAAGGTGAACACCGTGTCGAGGTGCATGGCGGCGCGCAGCTTGGGCATCCCCGCCACGATGATCCGTTCGGCCGCGCCGCGTTCGAACAGCGTCGCCGCCACCTGGGTGATCGCCTGCCGCGAGGTGCGTTCGCTCATCCCGATCAACACCACCCCGTTGCCGGGCACCAGTACATCTCCACCCTCGATAGTGGCCATCCCCCAAGACTTTTCAGGGTCACCCCACCACACCGTCGACCCGGCGAAGTCGGGATGGAACTCATAGATGGCCTTCATCAACAGCGTTTCGTCGTGCCGGGCCGGCCAGAACAGCGGGTTGAGTGTCACACCGGAGTAGATCCAGCAGGTGGTGTCGCGGGTGTACAGCGTGTTGGGTAGCGGCGGCATCAGATACTCGGTGATTCCCGCATGCTCGCGGGCCAGGGCGCGGTAGCCCCGGCCGAGGTCGACAGGTAGGTCGCGGGTCGACAACCCGCCGATCAGGAACTCGGCGAGTCGACGGGCGGGTAGCTCGTCGAGGAACGATCTGGTGTCGTCGACCAGTCCCATCCCGACCTCGTTGGCGACGATCTTGCGGTCGAGCAGCCAGGTGCGGCCGTCCGGAATATCCATCGTCTCGGCGAGCAGGTTGTGCAACTCGACCACCGCCACACCGCGGTCCCGCAACTTGTCCATGAAGTCGAAGTGGTCCCGGCGGGCGTTCTGCACCCAGAGCACGTCGTCGAACAGCAGGTCGTCGCAATTGGTCGGGGTCAGCCGCTCGTGGGCCAGGCCGGGCGAACACACCAGCACCTTGCGCAGCGTTCCCACTTCGGAATGCACGCCGTACGACGCGGATGCAGATGTCACCAGACCACTTCCCTTTCGTCGGCCCGCGTCGGCGCTTCGGTCGAGGACATCAGCTAGAGGTCGGCCAGGATCTGTTGTCGCTTGGCGGTGTATTCAGCCTCGGTGATCGAGCCGGTGGCCCTCAGGGTCTCGAGTTCTTGAAGACGTTGTGCGGTCGACACTTCCGGCATCGGCGGCGGCACGTACGGCGGGGCGGCAGCGGGCTGCGCAAACTGTTGCGGCGGCGCAGTCGCCGGCTGCCCGGTGGCAGCCCGCCGAACAACGGCCATCACCTGCTGGCGCACAGCAGGATTGGACCGGATGTCGATGGTGCCGTTCATCGGCACGCCATTGGCGCGCAAGATCTGCATGATCTCCATCAACGGCCCTGCCTGCCCCCGCAGGTCGTAGGTCTTGTTGTCCTCGGCGAGCGTGAACTGCGCGGGCACCACACCGGCGATCAAAGCGCTGGCGTTCCAGTCGATTTCGTATTTCTGCGTGCCCGGCTCGACGAGCGCGACCAACTTGTGGGCGTTGAGGATCTGCATGCGGGTGGGGCTCGACGCCATGGTCTCCTGGGTGTCGAAACCCTGATAGCCGGGCACCTCGAAGTGGAGGTTCACCTTGATCATCTGTTGGTCGTTGACGAACCACGACGTATCCGAGATACCGGTGATCTGCGCCAGCACCAGAACACCGTTCTGGTTCAGCTCCTCGTGCTTGGCCGCCGACTTCATACCGGCGTTGGTCAACCACAGGGCGGCGAGCACGTCGCCCGCTGTGATCAGCAGGCCGACCCAGAACATCCACCCGATGTACGGCCGCGCCATCGGCCCGAGAGCGAAGTAGACGATCAGGAAGATCGGACCGACGAGGCCGCCGAACAGCAGCACGGTCAATTGCGCTTTGAGATACCGCCCGAACATTTGGCACACCCCTTCTCGGCCAGCAATGTCGCGATCAGACTAACTCCAAGACACCCGCTAGGGACCACTTGTTGCAGTTCAGGGGGTTTGCAGTAGCTGATCCAAGGCCGGCAACTGCGGGACCAATCGATTGACGAACACCTCGAGACTGTTGTGAGCGTCGGGCTCTGCCGGCGCCGCGGGCCGAACAGGCGCCGGCGACGCCGGGTGGGCGGCCGGCTGGCTGCGGGGCGCCGGGGGTGAATGGTGGATGGCGACGCTCGCCGCGCTGACCATGAGCACCGACGCGACGATTCCACCGAGCACAGCCAGCAGCGCCGCGCCGCCGAAGAGGACCGACGGCGGGTATGCCGGCTGCTGGTAATCGTCGTCGTCCATGGCCCCACCCCGCTGTGGATGCCGAAGCCTAGCACCGGCGCAACAGTGGTTTCCGGCAAACGAAAGCGGCGCCCACCCGAAGGTGAGCGCCGCTTCGCGACGAAATTCAGATCACTTGATGATCTTGGTGACCCGGCCGGCGCCGACGGTGCGGCCACCTTCGCGGATCGCGAACCGCAGGCCCTCGTCCATGGCCACCGGCTGGATCAGCTTGACGGAGATGTCGGTGTTGTCACCGGGCATCACCATCTCGGTGCCCTCGGGGAGGGTCACCACGCCGGTCACGTCCGTGGTACGGAAGTAGAACTGCGGGCGGTAGTTGTTGAAGAACGGCGTGTGCCGGCCGCCCTCGTCCTTGGACAGGATGTAGACGCTGCCCTCGAACTCGGTGTGCGGGGTGGTGGTGCCGGGCTTCACGACGACCTGGCCGCGCTCGACATCCTCGCGCTTGACGCCACGAACCAGCAGACCGACGTTGTCGCCGGCCTGGCCCTGGTCGAGCAGCTTGCGGAACATTTCCACACCGGTGACCGTGGTCTTGGTGACGGTCGGCTTGATGCCGACGATCTCGACTTCCTCGTTCACGTTGATCACGCCACGCTCGACGCGACCGGTGACCACGGTGCCGCGGCCGGTGATCGTGAAGACGTCCTCGACGGGCATCAGGAACGGCTTGTCGGTGTCGCGGACCGGGTCCGGGATCGACTCATCGACGGCGTCCATCAGATCCTCGACGCTCTTGACCCACTGCGGGTCACCCTCGAGGGCCTTGAGTGCGGACACCTTGATGACCGGGGCTTCCTCGTCGAACTCCTGAGCGGCCAGCAGTTCGCGGACCTCCAGCTCGACGAGCTCCAGGAGCTCCTCGTCGTCGACCATGTCGGCCTTGTTCAGCGCCACCAGGATGTAGGGGACGCCGACCTGGCGGGCGAGCAGCACGTGCTCGCGGGTCTGCGGCATGGGACCGTCGGTGGCGGCGACCACCAGAATCGCGCCGTCCATCTGGGCGGCACCGGTGATCATGTTCTTGATGTAGTCAGCGTGGCCGGGGGCGTCGACGTGCGCGTAGTGACGCTTCTCGGTCTGGTACTCCACGTGGGAGATGTTGATGGTGATACCGCGCTGACGCTCCTCGGGCGCATTGTCGATCTGGTCGAATGCGCGCGATTCGTTCAACGCCGGGTACTTATCGTGCAGAACCTTGGTGATTGCTGCGGTAAGCGTGGTCTTGCCGTGGTCAACGTGACCGATGGTCCCGATGTTGACGTGCGGCTTCGTCCGCTCGAACTTCGCCTTCGCCACTTCTGTGTCCTCCTGGACTTGTTGTTGCTTGCTAAAGCAGTGTTGATTTCTTCAGTTGTGTTGCCAGAGCAACGGATTACTGACCCGTCGCCTTCGCGATGATCTCCTTCGAGACGTTCGCCGGAACTTCAGCGTACGAATCGAAAACCATGGAGTAGTTCGCCCGGCCCTGGGTCCGGGACCGCAGGTCCCCGACGTAGCCGAACATCTCCGACAGCGGCACGTGCGCCTTGACGACGCGAGCACCGCTGCGCTCCTCCATGGCTTGGATCTGACCACGGCGGGAGTTCAGGTCGCCGATCACGTCGCCCATGTAATCCTCGGGCGTCGTGACCTCGACGGCCATAACAGGCTCCAGGATGACCGGCTGCGCTTGCGCGGCAGCCTTTTTCAGCGCCTGGGAGCCGGCGATCTTGAAGGCCATTTCCGACGAGTCGACGTCGTGGTACGCGCCGTCGAGCAGGATGAGCTTCAAGTTCACCAGCGGGTAACCGGCGAGCACACCGTACTGCATGGCGTCCTGCGCACCGGCATCCACCGACGGGATGTACTCGCGCGGGATGCGGCCACCGGTGACCCTGTTCTCGAACTCGTAGGTCGCGCCGTCTTCGCCGACAAACGGCTCGATGGCGACGAGAACCTTCGCGAACTGGCCGGAGCCACCGGTCTGCTTCTTGTGCGTGAACTCGACTTTGTCGACCGCGCGCTTGATGGTCTCCTTGTAGGCGACCTGCGGCTTGCCGACGTTGGCCTCGACCTTGAACTCGCGGCGCATCCGGTCCACCAGGATGTCCAGGTGGAGCTCGCCCATGCCGCCGATGATGGTCTGGCCGGTCTCGTGGTCCTGGTTGACCTTGAAGGTCGGATCCTCTTCGGCCAGCTTCTGAATGGCCAGGGACAGCTTCTCCTGGTCACTCTTCGTCTTGGGCTCGATGGCGACCTGGATAACGGGATCCGGGAAGGTCATCGACTCGAGCACAACCTGGTCGTTCGGATCACTCAGGGTGTCACCGGTGGTGGTGTCCTTGAGGCCGATCACCGCGTAGATGTGGCCGGCGGACGCCGACTCGACCGGGTTCTCCTTGTTGGAGTGCATCTGGAACAGCTTGCCCAGCCGCTCCTTCTTGCCCTTGGTCGAGTTGATGACCTGCGCGCCGGAGTCGACCTTGCCCGAGTACACCCGGACGTAGGTCAGCTTGCCGAAGAACGGGTGCGTGGCCACCTTGAACGCCAGACCGGAGAACGGCTCGTCGGCCGACGGCTTGCGCAAGACGATGTCGTCTTCCTTGCCCGGGCGGTGACCTTCGGCGGCCGCAACGTCGAGCGGGGTCGGCAGGTAGTCGATGACCGCGTCGAGCATGGGCTGCACGCCCTTGTTCTTGAACGCGGAACCGCACAGCACCGGGTAACCCGCGCTGGTGACGGTCAGCTTGCGCAGGCCGGCCTTGATCTCCTCAACGGTCAGCTCTTCGCCGCCCAGGTACTTCTCCATGAGGTCGTCATCGGCCTCGGCGATGGACTCGATCATCGCGGTGCGATATTCCTCGGCCTTTTCCTGCAAATCGGCCGGGATGTCGACGACGTCGTACTTCTCGCCGAGCTTGGTCTCGCCGCGCCAGACCTTGGCCTTCATCTCGACCAGGTCGACGACGCCCTCGAAGTCACCCTCGGAGCCGATCGGAAGCTGGATCGGGACCACGTTCGCGCCGAGGCGATCCTTCATGGTCTGCACCGAGAAGTAGAAGTCGGCGCCCAGCTTGTCCATCTTGTTGACGAAGCAGATGCGCGGCACGTCGTACTTGTCGGCCTGACGCCAGACCTGCTCGGACTGCGGCTCGACACCTTCCTTGCCGTCGAAGACGGCCACGGCACCGTCGAGCACGCGCAGCGAGCGCTCCACCTCGACGGTGAAGTCGACGTGGCCCGGGGTGTCGATGATGTTGATCTGGTTGTCGTTCCAGAAGCAGGTGGTAGCGGCCGAGGTGATCGTGATACCCCGCTCCTGCTCCTGCTCCATCCAGTCCATCGTGGCGGCACCGTCGTGCACCTCACCGATCTTGTACGAGATACCGGTGTAGAAGAGGATGCGCTCGGTCGTCGTCGTCTTGCCGGCATCGATGTGCGCCATGATGCCGATGTTGCGGACCTTGTTCAGGTCGGTGAGCACGTCCTGTGCCACGGCTAAATTCCCACTCTTTCGCTTCTTAGTTCGGTGTATGAAGACGCCACCGCAGCCACGCTTCGTCGCGCGACTCCGGCGATGCGATCACCAGCGGTAGTGCGCGAAGGCCCGGTTCGCCTCAGCCATCTTGTGAACGTCCTCGCGTCGCTTCACTGCGGCGCCAAGGCCGTTGCTCGCGTCGAGGAGTTCGTTGGCCAGCCGCTCGATCATGGTCTTTTCGCGACGCTGCTTCGAGAAGCTGACCAACCAGCGCAGGGCCAGCGTGGTGGAGCGCTCGGGGCGCACCTCGACGGGCACCTGGTAGGTGGCGCCACCGACGCGGCGGCTACGCACCTCGAGGGCGGGCTTGACGTTATCCATCGCTCGCTTCAGCGTGAGGACCGGATCGGTACCGGTCTTCTCGCGAGCCTGCTCGAGCGCGCCATAAACAATGCGCTCGGCCAACGATTTCTTCCCGTCCAACAGAACCTTATTGACCAGCTGGGTGACCAGCTGGGACCCGTAGACCGGATCGTTGACGAGTGGACGCTTGGGAGCGGGACCCTTACGCGGCATCAGCTCTTCTCCTTCTTCGCGCCGTAACGGCTACGGGCCTGCTTGCGGTTCTTGACGCCCTGGGTGTCCAGCGAGCCGCGGATGATCTTGTAACGCACACCGGGGAGGTCCTTCACACGACCACCGCGCACCAGCACCATCGAGTGCTCCTGCAGGTTGTGGCCCTCACCGGGGATGTAGGCGGTGACCTCGACGCCGGTCGTCAGCTTCACGCGCGCCACCTTGCGAAGTGCCGAGTTCGGCTTCTTCGGGGTGGTCGTGTACACGCGGGTGCACACGCCGCGGCGCTGCGGGCTGCCCTTGAGGGCGGCGGTCTTCACCTTCGCGACCTTGTCGGTGCGACCCTTGCGGACCAGCTGCTGAATGGTTGGCATTTACCGGCTTTCTGTCTCTCGTGCGTCTTTCAACGTTCTTCAAGTCTCTGTACTGCAGTTTTAGCCCTGCGGCTTACCCCGCTGCCGGGCGTGTCGCACACACCGTGCACCGGTCGGATCCGATGCATACTGGACATGCGAATTGGCCCGGCGTGCGCGCATGCGTCTCCGCAAGCGCCCCTAACGGCCAGGCACGATCTCCCACGATACCAGGCGCGGCACGCCCCTCCAAACTCGGTGCGCGGGCCTCCTAGCGGGCCTTACTGCAGGTCAACGCGTGAATGTCGGCACCGGTTCCCATAGCACCGTTATTCGGGTGCTCGATGCGGGCTCAGCCGTGCGCTCCGTTTCGGTGCGCCATCCCGGCGGCCAGCCGCAAGACCATGTCGGAGAACACGGCGTCGGTGTCGACCATGTCCATCACGCCCGTCATCTCCAGCAGCACGAACCCGTGCAGCGCCGCCCAGAACTCCAGCGAGGCATAAAACGCGTCGTCGCCGTCCAGGCCGTAGGACGCCAGCACCTCGATGACCGGGGCCGCGGCGGCATGCGACGCGGCCGTGAACTCGGGGTCATCACCGCCCAACGGCATGCGGGTGAACGCCGAATAGCGGCCCGGGTGGTGGTGCGCGTAGCTGCGGTAGGCGCTGGCCATCGCGGTCACGGCGTCGTCGCGGGTGCGGCCCTGCCCGACGGTGGACAGCATCTGCAGGATGTCGTCGATGACGTGCATGCGGACCGTGCGACGCAGATCTTCCAAGCTGTGGACGTGGTTGTAGAGCGACGGGCCCTTGGTGCCCAACTGGGTGGCCAGGGCGTTGATCGTCAAACCGTCCCAGCCCTCCCGATCGAGGAAGGTCAGGGCCGCGTTGACGATGACCTCGCGGCTGAGCTTGCTCGACCTCGCCGACGTCCGGTTGCCCGGGCGCGGACGGGCAGCCGCCGACTCCGGTTCCGGCCGAGGTGTCATCACAAACCCTTCACTGGTGGATCGACGGAGAACTCTAGTTGACCGACCGGCTGCCACGTGGGCTCCAACTCGGGTTGATGGAAAGTGAGGCATGTCGGTGAGCTGGGGACACCGGCGGCGGGTTCATCATGACCTGCGTTGCCGCCTTGCCGGTTGGTATCACCGGAACGGTCACATCCCCGGTGGCGGCGTCGGCATCGTGGCGGCGGTGACCACGCAGGGGTCGTCCAACACCGCGATCGCCGATAACGTCGTCAACGACAGCACGAGTTAGGAATGACGAACCGGATCGACCGCGTTCCGGCGAAATCGCGAAGGACGGACGAATGCCGATGCACTCCCCCACACTCATCGCTGGGATCAGCGTTCTCGCCGCCGTCGCACTGGCGGGCTGCGGATCCACCAGCAAGGACTCCCCCTCGCCTACGGCAACCGCCGGTAGCTCAGGCGCTCAGGTCGAGGTCGGCAACACCATCAACTACGGCTCGTTCGGCACGACCGCGGAGATCGACTGCGCCGACGGCAAGTCGCTGAACGTCGGCGGGTCCAACAACACTCTGACGGTGAAGGGAACGTGCGCGTCGGTGAACATCGGCGGCGCGGACAACAAGATCACCTTCGGCACGATCGACAAGGAACTCTCCGTCGTCGGCCTCAACAACACGATCACCTACAAGGGCGACCCGAAGGTGAACAACCTCGGGTCGGGCAACACGCTCAACAAGAGCTCTTAGCTCTCACGCCTTGGCGCCGTGCCGGCCGGCGCCCTTGGCGAATCGCTGCGCGCCGGCAAGCGACTCGGCGGCCACCCGCGACAGGCTGCCGAATTCGAAATCGATGGCGTCGGCTTCGGACTGACCCCACTGGTTGAGCGCCGACATCCGGTCCGAACGCAGGCAGAGCTGAGGCAGCTGAGCGAGTTCGGCGGCCAACTCCTCGGCGGCCTGGCGGGCCTGGCCCGTCGGGACGACCCGGTTGGCCAGGCCGATGGCCAAAGCTTCCTCGGCGCCGACGGCCCGGCCGGTCAGGATCAGGTCCATCGCCCGGCTGTGGCCGATGAGCCGGGGCAGACGCACGGTGCCGCCGTCGATCAGCGGAACCCCCCACCGGCGGCAGAACACCCCGAACACGGCGTCCTGCTCGGCCACCCGCAGATCGCACCACAACGCCAGTTCCAGGCCGCCGGCCACGGCGTACCCGCTGACCGCGGCGATCACCGGTTTGGACAGCTGCATGCGGCTGGGTCCCATCGGTCCCGGAGCCGCGGGGCCGGCGACATCGGACCCTGTCCGAGGGCGATGGGTGGGGTTGGTGTCGGGTGTGCCGATGGCCTTGAGATCGGCTCCGGCGCAGAAGGTTCCGTTGTCGCCCCACAGGACCGCCACTGACGCCGACTCGTCCTTGTCGAACTCGTCGAAAGCGTTGAACAGGGCCATCGCGGTAGGGCCGTTGACGGCGTTGCGGGCCTGCGGACGGTCGATGATCACCGTCGTGACTCCTCCGTTGCGTTCTACTCGCACCGGATTCGGTTGCTCGGTCATGTCGCCTCCACCAGTTGTCCCTCATCCCGCCGCGCGACCAGCTCGGCGGCGAAGTCTGCATAGGCCCGCCGAAGTGCGGCGCCCGGCCAGCGCGCCGGCAGCAGCTCTTCCGGCAATACCGGATCGGTGAGCAGGTGGCGCACAATCGCGGCGGCGGCACGGAAGCGTGCCGGAATGTCCTGCGCGGCGGTCACCTCGTCGAGAAGCCGCTGTCCGGTGATCGCCCAGCCACCCAGATCCCACAGCCGCCCGGTCAGCTCGGCCGGATCGTCGTCACGCGCGTGCAGCACCCGCACCCGATCGGCGATCTCGGCGGGCAGCACGTCGCCGAGGTTGTCCGGACGTAACCACACTCCCTCTCGCATCTCACCGAACCGCTTGAGCTGCAGAGTGTTACGCAAGGCGGCGCGGGCCCGGGCATCCATGCCGACCGCGGTGATCACCAAGGTGACCCAGTCGCCGTTCCAGTCGCGCATGCGGGGGTAGAGCGCATCGTCCTGGCGGCGCTGGCGGGTCAACAGCCGATCGGACAGTCGATACCCGTCGTCGGAGCGCACCAGATCGCCGGCGGCCACCATCCGGGTGAGCGCGACCCGCAACGTCTGCTCGCGGATGCCGAAATCCGATGTCAGCCGCAGCAATTCGGCCGAGGTGGCCCAGGCCGGATGGGCGCCGAGCAATACACTCAGCACCACCGAGCGAGCGGTCATCTTCGCCAACGACTGCGGCACGCTCACACTCCCGAGGCGCGGCGCCCGTAGTCACCGAACGGCTCGTCGCGGTGGCGGACCGCCTCCCGGAAGCCGTGCTCGCGGGCGTCCGCCACGAACGCGTGCCCCTCCGGTGTGTGCCGGGCGATCCCGTCGAACACCGTGCTGACCATCCGGCTGGTCGCCACGCCCTGCTGATACAGCGCGGTGTTCATCGCCAGCTTCACCATGATCAACTGATTCACCGGCACCGCGGCGATGCGCTCCACGAGCCGTTCGGTGCGCTCGTCGAGGTCGGCCGGATCCGGCGCCTCCACCGCCAGTCCCCACTCAGCGGCCTGCGCGCCGGTGATGCAATCCCCGGTCAGCAGAAGACGTTTGGCGCGCTGATCACCCAGACGATGCGCCCACAACCCGGCCGCGGGAACACCCCACACCCGGGTCGGCGGATAGCCGATCTTCGCGTCGGAGGCGGCGATCACCTGGTCGGCGTGCAACGCGATATCGGTGCCGCCCGCCACGCAATACCCGTGAATCTTCACCACCGTCGGCTTGTCGGCATGCATCAGGCTGGAGAAGCCGCGCACGAAACGGCTCATCATCTGATAGTCGATCATCGGATCCCACGGCCGGTCGGCCTTGTGGTTGACGGCCTGCGTTTTGCCGTCGAGCACGGTGCCCTGCCGGTCGCCGCCGCCGGCCGACGACGAGCCGTCGGCGTAGGCACCGAGATCGAAACCGGCGCAGAATCCGTCGCCGCGGCCAGACACCAAGATCACGTGCACATTTGGGTCCAGGTCGGCGCGTTCCACCAGCGCGGCCAACTCCAGCGGGGTCTCCGCGACGATCGCGTTGCCCTTCTCGGGTCGGTTGAAGGTGATGCGGGCAATCCGATCGGTGACCTCGTAGGTCATCGTCTTGAGGTCGGTCATCCCTTCACCAGGCAGCGTTCGATGATCGGCGCGAGGTCGAGCCCGGCAGGCAGCGTCCCGAACGCACCGCCCCAGTTGCCGCCCACCCGGGAGGCCAGGAACGCCTCGGCGACCGCGGGATGACCGTGGCGGACCAGCAGCGAACCTTGCAGCGCCACCGTGATGTCCTCGGCGATCGTGCGTGCGCGGTACTCGATGCCGTCGAGGTTCGCCAGTTCCGAACGCAAGTCGGCGACGTGAGCATCCAGCCGGGCATCCTGACCTGCGGTGATCGCCAGCTCGTCGAAGAGCACACCGACGCACTCGGGACGGGTTGCCATGGCGCGCAACGTGTCCAGGGCACTGACGTTGCCCGAACCTTCCCAGATGCCCATCAGCGGGGCCTCGCGATAGAGCCGCGGCATCCCGGACTCCTCGGCATAACCGTTGCCGCCCAGGCATTCCATCGCCTCGGCGGCATGCGGGGTGGCACGTTTACACACCCAGTACTTGGCGGCCGCCAGGCCGATCCTGCGCAGCAGAGTCTCACGTTCGTCACCGCGGACGACGGCATCGGTGGCCCCGGCCATCCGCATCGCGACGATGGTGGCCGCCTCGGCCTCGACGGCGAGGTCGGCGATCACATTGCGCATCAACGGCTGATCGATCAGATAGGCGCCGAAGGCCTTGCGGTGCTGAGTGTGGTGCACGGCGCGGGTCAGGCCGTTGCGCATGCTGGTGGCGCTGCCCAGCGTGCAGTCCAGCCGGGTGAGGTTGACCATCTCGATGATGGTGGGCACGCCGCGACCTTCCTCGCCGACCAGCCAGGCGATGGCACCGTCGTATTCCACCTCACTGGAGGCGTTGGCGTGGTTGCCGAGCTTGTCCTTCAATCGCTGCAGGAACATTCGGTTGCGGGTGCCGTCGGGAAGTACGCGCGGCAGCATGAAACAGCTCAGCCCACCGGGAGCCTGCGCCAGCACCAGGAAGATGTCGCTCATCGCCGCGGAGGTGAACCACTTGTGACCGGTGATGGTGTAGCTGCCGTCGCCGTTGGGGACAGCCTGGGTGGTGCCGGCACGGACGTCGGAGCCGCCCTGCTTCTCGGTCATCGACATTCCCGCGGTGATACCGACTTTGGTGGCAGGCACTTTCAGTTCGGCGTCGTACTCCCGACTGGTCAGCAGCGGCTCATAGATCTCGGCGAGGTCGGGGTTGTGCCGCAGCGCGGGGACGACGGCGTAGGTCATCGAGATCGGGCACACGTGCCCGGGCTCGGGAGTCCACACCCCCATCTTCGCCGCGCGGACCACATGGGCGCCGGGACGATCGTCGGCCCACGGCGCGGCGTGCACTCCGTGCGCGATCGCCGTGCGCATCAGCTCGTGGTAGGCGGGGTCGTACTCGATCTCGTCGACGCGGTAGCCGTAGCGGTCGTGGGTGTGCAGGATCGGCTGGTTGCGATCGGCCAGCTCTCCCCAGCGCTGCGCCAGGGCACTGCCGGCGAGCGCGCCGAGCTCGGTGACCTCGTCCAACCCCCACTCGCCGCCCTCGCGAATGAGCGCCTCGATCAGAACCGGAGAGCTGGCCGGGTTGTGGTCCGTCAGCGGCGGGACCTGGTTGGTGACGACATGCGTATCCGACATGACACCACTATTACAGTTCTACGACAATCGCACAAGATTCGTAATATGGCAGGCTGGATGGCGTGAAGCCGAACTCCGTCATCCACGCCGCCACCCAATGGCTCGAACACGAACCGGTGCCCGCCGACCAGTCGGTGCGCGGTGAGCCCCACACCGGGACAGCCGAACTCGGCACATTCGGCGGCCTCGAGGTCGGAGTGTGGGAGATGACGCCCGGAGTCATGCGCGACGTCGAGGCCGACGAACTGTTCGTGGTGCTCTCCGGCGCGGCCACCGTCGAGTTCGACGACGGCAGCCCGACTCTCACGCTGGGCACCGGCGACGTGGTGCGGTTGGCCAAGGACACCCCGACGGTGTGGACGGTGACCGAGACGCTGCGGAAGGTGTATCTGGTCTAGCCGGGCCGGCCGGGGTGCGCGGCTAGCTGAGATGTTCCCGCAGAAAGGCGATGTCGTCCTTGCGGCCCTCGTCTGCCGTCTCACAGATCACCGGCGCATCGGCCGCCTGCACGACCGCGACGAGAAGTTGCGGATCGATCTGTCCCGTACCGAAATTGGCGTGCCGGTCAGCGCCGGACCCCTTGGCGTCGCGGGAATCGTTGCAGTGCACCAGGTCGATGCGGCCGGTGATGGCTTTGATCCGCTCGACGGCGTCGATCAGCTCCTCGCCGGCCGCCCAGGCGTGGCAGGTGTCGAGGCAGAACCCGATGCCGGTGTCGGCGATGCGCTCCCACAGCCGGGCGATCGTGTCGAAATGGCGCGCCATCGCATGATCGCCGCCTGCGGTGTTCTCCAGGTAGACGGGCACGCTGGCCTCCAGCTGCGCCAGGGCCTTGGCCCAGCGTTCGAAGCCGGCTTCCATGTCGTTGTCGTCGGCGTGACCCCCGTGCACGATCACCGCGGTCGCGCCGATCTCGGCGGCGGCGTCGCAGGTGTCCTGCAGGATCTTGCGCGACGGTATCCGCACCCGGTTGTTGGCCGACGCCACGTTGATCAGATACGGCGCATGCACGTAGAGCGGGACCGGCGACGCCTTCAGCGTCTCGGCATCGTCGCGCGGTGCGGGCTTCTTCCAGCTCTGTGGATTGCCGAGAAAGAACTGCACCGCCTCGGCGCCGTCGGCGGCCGCGGCTGCCAGCGGATCGTCACCGTGGACATGGGAACCAATGAGCACGGGTCGAGTCTAGGCGCGCGCACCGACGCCGTGCACAGCCGTCATCTCCGCCAGAACAGGTGATGGGTGACCCCACTCGGGCTGGCCACGACCTCGTGGTGGAACCGGTCGTCGAGTTCGTCGGGCGACTCCCACAACCGCGATCCGGCGCCGATCGTCACATCGGCCACCGCCACGTGCAGCGTGTCGACCAGGCCCGCGTCGAGGAACTGCCGAACCGTCGTCGCGCCGCCGCCGAGCCGGACATCCTTGCCGCCGGCGGCCGCCTTCGCCTGCTCCGCGACGCGCGCCGGGCTGTCGGAGACGAAGTGAAACGTCGTCTCCCCCAACGTCAGCGAGGGCCGCTCGTGGTGGGTCATGACGAACACCGGCGTGTGGAACGGCGGCTCCTCGCCCCACCAGCCCTGCCACTCAGGGTGGTCCTCCCATGGCCCGCGGTAGGGACTGAACTTGTTGCGGCCCATGATCTCCGCGCCGATGTTGTTGTAGTAGTCACGGGTGAAGTAGTCGTCGAGGCCGCGGGTCCCTCCCGGCTCGCGCCGGCCCACCCAGCTGGCCGTCGCACCCACCCACGCGAAGAGAGCAGGCTGATCGGCGTCGCCGAACGGCCGCTCGAAACACTGGTTGAGGCCCGCGCCGAAGCCGTCGCGCGACAGCATCATGTTGTGGACTCTGAGCAATTGGGGCACGCATTCCTCCCGGGATCTTTCGACCGTCGCCAAGGTAGACCCGGCCAGCCGCCCGAACTCATCGCCGCGGCGGCCGAGCGTGACGCCAGGGTTGCATTCGGCGCCGAAAGCCGCCCTGGCGTTACGTTCGGCAATGGACGGCAATAGAAAAAGCCCCCGCCGAAGCGGGGGCTTTTCCTTGATTCAGTTAGCGGTAGTCGCTGTAGCCGTAATCGTCCAACGGCACCGCGGCACCCGTCGCCTGACCGAAGTCCGGGCTGTAGTACTGATCCTCGTAGGACGGGATCGTGTACGCCGCAGCGCGGGCTTCCTCGGTGGGCTGAACCTGGATGTTGCGGTAACGGTTGATACCGGTACCGGCCGGGATCAGCTTGCCGATGATCACGTTCTCCTTCAGACCCTGCAGCTTGTCGCTGCGGCAGTTGATCGCCGCATCGGTCAGCACGCGAGTGGTCTCCTGGAACGACGCCGCCGACAGCCACGAATCGGTGGCCAGCGACGCCTTGGTGATACCCATCAGCACCGGACGGCCGGCCGCGGGCTCGGCGCCCTCGGCAACCACACGCCGGTTCTCCGACTCGAACTCGCCACGCTCGGTCAGCGAGCCGGGCAGGAACTCCGTTGCACCCGAATCGATGATCGTGACGCGCCGCAGCATCTGCCGGACGATGACCTCGATGTGCTTGTCGTGGATCGACACACCCTGCGCCCGGTAGACCTCCTGGACTTCCTTGACCAGGTGGATCTGCACCTTGCGCGGACCCTCGATACGCAGCACCTCGTGCGGGTCGGCCGAGCCCTCAAGGAGCTGCTGGCCCACCTCGACGTGGTCACCGTTGACCAGCAGTCGCTCGGAACCGTCGTCGTGCTTGAACACCTTCAAACGCTGACGCTTGGAGAGCTTGTCGTACACGACCTCCTCGCTCCCGTCGTCGGGAACGATGGTGATCTTGTAGAACTTGTCGGTCTCCTCCAGCTGAACCCGTCCGGCCACATCGGCGATCGGTGCGCGGTTCCGCGGAATACGCGCCTCGAACAGCTCCTGCACGCGGGGCAGACCACCGACGATGTCGGCGCCACCGGTAACACCACCCTGGTGGAAGGTGCGCATGGTCAGCTGCGTGCCGGGCTCACCGATGGACTGTGCGGCCACGATGCCGACGGCCTCGCCGATATCCACCAGCTTGCCGGTGGCCATCGAACGGCCGTAGCACATCGCGCACACACCCGAGGCGCTGGTGCAGGTGAGCACCGAGCGGACCTTGACCGAGGTGATGCCTGCCTCCAGCAGGGCGTCGATCGCCGGGTCGCCGAGATCGTGTCCGGCGTTGACGACGACGTTGCCTCCTGCGTCGACCGCGTCCGCGGCCAGCGTGCGGGCGTACGCCGAGGTCTCGACGTGCGGATCCCGGATCAGGCTGCCGTCGGCCTGGAGCTCGGCCAGGTCGACGAGGATGCCGCGCTCAGTGCCGCAGTCGTGCTCGCGCACGATCACGTCCTGGCTGACGTCCACCAGACGACGGGTCAGGTAACCCGAGTCGGCGGTACGAAGTGCGGTGTCCGCCAGACCCTTTCGGGCGCCGTGGGTGTTGATGAAGTACTCCAGCACCGTCAGGCCCTCGCGGAACGAGGACTTGATCGGCCGCGGGATGAACTCACCCTTCGGGTTGGTCACCAGACCCTTCATGCCGGCCAGCGTTCGAGTCTGGGTGAAGTTACCCGTCGCACCGGAGTCCACGATCGTGATGATCGGGTTGTCGTTGGGGTAGTGCGCCCGCAACGCGTTACCGACCTCTTCGGTGGCTTCCTTCCACAGCTCGACAAGAGCGTCGTTGCGCTCCTGCTTGTTGAGCGCGCCGCGCTGGTACTTCTTCTCGATCCCTTCGGCTTCGGCCTCGTAACGCTCGAGGATCTCCTGCTTCTCCGGCGGCACGATGACGTCCGCCATCGACACCGTGACACCCGAACGGGTGGCCCAGTGGAAACCGGCATCCTTGAGCTTGTCGACGGTCTGCGCGACGACGATCATCGGGTAGCGCTCGGCCAGATCGTTGATGATCCGGGCCTGGACCTTCTTGTGCATCTGCTCGTTGACGAACGGATACCCCTGCGGCAGAAGCTCATTGAAGAGCACCCGGCCCAGCGTGGTCTCGGCGGTCCAGGCATTGCCCGGGCGCCAGCCGTTCTCGCCGAACAGCTCGTTCTCGACCTCGTGCGGCGGACGCAGCTGCGTCAGGCGCACCTTGATCTGAGCCCGAACCGACAGTGCACCACGGTCCATCGCCATGATCGCCTCGGCCGGCGAGCTGTACACACCGGTCTCCGGCACATCCTTGGCGGCAGCGGTGTACTCACCCTTTTCGCCGGCAACCAGCGTGGTCAGGAAGTACAGACCAGTGACCATGTCCAGACGCGGCATGGCCAGCGGCTTACCCGACGCAGGCGACAGGATGTTGTTCGACGACAGCATCAGGATGCGGGCCTCGGCCTGCGCCTCGGCGCTCAGCGGCAGGTGAACTGCCATCTGGTCGCCGTCGAAGTCGGCGTTGAAGGCCTCACAGACCAGCGGGTGCAGCTGGATGGCCTTGCCCTCCACCAGCTGCGGCTCGAAGGCCTGGATACCGAGGCGGTGCAGCGTGGGTGCACGGTTCAGCAGCACCGGGTGCTCGGCGATGACCTCTTCGAGGACATCCCACACCTGGGGACGCTGACGCTCGACCATCCGCTTGGCGCTCTTGATGTTCTGCGCGTGGTTGAGATCGACCAGACGCTTCATCACGAACGGCTTGAACAGCTCGAGGGCCATCAGCTTCGGCAGACCGCACTGGTGCAGCTTGAGCTGCGGGCCGACCACGATGACCGAACGGCCCGAGTAGTCGACGCGCTTACCGAGCAGGTTCTGACGGAACCGGCCCTGCTTGCCCTTGAGCAGATCGGACAGCGACTTGAGCGGACGGTTGCCGGGTCCCGTGACGGGCCGGCCACGACGGCCGTTGTCGAACAGCGCGTCGACCGACTCCTGCAGCATCCGCTTCTCGTTGTTGACGATGATCTCGGGAGCGCCGAGATCGATCAGTCGCTTCAACCGGTTGTTGCGGTTGATCACGCGGCGGTACAGGTCGTTCAGGTCGGAGGTCGCGAAGCGGCCACCGTCGAGCTGGACCATCGGGCGCAGCTCCGGCGGGATCACCGGCACCGCGTCGAGGACCATGCCCATCGGCGAGTTACCCGACTGCTGGAACGCGGCGACCACCTTCAGGCGCTTGAGGGCGCGAAGCTTCTTCTGCCCCTTGCCGTTACGGATGGTGTCGCGCAGGCTCTCGGCCTCGGCGTCGATGTCGAAGGTCTCGATGAGCTTCTGGATCGACTCCGCACCCATCGAGCCCTGGAAGTACTCGCCGTAGCGGTCGACCAGCTCGCGGTACAGGTTCTCGTCGACGATGAGCTGCTTGACGGCCAGCTTGGTGAAGGTCGTCCAGATCTCGTCGAGCCGGTCCAGCTCACGCTGGGCCCGGTCGCGCAGCTGACGCATCTCGCGCTCGCCACCGTCGCGCACCTTGCGGCGCACGTCGGACTTGGCACCCTCGGCCTCGAGCTCGGCCAGATCGGCCTCGAGCTTCTGGGCGCGGGCCTCCAGGTCGGCGTCACGCTGATCGGCGACAGCCTTCTTCTCGACCTCCATCTCGGCTTCGAGAGTGGAGAGCTCGTTGTGGCGCATCTCGGTGTCGACCGCGGTGATCACGTAGGCGGCGAAGTAGATGATCTTCTCGAGATCCTTCGGCGCCAAGTCCAGCAGATAGCCCAAGCGCGACGGAACGCCCTTGAAGTACCAGATGTGTGTGACCGGTGCGGCCAGCTCGATGTGGCCCATCCGCTCGCGGCGCACCTTGGCGCGAGTGACCTCGACGCCGCAGCGCTCGCAGATGATGCCCTTGAAGCGGACGCGCTTGTACTTGCCGCAGTAGCACTCCCAGTCGCGAGTCGGTCCGAAGATCTTCTCGCAGAACAGGCCGTCCTTCTCTGGCTTGAGCGTGCGGTAGTTGATGGTCTCCGGCTTCTTGACCTCACCGAAGGACCAGGTGCGGATGTCGTCCGCGGTCGCAAGACCGATCCGGAGTTCATCGAAGAAGTTGACGTCTAGCACGTAACTCCCTTTCCCCTTTCGGGACTAGAAATACTGATTAGGCCAGATCTTCGACAGAGGCAGATTCGTTGCGCGACAGGTTGATTCCGAGGTTCGCGGCAGCCCGCTCCAAGTCCTCGTCGTCACCGTCACGCATCTCGATTGCCGCACCGTCCGAAGACAGCACCTCAACGTTCAAGCACAGCGACTGCAGCTCCTTGAGCAGCACCTTGAACGACTCCGGAATGCCCGGCTCGGGGATGTTCTCGCCCTTGACGATCGCCTCGTAGACCTTGACCCGGCCGACGGTGTCGTCGGACTTGATGGTCAAGAGCTCCTGCAGCGTGTACGCCGCGCCGTAGGCCTGCATGGCCCAGCACTCCATCTCACCGAACCGCTGACCACCGAACTGCGCCTTACCACCGAGCGGCTGCTGGGTGATCATCGAGTACGGGCCGGTCGAGCGGGCGTGGATCTTGTCGTCCACCAGGTGGTGCAGCTTGAGGATGTACATGTAGCCGACCGTCACCGGGTACGGGAACGGTTCGCCGCTGCGGCCGTCGTAGAGCACGGCCTTGCCGTCACCGTTGACGAGAACCTCGCCGTCACGGTTGGGCAGCGTCGAGCTCAGCAGACCCTGCAGCTCCTCTTCGCGAGCACCGTCGAACACCGGCGTCGAGACGATGCTGTTCGGCTCCGACGACAGCATGTCCTGCGGCAGGTTGGCGGCCCACTCGGGCGTCCCGCCGACGACATCGATGTTCCAGCCGGCCTTGGCCACCCACCCGAGGTGGGTCTCCAAGATCTGGCCGATGTTCATACGACGCGGCACACCGTGGGTGTTCAGGATGATGTCCACCGGGGTGCCGTCCGGAAGGAACGGCATGTCCTCGACAGGCAGGATCTTGCCGATGACGCCCTTGTTGCCGTGGCGTCCGGCGAGCTTGTCGCCGTCGGAGATCTTGCGCTTCTGGGCCACGTAGACGCGGACCAGCTCGTTGACACCGGCGGGCAACTCGTCGTCGTCCTCGCGGGAGAACACCCGGATGCCGATGACCTTGCCGGACTCACCGTGCGGCACCTTCAGCGACGTGTCGCGGACCTCGCGCGCCTTCTCACCGAAGATCGCGCGGAGCAGCCGCTCCTCCGGGGTCAGCTCGGTCTCGCCCTTCGGGGTGACCTTGCCGACCAGGATGTCGCCGTCGCGGACCTCGGCGCCGATGCGGATGATGCCGCGCTCGTCGAGATCGGCCAGCACCTCATCGGAGACGTTCGGGATGTCCCGGGTGATCTCCTCAGCGCCCAGCTTGGTGTCGCGGGCATCGATCTCGTGCTCTTCGATGTGAATCGAGGTGAGCACGTCCTCCTCAACCAGACGGTTGGAGAGGATGATCGCGTCCTCGTAGTTGTGACCCTCCCACGGCATGACGGCGACGAGCAGGTTCTTGCCCAGCGCCATCTCACCGTTCTCGGTGCACGGACCGTCGGCGAGCACCTGGCCCGACTCGACGCGCTGCCCGGCGTCCACAATCGGACGCTGGTTGGCGCACGTGCCGTGGTTGGAGCGGGCGAACTTGCGCATCCGGTAGGTGTGCCGGGTGCCGTCGTCGGCCATCACGGTGATGTAGTCGGCGGACACCTCCTCGACCACACCGGCCTTGTCGGTGACGATGACGTCGCCGGCGTCGATGGCCGCACGCAGCTCCATGCCGGTACCCACCAGCGGTGCCTCGCTACGCACCAGCGGAACCGCCTGGCGCTGCATGTTGGCACCCATCAGGGCACGGTTGGCGTCGTCGTGCTCGAGGAACGGGATCATCGCCGTCGCGACCGACACCATCTGGCGCGGCGAGACGTCCATGAAGTCGACCTCGGTGGCGTCGACGTACTCGACCTCGCCACCCTTACGGCGGACCAGCACCTTGCTCTCGGTGAAGCGGCCGTCGGCGTCGGTCGGCGAGTTGGCCTGCGCCACGACGTGGCGGTCCTCCTCGTCCGCGGTCAGGTAGTGGATCTCGTCGGTGACCTTGCCGCCCTCGACCTTGCGGTAGGGCGTCTCGATGAAGCCGAACGGGTTCACCCGTGCGTAGACCGACAGCGAACCGATCAGACCGATGTTCGGACCCTCAGGGGTCTCGATCGGGCACATCCGGCCGTAGTGGCTGGAGTGCACGTCGCGGACCTCGAGGCCGGCGCGCTCACGGGACAGACCACCCGGGCCCAGCGCCGACAGGCGACGCTTGTGGGTCAGACCCGACAGCGGGTTGTTCTGGTCCATGAACTGCGACAGCTGGCTGGTGCCGAAGAACTCCTTGATCGCCGCCACGACGGGACGGATGTTGATCAGGGTCTGCGGCGTGATCGCCTCGACGTCCTGAGTGGTCATCCGCTCGCGGACGACCCGCTCCATGCGGGACAGGCCGACCCGGATCTGGTTCTGGATCAGCTCGCCGACGGTACGCAGGCGACGGTTACCGAAGTGATCGATGTCGTCGACCTCGACCGGGACCTCGACGCCGCCGGGAGCGGTCATCGTGGTCTGGCCCTCGTGCAGGCGCACCAGGTACTCGATGGTCGCGACGATGTCCTCTTCGGTCAGCGTCGAGCTGGTGATCGGCTGGCCCGCGTTGAGGCCCAGCTTCTTGTTGACCTTGTAGCGACCCACCCGGGCCAGGTCGTAGCGCTTGTCCTTGAAGAACAGGTTCTCCAGCAGGGTCTGCGCCGACTCCTTGGTCGGCGGTTCGCCCGGGCGCAGCTTCCGGTAGATGTCCAGCAGCGCCTCGTCGGTGCCTGCGGTGTTGTCCTTCTCCAGCGTCGACATCATGATCTCGGAGAAGCCGAAGCGCTCCCGGATCTGCTCGTTGGTCCAGCCGAGTGCCTTCAGCAGCACAGTGACCGGCTGGCGGCGCTTGCGGTCGATACGCACACCCACGGTGTCGCGCTTGTCGACGTCGAATTCCAGCCACGCACCGCGGCCGGGGATCACCTTGACGCTGTGCAGCGTCTTCTCGGTGGACTTGTCGATGCTGTCGTCGAAGTACACACCCGGCGAACGGACCAGCTGGCTCACCACGACACGCTCGGTGCCGTTGATGATGAAGGTGCCCTTCTCGGTCATCATCGGGAAATCACCCATGAAGACCGTCTGGCTCTTGATCTCGCCGGTGTTGTTGTTGATGAACTCGGCCGTGACGAACAGCGGGGCCGCGTACGTCATGTCCTTGTCTTTGCACTCGTCGACCGGAGCCTTGACCTCGTCGAAACGCGGGTCCGAGAAGCTCAGCGACATCGAGCCCGAGAAATCCTCGATCGGCGACAGCTCGGTGAGCACCTCTTCGAGGCCGCCCACCGGGTTCACGTCACCACGAGCCTCAGCGATCGCGCGCCAGCGCGGCGAGCCGATCAGCCACTCGAACGACTCCGTTTGGACGTCGAGCAGGCCGGGTACCTCTAGCGGCTCGCGCAGCTTCGCGAACGAAATTCGTTTTGGTGCTCCGGGAACGGAGTTAGAAGTAGTAGTCGTTTTGCTCTGGCTAGAGACTGCCAAGATGCATCCTTCCAGCACCTAATGCGACAAACCGGAAGCATCCGGGAGGTCGCGATATCTGCGTCGGTTCGGCTGGCCTACTCGAGGCCCGGGCCTGTCCCCGACGCACGCGACACGCCAAGAGGTCTCTGAGCTGGGCTCAGATTAAAAGACCGGCGATATCAGGTGCAGGTTGAGGTGGGCAGGATGCAGCCAGCGCAACGTCCAACAATAGCGGAGAACGGCGCATTCCTCAACAACCGGGTGCCGGGCAGGCTGGCGCTGGCTGGCGAACTTGCTACCCATGCACACATGCTGGTCAACAGACTGACCCGTTTAGGCCCTTCCGTCAAGCGTTGACGCGGTATTTGGTGTGGATAAATCGCAAGGCCGGCTTTGCCCTCACACCGTGACGCTGGCCGGCACATCGGCGGGCCCGGGCATCACGGCGGCCGACGATGTCGGATATTGCCGGGTCCGCAGGATCAGGCCCCACACGCCGAGCTCCCTGGCCCGGGCCAGCAATGCCTGGTACTCGGTATCGCCGATGGTCTGCTCCCGGGTCAGGATGAACCCGCTGTAGCCAGACGAGTCGCTGACAATCGCCCAGCTGTAGTCGGTGGCGTAGTCGAGGATCCAGTAATTGCCCGGTTCGGCGCTGCTCGGCGTGCCGGAGAAGAAGCCGACATTGAGCCGGGTGTTGAACTCGTTGACCGGAACCGCCGAGCCCACGATGTTCACCGCGGGCCCGTTGGCGGTGAAGTAGTTACCGGAGTTCTGCACCCGGATGGTGCCATCCGGGTTGAGGCTGTACTGCGCCTTGGTGTTGACCAGCCCGATCGAGAAGAACTGACGCACGCTGCCCTGCTCGTACCAGGTCCCCAGGTAGTTCTGGTCCGGCGGGAGGTTGGAATCCACCGTCACCGGCGGCGGCGCCGGCAGCGTGGCCGCCCCGGCCTGACCCATCACCATCGGCTGGTTGGGGACGTAGGTGCCGTCGTTGGGGCTGCCGTAGATGCCGTAGAGCGGATCGGTCGGCCCGCGTCCGGCGTAGATGTCGTTGATCCAGCCCGACGCGAACGTCCGCACCGCCGTCTTGCCCCCGGGCGGGGACGGCTTGACGATGATCGTGCTGAGCAGCTCGCCGAGCAGCCCGAAGGGGTTGTTACCGGCGATGACGTCGGTGTGTGAACCGTTGTCGATCTGCACGCCGTAGAACTGGTTGCCGTAGAAGGCCTGCATCAGCTCGGTGGCCACCCCGTAGGCGTTCCAGCGTTGCGGCGGCGCCGCGATCTGGTAGTCCGGGATACCGGCGCCGGCCAGCGCGGTCAGCGAGTCGGTGAACAGCGGGTCGCGGGAGACACCGTCGAACATCACCACCCCGAGCAGGTTGTCGACCTGATCGGTCTGGGTGATCAGGGCACCGACCGCGGTGGCGAAGTTGCCGCCCGCGGAATGCCCGCTGAGCAGGAACTTCTCCGGCAGGGCGCCGCTGAGACCGGCAGCGTTGGCGCTGATGTTCAGCGCCGACCGGCTGCCCTGGAACATGCCGGCGACCGCCTCGCGCATCTCTTCGCCGCCCAGGTAGCAGCCCGGGCACAGCGGGGTGTTGAACCAGAAGATGTCCGGCACCACCACGATGCTGTTGGTCTCCTGGGCCAACTGCTGGGCCGCGGTGCCGTACCAGTCGTTGAAGCCGAGGAACCCGTGCTGCAGCCAGATCACGCCGTTGGCTGCGACGGTGCCGTCGGCCTGGGTCGGGAAGTACCAGTTGGCCGGGGCGGCATAGCCGTTCGGGCCGCAGGGGATGTTGAGAACGGACGACCCGAACCGGACGCCGGTGACGCCGTTGCCGACCGAGACGACGGGATTGTTGGGGTCCAGCCCGTTGTCACCGCTGTTGACCGGCGCAGGCAGCTGGGCGCCGAAGAGCTTGGCGACCGTGTCGACCAAGCCCTTGACGAGCTTGTCGACCGGTCCCAGTTGGTTGGCTTCCGCGGCGGGCAGCCCGACCGCAGCCGTCGGTCCCATGATGATCTGCTGGTTGGCCGCCGGATAGAAGCCGTACTGCGGAGCCTCGGGGGTGGCGCCGGCGTACATGTCGTTGATCCAGCCGTTGCTCAGCGTGTAGACGGCCGCGGTGTTTCCGGCGGGCACCCGCTTGGTCACCAATTGCAGCACCACGTTGAACAGCGGGTTGACCCCCAGCATGGAGTCGACGTGCGAGCCGTTCTGCAGGACGACGCCGATGAACGTGCCGGGAAGCGTCGCCGCCAGCACATTGGTGGTCGCGCCGAACAGGTTCCAGCTCTGCGCCGGTGCGGCGATCTGGTAGATCGGCTTGTCCGCGGCGGCCAGGTCGGCGACCTGGCTGGCGAAGGATCCGGTCAGGGCGCCGTTGGACACCCCGTCGAACATCAGCACGCCGACCAGATCGGACGGGTCGTACTGGGCGTCGGCGCCGCCCAGGTAGTCGTCGGCGACCGCGGTGGCGAAGCCGCCGCCCGCCGAGTGGCCGGCCAGGACGAAGCGCTCCGGGAGTGCCACCCCGGTGAAGCCGGCCGCGGTGGCGCTGCTCAGCAGCGTTGCGCGGTCCGGTCCGAGCAGGGCTGCCGCGTCCTGTTGGGTCACCTCGCAGGTGAGGCAGCCACCGGAGAATGTCATGGGAACAGAGGACAGGGTCGGCGCGACCACGATGCTGTTGGTCTGCTGCGCCAAGTCCTTGGCCAGCGCCGAGTAGAAGGTGTTGGTGGCCCCGAACCCGTGCTGGAGCCAGATGACGCCCTGGGCGTCGACGCTGCCGTCGACCTGGGTCGGGAAGTACCAGTCGGCGGCGACGGTCTTACCGATGAACGCACCGGGCAGGTCCAGCCGGGAATGACCGACGAGCACACCGGTCACGCCGTTGGTCGGCGCAACCGGCAGCGTGGTCGCTGTGGTCGCCGTGGTCGTCGGAGCGCTCGGTGTGGTGGTGGCGGCGGGGATGGTGGTGCGCGGCACCGCCCCCAGGTTGGCGAGCACGCTGAGCGCCGTGCTGGCCAGAAGATCGGATGCCGGTGCCGACGGCGTCGTGGCCAGCGACCGCAGCCCGGCTCGACGTGAGGTGGCGACGCCGACGGTGACGGTCGTCGGCGCCGGCGTCGCGGCAGCCGTGGGGCTGGCTTTCTGCGCGGCGAGCGAGGAGCGCGCCGACCGCGTGGCGGACGACGGCGTGGACGTCCGCTTGCTCGCGCCGGTGGACTTGCCCGAAGCCGAGGACGACGCGTTCGACGACGCCGTCGAACCGGCGCTGCCGTCGTTGTCGGCATGGGCCACAGCGGAGCCGGACAGCAAGGCCGCACCCAACCCCGCCACCATCGCGCCGGTGCCCATCAAGACCTGACGTTGCGACATCGCTGACCTGCCTCCCAAATTGACGATCCGGCAAAAGCTACTCAGTGCCAGCCCATTTCGGGATCGAAATCCCATCGGCGGGCCGGGACGTCATCGATTCGTCAGGCCGCGATCGAGCGGGCTGCCGCGGCGGCCGGCTGAGTCGGCAAGACGATGGCGGCGGTCGGCCCCATGACGATCGACTGGCCGGCCGAACCGTAGAGCCCGTACTGCGGTGAGTCCGGGCCGGCGCCGACGTAGAAGTCGTTGATCCAGCCGGCCGCCAGCGTGTGCACGGCGGAGGCGTTACCGGGGGCGGACGGCCTGACGAAGATCGCGGCGAAGAAGTCGAAGAAGGGGTCGGAGCCGATCACCGAGTCGGTGTGCGAGCCCTTGACCAGTTCGACGCCGACGAACTGGTCCGGCCGGTCGGCGATCAGTTGCGTGGTGGTGCGGCCGAACGCGTTCCACGACTGCGGCGGCGCGGCGATCGTGTACACCGGTATGCCGTCGAGGGTGGCCAGCGCGCCGGTGAGACCGTCGCCGTTGGCGACGCCGTCGAACATCACCACGCCGAGCAGATGGTTGTCGTCGCCGGGCGCGAGCGAGGTGATGTAGTCACTGCCGGCGGCCACGGCCAGTCCCCCACCCGCGGAATGCCCGGAGAGCGTGAAGTCGTCCGGGAGAGTCCCCTGATATCCGGCGTCGGCGGCGCTGATGGTCAGTGCGGCGCGGCCACCGAGGAACAGGTCGGCGACGCCTTGCTGCATCGCGGGGTTGTTGATGGTGCAGGTCGGGCAGCCCAGCGGGGCGAAGGACGGCAGCGTTGTCGCGACGACGATGCTGTTGGTCTGCTGCGCCAGCGATCGGGCCAGCACGGTGTAGAAGGACTTGGTGGCCAGGAATCCGTGCTGCAGATAAATGATGCCGTTGGCCTGTACCGAGCCGTCGGCCTGCGTCGGGAAGTACCAGTCGGCCGGGGCGTTGTAGGTCCTCGAGCCGACTCCGATGGTCAGCGTGGTGTTGCCGGTTCGCACCCCGGTCACCCCGTTGGGGGTCGGTGCCGTCACGGCCGGGCCGGCGCCCACCGGTGTGACCGTGGCCGTGCTGGGCGGACCGCCGAAGAACAGCGGCATGACGAGGGCGGTCCACTTCTTCATCAGCTTCTGGAGCGGGCCGAGCTGACTGGCCAGCGGGGTGGGCAGCACGACCGCGGCGGCATTGCCCAGGATGATCGGTTGACTGGCGGCGCCATAGATGCCGTACTGCGGGTCGGCTGGGCCGGCTCCGGCGTAGAAGTCGTTGATCCAGCCGCTGCTGAGTGTGTCGACGGCGGAGGTGTTTCCGGACGGCGAGCGCTTGGTGACCAGCTGGGCGAAGAAGTCGACCAGTGGATTACTGCCCAGCATCGCGTCGACGTGCGATCCGTTGACCAGCACGACTCCGTCGAACTGGTCGGGCCGCAGCGCCAGCAGTTGGTCGGTCGTGGAGCCGAAGGTGTTCCACATCTGGGCCGGCGCCGCCACCTGATAGACGGGGATGTCGCGGGTGTCCAGGCTGGCGATGGCTTGCGGCAGGGTGCCGTTCATGGTGACGCCGTCGTACATCACCACCCCGAGTAGGTGGTTCTCGTCGGTCGGCGCGAGGGCGTCGACGTAGTAGCCGCCGACCGATGACGACCATCCGCCGCCGGCTGAATGCCCGGCCAGGATGAAGTCTTGTGGCAACACGCCGTCATACCCGGCCTGGCTGGCGCTGATGGTCAATGCCGGCCGACCGCCGAGGAACATCGTGGCGGCGGCCTTCTGCATCGGCACGCCGTACAGCGTGCAGCCGCGGCAGGTGAGCTGCGGGAACGACGGCAGTGTCGGCGCCACCACGATGGAGTTGGTGTTCTTCGCGAGCTGGGTGGCCAGCTCCGAGTAGAACGCCTTGTCGGCGAGGAACCCGTGCTGCAGCCAGATGACGCCGTTGGCCTGCACCGAGCCGTCGGCCTGGGTCGGGAAGTACCAGTCGGCGGGTGCGTTGAAGCCGCCGTTGACGGGGATCGTCAGCGTCGAGTGCCCGACCTTGACCCCGGTGACGCCGTTGGTCGCGGGCGGCGTGATGACCGTGGCCTCGGCGAGGTTCGACGCCGCCGCGGGACGCGCGCTGGTGCCGGTCGCCGGCGGGGAGGTGGTGCGGGCTGCCGTCTGCGGCGGTGCGACGCCGAGCGCGGACAGCACGCTGGTCAACAGTTTCGCTGCCGGGCGGGAGGTGGTCTGTCGGCGGGCCGCCGCCGTGGGTGCGGTGGCTTTGGCGGTGGGCTTCGTGGTGCGCGGGCCGGAGACGACGGCGGCGACCGCGGTGCGAGTCTTGCCGGTTGCGACAGCGGAGGACGTGGTCGGCGATGTCGACGCCTGCGAGGTGGATGCGCCACCCGAATGGTCGGGGCTGCCACCGGTGTCGGCGGCGGCGGTGGCAGTACCGGTCAGCAGGCCTGCGCCGATGCCGGCGAAGACCGCAACCGCCCCCCACCAGACCCGCCGGTCGCGTCGCACCTAGTCGCCTCCTCCTGCGCGATCGGGCCAAACGCTAACCCAGCAAATCGCCGCAACGATGCGAATTGGCCAAAGCGTCATTTCCTGCGCGCGCCGCCGGTGCCCGTGCGGATCCGGATTCTCACCCGAAAAGCGAGAAGCCCCAACCGATTTCGGTTGGGGCTTCTCGCTGATAGTTAGCTTGGGTCAGTTGCCCTCTTCACCGGCGAAGGTGTGGCTGGGCAGTTTGTGGGTGCCGTCGAGGTCGTCGCGGATGGCTTCCTGGGCGGCCGGGGGCAGGGTGTGCAGGATCTGACGCACCCGCTCCTGGCGGCGCCGGACGGCGTCGCGTTCCGGGATGCCCGGGGTGACCGTCAACTGCGGCGGCACGCCTTCGATTTCCTCGACACCACCATCGTGGTGGCCGGCGTCGACCAAGGCCTGCTCTTCGGCCATCGTCGACTCGTCCTTCTCCTCGGACATGCCGATCGGGCCGATACGGCGACCGTTGAGGAACTGACGCACCACCGGCTCGTCACTGGTCAGCAGCACCTCGCGGGGGCCGAACATGACCAAGTGCTTGCGGAACAGCATGCCGATGTTGTCGGGCACTGTGCGGGCGATGTTGATGTTGTGCGTCACGATCAGGATCGTGGCGTCGATCTGAGCGTTGATGTCGATCAGCAGCTGGCTCAGGTATGCGGTGCGGACCGGGTCCAGACCGGAGTCGGGCTCGTCGCAGAGGATGATCTGCGGGTCGAGCACCAGTGAGCGGGCCAGCCCGGCGCGCTTGCGCATACCGCCGGAGATCTCACCGGGGAACTTGTTCTCGTCGCCACCCAAGCCGACCATGTCGAGCTTTTCCATGACGATCTGGCGGATTTCGCTTTCCTTCTTCTTCGTGTGCTCACGAAGCGGGAAGGCGGTGTTGTCGAAGAGGTTCATCGAGCCGAACAGCGCGCCGTCCTGGAACATGACGCCGAACAGCGTGCGGATCTCGTAGAGCTCCTTGGCCGAGCACTCGATGATGTTGGTGCCGTCGACGATGATCTTGCCGCGCTCGGGGCGCAGCAGACCGATCAACGACTTCAAGAACACGGACTTACCGGTACCCGACGGGCCCAGCAGCACGCTGACCTCACCGGCGGGGATATCGAGGGTCACGTCTTCCCAAATTCGCTGGGAACCGAATGACTTAGTCAGCCCCTCGACCTGAATAGCAATACCCACGCCAGATCCTTCCGCCCACACCGGTCAGCCACCGCCGCGATGGCCTGTGGTTTGAGTCACTGTAGCGCACGGCCCCTCGTGCCACTCGGGTTGTGTCACTACGGTTATTGACGCTCGCAAAACTGTGATGGTCCGGTCCGGCCCGCTGGCGAGCCGTTGCGGTAAATGCACGAATTGGCCCAACAACGAGAAGGCCCCCGGACGAATCCGGGGGCCTCCTTCGGTGATACCGAAACTACTTGACGGTGACCGTCGCGCCAGCGGCCTCGAGCTTGGCCTTGGCGTCATCGGCGGCTTCCTTGTTGACCTTCTCGAGCAGCGGCTTGGGGGCGCCGTCGACGAGGTCCTTGGCTTCCTTGAGGCCCAGGCCGGAGACGATCTCACGGACGACCTTGATGACGCCGATCTTCTTGTCGCCGGCACCCTCGAGGATGACGTCGAATTCCGACTGCTCCTCGGCGGCCTCGGCGGCAGCGCCACCGGCGGCGGGGCCGGCAGCCGCGACGGCGACCGGAGCGGCGGCGGTGACGTCGAAGGTCTCCTCGAACTGCTTCACGAACTCAGAGAGCTCGAGCAGGGTCATTTCCTTGAACGCGTCGAGCAGTTCGTCGGTGGACAGCTTTGCCATGGTGATTCCTTATCTGTGTGCTTTGTGGTGGTTTGGATCAGGCAGCGGGTTCGGCGGAACCCTCTGCAGCCTTCTTCTCTTGCAGAGCTGCGGCCAGGCGCGCGATCTGGGACGCGGGCGCCACGAACAGCGCCGCGGCCTGCGACTGCTTCGCCTTCATTGCGCCGGCCAGCTTGGACAGCAGCACCTCGCGCGACTCGAGATCGGCGATGCGCTCGACCTCGGAGACGGTCAGCGCGCGACCGTCCATGTAGCCGCCCTTGATGACCAGTGCCTTGTTCTCCTTGGCGAACTTCTTGATCGCCTTGGCGGCGTCAACGGGTTCGCCCTGGATGAACGCGATGGCGGTCGGACCGGCGAAGAGATCGTCGAGACCCTCGACACCCGCCTCGGACGCCGCCCGCTTCACCAAGGTGTTCTTGGCAACGGTGTAGCTGGCCCCGGCACCCAGTGACCTACGCAGCTCGGCAAGGTTGGACACCGTCAGGCCGCGGTACTCGGTGACGACGGTGGCCGTCGCCTCCTTGAACTTCTCGGCGATGTCGGCGACCGCGGTGGCCTTTTCAGGCTTAGCCATGCTTGCCTCCTCGTGATGGTTGGGACGTCCACCAACCGACGAGCGAGAAGAGCCAGAAATCACAAACGCCCCGACACAGGACTGGTCGGGGCGCACAGAAAAATACTGTTACCTCGTCCTCCTGCGTGGGCCGCCCGGGAATCCGGGACCTTCAACCGATTGCTCGGTGACCGACGGTCTTCGGTGGAACTGAGCAAGGATAGCGTGCGCTGCCCGGATCAGCCAAAACGCGTGCGAGCCGCTGGTCAGCCGCGCAGCAGCGCGGCCGCGCCGACCAGGCCCGCCTCGCCGCCGAGCGCGGCGGGGACCACCCGCAACCCGGACAGGAACTCCAGCCCGGCATACGTGCGCAGCTCCTCGTGCAGCGGGTCGAACAACACCGGCCCAGCCTTGGCCACTCCGCCACCGAGGACGACGAGGTCCAGGTCGCAGACGGCGCCCACCGAGGCGATCATCGCGGCGATGGCGCGGGCGCCCCGGCGAAACGCCGCCAGCGCCACCTGATGTCCGGACGCCGCGGCGTCAGCCAATTCCTTGGCGTCGGCACCGTCCCAGCCTTGAGACCGGGCCCACTGCGCCAGATGCGGTCCGCTGGCGATCGCTTCCACGCAACCACGGCCGCCGCAGGTGCAGGGCGGTCCGGCGGTGTCGACGACGACGTGGCCGACGTGACCGGCGTTGCCGGTGCGCCCGTGGTACGGCACGCCGTCGAGGATCAGTCCGCCGCCGATCCCGGTGGACACCACCATGCCGAGCAGGAACGCGGCGCCGCGGCCGGCCCCGCGCCAATGCTCACCCAGCGCCATGCAAAGCCCGTCGCCGCCGAGGCGCACCGGCACATCGGGGACGGCCGCGACCACTCGTTCGACGACCGGGAAGTGACGCCACGCGGGGATGTTGATGGGGCTGATGGTTCCGTCGGGCAGGTGGATCGGGCCGGCTGAGGAGATACCGACACCGTCGACCGGGCCGCCCGCCTCGGCGAGCGCGTCGGCGATGGCGCGAGCGGCCGTGGCCCACACCTGGTCGGGGTCGTCGGTGTGCGGGGTCGGCTGCCGGGCTTCGTATCGCAGGCTGCCGTCGGCGTCGACGAGGCCGGCGGCGATCTTCGTGCCGCCGATGTCGACTGCGAGCGTCGTGACCATCAGTGCTTGTGGGTGTTGTCGGGCTGGCGCGGGTCGCCGGGATGCTCGTAGCCGGGTGCCAGCCACACCAGGTCGGCGTGCCGCTGGCCGAGCCACATCCGGAAGTGGCGCCGCCGGGCCGCACCGAGCAGCAGCGCGGCAATCAGGGGGCGCACGTCGGTCAGCTCGGGCTCACTGGCGACCCGCCAGACGCCGGTGCCGGCGAAGCGCACGAACCGCCGCGGATTCCGGGCGTGAAAGTCCGTCACGGCGTCGTCGTCGACCTCCACCGCGTCGGTGATGCGCGCGAAGAGCGCCCGGGCGATCGGGGCCGCCAGCACCGCGGCGGCGATGCTGCCGATCTCCAGTCGTGCGGTGGAATCGGGCAGCAGCTCATCCTCCTCCGGCGTCGACTCGGTCACGCTCACCCCGAGCGCTTCCGCTTCGCGGGCCACCAACTTCTCGGCGACCAGCAGCTGGGTGAGCCAGCGGCGCAGTTGGCGTCCTTCACTCGTGTGCGGCCGGGGCAGCGCGGCGACCTGGGGTGTGGCGCGCAGTGCGGCTTCGCGGTCGTCGACTTCGCCGACCTCGACGTCCACCCCGGCAACGATGGCGGCCAAGCTCATCGGACCGTCACCGCCACCGCGGGTGTGTAGAGCAACCGGCCCGCGCACCCGATCCGGACCACCGCCCACCACTGCCCGGGTGCCGTCCACGGCGGCGGCGCGATGTCGAACGCGACCTCGACCTCCGATGTCGCGCCGACGACGGCGCCGAGCGCAGCCGGGCCGATCCACTCCCAGGTCCCCCACGGGCTGATGAGGTGGGCTTCCAGCGACAGGTCGGTGTGCGCGCCGTTGCCGACGGTGACGGCAAGGCGGGCCCGCTCCCCTGGGGCGACGACGATGTCGGGGGGCTCGCCGACGAGGCGCACCAGTGTGCCGGGGGTACCGACCGACACCACGCAGACGTCTTCGACGGGTTGTTTCCACGCCGCGGGCACATCGCCGGACAAGGTGAGCTGCGCGCAGATCGGATAGTCACCGGGCTGCGCATCAGGCGGCGCGGTCGCGACGATCTCGGCTTCGCGGTGGTGGCCGGTGGTCAGTTCGAAGGGCAGCACGTCGGGTTCGATGACCCAGCCGCGCGGTCCGCGCAGTCGCACCTCTCCGGCCAGGGTGGCGTCGCTGCAGTCGCTGGCGGCGGTCAGTCGCAGCCGCACGGTCCGGCCGGCATCGACAGAGATGGTGTCGGGGTGCAGGTGTGCGACGGCGGGCAGTCCGCCCAGTGGGGCCGGGCCGCGGTTGTGCAGCCAGTAGCGGGCGTACAACGGCTGCGCGCTCTCGGTGTCGGGAGCCAGCGCGGCACCGTCGGCGTCCAACACGGCGTGGACGTCCAGCCGGGCCAGCAGGGTCGCGATCTGGTAGCCGTGCAGCCGCAGCGGCGGCGCATCACCGGCACGGGCGGCTTCCAGCAGGTCGGCCGACACCACCGCCGACACTGCGCCCACCCCAGATGACAGCGCGACTTCGGCTGTCGTACCGCGAGTTTCGACCAGCCGGATGGTGACGTCCTCGGGGTCGACGGCGGCGGAACTTCCGGTGGCGGTCGGGTTGCCCCCGACCTTGAGCGCGGCAAGATGCAGTGCGCCGGCCGGTTCGATGCGCAGCAGCGAGCCATCGGCGGCCAGAGTCTCCACCCCCTCATCCGCCACCACACACAACATCGGGTGGGCGAACTCGGCACTGCGGGAGGGCATCTCGCAGGACCGCCAATCACCACGGCCGGACACCAGTGCGAAATCGAAGGTGTGTGTCCAATGCTGCAGCTGAAAATTGGACCCGTCCGGAGCTGTGCGCCGCGGCGGATCGATCCACACTCCGGAAGGCCAACCGGTGCACGACCGCATCAGCGAGCTGTGCAGTGTCTGGTCGGGTTCGACGCCGAAGCCCGGCACGCCGCGGTTGAGCAGGGCGACGGTGCGCGATTCGAACTCGCCGAGGCCCGACGGCGCGTCCTGGCTGACGTCGATCTGGGCGTCGCCGAGGTCCTCGACGACGGCGGCCACGGCCCCGTCTCCGGCGACGATGAGCACCGGCAGCGCGAGCACACCGCGAAGGTCGGCATCGGGCTGCCATACCGCCGTCAGCGACTCACTGGCCGGGACCCACACCCGCGCCTGTCCGGATTCCGAAAGTTGTTGGCGCAGTTCGGCGGCGTAGGCGGGATCTGCCGCGGCGAGCACCGCGGCGGTGAACGCGTTGTCCTCGGGGCTGCCGACCGCGATGCGCGCGTCCGGCAGATTGGAGTCGACGTCGAGGTGCCCGTAGCGCGGGTGTCCGGCAGAGCTGCAGGTCGCCGTCACCCCGGCGCGCACCAGGGCGACCATCAGGTCGCGGGCCTCGGAGGTGTCCTCGGTGGGGACCACCACTTCGGCCACTGACACCGCCCGCATGTCGTGGCCAACCCGAATGCGGGCCGCCGAGGACAGACCGAACCAGCCTTGTGCCGGATTGTCCAGTGTCCAGGGGTGTTTGGCGGAGTCGACAGCGCGGTCCTCCCCCGTGGCATGGTCGTGCAGCAGCCCGAACCCGCGTCCGATCACGGCGTCACCGACCTCGCTGACCGGCAGCGCGCCGGGCACCGGGCAGGGCCAGCGCAGCCGCACCAGCCGGTCGGCTCCGGTGAACTCGTCGATGGTGGTGCTGGTGTCCACCCGGTCGATACCATGCCAGAGGGTCAGCACCTGGGTGTAGCGCAGCAGCTCGCCGACCCGACCGGTCACGACGAGCCGCTCGCCGAGGGGACTGCGGTAGGCCTGAACCGAATCTGCAACGGCTGCAGCCGAACACGTCACCGGACCGGCCGGCAGCAAATGCCACGGCCCCTCCCCCGCCTGCGGGTGTGCGGGGTACTCGTCGTACACGGCCAGTTCGTTGCCGACGCGACCCTGCGCGATCAGTTCGCGGTCGGTCGACACCTCCACGAGGGACACCACCGCGCCCCCGCGAGCCGGGTCGACCCGCAGCCGGTGGTGGGAGTTGGCGATCTCGACCCCGTCGACGGGGCGCCACCCGGTCGGCTTGCGCGTGGCCGCCAGTCGGTAGCTGCGCCAGCCGAGGGAATCGACATCGTCGGCCCGGAAGCTCACCAGGTGGCCGTCGTCGGAGACGACGGCGGGATGCGACTCCCCCGCGGAGTCCACCACCGACACTCCGGGGCCGATCGGCGCCGTCAGCCGGGCCGTCACGATATCGGTTCTCTTGTGCGCCAATGGATTCCATACAACCACCGCGCCCGACTCGGGCGCGACGGCCCGCGACAGCAGCTCCAGCGCCCCCGATCGGGCGGCCGAACCGAGCTCCCAGGCGTCACGCCAACTGGTCAGCAGGTCGAGATAGACCTGATCGGATTCCGAGCCGGTGATGCCGTCGTGGTGGGCGCCGTACGCCAGCTGCACCCAGGCCTTGGCCAGCGCTGCCTCCGGATATCGCGCGCCGGAGAGCAGCGCCGCGAACACCGCGAACCGCTCGGCACCCAGTACCGCATCCTCGGCGGCCCGGTTGGCCTGCTTGGTGTCGATGTACGACACGTCCTTGCCGGTGTAGATCGGGTTCATGTCCCGGGTCTGCGGTGACGGCGTCACCCCGCGCTCAACAGTCTCCGCGCGCACGGCGGCAAAGAATTCCGACGGCAGGGCGCAGACGAATCGCGGCCAGGTGTAGCGGGCGTTCCAGTCGCGGTGGATCTCGGTGACCCACGCATTGGGCGGGGTGTAGTCGGTGCCGACCGGCAGCAGCACATTGCGGGTCAGTGCCACCGATTTCAGTTCGGTGAACAGGTGATAGGTGGCCTGCTCGGCGTCGGCGAGCGTCGCCGCGGAGTCCATCCACCATCCGGCCGAGTAGTGCGCAGGCATGTAGTGCGTCAGCAGCCCGAGTCCCGACGGCGCGATCCACTCGAACTCGCTCGGGAACTGCATGCGCCTGGGGTCGCCGTCGGCTGCCATCGGTCCCCACTGGTGGTGCGGTCCGCGGGCCCACGAACTCGACGTCAGTCCGGCGTCGGCGGCCATGCCCGGGAATTGCGGATCGTGCCCGAACACGTCGAGTTGCCAGGCGGTCGCCGGGTCGGCACCCAGCACGTCGCGCTGGTACCCGACGCCGTGCACGAAGTTGCGGATCGCGGTCTCGGCGCCGACCAGGTTGGTGTTCGGCTCGTTGTAGGTCCCGCCCATCACCTCCACCCGGGCGTCGGCGATGAACCGGCGCAGATCGGCACGGTCTTCCGGATGGGTGTCGAAATAGGGCTTGAGATAGTCGACTTCGGCGAGCACGAACTTGTAATGCGGGTCGCGGCGGGCCATTTCGAGGTGGGCGGCGACCAAGGCGAAGCCGTTGTTCTGCCGGGCCCGTCCGGGCGGATCCTCGGTCCACACGCTGGTGTAGGCGGCCTGGGTGTTCCACCACACCGGGTCGTAGTGGAAGTGGCTGACCATGTACATGGTCCAGCCCGGTTCGGCGACGGTGAGCTGGAAGGGGAATTCGACGTCATCGCCGACCGCGCGGGCCGCCCGAAGATCGCCGGGCGCCGGCCGCTCGATCCGGACCGGCACCTCCGCCACCCCGTCGCCGCGCGGCACCGCCACCCTGTCGGACTGCACGCCGTCGCCGAGTATCCGCACAGTGCCGGCATCGGCCGCGCTATAGCCGACGCGGACCACCTGAAGCGGCGCATCGGGCGGTCCGACGAAGAGTTCCGTCGACTCCGCGGAGGTTATCCGCACGCCAGCAATGTACGGCCCCACCACCGGTCAGCGGAGCGACACGTCGATCACGAGCGGGCGATGGTCGGAGACGGGCAGCACAGGTGTACCGGCCTCGGTGGCCACCAGACCGTCATGGTCGGTGAGGATGTGGTCGAGCTGACGGTCCGGGCAGTGCCGCGGAAACGTCGGCGCGCTGGCCAGCGAACGCAGACCGGTCTGCCGGCTCGGTGACCGCCCCGACATGTTGAGGTCACCCATCAGCACTCGCGGACCGGGCAGCCCGTTCAGATCGCGAATGAGCCGGCGCAGCTGCACGCGGTTCCACCCGGGCACGAACGACAAGTGCGTGTTGGCGACGGTCATCACTCCGAACGGGGTGTCCAGCTGTGCGAGCATCGCCGCCCGCGGTTCCTCGTGGACGATCTGCACCCGGTTGGGGCCGGGCAGATACATCGGGAACCGGGCCGGAATCCGGGGTAGCCGCAGCACTTGCCAGGAGATCGCGGGATAGCGCGACAGCAGTGCGATGCCGTAGCCGGCGGTCCCTGGTTGCTCGCTACCGGTGGCGGCCATCCAGGTCGCCCCCGGGGTGCCGGAGATGGCGGCGACGAAGCGGTGCGCGACGGCACCCATCGCCGCGGCTGCGATCGCCGTGAGGTCGGCGAGCGACGAGCGCGGCTGTTCGCAGTCGACTTCCTGCAGGGCCAATACATCGGGGTCAAGCCGGTGGATGCACTCGGACAACCGCTCCAGATTGACCTGCCCGTCATCCGGGCTGCGGCCGTGCAAGATGTTGAAGGTGGCCATCCGCATGGAATGCAGGTACCCATGTCTGCTCAGTCTTACCGCCTGACGGCATCGGCCAGCAGCGCTGACATCGCCTGCGCCCCCTCGGCGACCTCCTCGGGTTCGAGGAGCTCGAAGGCGATACCCGGCATCGCCAGATGCAGCACCAGAGCCTTGGGGTCGTCGGCGCCGGTGACGACAACGCAGGAGGTCGGGCCGTCGTCCTCGATAGTTACTGTCGTCGGCGAGAAGTGCTGTTCCATAACGCTTTTCGCGGCCTGATAGCGCACCCTGGTGACGTAGCGGTAGGGCGAGGTGGTGATGGCGCGGCGGACGTAGGTGGCGGCATCGGGGGCTTCCCGCGCGGTGAAGGTGCTCCCTTTCGCGCGAACCCGGGCCATCCGGTCCAGCCGCAGGCTGCGCCAGTCGTCACGGTCGCGGTCGTAGGCCAGCAGGTACCACCGCCGTCCGGTGGTCACCAGCTGGTAGGGCTCCAGGCGCCGGCTGGTCGGGACACCGGCCCGGTCGACGTAGTCGACACCGACGTGTTCAGCGTCCCGGCATGCCCGCGCCAGCGTCATCAACACCTCGGGATCCACCGGCGACTCGGCTTCGGGGGTCAGCGTGACGGTGGCGTCGTGCACGGCGGCGACCTGGGAACGCAGCCGGGCCGGCATCACCTGGTCCAGCTTGGTCAGTGCCCGCAGAGCTGCCTCTCCGACGCCGGCGACGCTGCCACCGGCTGCGAGCCGCAGACAGACGGCCATTGCGACGGCCTCGTCGGAGTCCAGCAGCAGCGGAGGCAGCGCGGCCCCCGCGCCGAGCTGGTAGCCGCCGCCGTGCCCGGTGCTGGCGTGGACGGGGTAGCCGAGCTCACGCAGGCGCTCGACGTCTCGCCGCACGCTGCGGGTGGTCACCCCGAGTCGCTGCGCCAGCTCCTCGCCCGACCACACCCGCCTCGATTGCAGTAGGCCGAGCAGCTGCAGCACCCGGCTCGTTGTCGCGGACATGACTCCAGTCTCGCGCAGTCTGCGGACAGAAGCTGTCCGCAATCCGTGAAAGCCTTCGGATATGACGTGGACAACCCAACTTGCCGACCAGCTGGACTGGCATTGGCACAACGCATTGCGGCCCCGCCTTGCCGGCCTGACCGACGACGAGTATTTCTGGGAGCCGGTGGCTGATTGCTGGACTGTGCACGGTGACGGCTCCATCGATTTCGCCTATCCGCCCCCACAGCCGGAGCCGTTCACCACGATCGCCTGGCGGCTGGCCCACGTCATCGTCGGCGTGCTGGCGATGCGCAACCATTCGCACTTCGGCGGCCCACCCGCCGACTACCAGAGCTGGCGTTACGCCACCGATGCCGACACGGCGCTGGCCCAACTCGACGACGCCTACGCGCGCTGGATCACCGGGGTGCGGGGATTGTCCGACGACGATCTCGCCCGGCCGTGCGGGCCGGCCGAAGGCCCCTACGCCGAGTACGCGCTATCGGAGCTGATCTTGCACATCAACCGTGAGGTCATCCATCACGGTGCTGAAATCGCTTGCCTTCGCGACCTTTACGCCCACCGCTGATCAGGAGAACCCATCATGCCCACCCTCGCCCCACCCGTTCACGACGAACGTCACGCGCTGCGCGAGTTCCTCGCCTACCACCAGAGCGCATTCATCGCGGTCGCATACGGCCTGACCGACGAGCAGGCGCGATCCACGCCGACCGTCAGCACGTTGTCGATCGGTGGTCTCATCAAACACGCGACCGGGGTGCAGCGGTCCTGGATGCAGCGGGTGGCCGCGGCCCCGGACGAGCCGCCGGCCGATGACCGCCCGTTCGACGAACGCGCCCGGGAGTATCAGGACGAGTATGTGATGCGGGCCGACGAGACATTGGCCCAGCTCATCGACGCAATGACCGTCCAGAATGCCGCGTCGCTGCGGCTGGTCGAGACCGCAGATCTGGACAACGCGGTGCCGGTGCCGCGGGACGCACCGTGGTTTCCCGATGACGTCGACGCCTGGTCGGTGCGGTGGGTCTTCGAGCACCTGATCGCTGAGCTGGCCCGGCACGCCGGCCATGCCGACATCATCCGCGAATCCATCGACGGCGCAACGATGTACGAGCTGGTCGCGGCCGCGGAAGGGATGGCACCCCAGCCGTGGCTGACCCCGTGGCGCCCCAAGGCGTGACGGTCACTCCTTGTAGTCGAAGTCGACGTCGGCCAGCAGCCAGAATTCGGCGATCTTGCCGTCCCGCAGATGGTAGAAGTACGCGGCCTCTGATCGATATCGCTCGCCGGTGCTGATCAACGTCGCGGCGTAGTGGAACCGAATTGCGAAGCGGTCTTCGCCGGCAATGAGGTCGGCGATCTCATAAACCGGGTCGGTAAACGTTTGCCGGTCGAAATCGAGCCGATGAACCACGTCGTCGTAGGCCAATCGATCGGATCCGCGCGGGCTGTCGTGGTGTCCCACCACGTCGCGGTGATAGAAGGTGGCGAGATCGGTCGAGTCCAGTCGGCGCCAGATTTCGTCCATGAGACGACATGCGAATTCATGGGTTTGCGCGCTATCCACCACCCCAATGTGCCAGCAGAAATTGGGGTACCACGTGCATATTTGGCAGACTGGTAAGAATGAATTCGACCAAACACCGCGAAGTAGCCAAGCTCGATCGCGTTCCGTTGCCGGTCGAGGCTGCCCGCATCGGCACAACCGGGTGGCAGCTCACCCGCACCGGCGCCCGCGTGCTCACCACATTGCCCGGCCGTGGCCGCTGGCAGGACAAGGTCATCAAGCAGATCCCGCAGACCTTCGCCGACCTCGGACCCACCTACGTGAAGTTCGGCCAGATCATCGCTTCCAGCCCCGGTGCCTTCGGCGAGAATCTGAGCCGGGAGTTCCGCAGTCTGCTGGACGCGGTGCCGCCCGCAGACACCACCGAGGTGCACAAGCTTCTGCAGCAGGAACTCGGTGGTGACCCGGCGAAGCTCTTCGCGAAGTTCGACGAGCAGCCCTTCGCGTCAGCCTCGATCGCCCAGGTGCATTTCGCCACCCTGCACAGCGGCGAGGAGGTCGTGGTCAAGATCCAGCGCCCCGGCATACGCCGCCGGGTGGCTGCCGACCTGCAGATCCTCAAGCGCTTCGCCCAGCTCGTCGAGCTGGCCAAGCTGGGCCGGCGGTTGTCGGCACAGGACGTGGTCGCCGACTTCTCCGACAACCTCGCCGAGGAGCTCGACTTCCGCATCGAGGCGCAGTCGATGGAGGCGTGGGTGTCGGGTCTGCACGGGTCCCCGCTGGGCCGCAACATCCGGGTTCCGGAGGTGCACTGGGAGTTCACCAGCGAGCGGGTGTTGACCATGGAACGCGTGCACGGCGTGCGCATCGACGACGTGAAGGAGATCCGCAAGAAGGGCTTCGACGGCACCGACTTGGTCAAGGCGCTGCTGTTCTCCACATTCGAGGGCGGCCTTCGCCACGGCCTGTTCCACGGTGACCTGCACGCCGGCAACCTGCTGGTGGACGACGACGGCCGGATCGTGTTCCTGGACTTCGGGATCATGGGTCGCATCGACCCGCGGACCCGCTGGCTGCTGCGCGAGCTCGTCTATGCACTGCTGGTCAAGAAGGACCACGCCGCGGCGGGCAAGATCGTCGTGCTGCTCGGCGCGGTGGGCACCACCAAACCGGAGAAGGAAGCTGCCAAGGATCTCGAAGAGTTCGCGGCTCCTCTCACGCTGAAGACGCTCGGCGACATGTCCTACGCCGAGATCGGCAAGCAGCTGTCCACCCTGGCAGACGCCTATGACGTCAAGCTCCCGCGCGAGCTGGTGCTGATCGGTAAGCAGTTCCTGTATGTCGAGCGGTATATGAAACTGCTGGCACCCAAGTGGCAGATGATGAACGATCCGCAGTTCGGCGGATACTTCGCCAACTTCATGGTCGAGGTCAGCCGCGAGCACCAGAGCGACGTCGAGGTCTGATGGAAATCCGTACCGGCACGGCTGCCATTTCCGATGACATCGAGCTGTACTACGAGGACCTCGGCAATCCCGGCGACCCGGCAGTGTTGCTGATCATGGGCCTCGGCGCTCAGCTTCTGTTGTGGCGCAACGGTTTCTGCGAGAAACTGGTTGACCAGGGCTATCGGGTGATCCGCTACGACAACCGCGACGTCGGGCTGTCCACCAAGCTGCACGGGCAACGGGCCGGCGGCCGGTTGGTGCCCAAGCTGGCGAAGTCCTATGTCGGGCGGGCCAGCTCATCGGTATACACACTGGAGGACATGGCCGACGACGCCGGGGCGCTGCTCGATCACCTCGGGGTCGAGCAGGCCCATATCGTCGGCGCCTCGATGGGCGGGATGATCGCGCAGATCTTCGCGGCGAGGTACAGCCGACGGACGAAAGCGTTGGGAATCATCTTCTCGTCCAACAACTCTGCGTTCCTCCCTCCCCCGGCGCCTCGATCACTGCTGTCGTTGATCACCGGTCCGCCACCGAATGCGCCGCGCGATGTGATCGTCGAGAACGTGGTCCGGGTCGGCAAGATTCTCGGCAGCCCCGGCTATCCCGTTCCCGACGAGCAGGCGCGGGCCAATGCCATCGAGGCCTACGACCGGTCCCACTATCCGCAAGGCATCGCCCGGCATTTCGCCGCGATACTCGGCAGCGGCAGCCTGAAACACTATGACCGCCAGATCAGTGCACCGACTGTCGTGATCCATGGCCGCGCCGACAAGTTGATGCGCCCCGCGGGCGGCCGCTCGATCGCGGCGACGATCCCCAACGCGCGGCTGGTCCTCTTCGACGGCATGGCACATGACCTGCCCGAAGCCCTCTGGGACGACATTGCAGGCGAACTCAAAACCACATTTGCCGAGGTCAGCTAGGTAACAACGGTTATCTTTCGGAATCGTCTACTCGCAGCCTGAGCGGCTAGCATCGGGTCTGCATACAGCGGTGATCGCATTCCACGGGGGGATTTGTGGTTGCTGCCTGAAGCATTCAATGCGAAAGGCACACCGAGATGGCAAAACGACTCAAACCTCACTTCGAGGATGTACAGGCCCACTACGACCTGTCCGACGATTTCTTCCGGCTCTTCCTCGATCCCACTCAGACCTACAGCTGCGCGTACTTCGAAAAGGACGACTACACCCTGGAGCAGGCGCAGATCGCCAAGATCGACTTGGCTCTGGGCAAGCTGGGCTTGCAGCCCGGCATGACCCTGCTCGACGTCGGCTGCGGCTGGGGCGCGACGATGCTGCGGGCGCTGGAGAAGTACGACGTCAACGTCATCGGACTGACCCTGTCGAAGAACCAGCACGATCACGTGGAGCAGCTGTTCGCCGAGTCCGACAGCCCGCGGGACAAGCGCATTGAGCTCAAGGGCTGGGAAGAGTTCGACGAGCCCGTCGACCGGATCGTGTCAATCGGTGCCTTCGAGCATTTCGGGTTCGATCGCTATGACGACTTCTTCGCCATGGCGTACCGGGTCCTGCCCGCCGACGGGGTGATGCTGTTGCACACCATCACCTCGTTCACGGTGGATCAGATGGAAGCGAAGGGGATTCCCCTGACGTTCGAGCTGGCCCGCTTCGCGAAGTTCATGATCACCGAGATCTTCCCGGGCGGCCGGCTGCCGTCGGTCGAAAAGGTCGATGAATACTCGGCCAGGGCAGGCTTCACCCTCACCCGGGTGCAGTCGCTGCAACCGCACTATGCGCGCACCCTGGATTGCTGGGCGGCCGCGCTGGAGGCCAACCGCGACAAGGCCATCGAGGTGCAATCCGAGGAGGTCTACGACCGGTACATGAAGTACCTCACCGGCTGCGCCCGCGGGTTCCGGGTAGGGTACATCGACGTTGACCAGTTCACGCTTGAGAAGCAGGCGAAAGAAACGCCCGGTTAGGGCACTGTTTGGCCACCGGTTCGGTGAGCCGAGACGGTATGGTCCAGATCACAAAGTGCATACTGGTGCGCGCGCAAAAATCACGTGCGGGGGCCGTGATGCAGGCAGACAAGCAGAATCAGGAAGGCTGTAACTCTCATGCCCGAGGCAAGTGAAACCAAGGACATGCGGCCCCATTTCGAAGAAATTCAGGCGCATTACGACCTCTCGGACGACTTCTTCGGGGTGTTCCAGGACCCGACCCGCAAGTACAGCTGCGCGTACTTCACCGGACCGAACGTCACGCTGTCCGAAGCGCAGATCGCGAATGTCGACCAGCATCTCGACGCACTCGACCTCAAGCCCGGCATGACGCTGCTCGAGGTGGGCTGCGGCTGGGGCCTGACATTGCAGCGCGCGATGGAGAAATACGACGTCAACGTCATCGGCTTGACGTTGTCGAACAACCAGAAGGCGTACTGCGATCAGCTGCTGAGCAAGATCGACTCCGATCGCACGTTCGACGTCCGGCTCGAGGGCTGGGAGCAGTTCCACAGCCCCGTCGACCGCATCGTGTCGATCGAGGCCATCGAGCACTTCGGCTTCGAGCGCTTCGACGACTTCTTCAAGAATTCGTTCGACATCCTGCCCGACGACGGCCGGATGACCATCCAGAGCAGCTGCGGCTACCACCCGTATGAGCTCACCGCCCGCGGTAAAAAGCTGACCTTCGAGCTGGCCCGCTTCGCCAAGTTCATGTTTGACGTGATCTTCCCCGGCGGCCGCATCCCGAGCACCTCGATGTTGGTCGAGCACGGCGAGAAGGCGGGCTTCGTTGTGCCCGAGCCACTGTCGCTGCGCAATCACTACATCAAGACCCTGGGCATCTGGGCCGCGCGCCTGGAGCAGCACAAGGACGAGGCGATCGCCGCCGCCGGTGAAGAGAGCTACAACAACTACATGCGCTACCTGACCGGTTGCCAGTACTACTACCTCGACGAGCAGCTCGACGTCAGTCTCGTCACCTACCTCAAGCCGGGCGCCACCGCCTAGCAGGCATTTCTCCATCGGCGAATCGCCGAATGCAGTCCATGGGCCCGAGTTAGTCTCGGGCCCATGTCTGTTGGGCGGCTCGCTGATCCGAATTGCACCCTTGGCACCGATCCGCGATCGGATCCCCGGATGGTGGCGGCGCTGGCGCCGCTCGGGCTGGCCGACGTGCTTCCGGATGCGCCGCTGACCCTCGACTCACCGTTGGCGGATCGGCTGGCTTATGCCGCGGCCGCCGAGCAAGCGGTCGGCGGCGTGATCTCGATGATGGCTTCCGCGGCTCCGTCGCCGGCCGGCGTCACCACCACCACGGTGACCATCCCCGGCGCCGACGGCCACGAGATCACGCTCTTCGTCAGCCGGCCTGATCACGCCGACGGTCCACTTCCGGCCGTGGTGCACTTTCACGGCGGTGGCATGGCGATCGCGAGCGCCGCGGACGCGGGCTATCGGCACATCAGGGAGAGCATGGCCGCCACCGGCCTGGTGGTGGTGGGCGTGGAGTTCCGCAATTCCGGCGGCCGCCTCGGCGCCCATCCGTACCCGGCCGGATTGAACGATTGCGCGGCCGCGACCCGGTGGGTGCACGCCAATGCCGCGGACCTCGGCGTGAGTCGGCTGATCGTGTGCGGCGAGTCCGGCGGCGGGAACCTGACGCTGACCGTCGTCCACAAAGCCAAGCGTGAAGGGTGGCTCGACGAGATCGGCGGGGCCTACGCCCATTGCCCGTACATCTCCAACCGCTGGCTCGACTACCCCGATGACCTGCCGTCGCTGCGGGAAAACGACGGATATTTCATCAGTTGCCAACAGGCCGCGCTGCTGGGCTCCATCTACGATCCCGACGCCACGCACACGGGCGATCCCACCTGCTGGGCCGGTGCGGCCAGCGACGAGGATCTTGCCGGCCTACCTCCGCACGTGATCTCGGTGAACGAACTCGATCCGCTGCGCGACGAAGGACTGCTCTATTACCGGAGGCTGCTAGCCGCCGGTGTTCCCACCGTCGGCCGTGTCGTGGCGGGCACCTGCCATGGCGGCGACCTGCTGTTCCCGGCGACGATGCCGGACGTCTTCGCGGCCTCGGTTCGCGACGTCAGCGGCTTCGCCTGGTCGGTGTCCGCGTAACCGGTTGCCGCACAAGCCTTTTCATCGGATACGGCGGCCACCGACGTGACATGCCGGGCGATCGGTGCCGTCCACTTGTGCAGCACTTCCCAGAGCGCCGATTTGTGCACTCGGTGCCATCCGAATGGGAGGTCGTTTCGCGGGGAAATGCCTGATGAAAGGTGACGGTTTCCGGTTGACAGGACCTGGGTGGTATGGGACTCTTTCTTTAATTTCTCAGGCAATGCGAAGCAGCGGCCTCAGGAAGCACACAGGAACATTTATAGGGGGGTCTAGATGACTACTGCAGCAAGCAAGTTCTCTGCCATGTCAACCAAGCTTCAGGTGAGCACCGCTGCCGTGGCCGTCGCAGCAGCCGCCGCGATCACTCCGGCTGTCGCCCACGCCGCACCGAGCCTGGCATCGTTCTCCGAGGGACTTGGCAACTCTGCCGAGCTCCTCGTCGACCCGGTGGTCATCGTCGACACGCCTAGCGCCGCGGTTGCGACGCCCGGCTCCAACAAGAAGGCCGCCGCCAGCGCCACCCCGCCGGCACAGGTCATTCAGATCTTCATCTCCGGGTTCGTCGATGCAGCCCAGAGTGCGGTCCAGGCAGGCGTGCAGTACTTCGGTACGTTCGTCTACGGTGGTCTCGCGTTCACCGGACTTGCCTTCAACCTTGCCGGCCAGATCCTCCCTGGCCCGATCGGTGACGCGTTTACGAACATCGGCAACGGATTCGACAACGCAGCCACCAACGTGGCCAAGGCCATCAAGATTGGTCCGTACGGCACCTCGAGCTAGCAATCTACGAGAACGACTCGTCAGTTGTTGTCGATCGACAGCTGGCGGGTCGTTTTTTGTTGGTCGGCTGACGCGGCTGCACAGATACAGACCGCACTGGAGCATGGGGAATTGACTGAGTGAAGTTCTTTTCGCGACGACCGGCCAATGACAACCCGGAAGATAACCATGTAGACCTCACCGATGACGATGACGATGAGCGACCCTGGTACAGGAGTCGCAACGTCGTCTGGGGAGCGTTGGGAGCACTCCTCGTTCTCATCGTATTTGGCGGTTGGCTCGGTTTACGGGCCGACCAGGCGAAGACAGGTCTCGAGCAAGCCCGCGCCAGCGCACAGCAAGCCAAAGATGCACTCCTGCAGGGGAATACGAAAGACGCCTCGCACTTCGCAGCAGATGCACAGTCGCACGCGCAGGCAGCCCGAGACGCGACCCACTCGGTGCCCTGGAACATCGTTTCCGTCGTGCCGTGGTTGGGCAGTCCCTTCAAGACCGGTCAGCAGATATCAGATGTGGTGCTCGGCCTGGCTGCCGACGTTTTGAAGCCCACCGCAGATGCCGGTACCACGGTCGCACCGGATCAGTTGCTCGCCAACGGCAGGCTCGACGTGACGGCGTTGCGTAGAGAAGAACCCGTACTAAGTAAGATCGCGGCAGACGCAGCGCGCCTGAACACGGCCGCGCAAGCAATTACAGAACCAAGCTACCTATCAGCTGTCGGCGGAGCGCGGTCACAACTTCAGGCGCAGACAGCAGACATTGCGCAGCTGCTCGGCAACACGGCTCTGGCGGCGCAATTGGCGCCGTCGATGCTGGGCGCCGACGGTCCGCGCAGCTACTTTATTGGATTCCAGACGAACGCAGAGGCCCGAGGCACCGGCGGCCTACTCGGCGGCTTCGGGATCCTCAGGTTCGACGACGGCAAGCCCTCAGTAGACACACTCGGAGCAAACACCGAGCTCAACAAGCAGTTCACTCCGTTCGCTGTGAATCCTGAATTCGACGAACAGTACGGTTTCACCAATCCCACCACCGATTTTCGTAACAGCAATCAGAGCTCGCATTTCCCCTATGCGGCCCAGATCTGGAAGCAGATCTGGGCGCAGCAGTCAGGGATGAACGTCGATGGCGTTATCTCCATTGACCCCATAGCACTGAGTTACATCCTTGGCGCGACGGGCCCAGTTACGCTACCTACCGGCGAAATCGTCACCAAGGACAATGTCGTGGAGCTGACCGAGTCCACAGTTTATGCACGCTTTCCCGATCCCAACGACCAAAGCGGACGAAAGCGATACCTGCAAGACATTGCCACGGAAGTAGTCAAGAAGCTCACTACGCCGGTGGAGTCGCCACGCAAGCTGCTCAACGCTTTGGGGCGGGCGGTCAGCGAGCGCCGAATCGCAGTGTGGAGCTCCAACCCAGCTGATCAAGCGCTTCTGGAAAGAACGCAGTTAGCCCATGAAATTCCTGACGACCCGGCACCCTACGCCGAAGTCGTCGTCAACAACCTCGGCGGCAACAAGATGGATTACTATCTGGATCGGGCGATCGAGTATGTCGCCGACGGCTGCGACGGCGACAAGCGTACGTCTACCGTCACAGTCCGGCTGACCAATACACTGAAGGACGTCGCCGGTCTGCCAGACTACGTAGCAGGGAGGCTGGGCTTCTATCCCGAGATCCCGGGAAGCATTCCACGGGGCACGATGATCACCTCGGTCCGCCTGCTGACAACCAAGGGCGCAGAGGTCAACAGCGTCCTCGCCAACGGCAAGAGGACCCGCGTGTTCGGATCAACAGAGCGCGGCCATCCAAGCTTCGAGTCTCAGGTGGCCATACCGCCGGGACAGACGGTCGAATTGATATTTCGGCTCACTGAGCCTACGACGGGCGGAGCCCCGCGAGTTCCGATTCAGCCGCTGGCGGACGATGTTATTCCCAAAGTCGCGGTGCCGACATGCACGCGGTAGGCACAGAAAGTCCTTTCGGGTTGCCGGTTACTCCAGCCATCGCGGTGACTCAGCGCCTCCGTTGATAGGCTGCATAACGGGGACACGAGCCCAAACTGAGCATCTACGGGACCGGCGGGCGGTCCTCCGCGCCATGGAAAGCTAGCAAGGGGGCCACAATGAGTTTGCAGGATTTCGCGAAGTTGTTGCGGACCCGCTGGATGACCGTCAGCGTGACCGCGCTTGTGATTACCTTGGCCGCTATCGCATATACGGTTGCGACGACGCCGCAATACGAGGCTTCTACACGACTGTTCGTCTCTACATCGTCCGGCTCGTCGCTGAGCGACTTATATCAGGGCAACCGTTTCTCGCAGGAACGCGTGCTGTCGTACACCGAGCTATTGATGGGTCAGACGCTGGCTCAGCGCACAATCGACAAACTCAACCTCGATATGTCCGCAGACGACCTGCGAGAAAAGGTCAAAGCAACCGCCAAACCCGACACTGTGCTTATAGATGTATCGGTCCTCGATAAGTCGCCGGTTCGAGCACGTGACATCGCAAATGCTTTGTCTGACGAATTCGTTGCGTTGGTAGGCGAATTAGAGACTCCTCCGAAGGCGGGAGCTCCGCCCGATGCACGCGTCGTGGTCGAACAGCGTGCTTCCATTCCCACCAAGCCAGTACTTCCGAAAACCGCCCGTAATATCGGACTAGGTGTCCTTCTGGGTATTGCGTTGGGAGTAGGGCTGGCGATTCTCCGTGACTTGCTTGACAACACAGTGAAGAGCCGGGAGACGCTCGGGAGCATCACCGGAGTGGGTGTTGTAGGCAGCATTCCGCTCGACAAGGCTCGGCGTGACAAGCCAGCTCTGTTATTCGAGGATGACAACTCACCTATTGCAGAAGCCTTCCGAAAACTTCGGACGAATCTGCAATTCTTGGCTGTCGACACACCACCGCGAGTCATTGTAATCACCAGCTCAGCGCCAAACGAGGGAAAAACGACCACAGCGATGAATATCGCACTTGCGTTGGCAGAATCAGACCATAACGTCGCTCTCGTCGATGGCGATATGAGGCGCCCATCCGTAGCTAGATACCTCGACTTGGTAAATGAAGTCGGGTTGAGCACAGTAGTCAGCGGGAGAACTTCACTATCCGAGGCATTGCAAGCGACAAAGTTTCCCCGGTTGACGGTCCTGACCGCAGGCGCTGCCCCGCCCAATCCGAGTGAACTTCTTGGATCCCTGGCAGCTAAAAATGTCTTAAACGAGCTCCGCGCGAAGTTTGACTATGTCGTCATCGATTCGTCCCCGTTACTCGCAGTAACGGACGGAGCAATCTTGGCAGCTCTCGCAGACGGAGCGCTAATAATCGCTAAATTCGGTAGCACAAAGCGCGAGCAACTCGCGCACGCTGTAGGAACCTTGAAAGATGTCGGCGCCTTACTGCTAGGAGCGGTGTTGACGATGACACCACTTCGAGGAGGGACCAGCTACAATTACAACTACAGCTACTATGGCGACAATGAAGCGCCGCAACAGCCTGGGCTAAGCGATTCACGCGCCTCCGACGTGCAAGAAGAGTCAAAGCCCGAAATCGCAGTCCCGGCAAATGCGGCGGATAAAACGGTGTCGGACTGAGCGTTCACCCCGGTCAGGCCAGCACTGACATCGCCTCTAGAGCACGCCAAGGCGTTCGAGAGTTGCCACCACCTCTGCCAGGGCAATCCTCTGCATTCCGGACGCAAGGCCATCCCCGCATCGCACCCCATCGGGCGGCGGATAACCTTTGCCGCCGTCGATCACCTCTGCACCCGGTGGAGTCCACACCTCCGACATTCCACTCCCAGTGAGAATGACAGCGGGCGTCTCGATAGCGGCAGCGACATGTGCCGCAAAACTGTCGAGGCACACCAGCGTGCGAACCTCGGTCAGCTTCTCGAAGAATTCCAATAACGGAAGCGTTTCGATCGTGACCATTTCGTCGGTCGGATCCGGAATGAGAGCAGCGAGTCTCTCCCGCTCGCTGGATGCGCCAAAGAGCACTACGGATCTTCCACGACTCCTGAGGATCCTTATGAGCTCACGCCATCTCTCGGCTGCCCAGAGCTTTCCCGCCTGGCTGGCGAGTGGGTGTATGCCGATGATCTCGGCTTCTTCGCGACACCGCAATTCACGGCCGCCGGATGCATAGAGCCGTGATTTCGCCGGACGCATGGCACCGAGGCCTCTAGCGAGCTCATCCATTGCGGAATAAACGTCGGGGACGTCGACAGGAACCGTCACCGGGTAACGGATCAGTCCACCCAACCCGGTGCGAAAGAAGGAGTTTCGTGGATGGTCTATGGACCAAATGGGGCCACTGTTGTGCCGTGGGGACATCAGCCACGCGAGGACATTCTCACCGAGACCGCCCTCGCAATTGACCACCAGATCGTATCGTTGACGGCGAATTCGACCGAGCTCACACCACAGTCGTCGGACCTCACCAATTCCGGTATTCTTTGCCGAGCCAACGGGAAACGCGGCGAACCGCAGCTCATCGACATGGGGATTATGTCGATATATATCTGCAAGCTCGGGACGCGTGAACACTGTGATCGGAGAACGCGGAAACGAACGACCAAAGGTTTCCACCAATCGCGTCCCGATTACCGCGTCCCCTAGGTTCCTGGCTTGAAAATATAGGATCCTGGATCCATCAGAGATCGCGGCCTTCATTCCACACCCTCTGCGAGGTGTGGAACTGAGGATGGCTGAATAGTTTGGCAGGAGCCACTTCTAGCCACTCGATCCCCCTTCGCGCGTTTCAACCACGATACGCGGTCGGGGTATCCCACGCCGAGCACGCCCACGTTCTGGCGGCAATGTCATCGCACGACCGGCGCGCCGGTCGCCTCCAGTAGGTCCTGAGAGACGTTAGGCTCACGGAATGAACCGCGCGCTCTTCCTTGATCGCGACGGAGTTATCAACGTCGACCGCGGCTTTGTCTGGCGCCGTCAGGATTTCGAATTTGTCGACGGCATATTCGATCTAGTTAGAATGGCTGTCGCGCATGAAATGCTTCCGATCGTGGTCACCAATCAGTCGGGGATAGGACGGGGCTACTACGACGAGCCGGCGTTCGAGGACCTGATGGGGTTCGTCCGCTACCGATTCGAGCAGGAGCTCGCTCCGTTGACCGCGGTCTACTTTTCGCCGTTCCATCCAGAGGCTCGGGTAGAGCGCTATCGCGCAGATCATCCAAGCCGGAAGCCGAAACCGGGGATGTTCCTCGACGCTATCGCGGATCACGGCATCGACCCTGCGCGATCGGCAATGGTGGGCGACGGATGGAGGGACGCCCTTGCCGCATCCGCCGCGGGAGTTTCGGCAATCGCCCTCCTGGGGGACCCGGGGCCGGCGCCCGCGGGCGCACCCAAAGTGAACCGATTCCAGGACCTTAACGAGACCTTGGCGTGGTTCGAACGCTGGGTTCACGCGTAGCCCCGGCCGTCCTTCAAGTAGCCCAGAACGTAATCCCGGACCCCCTCTTCCAGTCCGGTGGCTGGACGTTCGAAGCCTGCGCTGCGGATTTTGTCCAACGGCGCTTCAGTGAAGTATTGGTAACGGTCGCGTAGATGTTCAGGCATGTCAACGAATTCGATTCTCGGTTCCGCGCCGAGGGCATCGAAGGTAGCGAGAGTTAGATCGAGGAACGACCTCGCCTTACCGCTGCCGACGTTGAATAACCCGTTCACGCCGGGGTTGGCACGCAACCAATCGATCACTGCGATAACGTCTTTGACGTATACGAAGTCGCGTAGCTGTTCGCCGTCGCGATACCCAGGCTTGTGCGAGCGAAAAAGCCGAACAACCTCTCCGCGCTCGATCACCGGCACCATCTTGGCAACGAGGCTCATCATGTCGCCCTTGTGATACTCGTTGGGGCCGTAGACGTTGAAGAACTTGAGCCCGGCCCATTGTGGGGGCGTTGGTTGCTCTTCTTCAATCCACCGCGCGACGCGCATATCGAAGGCATGCTTGCTGAGGCCGTAAGCGTTAAGCGGGCGTAACGTTGTGAGAAACTCGCGGTCCTGCCGGTCCTCGAATCCGCCGCTCCCGTCGCCGTACGTCGATGCCGACGACGCGTAGATGAGCCGTACGCGTTGCGCCACACACCATCTCCAGAGGGCGTCGCTGAAGTCAAGATTGTAGTGGAAGACCCGGTCGACATCAGGATCAGTGGTAGAGGAATTCGCACCCATATGGATGACGAATTCGATGTCACTAGCCCGATCGGCGAGGAACTCGAAGAGCGAGTCCGGCGAAACAACTTCATTGACGCGGTGGGCCGCGAGGTTTGGCCGCTTGTCGTCGTCGATCCAGTCGCATACTGCGATGTCATCCTCGGCCTCCACGGAAGCGACGACGTTCGAGCCGATGAAGCCGGCACCGCCCGTCACTACAATCACGAGTCGGCCTTTTCTGCTTGTCTGCGAATTCTGTCGATTGTGCGCGTCGTGGAACGCTCGCCGACGAGGTTAGCGATCACCACCCGACCGCCGCGGCGCTCGACGAAATCACCCCCCACAATTTGCTCGCGACGATAGTCGGCTCCCTTGACTAGGAGATCGGGTTTCAATGTCTCGATGACGCGAAGTGGCGTGTCTTCGCCGAACATGACTACGCCATCGACCATTTCGAGTGCGGCGAGCAAGAGCGCCCGATCGTGCTCAGTGTTGATCGGCCGCTCCGGTCCCTTCAGGCGCCGAACCGAGTCGTCGGAGTTGATAGCGACGACGAGGTAGTCGCACGCGACGCGTGCCTGCGCCAGCAGCGACAGGTGGCCGACGTGCAGGATGTCAAACACACCGTTGGTGAAGCCGACACGTCGCTTGGTGCGCTGCTGCTGCAGCACGCGCGCCAACATGTCATCGAGCGACGCGATCTTGTCGGCGTAGTTGACTCCGTCATCTTCTTGAAGCCGGGCCTTGAGCTCGTCGGCAGAGGTGACGGATGTTCCGAGCTTACTGACGACAATTGAGGCCGCCTCGTTGGCGATGTAGGCGGCCTCGGCAAGCGACGCTCCTGTCGCCAGCATCAATGCGACGGTTGCCGTCACCGTGTCACCTGCCCCGGAGACATCGAACACCTGCTGTGCCCGCGCCGGGAAGCTGTGCAGCACGCTGTTGTCGTCGAGCGCGACGACGCCTTTCTCGGAGCGCGTTGTGATCACAGCTTGGAAGTCACCAAGGCGTTGCGCCTCGCGCGTTGCCGCGTGCACGTCGGTGTCGGTGGCCGTCGGCATACGCGTTGCGGCGGCGATTTCGCTCGCATTTCCGATGATGAGATGCGCGTGCCGGTAGCGGGCGAAATCTGCGCTCTTGGGCTCGACGACCGTGCGGACGCCCTTGGCTCGGGCGAACGCGATGATCTCGTCAAGGACACGCCGCGTCAGGACGCCTTTGGCATAGTCGGCGAGAATGATGAGACTGCCATCGCGAACCTGCTGCTTGACCGCGGCGATCACCTCGTCTTCGGCGGTGCTGTCGATGGCCGCGAGCTCTTCGCGGTCGACTCGGACCACCTGTTGGCCGGCCGCGAGGTAGCGGACCTTCGTTGTCGTCGGGCGGCCCGGCATCCGCACGAGTGCACAGGTGACACCGCGCTGCCCGCTAAGCAGAGCCTCGACTTCGCGGCCAACGACGTCGTCGCCGACAACACCGACGCACGCGACATCGGCATCGAACGCCGAGATGTTGCGAACCACGTTGCCTGCGCCACCGAGCGCCGTCATTTCGCTGCTGAAGCGAAGCACAGGGACCGGCGCCTCTGGTGAAATCCGTTGTGCGTCACCGTAAACGAAGCTGTCGAGCATGACATCGCCGACGACCACGATGTGCTGCTCGGGAAAGCGTTCGATAAATCCGGCGAGATGCGAAGCATCGAAATCCAAGAATCCCTGGCTATCGTTCACGCGAACGTCTCCGACTGGGAACTGCCACTCTTAACGTATCCCCTAGACAAGTCCGAGCCGCTCCTCGAGCGCACCGCACAAGAGCTGGCCGAGAGTGATGTGCATTTCCTGGATTCGCGCGGTGTCGGCCGAAGGAACCACAAGGAGGAGGTCGGTCACACTTGGCATCTCGCCCCCAGTGCCCCCCGTGAACCCGGCCGCGACGAGCCCCCCCTCGCGGGCAGTCCTCAACGCCCGCAGAACATTGGGGCTTTTGCCGGATGTTGAGATACCGAGCGCAAGGTCGCCGGGTCGGCCGATCGCCTCAATCTGCCGGGAGAAGATCGCATCAAAACCGATATCGTTGCCCGCGGCAGTCAAGGTACTCGAATCGGTCGTCAGCGCGAGAGCCGCGATGGCAGGACGATCGGCATGAAATCTGACGGTTAGTTCCGTCGCGAGGTGCTGGGCATCACCTGCACTGCCTCCATTGCCGAAGAACAAAATCTTGCCACCACCGCGAATGGCGGCTTCCCAGGCTTTGAGCATCTCTCTAAAGGGCTTTGCGAGTCCGATTCGTACGTCTTCGGCGACCAAGAGATGTGCCCGCATGCCCTCGTCGAAGGATTCGAGCAGAGCCGCGTCCGCGGCCATCGTTGACCCGGCGTGCGTTTCGCCAGGTCGATCAGCATCTGACATCGTGAGCCCCCTGCTCTCCCCGCCCGAGTGGACGACGTGCTAACGATAACCTGTCGTTACACACCCGTCTTCGCGATCTCAACGGACCGACATATCTCGCATACGCGGAACGAATGGTGCCCTTTGCTCACCGCCACAGCGGCATCAAAGTCAAAGCGAAGCGCTTGCCTCATCACCATTTTCGAGCCCACAGGATCCACTCGTGGTGGGGGCAACCACGGTTAGAACGTTCGAGTTGTAGGCGGCCGCTCCCCCAGCCCGGCACGCACCCTGCTACCCGAGCGCATTCAAGGCGCCGAGGCTGGCGCCCTCGCCGCTGAGGGTGATCCGGTAATACCAGTTGGCAGGACAACGAAAAATGGCCTGACCTGCGGTACCACCATCTCCGAACGCCTGGGTCAGCCATGTTCGCCAGCCCGTACCGTCAGCGCTGAGGTCGACCGTGATGTTGCCCGCGCCGCTACCGGGCGTGTAGTTGGCCGACATCTCCAGCCCAGCACCAGTGGTGTTTTGATAGGTAGATCCAGACTCTGGCGGCGAAGTCACGGTTCGCCAAGTTTCGGCGGTAGCGACGATATTCTGAGCCACCATCGAAGTGACCGTCAGCTCACCCGCGGCGGTCAAAGCCGCGATGACCGTTCCATCTTTGCTACAGAACTCTAAGTTTCCGGACTCGGCGATCCTGAGCCATACAGTGTTCGCGGGATTGCGCTTGTCTTGTATGCCCAGCCACGCCGAATCCTCTGCGGCGTCGGTGTAGATCAATGTGCCCGGCTCGGACACCAATGAGTACTGGCTGCCGACGGTCAGGTTCGGATTCGAGGTGTCTTTAAGAGGCCGGCCTGCATAGATTCCGACGAGACTCTCGATGTGCAGGCCCGTCGCGTTGAGGGCGCCTTGGATGCTATCGGTCCGGACCATCTGCAGGGTCTCAATACGGCCCGATGTCCCACCACGGTTGACCTGTCCAAGAATCGGGACCACGTAATAGCCTGTCAGGTGTTGGACACTGTTGTCGTCACCATCAACCGCCAAGTTCATTTCGACGCCGGTAGCCCCCGCGAAAGCTGTAGCGGCGGAGTCGTTGTAGCTCCTGAGGCCGAGTCGCACCAGCAGGGAGTCAAGAAAGAGCTTGCCTTCAGGCTGCTCTCCGGCAGCACCCTCGACTTGTGTGATCACACCCGTGTTGAAAACGCCGCCTGACGCTCCATCAGACGGATCCGGGTTGACGAATCTGCTGCCCAATCCCGCAGTGAAGTCGCCCAGCGGGTGAGGCAGGTCCGTGACCGACCAATTGGAATCATTGGACACACTCAGTGGACCAGGGAATCCATTTCGACCGTAAATTACGCCACGATTGTCCTTTTCCAGCTTGGTGGCATCGGGCTCCGACTCGCCCGGCGATTCGCCTGACGCCGCTTCGACGCGCGGCGCGAGGGAATTAATCGCGATAACTCCTGCGCCGCCGAGGGCTGCACCGACGCCTAGGCCCAGCACGCCGCGACGGGGTATATCGTTTGGCATATTCACCCATTATGCCAGCAGACCATGGATGTGGCTGGTATCGCACAAGTGGCGGGCGCCGCGTTCCTTGCGACATCCACGCCGAGCATTCTTCGCCGCGGTTGGGCCAGCGGTGACAATGCGCTCGAGAGGGCCTTCTCCTCACGCCCAACCCGGTCGAGTTCCTTCGAGGCACTCGTCGAAGCGCAAGCAGCTCGCGCACGCCTTAGCCCGTCACACGAATGTTGAATGTATCATCGCGCGCGAACGCAACCGGACCCGCAACTATCGTCCCAAGCGGGCGTGTAGCCCAGCAACATGACCTTCTCGAGTTCGACCCGGCAAGCAGCCCACTTGAGGCGGGTGCTCTACTCGCGCAGAGTCGCGGCGGGAAAGCTCTGCGCCCCGCCGCTGGTCGTTTGGTAGGCGAAACCGCGTGAGCGGCAAATCCTAGTGATCGCACCTAACCGGCCGCTTCGACCGGATCGATCGGTAGTCCGCTCACTTTGATTGTCGCAAATCTTTTTGCGGTAATTCGGAAAGAAAGGCTTCCAACTCAGCATGGACGTATTCAACCGTGGGATTAATACCCATTTGAGTCAGCGCCTTGACGGGGGTGGCAAATGGATTCCAACTTCGAACGTAGCGATATGCGGTTCCTCCAAAACCGAACTTGTATTCATCGGATGTCCAAATTAACTGAGGCGTCCGACATAACGTCGCAAGATGCATCAACCCAGATGAAGGGCCGACGCATATCTTGGAGCTCGCCAATACAGAACACAGATCTTCAGTTTCGATTCCCCGTAAGTCGGTCACATTCCCAGGACAGTACGAAAGTTCAGGAATGCCCACCGCCGCAACTCGAAGACCATCAAGCCTCCGACATAGGTCGACCCACCGGCTTTTGGACCAGTTTCGTAGATGCTTCTCGGAGTTGCCAGGCATCATCGGAACATTTCTCGCGTGTAGCACTACATCGTAGGCGTTAGCTTTCTTGTACTCACCAAAAGGAATGAAGGCTTGACCGAAATAGTTTGGCAACTGGTAGCACCGATTGTCGGCCAATAATAAATCGTCGCAACCGCGGGCAAGCGCCCATTCGTCATAATCGAAATTGTGGAGCTCGTATCCAGCCGTGTCCCAGGAGTCACACTCCACTATTCTGTACTCTGATGCAAAGTCCCGATAGAAATAAGCAGATGAGGCCCGACCGTAAACTATCGTTTCCTTATAAAACTTCGCAAGTTGCCGAGCGTAACCCTGCCACTGCATTAATTCCCAACCGAATTCGCCGAGAAATGGTCCGGCGACGAGGCGGCCATTCCCGGAAAGACGATTCAGATCGAGCGCAGGAACCGAATCAGCAGGCAGTCTGTTAACATCGTATCCGATAGCCCGAATAGCCGTCTTGATGGTTCGCTTAATTGAGATCGACATATTTCTAATTCTTTGTTGGGAACTCAGCAATTTCTTGACGCGTATCCTCGTTCAATGTATCTCACTCTCATTGTTCGTAGCTCCGGAGTTAATCCGTCTGCTGCCAGCCTGCGGCACGGCTGAACGCCGGAGGTCATAGCTGCACAGACCACATGCCTGCACCAATGATAAGTACTGAAGACAAATTTCGCCATACTTTATTTGCGCTGAAATGACAGTCCAACGAGCGAGCTGCTCTCTGCAATGCCTCGCTGAAAATTATTTACCGCTCTAGCCACGAATACCAGGCCGGCTTTGGGACGCACCCCTTAACGCCTTAATAAGGGCTCGCTGCCGCCTTAGAGTCCCAAGTACGAAAGCAGCTCTTCAGAGCATGCACCGGTTAAAGTGCAGAGCTCTTTGCACCTATAAACATAGGACTCGGATGCACAAGCTGGCGCCTTCCCCTCCGCGACTGCTGATGCATAATCCTTACTAATGCCAATTGCTTTACTTCGCAGCACCGCTGCGGCTTTTCCTTCCGGCGACGCGACTGAGTTACCTGGATGGCCGTCCGAGGCGGACGTATCGTTGCAGTTCAGATCGAGGAGTTGCACTTTTCCAGCCCTCTTCCCGCTGGAATCCCGGAAGGGGGCTCTGCGCGACCCGGTGACAATGCACTTGTCGAGCGGCAGGTATTCGCCTTGCCGTGTCGCGATCTCTACTTTCCAGCCATCACCGCTCAGGCTTTGCTGCGCTTTCTCGTATGTCTTCCCGGCCCATTCATTATCCGCGCTGGCCGACCCAGATCCCAGCGCTCCTAAGAACAACAGCACCCCAATGAGCACTCCGGCACTACGAGCTATGTACTTGCTCAACAGTTCCCCCTGACAGACATTCGAACCCCGTGCCCCGCCGTCGATTCGTCAGCACCGCGGTCGACTCGAGCGACTCGAAGTCTAGACGATCTGGCGACGTGGCGTGCCTCGCATGCCACAATCAGCTACGGATTTTGCGGAGCAGTCGCCGATATCGCAAGGGCACCTAATAAGAGGCTGCATTCACAGACCGGGGGCGTACCGTCAGCCACCATGGCAGCAGCAGCTCCGCATCCCCGCCCAGCACGTTATGCTTCACAACCAGCGCGACGCCGCGGCGAGGAATCTACTGACACGCGGCGCGTCGAAGTCTCCGTCAACCGCGGTATGGCTCGGGACCACTGGAAATCCATTCGGTGCCCACCCGGGTCTGTCGAGCCCACTGCCCCAGGATTGATTACTGACCTTCCATCCCGACGGACGACCTGCATTGCTACCCCGCCGCGGTCCGTGCGCACCTTCCGCGACCGCGGAATAAAGGCAGATCACCAATCGGCAATCCAAATCGACCCATGATTAGCCTAAGCGAGACTCAAAAGCCACGCCGGCCTCCAATCCCGAGCGCGGGTCGCGCCAGCAAGCGACACCTTCACCTCTGGTTGATTCGTACGATCAAGGCTCACAGTGTCTATGCGAGGAACCTTAGTTCCTCAACGCAGCCGGTTCGATCGGACTCTTCACCGGTGGACAAACGGACCGACCATGCCATGCGAAGCCCGCGGCGTTCGCCGGACAGGTTCATATCGCGCTGCGCGTTTTTCCCCGCCTGCGACCGAAGGTGCCGCGAGGGCAATACCTATAGTCGTCCAGAGAATCATTCCAGCTGCTGATTCCGTTGTCACCGAGGAATACAACTGAATGGACACGAGAACAATGATCGCTGAGGCCGCGGCGGCGGAGTTATACGGTTCGCCTGCTTAACCGCACGCCCGATCAACCAGACGATTGCCGCAAAATAGAGCAGAGTCAGCGGTATCCCTATGCCGACGGCGTAACCGATTGCAGCAGACTCGCCACTCGACCGAATCCCGTGTGTTCGAAAATATTCTTTGTTGAGTTCCATTCCAACGCCCGCGAACTGGAACTGACGCCAATTGTCGACAAATTGATTGAATGCAAGAATTCGCCCTCGCGAAGAGCCGTCGTCAAATTTAATTCGGTCGCGTATGCCATCAAAAGCTCCTGCCGAGTCGAGAGCCGTATAACCCGCGAAAGCCACAATAAGCAAGGTGATCCGTTGACGAATCGACTTTGAACCAATTAACATGAGATAAACAATTCCAGCCACCGCGCCCAGCATCGCGATTCGCGACTGGGTGAAACTGATTCCTAATACCATCAGGAGTATGGCAACGTACGCCATAATTCGTGACCTGAAATATACCGCCATCGGAATACCGGCGACGAGGAATAGGCCGAGGGCTAGTGGATGCTCCAGCGTCCCTCGTTCTCTGCCCACCAAGCTGGACCATGAATTAAGTGATGAAAACGTCGACAGGTACGGCTGGGGTACGAGCTGTAAGTGCACTGCCAGCGCAATTACGGCTTCGAGAACACAGATTAGGGCAAATAGGCGCCCAGCATGCTCGTACAACGAGATGTGCCGGCGTGATGCATTATAGACAAGTACACAGAATAAGTACGGGGCGACAATCTGATTCAGCGTAAGACCTGCGACGAAACCCATTGAGGCGAGCGAGCCACTCATTATGACTGAGCCGGCGGCGACTGTGCCGATAATCACGTGACACAAGACGGGTATGGGCGCAGGACCCGGGGTGCTGGCCTCTTTTCGTCGCGTTGCCAGTGGCCAAACCACGCAATAAAACAGGATGAGAACCGTTGAAACATGCAACGAAGGAAGTGCGCCAGAAACGCTTATATTACCCACTTCAGAGGGGACCGCTATCCGCACGAAGAAGGCGCCCGACAGCGCGTATGGCTGCCATCGATGGTTAGCCGAAGCCAGCGCAATGACTAGCGAAGCCAATGTCACGAAAATCAGTATCACGGACCAACCCCCCTCCGCCCTTCACTTCTTCGATAGTTACCTTGCGCGCTTAAAGTCTGCAGGACCAGGGCGGATTGCGGCCGCGTAAATACGGAATCTCTTCGCTTCGCATGCCAAACGGCCGTCCCTCCGCATACGTGCAAGGAAAGCGAACAACGCACTTCGTCCGAAGAACCCCAGGCTCACGACCGACTTCCAGGCAAGCCTTCCAACAGAATTCGTTACGATTTGCGAAGAATAGAAATCGAACAAATTCTTCAGCCAGACCACGGAAATCTTTCCGTCGATGCCTGACGACGACTGGCCAACCTCATGGAAAATTGTGACGTCTTGATTTAAAAGAACTTCGTAACCATAACGCTTCACTTGATAGCAAAAATCAAGATCCTCGCCGTACATAAACCATCGTTCCGTGAGTCCACCAACAGTCGTCCATGCATCCCGTCTAACCAGCAAACACCCACCCGTAACCCAATCCACGGGGCGCAGACCGCGCCCGATTGCTTTTACCCGGATATAATGGCCTTCTAATAGACCACCGACTGGCGCGAATACCGATAGCGCGGTCGCGTGAAGGAACATCCTCCAAGCGGTCGGAAACCGCCCCGCGGGGATGACTTTTCCCCCGCTCTTGAAAAGCGGCCCCACTACTGCGCATTCACTGCGTCCCACTACCGATTCGTGGAGTGCGACGATATCTGTTCCCTTCGCTGCTGCGTCAGGGTTAAGAAGCAGGAGCCAGTCCCCCGTTGCCTTGCCGGCACCGATGTTGACAGCTTTTGCGAAACCTAGATTTTCTCCGGTCTCAATTACGTCGCCGTGAGGGAATATTTCTCGAAATTTGGTCACGGTCCGGTCCATCGAACCATTATCGACAAGGATCATCTGAAAATTCGCAGGTGATGAACTGGCGAAATCAGGGAGGTACTTTGCGAATGCGGCTTCGCTGTTGTAACCAACGAATATCACAGACACGGGTGTGTTCGACTTCTCCGACGCGAGATAGTTGGCTATGAGTCCGCCTTTCAAGTCTTGTACTGGCTGCTCTCTCCTGTCGCCACACCTTCGTCGTGTCGGGTCGCGCAAGCAGAACTTGCTTGCGGTCTCAAACAGTTGGATCTGGCGGCAGTTATCCGACTCTAGGTCAGTCTCTCCTCAAAGCCGAGCTTTTGCCAGTTGGATCACCGCCATCAGCAATTGTGCCCAGTGATCACCGGCCAGCTGGTAGGCCCTTGCGTGGTGTTCGCTCCGCTGACGCGACTGTGCGACCGTTCATTCAACACTAATGTCGTTGTGTGGGCAGATGGGGGCCGTTATCTGGCTTTTGTGGCCTAACTACCGGACTATCACGGACGTGTCACTGCCAGACCGCTGCTTGTCGTCCTACTGCGCCGAGCGCGCGTAGAGCAACCGTGCTGGAGGGGATTTGCGGCGGCGTTGTTGCGGACCCATGGACGCCCTGGCCGACCTTGACGTCCACATAGATACATTGTTGGCAGACCGGATCGGTCGGTGTCGACCGTCCGTAGGGACCTTAGACGCTCTACACAAGCCATCTGACGCCTCCCAAGGAGAGTTCCTTGCGCTACCCTGCGGATTCTGGGAAAGCAACCGAGAGGGGGATCGGCGTGAGCCGAATCAGTCGATGGATGCGGGCACCAGCAGCCGAACGGAAGAGGCTGCTTGTCAAGAAAGCAGCAGAACAGAAATCGCTGGCCAAGCACAACCTGCAAAGAGCGCCCTTCCGACTCGGGATGTCCAACGCAGCGAACCTCTACCTGGCATATCAACCCGATTCCCAAGCAGTATTTGGGCAGCACCCAATAGAGTTCAAGGATCTGCACAGACGGTTCCTCTCCACTAACCGCGCTAACAACGGCGGGGACTGGCCACGGTTCTGGTCACTGGTGTTGAACCTCAAACAGATCTTCGACGACAACGTTGAAGGCGACTTGGCCGAGCTTGGCGTTTGGCGGGGTAATACGGCCGCTGTGCTGGCACACTTCGGTGACCTGCATGGCCGCAACGTCGATCTCTTCGACACATTCGAAGGATTCGACAAACGGGACCTGACCGGGGTGGACGCCGATAAGGACCGCGATTTCTCCGATACTTCAATCGATCATGTGCGCCAAGTGATCGGCGAGCCGAGCAGGGTGTGCCGCTTCTACCCGGGCTGGTTCCCTCAGTCGTTGGCCGCGGAGCACGACTCAGCGCGATATTGCGCGGTGAGCTTGGACTGCGACCTCTACGACCCAATGAAGGCCGGCTTGGATTTCTTTTACCCACGCCTGAGCCCAGGCGGGCTACTTATGCTGCACGACTATTCGAGCGGCCATTGGCCTGGCGCCAAGCAAGCCATCGACGAGTTCTGCAAGGAGGCTGGTGAGCGAGTGGTTCTGATGCCCGACAAGTCCGGCAGTGCATTCATCCGAAGAGCTTAGGTCGACCTGCCGTGACCAGCCCTCGGTCAAAGCCGCTCGTAAGTGAACTGACCCCCGCTGCCGAATGCATGTCAACCGCAGTTCGGATCGCCCGCGGCACTTATATGCTGGCGCGCCGACCTTTCGAGACGACCTTTTCCGTAGACCAGATTGCAGCCGAACGGCTGAACCGAAACCTTTATCGAAGTTGTAACGTCCCGTGAACGGACCGTCATCGGACTCAGACGAGAACGGTTACCGGGGTTCTGGTCTTGCACGACATGCCGCGATCAACCTGATCGGCGGAATCTTCACGCCAGCGGCGTCATTCGCTACGGGACCGATCCTTGCTCATGCCCTCAGCGTCGAGGGGCGGGGTCAACTAGCAGCAGCCACCACTCCGCTCGCTCTGACCGTCACAGTAGCAACGATCGGGCTACCCGAGGCTGTGACCTTTTTTATCGCTCAAGACCGCAGCAGGACCAAGATGATCGCTAAACGCGGTATGGTGCTGACCTTGGTTCCCGCGGCGATCGCGACCGCGATCCTCGTCATAGTGTCGCCCTGGATCAGCGGTGACAATCCCACCGTTCGTCGCCTTATTATGGTGTCTGCTGCTCTGATTATTCCCTCTCTTCTTTTGTCCATAGTACGTGCCGTAGCAGCTGCACAGAACAGATGGACCGCGATAACAGTCGAGCGCATAATCACCGCGGCGACGAAGTTGATCCCTCTAACTGTGCTTTTCTCAATTGGAGAACTCGGGCTCGTAGCAGCGGCAATCGTGACAATCACTTCGACCTTGACTGGCGCGATCATCTATATACCGCTCTTGACAACACAACCGCCTGCCGCAACACTCGAGGTCGTAACGAATAGGCAAGTATTGCGGTTCGGAGCCGGGATATGGGTAGGCACGATATCTGGAATACTTCTGATGCGCATCGATCAGGTGCTCATGTCGCCTTTAGCTGGCGCCTTCGAACTCGGTCTATACGCCGTTGCTGTGTCGATAAGTGAATTGCCGCTCATGGTCAACTCCGCGCTCCGAGAAACTGCGTTTACCCACCTCAGCGATCGAGGTGTACGACCGGCGGAAGTGGGCGATCTCTCGCGAGTTTCAACGATAATTGTTTTAATTCTCTGCCTGGCGGTCGGAGTAGTATCGCCGATACTTGTACCCTTATTATTCGGCCGGGATTTCTCGGCATCGATTCCGGTACTTTTCATACTTTTGACTGCCGTCTGTCTAGGAAATCCAGGATCACTCGCGGGGGTGGCACTCTCATCGTCTGGGCACCCGCACCTGCGGAGTTCAGCCCTGCTTGTGGCATGCGTTGTCAACATCGCATTAGTTTTGCTGTTGGCCCCAAGATTTGGTGCAATGGGTGCGGCAACTGCGACCTTAGTCGGAAACTTAATTTCAAGTAACATAGGAATTGCGTGGTCGATCAAAAAATGCGGCACCTCGATTGGTGACTTCTATAGGTTCAGACCCGGTGACTTTGCCATGATCAAGCAGCTACTGTCTCGTGGACTGCGCGGGCTCGTACGGCAGGTTCGAGTTAGGTGAGGTTTGCGGGCTTCGCCGGATCACAAGGGGGCCGCACACTGGCAATTCACCGCGGTTCATATGAAGGATTCAATGGGGCAGAGCAAGTAGAACTGAAACGAGAGTTCGACGATCTAGGTAGCGTAGGAAGAAAACGTGGCTGACATCGCGCTTTATACTGCAACAATCGGGGGATACGAGACGCCCACGGCAATATTACCTGATCAAGATAGCCTAGATTATCCTGCGGGCAATATCGATTATTACCGGTTCGAAGACGCCTCGGTGGCGGCAGCTCCAGTCGTCGGACAGACTCCATCACCCACTTCACCATGGACGCACATTCAAGATAAAGAGCGCGTCCCAGGGGATCCGATCAGGAGCGCACGAGCTATCAAGATCCTTGGGCATCCCGCCCTTTCGACATACGACGTGACGGTCTGGATTGATAATCGCGTCCGGCTGAAGGTCGCCGTGGAGGAACTTGTCGAGAGGTTTCTCCCTGCAGGTGTGGACGTCGCCCTGCCTCTACACAGCTACCACCAGTCGCTCTCGGAGGAGTTTGAAGCGATCCTCCATGGCCGCTTCGATGATCCCCGACGAGTGAGGGAGCAGAAAAGAACCTATTCGCGAACAATGCCGAATCTGTTTGCGCAGCCAGTTTATTGGACGGCCATTCTGATACGGCGTAATAATGCGGCCGTCGAGAGGTTCAACACAATTTGGTGGGAACAGGTACTCCGTTATTCGCGGCGAGACCAACTATCCTTTCCATACGCCTGTGCCGCCACCCCGGAGTTAAGTGTAATGCCATTTCCGGCAGACAACTTTGAGTCTGACTTTCACGAATGGCGGACATTTTCAGATGTCGGCCGCCCGCCAGGCGCTGGACATTGGAAGCCCGCTTCGCTCAACAGCGAGCTCTTTGATACTGCGCGATTCGTCAAAGATGGTATCAAGAGCGCTGTCACAGCTCGACGTGAGAGATGGAAGGTCCGATAGTGACTGCGCCACCGCCACCCCTTGTTACGGTATGCGTTCCCACATACAACAGCGAGGCGACCGTCGAGCGCTGTCTTCGCAGCATTTCCTCGCAGGACTACGACAACGTCGAAGTCCTTGTGATTGACGACTGTTCAACTGATGATACTGTCACAATTTGCCGTAAATACTCGGATAGTATTCACGTACTCACGAATGACCACAACCTCGGATTAGTTGGCAACCACAACCGGTGTATTCGTCTGGCTCGTGGCAAGTATGTCAAGTTCGTACATGCTGATGACTATCTTCTTCCTGGTGCAATCTCGCTGATGGTTTCCGCTCTCGAGTCGTTTCCTCAGGCGATGCTGGCGTTCTCACGGCGCACAGTCGACTCGACTGTTGAGACCTTCCTTCGCGACTCCAGTGAGCTCCATGGACCACTGGAACCATTGTCTGAATGCACCGACGGCGTCGTACTCCTTGAGAGGTTCATTCGTGACGGAGCGCGACGAAACCTCTTCGGCGAGCCGACCGCCATCATGTTCAACCGGGACGCCGGAGAAAGCGTCGGAGGCTTCTCGCACGAGCTACCGCAGTTGTTGGACGTGGGCTTCTGCCTAGCATTACTTGAGCACGGTGCCGCTGCTTGGATCGATAAGCCCCTTTCCGTCCGGGTGCACACCTACGGAACAACTAGTGAATCGAATTTTGCCGCCGGCGTCGGCTCGCTCGATGTTTTGAAGCTTCAGTTGGCGCTCACACGATCGCCGAAGCTCTCACTTCGCTACCGCGTTATCGCGGGGCGATTAGCGGCTGTGTCGTTCACAAAGGCGCTCGTCAAGGCAATACTTTTTGGACCGCGTCGGTCACGGCTGCTCGAGCTCACAACGCTGGCCCACCAATATGTAGTCGGAGATCTGCAGTCTCCGGGTGCTGCCGCCCCCGGAATTCAGCCGGGATACTCGCGCATGAGTTGAACGCATCAGCCCGCTTCGGCACCGCCCCAACCGCAACATGGCTGCTTCCAGAGCCGGCAGCGCGGGATTTGCACACGGTCGGGTGTCCAAGACCACCTGTGTGATCATGCATCGTGTTTGTCGACCGGGGGCGTTGACGTAGATCGGACCGTGGCGCCGCGCAGGGCGGCAAAAGCACGCTGCCTGCTTTCTACAGCGAGCATGGCGCCGATCCGGCGTTTGAGGGCCAGTAGCTGGACCTTTCGGGGGTGATGACGTTTGCGCGGTGCGCGGGCGAAGCTGAGATCGCTTGTCGCACTGATCCCTCGCAAAGATGCGGGATAGGCCGTTACCATTACCAGCAATGAAAATATCGATATTCGGGGCACGTGGTGTTCCAGCAGCCTGGAGCGGTTTCGACACATTGGTGACTGAGTTGGGGCCTAGGCTCGTGGATTCAGGTCACGAGGTGAGGTTGTACTGCATGCCGAAGTACACAGCTCCGGAAGTGGGCGACCAATTCCACGGGGTTCAACTCGTCCGGCTGCCAACGGTTTACGGCAAATTCACTGAGACGGTCTTGCATGAGCTGTTGTGCAGCCTCCATGCCTTGTTCACTCGCCGACACGACGTGTACTACGTGCTCGCGTGCCGGACGGTGTGGGCATACATCCCTCATTTCTTGCTACGTCGGCGCATTGTCATCAACACCGACGGCCTCGACTGGAAGCGACGCAAATGGGGCCGCATTGCTCGGGCGTATCTGATAGCCAACTATTGGCTCGCTCGACACATCACCAAGCACCTCGTGTCTGACGCCAAGGAGCTCCAGAAGTTCTACATCGAGGAGTGGGGAACACCTAGCGCGTTCCTGACCAACGGCGGCAATACCCTTGAAGTCGAGGATGATTCGCGGCATCGCGCGATACTCGCGGAGTACGGCGTTGAGCCGGGTTCATACTACTTGGTTGCGTGTCGCATGGAGCCCGAGAACAACATCGACATAATCTTGCGCGAGTTCGAGCGTTCATCAGTGAAGGAGCCACTGCTTGTCGCCGGCGGCGCGAACTACGAGAGCGAGTACCTCAAAGAGCTTCATAAGACAAAGGACCCCCGCATTCGTTTCCTCGGGCCTGTCTACACCGATGGTCACATCGAGGCTCTACACCTTGGGGCGAAGGCATATCTCCATGGCCATGAAGTCGGCGGTACGAATCCGTCGCTCCTCAAGGCGATGGGCTGTGGCAATCTCGTGCTAGCTCACGATGTACGTTTCAACCGAGAAGTTCTGGCTGGCAATGGTTTGTTGTGGACGAAAGAGCCGGGGTCGCTCTTGGCTGCGCTTGAACGAGCCGACCGCGATGCCGACACCCTTCGGCCAGAAGCTGCGATAGCTTGCAGAGAACGGATCACCCAGTATTACTCGTGGGACAAGGTTGGGCGTGATCACGAGCGGTACTTCCGCTGGGTGATCGGTGAAGCGCCGGACTACTCGGACTCGTTTTAGAGCTGACCGAGTAGTCGGACGTAGTCGGTTAAAGCTTCCTCCCATGGCCGCATCGCCACGATGTCCAACTGCTGCAACCGGCGGTGCGCGAGAATCGAATATGAAGGGCGCTTTACTTTTCGCACCATGGTTGCAGATGTGGCCTCGTGGACCGGCACATTCGTAAGGCCACTGAGCCGAAGAATCTCTGTGGCGAATCCGTGCCAGGATACTTCGCCCACACCGGTAGCATGAACGGTGCCGTAAGCTTCCGTGTTCGACAAAGCGACAAGTTGCCGAGCCAGGTCCGGAGTATAAGTCGGACAAACAACTTCGTCAGTCACCACTGTCAGCTCACCCTTTTCCCTCGCAAGCTTGAGCATCAACAAGGGAAAGTTCAAGCCACCTTTGGCCCGGCACGGGCGAGGCCCGTAGAGGCCGGACGTACGCACGACGAAGGACCGAGGACAAGCCGCGCGAACCAGTTGCTCGCCCGCGAGTTTCGAAGCCCCGTAAACATTGAGCGGTCCAGGCAAATCGCCCTCATCGTAGGGAGATTGCTTTAAGCCGTCGAAGACATAATCCGTGCTGATGTGAATAAGGGCTGCCCCAGTGGCATGGGCCGCCATCGCCACATTGCGGGCTCCAATCGCATTGACCGCAAACGCAGAGGTCTGATCCTCCTCACAGAGCTCGAGGTTATGGAAGGCGGTGGTGTTAACAACGAGTGCTGGGCGCGCCGCTCCTACGACTGCCGAAACAGACGCGAAATCCGTCACGTCCACTTCACGATGCCCCAGACCAATCACCTCGGATCGGGCGGAACCGAAAGCATCCACCACATCGGCGCCGAGCTGACCGGTGGCGCCTAACACCATCACCGCGGCCACGGCTAGTCCACCGGGCTCAGGGCCGTGTGGCCTTGCGCGGCGGTTTCGCCGCTCATGATGTTCCGGAATGTGGCGATGTTGTAGTAGGCGGGATTGTCCATATCGGCGAATTCATTTCGGTGCCGAATAAGATCCTCGACGATGCGGTCTATGCCATAGGCGGGTTTGAATCCGAGCTGCACCCGAGCGCGATCCACGGAAACCTTGTAGTTGCGGAAGTCCGCCTTCTCGAGAATCCGCAACTCAGGCTCCAAGTCGAGCTCTCGCCTGAGCGTCGCCTCGATCTGGTCGGCGAGCGCACCCAGCGTTGTGTTCTCCGACGCAATATTGAATGTTCCACTTACCGAGGGACTGGCTTCGACTGCGCGAATATACCCAGCAGTTGCATCCTGGATAGATAAAATCGGTCGCCAGATAGACGGGTTGTTGACGGTGATGTTGCCGTCCTGCAAAGCGGTCTTGAACATCGTGTTGATGACCAAGTCCAATCTCATGCGAGGGCTATAGCCGCACACCGTCCCTTTTCGCAGGATGATGACGCTGAATGAGCTGTCCTGCAGATGTCGAACGCCTGCTTCGGCCTGCAACTTGCTGATTCCATATGGATGCGCGGTGACGGTCGGTGAATCCTCGTCCCACAGCTCGTCCTCAGTAAATCCGTAAACCGAACAAGACGACGCGAAAACGAACCGCCGCACACCCGCACGTTTGGCGAGGTAGGCCAGGTTTGCCGGAGCCGCTGCGTTGTGTACGTAATTGAGGACAGGACTGAACTCGGCCATAGGATCGTTCGACAAGCCGGCCAGGAATATGACCACGTCAATTCCTGCGAGGTCATCTTCCGAAATGGACATGACATCCTGGTGAATGACCGGGATTTCCGGAGGCAGGTGGTTACCGAACCAGGCCAAATCGGCGACGGTCACATCGTAGCCACGGGCAGCCAAGCGGGGTGCCAACACGGTACCGATATATCCGGCGCCCCCCGCGATGAATATCCTCATCGAACCTATCCCCCTGTTGAAAAGGCTTGCGCCTCAGGCCTTTCCAGCCACTCTGCAAGTGACTGCGCTTTGGAATCCTTGTGAGACAGAATCGGCTCCTCAACCGGCCACTCGATACCGATCGTTGGATCATTCCACCGAATGCCTGACTCGGCAGCGGCGTTGTACGTACCTGTCGTCATGTACTCGACTTCGGCCACCTCGGAGAGCGTACAAAACCCGCGCGCGAAGCTTGCGGGTGCCCACAGCTGCAGACGGTTGCGTTCGTTGGCGATGATGCTCGCGTACTGGCCAAGGGTCGGCGAGTCCGGGCGAATATCGACAGCGACCAGGAATGCCTCACCACGCACCACGCGCATCAATTTGCCCATCGGGGGTTCCCACTGGAAGTGGAGGCCGCGGGTCACGTGACGAGCACTACGGCTGTGGTTGAGCTGCACGAAACTACTTGGGAGACCAAGATCCGCGTATTCCGCGAACTGATCCGAGCGGTACACCTCCATGAAGAATCCGCGCTCATCCTCGAAGACCTCGTGGTCCACGACTAGGACTTCCGGGATTGTCGTCTCGCGCACCTCTACCTTCACCGGGGGATCGTATCGGCTTTGTGCGGCGCCTCGCTCAAGTCGTGAGCTCGAGGATCACCGGGGCCGTTCAACCGGCACGCGCCTGCGGCCTCAGTGGACCGGTTAGTTGGCCCCCACCTCGAACCTGTGAGTCGAACTTTGCCTAAAATGTCTGCCGATTCACCCGGAGCCGTAGCGCCGGGCTAATAAGTTTGTTCACGTTGCCGGGAACGTCGCCCGGTGATAACGTCAGGGCGCCAGGAAGGGCCAGCTGATAGCGGAATTTTGATGGGGACTGGCAGGGTCTTGAAGGCGGGGGAAATCTACGTGACCACACCGGAGTCCGAAAAGCGTCGTGGTACTGGTCGACGATCGATACCAGTTGGTTGCGCGCGCCTGAAGGAGGCGATCGCCGGCCGGAACCTGCCGTCAATACTCGGCCTTGAGCGCTGAATCGGAGACGCGACATTATGCGCCGGCGAGCGGTACTAACGGGTGGTGCGGGCTTTGTGGGCTCGCATTTGGCCGAGGCGCTCCTCGCGCACGACATTGACGTGATCTGCCTCGACAACTTCTTGACCGGCAAACCCGAGAACGTCGCTCACCTGCAGGGCCGCGACGGCTTCCGACTGATGAAGGTCGACGTCAGCGACTTCATCTCAGTCCCCGGACCGGTCGATTTCGTCCTGCACTTCGCATCCCCCGCGTCGCCGATCGACTACGCGCAACTCCCGATTCAGACGTTGAAGGCGGGTTCACTCGGAACGCTTCACAGTCTCGGCTTGGCCAAGGAGAAGGGCGCCCGCTATCTGCTGGCCTCCACGTCGGAGACGTACGGCGATCCGCACGTGCACCCTCAGCCCGAAAGCTATTGGGGCAACGTCAATCCAGTGGGTCCACGCTCTTGTTATGACGAAGCGAAACGCTTTGCCGAGGCAGCCACCACCGCGTACCGGACCAAACACGGCGTCAATACCGCAATCATGCGGATCTTCAATACGTACGGGCCTCGCATGCGTCCGGATGACGGTCGCGCTATTCCGGCTTTCGTCAACCAGGCGCTCGCCGGCGTGCCGTTGACCGTTCACGGCGACGGCAGCCAGACCCGATCCGTCTGTTATGTCGACGACCTCGTCGAAGGCGCGATCCGGCTTTTGTTCTCCGACCTCGCCGGTCCGGTCAACATCGGCAACCCACACGAATTGACCATGCTCGAGCTCGCTGAGCTCATCCGCGAGATTACCGGGTCCGACTCGCCGATCGAGTTCTACGACCGGCCGCGGGACGACCCGTCCCAGCGTCAACCCGACATCACCCTGGCACGAACCGAATTGAACTGGGAACCACAGGTCGATGTCACGGATGGATTGACGAAGACCATTTCCTGGTTCCGCGACCAAATGCACGGTGATTTCACCGCTGGTGCACCGGCGTCCTACTCGGTTCAGGAAACGCAGGAGCATCCCCGACACAAAGTCGCTGTGATCGGTACCGGTTACGTGGGTGCAGTGACCTCGACCTGCTTGGCGTTCCTGGGGCACTCCGTCTGCGGCCTTGACAGCGACTCGCTGCGTACGAGCCAGCTCAACCAAGGTCAAGCACCCTTCGTCGAGCCCGGCCTGCCGGAGATGCTCAAAGCCGCGCTGTCGACCGGGCGCCTCCAGTTCACTGATCGCCCAGCCGACGCGCTGTCCGACGCCGACTTCGTGTTCCTCTGTGTGGGAACTCCCCCTGGGCCCGAGGGCGCTCCCGACCTTTCGCAGCTGGAAGGCGCGATCCAGTCGTTGGCGCCGTACCTTCGCCCAGGTGTAGTGATTGTCAATAAGTCGACCGTTCCGGTTGGTTCCGGCAACTGGACCCGCACGATCCTGGAAGACGCGCTCGGTGACGACCGGGAACTTTCGTTCCATGTCGTGTCCAATCCGGAGTTCCTGCGCGAGGGGTGCGCGCTGGACGACTTCCTGTACCCGGACCGGATCGTGCTTGGAGGCGCAGCCGCCGATGTCAACCACGTCGCCGAGCTATACGCGCCAGTGCTCGATCAGTCTTTCGAGGGTGGACGCCGGACTCTTCGGCCAGCACTCATCACGACGGACCTCGCGTCCGCCGAGATGATCAAGTATGCGGCGAATGCATTCCTGGCCACCAAGATCAGTTTCGCCAACGAAATGGCACAGATGTGCGAACTGTTCGGCGCCGACGTCCGCCAGGTGTTGCCTGCGATTGGCGCCGACCACCGGATTGGCAGTGCCTTCCTGAATCCTGGCGTGGGCTGGGGCGGCTCCTGCTTCGGCAAGGACGTCGCGGCACTGATTTCGACCAGCCAGGAGTACGGCTATACGCCATCAATGCTGCAAGCGACGGTCGGTATCAACAAGTCGCAGCGTGCGAGTGTCGTCCGCAAGCTTCAGCGAGAGCTCCATGTCCTCAAGGGCCGTCGGATCGCGCTTCTCGGTCTGACGTTCAAGCCCGGCACCGACGATCTGCGTGATGCCCCAGCTCTGGACATTGCCCGTCGCCTACTGGCTGCCGGAGCGGTGGTGTCGGCATTCGATCCTGTCGTTAAGTCGTTGCCTGACGAATTGTCAGCCATCCGCATCACACGTGATGCCTACGAGGCAGCCGACCGGGTTGACGCTGTTGTTGTCACGACAGAATGGCCGGAGTTCCGGTCGATCGACCCGGCCGGGCTTCGTCGGGTGATGCGCGGCGACCTGGTGGTCGATGGACGGAATTGCCTGTCGGAAGCCGATTTTGTCGGATCGGGTCTCCGGCTGATCGGCTTCGGCTGGTGACGCGGTAAGTGAAATACGGGGGGAACTGCTATGACGATTGAAATCACGCCACCACATCCATCGGCGCATCAGGCCGGGCGAACTGCGCCGATACCGAAACAGCCTGACAATGACACCAAGCAGGCTCAAAAGGTCGGTCTGCGCCATCGGTACTTCCTGCAGATTGCCGATCTGGTGACCCTGAGCGCGTCGGCATCAATCGGTGCCGTGGTCCTCAGTCAGATCAGTGCTCAGCGAGCCGGCACGCTCGGTGTTCGCAGCGTCATAATCGCCACGCTTGCGATGGCGGTGGCATTGCACCTGCACGGGCTATACCGTCGGCCCGCCTCGCGGCTGCGACCGAGTGAGTGGTGGCGGCCTGCGGTGATCGCGCGATGCCTGCCGACGGCCGCACTACTTGCACTCGCCGTGGACGCCTTCTTCTTGCGCGGCGGCCGAATGACGTTGACTGCGGCGGTGGCCATGGTGCTGCCCGCCATCGTCCTGGTTCCATTAGGGCGTCGACTGGTCGTCCGGATGTTTGACCCGACTGTCACTCGGATTCTGGTGGTGGGCACCGGCCCGATCTCGGATCGATTGACATCCAGACTTCGCAGGTGCCCGGACACGTTCGTCGTCGGGCACGTCGACGACGAAGCGCCGGCGGGAGCGCACGCGCTCGGCAGTCTGGCTGATCTTCCCGCTCTTTGCGAAGCGCATAATATCGACCGGGTCATAGTCGGCTTTCCCAACGCGAGCGACATGGCGGTGCTCGAAGCGCTGCGGGGACTGCAAGGCCGGGTGCCGGTATCGGAGATCCCGCGCTACTTCGAATTGCACAACTGGCGCAGTGAAGCTGAGGAGCTCCACGGGCTCACGTTGATGCACCTACCTACAGCGTCGTTGGGACCGGGTGCCCGCGCGACTAAACGCGTTATCGACGTGGTCGCGGCGAGTTTGGCGCTCGTGGTGCTATCGCCGGCAATGCTGCTGGTCGCGCTGGCCATCAAACTGGACAGCCGGGGACCCGTGTTCTTCCGGCAGGAGCGAATGGGCCGGGCCGGGGAGCCTTTCCAAATCTTCAAGTTCCGATCCATGACAGCTGACGCGTGGCAGCGCCGCGATACCGTCGCCGCGCTCAACGAGTCTGATGGACCGCTGTTCAAGATGGCGAACGATCCCAGGGTGACGCGGGTCGGTGCGTTCATCCGTAAGACCAGCCTCGACGAGCTTCCGCAGCTGATCAACGTCGTCATCGGCGAGATGTCGTTGGTGGGGCCGCGGCCCCTTCCGACTGAGGAGTCGGACCGCATTGACGGTGCGGCCCTGGCGCGCCTGGACGTCAAGCCGGGTATCACCGGGTTGTGGCAGGTCTGCGGACGCAGCCAGCTGACATATGCGGATCTCCAGCATCTCGACTCTGTGTACGTAGGGAGTTGGTCGTTGATGTGGGACTTCCGGATCATGGCCAAAACGCCTCAAGTGGTTTTCGCGCGCAGCGGCGCGTACTAACGGCACCGCACCGATTCGTCCGAGGCTGTGCTATCGGTGCGATGCCGGATAGCAAGGAGTAGGTCCTGCACATACTGTTTGTCTGCACCGGCAATATCTGCCGGTCACCCACAGCAGAACGGCTTGCCATCGCGTACGCAGACCAAGCTCAGATCGCCAACTTGAGGGCCTCCAGCGCGGGCATTCGCGCGGTGACCGCACATCCGATTCATCGAGACGCTGCCACCGTGCTGGAATCGCTCGGTGGTAATGCGTCAGACTTCGCCGCGCGCCAATTCAAGCCGAGGACCGTGTCCGGCGTCGATCTGATCATCACGATGACGACGGCACATCGTGACGCGGCGTTGGCGATCGCGCCCCAGAAATTGCACAGGACGTTCACGATGAGCGAGGCCGCTCAACTCGCTTCCGTACATGGCGCAAAGAGCATCGCGGACCTCCCGGCCCTGCGTCCACAACTCACACCACAGGAGTTGTTCGACATCGCCGATCCCATCGGACAGGATCCGGAGGTCTTTGCCACCGTCGGTAGGCAAATCGCCGCCCTGCTGCCGCCGATCCTCGAATTGTGCCGAGCATCATGACTCGTCCCGCGCGCACGTAGCCTGCCCAGCAGCATGTCTGGCAAACGGCCCGTCCTCGCGACGGCACTCGCGGTTGCCATCCTCGCGCTCGCGGCACTGACACTTGTCGCGCGGCTGCGCCCGATATCGACCCTCTTCGGCGTCGTCGTAGCAGCTGCGTCGCCGTACGCCCCGGTCATGGCGCTGGTAGGCCTGATCCTGTCGGCGATAGCGCGTCGCACCTCATTGACAATCATTTCGGTGCTCGTGTTGACCATCACCACGGCGATCCAGATTCCCCGCTACACCTTCACACGTCCCGCGACGACGCAATTCGCTGACGTTCGAGTGCTCTCGTCGAATCTCCGGAAGGGGCAGGCCGATCCTGCGGCGTTCATCAAGCTGGCCAAAGAGTCTGCTGATGTCATCGCTGTCTCAGAGCTGACCCCCGAGGCCGTCGAAGGCTTTTCACAAGCCGGGATCGACGCCGCATTCCCGTATTCGGTGCTATTTCCTGGAGCCGGGGCCGGGGGGATCGGTCTCTGGAGCCGGTATCCACTGGACGCGGTGTCGCCGGGAGCCCGCCGAAGCTTCACGATGGTCGCGGCACGAGTCCAGGTACCCGGCGTCCAAGTGCCGCCGCTCATCGCCAGCGTCCACGTGTTCTCACCGGTCGCATCGCAGAGAGACACTGTCGATGGCTGGGAGGTCAGTATCGCAGACGCCAAAGCAGTCCTCGACAGGTTCAGCGACGTGGCCGGTGAGGCGGCTGCGATTGTCGCCGGCGATTTCAACACGACGTCTGACATGCAGCAATTTCGCGCTCTGTTGTCCAATGGCTATCGCGATGCGACCGACCAGACTGGTGCCGGGTTTGTACCCACATTTCCAGCCGACTCGTGGCTGCCGCCGGCATTGGAGATCGACCACGTACTTACCAGGCGAGCCACAGCAACATCATTGACCGCAGTTACGGTCGACGGCTCTGACCATCGGGCCCTTCTCGCGACCGTGCATATTCCGACGATCCCGCAACCGCTGAACGACGGATGAGCCGGTCCGCCGAACTTGGTAGCGTGCGGACAACTGACGGCAGACCGGAAGGGCCGCCACGCTTGTCTCCCAGAACGCGCGTCGCCCTGTCGACAACGCTGGCAGCCGCGGCACTCTCACTCACCAGCCTCGCCCTCATCGCGCGGACCCAACCGATTGCGAATATGCCGGGTCTGATGCTGGCCGTCGGATCACCGTACTTATGGCTGGCTGCGTTCGCGGTCCTGGTGGCGACGGCATCACGCCGCCGATTCCTATTATCGATGGTCACCGTCGCGGTTGTGGCAGCCAGCCTTGCACTCCAGATCTCGTGGTATTTCCTTGGGCGAGCACCCGATGTTGTTGCCCACCAAGAGATTCGGGTGCTGTCATCGAATCTCCGCTACGGGCAAGCGGATCCTCACTTTCTCGTCAAGCTGGCCAACGCGAACGCCGACGTGATCACGGTCTCTGAGCTGACACCTGAGGAAGTGCAACGCCTGCATCACGCCGGCGTCGACGCAGCATTTCCCTATTCACACCTACTCCCCGCCCCAGGTGCCGGCGGAATCGGGATGTGGAGTCGTTATCCCCTCACGGTGCTGTCCGAACCACGGCACCGCTGGGTGAGTATCCCGGCAGCCCGGGTAGAGATTCCCGGCCTGCGCTTCGCACCGCTGCTCGCCAGCGTGCACGTCTACTCCCCTATCGCCGGCGACACGAATACGGTCGCCGAATGGCGCGGCGGAATGGCAAGCGCGAAGGCTCAATTGGACAACTTCGCGAAGACAGCAGGGCCGGCCGCCGTCATCATCGGCGGCGACTACAACAGCACCCCCGACATGCGCCAGTTCCGGGACTTACTCACCAACGGCTACCGCGACGCGGTCGAACAGAGCGGATCAGGGTTCGCCCCGACATTCCCATCCAACAGGAGAGTCCCACCGCTCATCACCATCGACCACGTGCTCACCCGCAACGCCGCGGCCGAATCGGTGCGCACCATCAAGGTTCCTGGCTCTGATCACCGTGCCCTGCTGGCCACGATCAGGGTGCCCATCGACCCCACCACGTCCTAGAAACGACAAATGGCCGCCTACCGAAGTAGACGGCCACCGGTCGAATAGCTTTACGCCTCTTCGGTGAAGTTCCGGGTGACGGCCGGGTCGACCGGGATGCCCGGGCCCGTGGTCGTCGAGACAGTGATCTTCTTCAGGTAGCGGCCCTTGGACGACGACGGCTTGGCACGCAGGATCTCGTCGAGCGCAGCACCGTAGTTCTCGGCCAGCTTCTTCTCGTCGAACGACGCCTTACCGATGACGAAGTGCAGGTTGGCCTGCTTGTCGACGCGGAAGTTGATCTTGCCGCCCTTGATGTCGGTGACGGCCTTGGCCACGTCCGGGGTGACAGTGCCGGTCTTGGGGTTCGGCATCAGGCCGCGCGGGCCCAGCACGCGGGCGATGCGGCCGACCTTGGCCATCTGATCCGGGGTGGCGATCGCGGCGTCGAAGTCCAGCATGCCGCCCTGGATCAGCTCGATCAGATCGTCACTGCCGACGATGTCCGCACCGGCTTCCTTGGCCTGCTCGGCCTTCTCCCCCACTGCGAACACCGCTACGCGCGCGGTCTTACCCGTGCCGTTGGGCAGGTTGACCGTGCCGCGGACCATCTGATCGGCCTTGCGGGGGTCGACACCGAGCCGGATCGCCACCTCGACGGTCGCGTCCTGCTTCTTCGACGACGTCTCCTTGGCCAGCTTCGCGGCTTCCAGCGGCGAGTACAGCTTGGTCTTGTCGACCTTCTCCGCGGCTTCGCGGTAGGCCTTGCTCGTCTTGCTCATTTCGTTCTCCTAATTGATGAGGTCGTGGTCTCTGCGGGCCGATGCCAGCCCTGCCACGTGGCTCGACGCCGCCCATGCGGCGCCAAACGAATTATTCGACTTCTGTCTGGTCGATCCGCAAGCTACTCGACAGTGATGCCCATCGACCGGGCGGTGCCGGCGATGATCTTGGCAGCCTGGTCGATGTCGTTGGCGTTGAGATCTTCCTTCTTGGTCTCGGCGATCTCGCGCACCTGATCCCAGGTGACCTTCGCAACCTTGGTCTTGTGCGGCTCGGCCGAGCCCTTCTGCACACCGGCAGCCTTCAGCAGCAACCGAGCGGCGGGCGGGGTCTTCAGCGCGAAAGTGAAGCTGCGGTCCTCGTAGACGGTGATCTCCACGGGGATGACGTTGCCGCGCTGGTTTTCCGTCGCGGCGTTGTACGCCTTGCAGAACTCCATGATGTTGACGCCATGCTGGCCGAGCGCAGGGCCGACCGGCGGGGCGGGGTTGGCCTGCCCGGCCTGGATCTGCAGCTTGATCAGCCCGGCGACCTTTTTCTTCGGGGCCATTCGGGGTTGTTTCCTTTCTAGCGATCGCAGAACGCGATCAGATCTTGGCGACCTGGTTGAAGGTCAGTTCGACGGGTGTCTCGCGGCCGAAGATGGACACGAGCACCTTGAGCTTCTGCTGCTCGGCGTTGACCTCGCTGATCGAGGCCGGCAGCGTCGCGAACGGGCCGTCCATGACGGTGACCGACTCGCCCACCTCGAAGTCCACCAGGATCTCCGGGCGTTCCAGGGTGGCCTCAGAGGACGCGGCCGCAGCAGTGGACGCCGCCTTGCCGGGCTTCTTCGCCGCACCCTGCGGCAGCAGGAACTTCACCACATCGTTGAGCGACAGCGCGGTCGGCCGTGACGTCGCGCCGACGAAGCCGGTGACACCCGGGGTGTTGCGCACGGCGGCCCACGAATCGTCGGTCAGTTCCATGCGCACCAGGATGTAGCCGGGCAGTACCTTGCGGTTGACCTGCTTGCGCTGGCCGTTCTTGATCTCGGTGACTTCTTCGGTGGGCACCTCGACCTGGAAGATGTAGTCGCCGACGTCCAGGTTCTGCACGCGAGTCTCGAGGTTGGCCTTCACCTTGTTCTCGTAGCCGGCGTAGGAGTGGATGACGTACCAGTCGCCCGGCTTGCTGCGCAGCTCAGCTTTGAGCGCGGCGGCCGGATCGAGCTCCTCCTCGGCAGCCTCGCCGGCGGCTTCCGCCGTCTCAGCGTCAGGCGCCGCCTCGATCTCAGGTGTGGCAGCGTCTTCGTCGATCACATCGACGAGCGCCTCACCCGTGGGCGTATCGCCTTCGGGGGTTGTCACGGTAGTCAGTCCTCTCTAAAACGTCAGCGTTCGCTAGCCGAACACCCACAGCACAAGCTTGGCCAGGCCGAGGTCGACCCCACCGATCAGGGCAACCATGAAGGCCAGGAACAGCAGAACCACGGTGGTGTAGCTGACCATCTGCTTGCGGTTGGGCCAGATCACCTTGCGCAGCTCGGCGACGACCTGCTTGAGGTAGTTCCAGACGAACAGGATGGGGTTGCGCGACGGCCCGGACTTGACCTTCTTCTTCTTGGCCTTCGTCTTCTTGCCGGGCTTGTCCTCGACGCCGAGTTCTTCGGCGGTCGATTCGACTTCCTCCGGCTCGGCCAGCGCAGTGGCTCCGGCGCGCCGGGACCGCTTGCCCGTGGGACGCGCGGGGCGGGTCACGACGACGGTCTGACCGCCGGTGGTGTCCTCGTCGCGATCCAATCGGCCGTCGCCTGCGGCGTCAGCACTTTCGCGCTCGTCGCTCACCGCATGCTCCTTTGTGTCGAGTACGTGTGGGCTGGAGTACCCAGCCCGGTGTGCACCCTCCAGTGTCCACCATGTTCAGTCCAGCTTTATTCAGTTGAAGCAGGGGCGACAGGACTTGAACCTGCAACCTGCGGTTTTGGAGACCGCTGCTCTGCCAGTTGAGCTACGCCCCTCTGTCTAACTCGCCGGGAAGTCCCCACATAATTCGCGCGCTCCCCGTCCGGTCAAACCCGAACCGACGGACAGCGCGCTTATCTGGGAAAACCCCGAGGTCCGAGTGTACAACGGCACACCAAGCAGGTGTTAATCCGTCGTTAGTCGTGAGTGACCGGCTTGCGCAGAACCTGTCCGGTCTCCGGATCCCAGCCTGCCGAGATCGAGTTGTCACCCTCGTGCCCCATCAGCGTGGTGAACGATTCCATGATCATCTCACCGTGCTGGTCGATGAGGACGTTGCGGGTGGTGACGATATCGGCGCCGAACCGCTCGTCGACAGACTCGATATACATCGTGCCGCGCACGGCGTCGCCCTCGACGATCGGCCGGTAGAACTTGAACTTCTGATCCACCTGGACGATCTGCAGTGTCTCCAACCCGACATCGACGTGCTGGAAGAAGTGGTTCTGAATCATCACCGCGAGGATCGACATGAAAGTCGGCGGAGCGACCAGACCGGAGTGGCCGAGCTCGGCGGCGGCCTTGTCGTCCATCGAGGCGGGGTCGGGCGACTTCACCGACTTGGCGTACTGGCGGATTTGCTCACGGCCCACCACGAAGGTGTCGGGGTACTCCCAGACCATTCCGCGGATATCAGTCTTGAGTGCCATGGTTACGCCAACTTCGCCGTTGCGACGGCACGGCCGAAGATCTTCTTGCCACCGGTGGTCGCGATCAACGCGATCGTGATGGTCTTGGTCTCGGGGTCAGCCGACTTCACCTTGCCGGTGAAGAGGATCTCGGCACCGACACCGTCGTTGGGTACCGGCACGATCGCGGTGAAGCGCACGTTGAACTCGGTCACCGCACCTGGGTCACCAAGCCAGTTCGTCACATAGCCGCCGCCGAGACCCATGGTGAGCATCCCGTGCGCGATCGCGGTGTCCAGCCCGACCTGCTTGGCGATCTCGTCGTCCCAGTGGATCGGGTTGAGGTCGCCGGACACGCCGGCGTAGTTGACCAGATCGGCGCGGGTCAGGGTGATCACCCGTTCCGGCAGTTCCTCACCCACTTTGACCGAGCTGAACTCACGCAGTGCCATCGTTGAAGCCACTCTCTCCATCTCCCTCACTCCGCCCGGCGAGCGTCGTGTAGGTCTCCTGTACTACTTCGTCGTCCTCGTTGCTGACCACGTTCTTGGTGACAATGATGTCGGTGCCGTGCGCCCGACGAATGTCGTGGACGTAGACGTCACAGTAGAGCTTGTCGCCGGCCTTGATCGGCTTGACGAACTTCAGAACCTGGTCGACCTGCACGATCTGCTTGTCGGTGATCCCGATGTCGGCGTGCTCGAAGAAGGCCAGTTGAGCGGCGTAGCCCAGCATCGACGTGAAGGTCAGCGGCGCCAGAACGCCGTCATAGCCCAGCTGCGCGGCGGCCTCGTCGGAGAAGAACGCCGGATCGAAGTTCTGGATGGCTCGGGCGTGCTCGCGGATCTTTTCCCGCTCGACCAAGTAGTAGTCGGGGTAGCGAAAATGGCGCCCGACCAATTCTTGGGACAAAGCCACGGAGCAGGACCTATCTAGTCAACCTCGGCACTGATGGCTGGCCGTCGTCGCGACGGCCGGCGAAATCAGCGCGACTCTTTGTGCGGCTGGTGCTGGCCGCAGTTCGGGCAGAACTTCTTCAGCTCGAGCCGGTCGGGGTCGTTACGACGGTTCTTCTTGGTGATGTAGTTGCGGTGCTTGCACACCTCGCACGCCAAAGTGATCTTCGGCCGTACGTCGGTACTGGAGGCCACGTTCGTTGCCTTCTTTCACGTTCTCGTTTGCGTCTACCTGTAGCGGTGGGGAGGCTCGATCTCCCGACCTCACGATTATGAGTCGTGCGCTCTAACCAGCTGAGCTACACCGCCCCGATGGGCACTTGCGGAGCCCCGCGGCGCCCAGAGGTCGGCCACGAGATCCGAGTGTCCACCGAGCCCCCTAACGGAATCGAACCGTTGACCTTTTCCTTACCATGGAAACGCTCTGCCGACTGAGCTAAGGGGGCCTGACCCGCGAGCGACGAACTGCCGTGGGCCTTAAAGAGGGTACAGCCTGCGGATGGGCTCAGCCAAACCGCTCGAGTGGGAACCCGATCGGCCCCTGGGCCGGGCTGAGCGCGGCACGCGGAGACGCTTACTGTGAAGCCATGGCATCGACGGACCGTCTGTATTTCCGCCAGCTGCTCTCCGGCCGGGATTTTGCCGCCGGCGACATGATGGCGCAGCAGATGCGCAACTTCGCCTACCTGATCGGTGACCGGGAAACCGGCGACGCCGTCGTGGTCGATCCGGCCTACGCCGCCGGCGACCTGGTCGACGCGCTCGAGGCCGACGGTATGCACCTGTCCGGCGTCCTGGTCACCCACCACCACCCCGACCACGTCGGCGGGTCGATGATGGGCTTCACCCTGGCGGGCCTGGCCGAACTCCTCGAGCGGGTCGAAGTCCCGGTGCACGTCAACACCCACGAAGCGGATTGGGTCTCGCGGGTCACCGGCATTCCCATGAGCAGCCTGACCGCGCACGAGCACGGCGACAAGGTCTCCGTCGGCGCCATCGACATCGAGCTGTTGCACACTCCGGGCCACACGCCGGGCAGCCAGTGCTTCCTGCTCGACGGTCGCCTGGTCGCCGGCGACACTCTGTTCCTGGATGGCTGCGGGCGCACCGACTTCCCCGGCGGCGACGTCGACGAGATGTTTCGCAGTCTTCAGCAGCTGGCCGCACTCTCCGGGGATCCGACGGTGTTCCCCGGGCACTGGTACTCGATCGAGCCCAGCGCCACGCTGTCTGAGGTCAAGCGATCCAACTACGTCTACAAAGCGTCGAGCCTGGACCAGTGGCGCACGCTGATGGGCGCCTGACACTTCCAATTACGTTGGCAGTAGCCATAATCAGTTATGGCCGACACCCTGTATGCCGACATTTCGGAGTGGCAGGTCGGCGTCAACGACACCTATCCGTATCCGGTGTTGCGCATCCGCTCCAATGACGGCACCTACCGCGACCGCCGCTGGGTGAACAACTACGGCTGGTGTCTGAGCAATGTCGACATCGGGCGCCTGGCCTTTTTCATCGTCTACTTCGTGTGGCGGCCTAATTGGCGCGAGACCGTCGAGACGTTCAAATCCCAAGTGCGAGCGCCCCATCCGAAGATGGCGGTGATGATCGACGTCGAGTCGTGGGGTGGTCAGATCTCCGGTGACCAGTCCGCCGGGATCAATGCCGCCTACCGCGAAGTGGGCGCCTACGTCGGCTCGACCGCGAAGGTGATCGGCTACGGCAATGTCGGTGACCTGAATCGGTTGTGGCCCACCAAACCGGACGGCATCAGGCTGGTCGTGGCGTCATACGGCTCGAATCCGCCCTACCCGGGCAAAGTCGCCCACCAGTACACCGACGGGCAGGGTTACGGTGGCGGACTGCCGGAAGGGGCGCCGCCGTTCGGCCGTTGCGATATGAACTCGGCGGACGGCCTGACCGCGCCGCAGTTCGCGCAGGCCTGCGGCGTTTCCCCGGTACTGCCGATCGCGCTGGCCGTGCGCCGGCGCCGCGCATCGATGGCTGCGAGCCCGTACGCGCTGCAGCGTCGATTGGCCCAGCGCGGCAATAACTTTCAATCTCGTCAATACTGAAGACATCGGTTTGCTGTGATATAAGCATGAGGTGGAAAACGCGAGTGATCTCGCGGATCTGTGGGGAGATGTCACCGGAGTCGGGGCCGGCACGTGGTTGGCGGTCGCCGCCTGGGCAGCAGTGCTGCTGGGGCTGGCGGCGCTGATCTACGCGCATCGGCAGATTCGTCGACAACAGAGAGTCAATGACAAGCAGGCGCGGCCGCATGTCGCGATGTTCATGGAGCCGCACTCCGCGGACTGGCATGTCATCGAACTGGTGGTCCGCAATTACGGCGCCACCGCGGCCTACGACGTAGGCTTCGCCTTTCCCAAACCGCCCACGGTGGCCCGCTACGAGCATGCCGAGGACGGATTCACCGACATCGTGGAATTGGCTCTGCCGCAAAGCATTCCCGAGCTCGCACCGGCGCAGGAGTGGCGCACGGTGTGGGATTCGGCGCTTGATCGCAGCCAGTTTGGCGAGTCTATCGACTCGCGATTCGAGGGGGTGGTGTCCTATCACGACCAGCCCGAGCCGCAGGGCTGGTGGGCCAAGACCTTCGGCCGCAAGCGCACGGTGTACCGGACCAAAGTGGCGCTGGACTGGGACACTCTGCAGCCGGTGCACCGCGTTGAAATGATGACCGGGCACGATCTGGCACGGCGCGAGCGCGAGAAGCTCGAACTGTTGCGGAACGTACTCGACTACTTCCATTTCGCCACCAAAGAGACGCGCGTCGATGTCCTTCGCGAGGAGATCGCCCGGATGAAGCGGGCCGCCGAGGAAACTCAGAGCCGGTGGCGGCGGGAGAGGTTCGAGCAGCCCACGGAAGTCGTGCGGCTGCCTCGGCACGGGTAGGCGGATCGCCTCTTGGCAATCGGAACTTCGTTACGTAACGTCGATACGAAATTAGACGCTGCGACGAAGGAGCATCCATGAGCGGGTCGGTCAGTTATCGCAAGGACGACGCGGTCGCGGTCATCTCGTTGGACGACGGCAAGGTCAACGTGCTGAGTCCGGCCATGCTGAAGGAGATCAACGACGCCCTGGATCGCGCCGAGGGCGACAACGCCGGCGCTGTGGTGATCGCAGGCAACGACCGCGTCTTCAGCGGCGGCTTCGACCTGAAGGTGTTCCGCTCCGGCGACATCGAGGCCTCCGTCGAGATGCTGCAGGGTGGGTTCAACCTGTCGCACCGACTGCTGTCGTTCCCCAAGCCCGTCGTCGCTGCGATCACCGGTCACGCGATCGCGATGGGATCGTTCCTGGCGTGCAGCACCGATCACCGAATTGCCGGTCCCACCTACAACTTTCAGGCCAATGAGGTGGCGATCGGGATGGTGCTGCCCTACCCCGCCCTGGAGATCATGCGACTGCGGCTGACGCCGTCGGCCTATCAGCAGGCGGTCGGTCTGGCCAAGAACTTCCTGGGCGAGACCGCACTGGCCGGCGGCTGGGTCGACGAGATCGCGATGAATGACCAGGTTTTGGCGCGCGCCGAGGAAGCCGCTCATGAGTTCACCGCGCTGAACGCCAGCGCGCACCTGGCCAGCAAGCTGCGCGCCCGCCAGGCCACCCTGGATGCGATGCGCGAAGGTATCGACAACATCCGTTCCGAGTTCGGAATGTAGTAGTTCGTGCCCAGGGTCAAGCAGCGCACTCCCGAGCTGCGCGACCGCGTGGTCGACGTGGCGGTGAACACGTTGTGCAAAGACGGGATGTCGGGCTTCACCACTCGCCGCGTCGCCGAGCGCGCAGGCACCTCCGTGCCCGCGGTCTACGAGTTGTTCTCCGACAAGGACGGACTGCTGCGGGCGGTGTTCTTCGAAGGCTTCCGCCGTCTCGGCGGTGAGCTGGTCGCAATACCCGAGACGGCTGACGAGCTGGGCGATCTTCGGGCCGTGATTCCGGTGTTCCGCCGGTTCTGCCTGGACTACCCGCCGCTGGCACGGGTGATGTTCAGCAGACCGTTCCAGGAGCTCGACCCCGACCCTGACCAGCTGGCGTCCGCGCCGACCGTGCGGCAGATCCTCGTCGGGAAGGTGCAGCGATGCCTCGACGCCGGCCTACTCGCAGGCGACCCGGTCGACATCTCCCACGTATTGCTCGCACTGGCCCAGGGATTGGCGGTCCAGGAGGCCGGGCGCTGGCTGGGGACGTCGGCGTCCTCGGTCGATCGCCGTTGGGACGTTGGCGTGCAGGCGGTTCTCGCGGGCTTTCGCGCCTGACGGCGCTACGACTTCTTGCTGGGGATGACGATGATGACGATCAGCGTCAGGATGGAGAAGAACAGCCCCAGAATGCCCCAGCCGAACGGGTTACGTCCTTTCATCCCCGCAATGACGGCGCAGATGATCGCGGCGATGATGCTGCCGATGGCAACGAAGATGCCTTTGATGCCGCGCAGGATGAACCCCGCCGCTTCGATGTTGTCGCTGGCCGCCAGCACGACGCTGTGCAACATTCGGGCCTCCTTTGTAGGTTGGGTCTGGTTGCCCATTCGAAGACCGAACTAACCGCCGCGTCAGCAAAGAGTTGCTGTCAACCACCTGTCAATGTGGTCGGCCACGGATTCCCAGCCGCGTTCGAGCATCATGTTGTGACCCATGCCCGGAAACATCACCGGCTCGGTGCGATAGGCCCGCGCGGTTGCGGCCACCTCCTTCGGTGTGAAGAATCCGTCGAGCTCGGCGCCGAGCACCAGCACCGGTGCCCGGACCCGGCTGGGCCGGGCGAGGTGGCGATACAACAGATCTCGGTAGAGCACCCGGGCACTTTCCGCGCTCAGCCGCGACGTGCACGCGGCGACGATATGCTCGGGCGTGTCCGAATGGTAGAAGGTGGCCTGTGAAACACCCTGCGCTGCAAAGAAATCCAGCGGTCTACTGAAAGAACGGGTGCGCACCGATTGGCGTCGATGTCGCCATGCCACTCGCACCGTCGCGGGAGCGATGCCCGTCGGCGGGGCTGACGCGACCAGGACCGCGGCGGGCGCCTCGTGCACCGCCAGGTATTTCTGCACCACGAAGCCACCCATCGAGTGACCGATAACCACCGGCGGCACCGGGAGATCGTCGGCGACGGTCTTCACATCCTGGACGTAGTCGAGGACGCCACAGGAGTTGATCGGCACCGCGGAAGGGCTGGCACCGTGGCCGCGCAGGTTCAGCGCCAGAGCGTGGTAGCCGCGGTCGGCGAAGTAGTCGAGGAAGTGGTCGTCCCAGCACCAGGCCCCGTGGAAGGCGCCGTGTACGAACAGCAGCGGTGTGGGGTGGGTGGCAGTGGCCCCGCCCTTGGCGATCACCTCGAGCACAGCGGAACCCTATCGACGCGGGCCGCTGTTTGGCGGGTGAATGCGGCGGCAATAGGTACGCCGTGATCTGGCTCCTGCAGCTGCCCGCACCGCTCGTCGGGTTTGTGGTGGTCATCATCACCGTCGGCCTGGCCGTGCTGGGGCTGGTGCTGAGCCGACGCATCCTCCCCCAGCGACGGTTGGCACGGTCGGGCGCGGTGGCGGGCCACGTGTTCGACCTTGCCGGGGTGCTCTACGCCGTGCTGGTGGCCTTCGTCGTCGTGGTGGTGTGGGAGCAGTTGAATCAGGCTGAGCGGGGCACGGAGGCGGAGGCGTCCGCGATCTCCGACCTGCTGCGCGATTCCACCGGCCTGCCGGTCGCCGATAGGGCCGAAATTCAGCGGAGCCTGATCGACTACACCAACGACGTCATCGACGACGAATTTCCCCGCATGCGACGCGGGGAGACCATCGAGCAGCAATCCGAGCACCTGACCGCGGTGTGGAACAGCTTCCTGCACATCGAACCGGCCAAGCAGAGCGAGATCGCGTTCTATCAGGAGTCCATCACCCGGCTCGACGAATTGGGCAGCGCCCGCAAGACGCGAATCTCCGGCAGCCAGTCGGAGATTCCTGGCGAGTTGTGGGTGTTGCTGCTGGGCGGCGGCATGGTGATGCTGTTGTTCACCTACACCTTTCCCTCCTCCGACGTCGTAATCCACGGCGCGTTGATCGCGTTGGCCGGCTCTCTGCTCGCGTTCGTTCTCTATCTGACGTTTGCGATGGAGCATCCATTCGTGGGTTCCATCGCGGTTCAGCCGACGGCCTACGAGAACGTACTGGACACCTGGTCTCAGCTAGCGGGGAAGTAACGCAACTCGAGCGGGCCGGCCGGGTACCGTGCGGCGGGTGGGACGCGTCGACGGCAAGGTTGCCTTGATCACCGGTGCCGCTCGCGGGATGGGCGCAGCCCATGCCCGGCTTCTGGTCGGCGAGGGAGCCAAGGTGATTCTCGGCGATGTTCTCGACGACGAGGGCGCCGCGGTGGCCGCCGAACTCGGCGACGACGCCCGGTACATCCACCTCGATGTTTCGGATCCCGACGACTGGGCGGCGGCCGTCGCGCTGGCCCTGTGCGAATTCGGCACCCTCAACGTTCTGGTGAACAATGCCGGCATCGTTTACCGGCGCACCCTGAAGAACCTGGAACGTGAACGCTGGCAACGGGTTATCGACGTCAACCTGACCGGGACCATGCTCGGCATCAAGTCCGTGATCGAGCCGATGACCGACGCGGGCGGCGGTTCCATCATCAATATGTCGTCCATCCAGGCGATGCGCGGAACGCCTGGCAACCACGGCTACGTCGCATCCAAATGGGCGATCCGCGGGCTGACCAAATCCGCCGCACTCGAGCTGGCGGCCAACAGCATTCGCGTCAACTCGCTGCATCCCGGCATGATCCGGACCCCGATGACCGCACACATGCCCGACGATCTGGTCGCCGCCCCGATGGGTCGCCTCGGCGAGCCGGACGAGGTGTCGTCGTTTGTGTTGTTCCTGGCCAGCGATGAATCGTCCTATGCGACCGGCTCGGAGTTCGTGATGGACGGCGGTCTGATCAGCGACGTGCCACACCGGATGTGATAGTCGACGACGATCGGCCCGCCAGCCTTTCCGCTCAGCGCGATCAGAACTGCGTTGCTCGACGCCGTGGTGGCGCAATAGCTGGCTGATCGCCGGTAACGGCAGGTCCGAACCGATGCCGACCGGCGCAATACGCCGGCAACTCGCTGCACCCGCAAGCGCCTTGCTGGATGCCTTGGTCAGCGGCTTTACCGTGGTTGACGAGAGATGTGAGTCAGTCAGGAGGGTGCGATGGGCGACGCCGAGCCGGTGCCGATCCGCCGGGCGCGGGCCGATCAGGCTCGTCTCGTGGCCGACGTCCTGCGCCATCACATCCACGACGGCGGCTATCCGCACGGCCTTCCCGCCGAGGCGGAACTGTCGGTGGAGTTCGGGGTGTCCCGCAACGCCGTTCGCGAAGCCCTGGCCACCCTCAAAGAGGAGGGCCTTATCGATCGGGGCCCGAAGGTCGGCACGCAGGTCGCCATCCGCAAATACGACCATGGCTTGGATGCGCTTGTCGGACTGAAGGAAACATTCACAAGCTACGGCGAGGTCCGCAATGAAGTGCGAGCGGCGATGTCGGTGGCCGCTCCCCCGGCGGTCGCCCGCCGGCTCCAACTGCAGCCCGGCGAACCGGTGCTGTTCGTCGAGCGGCTGCGGTTCCTCGGCGATCTACCGCTGAGCCTGGACAAGACCTATCTGGCACCGGACGTCGGAGCCGAGGTCCTGAAACACCCCCTGGAAACCAACGACATCTTCGCGCTGCTCGAAGAGGTCACCGGCCAGCGGCTGGGATCGGCGAGCCTCGCCGTGGAGGCGGTACCCGCCGATGCTCACTCGGCAGCGATTCTGCAGGTACCGGAAGGCGCCGCGGTTCTGTTACTGGAACGGCTGACTCATCTCGATGACGGCAGACCCGTCGATCTCGAATACATCCGCATGCGGGGCGACCGAATCACCCTGCGCGGCAATCTCGTCAGGGAGTTGTGATGACACTGATCAATCAGCGGGCCGACGTCCCGGTCACCATCGACGAGTCGCTGTGCATCGAGGGATGCACCCTGTGCGTGGACATCTGTCCCCTCGACTCGCTGGCCATCAACCCGGAGAACGGCAAGGCCTTCATGCATGTCGACGAGTGTTGGTACTGCGGCCCCTGTGCAGCCCGCTGTCCCACCGGCGCCGTCACCGTCAACATGCCCTATCTCCTTCGCTGAAAAGCCCGAATTCCCGGAGTAATTCATGAAACACCGCTTTACGGCCGCGCTGGCGGCTGCCCTCTTCACCGTGTCGGCGGCAGGTTGCTCGCTGGACTCCAAGGCCCAGTCGGCCGGTGAGGTCAATGTCGTCATCGGCTACCAGTCCAAGACCATCAACACTGCCACCGCGGGTGCCCTGCTGAAGGCCAAGGGCTTCCTGGAGAAGCGACTCGATGACATCACCAAGCGGACCAACGTCAAGTACACGGTGCAGTGGCAGGACTACGACACCGGTGCACCGATCACCGCACAGATGCTGGCCGAGAAGATCGACATCGGTTCGATGGGTGATTACCCACTGCTGATCAACGGGTCCAAGACCCAGGCCAATGAGCGCGCCAAGACCGAGGTCGTCTCGATCACCGGGTACAACGCCAAAGGCGCCCTCAATATGGTTGTGGTCAGCCCCAATTCGCCCGACCGGGTTCTCACCGACCTGCGTGGCCAGAAAGTGTCGGCCTCCGTGGGGTCGGCCGGCCACGGCACGCTGGTGCGAGCGTTGACGAAGGCCGGAATCGACCCGAAGACCGGCGTCGAGGTACTCAACCAGCAGCCGCAGATCGGAGCATCGGCGCTGGAATCCGGTCAGGTGCAAGCCTTCGCACAGTTCGTCGCGTGGCCGGGGCTGCTGGCATTCCAGAACAAGGGACGGCTGCTGTTCGACGGTGCCGAGTTGAATGTCCCCACCTTTCACGGCGTGGTCGTCCGCCGCGACTACGTGGCCCAACATCCCGAAGTCCTCGACGCGTTCCTCCAGGCCCAGATCGACGCGACCGACTTCCTGCACGAGAAGCCACTCGAGGCAGCCAAGCTGGTGGCCGACGGCAGCGGACTTCCCCAGGAAGTGGTGTACCTCTACAACGGTCCCGGCGGCGCGGTCTCGTTCGACCCCACCCTGAAGCAGTCCCTGGTCGATGCCTTCAGAAGCGATATCCCGTACCTGAAGTCCATCGGTGACTTCGCCGATCTGAACATCGATCAGTTCGTCAACGACGCACCGCTGCGCAAGGCGTTCGCCGACCGGAACCTCAACTATGACTCCGCGGTGGCGGCCACGACCAATCCGATCACGGTCGGTGGCCAAGACCCGGTCTGCAATGTCGCGGTCACCGACCCCGCGCTGGCCGGTGAACTGTGGATCGATGGTCAGCCCACCACGCAGCCCGCCGCCAATCCCAGCTGCTTGTTGCGGGCGCTTCGCGAAGCCAACGCCAAGGGCGAGAAGGTGATCGCGGCCTACATTCCAGACACCGAGTTGGGTACCCGCTGGTTCGCCGATCGGTCGGTGTGGGTGCAGTCGCCCGCCGCCAACAACGGTTACCTGCCATTCGATACCGAAGCCGGTGCACAGCGCTACATCGCGGCACATCCCGACGCGAAGGTGGTGGACTACCAGGCCGCGCTGGCCGGCGCGGTATGACCACCCAGCCCGCGGTTCTCGCCGGGCCCGTCACCGTGGGAGTCGGCGCCGCGGCGCCGAAACCGGCCCGGTCACGGCGCCGTCCGTGGGGCTCATGGGCGGTTCGGATCGCCTCGGTGGTCGCGGCGATCGCGCTGTGGCAGGTGCTGACCGCCAACCACGTGCGGTTCTGGGTGCGCTTCGATACGTTGCCGACGGTGACCGAGATCGTCAGCTCGTTCACCAAACGACTTGCTGCGCAGGAGTACTGGCTTGACCTCGGGCAGTCGCTGATCAGGATCCTGACCGGATTCGCGCTCGCGGCGGTGGTGGGCGTGGTGACCGGCATTCTGCTCGGGCGCTCAGCCGCGTTCGCCAACGTCTTCGGACCGCTGACCGAACTCGCCCGGCCCATTCCGGCGATCGCGATCGTCCCGGTGGCCATCCTGTTGTTCCCCAGCGACGAGGCGGGCATCGTCTTCATCACGTTCCTGGCGGCGTTCTTCCCGATCATGGTGAGCACCCGGCATGCGGTGCGCGCCCTGCCGACGATCTGGGAGGAATCGGTGCGCACCCTCGGCGGCAGCCGATGGGATGTCCTGATTCGTGTGGTGCTGCCGGGCATCCTGCCGGGAGTCTTCGGCGGCCTGTCGGTCGGTCTGGGCGTTGCCTGGATTTGTGTCATCTCCGCCGAGATGATCTCCGGTCGGCTCGGTGTCGGCTATCGGACCTGGCAGGCCTACACCGTATTGGCCTATCCCGAGGTCTTCGTCGGCATCATCACCATCGGCGTCCTCGGGTTCACCACCTCTGCAGCCGTCGAAGTGCTGGGCCGCCGCGTCACCCGGTGGCTGCCCCGCGGCGAGGAGAAGACCAGATGACGCTCACCGCACCGCAAACGGGAATGGCGTTGCAGCTCAGTGCTTTAGTGCTGAGCTACGGCGGAAATCCGGTCATCAATCACCTCGACCTCGAGGTTCGCCCTGGCGAGATCCTGGTGCTCACCGGGCCGTCCGGGTGTGGCAAGTCCACCGTGCTGCGAGCGCTGGCCGGCCTGCTGCGCCCAGACGCCGGCGAGGTACTGGCCGAAGGCCGGCCCGTGCGCACCACCTCCCGCGACCGAGCACTGGTGTTCCAGGACAACGCATTACTGCCCTGGCGCACTGTGCAATCCAACGTCGAATTGGCCCTCAAGCTTGCCGGCACCCCGCGAGAGGGTCGTCGAGAGGAAGCGCTGCGGTGGATCGCCGATGTCGGGTTGACCGGTTTCGAGCGGTACCTGCCGAAGAGCCTGTCCGGCGGGATGCGCCAGCGGGTGCAACTGGCCCGCGGTCTGGCCGGTGCGCCGCGTGCGGTGATGATGGACGAGCCGTTCGGAGCGTTGGATGCGCAGACCCGTTCGAGCATGCAGAAGTTGTTGATCGACACCTGGCGCGCCCATCCGACCACCGTCGTCTTCGTCACTCATGACGTCGACGAGGCGCTGCTCATCGGTGACCGGATCGCCGTGCTCGGGCGGGCGGGTCACCCGCTCCGCGCCCTGCACGACGTTCCGACGCCGCGCGACTCCTCCGCTGATCGCAGCGCGCTGCGATCGGAACTCATTGCCGCCCTTGATACCCCGGAGCTTCTTGATGCAGATTCCTGACCTCGCCGACACCACGCGACTGGAGTGTGACGTGCTCGTCATCGGCGGTGGTACCGCCGGCACGATGGCGGCGCTGACCGCCGCGGAGCACGGCGCGCAGGTGTTGTTACTGGAGAAGGCGCATGTCCGGCACTCCGGCGCACTGGCCATGGGGATGGACGGCGTCAACAACGCTGTGATCCCCGGCAAGGCGGTGCCGGAGGACTACGTCGCCGAGATCACCCGCGCCAATGACGGAATCGTCAACCAGCGCACCATCTATCAGACCGCGACTCGGGGCTTCGCGATGGTGCAGCGTCTCGAGCGTTACGGCGTCAAGTTCGAGAAGGACGAGCACGGCGAGTACGCGGTGCGCCGGGTGCACCGCTCAGGGTCCTACGTTCTGCCGATGCCGGAAGGCAAGGACGTCAAGAAGGCGCTGTACCGGGTGCTGCGCCAGAAGTCGATGCGCGAGAAGATCCAGATCGAGAACCGGCTCATGCCCGTGCGGGTTCTCACGTCCGGTGGCCGCGCGGTCGGAGCCGCGGCATTGAACTCACGCACCGGAGAGTTCGTCGCCGTCGCAGCCAAAGCAGTGATTCTGGCGACCGGTGCCTGCGGCCGCCTGGGACTGCCCGCATCGGGCTATCTGTATGGCACGTATGAGAATCCGACCAACGCCGGCGACGGCTACGCGATGGCGTATCACGCCGGGGCGGAACTCTCGGGCATCGAGTGCTTCCAGATCAACCCGCTGATCAAGGATTACAACGGACCGGCCTGTGCGTACGTGGCGAACCCGTTCGGCGGCTACCAGGTCAACGCCGACGGGGACCGGTTCGTCGACTCCGACTACTGGTCGGGTCAGATGATGACTGAAGTGAAGCGCGAGATCGAATCCGCGCGGGGGCCGATCTATCTCAAGGTCAGTCACCTACCGGACGAGACGCTGACGGCGCTGGAGAACATTCTGCACACCACCGAGCGGCCCACCCGCGGCACCTTCCACGCCAACCGCGGCCATGACTACCGGACCCACGACATCGAGATGCACATCTCCGAGATCGGCTTGTGCAGCGGTCATTCCGCGTCGGGAGTGTGGGTCGACGAACATGCCCGCACCACGATTCCGGGCCTGTACGCCGCCGGAGACCTGGCCTGCGTGCCGCACAACTATATGATCGGCGCGTTCGTCTACGGTGAGCTGGCAGGTGAACACGCCGCCTCCACGATCACCGATCTGCCTGCGCCGCAGTCACTTCCCGACGAGCAGCTGCGCGAGGCTCACGAGTTGGTGTACCGGCCGCTGCACCATCCCGACGGGCCGCCGCAGCCGCAGGTGGAGTACAAGCTCCGCCGCTTCGTCAACGATTACGTCGCCCCGCCGAAGACGGCGACGAAACTGTCGATCGCGGTCGACACCTTCGAGCGCATGCACGGCGAGATCGAGCAGATCGGCGCACGCACCCCGCACGAGTTGATGCGCGCGGTCGAGGTGTCCTTCATCAGGGACTGCGCGGAAATGGCGGCGCGATCGTCGCTGACCCGAACCGAATCCCGTTGGGGCCTGTACCACGATCGCTCCGACGTGCCCGAGCGTGATGATGTCAACTGGCGCTACCACCTGAACCTCCGCAAGACCGTGGACGGGACCATGGAGTTCCTCAAGCGGCCGGTCGCCCCTTACTTCGTTCCGGTGCCCGGCCTCGACGATCTGCCGACCGGTGGGACGGAGCCGATTCCGGTGGCACAACCGACGATCGCCCACGACCGGCACTGGAACTCGACGCCGGTGACCGCGGTGCTCCAGCCACCCACGCAGCCGCCATCGCCGCGGATCGCCGCCGTGCTGGCGTTCGAATCGCCGTCGCTCGAGGACCTGGCCGAGTTTCTCGCCGATCCCGAGCCGGCCGTGCGCCGCACCGCGGTCGACGCGTTGAGTGAGCACCTCTGCGAAGGGTATGCGGATGCGTTGATCGCGGCGCTGGCCGACGACGACGCGGGTGTGCGCAGGGCCGCGTCCGAGGGTGTGCGTGAGCTGGTCGAGGTGTTGCCCAATCCGCAAGCGGCACAGCCGCTTCTGTCGTCACCCGATCCGGTGGTCCGCAGCTCCGCGCTGTACCTGCTGAGCTTCCGCCGGGTGGGGGATGTCCGGAGCTTCCGTTCGGCCCTTGGCGATCCCGATCATCGGGTGCGTATCGAGGCGGTCCGGGCGTTGGTGTCGGTCGACGACGCCGACGGGGTCGCCTCGGCCGCCGGGGACGACAATCGCGAGGTGCGTATCGCCGCCGCCAACGGTCTGGGCACCCTGGCCAGCGGACCCGACGCGGTCCGTCAGCTCACCGGCGACCCCGACCCACTGGTGCGCGCTGCGGCGTTGGCCGCCTTGGGCGACGTCGGCTGCGATGACGCTGACCTTCCGCACATCGAGCGGGCGCTGCGCGACACGGCGTGGCAGATTCGGGTGGGAGCCGTTCGTGCGTTGTCGGGCGCGGGCGAAACCGGGGTTGAGGTGCTGGTCCGCGCACTGGACGACCGGCATCTGGACGTGCGTAAAGCGGCCGTGTTGGGCCTGACCCGATGGGTGTCCCAGCCGGCTGCCCGCAACGCACTGACGGCCGCGCTGGACGACAGCGACGCCGACGTCCGGGCCTATGCGCGGCAGGCGCTGGCCGGCGCGGAGTTGGCCGAGGTGTTCGATTAGTTAAACGGCTGCGGCACAGACACATCGGTGGGGACCATGCGGTCCCCACCGATTTGTGTCAAGCCTGTCCGGTCAGAATCCCGGGTGGTGCTGATCGAGCTGGTTGTGTGCCGACAGATCGGCGCTCGCCTGACTGTGCGACGCCGCGCTGTCGTGGCTCGTGTCGTACAGCGAGTGACTCGAGTAGTCGGTGCTCGCATGAGCCGACTGGTCGTACGTCGAGTGATCGGGCACCGGCGTCGCCGCGGCGTGACTTGACGCGTCGAAGGCCGAATGCTGGTCGACCGTCGCCGAGCTGTGGCTGTTGTCAACCGAACTCGAGGTGCCGGCGTTGGCGCCGCCCTGCGTCGTGGTGATCACCGAGCCGCCGTTGGAACCGGTAGCGACCTGTCCGCCGCCGGTCGCCGAGCCACCGGTGTGGATGACGCTGCCCTGCGACGGGGTCGTCGCCGAGCCCTGAGTGCCCGCCGACGCCGTTGCGCCGGCCCCGGTATTGACCGAGCCGTGGCCGCCGAGGGCCGCGGTGTCGTGGCCCAGGATGTCGGCCTGGCCGCCAAAAGCATTCTGGAACGCCGTGTTTCCGCCCGCCGACACGTGGTCGGCCGCTGCCGAGCCGCTCGTCGCGCCGGCCGCCTGAACCGAATTGTGCAGATTCAGGCTGGACGCCTCGTGGTTCAGGAAGTTCGAGCTTCCACCACCGGAGGCCGTGGCCCCGCCGGCGATGCTCGACCCACCGTTGATGCCGGTCTGGCCACCAACGTGTGCAGCCGACGTCTCCGAGGCCGCCACATGGGTCTGTCCACCGACGACTCCACCGAGGTTGGTCTGCCCACCGAACCCGGCAGCGACGTTGGTCTGGCCGCCAAGGGCCGCGCCGTCGTTGTGCAGGAAGCTCGCTGCCGCAGTGTTGCTCGCCGCCACCTGAGCACCGGCGGTCGCACTGCCCAAGGGGCTGGCGAACGCGGCAGCGGTGGTGCTGCTCGCCGCGGCATTGCCGGCTGCGGTCACACCTGCACCACCGAGCCCGATCGCTCCGCCACCGGCCGCAGCGGTCTGGTTGCCGATGCTGGCGCCGCCGAGCGGGCTGCTGAAGCCGACATTGGAGGTGCTGTTGAAGTTGGCATTCTCCTGCGCACTCAGGCCGGTTCCGACATTTGCCGAGCCGCCGGCACCTCCGCTGGCACTGGTGTTGGTGCTGCCGCTGAGCGTGGTGCGCCGGTCGGCGTCGACCTCGCTGGCGTCGATCACCCGGGCACGGTCATTGATCTGTGCACCGCCGCCGAGCTGGCTGCCGCCACCGGCGGCGAAGTTGCTGCCTGCGTTGACACCACCGCCGAACTGGCCACCAACGTGACCACCAAAACCAGTCTGTCCGTGGACATTAGCGCCGCCGCCGAGGCCGGCTGCGGCACCTGCGCCTGCGGCCGCGGCCGCGGCGCCACCGAGCTCAGCACCGCTCTGGAAACCGCCACCGAGCTCAGCGCCACCGGTGAAACCGGTGTTCACACCGATGCCACTGTGCCCGCCAATCTCAGCGCCGCTCTCAATGCCGCCGCCCAAGCCGGCATTGAAACCGCCACCAAGTTCAGCGCCACCCTCGAAACCGCCACCGGCACCAACACCAGTACCAAAGCCCGAACCCAGACCGACGCCCGAGTGACCACCAATCTCGGTGCCACCCTCAAACCCGCCACCCAAGCCGGCATTGAAACCGCCACCAAGTTCAGCGCCACCCTCGAAACCACCACCGGCACCAACACCGGCACCAAAGCCCGAACCCAGACCGACGCCCGAGTGACCACCAATCTCGGTGCCACCCTCAAACCCGCCACCCAAGCCGGCATTGAAACCGCCACCAAGTTCAGCGCCGAGGCCGGTGTGGAAGCCACCGCCGAGTTCTGCGCCGCCGCCGGCACCAAAGCCGGTACCGAAACCGCTGCCCAGACCAACCCCAGTCTGGCCACCGATTTCGGAGCCGCCGCCAACCGCAGCACCCAGGCCGGCGTTGAAGCCCGCCTCGACCTCGACGTTCAGCCCGGCTTGGAAGCCGGCACCGATCCCGGCGCCCAGTCCGGTCTGCAGACCTCCGCCGGTGTTGAATCCGCCGCCCAGCCCGGTACCGAGGCCCAGACCGGTCTCCACGCCGCCGCCGACTGCTCCACCGAGGCCGAGACCCGTCTCGACGCCGCCGCCGAGCGCGGCACCGAGTCCGGCGCCGAGGCTCTCACCCAGGCCGACCCCGAGTCCGTCGCCGACCGCGGCGGCCAAGTTCGAGCCACCGTCGACTCCGAGGTTCAGTGCCTGGTCGGCGACCACGCCGGCAGCCGCACCGGGGGCCGAGAGAAGCCCTTCCACCGGCGCGAAGCCGTACTGGTTGGAAAGAGCCTGAGCCAGACCGGACACCGGGTCCGCACCGGCAAGCTGGAGGCCGGGGACTGCGGACGCAGCGACCGACTGAATCTGCTCGGGGCTGACGTTGGCCAGTCCCGCGTTCGCCAGCGCGGCATTCGGGTCGGCCACATACGACTGCGCCGCAGACTCGTTGTTGAACAGGTCAAGGATGAATTGAAGCAGGGAGTCCATTGGACGTTCCTTCCTAGTGCTTGGAAAGCTCGATCGCCGGCCCCGCCCGGTGATTACTAGCCACGGTATGGAGATGACGCGCACCCCGAAATGGGGCGCGGTCCCCTACCCGGTACGGGGTGTACCGGGATATCCCAGCAACCCCCATTAGGGGGTTAGGGGATCGCTAGGGTGTCCGCCGCGACTTCGTAGAACACTGTCAGTCGGATCGGTATAAATACTGTTCAAGGCACTGACTACGAGCAAGGGCGGACTGTGAACTGATTCACAACCGTTACCGGTTTATTGACAGTCAGGTAATTATCAGCAAATGAGAATCGCGCAAATCTGCACGTGAACGCGTATTTGGTCGGCACACCGCTGATCTACACCCGGACCCATCCGGGTGCACCAGAACCGATCCGGCTACGCGGTGTGGCGATACGTGTGGCCGGGGTGTTCCGCCAGCCAACGACGCTCAACGCGCACCACCCGGTGATGCTCGGCCATGATCAGCAGCGCCCCGATAATCAGCAGCCCTGCGGCAATCGAGCCCAGCATCAGGAGCAGTTCGTGATGGTTGTAGGCCAGCGCAGCGATGACGCCGACCAGCCCCATCACGCCGAGCGCGATGAGGAACAGGCCGGGAAGCCAGAGCGTGTCGATGAACGATTCGCCGGCGTGCGGCTGTGTCGTTCGGGAGTGATCCACCGGATCGCGATATGCACCCTTCATCGCGTCTCCCTTCCTTCCAGAGACACCTCCAACGCTACGCCTGTGTGATGTGCGACACATCCCTGCCGAGCTCCGCGAATACCGAAAACTGACCTAAGCGTCAGATACGCTTTTCGGTAGTCGCTCGTCCCGGGGGGTATCGAATGCGTGAGCCAACTCGCACGGCCAACGTCCTGCGCCTTGCCGTTGCTGTCATCATCGCGACTGGTCTGGTCTTTGCGCCGACCACCGCAGACGCGGCGGTCCCCCGCGGCGCGCCCACGCTTCAGCGACAAACCGTTGCGGTCGATCTCACCGCTGCAGCGCTGACCACCGCCGCCAGCGCGCCGTCCGACCGCAGCCCGGCTGCGGTCGCGCTACCTCCCGTCGGGATACCAACTCCACAGGAGGTGGTGGCGACGATCGGCCTGATCGCGATCGGAGCCGCTTGGTATGGGGCGTTCCCCGTCACCCTTCCGCTGAGCTTCACTGCGGGCGTGTTGTTCAACGTGTTGGTGCGCGGCGTCAGCATGCAGTCGATCACCCTCGATCCAGTGTTCATCCTCCAGGCGAGCGCCGCGTTCTTCGTCGCTGCCCCATTGTTCTTGGGGTCCCCACTGTTAGCGCTCACAGCGAAATCAGTACCGACACAGACTGTTTCGTCCTCGACCGCTGAACAGTCGACCACCGCTCGGCCAGCCCGCAAGGCGGCTGGCCCCGGACTGGCCAGCTCTCGACGGACCGGCGCTCGGACCGTCCACGCAGCCCCCACGCCGCCAGCTCATCGAACAGCCAAAGGCGATCGTCCCAAACTCACGCAACACACCGGAACCGCAGGCTCACGCCGCACTGCCAACAAAAGCCCGTCGGATGGGTGAATCAAGTCCTCACAGCGGCAACACGTCTCGTCTCGTCGGCGTCGCCGTCGCGGCCATCATCACCGCAGGTCTTGTGGCGCCACCACAGCCCCCTGGTGTCACGAGCAGACAAGATGGATCAGCGTTACCGCTGCGCACTCTCTCTGTGGAGCTGACCGCAACAGACCGATACTCCGACGTAGTGATGCCGCTGGCCCCTGGCTCAGCGGCGGCTCGGCAAGCCAACTCACTGCCGGACCCCGCTTCGGTGGTCTGGTCTGCGGTTTCCGCGGCCACCGTTGTCGCTTTGATCCCGGCGTGGTACGTGGCCGCACCGATCACCTTGCCGGCAAGCATCGCGGTGAGCTTTTTGGTGCTGGCCGCGGGGGCCGGATTTGCCAGTATGGGCGGCCGGTACGACGTTGACCCCACCACCGCGTTCGAGCTGGGCATCACAGGCTGGGCGATCGGCCCCCTGTATATCGCCAAGAACGCATTCACCTCCCTGGCTAGGCAGTTATCGCCTGCTGCAGCGTCTGATTCAGGCTTCAAGAGTGGAGCGGCGTCCGTGTCGCGAAGCTCTCGCCACCGTCAGCGCTCCGAGCCAGGCTTGGGAAACCTGCGGCGCACCACCACCCCGAGCACCGTGGCCGGCAGAACACCACCGGCACATCAGAGGGCCAAGAGCACAGCGAAGTCCACCGCCAGTAAGGATGTCGGCGCCGCCGGCTCGGCCCGGGGCGGCAAGAAGCCCTGAAGCCCTACGGCTTCGGCGTCAGCGCACTGCCTTTCAACCATTCGCCCCACGGCAGCGACCAGTCACCGTTCTGCCAGATCTCCAGCTTCGGGCCGCCGGTGTTCTTGACCTCCACCACGTCACCGGGCTGCGAGAAATTGAAGAACCACGAGGCGTTCGAACCGTTGAGATTCAGGCAGCCGTGCGACACGTTGGTATTGCCCTGCGCCCACGTCGTGTCATTCAGCTGATGCAGATAGATGCCGTCGGTGCTGATCCTGGTGGCGTACGGGATCTTCACCTTGTAGCCCATCGACGAGGCCACCGGCAGACCGTAGGTCGACGAGTCCATGGTCACCGATTCGGCTTTGTCGATCACGGTGTACACCCCGGGTGGCGTCCAGAACGAAAACGTCCGTCCCGCAATGGTTTGGTACCCACCCTGCCCCATCGACGTGGGCATCGATCGAACCAGTTTGCCGTTGTCGAACACACTGACCGTCTTGGTGGTGTCGTCGGCGATGGAGACGTGCGCATCGCCGATGGTGAAGGTGGCCTTCTCGTTTTCCTCGCCGTACATCCCGTCGCCGACTCGCACTCCGAAGATGTTGGCGGCCACCGACACGGTCGTGCCTGGCGCGTAGTACTTGGCCGGGCGCCAGTGGGCGGTCCTGTCGTCGACCCAGTACCAGGATCCCTGTACCGGTGGGTTGGTGGTCACCACCAGGTTGCGTTCCGCGGCCGCCTTGTCGGAGATGTCTTCGTCGAAGCGTGCGGCGATGATCGTGCCGATGCCGTAGCGGACGTCGTCGTGGATGGGCAGGCCGCCCGGCGTCTCGAGGTACACGTGGGTGAGGTAGTCAGGTGAGGCGGTGGAGAACTTGGTCGTCCGCGTGAGCGGCACGCCACTGGCGCCTTGGCTGGCGACCTGCATCGTGTAGGTACGCCCGTACTTGAGCGGCTTGGCAGGCTGCCACGAGGTACCGTCCGGCGACAACGCGCCCGCCAGAGTGTTGCCGTAGTCGTCGACCAGCGAGACGTTCGTCAAGCTGCCCCCGACCACCTGAGCCGAGACCCGGCTCAGCGGGCTCAGATCGGTCGAACCGTTCGCCGGTGCGATGCCGAGCATCGGTGGCTTCGGCGGCGCGGGCGGCAACTGCACCTGGGCGGTCGCGGTGGCGGTCTTGCACACGCCCTGGCATCCCGGCAGCCCGGCGACATCGCTCACCAGAACAGCGAGAAGCAACACCCCCACCACCAGGCTGGCCGTGCGAGCGGGACGGGAAAAGACCACCGAAAATCACTCCAGAACAGGTCGACGATGAGTTGCCGGCGTCACCTTTGACGCCTGAGATCATAGACGTCTGCGGGCCAGGATCGTCACCCGACGAAGACCGAGTCGGCGACCACCTGCAGCAAACATCCATTCATTAGCGAAATTTAATTCTCCCAATACCGACTCAGTGCAGTGCACTGCCTTTGAGCCATTCGCTCCACGGCACCGTCCAGTCGCCGTTCTGGGTCAGCTGCAGGGGCGGGCCACCGGTGTTCTTCACCTCAACCACGTCACCGGGCACAGAGAAGTCGTAGAACCAGGCGGCATTCTCCCCGCTGAGGTTCAGGCAGCCGTGCGAGGTGTCGGTATTGCCCTGCGCCCACACTGTCGCGTTCAGCTGATGCAGGTAGATGCCGTCCGGGCTGATGCGAGTGGCATACGGGATTGTTTCGCGATAGCCCAGCCGCGAGTTGATGGGCAGCCCATAAGTGGACGAGTCCATGATCACCGGGTTGGCCTTATCCATCACGGTGTAGACACCGGGCGGCGTCCAGAACGACAGGGTCTGCCCGCCGATCGTCTCGGTGCCACCCCGGCCCATCGAGGTCGGCATGGTCCGGACCAACTTGCCGTTGTCGAAGACGCTGACCTGCTTGGTCGTGTCGTCGGCGACGGAGACGTGCGCATCGCCGATGGTGAATGTCGCGGCGGAATCCTGTTCGCCGTACAAGCCGTCACCGAGCGGCACCCCGTAGATGTTGGCTCGCACCGTCACCGAAGTGCCTGGGGCGTAGTACTTTTCGGGACGCCAGTGGGCGGTTTGGTCGTCCATCCAATACCAGGATCCGCGCACCGGCGGGTTGGTGGTGACCGACAGGTGCTGCTCAGCGGCGGCCCGGTCGCTGATCGGCTCGCCGAAGTGCGCCACGACGACGGTGCCGATCCCCACCCGGGCACCGTCGATCGGCTGCCAGCCCGCCGCCGTGAACGACACCTGGGTCTGATCGCTGGGCACCAGCGTCTGGAACGTCGACGACATCGTCGACGGCACACCTCCGGGGCCGCGGGCCTCGACGGTGAGGGTGTAGGAGCGCCCGTAGCCCAGCGGCACGGTCGGCTTCCAGGTCTTGAAGTCCGGCGTGACGATCCCCGGGATCGCCTTGTCGGCGTCGTTGACCATCGTGACGTGGGTCAGCATGCCGGAGTTGGCGACGACGGTGATCCCGCCCAGCGGGTCGACGTCGGTGGCGCCATCGGCCGGCGTCAGGGTGACGGCGGCCGGGTCCTTCGACGGCGCCGGCTGTGGATTGAGGGCCGCGGCCTCAGTACGGCAGTGCTCCGGGCAGTGCGGCGCGGAGGTGACGACGACTCCGCCGAGCACGGCCAGCACCGCCAGAACCACGCCGAGGCAGGCTCCACGGGCACGACGACTCAAGGTCAACTTGTTTGCTCCATGCGAATTTTACGAGGTTGGCCACTGTTGGCGGGATACCCAAATCAGCCGGGCCCCTGAAGCATAGACGCACTGGAAGAGCTTCACGTTCGGGCAAAGGCGCGTGCCGCGTCACAACATGGACAAGACTCGAGCACATGACCGAACCTGGCGCTGCACGCGTTGCGGTGTACCTCGACTTCGACAACATCGTCATCTCCCGCTACGACCAGGTCAACGGCCGCAACTCTTTTCAGCGCGACAAGGCCAAGGGTTTGGAGAACGCCAAGTTGACCCGGGCGCGCGTCGACGTGGGGGCGATCCTGGATTTCGCGTCGTCGTTCGGGACGGTGGTATTGACGCGCGCGTACGCCGATTGGTCGGCCGGGGTGAACGCGGAGTACCAGCAGCAGCTGGTGGGCCGGGCGGTGGACTTGGTGCAGCTGTTCCCAGCGGCGGCTTATGGAAAGAACGGTGCCGACATCCGGCTGGCCGTCGACGCCGTCGAAGACATGTTCCGGCTGCCCGACCTCACGCACGTGGTGATCGTGGCCGGCGATTCCGACTACATCCCGCTCGCTCAGCGCTGCAAGCGGCTGGGCCGCTATGTGGTCGGCATCGGTGTGGCCGGGTCGTCGAGCCGGGCGCTCGCGGCAGCCTGCGACGATTTCGTCATCTACGACTCGCTGCCCGGTGTCCCGGAGGTCGAGCCGACGGCAGCCGAGGAATCACCGAAGCGGACCAAGCGCGCGTCGGCCGACAAGGAGTCGCCCGATCCACAGACCGCGGCCACTGCGCTGCTGCAGCGGGCGCTGCAGATCGGCCTTGGCAAGGACGACGCCGACTGGCTGCACAATTCGGCGGTCAAAGCCCAGATGAAGCGGATGGACCCGTCCTTCTCGGAGAAGTCCTTGGGGTTCAAGTCGTTCAGCGACTTCCTGCGATCCCGCACCGACGTCGTGGAGCTCGACGAAAGCTCCACGACTCGGATGGTCAAGCTGCGTTAGCGGCGGGGACGGCGCGCCAGCAGCCAGGCTTGGCCGGCGCCCTCCCCGGCTGACAACGGCTGCAATCCGGCGAAGGCACGCTGGAGTTCACCGGCGCGGGCGCGGAACGGCCCAGGCTCGGCGTCGACCTCGCTGAGCACACTGACCGCCAGCAGACCGCCGGCCGCCAGTCGGTCGCTCATCGCGGAATAGAGTGCCGGATCGCGGAACCGATGGCACAGGATCATCGCGGCCGGCGGCCCCGGGGGAAGTCCGTCGTCGAGATCTGCGACCGAAAACCTGCAGCGGTCGCCGACTCCGCGGCGAGCGGCCAGGCCCTGTGATTGCTGGATCGCCACGGCCGACACATCCACGCCCCACACGGTCAGCCCACGCTCAGCCAGCCAGACGGACGCCTGCCCGAATCCGCAGGCCAACTCCAGCGCCTGGCCCGCTGTCGGGAGCTCGTCGGCGTATGGCGCGAACACCTCGGGCAGACGCGGCGACCCGGCTGTCCGGCCCGCATATTTGCCGTCCCAGCGGACACCATCGGCATCGGCCACGTCGACCACCGTAGTCGGCGAAATGCCCACGCACAGTGATGATTGAGATCAGTCTGAATGGGTACACCGCGTCGGATTGCTACCCCCGCACTGAGGACGGAACGCCTGTGACTGACACACCCCGTACAACGTCTCCCTCATCGCAGTGGCTGTCGAAGTCCGCGTCCCAGACTCGCGGGTCGGACAAGAAGGAAGTGCAGTTCCACTACGACATTTCCAACGACTTCTTCAAGCTGTGGCAGGACCCCACCCAGACGTACAGCTGTGCCTATTTCGAGCGCGACGACATGACCCTCGAAGAAGCTCAGATGGCCAAGGTCGACCTCTCCTTGGGCAAGCTCGGTCTGGAGCCCGGCATGACTCTGCTGGACATCGGCTGCGGCTGGGGCTCGACGATCCAGCGCGCCGTGGAGAAGTACGACGTGAACGTCATCGGCCTGACGCTGTCGGAGAACCAGAAGCAGCACATCGAGCAGAACCGGTTCCCGAACATCGACACCAGCCGCAGCATGGAAGTTCGGCTGCAGCCGTGGGAAGAGTTCGACGGGAAGGTCGACCGGATCGTGTCGATCGGCGCCTTCGAGCATTTCGGCTTCAACAAGTACGACGACTACTTCAAGAAGACCTTCAGCTGGATGCCCGACGACGGGGTGATGCTGCTACACACGATCATCATTCCGGAGGACGAGGAGATCAAAGCCAAGAAGCTTCCGCTGACGATGTCGCGGGTGCGCTTCATCAAATTCATCATGGACGAGATCTATCCCGGTGGCCGGCTGCCGCTCGCCTCGATGGTCCGTCAGCACGCCGTCACAGCCGGCTACGACGTGACCCGCGAGCAGCACCTGCAGGCGCACTACGCCCGCACGCTGGACACCTGGGCAGCGAACTTGGAAGCCAAGAAGGACGAGGCGATCGCGATCACGTCCGAAGAGATCTACGAGCGCTTCGACAAGTACCTGACGGGGTGCGCGGATCTGTTCCGCAACGGCTACACCGACATATGCCAGTTCACGTGTGAAAAGGCAATCGGTTAGCCTTTTTTCATAGTTGGCGTCGTGACTGCGTACACATCTCGAGTAGAGGGGGTCAGCCGACGATGACGGAAAGTGGTTCAGGTTCAACGCAGCTGCGCCCGGCCTACGAGGATGTCCAGGCGCACTACGATCTCTCGAACGACTTCTTCGCGCTCTTCCAGGATCCGTCGCGCACCTACAGCTGCGCGTACTTCGAGCGTGAGGACTCCACGCTCGAAGAAGCGCAGCTCGCGAAAATCGATCTGGCGCTGGACAAGTTGGACTTACAGCCCGGAATGACATTGCTTGACGTCGGCTGCGGCTGGGGCTCGGTGATGAAGCGTGCAGCGCAAAGATTCGACGTGAACACACTCGGTTTGACGTTGAGCAGAAATCAACGCGCACTGGGCCAAGAGGTGCTTGATGCCGTCGAGACCAAGCGGTCTCGGCAAATTCAGCTGCGCGGTTGGGAAGAGTTCGACGAGCCGGTCGATCGGATCGTCAGTATCGAAGCGTTCGAGGCGTTTCCGAAGGATCGCTACGCCGCGTTCTTCGACACGTGCCACCGCGTGATGCCCGACGACGGGCGAATGGTGTTGCAGACCATCATGGGCCACCCGCTGAAGCGCTGGCCGGAGCTCGGGATTCCGATCGTGATGTCGGACCTGAAGTTCATGCGGTTCATCTCCAAGGAGATCTTCCCCGGCGGGGCGGTGCCGTGCGACGAGGATGTCGTCGAATTCTCGGAGAAGGCCGGCTTCGCGGTCGAAGAGCTTCAATACCTGACGCCGCACTACGTGCGCACCCTCGACATCTGGTCGGAGCGACTGGAGGCTGCGCGGGATCGGGCCATCGAGGTGACGTCGGTCGAGGTGTACGACCGCTACATGCGCTACCTCGTGGGCTGCTCGGACTTCTTCCGCCGGGGTGTGTCCGAAGTCGGGCAGTTCACCTTGGTCAAGCGCTGATCAGGCGGCACCGAACGCCAGCACCACGTTGTAGCCACCCATGCCCATCGTGGTGCTGACGGCATAGCGGTAGTCATCTCGGCGCGGCCGGTCCGCCACCACGTCGAGGTCGATCTCGGGATCGAGGTCCTTCAGGTTGCGGGTGGCCGGCACGACACCGTCGCGCAGGGCTTGCACAGTGAGCACCGCCTCGATCGCACCCGCGGCACCCAACGAGTGACCGAGCGCCGCCTTGGGCGCGTAGACCGCGGGCGTGTGGCCGCCGAAGGCGCGCCGGATCGCGCGGGCCTCGGCGAGGTCCCCCGACGTCGTTCCGGTGGCATGGGCGTTGACGTGGTCGATGTCGGATGGCTCCAGCCCGGCCAGGTCGATCGCGTGGGAGATCGCGGCAGCGGCCGTCTCTCCGGTCGGGTCCGGTTCGAGGAGGTCGTAGGCGTCGGAATTCGTCGAAGCTCCCAGGAGACGAGCCAGGATCGGCGCGCCGCGGGCCTTGGCATGCTCCTCGGTTTCGATGAGCAACATGGCGGCGCCCTCACCGAGCACCATCCCATCGCGATGCCGGTCGAAGGGGCGGCACGCGCCGGCCGGATCGTCGTTGTTGGTGGACAGCAGGCCGAGCTCGTGGAAGGCCGCCACCGGCACCGCCTCGATCTGGGTCTCCACCGCGCCGCAGATCGCGACATCGGCCTCCCCCAACACAAGGTGCCGCCAGGCCTGCGCGATCGCACCCGCACCGGATGCATCGCCCATCAACGGCGCAAGCACACCGGCTCTGGCCTTGCGTTCCAGCCCGACCGCGGCGGCCGGCGCATTCGGCATGTGCATCTGGACCGCCAGCGGTGACATCGCCCGCAGACCGCGGGCGTGCCAGTCGACGGCGCCCTCGGCGATTTCTTCGGTGTTCGCCAGGGCCGTGCCGATCGAGACCAGCAGCCGACTGGTGTCGACCTCGGGTGAGCCGGCGGCCGCCCAGAGCCGGCGACCCACCACGGTCGACATCTTGCCCAGATAGGACAGCCGGCGAAGCTCAACCCGGTTGAGGTGTTCGTCGAAGTCCTCACGCAGCGCCCCGCCGATGCGCACCGGCGACTCATATTCGTGCACAAACCACTTGTCGAGCTGGCGAATGCCGCTGCCGCCCTCGAGCAATTGCTGCCAGGTTTCTTCGGCGTCCGGTGCCAGAGCAGTCGTCGACGCCACTGCCGTGACCACCACATCGGCGAGTCCATCGCCGGTCCGCAACGCTGTCATAACCGCTGACCCCTTCGGTCGCGTCCAGGTTGACGCGAGGGATACCCGCTACTCCGGGAATATATACCGGCTACAAGCTGATATGCTTACAACAACGTTGGCTGCTCGAAAGAGCCACCAGCACGTCGTGGAACACCTTCACTTCACCGGCACAACCGCTCTGCGGAAGCCGAGTTCAGCTGATCAGTGCCACCAAGCACACAGTCTCGCGGCGATCGATTTTGCCCTCCGGCAATCTCGCCATGTATCGATGCCCGAAAGGCTTCATGAATCCCGAATTGACGTTCGCCGATCTCGGCGTGCGCCCTTCATTGGTGCGCGCACTGTCCGACGGCGGCATCACCCATCCCTTCCCGATCCAGGTCTCGACCCTGCCGGACACTCTGGCCGGCCGCGACGTGCTCGGTCGGGGCAAGACCGGCAGCGGCAAGACGCTGGCGTTCTCTATTCCGCTGGTCAGCCGGCTGGCTGACACCACCCGTCGCTCATCCCGACCCTCGGGCCTGGTCCTGGCGCCGACCCGTGAGCTGGCCACCCAGATCACCGCGGCGCTGCAACCGCTGGCTGAGGCTGCCGGTCTGCGGGTCACCACCATCTTCGGTGGCGTTCCGCAGAACAAGCAGGTCAAGGCTCTGCAGGCCGGCGTCGACATCGTCGTTGCCTGCCCCGGACGCCTGGAAGACCTGATGCGCCAGCGTCTGATCACCCTCGACGCGGTCGAGATCACCGTGATCGACGAGGCCGACCACATGGCCGACCTGGGCTTCCTGCCCGGCGTCACCCGGATCCTCGCCGCCACCCCGGCCGGCGGACAGCGCCTGCTGTTCTCGGCGACGCTGGACAACGGCGTCGACAAGCTGGTGACCCGGTTCCTTCGCGACCAGGTGTCGCACGCGGTGGACTCGGACACGTCGCCGGTCGACGCGATGACCCACCACGTGTTCCACGTGGCCGGCGTCGACGCCAAGAAGGACTTGGTGCACGCCTTGGCCTCGGGCACCGGACGCCGAATCCTGTTCCTGCGCACCAAGCATCACGCCCGCAAGTTGGCCAAGCAGCTCACCCAGGCCGGCATTCCGTCAGTTGATCTGCACGGCAACCTTTCTCAGCCGGCCCGCGACCGCAACCTGGCGGCATTCGCCGCCGGGACGGCCCGGGTTCTGGTCGCGACCGACATCGCCGCCCGCGGTGTCCACGTCGACGACGTCGAGCTGGTCGTCCACATCGACCCGCCCGCCGAGCACAAGGCATACCTGCATCGCTCAGGTCGTACCGCGCGAGCGGGACGGAGCGGCGACGTGGTCACCGTGGTGCTGCCCGAGCAGCGCCGCGACACCCAGGCGCTGCTGCGCAAGGCCGGCATCAAGGCCACCCCGCAACAGGTTTCGGCAGATTCGGAACCCGTGCAGGCACTGGTCGGTGAGGTCGCCGCATACCAGGCTCCGGCACCCGCGGCGGCGCCCGCCGCCCCTCGCCGCGCGTCCACCCCGGGTCGCGGCCGTGGTGGCCAGGCTCGTGGTGGCCAGTCGGGCCAGCCTCGCGGCGGTCAGTCTCGCGGCGGCCAGTCCGGCAGCAATCAAGCTCACGGTGGTGGCCAGCCCGGCCGCCGTCGTGCCCGTCGGCCGCGCTCAGCGGTTGGCACCAACTAGATTTCGTTCCGGCGGGCCCGCCGGAGCGAGCAAGGGATGCCTCCGGCATCCATCTGAATGAGAGAAGAAGAAATAGATGGCACAGGGAACTGTGAAATGGTTCAACGGCGAAAAGGGCTTCGGCTTCATCGCTCCTGACAGTGGCGAGCAGGATCTGTTCGTGCACTACTCGGAAATCCAGGGCAACGGCTACAAGTCGCTCGAGGAGAACCAGCGAGTCCAGTTCGAGGTCGGACAGGGACCCAAGGGCCCCCAGGCCACGCGGGTTTCCGCGGTCTGACTCGGACCTCATACCACAAGCAAGGGCTGGTGCGGCAATGCCGCACCAGCCCTTCGCTTTTGGGCGGGTCATCATCCCGGCGATATCTGAATCGCCGGACGCCTCAGTTCGGGGGTTCGATGAGTTGCCGGATCGTGTCGCACACCGTCGCGAGTGTGTGCTCGTCCCGGGTCGACAACGTCAACACGAAGGAACCCTGAATGAGAGCGAGCACCACATCGGCGAGGTCCTCGGCCGGACGGTCCTGGCGGACGTCGCCTTTCTTCTGACCGGCCGCGAACAGCGTTGAGAGCCGCGCCTTCCACCCATCGATCTGTCCGGCCAGCTGCGGCCGGAAGACGTCAGAGGTGGCGGCCACCTCCGTGGAGAATTTTCCGGTCAGGCACGCCGTCTGGAAACCTGATTTGACGAAGACCTGCGACATATCCCGGTAGTAGCCGGTCACCTTCTCGGCGGTCGACAGGTCGGTTCTGGCGGCCCACGTCGCGACCAGTTCACCCTGGGACCCCATGTACCGGCTCAAGACGGCTTGGCCGAACGCATCCTTGGAGCCGAAGTGGTGGTAGAACGAGCCCTTCGGCACGCCGGCCTCCGCGAGGACGGCGTCGATCGTGGTTCCGTGGAAGCCGTTTTCATAGAACAACTTCGCGCCAGCGCGAAAGAGCCGCTCCTTGTGCGAGAGCGCCGCTTCCTGCTGCGTCGTCATTCGAACCGCCTTCGAACCATCGATGAACTGGGCTTTCCCCACTATAGGTCGCATCTGACTGCGATTAGACGATGTGGCCTAGACCACATCGTCTAGACCAAACAGACTAGACGATTTAGTCTAGCGCGAGGGGTTGATCGAACGGAGGACCGTCATGGTCGCTATCGGAGCCGGCGGGCTGTCGCCGGGACGCTTCCTGAGCCGCATTGCCGCATGGCTGCGAGCGCCCGCATTCACCGAGCAGGAGCCACCTGGCAAGAAGCCGCATTACCCGCCGCAGCGCGCCAGTTTCGTCGAGCAGGCATCGATGTCACGGGAGATGTACCGCCTCTGACCTGAGCTATGGTTGTGTGCGGTGGCCAGTCGGCTCCGCGGCCAAGCTGTCAACGCGCCGCCTTCGGGAACAGAGGCCCATTGGATGTCGAAAAGCTCTGAGGATCCTCAACTTTCACTGGGCGTGCTCGCTCGGTCGCGCAAGGAGAACGAGCTTCGGCTACCCATCCATCCCTCGCATATCGACAGAATCGACGCCGCGCTGCGAGAGCGGATGTTTCTCGAGCATGGCTTTGGCGAGCACTTCGGCGTCACTGACGAGACTCTGGCCGGGCTGGTCGCCGGGATCAAGCCGCGTGACCAGTTGATCGCGGAGTGTGACGTCATCCTGCTGCCCAAGGTTCAGGCCGAAGACCTCGCCGAGATGAACGTCGGGCAAGTGGTCTGGGGATGGCCACACTGTGTCCAGGACGCTGCGTTGACCCAGGCCGCCATCGACCGGCGGTTGACGATCATCGCGTTCGAGGCGATGAACCATTGGCACGCCGATGGTTCCTTCGCCCTCCACGTATTCCACAAGAACAATGAACTCGCCGGTTATTGCTCCGTCCTGCATGCGATGCAGTTGGCCGGCATCACCGGCAGTTATGGCCGACGGTTGCGGGCGGCGGTGATCGGTTTCGGTGCGACCGCTCGTGGAGCGGTCACCGCGCTCAATGCGCACGGCGTCGACGACGTGCGGGTGCTCACCAACCGCGACGCGGCCGCGGTGGCCTCGCCGATTCACTCCACCCAGATCTTCAAGATGTGGCAGGACCCCGACGACGCCGCGCGCACGTGGGCGGACACCCCCGACGGTCCTGCGCCGGCAGCGACACTGCTGGCCGACAACGACATCGTCGTCAACTGCGTCCTCCAGAATCCCGAGTCGCCGCTGATCTTCGTGACCGCCGACGAACTCGAGGCGTTCGCTCCCGGCAGCCTGATCGTCGACGTCTCCTGTGACACCGGGATGGGCTTCAGCTGGGCCCGGCCGACGTCGTTCACCGACCCGGTCATCACCGTGGGTTCCGGCGTGTACTACTACGCCGTCGACCACAGCCCGTCGTACCTGTGGAATTCGGCGACGTGGGAAATCAGTGAGGCGTTGCTGCCGCACATCTCGACAGTCCTGGCCGGACCGGACGCCTGGGACAGCAGCACGACGATCTCCCGGGCTGTAGAGATTCGCGACGGTGTTGTCCGCAACCCCACCATCTTGTCGTTCCAGCATCGCGCGCAGGACTACCCACACCAGGTGACGACGTAATCCATTGCGGCTCAACGCCAACAGCGCCCCACTTCAGATGGGCGGGCTACCTCAACGGGTTCAGGTTGACGTTGCACGGGTCCGGATCAGCCAGACGTGGTCTCTCGGCTCACTGGATCGACACCAGTTGGTCGAGAGAGTCTCTGGGCAGATCGCCATCGACGATCGCCATGACCTCAAGTCTGTTCAGCGTGATCGCGCCCTTGTGGTTGTCCAGGAACGCAATGTCCGCCGCGTCACGGCCGGTGGCAATCCGCACCAGGGTTTGCCGTGGCGCCAAGAGCGTTCCGTCGACAACCCACCACTGTCCTCTCACGTACGCCTCGGCGACAGCGTGAAAATCCATGGGGTACAGACCCGGCGCGTACACCGAGACCACTCGGGCGGGCACATTGACCGCCCGTAACAGAGCGACGACCAGGTGCGCGAAGTCACGACACACCCCCGCGCCCGCCAGCAATGTGTCCACAGCTCCATCGATCGGGTCGCTGGAGCCAGGCACATAGTTCAGTCTGTTTCCCACCCACGATGCCACGTGCTCCAACAGCGATTCAGAGTCGAGATAGCTACCGAACTCCGTTGCGGCGAAGCCATAGAACTTGTCAGCTTCCGCATACCTGCTGGGGCGCAGGTACTTTGACAAGTCGTAGTCGGTCACCGGGGCCGGGTTGGTTTGGCCGCTGATTGTTGCCTCATAGGCGACCTTCAGGGTTCCCACCGGAACCTCGAGTTTGTGGATTCGGTTGCCGTGCTCACCGCTGATCTCCGCCGCTGCGACGGGGTGCCCGTTCAGGACGAAGGACAACGCCTCGGACACGTCGGCCCCCGGGTGCGGCGCGACGGCGATCTGGAACTCCAGAGTCGTCGCACCGGTGATCTCCACCTCGAGCTGGGCGGCCACCTCACGCTTCATAACGACCATGATGCCCTGCCCGGCCGCTCTGCGCTCATGTCCATCAGAATCTCGATGGAACGACAACCGCAGGCTCTAACCGACCGCCTTCGGAATCCCAAATCTCCTCGGCTGCAATCGTTTCTCGACACCGCGTCATCGCGCCCCGAGCGCCGACATCAGATCGGGCATCGCGACGGTCGCAAATCCGATCGAGGCGTCACCAATTCCGTACGGCAGCATCAAGGTGTCGGCGTGGACGAGTGCGCCACACGAATAGACCACGTTGGGGACGTAACCGTCCTGCTCGTCCGGGGCGGGACTCAGCAGCGGCTCGCGCAGCCGGCCGATCACTTTCGTCGGGTCGTCGAGGTCGAGCAACAGCGCACCCATCCGGTACGTGCGCATCGGGCCGACACCATGGGTGAGCACCAACCAGCCGGCATCGGTCTCGATCGGTGAACCACAGTTGCCCAGTTGCAAGACCTCCCAGGACTCGACCGAGCGCTGGCACGGTCGCGCGTCCGTCCACACAAATGGGTGATCCGAATACGCGATCGAGTTCGACTCGCGATCCGCCCTGGACAACACGGCGTACCGACCGTTGATGCGACGCGGAAACAATGCCGAACCCTTGTTGGCCGCAGCGCGCCCAACCATGGGCTTCGAGGTGAATGACCGGAAGTCGGCCGTCTCCAACAGCTGTTGGCTGATGTGCGATCCGCTGTATGCGGTGTAGGTGGCGTAGAAGGTCACAGAGCCGTCGTCGTTGACGAAGCGCACGAAGCGCGCGTCCTCCATACCGACCGATTCGGCGTCCATCGCAGGCCACAGCACGCGTTCGGAAATCGGCACCTGGTGCGGGAATTCGACAGCGTAGCTCCTGTCCGCGATCGCGCGGCTCTCGGCGATTGTCTCGAGCACACGTCCACGAGTGCTCGAGTGAGACTGCAGTTGGACCAGCCTCTCCTCCAGGTCGCTACGGCTAAAGCACTCACCGAGTGGTTCGAGGACGTAGTTGGCTGCTTCCCCGTCATCATCGAGTCGGTGAAGCTCGCTGCGGAAGACGGCGGCGTCCAAGCCGCCCGCCGACGTCGCGCCGACCGTGGCGAACGCACCCAGAGGGTCGATGCGAGGACATCCCGACGCATCGACCACACCGGTCCGGAACCCGATCGAGGACCGATGGCCTTCACCAATACCGCGGACACTCAACACAATCCGGAGTTCACCCGCGGTCGTCCCGGTCTGGTCGGGGTGCGCAACAATGCTGGGATTGCACAGCGCCGCACCCTCGATCGCGTACTCGCTGGTGAAGGTGGCGCCCAATAACAGCATCCGGGCATCGGACACTCGCGCGTCTGGCCGCAGCCGGTCAGCGAGTTCTCGGGCGTGCCGCCGGAACGTGCCGCCCAGATCGCGATGCCGACTGTCGAACCGGCTGATCACGTCATCCAGTGAGCGCATAACATCGTCTTCACCCAGCGCAAGGATGCGCGCGAGCACCGCACCCGCCCGCGAATCCTGCTGCTCGAATCCTTCCTGGCCAGGCACGAACAGCCGGGTGACGACCCGTGACCTGTCAAGCGTCAGCCGCAGTGGGACACGCTTGGCGAGATCAACTTCCATCGACGTCATCTCTGCAGCAACGATATTCGCCGGCCGTGCTGCATCGTCGAGATCATTGCCAACGTCGACTCAGCGCCTTGATTGAGGTTGACCCCGTCGGCCAGCAGTCCGTCGTATCCACCGCCGGTGGCCGGATCCCACATCAGCTGGCCGGCGTCATTGGCACCGGTGAACCACGACACAGCATTTCGCACACCGTCGTTCCACTGTGCGGCGGCGTCGACGGCAGCGGCGCGAGCGCAGGCGTCGGCCAGCGCTGCGACCTCGATCGGCTGCTGATCGAAAGCCGGTTGGGGGTCGCCCGGGCCCCGCCCCGCGACCGGAGTGGGTGACAGGTGCCCATTGAAGGTTTCGATGTCCAGAAGCCAGGCCAACAGGTCGAGCCCCCGCTGCCACAGTTTCGGTGCCTCCAGCGCCACACCTACGCCAATGATCGCCTCGGCCAGAACCGCATTGGCGTAGCGCAGACGCGGCTCGGGCCACGGCCAGTCAGGATCCCCGTTCGGCTTGGCTATCGAGACCGCGTAATCGGTGACCAGTTTGCGGGCAGCGTGATGATCAGGATGGACCGTGAGAACTTCAACGGCGCCCAAAGCGGCGTATGCCATCGCGCGCGGCCACTTCGAACGTGCTTGCGCCGCGCGCTCGAACTGGACGAGCGCTGATTTGCGCACCCATACGACGTCGCTGTGCGCCACTGCGGTACCGAGGCCCCAGATGCATCTGCCCCAACAGTCGTCCAGGCTCGGGTCGTCCAACCACCTACCGGCAGAATCCATTCGGTTCCGGCAGGCGCCACCGAGGGCTTGGGCGTCATTCAGGAACCGCACGGCAACGCCGGCCAGGCGATTGACCTCACCGGAAGCACCGGGCTCACGGGCGGCGACGACGAGCACGCGGGCCATGTCGTCAGTGCAATAGCCGTGCTCGGGCCGCGGTTCGTCAAAACATGCGTGCTCAAAGGTCCCGCGGTGGTCCGTCATCCGAAAAAGCTGGTCGAACTTCGGAATCAATATCTCGCTCATACGAGTGCCGACCTTCTGGAGCAGAGACGTTGAGCCAGAACCAGATAATCTTTGGCAACCATCGGCCAGGCCATCGTCGGGGCCAACAGGCGCGCTCTTGCCGCCATATGTCCGGCCAACCGGGGCTGCGTCAGCACCGAAAGCAGGGCGGATGTGAGTGCATCCGTATCACCGTGCGGTACGACGATTCCGGTGCCGTCGCCGAGCAATTCGGCCGCATGAGGGAACGCGGTCGCCACGACCGGACGTCCGTTGGCGATAGCGTCAACGAGTACGCCCGAGGTGACTTGTTCGGTGGAGTCGTATGGCAAGACCACCGCCGCAGCTGACTGAATGATCGCGCCAAGCGCCTTGTTGTCCCGGTATACGACATCGAACTTCACCGAGTCCGCGACGCCGCGGCTGTTGGCGCGTTCCCGCAGAGAATCAAGGTAGGCGTTGCCATCCGCGGCGAGAACCTTCGGATGTGTGCGGCCGGCGATCAGATAGACGGGCCGCCCGGGCAGTTCGCTGAGCGTGACCATGGCATCGATGACTCGCTCGATGCCCTTGCCCGGCCCCAGCAGGCCCCAGGTCAAGAGCGTGGGACGACCGGAACGTTTGACATCCGCCCTGGCGGTGACGGTAGCCCCGTGCGGAATCGTGATGATCTTTCGGCTGTCGACTTCGTAACCCAGGCAAAGGCGATCGCGGGCAGCGGTGGTCATCACGACAACCTGATCGGCTTGGGCCACTATCGATTCCAGCACCCAACGTTGTTGCGGCGTAGGCTGTTTGAGCACCGTGTGGGCAACAACGATCGTCGGAACCTGTATCCCACGGATGATGTCGACGACATCTTCGCCGTCAGCTCCGCCGTAGATCCCGTACTCGTGCTGTATGACCACAACGTCAGATCTGTTCAGCAGCTGTACGCCTGCGGACACCGACGCCGGAACACCGTTGATCAACTCCCCGATGACCTGGACGTCGCCGCTTGGCGGTCCATCGGCGATCCGGACCACGTCGACTGCGGCGCCGTTGGCACGAAGCCCGTCGGCCAGCGCTGCGCTGAACGTGGCCAATCCGCACAATGTCGGCGGATATGTGCTCAGAATGCCGACCCGCGGGATGCCGGAAAAGCCTTGGCGGCCAATGGAAATTGGTGTATTGGTTGGAAGAACAGATGGAAAGTTCAAGGTGATCCCGTCTTGCGGTTGTCACCGACGTGCCCGGCATGAGCGAATGCTCGGCGAGTCAGCGGCGGACGGCTGAGTCATTCCGGACTGGCTGAATTCCCAACACCATTTACTCTACACCCCGCGACCAGGCCGTGAGCTACAACGACGGCAGGCGAGAGAATTCGACTGCACAGGACACGTCGCTCACCATGCCGGCGCACCGCCACGATCCTTATCGATTTCCGTTGATAACGAACAGTTTCCAGCCGATTGCCGGATTTGCCGGTCAGGACGTGTGTCGGCACCGATGCGAGTGGGCTCCACGTACGGCAATACTTCGGAACGCCATCACCCATCGGGTCACCTCCACTTGGTGGGCTTCATGGCGGCGGGAAGCTTGTCCTGCTCGTCGTGCCTGTCGGAACAGATGCCGATCGGGCGCCCGCCGTCATGATGACCGCCGCGGCTCCCGGCGGTTAGGCGAGGGTCTGAGCCGTCCACCGATCGGTGGACATCACGGTCAACTGCCAAGATCCACTCGCCGGTGGATACCTGTGGCGCACGCCACAGGCGACGATTGCGTCATGGAAACACCTATCCGCCGGGTCGCCCTCGCCAGCTATGTCGGCTCGGCGATCGAGTACTACGACTTCCTGATCTACGGCACCGCCGCCGCGCTGGTGTTCCCCCACGTGTTCTTCCCGGGTCTGAGTCCACTGATGGCGACGATCGCCTCACTGGGCACATTCGCGGCGGCGTTCCTGTCCCGGCCGATCGGGGCCGCGGTGTTCGGGCACTTCGGCGATCGCATCGGCCGAAAGAACACCTTGGTGTTCACGCTGGTGATCATGGGTGCATCCAGCGTCGGTGTGGGTCTCATACCCAGCACCGCCGTCATCGGCGCGGCCGCGCCGCTGCTCCTGATCAGCATGCGACTGCTGCAAGGCTTCGCGGTCGGCGGCGAGTGGGCCGGCGCCGCGTTGATGAGCGCCGAGCAGGCACCGCAGGGCAAGCGTGGGTACTACTGCATGTTCACCCAGTTGGGTCTGGGCACTGCGCTGGTGTTGGGCAACCTGGTCTTCCTCGGGGTGCACGGCGCCTTCGGCGACGCGGAAACGGCATTCCTGCAATGGGGTTGGCGCATCCCGTTCTTGATCAGCGCAGTGCTGGTGGCGGTCGCGCTCTACATCCGGCTGCACCTCGAGGAGAGCCCGGTGTTCGCCGAGTCGGCGGCCGAGGGCCCCAGCGGGGTTCCGATCGCCGAGGCAATCCGGCAGCAAGGCCGCGAGGTGGTGTTGGCGGCGGGCGCGGTGATGGGCTTATTCATGCTGGCGTTCCAGGTGGGCACCTACTTCCCCAACTACGCCGCGACGCACCTGCACTATGACGAGGACCTGATCCTGCTGGTGGGCGTGGCCGGCGGAGTGTGCTCGCTGGTGTTCGTCGCCGCATCGGCGATCCTGAGCGATACCTACGGCCGTCGCCGCATCCTCGCGCTCGGCGCCGCACTGGCGTTGCCCTGGACGCTGATCTTGTTCCCGCTCATCCAATCCGGCGACCCCGTCCGCTACGGCATCGCCATCATCGGTACCTACGGCATCATCGGAATCATGATGGGCCCCCTGGCCGCATTCATTCCGGAGATCTTCGCGGTCCGCTACCGCTACAGCGGCGCCGGCCTGTCCTACAACGTCGGCGGCATCATCGGCGGCGCGCTGCCCCCGGTGCTCTCCCCCATGCTGCTGTCGTCGTACGGCAGCTGGTCGATCACCGCGATGATGGCCGGCTTCACCGTGGTCAGCCTGGTCAGCGTGCTGCTTCTGACCGAGACGGCCGGACGTGGCTTGGGCATCGCTGAGTCAACCGAGCCCAGTGAACCCGCCGTCGCGCGGCAGCACTTGGCCCACGTGGCGTGCTAACTACCAGCCGACGCCGTCAGGGCGCGGAGGCTTCGACCTTCGCGGCGGCCTCGAGAAGCTGGGCTGACCACAGGGAGCACTCTGCCTCTGCCGCACGAATCACGGCGTCAGCGATATCGCACATAGAGCTGTCGTGCTCGGCGCCAGGATCCATTGCGGCCGCGCGCCGTATCACCAGACGCCCCAGATTCACCGACGTGGAGCTGGGAACCACGAGCAGCCGTGCGCAGCCGGTACGGCCGGAGACAATCATCAGCCGATGCTGGCGGTCGTTCCAGCCGTGCATCGACACCGCCCCCGAGGTCAGCGTCTTCAGAACCGGGGTGCCGGACGACGAGGACCAGTTGATCTTGATATCGATGATTTCACCCAGCACCGGGTGCAGTGCCTCGATCAATTCCGGCAGTTCGCGCGCAAGCGCGAAGGAATGCGGCCACCAGGCGCCGTCGATGTCACCGCCGAGGTTGGGTTTCAGTGTGACGCGCACCGGGCTGGCCAGGCGCCGGCTCCCGGACATGCCGTTCACGAGGACGCCGATTCCGGCGAGTGGGACTCGGTGAGTCCAGAGAAAATCGGGTGCGGGACAGGCACATTGGCCGTCTCATACGCAGCATCCGTCGTCTCGACAGGATGAGAGAAAAGGTCGGAGCTTTCCATCTGGGAAATTCCTCAGGGTTAGAAGAGTCGACCCGCGGACGTAGCCCGAGCCTAACGGTCCCCGCCAATGCAGAACGGATCTTCCTTTGACACTACACCCCGGACCTCTCAGAGCGTCGGTCAATGCCGGATTCGCTGTGCGGCTGGCGTCGCCGGTATCGAACGGTGATCGCCTCGACCGCCCGCCGATCACGTGAAATATCCTGCGGGACAGGAAAATTTGCCGGTCAAGAACGCACGAACTTGCCTTGTCGGACCCCGTTTCGGGGATTCGGGCGTAGAGTCCAAGGGACCGGGACGCCATCGGCCCCCTATTGAAGGCCAACGATGTCCGACAAGTCCCGCGACCCCCTATTGAAGGGCCAACGATGTCCGACAAGTCCCCGCGACAGGGTATGTCCAAGAAATCCGGCAAGTCCCTGAAAGAGAAACGGGCCGACAAGCGCTCCAAGTCCGACGGCCCGCAGAGTCAAACCGTGGCGAACGCCAAGACCCGCTGAGCCCCATACCGACGACGCGCGGCAATAGCATCGGATAGTCCTCGCGGACAGCACTTTTCGCGACTGCCGGCTAACCTGCTCCGGCAGACGATGCCCGGCTACGCCATCGGCATTTTCGACACCGGCGTCGCCGGCACCACGCTGTTGCACCGTCCCAGGCGGTGCTGCTCGATATCGGCCGCGAACGCGCGCAGCGCGCTGCGGACCATACGCCCGGTCCCGTCGGGGTGCCGACACGCTCCTCGGCCGTCCACAAGCCGGGTGATACGCCGAATCTCTTTGACCAGATGGTCACTGGCGCGCCCGTAGGCCAACTCGTCGATCAATTCGGACAGCCGCGGCAGGCCGTTGCGGCAGGGACCGCACTGGCGTGCACTCTCGTCGGCGAGGTAACCGGCGATCTCGGCGGTGCGAACCAGGCCGCACTCGGTCATAGCCAGGGCGTGGACGATTCCGGCGCCCGGCGATGCACCCAGCGCTTTCAAGCCGGTGCGCGAGAGCCGCATTCCGGCGAAAGTATCTGATGGAAGCCAGCTTCCGTGGTAGCCACCGATGAGAACCGCCGACACCGCTCGGGTGTCGATCAGGTCCGTGACCGGCACACCCGTCGGGACCTCGACGACGCCTTCACCGTCCAGCGCGCCCGAGAGGGTGACGAGCATGGTGCCCGGGTCGTCCGGGTCGCCGACGGAGCGGAACCAGTCGGCCCCGTGACGGGCGATCAACGCCATGTGCGCCAACGTCTCGACGTTGTTGACGAGGGTGGGGCGCTTTCGCACACCTGAGACCGCGACGGGGACGGTGCGGTCTCGCGGCAGCGCCGGTCCGCCCTCGATGTGCCGAATCGCAGCGGATTCCTCGCCCGCGACGAAGGTGTCGGGAGCCTGCACCACCGTTACGTCGACACGGTTGGAGTCGAACCCGGCCGCTCGTCGCTCGTCGAGGGCCGCGCGCACGGATGCCACGGCATCGGCGTGGACGTACAGGTAGCCGGTGTGGGCGCCGACCGCGCGGGCGGCGATGTGCAGGCCGTCGATCACCAGGTGCGGCGCCCGGGTCAGCAGCAGCGCGTCCTTGCGGCTCAACGGTTCTCCCTCGGCACCGTTGGCGACCACCACGGGGTCTCGGCCGGTGACCGCGGCGAGTTTGCGTCCGGTCGGGAACCCCGCGCCGCCCCGCCCCGACAGCCCGGCGTCGTTGAGACGTGAAATGAGTTGACTGTCAGAGATTTTCGGGACATCACCGAAGCAGTCGACGTGCTCGGCGAGACTCGGCCCGGCGGCGGCCAGCAGCCGCGGTGCGCTAGGCATCGGCGTACTCACTGAAGTTCGCGCGCAGCCGCCAGATCAGCGCCGCTGCCACCACGACCGAGCAGCCGCCTGCGATCGCGAGGAACCACACCCGTCCGGTATCGGTGCCGTTGCCCAGCGCATGAGCCATCGAGACCGGCCATAACGAGTAGGTCGCCCAATGCACCATCCGGAAGGCTCGCGGACCGATGCGGTGGCGCAGCAGGCCGGTGATCACCACGACGGCGAGAACGTCGACGGCGACGGTGCCCAGCCCCTGCCACAGCGGCCGGTAGGCGCCGAGGAACGGCACTACGACGTCGATGAGTTTCAACTTGGCGTAGGGGTCGAGGAACAGCAGCACGATGTGCAGCGCCACCAGCAGCGTCGACGACAGTGCGGCGAAGCGATGGACATCGGCAACGGCGAACCTGGGCAGCACCCCCAGCAGTGGGCGTCCGGATCGGGCCGCGATGCCCAAGGCCACCGACACGGTCATGAATACCAGCGCCACGATGCCGTTGCCACGGCCCAGCGCCCACAGAGCCTCGTCGGTCATGACCCACGTGACACGGTGACGTGCGGGGAGAAGCTGTTGCCGCCCGACGTGCCCCCGCCACCGGCCGGGACGTGACTCTGCCGGATCGGGAACGAGGGCTGCGACTTCGCGCTCGGCGCCGGTGCCGGTGCCGGCGCCGGTTGCTGAACTGTCGCCTTCGGGGTGTAGGCCGGCTTCTCGGTGTAGGTCGGCTGCGGTGTGTACGTCTCCGCAGGCGCCGGCGCGGTCGTCGACTCCGGGCTCGGCGGCGCAGGTGTGTCCGGTGCGGGAATCGGCGCCGGGGGTGGTTCGACGGCGGGAGGTGGCGGTGGCAGTTCCGCGGCCGGGTCGGTGGCCACGGCGTCAACGGCCGGAAGCTCGGCAACGGCTGGCTTGACGGTGTCGCCGTATGCCAACGCGGATGCGCCGGCCACTCCGGCGATGCCGATGCCGGCCAACGCCCACGAGGTCACGGCGGCCCGGCGGAATCCGGAACGAGGTGAGTCCATGCGCTGATGGTGCCGATCGAATCTTTATGGGCTCAAAGAACTGGCAACCGCCGGCGTGGGCGTGGTGACGGCGGTCCGGCCGCTGGTGACGAAAGACCTCGTGGCCCTGGTCCAGAGTCGTGACATTCTGGAGCTGTGAGCACTTGGGACGACAGCGCCGATAGCGGCGAATACAGCGTCGAAGACGATAACCAGCTCCAAGCCGAGGACACGTTGGTCGATCGCGGCGTCGACGACATCCTCGACGAGGGCATTTCCCCTCCGGAGCGGCCGGTTGCCCGCACGAATCTCGACCACCCCGGCCCGGAGACTCTGGACGAGCTGCTGGCCGAGGAGGAACCCGACCCGGTGTCCCGGCTGAACAATGTGCTCGACGAGCTGGACGGCGCTGACGGTGACGAGTCCGACTATCCGGAGGATGACGAGGTCGGTCGCGCGCGATCGGGCCGGCTGGTAGCTCCCGATGCGGGCTTCGGCGAGGACGACGAGTCCGAACTCGTCGCCGAGGACGTCGGCATCGACGGCGGGGCGGCCTCCGCGGAGGAAGCCGCCATGCACGTCATCGAGGACGAGGACTAGGACTGAGCGCGCTATCCCGCTAGCGCACGGCAGCATTGATCGACGGCTTGTCGATCATTCCCTTCTCGACACCCCAGATCGTGGCGATGGTGCGGTACTCCCCGGTCTCGATCAGGTGCTGCAGCGCCCGGCGCAGCGGCTCGGCGAGACCGGAATCCTTGGCCACCGGCCAGCCGTAGGGCGCGGAGTCGAACACCGCGCCGGCGGCCTCGAGTTGTCCGCCGCTGGTTTTGATCGTGAACCCGGTGACGGGCGAATCGGCCGACATCGCATCGACTTCACCGGCCATCAGCGCGGTGTTGAGATCATCCTGACGGGTGTAGATGACCTTCTTGATCGCGGGCTTGCCGGCAGCCACGCATGCCTTGCTCTTGGCAGGCAACTCCTCGGACTCCTGCAGCGACGGGTAGGCCACCCCGACCCTGAGGCCGCAGGCGTTGTCGGGGTCGATCGCGGCCCCGGGCCGCTGCGCCCACAGGGTGCCGGCCCGGAAGTAGGTGACGAAATCGGCTGCGGCTTCGCGTTCCTTGGTGTCGGTGAACGACGACATGCCGAGGTCGAAATCGCCAGCGCGCACCGACGGGATGATGGCCTCGAACGCGGTCTCGCGATATTCCGGTGTCAGCCCGAGCGTGCGGGCGACGGCATTCATCAGATCGACGTCGAACCCGACCACTTTACCGTCGGCGTCGATGAATTCGTTTGGCGCATAAGGGATGTTCACGCCGACGACAAGCCGGCCCGAGTCCCGGATCTTGGCCGGCACCATCGCCGCGATGGACGGCACCGCGCCGTCGGCCTGCGGTAGCGGTTGCGAGCTGGATGCGGTGCCCGCCAGACTCGTTGCGCCGGCAGACCGATTGTCCGATCCCTGCCATTGCCAGGCACCCACACCCGCGGCGGCCACCAGTACGACGGCTGCTCCGATGGCGGCGAACGCGCGTCGGCGGTGTGGCCGCGGCTCTGCGGCCAGGACGTGCCGCCCGGAACTCCCGGCTTTGCGAACCCGTGCGGTCAGGGCCTGGCGCGCGGCAGCGGCCAGTTCCCCGGCGCTGGCGTACCGCTGCGCGGCTTTCTTGGCCATGCCCTTGGCGATGACATCGTCGAACGCGGCCAGCTTGGGATTCTTCTCGGACGGTCGCGGGGCCGGCGTGGTCATGTGCCCGGCGATCTGCTGTTCCAAGCTGTCATCCGGGTACGGCCGGTCGCCGGTGAGGCATTCGTAGAGGACGCACGCCAGGGCGTAGACATCGGAGCGGTGATCGGCCTGACTGCCGCTGAACCGCTCCGGGGCCATGTACGCCAGCGTGCCCAGCGTGCTGCCGGCCGTCGTCAGCCCTGCCTCGCTGGCGGTGCGGGCCAGCCCGAAGTCGATCAGGTAGGCGAAGTCGCGACCGGTGATCAGAATGTTGGACGGCTTGACGTCGCGGTGGATCAGGCCGGCGGCGTGGGCGGCGTCCAGGGCCGCGGCGACCTGCTCGGTGATGCTGACCGCGAGCGCAGGTTCCAACGGCTTGCCGGTGTCGGACAGGATCGATCCCAGCGTGCGGCCCTCGATCAGCCGCATGTCCAGGTACAACCGACCGTCGATCTCGCCGTAGCCGTGTATCGGCACGACGTGCGGTTCGTTGAGGGCGGCGGCGGCCTGGGCCTCCCGCCTGAATCGTTGCTGGAAGGTCTCGTCCTCGGCCAGCCGGTGCGGCAGTACCTTGAGGGCGACCACCCGATCGGTCTTGGTGTCGAAGGCCCGGTAAACCTCACCCATACCGCCGCGACCTATCAGCTCCTGCAGCTGATAGTGCCCAAATGGTGTCGCCTCCACCATCTACTCCTTGGCAGCTCCCCCGACCGTCGATTGAAGCTACATCACCTTTGCCAGGGACGCCGCCAGTCGGCGAGACGAAACAGAGGGGTCACATTTGCCTGCGAGCCTGCGCCTACCTGGGCCTTGGCACGGTACGGTCATAGGGGCTGACCCACCAGCCTCACGGAAACGTCACGGCGGCGATCTGAACGCCCCGCCGTCCCGGTCCCCCCGGCCCGACGTAATCCGGCCGCAAGATCTGGCGCCCAGCTCGGGCGCGTGGCCTATCAGACAGCGTCGAATGAGCGCTGCTTCATACGACTACTCGCGGCAGTCATCTGCGGCCACAACATCGCATGGCGCACCAGGCGCGGCGTGCAGAAGGAAGGCTCCGTTGAGCCAGTTCACCGAAACCATGCTCAGTAACGCCCAATGGAGCATGAAAGGGATGGTGACGGGCGAGCCCGACGCCCCCGTGCGCCACAGCTGGGCCGAGGTGCACGCGCGCGCCAGCCGGATTGCCGGCGGCCTGGCGGCCGCAGGTGTCGGCCACGGCGATGCCGTCGCGGTGCTCGCCGGATATCCCGTCGACATCGCGCCGACCGCTCAGGGCATCTGGATCCGAGGCGCCAGCGTCACGATGCTGCACCAGCCGACGCCGCGCACCGACCTGCTGCGCTGGGCTGAGGAGACGATGGCGGTCCTCGAGACCATCGACGCCGTAGCCGTCGTCGTCGGCGAGCCGTTCCTGCCGGCGGTGCCGCTGCTCACTGAGCGGGGAATCCGGGTGGTGGTCGCGGGCGAACTACTGAAAGCCAACCCGGTGCGTGCCGTGGACTCCCGCGACGACGACCTGGCCCTGATGCAACTGACCTCGGGTTCGACCGGCTCTCCCAAGGCGGTCCAGATCACGCACGCCAACGTCGTCTCGAACGCCGAGGCGATGTTCGTCGGCGCCGAAGTGGACGTCGAGTCCGACGTGATCGTCAGCTGGCTGCCGTGCTTCCACGACATGGGCATGACGGGATTCCTGACCGTGCCGATGTACTTCGGCGTCGAGCTCATCAAGATGACCCCGATGGACTTCCTCCGCGATAACCTGTTGTGGGTCAAGCTGATTGACAAATACAAGGGCACCATGACCGCAGCCCCGAACTTTGCCTACAAGCTGTTGGCAAAGCGGCTGCGCAGCCTCGCTTCCCCCGGCCAATTCGATTTGTCGTCACTGCGGTGGGCGCTGTCGGGTGCCGAGCAGGTCGATCCGGCCGATGTCGAGGACCTGTGTGATGCCGGTGCACCGCACGGGCTGCGACCGGAGGCGATACTGCCCGCCTACGGCATGGCCGAGACGACCGTGGCCGCGTCGTTCTCCACGTGCGGCGTGGGCATGACCGTCGACGAGATCGACGCGGACCTGCTGGCAGTCCTGCACCGTGCCGTACCCGCAACCCGCGGCAACACCAGGCGCCTGGTGACACTCGGCCCCCCGCTGAACGGGCTGGAGGCCCGCATCCTCGACGAGGACGGCGCACTGCTGCCCGCCCGCGGAGTCGGCGTCATCCACCTGCGGGGCGAGCCGGTCACGCCGGGATACACCACGGTCGCCGGGTTCATCTCGGCGCAGGACGATCAGGGCTGGTACGACACCGGCGACCTGGGCTACCTGACCGAGAGTGGCGAGATCGTCGTCTGCGGCCGGCTCAAGGACGTCATCATCATGGCCGGGCGGAATATCTATCCGACCGATATCGAACGCGCCGCCGCCCGCGTCGACGGAGTGCGCCCGGGCTGCGCGGTAGCCGTCCGGCTCGATGCGGGGCATTCCCGCGAATCGTTCGCAGTGGCGGTGGAATGCAAGAATTTCGATGACCACGACGAGGTCCGCCGGATCGAACACCAGGTGATCCACGAGGTGGTGGTGGAAGTCAACGCCCGGCCGCGCAACGTGGTGGTGCTCGCCCCGGGAGTCATCCCCAAGACCCCGTCCGGCAAACTGCGACGCGCTCACGCGCTGGCGTTGGTCACCTGAGGCAGCGGTACATTGATCGAGCGGGGATCCCGCTCTCTCCGCCCAGTGACACACGGGGGGTCGATGGACGACTACGACGTGCAGCCGGGCCGCAAAACGCCCCCGGAACCAGAGCTCTCCCCGGCGCAGCTCCACTCTGACGAACTTGACCTGAACGCCGGGCTCAGCGGTTTGGCGGGAATTGTCGCGGACGCCGCCAGCGTCGACGAAATGCTGGGCCAGGTAGCACAATTCGCGGTTCAGGCGATACCGGGAGCCGATGGTGCCGGCGTCACGGTGATCGAGCCCCACCGCCCGGCTTCGGTCGACGACTTACGCATCCAGGCGTGGTCGGTGACTGCGGACTTCATCAAGACCATCGACGCCCTGCAGTACGACAAGCTCGGCGAGGGGCCGTGCATCACCTGCATCCGGTCCGGACGACCGGCGATCAGCGGTTCGCTGGGCAGCGACAGCCGCTGGCCGCATTTCGGCGGTTCGGTGGCCCGCATGGGCGTGCACTCGGTACTGGCACTGCCGCTGACCGTCGGTGACCGGGTCATCGGCGCGATCAACTCCTACGCCTACGGCCGCGACGCGTTCACCGAACACGCCGTCCATCTGGGGACCCAATTCGCCGGTCCCGCAGCGGTATCGGTGTACAACGCGCAACTGCTGGCCAGCACCCGACTGCGCACGACGCAGTTGCAACAGGCATTGCGCAGCCGGGCGGTGATCGACCAGGCGATCGGCATCATCCGCAGCCGTTCCGGCGGCACCGCGCAGGAGGCCTTCGAGCGGCTCACCCGTATCAGCCAGCGGGAGCACATCAAATTGGCTGACGTCGCCGAGCAGCTCGTCGACGAGGCGGTCCGGCGGGCCCGGGCACGTCAGCAGTGAGTGCTCACTGCCGCTTTTGTCCGTGGGCAAGTTCGGTGAGTGCCCGGATCAACTCCGGCCGGGTATGCCGGTCTCTCATCAGCCGCCGCGCGACATCCGTCAGATGCTCGCCGCGCGCCCGGCTGTGGGTGCGCAGCAGCCGGAATGCCTCATCCATCGAGACACCGAGCACCTCGCTGACAAATCCCTTGGCCTGCTCCACGACCGTGCGGCTGATGACGGCGGACCTCAGCGGCGACACCACGGTATCGAGAGTGGGCGAATGTTCCTGCAGCACAGCCACACACGCGATGTGAGCGAGGGTCTGAGCGACCAGTCGATCCGCTTCGCTGAGTCCACCGGGCCGGGTGTCGAACAAGTTCAGCGCTCCGAGCACCACGCCGGCTGCGCGCATCGGTAGGGCGTGCACTGCCGCAAAGCCGGCCTCCGCCGCGGCCGGGGCGAACCGCGGCCACCGGTCGACCTGAGTGGCGATGTCGGGCACCACGACCGGCTCGCCGGTCCGGTAGCAGTCGATGCAGGGCCCCTGCTCGGCCTGCAGTTGAAACAGCTCGAGATCCCGCGTCCGCTCCGAGGTGGCGGCCACCAGATGAAGTCGCCGCAGTGGATCGGCGAGCAGAAATCCCGCCGACGCGATGTCGAGCAGTTCGGCACAGCGTTCAGTCAGTTCGGTCAGCAGGTCCACAACGTCGAAATCGTCGAGCAGACTGTCGACCAGTGATACCACCCCGCTGAGCACGCGAGTCTCGCGAAGGTCATCGCTCACCATGCTTGCCTCCCGGCCTGGATGTGCGTGCGGTTCTGTCGTGGTTCATCGGTCCGTCTCCAGTCTGAGCCGCCGGTCGATGATGTCGCGGGCGACTTCGGTCGCAGTGCGACCCGTTGCGTAGGCGTGGGCACGCAGCCGCACCAACGCCTCGGTGGGGTCTACGTCCAATTGCGCCACCAACATTCCGGTTGCCTGGCTGACCTCGGCGCGACTCAGCGTGCACAGCTCCGCCCACGCATTGCTGCTGGGATCATCGACGGCCGCCTGCAAGTCGCCGACCAGTAGATCCAGCACCGGGATGCCGGCCAACTCCGCGGCAGCTGCCGCGCCTGCTAATTGTTCACCCGCCAAGGCGCCCGGATGCGCCCGGAAGAGGTCCAAGGCGCCGACGTACTCACCAGCTACCAGTACCGGCATCGCAAACACTCCGCGGATCCGATGTTCCAGCATGGCCCGTCCGTAACTGGGCCAACGGGCTTCACCGGGGTGGGCCAGATCGACCACCACCACCGGGCCCTGCTGGAGGACCGAGTCCAGGCACGGTCCCTCGCCGTAGGTGAACTGCAATTCGTCGTACGCGCGGGCCGAAGCACCGCTGGAGCCCAGCGTGCCCGCGTTCGCACCGTCGAAGACGAGCGAGATCGCGGCGGCATCGATGTCGAGCAGCAGCACACACGCTTCACAAAGCCGGTCGGCGGCTTTCACTCCACGCTGGCCGTCGACGGCCGCAACAAGGTCGTCCAGGATCGTCAAGCTAGACGCACCAGGCTTGACATGCCGGCTCGACGCCCCTGAGTTCCACGACCATCGCTACACCCTCCTCTACTCAGAACGTTAATGCTCGGATTTGCCGAAGCCGGGCGGCAACCGCGGCGGTCGGCAGCACTTCCCCGGACGGGTAAGCTGGTGATGCTGGCACATTCAGCCGGCCCGAATCGGCGCTCCACCTCTGCGGCGCCGCGAGCATCCGCTCACAGCCGGGCACTTTCTCCAATGCCGTTGCCGCTCAACGCAACGGTCGATTTGTTGAGGGACTCCCATCGCTATCACAGACGTCGCTGACTATGCGCATCTGAGCCAGCAGGACATCGATAACTTGACGGCCGCACTCGATGCGATCCGCAGCGATATCGAGGACTCCCGCGGCGCACGCGACGCCGCCTATATCCGTCGAACGATCACGTTCCAGAGGGCGCTGGATGCGGGCGCCCGCCTGTTGATCTTCGGCAGCCGATCACGGCGCGGGTGGCTTCTGGGGGTGGCATCTCTGGCCGTGGCCAAGAGCATCGAGAACATGGAGATCAGCCACAACGTTGTTCACGGACAATGGGATTGGATGAACGATCCCGAAATCCACTCCACCACCTGGGAGTGGGACATGGCCGGGCTCTCGTCGCAATGGCAGTACTCGCACAACTACCGCCACCACGTCTTCGCCAATGTCGTCGGTGTCGACGACGACCTCGGCTTCGGCATCATGCGGGTGACCCGCGATGTCGAATGGCGCCCGCGCAACCTGATGCAGCCGTTTCGTAACGCGCTGCTGGCCGTCATCTTCGAATGGGGCATCGCCCTGCACGGTCTGCATTCCGAACACGAACGCGCAACGAACACTGAGCAACGCCAAGGCCACACGCGCGCACTGAAGGCCAAGATTCGGCGTCAGGTCATCAAAGACTACGTTGCGATCCCGGTGCTCAACGGACCTCGTTGGCGGCGGGCGCTGTCGGCCAACGTCGCTGCCAATATCGTGCGCAATCTGTGGGCCTACACGGTGATCTTCTGCGGGCATTTTCCCGACGGCGTTGCGACATTCACGCCCGAAGCCATCAAGGACGAAAGCAAGGGCGAGTGGTACCTGCGCCAAATGCTGGGGAGCGCCAACTTCACGGCCGGGCGGGTGCTCGCCTTCCTCAGCGGAAACCTGTGCTACCAGATCGAGCACCATCTGTTTCCCGATCTGCCGAGCAATCGCTACGCCCAGATCGCCCGACGGGTTCGCCCGTTGTGCGATGAGTACGGGCTGCCGTACACCACCGGCTCGCTGCTGGGCCAGTTCCTTCAGGTCCAGCGCAGCATCCTGAAGTTGGCACTGCCCGACCGCGTCGCCTGAGCCGCGCAACCCCTGGCGTCACCGCGACCGTTGGTTCACTTGTCGGCACCATATGTCCGATTATGTTAATGAATATTCTTCATTTTCTTGACGCCGGCGCCGGCTGGGTCCTACCGTGACCACAGGTTGGGGAGGTTGACGTCGCGGACTTCGGACTTCGCGAGGTGATGGGTCGAGGTGCGTGAACATCACTCGCGAACTCGATTCTGATCTTCAAAAGTCCACTAGGTCAGCATATTTGGGATTGGCGATGATGCGGGCACGATGGTGACGGCCGACAATTTTCCCTCTGCGGACGCTGCGGCCAACCCCAAAGCCGTGGACGTCGTCGGCGAATGGACCGTCGGCTATGTGAAGCGGCATCCCCTCGCATCACTGGCAACCGTGGGCGACCAGTTCGTCCTGGGCGTGAGAACGCTGCAGTACTTATTTGTCGACCTCGTCACCGGCCGTTTCCCGCTGCAGGAGTTCGTCCGCCAAGGCGCTTTCATGGCCGGAACGGCCGTGGTTCCGACCGTGCTGGTGGCCTTGCCGGTCGGCGTGACGCTGTCCATCCAGTTCGCGCTGCTTGCCGGGCAGGTGGGCGCCACCTCGCTGGCCGGCGCGGCCAGCGGCCTGGCCGTGATCCGGCAGGCCGCATCCCTGGTTGCGGCGATCCTGATGGCGGCCGCCGTCGGCTCAGCCATCACCGCTGATCTGGGCTCGCGGACGATGCGCGAAGAGATCGACGCCATGGAGGTCATGGGTGTCTCGGTGATCCGCCGTCTGGTCGTCCCACGGTTCGCCGCCGCGATCATGATCGGCGTGGCTCTGACCGGAGTGGTGTGCTTCGTCGGGTTCCTGGCCAGCTATCTGTTCAACGTCTACTTCCAGAACGGCGCCCCCGGCAGCTTCGTGGCCACCTTCGCCTCGTTCACCACGCCCGGCGACATGGTGCTCGCGCTGCTCAAGGCCGTGGTGTTCGGCGCCATCGTCGCGATCGTGTCCAGTCAAAAAGGGCTGTCCACCAAGGGTGGCCCGACCGGGGTGGCCAACTCGGTGAATGCCGCTGTCGTGGAATCGATTCTGATCCTGATGATCGTCAACGTCGCGATCAGCCAGCTGTACAACATGCTGTTCCCGCGAGTGGGGCTGTGACGTGACCGCATCGACCTACAGCCCGTTCCGGGTCCCGTGGGCCCGGTTCGTCCGGACGCTCACCTCGCCGGTCGTGCGGTTGGGCCACATGCTGGTGTTCTTCATTCGCGCGGTCGCCGCGGTACCGATCGTGTTGCGCCACTACCGCACCGAGTTCGCCCGGCTGCTATCCGATATCGCCTGGGGCAACGGGTCATTGGTCGTCGGTGGCGGCACCGCAGGCGTCGCGTTGGTGCTGGGTGTGACGGTCGGCGCGATCGTCGGCATCGAAGGCTACAACTTTCTGAACCTGCTGGGCCTCGGGCCTGCGACCGGAATCATCTCGTCGTTGGTGAACACCCGCGAGTTGGCGCCGATCGCCGCGTCGCTGGCCTTCGCGACGCAGGGCGGCTGCCGGTTCACCGCGCAGCTGGGTTCCATGCGGATCGCCGAGGAGATCGACGCGCTGGACTCGCTGGCGATCCGCCCCATCCCCTACCTCGTCACCACCCGGTTGATGGCGTCGGTGGTCGCCGTGATCCCGCTCTACGTCTTGTGTTTGGCGGTGAGCTACCTGACCACCCAGATCGTGGTGGAGGTGATCAGCGGTGGATCGAACGGCGCGTACATGCACTACTTCACTCTGATGCTGTCCGGCACCGACATCCTGTACTCACTGCTGAAGGCCGTCGTGTTCGTCTGGATCGCCTCGACGATCCAGTGCTACTACGGCTTCTACGCCAGCGGCGGACCCGAGGGTGTCGGCATCGCGGCGGGCCATGCGATGCGCGCAGCCATCACGGTGACGATCGTGGTGAACATGCTCATGACCATGGCACTGTGGAGCGTCGACGCCGGAGCGAGGTTCGGCGGCTGAATGGCGAATTCCCTTGACTTGGACGGGCGCGGGCCCACCGACCGGCAGCTGCTGATCTGTGGGCTGGCGGTCGTCGTGGTCGCCGCCCTGGTGACGACGCTGCTGCTGCTCAAGTCGAACGGCAAGCTCGACAACTATGTTCGGGTGGTCGCCGATCTGGTCAACGTCGGCGACGGGTTGCCGCAGAAGTCGGACGTGAAGTATCACGGTGTCCTGGTCGGCTCGGTCGACAGCGTCATCCCCGCCGCCAACGGCCATCCCAACTACGTCCACATCGACCTGAAACCCGAATACGCCGGCTCCATCCCGGCGACGGTGACCGCACGGGTGGTCCCGTCCAACGTGTTCGCGGTCTCGTCGGTGCAACTCGTGCCCGCAGGCGCAGGGCCGGCGATCCGGTCCGGCGAGCACATTCCCGAGGACACCCAGCTACCGACCGTGCTGTTCCAGACCACCATCAGCAAGCTGCGAGATGTGCTGGCCGCCACGGGGCGCGGACGTGAGGACCGCAGCGTCGGCATCCTGGCCGCGGTCAACGCCGCCACCGAGAACCGGCGCGGGAAGCTGCTCACCGGGGGCGCCCAGTTGAATCGGCTACTGGACCAGTTGAACTCGGTGGTCAGCACCGATGACGGGCCCTCGACGGTGTCGGCGCTGATCGACGCCACTCATGGGCTGGCCCAGACCGCACCCGATCTGGTCGACGCCCTGCACCAGGCTGTGCAACCCATGCAGGTGCTGGCCGAAAAGCGTTCGGCGCTCACCGCCTTGGTGACCGGTGGCACGCACACTGTGGGCACGATGCGCACCGCGCTCGACAATCACATCGATCAGCTGACCGGTATCAGCCACGATCTGACACCGGTTGTGGGCAGCCTCGCGATGAATGCCGGCAAGTTCGTACCGGCATTCACCAAGCTGAACGGGTTGTCGCGCAAGTTCTTCGACGAGGTGTGGATGCCCGAGTTGGACACCGGCAACATGCGCGTGAACCTGTCACTGACACCGAGCTATGACTACACCCGCGCCGATTGCCCCCGGTACGGCCAACTGCTGGGTAACAGCTGCTACACCGCGCCGAAGATCGTGGTGCGGCCCGATCTGCCCGAGATGTTGCTGCCGCAGAACTACCAGCCGCCGAAGGATCTGGCCCCGCCCCCCGGCACTGTCGTCGGCGCAGGTGGCAACCTCGTCGCTGTCGGGCCGCCACTGATCAATCCAACTCCCAACCTGGCCGATCCGAATCCCCCGACGCCGTGGTGGGCCCCGCCGTTTCCTGCGGTGCCCGGCACCGCCGACCCGGGCAACGTGCCGGCGGCGCCCGCCGCACCTGCACCGCTGCCCGCCGAAGCCGGCGGATCGTGATGAGATTCCGTGCCCCGTTGATCGGGCTGTCGCTGTTCATGGTTGTGGCGGTGACACTGACGTGGCTGGTGTATGTGACGCTGCGCCGAGACGTCGCCGGCCCCACCACGTCGTACGCCGCGATGTTCACCGACGTCTACGGCCTTCGGGAAGGCGACGACGTCCGGATGGCCGGAGTGCGGGTGGGGCGCGTCGAAAAGATCGAATTGGCTGGGAAATTGGCCAAGGTGTCGTTCGTCGTCCAGAACGAGCAGCCCTTGTTCGGCAACACCGTCGCCTCGGTGACGTACCAGAACATCGTCGGCCAGCGGTACCTCGGGCTGTCACTCGGCACGATCGGCAGCCCGGGCCCGCTGGCGCCGGACGCCACCATCCCGGTCGAACGCACCGACCCGTCCTTCGACGTCGGCACGCTGCTCAACGGCTACGAGCCGCTGTTCAGCGTGCTGAACCCCCGTGACGCCGACAACCTGACCAAAGGCGTGATCCAATCGCTGCAGGGTGACAATGCCTCGATCGTGAACCTGGTGAACCAAACATCCACGCTGACCGACACATTCGCGGGGCGCGATCAGGCACTGGGTGACGTCATCACGCAGCTGAACACGGTGATGACCAACCTCGCCAAGCAGAACACGAGCCTCGACCAGGTGATGTCCCAGACCAGCAAGGTGGTGTCCGACTTCAACGCGCGGCGTCCCGAGCTGATCGACTCGACCGGCACGATGGCGCGGGTGCTGCGCCAGCTGTCCACCATCTCCACTTCGGTGAACCCTGCGCTGAACGACACGATCACCCGCCAGCCGGGTTTCACCGGGCATCTCGTCGACATCGAACCGCAGCTGGCATTCACCGGGGCCAACCTGCCGCTGCTGCTCAAAGGGCTGGCTCGGATCACCAACGAAGGCGCCTACGCCAACGCGTACGCCTGCGACCTGAACGGCACCGGATTCTTCCCCGGGCTCAACGACATCACCCCGATCATCGTCAACGCGGCAACCCCCGGGAACAAGGCGATGTACACCCCACGATGCAGGAACATGGCCAATGGCTAGGCGCACGCTGGAGAGTTACAACAAGACGTGGCTAGGGCTGATCGCCGTCGCTGTGGTCACGGTCATCGTCGGCGCCATGCTGATTGCCAACGCAGCCAACATTTCTCATCGGCACTACACGGCCAAGTTCCTCCAGGCCGCCGCCCTGCAGGTGGGCAACCCGATCACCATCGGCGGCATCCAGGTGGGCAAGGTCACCAGCATGAAGCTGGCCGGGGACCACGTCGAAGCCGGCTTGGAAGTGCGCGACGACATCGCGCTCGGCAAGGAGTCGAAAGCGGTCATCAAGGTCGCCACCATCCTGGGCTCGCGCTATCTGGCGCTGGAGCCTGAGGACGGTGGAAGCCTGCCCGACAACACCTTCGACCTGTCGCACACCGAGGTGCCCTACGACTTGCAGGCCGCACTGGCCGACGTGACGACCACCTATGAGCAGGTCGACACCGATGCGTTCGCGACGTCGCTGGGCGTCCTCGGCCGGCAGATGCAGGGCCTGCCCGCTGTCGTGCCGCAGGCCATGAAGAACATCCAGACGTTGTCGACGGTGATCGCCGATCGCCGAGACCAACTGGGTGACTTGCTGAAGAGCACCGATCTGATCAGCAGCACGCTGGAACGTCAGCACGCCAACATTGCCGCCATGATCAATCAGGGGCAGGAGCTGATCGGCCGGTTCGTGGATCGCAGTGCGACGTTTCACGCGATGATCGCGGCGCTGACCAACCTGGTCAACACGATGAGCACCACCGTGGTGACCAACCGAGGCGAACTGGACCAGACCATCACGAATCTGCGTCGGCTGTCAGACCTGTTGGCCCAGCATGACGATCTGCTCCGCAGCACCCTGCAGGCCGGTCCGGTAGCGCTGCGAGGCTTCGCCAATGCCAGCGGCACCGGAAACGCCGTCGACTTCAACACACCCAACGGCATCGCCATCGACTCGTGGATGTGCGCCATCAGCGGGCGGGCCAAGCAGTTCGGCATGATCTCCTACTTCAAGGACTGCAAGTGAGCGCGCGACTGTTGGCTCTCATGACGGTAGCCGTTGTGATCGTCGCGTCCGCGGTCACCGTGGCGTGGGTGTACTTCCGCTCGACCACCGACCACATCACGCTGCGCGCCCAATTCGACAGTGCCGCCGGACTTTATGTCGACAACACGGTCGCGGTGCTGGGCATGCCGGTCGGCAAGGTCACCGCGATCACGCCGAAGAGCAGCTACGTCGAAGTCCAATTCACCGTCGACCGTGGGGTGCAGATCCCGGCCGACGCGCAAGCGGTGACGATCTCGACGTCGATCCTGACCGACCGGCAGATCGAGCTCACTCCGCCGTATCGCGGCGGCCCGGTGCTCAAGAACAACGACACCATCGGTCTGCCGCGGACCAAAACTCCCGTCGAGTTCGCTCGAGTGCTGGGAGTGCTGGACAAGATTTCGACGTCGCTCAAGGGCGACGGCAACGGCAACGGTCCGGTGGCCGATGTCGTCAACTCGGGTGCGGCGATCGCCGACGGCAACGGACAGAAGATCAAGGACGCGCTCGGCGAGCTCTCGAATGCACTGCGGCTCAGTGCCGATGGAGGTGAGCAGACCCGGGATCAGCTCACCACGATCGTGCGCAACTTGAGCTCGTTGTTGCAGGCCGCGGCCGACAACGACGCGACGCTGCGTGACTTCGGCTCGACCGTGCGTCAGCTGAGCCAGATCGTCAACGACGAGGACTTCGGCAGCGGCACCACCGGCAAGACGATGAACACCCTGCTCGCGCAGGTCGGGGATTTCCTGGAGAAGAACCGGGACAACATCAAAGCTGTTGTCAACAACGGCAGCACCACCGCCAATACGCTCGTCGAACGTCAGCGGGATCTCAAGGAGTTTCTGGACGTCGCACCGCTGACGCTGGACAACATGTACAACGTCGTCGACCAGAACAACGGTGCGGCGCGGGCCCGGGTTCTCACCGACCGGGTGTTGTTCGACAGCCAGTACACCAAGGAGATCTGCAACCTGATGGGCCTGCGCCAGCTGGGCTGCAGCACCGGCACTTTGCAGGACTTCGGACCGGACTTCGGGCTGTCCTATGTGCTGGACGGCATGGCTGCGATGGGGCAGAAATGAAGCGGCTCGTCGCTGTTCTGGTCGTTGCAGTGGGCGCCACGGCCTGCTCGTCGAACGGACTGTCGAGCCTGCCGTTGCCGGCGCCGACGGTCGGCAGCGGCGGCTACCGGCTGACCGCGGTGTTCTCCAACGCGCTGAACCTGCCCGCCAGCGCCAAAGTGAAGCTCGCCGGCGCCGACGTCGGCCAAATGGAATCCATGGTGGCGCGCAACTACACGGCGGTGACCACCATCCGGATCATGGACGGGGTGCGCCTGCCGCAGGGCAGCACCGCCGAATTGCGTTCGGCCACCCCGCTGGGCGATGTGTTCATCGCGTTGAAACCACCGGCTGACGCTTCTGCAACCACGCCGTTGTTGAAGGACGGCGACACGATCGGCCTGGATAACACCGCGGCCGCGGCCACGGTGGAATCGGTGCTCAGCTCGGCGGCGGTAATGGTGAACGGCGGCGCGGTACGCAACCTCACCAACATCATCAACGGGATGGGCAAGGCGACTGGTGACCAGGGCCAGGCGTTCGGCGACATCATCGCCAAGACCAACGGCACGCTGTCCACACTGACGGCACGTTCAGACCAGATCTCGGACGCGTTGACCGAAACATCGCAACTGGCCAAAGAACTCGATGCCAAAAACCAGGCGCTGACCGAGGTGTTGGTGGCTGCGGGTCCGGCGACCGACACGCTGGCCGCCAACGCCGACACCGTCGCCGACGTCGTACAGCAGGCCGGTGACACCAGCAAGCAGCTGGAGAAGTTCCCGTCGATCGCGGGCACCGATACCAGCGGGCGCAGTGTGATCGGCGACGTCAACACCATCGCGCGGTCGTGGAACGACTTGGTGCTGGCCCCGGATGCCAATCTGGCCGCGTTGAACCGCCTGATGCCTCCGATCATCAAAGCGACTGCCAGCAATGGCTTTTCGGTACGCGCGAGTATTGACCGGCTGGTGCTCGGGTCGATGCCCGATGCCGGCTTCCTCGGCGACCCCGGGTTCCACGGGCCCAAGCGCTACGACTGGGCCCAGATGGTCGGCTCGTTCAAGTACACCTTGTGGCGCTTGCAGCAGCGGGTCGTCGGGTCCGGTCCCGGCGTTCCGCAGGTGCCCGTACTGCCGAGCCCGACTGATCCGGGCCAGCTGATCGTCGCACCCCCGGGTCCTCCCCCGGACCGCCGCCGTCGGAGCCGCCGCCATGATCTCTTACGCAGCCGACCGGGTCGTGCGGGTGGTCGGATTCGGTTATCGGCATCGATTGTGGCTGTCGACAGCGGGTTTGGTGATGACACTGGTGGTCGGTGCCGCGTACGTGATGCTCGGTGCGTTGCGGGTGTCGCCGTTCGACTCGGCGTACCGGGTGACAATCCAATTGTCGGAATCCGGCGGGCTGCTGCCCAATCAGGACGTCACGCTGCGGGGAGTGGCGATCGGGCGGGTGCAGTCGCTGGCGATCACACCCAACGGGGTCAATGCGGTGGCCACGGTGCGTTCGGACGTACAGATCCCCGCCGCGAGTCCGGTGCGGGTGTCGGGGCTCTCGCCCGCCGGGGAGCAGTACATCGAATTCGCACCGGATTCCGACGCAGGCCCGTATCTGCACGACGGCAGCGTGATCGCGCAGAGCAAGACGTCGGTGCCGGTCAGCCTTGCCGACGTCCTCGCCCACGCGGACGGCATGCTGAAGCAGGTCGACCCGGCCAAGCTCGAGCTGATCAAGAAGGAGCTCAGCCTCACCAACCAAGGCCCGCAGAAGCTGGCCGACATCATCGACGGCGGCACCTTCCTGCTGTCCACACTGGATTCGGTTCTGCCGCAGACCACGAGCATTCTGCGGACCAGCCGGATCGTGCTGACGACGGCGGCCGAGAAGAATGCGGGCATCGCGGTGACCACCGGCAACCTCAGCCGAACCTTCGTCGGGGTGAACAAGATGGTCGACGGGTATCGGCGGTTGGTTGACCAGACGCCGCAGACTCTTTCGGCCACCGACACTCTGTTCACCGACAACTCGGACACCATGGTGGGACTGTTGACCAGCATGGCCACCGCGTCGCAGCTGCTGTACGTCCGGGTGCCGGCCCTCAACGCGCTGTTCCCGGACTACCGCGGGTCACTGCTTGACGCGTGGAGCACCGTGATGCACGACCACGGCCTGTGGGCGACCGCCGACATCTACCCGCGCTACGCATGCGATTACGGCACGCCTCGGCGCCCTGCGTCGTCGGCCGACTACCCCGAGCCCTACCTGTACACGTACTGCCGCGACGACGATCCGGCCGTGCTGATCCGGGGCGCGAAGAACGCTCCGCGGCCGGCAGGCGACGACACTGCCGGCCCCCCGCCGGGTGCCGATCTGGGTGCCACAACGGACCCGACACCGAAGGGCCGCTACACCATTCCGACCCCCTATGGCGGCCCGGTGCTGCCGATCGAACCGCCGAGCTAAAGGAGATTACGGTGACCGCTACCACTGACATCGAGCCCGATACCGATCCCGAGGTGGAGGTCTCGGCCGCCGAGGGGGCAGCCGACGAGCCCGCCGCGGAGCAGCCACCGCGGCGGCGCTGGCCGCTGATCCGGCGAGTGTTGCTGGGCGCGTTGATCGTTGCGTTGCTCGCGGGGTGCGGCGTCCTGGGCTGGCAGGCGTGGCAGGACCACCGGGTCGAGGTGGCCTCACGGGATGGGCAGGCGGCGGCCGTGCGCTACGCACAGGTGCTGACGAGCATCGACTCCAACAACGTCGACCAGAACTTCGCGGACGTGCTCAACGGCGCGACCGGCGAATTCAAAGACATGTACTCGCAATCCAGCGCACAGCTGCGTCAGCTGCTGCTGGACAACAAGGCCACCGCGCACGGCGTGGTGATCGATTCGGCGGTCAAGTCGGCGACGCCCGACAAGGTGGTCGTGCTGATGTTCGTCGACCAGACGGTGGCCAACAAGGCGGCGCCGGATCCGCGCATCGACCGCAGCCGAGTCAAGATGACGATGGAAAAGGTCGACGGAGCCTGGCGGGCAAGCAAAGTCGAACTCCCCTGATGCTTGGGCGGTTGTTCGGCGTTCTCACTGCGGGCGCGCTGGTGGCGGCTCCGGTGGCCGGCGCGTCGGCACCGGACTTCTGCTCCGGCCTGGGGGCCGACTGGGACGGCGCGTACTGCCACACCTCGGTGCTGTCGGAGCGCAAGGCCGTGCGTGACATCAAGGTGGCGGTGCCCGGAGATCTGGTCGACAACCCCGTCACCGGCCCGACCATCCGGGACTACCTGACACAGCTCGTCGACAACTGGCGCACGGTTGGCGTGCACATGGTGGCCGACAGCTTCGGCGAGGAGAACTTCCAGATCCTGCAGCGCGGTGACGTGCTCAGCGTGGTGTTCCACGAGGACTACCACGCTGACGGGCCCAAGCCCAACAACGCCTTTCGCACGTTCACCTGGGACATGGGTCGCGGGGTTCGGCTGGGTCTGGCCGATGTGCTGAAGCCCGGGGTGGGCTTCGGCGCGATCGCCTCGCTGGGTGAGCCGTTCATCACCGATGCTTTGGATGCGGCGGCGCCGCCGCATCAGGCGGGCAGCTATCCGTTCGTGGCGGACCGGTGGGGACCGGACAAGGTGTACTCCGGCGGATACAAGGCGTGGGCACTGTCCGGTGACGAACTGATCCTCTACATGCCGGACTATCCGGTGGCGCACGATTCGCCGATCAACTACACCCCGGGCGTCATGCAGTGGTCGATGGATGGCGGCGCCGTGCAGGCGCACATCCCGCTGTCGGCGTTGAGTTCGGTGCTACGACCAGAATTCGGTGGGGTGTGATCTAGCGTGGAATCCGTGTCAGAAGGCGACCCCGCTGTTCGGCGCCGGCCAAAGGATCGCAAGGCGCAGATAGCGCGCGCGTCGACCGATGCGTTCGGGTCGCAGGGCTACCACGCCGTCAGTATGGAGGACATCGCCGCGCGGGTCGGCATCACGCCCGCCGCGCTGTATCGCCACTCCCCCAGCAAGTACGACCTGTTCCGCGACGCCGTGCTGGGGCTGAGTCAGATGCTGGTCGACGTCACCGCGTTCGCCGACGATGCGGACGACGATCCGGCAATGACGTTGCAGGCGTTGACCTCTGCGTTGGTCGACGCCACCATCGCCAACCGGGCGGCTGGAGGGCTGTATCGCTGGGAAGCGCGTTATCTCAAAGAAGTTGACCGCGGGATCCTGGTCCACCAACTCAAAGTGGTGAACGAGCGCATGCATCGTCCACTGCTGAAGCTGAGGCCCAAATTGCGGCCGAGCCAGGCGTGGACACTGTCGGCAGCGGCTCTGACCGTCATCGGCAGCATCACCGATCACTCCAATCCGCTCGCGGCAGGCGATATCCGCACTTGTCTGTGCACGATGACCGGTGATGTTCTGGCCGCCGAGTTGCCTGCCGGGCGGCGCGGGGGCGCTGCCCGTCCCGCGCCTCTGGTGGTGGGCGCCGAGGCCGGGATGTACGAGCACGTGCTCTTCGAGTCGGTCCGGTTGTTCTACGAGAACGGCTACCGCAACACGAGCATGGAGGACATCGCGTCGACGATCGGCATTCAGGCGTCGGGTTTGTACCGGTCGTTCCCGGGTAAGGCGGACATCTTGGCGCTGGCATACCGGCGGGCCGCCGACCGGCATTCCAGTGATACCGCGGATGCGTTGTCGCGCAACTCCGATCCGGAGGAGACGCTCGACGACTTGGTCGACGAGTACCTCGGCCGGGTGATGGAGTGGCCGGATCTGCCGTACGTGTATTACACAGAGCGACACAATGTTCCGGAGCAGGATCTGCGGGTGCTCGAGACCATCGAGCACTCGACGATGGACGCCTGGGCGCGGCTGGTGACGGCGGCCCGTCCTGAGATGAAGATCGGCGCGGCGAGGTACGCAGTGGGTGCGGCGTTCGCGTTGACGGTCGACTTCCGGCGGCTGTTCGCCCGTGAGGCCGGGCCTGATTCGGTCGCGACGATCCGCCGACTGATGGAAGTCACGCTGCTAGGCCGGCCGGTGCGGCGTCGCTAAAGGTGGCGACTGTGGACGGACTTCGTGCTCGATGCGTGTCGCGCAGGTTTGGCAGTCAAAATCGAGACCGACATCTCCCGTTGTCATATCGTCGTCAGCAAACGTAGAGCCACCGTGACGGAATATGGGGATCGATGACGGTACGAACGCAGCGCCGCGCCAGCCAACGGAAGCGGACAGCGTCGCGCTGCGGCCTGGCCACGCTTGCGGTGGGCATCGGGTTGGGCATCGGAACCGTCGGCGGGCAAGCTGCGGCCTGGGCCGATACCGGCCACGCCGGGTCGTCGTCGACGTCGTCAAGTCAGTCGCAGGCGAGCGGCCCGAGGAAAGCGGCCAGCGGCCGCGACAGTCATCGTGGCGGCAGCCTTGCGACGGCCCGCCGCTCGGCGATGCAACCGGGTTCGACTGCGTCGCAAGGTAACTCGACTGCTTCGGCGAGTGCGTCCGCGGTCACCATTCCGATCAGCGCGCCCACACCGGGTACGGAAGCGTCAGCCACGTCCACCCGTGCCGTGGCGACCACGGCGAGGAAGCCCACGGCAAGCGCTGCGCTCGCGGCGACGGTCACCTCGTCGACGACGCCGACTCCCCCGGCACCGCTGTCCCCGATCGCCAAGCTGATCGCACTGCCCGGCCACATCGTCAACACCGTGCTGCAGTCGCTCGACCTCACCGCCGCGGTCGGCGGCCCGCAAAGCCCCCTCGACTTCGCGCCGTTCGACAACCTGATTTTCGCGGTGTTCCGGAGAATCGAGCACGCGGTGGGACTGGACGCCACCCCGACCACGCAACCGGTGCCGCCCACCATGACCTACACCGGACCGACGACCGCACTGACGCCGACCGTCGCGCAATTCCTCAACGCCGCCGCGGCGGAATACGTGCTGGGCGGTGTGCCGGGCGGATTGCGGCCGTTCACCGTCAACGGGGTACCGGTCACGTCCACCAACATCCTGTCGGGCGAGCGAGCGCAGGTGTGGGTGACCCCGCAGAATCAGATCATCATCGCCTATCAGGGCACCACCGGCGGGACGAACCTGTTGTTCAACCCGCTGATCGCCATCTCGCAGATCGTCACCGACCTGCAGGTCCTCTACACCCACACGACTCCGCGGGCTTTCATCGACGCGCTGGCCTTCGCGCAACGGGTACAGGCCGACGCTGCCCTGCAGGGTTACAGCGCGTCTGACATCTTCGTCACCGGCCACTCACTGGGCGGTTGGGAGGCCGAATACGTTGCGCAGCAGACGGGTTTGGACGGCATCGGCTTCGAGAGTCCAGGTATCAACACCATCGTCGCGGGCAACGGCGCCGACTCCGGGTTCGTCAACATCGAGACCTATGGTGACCCGGCGGCGTACTTCGCTACCGATCTCCCGGGTCTGCAGCCGTTCATGCCGAGCTATGTGCCCGCCGGCGGGAGCAAGCCGCACTACGGCGCGATCGTGATGATCGGCGACCCGAATGCCGTTGCGCCGCTGTTCAATGCGTCGGCGTTGTATGGCTACGGCCCGATCGGCGATCTGATCTTCATGGTCGACACGCTGGGTAATTTCTTCGAGCATCATCTGCCGGGCATGCAGGCGTACAACCTCGACGTCGACCCGGATCCGACGGTGGTGCCGTGGCTGGGGTTGCCGATGGGTCCCGTGGAGACGGGTTACGGCGCGCTGACCATTTCCCAACTGCTGCAGGCGGCTTCGGACGCGGGGCAGCTGATTGCGCCATAGCGCGAAGGGAGGCCGATGAAGGAGATCATCGCGGCCATCGACTTCCACCGTCTACCCGCCGAGAGTGTGGGCTCTTGTCGATTTTCGGCGGCGGTTTCACCGATAGCCCGCACGCTCGACGTTGGTGTCGGCCAATCGAATGTGGGCGCTCCTAGTGGTATGACGTTGTTCCAGAACGTGATATCACCGGCGATATCACGCTCTGGACAAGCGCTTACCCCAGTCCGGGTCTGGGACTTCGACTCTGCGGTCTGCGCATCGAGACTGCATCCAGATCTTCAATTCTCGCCGAATTACGATCTGAGCGCAGTCTCGATGAAGCAACTACCAGACGCGGATGTAGTCGATCAGCATGTTGGCCGGGTAACTGCCGCCGGTCGGATCGCCGCCGCCGGATCCGGCGACCGCGAGGTCGAACACGGGCATCATCGTGTAGCCGGGATCGTTGAACTGCCAGTCCGGAAGTGAGCGGGCCGGCACGGTGAAGTAGGGCGCCGCGCCATCCTTGGAGAAGCTCATACCCGCGTCGTCCCACACGACGCGCCAGGTGTGCCAGGCGCTATCGACGGAGATGGTCTGGCTGACGTGTTCGCCACCGTTGAGCTTGGCGTGCACGGCGGTGCCGGGTGCCCACTTGCCGTTGCCGTACCACTCCATGACGTCGACTTCGCCGCCGTTGACGGGGCTTTCGTTGGAGAGGTAGAAGGCGGGCCAGCAGCCGGGGTCAGGCAGTCCAGCTTCATGCGGGCTTCCCAGGTGTGGCCGATGCCGCCCTGCCACTTCCCGAAGATCTTGCCGCTGTAGTAGGTGGGCCCGTCTTTGGCGGCGTGGAAGACGAGGTTGGAGTTGCCGTCGAGGTAGACGTTGCGACGGTCGTCGCGGTACTGGCCGACGTTTTGGGGCAGCTCCCAGAAGGTGGGGTCTTCCATCGATTCGCGGGCCAGGGCGGTGGTCCACTTCGACGGGTCGGGAGCCGAGCCGGCGGGGCCGTCGAACTCGTCGTGGAAGATGTAGTTCTGCGGGGCCGGGGCCTGTGGGGCGGATGTGGTCGGTGCGGCGTTGGCCTGCGGGATCTTGGTGGCGGCGACCAGGAGGCCGAGGCCGGTGGTCATGAGCATCTGACGACGATCCATCACCCCATGAAAGCCGTTGCGTGTGCCGAGGTGCAACCTTGCCGTCGGCTGTGTAGCGAATGACCTGCGGTTATGCGGGTTGCGGACGTACCGTTGGTCCGTGGATAAGTCAGCGGCGATCACGACGGCGCCCCCGCCAGACGCGATCATGCGGGCCGTCAACCCGCTCATGCGGTATCTGTTGCGCACCCCGTTGGCTGGCGGGTTGCGTAAGCAATTCATGGTGCTGTCGTTCAAGGGACGCAAGACCGGTCGGGAGTTCGTGGTGCCGGTCTCTGCGCATTGGATCGATGGCGATCTGTACGCGTTGATCGGGAGCGTGTGGAAGCTGAACTTCCGCAGCGGCGCAGCAGCGACGGTGCTCTACGACGGGCGCGAGACGCCGATGCGGGGCGAGCTGATCGAGGATCGGGCGTTGACGGCTGATTTGTTCCATCGGTGCGCTATCTCGTATGGGGCCAAGCGGGCGCAGCGGATGATGGGGCTGCAGTTCCGTGACGACCGGATGCCGTCCTTAGCGGAGTTCGCCGAGGCGGTCGAGGTGAACAAGCTGGCGGCGATTCGGTTCACGGCCGCTTAGGTAGGTTGCGGGACTTCGGTTTCGGGTGCGGTCTGATGACCGATCGCGCCGAAAACCGCGACCGCCACGGCGCCGACAACCGCTCCGACGAATCCGAGAGCCACCACCCAGCCGAGCCCGGGCCGGGAGCTGTCGCCGAGGAATGCGACGCCGACGATGCCGGGCACCACCGTCTCGCCGACGACGAGGGCCGCGGTGGCGCCGTTCACCGAGCCGAGTTGTAGCGCGACGGTGTGCAGGTAGAAGCCGCCGACTCCGGCGACGGCGACCGTCCACGCGGCAGGGTCGGCCAGCAGGACCCACGGTTGAAACGGCTCAACGCCATCGAGCACCCGCACGCCGATCGCGAGCATGCCGAACAGCACGCCGGCGATCAGTCCGGCCATGACGGCACTGCGCGACCCGAGGATGCGTGTGAGTGCGATCCCGCCCAGCAAAATCAGCACCGACACCGCGAGCACGATCCAGTGGACAAGCCGCTCGGGGTCCACCTCACCACGCTCCCCGGAGCCGAGGCCGAGCACGAACAGCGAGGCGATCACCGCGACGATGGCGATCCAGTCGCGACGGCGCAATCCGATGCCGAGGACCGCGATTCCCAGTACCGCGGTGACGACGAGGTTGGCGCTGATGATCGTCTGGGACAGGAAAAGTGGAATCAGCCGCGCCGAGACCGCGCTGCCGACGAAGCCGACGACGTCCAGGACGATTCCGACGATGAAGGCTGCGGTGATGGCGGCGTGCAGGGTTGAGAGCAGGGTCGGTCCGCCGGTGGCGGTGACGTGTCCGGTGGCGCCGCGGTCGCGTGCTGCCGCTGCTGACCGGCGCGCCCCGTAGGCCTGCAGCACCGAGGAGACCCCGTAGCCGAAGCACGCCAGCAGTGCTGCGGCTACACCGATCATCATTGGTCGAGGTTACGGCCTGGCGTCAGGCTCCGGCGCACACTCCGGAGTCGCGGATGGTGTTGCCGTAGACGCTGGCGGTGGCGATGTGCGCGTTGAGCTGACCGGAGGGCAGCTGGTGCTTCATGTTGTCGCTGATCTGGGTGAGCTGATACCAGAGGTGGTACATCGAATCCCCGTTGTAGACAGGCGAATACTCGCTCTGGTCGGGGTAGTTCACGATGAAGAGTGTATGGGCGCGTGGATCGAGGAAGGCCGCCGACTGGTCGAGGTTGGCCTCGATCGTGTTCGCGGCCTGTTGGACAGCGGGTGCCTGCCAGTTGTCGTGTTGGCTGTCAAGGAGCTTTTGGAAGCCGAGCGTTTGGCTCATCAACTGGTCGTATTGGGCGTTGAACCATTGGCAGGAGTCGCGCATGGCGGTGACTTGCTCGGGGGTGACGCGGTTCTGCCAGAGGTTGTACGGGTAGACGGCGACGTTGGGCTGCCAGTCGGATTCGCGCGGGACGAACTGCGGGAGTGACGGGGTTGGGTTGTCGGCGTGGGCGATTGGCGCGGTTAGTGCCGCCGCTACGACTGCCGCTGCGAGCGTGAACCCCTTGTGCATGACCAAGTTTCCCGTCTGACAACTGTCGTTGTCTAGGGGTTGGGGCGACCTAACGCGGCTTATGCCGGCGGCGGTGTGCCGATGAGGACGGCGGCCATGCGGTACCCGTCGGGGCCGGCTTTCCAGGCGTGGTCGACGCCGGTCATGAGGACCATGTCGCCAGCCTCGACGCGGTGCGCGCCGTCGTCGAGGATGAGGTCGACGCTGCCGCTCAGGACTAGCTCGAGGTCGAGGGTGTCGGTGTGGTGCTTAGGGGTCTCGGTGTTGGCGCCTTGGTCGACGACCATCCAGCGGACATGACCCGGCTCGAGGAACTGGTCGATCAGGTCGGCGTTCCCTTGCGGGCGTGCCGGTGGCGGGCTCTGCGTCGTGTTGTAAGGAATAGCGATGCCGAAACCGGGTGCGACTGAGTTGATCTCGACCTCGTCGTTGCTGACGACGCAGGACTTGCCGTCGGCGTCGACTCCGGTGATGAACAGTCGCATGGATGTCTGCCTTTCGTGGGTGCCGAGCCAGCGTAGCTGGCACCGGTTCACCGGACGCCCATTGCACGATAGATCTCGCGAAGGCGCGTAGCACGATGTAGCACATCTCGCTACACTGGCCGGTATGGCCAGGACAATCCCGCAGCGAGAACTCCGCAATGAGAACGCGAAGCTCATGGATGCGGTCGCAGCGGGTGAGACGTTCGTCGTCACTCGCCATGGAGAGCCGGTCGCGGAGCTTCGCCCTATTCAGTCCGCCCGCAAAACGTTCATCAGCCGCGACGACTTGGCACGCACTGCCGGCGCGGGTGTTCGGATCGATCCTGACCAGTTTCGTCAGGACCTCGACGCCGCCGTCGATCAGAGCATCTAGATGGCGGCCGGCCTGCTGGACACCTCGGTGGTGATCGACTGGCACGATCCGGCCGTCGTCGACAAGCTACCGGACGAGATGGCAATTTCGGCCATCACCGCGGCCGAGCTGGCAGCCGGTCCCCTCCTGGCGAGTACGCCGGTCGAGGCCGCCAAACGCCAATTACGGCTGCAGGAGATCGAATCCCTGCTGGAGCCAATCCCGTTCGACGATAGGACAGCTCGCAGCTACGGTCTCGTCGTTGCGGCGGTCATCAGCGAAGGCCGCAGACCGCGCAGTCGATTCGCAGACCTGCTGATCGCGGCTACTGCACATGCGCATGACTTGGACCTCTACACCCGCAGTGCCGACGACTTCACGGGGCTTCGCGATCTGGTCCGGGTGGTGGCGGTGTGACTGCGGCGATCGGGCTGCGCTCCAATCCAATTCACGGGTTCGTGCCGGAGGACATGCAAGATGCGCTGCGCTGCAACGCCTTCCGATGGCTTCGGAAGCACACCGGTGGACACTGCGTGTTTGCCAGCGCCACTGCACATCGCTCCTTGCGGACCGAAACGACGAATGTGTTGATGGAATGGACATCGGAGCTGTGCCTAGCGCTGCAAAGTAACCTCTCACCTCAGCGGCGCAGTTCCTAGAGTTTGCTGCGCGAATACGTGACAGCGGACCCCCTCCATGCGTTAGGACGACGTCAGTACGTCGAAGCGAGCTCCGCTTGTCGGCCTTCCGGTTAACCTTTCGGTCGTCCCATTAATGTGTCGCGGATGGATGAGGTGGTTGCGCCGTGGGAGAAGACGGCAAGACAGTGGTGCCGGTGTGGACACTGGCCACCAAAGATGTACATCTGCCGGACCTCGGCACCGACACCCATATGACACCTGCCCGGCTTGCCGATCTCCGCTCCATCCTGGCCACGCTGTGCGAGGCTCCGATCACGACACTGGAAGTCCACCCAGTTCCAGTAGGACTCGATCGAAGCAGCGGCATCGCACTCCATGCCGCAAGCCCACTCGCCCAGAATCTCTCGCAGCTGATTGGTCAGACCTCAAGGTCGACTCCTGCAGTGCCGCAAGTTTCAGTGGCCGGCGAAGCCCTGTATCGCATGGTCGTCCCCGCCAAGGTTGTGGACCAAATCGGCAAGGGGCTCGTTCGACCCATGACGTCGAAGGCCGCCGCCGGCGGTGTACACAGCGCCTTGGTCAACTCCTCTGGCATCGCTGCACAAGCAACATTTGTGCCCGTGGCGGGACAGGCTGCAGCGGCCGGAGCAGCCACAGGAGCAGCCGGTACAGCGGGTGTCGCGGCGGCCAGTGCGGGGGCGCTTACGGTCGCCGCTCCGCTGGTGTTTATGGCAGTCGCCGTCGGCGTGAGCGCCTATGCCGATCGAAGGCGCGAACAAGCAATCGAACGCATAACGGAGATGTTGGAGAAGCTCGATCAGACCCATATCGACCGTGAGCGAAGCGAATTGGACGGCTGCCGAGACGCGGTCGATAAGGCCACCGCGATCCTCTTGGATCAGGGGCGCATCGGCGTTGCTCTTGGCCTCGACTCCGCTGTCTACGCCATCAACACGGCGATTGAAGCCGCTCGACGTCGATTGACCCGGTGGCAAAAGTCGCTTTCTGAGCTTGGGACGGGACCTGTCGAGCTCGCTGCAGTGCGCAAAGCATTTCCCGGCGTCGACCAAGAGGGTGGCGAGTTCCACGCGCAACTGGAGTTAGCGGCACTCGCGATCGCGCTCAAGCAGAGGGTCATCGTGCTTCAGGCCGTCGAGCAGGCGCAGCTAGAAGGAGCGGACCACCCGTTCGAAAACTTCGTTCGTATCCTGCGTGCCGACCGCGAGCGGCTAGTCGAGCTTGAGTCCGGCATTGCCTCGGTCCGTCGGGGGTTGTCGGCCCTCGAATTGACTCGTTCCCGCGGCATCCGAGATGTTGTGTTCACGAGGGGCGAGGTGGACGATCTTCTACGGGCCAGTCACCGCCTCCATCAGTTGGGAAGCGGCGTCGACGTGGCTGAACGCGCGTCGGATGTGGCTATTGATGTGGTTCGTAACCGTGACGGGTCGGTCGTCGTATTACCCGCTGCGACGACTTGAACCACCGCCCTTCCTCGGAGTTTGTCGGTACAAAGCCTCATACTGCGAATTCACTTGGACTGCGGGTCTGCGGGGGCCGCATATCGCCCCACCAGCCGAGCGCAACTAAGTAAGTTTGTCTCTGCACACTGCGACGAGGGGGTACCGAACCGGTGAAGGACGGACGCTGGGTCCAGATCGCCGAGTCGCAATTCGCCCATGAACAGCAAGGCCTTGACGCCATCAAGGAGGCCCTGCCCGACGCTCCTCCGTTCCGCGCCTGGGCGAACTTCGAGTTCCGAGACAACCGCGGCCGCTGGCATGAGGTCGACTTGCTCGTCCTGGCCCGCGACACCCTCTACCTCATCGAACTCAAGCACTACCGCGGCATCTTGCGCGGCAACGACCACGTATGGATGCGCAACGGCAACCGTGCCGAGGACTCTCCACTGCTGCTGGCACGCCGCAAGGCCCAGTATTTCGCTTCGCTGCTGAAGGACGCGATCCGCCAACGAGGTGGCAACGACGCCAGAAGCAAGATCCCCTACGTGCAGGAGTTGGTGTTCCTCAGCCACCCCGAGTTCGTCTGCGATCTCTCGCCGAGCGCGGCGATCAACCTTTACGGACGCGATGGCGCCACCAAGAACACCGGACTACCCGGCATCTCCGAGCGCCTGCTCGCCCCCGCCCGACACGAGCCAATCACCGAACACAACAGCCTGCTCATCGCCGGGCTGATGAAGGCGATCGGCCTGGCACCACGGCGACAGCGCGAGGTCGGCTCGTGGATCATCGACGAGCAACCGCTCGCCGACGGCGACGGCTGGCAGGACTGGCCGGCGTTTCACCACGTCGACGCCGAGCGCCACGCCCGCATCCGCTTCTACCTGACCAGCCAGGGCGCCCCCACCGCTGAGCAGCACGCCCGCACCCGGGCCGTCACCTCTGAGTACCACCTGCTGTCCCGCCTGCGCTTCGACGGTTTGCAGGTACCTGAGGACATCGTCAACGAGCCTGAACTCGGTGTCGGTCTGGTGTTCCCGCAACCCAAGGGCGACGTCCCGCTCGATCTCTGGCTCGCGGATAACAAGGGCAAGGTCTCGCTGGAGCGGCAACTGGACCTCATCGGCCGCATCGCCGACATCATCCACTACGCGCATCGCAATCGTGTCGTGCACCGCAGCCTCAACCCTCGCGCCATTGCCATCCGAGAGAAGGGCTCGCAGCTGCTGCCCCAGGTCACCGACTGGGACAGCGCCGGAGTACTGCCCGCCAACCCCGACACCGCCGTCAGCAGGCTCTCCTCGGGTTCACTGAGCCTGATGGCGGCCAGCCCCAGCGATGCCGCACAGCTGTATTCCGCGCCCGAAGGGCATCGACCTACCGATCCGGCGCGCGTCGACGTCTTCGGTCTCGGCGCGCTGGCGTTCTATATCCTCAGCGGTCAGCCGCCAGCTACCGAGCGCGGCGAACTGATTGATCGACTGCGCCGCGACCGTGGCCTCGACCTCGCCGCTGAGATGCCGCAAGTTCGGACGCCCCTTCGGCAGCTCGTCCTCGACGCCACCAACCCCAGCCCTGCCGACCGCATTGCCGACATAGCCTCGTTCCTCGAACAACTCACCGCCGTGCGCGAGGACTTGCTGGGCAAGGCCACCGGAACCGATCCGCTGGAAGCAGGTCCCGGCGCTGAACTCGACGGACGATTCGTCTACCGCCAACGACTGGGTGCTGGCTCGACCGCCGTCGGCATCCTCGTCACCGACAAGCAGGTGGGCGACGCCGAGCGGGTCCTTAAGGTTGCCAAGGACGCCGACGCCGCCGAGCGCCTGCTCGCCGAGGCGAAGGTGCTCGGCAAGCTCGAGAACGAAGAACGCATTGTCACTCTGCACGACTGCCTCGACGTCGGTGGGCGCACCGCACTGCTGCTCCGGTACGCGGGCCGGACCACGCTTGCCGAAGAACTCAACAACCGCGGCCGGCTGTCCATCGACGTCCTCGAACGTTGGGGAACCGACCTGCTGACGGCACTGCTTGCCCTGGAACGCGCTGGCGTCACCCAGCGGGACATCAAGCCGTCGAATCTTGGTGTCTATCAGTCAAGTCCGCGCGCCGACTCGCACCTGGTGATGTTCGACTTCTCGATGGCAGGTGTGGACGCCAAGAACGTCGACGCCGGCACCCCGCCGTACCTCGACCCCTTCCTCGGCATCGGAGAGCGCCGCCAGTACGACACCGCAGCCGAGCGCTACGGCGCTGCCGTGGTGCTTTACGAGATGGCCACCGGCAAGACACCGTGGTACGGATCCGACGAAAACGCCAACCCTGCCACCGTCGACGACGACGTCACGCTGCGACCCGACATGTTTGAGCCGACGATCGCGCCCGCGATGACCGAGTTCTTCGCCGCCGCACTGTCACGCCGCGCAGAGAACCGACAGGACACTGCCGAGGACATGCTGCGAGCCTGGCGCGCAATCTTCAGCACCCTCGCCAACGAGCCGGAGGACCAGGTAGACGACGAAGCCGCCAAGAATGCCGCCATCGCAACACCTCTGGCGAATTCTGGCCTGAGCGCCCGGGCGGTGTCGGCGTTGGCGACCGTGCAAGTGACCACGGTAGGCGAACTCATGGCACTGGATTCGACGCGGTTAAATCGGCTGGTAGCACGTGAGGCCAAGGACACCCGCAAGGAAATCACTACTCGCTTCCGTGCCTGGACAAAGCGGCTGGGTAAGGAACGCAAACAAGCATCCGGCGACGCCCTGATGGGGCTCGACGACGCCGTGGACCTGCTGCTGTCGGCAGTCTCTGGAGCACGAGCCTCGACACGAAAGGACGCCGCCGAGCTGCTGCTTGGCGCGAAGCCGGGACTCGATGCCTTCGCCAGTAGCACCGAACTTGCCGCCAACCTGGGTAAGGCGGCCCAACGCGGACCACAGCTGCTCAAGGAGTTACAGGACGACTGGGCTGAGCGCCAAGACACCCGGGAACTCTTGGACGCGGTCAGTGAGATCACCCTCCAGGTGCTTTCCGACTTCGGTGGCGTCGCGGCCATCGACACCCTGACCGCGGAGATTCGCGCCCGCCTGCCCGAGGCGCCGGTGACGTCGACCGATCTGTCACAGCGAGCGCGCGCCGATCGTGCCGCCGGTGGGCTGCTCCGGGTCGCGCTGGAACGGCTCAGCGAACACGAAACTGCCTCGGGCACCAAGGAATTCGTTCGGCGCAGGCATGGTCGCCGCCTCGCCCTGCTCGCGACCGACGAACTCCTGCTAGCTGCGGCGGAATCGACAGCCAAGCGCGCCGACGAGTTGGTGGCCGCCGATCGCAACATCGTCATCCCCGCACCAACAGCGGCGCGGGAGTTGGGCAAGGCCTTCCTGGACGGCTACCGCTCGGTCAGTGACCCGGGTGCGCAAACCGCGCTGCCCACCGACGGCCGGCTGATCCGCTTGGCTGCGGCCATTTCCAAGCATGCCGCTGTGTCCGGGCGCGCCGAGCTGCACAATAAGGACATTGCGCCATCAGCCGCGATTCAGACTGCACTCACCGGCCTGGCGCAGTCGGAGTCGTTGTCCCCGTCGCAGATCCGGAGCCGGGTGAGCGCCCGCTTCCCCGAACTCGACCGTGTTCCTGCACCGCCGCATCTGGATACATTCCTCAAGCAGACGACGCTCAACCTGGAGTGGGACGCCGCATCAAGCACCTACCGGTTTCGGGACGCTCAACCTCCCAGTGCGACAACAATGCACACCCGCAGCCCAACGACGATCCCACCGACGACAGAACCCCCGGCCACGGTGTGGCGAGATGACGCCGCCCAACGCGTGACGCTGCGCCGGTCACAGGACGAGCACGGGTTCGTCGCGATCGGAGTGCCGATCCCGCCGGATAGGCCCGGTGAGCACGAGAGGGTCGCGCGGGAACTCGCCGACGCCTACGACGGACTCGTCGTCGATGTCACGACTCGGCTGATCGAGTCAATGCGTAAGTTGGCCAGTCAACAAGGCATCTCATGGGACTTGGTGCGCAGCGCGGACGCGGCCGATGCCGGCAGCCTGGACGCTCGTGGCTTGCGCGCCGTGATCGATCGTGTGGTCCCGCAGTTGCGTGACGACCTGAGCGCAGAGGTGTTCGACGGTGAGCCGAGTGAGCAGCCGTTGATTCTGACTGAAGTGTCACCCCTTGCGCGCTACGGCCACCTCGACGTCCTTGCTGCACTCAGCGATCTCGCCGCCCCACGGCGCCGCCCAGTGTGGGTGGTCCTGCCGCAGTTGCGCGGCCAGCACGGCGCGTTGGTGGATCGCAAGCCGATTCAATTGGGCTCTCCCGGTGGGCAGTTCATTATGTGGCGCCCGACTGCCGATCTCGTGTCTGCGACTGATGACGAAGGAGTGGTGTGATGGCTGCGGCCACATCGGATCTGGTGGCGGCGCTGCGCCGGCAGGTGCTTGACCTCGAAGCGGATCTGCGCGCCCGAGTCGACGGTGCCGACGCTGAAAGTCGCCAGGTCGATGTGTATGACGCGTGGAAGCGTGACTACGACAAGGCTGCCTCGGCGAATCGCACTGCGGCATCGTGGCAGGAGTGGCGCAACGATCGAGTCACCCAGGCTGCGGTCGCGTGGGTGTTGCTGACCGTGTTCGCCCGCTATTGCGAGGACAACGCACTGGTGACGCCGCGGTGGATCTCCGGGGCGGACGCTGATGAGCGCACGCACGCCTTAGATTCACGGCGGGCGTACTTCCAGCAGAATCCCGAACACACCGACCGGGAGTGGATCGGTCAGGTCATCGCGCACTTCGCGAAGTTCCCGGCGACTGCCGCGCTCGTCGATTCGTACTCGCCGATCCATTTGGTCGCGCCGTCTGGTGATGCGGCTCGCGCACTGTTGGAGTTCTGGTGGCAGCAGAACGTTGACGGTGAACCGGCATTTGCGTTCCACGACATGGACACTCGCTTCCTCGGCGATGTCTATCAGGATCTCTCCGAGCACGCCAAGAAGACCTACGCACTACTCCAAACACCAGAATTCGTCGAGGAGTTCATCCTCGACCAGACAATGGAGCCCGCCCTTGCCGATCGCCCGCTGGAGGGCTTCACGATCATCGACCCCACGTGCGGGTCGGGGCACTTCCTGCTCGGCGCATTCCACCGTCTGCATGAGAGGTGGCAGCGCCACGCCCCAGCGCTCGGCCCACGCGAACTAGTCGAGAAGGCCCTCGACGGCATCTACGGCGTCGACATCAACCCGTTCGCCGTCGCGATCGCACGCTTCCGACTCCTGGTCGCAGCACTGCGGGCGGCCGGTGACTCCAGTATCGAACAGCGTATCGCCTACGAACCGCACCTCGCCGCCGGCGACAGCCTGCTGTGGGGCGCGAATCAGCAGCTGTTGCCCGAAGACCTTCTTGCCAACGGACCCTCAGTGCGCGCCGACACCACCGAGAACGCGGACGCGCTAACTGAGATCCTGCAGCGCGAACACGATGTCGTTGTAGGAAACCCGCCGTACATCACAGTCAAAGACGCGGCGCTGAATGCGACCTACCGTCAGTTGTACAAGAGTACATATCGTCAGTATGCGCTGACGGTTCCGTTCATGGAGTTACTATTCCGACTCGCGTACGGACCTAGACGCGCGCGACCTGCCGGGTGGGTCGGGCAGATCACGTCGAACTCGTTCATGAAACGCGAATTTGGTTCCAAGCTGATCGAGGCCTTCCTGCCGACCGTGGATCTTCAACTTGTGATTGATTCTGAAGGCGCGTGGATTCCCGGGCATAACATGGATGGAACTCCAACTGCAATTCTATTCGGGCGCAATCGCACCCCAGCTGCGGCGACCGTACGCGCCGTCCTCAGCAAGGGAGTAAGGGAGAGTCCCGCTGATGCCCTCGAGTGCGGATATGGCCCGTACTGGTCATCAATCGTCGATCATGCTGCTGAAGCTGGCTACGAAGATGTCTATATCAGTGTTGCCGACCTACCGAGACAAACCCTCAAAACTCATCCGTGGAGCCTGACGGGCGGCGGAGCTGTCGGCCTGATGGAACTCGTTGACCGTCAGCGAAAACTTGCACTCGCCGACCGAACAGCCGAGATTGGATTCGGCGCGGTAACCCGTGAAGATTCCGCATACATGCTGGGTGAGCAATCGCTCCGCCGCGCAGGAGTACCGCCGCGCTTTCGACGACAGCTAGTGGAGGGTGATGCAGTCCGAGACTGGGACATTTCACAACCTACGTGGTCTTTGTGGCCGTATTCCGAGAAGTCGTATGCGGCAGAGGCAGATCGATCAACAGTCGGTATATTGTGGCCCTACAAGACTCTTCTAAGGTCCCGGATCGCCTATGGCAACACGCAGATCGAACGAGGTCTCGAATGGTTTGAGTACTCGATGTTCTTTGCCAAGCGCTACCAGGTTCCCCTCTCAATCACCTTCGCCTTCATCGCCACCCATAACCACTTCGTGTTGGACCGCGGCGGCAAAGTGTTCAAGCAATCTGCACCTGTGATCAAGCTGCCCGAAGGTGCGTCGGTCGAGGACCATCTGCGGCTACTGGGCGTGCTGAATTCGTCGGTGGCGTGCTTCTGGCTCAAGCAGAACAGTCAACCCAAAGGCGGTGCAGCGGAACATTCTTGGTCTCGGACGTATGAGTTCACTGGGACCACCCTCCAAAATTTCCCACTACCCGCGAGTACGCCCGTCGAACGGGCCGCGGTGCTCGACGAGATCGCCCAGGGGTGTCAAGCAAAATCTCCTGCTTCACTTATCAAATGTGAAACCCCCACTGCCACATCACTCGAAGATGCCCGCGCCGAATCAGATCGACTACGCGCCCTGATGATTACTTATCAAGAGGAATTGGACTGGGAGTATTACCGCATCTACGGCCTCATCGAGGACGACCTCACGTACGACGCAGAACTTCCCGAAATAACCCTCGGGCAGCGCGCCTTCGAGATCGCCCTGGCACGACGGATGAAGGACGGCGAAGAAACCGCCTGGTTCGACCGCCACTCGTCAACGCCCATCACTGAGATTCCCGGCCACCTGCCCGCCGACTACCAGGAACTCCTGCAGCGTCGACTTGATGCAATCGAATCCAACCCGCATATCCGATTGTTGGAGCGACCGGAGTACAAGCGGCGCTGGGCCGTTGAGCCATGGGACAAGCAGGTACAGTCCGCTCTGCGCGATTGGCTGCTCGACCGAGTGGAGAACCGGTCGTTGTGGTTTGACCGCGAAGGGCGCCCGACCACCATGTCGACTGCACAGTTGGCCGACATTCTCGATCGCGACGACGACTTCCGAAAAGTGCTGCGGCTCTGGGCCGGCGACCCCAACGTCTCTACAGGCACTGCATTGGTAAAACTCCTCGCAGACGAAGGTGTCCCGTACCTCTCGGCGTACCGCTACAAGCAATCAGGACTGGAGAAGCGCACGGTCTGGGAAGAGACGTGGAACCTGCAGCGCCGCGAAGACAACGGCGAGAAGCTCGATACTCCGATTGCGGTACCGCCGAAGTACAAGCCAACCGACTTCGCCAAGGCCTCCTACTGGTCGCACCGGGGCAAGCTCGACGTGCCGAAAGAAAGGTTCATCTCCTATCCAGGCGCCGGGCGTGACTCCGATTCCACCGAGCTGCTGGGCTGGGCCGGCTGGGATCACGCCGACCAAGCACTGGCTCTCGCCGGGCTGATCAGCCAGCGCATCGAAGAAGGCTGGGAGACCAGCAAACTCATTCCGTTGCTCGCCGGGCTCAACGAGCTGCTCCCCTGGGTTCGCCAATGGCACAACGAAATAGATCCCGAGTTCGGCGAATCCGTCGCTGACACCATCGCCGACGAGTTGACCACTCGTCTGGCCGAACACCACCTCACCGTCACCGAGCTGGCCACGTGGCGGCCCGAACCTACCGGCCGAGGGCGGAAGGCCAAGACATCGTGACCACACTGCTGCGCGACGTCATCGACATACCCGAACGCGTCGGCGCCGACGACTACGTGCTGCGCCTCACCGACAGCACCAACGATGACACCCACATCGAGGCCGCCCTCGACCAGTACGTGCTCACCGCGTCCCTGCGCGACAACTTCAACGCCGCCATCGACATCGTCGCCGACGCACTGACCAAGGACACCTCACGAGCGGCTTACCTTACTGGATCCTTCGGCTCCGGTAAGAGCCACTTCATGGCAGTGCTCTACGCCCTTCTCGGCAACCACAAGGCGTTACGCACCGAGAAGTTTCGCGACCTCACCGGGCGCTATGACGGAGAACTCAACGGCAAGAAGATCCTGCGGCTCACCTACCACCTGCTGGGCGCCAAGAGCCTGGAGCAGGCCGTACTCAAGGGGTACGTCGAACAGATCAAAGCCCTGCACCCCGATGCGCCGCTTCCGGCCGTGCACGTATCCGACTCACTGCTCGACGACGCCGACAATCTCCGCACACGCATGGGCGACGACGAGTTTCTCGCCGGACTGGGAGGGGGTAAGGCACAGGGCACCGGTTGGGGCGGCCTTCTGGGTGCAGCGTGGGACTTGCCGCGCTACCAAGCGGCCCGCGCCGCCACCGCTGAGGACGCTGAACGCCGTGAACTGGTGTCCGCACTCGTCAACAGCTATTTCACCTCGTTCTCCGAGACCGCTGACTATATCGACCTTGACCGCGGCCTCGTCGTAATCTCCGAACACGCCAAGAACCTGGGCTACGACGGCGTCGTGCTATTCCTCGACGAACTGGTGCTCTGGCTCGCGTTCTCCGTGCGTGACGCCGAGTTCTTCGCCCGCGAATCCCAAAAGATCACCAAGCTCGTCGAGTCATCGGGACGTCAACGCGCAATCCCGTTAATTTCATTCATCTCTCGACAGATGGACCTCAGGAAGTGGTTCGCCGACGCCGGAGCCTCCGGCGCTGAGCAAGAAGCGCTGGACAGCGCCTTCCAATTCCAGCAGGGCCGGTTCCGTGAAATCCAGCTTGGCGACGACAACCTCGCCGAAGTCGCCCACGCGCGGCTTCTGAAGCCCAAGGACGATGCCGCCCGAAAGATTCTCGACGACGCCTTCGCCAACCTCACCCGCACCGCTGCGGTATGGGATGTGTTGCAGGACAGCCTCAATACCGACGATCGGCATCGAGGTGCTTCCGAACAGGAATTTCGGCTCACCTATCCGTTCTCCCCGGCGCTCGTGTCCACCCTGCGCAATCTCTCCTCGGTGATGCAGCGCGAGCGCACCGCATTGAAGGTGATGCAACGCATGCTGGTGTCCCTGCGCGACACACTGACCGTCGATGACCTCATTCCTGTCGGCGACTCCTATGACTTCATCGTCGACGGCAGCGACCCCATCGACGGGCACGCAGGGGCCATGTTCAAGGCGGCGTCAGACCTCTATAAGAACCGTCTGCTGCCCAGCCTGCTTGACAAGCATTCCGTCAGCCTCGAACAACTCGAGAAGGATCCCGCCTCGGTTCCATCGGGTTTTCGTGGGCAGGAACGCATCGCGAAGACCTTGTTGCTCTCCGCGATTGCACCGAAAGTCCCTGCTCTGCGTGATATCACCGCCGCACGGCTTGCCGCGCTCAACCATGGTTCTATCAAGGCACGCATGGCAGGCGGCGAAGCCCGCGTCGTACTCGGTGTCGTCCGCGAGTGGGCGCAGAAGGACGTCCCCGAGATCACCGTGTCCGAAGGCGCCAACCCCGTTATCCGGGTGCAGCTCGCCGACGTCGACTACCAGTCGATCATCGAACGCGTTCGCGGCGAAGACAATGCGGGCCGACGCCGCGTCCTCATCCGTCGCCTCGTTCACAAGGCCCTCGGGGTTCCGAGCGGACAGGACGATCTCAGCGGTGCCGCGACCCGGACGGTGATCTGGCGCGGATCACGCCGCGAAGTCGACATCGTCTTCGGCAACGTCCGCGACGCCGGGTCCACACCCGAACAGGCCTTCGACCCCCGACCCGGCACCTGGCGGGTGGTGGTCGACTACCCGTTCGACGAGGCCGGCTACACCAGCGCCGACGACGTCAACCGCATCGACCGGCTGTTAACGAACGGCGATCGAAACACCCTCGTGTGGCTGCCCCGATTCTTCTCTGAGGCCGCAATGGACGATTTGGCGTTGCTGGTCAAACTCGATTGGCTCTTCACCGGCAGTGGTGACCGATGGACGGAGAACTCCGATCACCTCTCAGCGACCGATCGAGCCCAGGCCCGAGGCATCCTGGAGAACCTCCTCAGCGGCACTTTGACCAGCCTCGAGAGCCTGCTCAAGCAGGCCTACGGCATCGAACCGGCCGATCTGAAGCGAATCTCCGAAGAGTCAACGCAGTTCGACGTGCTCACGTCGCTGTCGCGAGACTTCAGCCCCGCCCTGCCCCCGGCCGCGAGCCTGGACGACGCGCTGGTGAAGATCGTCGACCAAGCGTTCTCAGCGATCTACCCGCAACACCCTGCCTTCGATCCCCCGTCCGACGAAGTCACCGCCCGCAACTTCGAGACAGTGCGCGATTACGTCGAGAAAGCCGCCACCAACCGGGACGGCCGGGTGCCCACCGATCCGGGCACCGACCGCAAGATCGTCCGCCGCGTCGCGGGACCACTTCGCGTCGGCAAGGCCACCGAAGACCACTACCTATTCGGCGAGGACTCCTTCGCGTACTGGGCGGGTGAACTCGATCGCGCCGCACTCGCGGCTGACCCGCTGACGGTGGGCGCGATGCAACAGCACATTGAGGCCATCACACCGGCATGGGGCCTACGACCGGAGGCGCGGGATCTCGTGATCAGCGCATGGGCACTGCTACGGAAACGTGCCTGGTTCAACGCTGGCGCAGCCTGCCCAGCGCCTGCTTTGGGGCGGATGTCGCCGAACATCGAGCTGCGGGCCGAAGAACTCCCAGAGCAGCAAGCGTGGGATACCGCCCGCTCGAATGCGTCGAAGCTGTTCGGGTACACCATCGCTCGTACCTACCTCACCGGTGCGAACGTCGCCGACTTCGCCACCCAGGTTCGCGCGAAGGCGGCCGAGAGCACGAACCAACTGGGCTACCTCGTCGAGGAAGTCGAACGCGCCTACCAACGACTCGGGCTAACCCAAGGCTCCGGCGACCGACTCGCCTCAGCCATCGCGTTGCGCAGTCTCACGGACCGCTTGCAGGGCTTGTCGGGGAACGTCGCCGTGATCAACACCATGGCGAGCGCCGAGCTTCCGGTCGCGGCCGAGACCGCCGGCCAGATCCGCAACGATGCAGGCCGGGACACTCAGGCGCTGCGAAGCTTCAAATGGAAGCTCGTCGAACGACTCCTGCAAGGCGTACAACGCGGTGACGCAAGTGGCGACAGTGCGCGCGCCATCGAAAAGGCCCTCCATCAAGCAATTTCGGTCCCCGGACGTTCGCTCAGCGACGAACTCGCCTCCGTCGAGAACAAACTCGTTGCATGGGTCGTCGACGAAGACGGTGGTGGCACGCCTCCACCACCGCCTCCGCCGCCGCGAACGGTCAAGGGCGATGTCACGTTGAGTACTGCCGAGGACATCTCGACTCTCGTCGCCGACCTCCAAAAGGCAATCGACGCGCACGGCAAGGAAGTTCACGTTCACTGGTGGGTCGATTGAGCACCCTGACCGCCACCGAACCGATCATTCGGGCTCGCCTGAAGAAGGCTCGCGACAAACACTACAAGAGCGGTGTTCTCGGGTTGCGCGCCAAACCGTCATGGGATGGCGACGCCTTTAGCTATGAAGGCACACCCGTCATGGTCGTGGCATGTCCATCGGTGTTGGCACTCTGGGAAGCCATCGACCAGCGCCACCCCGATCAGTGGACGGTTGTCCTCACCGACGTCGAGGACGACGATCTCGGTGACACCGTCCTCGCGCATCTGCTTGATGGCCGGCTCATCACGCCCGACCCGTGGGATGCATTGAAAAGCAACTTCTCTGCCACCACTATTGAGCCGGCGTTGTATCGAACCCACAACGACCGGGCGATCGCCAACGGACTTCTCACCGCGTTGTCGCCCGACGCCTACATCCCCGCACCCGGCGGCGTCCTCACCCGCGACCACGCCATGGCGACAGTCGCGCGCGACGTCCTCAACATCGTCAAAGACGTCGATGTGGAGATCGACGCGTTGGCCGTGCTCGAATGGAGCCGGTCCCAAGATGTTACGAATGGACTTGTCACGCTGTCTGCTTCGGGTGGGCCCGAACTCACGTCCGCGTTCCAGTCGTGGTTGTCCGAGCGTTCGGGTCGGCTCCGCAAACCGGTCGATGCTCTGTTGTCTGCGCAGCGAATCACCGACCTGGTTCCGCTCGGTGTCGTCGCGGGGCTCTTCGACGAATCCGACGGCAAGGCCCTCGGTGTCTTCCTCGGCAGCTATGCACTCGGTGACCTCGACGGTGAGGACTTGAACTCCTGGTACCAGCACACCCGCGGGCTCGTCACCAACTCTCTGAACGCCCAACAACAACAAGCCGTCCTGACCACTGCAGCGTCGATCGTGAACGAACTCGGAATCAACGCCACCGCAGCAGCCTCCGAACTGTTGCCTCAGGGACTCGATGCGCGGCTCGTCACATTGTCCGACGCGATCACCGAAGCATTGCCGCACCCACTACCAGCCGACCTCGATGCCCGGCTGCTACCCGAAGAAGCGCTTCGCGACATCGAAACGCACTGGACGCAGGTGCAACAGCACTTCCTCGCAGACCGCGACCACACCTGTCGCGCGTTCGGCGGTGCCGTCCGCCTAGCCCGCTGGCTGGCTGCCCCCGTCGCCCCCGCACAGGGGCTCGCGCCGTCGACCGAGCGGTACGTCCGCATCGACTCCTGGGTGGACACCGCACTGGTGACGGCGCGGCGAGGGGCCGACCAACCCATCCCCGCAGCGGCCCTACGCGCCATCATCGACGTCGTCCTCGCCCGCCGAGCACAGCACGACCGCTCCTTCGCCGCCGCGCTGGCCGACGCGCCGACACCGCCCGTGCAGACCATCGAGAACGTCATGCACGACCTCGTCGTACCGATCGCCAAGAAGTCGCCCACCTTGCTTGTCGTCGTCGACGGGCTATCAATGGCAGCGACAAATGATCTCGTCAGGTCCACCCAATTGGAAGGCTGGACAGAGCTTTCCGCGAATCATGATGCACGCCGCGCATCGGCACTCGCGGTGCTCCCTACCCTCACGCAACGCAGCCGGTGCTCGCTACTCTGCGGGGAACTGCGCGAAGGCGGCGACGGGCCGGAGCGCTCCGGGTTCCTATCGCTCCTCCACAACGCACAGCTGGAGGCGACGGGCGGTGTTCCCGACCCCATCTTCCACAAGAAGGCCCTCGATGCGGTGCCTAGCGGGGCGAAACTCGCCAGCGACGTGCGCAACGCCATCGCCGACGTCACACACCAGCCGTTGGTCGCCGTAGTCCTCAACTACGTCGACGACACTCTGCATCACGTCGACCCCGGCGGTACCGACTGGAATTTGGAAACCATCACCTACCTCGGCCCGCTGCTGAATGCCTCCAAGAACGCCGGGCGAACCGTCGTCATCACCTCTGACCACGGGCACATCATCGAGTACGGCTCCAGCGCGAAGGTGACCCGCGCCAATACCTACGGCCAGCGGGCGCATGGCGATCTCGCGAACGTCGATCCGGACCGCGAAGTCGCCGTCACCGGCCCCCGAGTGATGACCGAGACCAACACAGTCGTCCTCGCAGTCGACGAGACGATTCGTTACGGCGCCCGCAATGCCGGCTACCACGGTGGCGCGACCCCGGCCGAAGCCATCGTCCCGGTAGTGGTCCTCATTGCCGGCGAGCTTCCTGACGGCGCCTCGCGGGTCGTCGGTGCCGAACCGCCCTGGTGGTATGCCGAGCCCATCAAAGCTCAAGATGCACCAAAAAGCCCAACCACGAAACCGTCCCGCAAGCCTGCACAAGACGGCCCTAGCCTGTTTGATGACGGCTCCGATGCCGGTCTGATTATCGTGCAGCAGAGCCGGCTTGCGGCCGACGTGGTAGCGACCAAGGTTTTTGCCGAGCAGCTGAAGCTGGCCGGGCGAATCGTGTTACGGCAAGCCCAGATCCAGGGGCTGCTGCAAGTGCTGGTCGATACCTCGGCGCACGAGGTCACCGTCGCCCAGGCCGCTGCCGCGCTCGGCGTCGCGATCGCCAGCGTCAATGGCGCCCTCATGCAAGCCAAGCGCGTCCTCGATGTCGAGGGCTACGAAGTACTCCGGGTTGGCGGCGGTGTCGTTCGCCTCGATGCCGCTGTGCTGAAGGAACAATTCGGAGTATCCGAATGACATCGCCGGTCTCTGCCCGGCGGCGCCGAGAGATCCTCGACGCTCTACGTCGCGGCACCGTACCGTCCAACGGGCTCGATCAGTTGGCTGTCGGCCTCGGTCGCTTCGAGGCTGAACTCGACGCCGAACTAGACGTCGTCGCTGGCGGTGGTGCGGTGTTCAAGGCTGTGCGCGGCGAATATGGTTCCGGTAAAACCTTTTTCGCGCGTTGGCTCGCCGACCGCGCGATGAAGAAAGGCTTCGCGGTTGCGGAGGTGCAGATCAACGAGATCGACACCCCGCTCCATAAATTGGAGACCGTCTACCGACGCAGCATCGAGTCGCTGCGGACGGCGTCGATCCAGCCGAGCGCACTGCGACCGATCCTCGATGCGTGGCTGTTCACCATCGAAGATGATGCGCGCCAACAAGACATCGACGTCGATGCGCTCTTGGAGCGACGCCTTGCCGAGGTAGCCACCCGCGCGCCTGTGTTCCCGATCGCCATCCGCGCGTACCGACGTTTCGTTGCGGACGGCGACCACGACGGGGCCGACGGGCTCGTGGCGTGGCTAGGTGGGCAACCCCACGTCGCCGCCGCCGTGAAACGTCGGGCCGGCGTTAAAGGCGACCTCGACCATTTTTTGGCCCTTGGCTTTCTGCGCGGGCTGTTGGCGGTGCTTTCCGACGCGGGAAACCCGGGCTTGCTTCTGGTGCTCGACGAGGTCGAGACGCTGCAGCGTATTCGTAGTGACGCGCGCGCCAAGGCTTTGAATGCGCTACGGCAGCTGATCGATGAGGTCCACGATGGGCACTTCCCCGGCTTGTATCTGCTAATCACCGGGACACCGGCGTTTTTTGAGGGGCGCCAGGGCATCCCGCTGCTACCTCCGCTCGCTGATCGCCTGCACACGGAGTTCGCGAAAGATGCCCGCTTCGACAACCCGCGCGCACCGCAGCTGCGACTGACGGGGTTCGACCAGACTCGTCTCATCGAACTCGGTGCCCGGGTGCGCGATCTCTACCTCTCTGGAGTCCTCGACGCCGAACGGGTTAGCGCCATTGCCGACGACGAGTTCCTCGCACAGTTCGCGGCCGCCATCGCCGGCGAACTCGGCGGCAAGGTAGGGATCGCGCCACGACTGTTCCTGCGCAAGCTCGTGGACGTGCTTGACAAAATCGAACAGTTTCCCGACTTTGACCCGTCCCGCGACTACGAAATCCGAATTGCCCCCGCCGAACTCTCCGACGCCGAACGCGCGGCACTCACGGCTGACGACGTGACGCTTGATCTCTGATGGATGCCTTCGACCGGTTACACCCTGGCCTGCAGTATCACCTCGCGAACACGTTGCGCTGGAACGGCCTTCGACCTACCCAGGCCGACGCGGTCGGACCCATTCTCGCCGGCCGCGACGCTCTCGTCTTGGCGCCGACGGCTGGTGGTAAGACCGAGGCAGCAGTGTTTCCGTTGCTGTCGAGGATGGCAGGCGAAGACTGGCAGGGCGTGTCAGTGTTGTACGTGGCGCCGCTGCGAGCGCTGCTCAACAACCTGCAACCGCGGATCGACGGGTACTGCAAGTGGCTGGGCCGATCAGCCGCGGTGTGGCATGGCGACGTGAGCCAGGCGCTGCGGCAGCGGATTCTGACGGATAGACCCGACGTCCTGCTGACCACTCCGGAATCGATCGAGTCGATGCTGGTCTCCACAAAGGTAAACCCGCGGGTGCTCTTCTCCGGACTGCGCGCGGTCGTCGTCGATGAGATCCACGCGTTCGCCGGGGATGACCGGGGCTGGCATCTGCTCGCGGTACTGGAACGGCTTTCGCGTGTCGCCGGCCGCGATCTGCAGCGCATTGGCTTGTCGGCGACCGTCGGTAACCCCGACGAACTTCTGACCTGGCTGCAAGGCAGCTTCCACGGGCGCGATAAGACTGTCATCACGCCCTCTGTGGAGGCTGCCTCCGCCAAGCCTGATATCACCGTCGACTTCGTTGGGTCAATAGCCAACGCCGCGAAGGTGATCGCCTCGTTGCATGCTGGCGAGAAGCGCCTCGTGTTCGTGGACAGTAGGCGTCAGGCCGAAGAACTTGGTGCCGGGCTGACCGCTCACGGAATCGAGACATACATCTCGCACTCCTCGCTGTCGGCGGCTGAGCGACGGCGCTCAGAGGCCGCATTCACCGACGCACGTGACACTGTGATCGTCGCGACCTCGACACTGGAGCTTGGCATTGACGTTGGCGATCTGGACCGCGTCATTCAGATTGGCTCTCCCCGGACCGTAGCGTCGTTCCTGCAGCGGCTCGGCCGGACTGGTCGAAGACCCGGAACCGAACGCAATTGTCTGTTCTTATGTCTCGACGATGAGTCAGTGCTGCTGACTGCCGGAATGCTGAACCAGTGGGCCCAGGCATGGGTCGAACCCATTGTGCCTCCTCCGCACCCAAGGCACATTGCCGCGCAGCAGCTAATGGCCTTGTGCCTGCAGGAGCACCGGATCAGTTCAGCTGACTGGAAGTCGTGGTGGGGCGAGTTAGCCGTCTTTGACTCGACCACGCCCGCGATCCTCGAACATCTCTTGTCAGAAGGCTATTTCGAGCAGGACGGTCCCTTCATGCAGATTGGGCCGGAGGCTGAGCGGCGTTTCGGACGACGATACTTCTCCGATCTCACCGCCGTATTCACCGCTCCACCGGAATTCGTGGTACTGGCCGGACGCGTCGAGGTGGGCACTATCGGGACAGACCTGCTGACGGAAGAAGTTGCTGGACCGAGACTTCTCTTGCTCGGCGGACGGTCATGGAAAGTCACTCATGTCGATTGGGAGCGCCGGCGGTGCTTTGTTGAAGCGGCCGACGGCGGTGGGAAAGCAAAGTGGTCGGGCACCAGTGGAGGGTTGTCGTTCGACATCGCTAGAGGGATGCGCTCTGTATTACTTGGCGCTGTATCAGAAGGGGTGTCATTCACGGCACGCGCGACGAAAGTGCTTGAGGCTCTGCAGCAGCAATATGCCGACGCCGTCGCACCTGATCGACTCATCGTCCGACTTCCCAACGACTCAGCAGGCCGGTGGTGGACATGGGCAGGCACAGCAGCCAACCGAACACTTCAAGCGTCACTGCCATCGACGATCGATCCGCGACAGCGGATCGGTGAGAAATCCGTTCGCCTCGTCCCGGGAATTTCAGTAGACGAGTTTTCCGAGGCACTCGCCTCGAACGAGTGGGCTAGCCCCGACGTGGACCCCAATGCGCTTCGCGGATTGAAGTTTTCAGCGGCACTGCCTCCGCGTTTGGCGAAAGCGACACTCAGCGAGCGACTCACCGACCTCGCGAACGCGAAGCTCGTGGCATCGCAAGACCGTGTGTTAGTCAGGTAAGTCGACGAAGTGGGGAAACGATCGTGATCAAGTCGGTTGCAGACGAACCGGTATACAAACTTTTGAGCTCTGAAAACGATGTTGTGTACGAGATACCTAAGTACCAGAGGGAGTACGCATGGTCTAAGCAGCAGTGGGACGAACTCTTTGATGACTTACTGGAGGAAGAAGACTCAAGCTCTGGCCACTTTCTCGGCACAATAATATGCATAAACCGCACCGCAAATGCGACCAAAGAAAGCGTTCTGGAGCTCGTCGATGGTCAGCAACGGATGACGACGCTGTCAATCCTGCTCGCCGCGATCTACAAGTTCCTAAGCGACCGCAGTGACCAACTAGACGAGGACGGCGTGGTTGACCTCAGCACGCTGCGTCGCCAACTCATCTTGAAGGATCCGACACGGCTGCGCGTTCGTCCCCAGTTTCAAAATAGCAATCACGCCGATTACCTGAACGTCTTGAAGACGTGCGGATTGGACGTGAAGGCGCCAACAGTCAAGTTTCTCGGCAATCGCCGGATTATGAAGTCATACAACCACTTCGGCGCTCGCATCGACCAACTCGCGGGGCCGAGGTCGACAGTACTCCCAGTCCTCCAACTACTCAAGCGGGTCAAACACGCGATCCTCGTGAAGCTGGAGGTGGAGAGCACCGCGGACGCCTTCACCCTGTTCGAGTCCTTGAACAATCGTGGAATTCCTCTGACGCCCATCGACATCATCAAGAACTCGCTACTTGCAGCTGCCGACAAGAAGCAGCTGAAGGGACTGACTGCAGACCACGTCTTCGACCAATGGAACGAGTTACTCGACGATCTTGGCGATGATTACAAGATCCAGGAGCGATTCTTCCGGCACTACTACAACGCATTCAAAGATGAATTGCCTTCGATCCCGAAGGCGCCCATAGCTACTCGGTCCAATCTCATCAAAATCTACGAGAAGGTCATCGACGCGGACCTGCAAGGACGGCTGAAAGACATTCTGCTCTGTGGGAGTGTCTATCGCCGCATAGTTGGCAACCTAGACGCGGACGAGTCAACCAATAAGTTCGACGATGCACTGGCCAACCTGGCCCGCGTGCAAGGCGCGCCTTCAGAGGCGCTTCTCCTTTATCTGATGACATACCGTGACGACTACGCACTAACCGACTCCCTGCTTCAGTCAGTCACCGAGACGCTGGTCAGCTTCTTCGTCCGACGGAACCTGACAGGCGATCCCGCGACCAACGTTCTTCAGCGACTCTTCATGTCAATCATCTCCGACGTCGCCGGATCGACCGGAAAGCAGGTCGTCGACGTAGTCAAGCGACGACTTCGCAACGTCGTGTCCGATGACCAGACGTTCGAAGCCAAGCTCACCGGCCCGCTCTACAACGAGAACGCCGATGTCACTCGATACATACTCGTTGCTCTCGCCCAAGCAGATATGACGAATGAGACCTTCACTGACTTGTGGGAACGCGAAGGCAATCACTACAAGTGGACGATCGAGCACATCCTTCCCCAGGGGCCCGGGCTGCCGAAGGAATGGCTGACGATGCTGGGCGGGGCCGAGAAGGCTTCAGCGGTTCAGCAACAGCATGTCCATAGACTCGGAAATCTCACGATTACTGGTTACAACAGCACTCTGAGCAACAAGTCCTTCCAGTCAAAAAAGAACCGCAAGGACGCAAACAAGAAGTTCGTTGGTTTCCGGAATGGATTACCGCTCAACGCTGACGTCGTCGAGGCATCCCAGTGGACTGAGTCGGAGATCGATGCCAGGACCCAAAGGCTAGCCAGACGCGTCCTAGAACTGTTTCCACTGTGATCCTCCACGCCCGGCCACGAGGTCAAACAGGTACGGACGTCCCTGTTATACGGCGCACCGAGCGTGCCGCTGTCCGTACTCAACCAGGCTGATGAATGGTTGGGCCCCTCCGATAAGGGCGCCGGCCCTACTAGAGGACCTGCGTTGACGCCTAGCCGAAGGCTCCGCGAATAGTTTTTAGCAACCCTAATGTCGTTGTCCCTGGGACTGAGTATCGTCTGAGCGGCCGGCCAGTACTGACCTGGTCGAAAATTTGTCGGTTTGTCGCAGGCGGGGGTTTCGGGTGCTGAGCGGTAATGATACTGCGCTGCGAAAATGGGTTGAGCGCTTGCGGCCGCGGAGTGCTCGTGAGCAGTGAAAACCGTCCGCTGCCTCCGGCTGCGGAAGCCGCGCACCGCATTCTCGCCGAAGACGGTCCACTCACCGCGACTGAGCTTCGCGACCGGCTGCGCAAGGAACATTTCGTCCTTGCCCTTGATCGGGTGCTGCACCTGCCGGACCGATTCCCACACCGCTTTCAAATCACCGCCGACGGCCGGCTGTCGATCGCGGCTGCGGATCGCGACGATCATGCCGAAACAGACGAAGCAGAGCCCGAAGCAACGGATTGGTACGTCGCACGGCCGGAGCGCATTTCGATCGACCGTGTAGCCGTGCTGGACATCGAGACCACCGGGCTACACCGCGCGAGCGACTTCATCACCGAGATAGCGCTCGTACGCATGGACGGCACGGTCTTGGTCGACCTCGCCGTCGGGCTACCCGACGGAGTCGAACGACCAACGTCCACCGCGCCCGAACCGGTCTCGCTTGAACACGCCTTGGCCGCCTTGACGACGCAGCTGGGACACATCGACCTTGTCATCGGCCACAATCTGCTCGCATTCGATCTTCCGTTCCTAGCGCAAGCCGCCAGCCGTGCCGGCGCACCGCCAGTTCCCTTTCCCTTAAGTGCTGACAGCATTCATCTGTCATTGCTTGTCAACGTCGCAATGCCCAACCGCCAGCTCGCAGATCTCTGCCTGGCCTACGAAGTCAACAACGACAGCCCACATCGAGCAGTTTCGGATGCCACTGCCACATCTGAAGTCGTTCGAACATTGCTGGCCTCAGTCGATGCGAGCGATCCAAGCTGGCAGCTCGCCATCGCTGCACTCGAAACGCACGATCACCCCCTCGCAAAGCTTCTCCCCCAGTTGGCCGACGCACCGACACTGTCAGCGCTGACCCGGCCATCCGATCCCCTACTCGAGGCGACCGGGTCGCCGTCACCAGACGCCTGGTCGGCCGCGCGCGACGACTTTCCAACCCTTCACCAACGCCATGGTCTGCGTCCCCGCCCAGCCCAACAAGAAATGGCACATGCCGTCGCAGAGGTCTTCGATCGCGGCGGTCGGCTAGCCGTTGAGGCTCCGACCGGAACCGGTAAGTCCCTCGCGTATCTGCTTCCCGCCCTCGGCCGTGCGTCGCAAGCAGCCCGCCCGGTGTTGGTCGCGACGGCAACGAAGGCACTCCAGAACCAACTCCGTGCCGATGCGACGCGCCTCCACGAGGACGGCTTGTTGCGCGCACCATTTCGACAGATCCAGGGCGTAGGCAACTATGTCTGCGCGCGCGAACTTGAAATCGTGCTCACTGACACCGAGTCGTCCGGACTCGCACTGGCCGTGGCCATTCGGGGCTTGGCTACATCGCCGTCGGGCACGTGGGACGACGTCACGGATTACACGCTGCGCAGTACGGATGCTCGTTACGCAAGGACGCGGGCTCGACTTCGTACCAATTCAGGAGGCTGCGATCGGCGAAATTGCGCGTGGGCGAGCGTCTGCCCTCTCATGCAGCAGCTGGTAGGTCTCGACAAGGCGCCTGGCGTCGTGTCGATCAACCACGCGCTCATCGCGAGCTGGATAAAGCTCGAGCAGCAGGGTTCGCGAGCTCCCGGAGACGTACTTGCCGAAGGCCGCGCCGATCTGGTATTCGATGAGGCACACGCCCTCGAAGACTCCTTGACCGCTGCCTGGACCGAACGCGTGGACGCCCTCGAGCTCGAGATTCTCGTGAATAGCTTGTCGCCACGTTCCAGACTGATCAGAGAGATTCGCTCGAAGGCCCGGGCTGAATCGGGCGTCGTCGACGCACTCGAATCAATTGCGACGGTGACCGCCCAGGTACGTTCAACCGCTACAGAACTCGCAGAGGCAATCGACACCTACCTGCATGAGTACGCGGGCAAAGCCGACGCTGTAGTACTGCAGGCCGGAGTGGTCAACAACCGCCCGGAGTTCCGAACCTTACGACAAGCTTCATCGACCGTCCGCTACTGGTTGATTCAGCTCGCCAAAGCTGTTATCAGCCTTCGAGACTCGCTGTCAGAGATCAGCGGATTGAGATCGGCCAAACAACGATTGCGGGGCTACTCCGAGCGCCTCGACAACGCCATCGCCCTCTTAGAAGCTATGGGAACTCTGTCCGACAGCCACCTTTGGGTTTACCGACTCGCGGCGGAAGAAGACGACCCTGCAGCGTGGACGTTTGAGCGCATGCCCATCCACGTCTTCCCTGAATTCAAGCAGCACGTGGTTGACCGTACTCACTCCTCAGTGCTCTGTTCGGCCACGCTGACCGTGGAACGCCGTTTCGATTACCTCGCCTCTCGTTTAGGCATCCGTATCAACCCAGACCCTGACGACGATGCGTTCCGGGCGCTGCTGTTGTCGTCGCCATTCGACTATCAGAATCAATCGGTAGTGGTGCTCACCAACCATCTTCCGGTGCCCGTGCCGGTCAACGAACGCGAATTCTGTGAGGAGATGGCCGCGGACCAAGCCGGCTTTCTGTCACTTTCTGGCGGAAAGACGTTGACCCTATTCGCTGCCCGTAAGCGCATGGAAACGGTAGCCCACGGGGTCCGGACGAGAGAGGCAGAGCTCAAGGATCGCGGGGTTGAACTTCTCGTCCAAGATGAACTCGGACGCTCCCAGATATCTCATCGCTTCCGGACTGAGCCCGGCACAGTGCTCTACGGGCTCAAGTCGTACTGGGAGGGATTCGATGCCCCGGGCGAGACGCTTTCGTACCTATTCATTGAAAAGCCGCCCTACCCCCATCCCGACGACCCTCTCGTATCGGCACGGCAACGTGCCATAGCCGAGCGGGGCGGCGACCCGTTTCTCGACTACGTCCTGCCGATGACGGCCATGCTCTTCACGCAGGGCTTCGGCCGGTTGATTCGTTCCGAAACGGACAGAGGTGCAGCCTTCGTATGCGACCGGCGGCTGCATGCACCCACGCAAGCCCAACGGGTAATCCTTGGCTCACTGCCCAATCCAGTCATTCACGAAGCCGTCGACCGTGACGACGCGTGGACACGCGCTATCGAGTTCGTCACCGGCGAGCCGCCCAACCTGTCGGAGGCCCTCTCGTTTGGTCGTGACGATGTCACGCAATTACTAGAGTCCCTGAGACTCGTCGAGGGCGAGGACCCCACTGCAAAGCTCACCGAGGCGGCCGAGAAGCTCTTCGGCATCACTAAATTGCATCCAAAGCAGCTTGAAGTAATGCGAGCCATCGTCGATGGCAAAGACGTAATGGCCGTCTTGCCCACAGGATTCGGGAAGTCATTGTGTTTCCAACTACCGGCCCTGCTTGCCCCGCAGGCTCGTGCGACGGTCGTCGTCTCGCCGCTCGTCGCGCTTATCAAAGATCAAGTCAACGACCTTCGCGGTCGACGCGGCATCCGACCGGTACAGGGCATCACTGGTACCACGTCGCGAGTGATACAAACTGAGATATTGCGCGATACAGCCAACGGTCAGGTGCGCCTTCTATATGTATCGCCCGAGCGATTGGCGCGCGATCCAATCTTGCGCGGAGCCCTCGGTCGCCAGCAGCTCAACCGCGTCGTCGTCGATGAGGCGCACTGTGTTTCCGTTTGGGGACATGACTTCCGGCCGGAGTTCCGGCAAGTCCCCGCATCCGTTGCAGCATTCAAAACTCGACCGCCGCGAGCGGGTCTGACCGCGACAGCCACAACCGAGGTCGAAGCGGACATCACCACCGCGATGGATATGCAAGATCCCATCACCATCCGCGAGCCAAGCGACCGGCCCAATCTTCGCTTCCGCGTGGTGAGATGTGCGGACGAGCGCGATCGCGCACGGGAGTTGCTCCGGTTCGTAACCTGGGCAAGCGACAAATCAGGAATCATCTACGTATCCAAACGTGCTCTGGCGGAGGAGATTGCAGCGCTGCTTCGTCGCGCCGGTCACGCTGCCCGGCCGTATCACGCGGGCATGGTTCCAGAACAACGCGACGCCGTCCAAGAAGACTTCGACTCCGATACGACAAAAATCATCGTCGCAACCAAAGCCTTCGGGATGGGTATCAACAAGCCCAACATCGGGTGGGTCGCGCACTACGACCTACCAGATTCACTCGATGGTTATGCCCAGGAAGCTGGCCGCGCTGCCCGTGCGCGCGATATCTCCGGCGACTGCGTGCTGCTCTACACCAACGCCGACCTCACCCGCCGCCGGCGACTTATCGAGGCCCACGGAACTAAGGCCGACGCGACCATCACCCAACAGTTGCTGGCCGCCTTGTGGGACTGCCCTGAACGAGGCGATAGCCGAGTCTTCGATATCGACGAGATGGCTGACAAACTCGGCATCGACGACGACGAGATCAACGTGCACCTCGCTCAGCTCGAACGTGTCCATGCAATAGAACAGGGATTGGACTGCTCGGCACGAGGAATGGTTGATGTCGGGCGTCGAGAACCAGAGGCCGAAGACGAACGCCGCATGTTTCGCGAGTTCTTCTACAAGACCCACAGGGCTCGCCCCAATGTCCGTATCCAGCTTGACTTTCAACAGCTTAAGGATGAGCACGGATACGATCCCGACAAACTGGAACAGCAGCTTATTGATTGGTCGCTGGACCGTCTGGTCACCTTCTCCAGCTCGCGCCGACTGCGCCGTGTCCGCACGCTTACGCGTGTCGCGCCTACACAGGCATTGGAAAGCGAATCCGCGCGATGGAAGTGGTGGCAAAAGCGTCGTCTGCAGGCGATGATCGACTATGCCACGGCCGATTCGCACTGCCGTCGCGTAGCAGTCGGAGAACACTTCGGGGACGCGGTTCCGGATTGCAAGAGCAGGGATGTCGAGGCGTGCGACATCTGCAGCGGTCAACCAGCTCCGTGGGCAGCACTGGCGGACCACATGGTGCCAGACCCAGAGCTACTCGTGAACGTCGACCTCATTGCGCTGCAGGCTGTTGCATGGGCATCCGCCTTTCGCCGTGGGGCATATGGCGAAGCCAGCCTGAAGGCGGCGGTGCTTGGGCGAGAATCACTCGGCGAGGGTCGGCCGCTAGGCGTCGGCGTCCTTAGCTGTCCGCAGTTCGGTGCGCTGCGCCACGTACGCAACGGCGAGCGGCGCTGGGATGAAGCAGTCGCGAAGCTCATCGGCCAGGGATTGATTGAGCGCCGTGCCGCCATACGCGAAACCTCTCAAGCCGCTTACCAGTCCCTCGCCCTCACGATTCTCGGCGCGAAAACCCTTGGCATCACGGAGCCTCAATGATCGAAAAGCGAATCACACAGCAGTGGCTGGAGACTGGCCAACTCGCTCTAACCGAGCGTGAATGTTCGGTGTTGGCTCTACCAGAGCACAGCTCAAGCATTCACCTCGAACTCGAGGGCGAACCATTTCTCGCCCAATGGAGCGGGCGCAGCCGACAACTCACCGGCGAGCTTCTCGGTGAGCGCCTTCAGGATTACGGTCAAGAGGGTGGCCTGTTGCGGCTGCGCCTCGTCGATCAGGTGTATCGACTGCAGCTTCTGCCTCCCGGTACGCCCAGCCAGATCAGTATTGCAGCACCACCACCTATTCCTGTCGCCAAATCGAGCGGGGCGAAGGCGAAGCGACGCCGAGCGACGGTAGACCGCCAGTTCCACCCAGACACCGAGTATGACTGGGGCACCGGGGGCGACAAGATAATCGGCTTCCTCAGCACGGCACGAGAATTGTTGGCCGAGCAATTGAAAGCCGCTGGCTTCGACACACTCGACCTTGTCGAGCTACGCCTTCAAGGCGAAGAGCTAGCAACACTCGACGATTTCGAGGAGCTCTTAGCGGTCGACGTGTCGAATGTCGACCGGATGCCTCATCAGGAAGCGGTGGCGCGACACGCGTTGTCGCGCTTGCGTGGACGTGCCGTCCTGGCTGATGAAGTTGGTTTGGGCAAGACGATCGAAGCGGGACTCGCCATCAAAGAGCTCGCGCTCCGTGGTCTTGCGAAGAGGGTGCTCATCTTATGCCCGGCACCGTTGCGTGACCAGTGGCGTGAGGAGATGAGCACCAAGTTCGACATGAGTTTTGACGTCGCCGCCCGTGGCCCTGAGATCCACCAGCAGGACAGGTTAATCCTCAGCTTGACGCTGGGTCGGAGCAATGCCGATAAGCTCACTAGAAAGCCGTGGGACATTGTGATCGTCGATGAGGCTCACCGCGCGGCTGGCTCTGGCGCGCGCAAGACTCGCGACCTCATCACTTCACTAACTACCGCATGCCGGTACGCCTTCTTTCTTACCGCGACGCCGGTCCAGAACGATCTGCTCGAACTCTACCGGCTGGTCGAGCTATTGCGTCCTGGCACTTTCAACTCGGTCAACGATTTCAAGCGGCAATTCATGCGCGGCTACGACCCCCGTACTCCGAACGACCCCGCTGCCCTCCGGCGCCTCATCAGCAGCGTGATGATTCGCACCACGCGGGCCCAAGCAGGAGTCGACCGAGTGGTGCGTCGCGCCGTCGATGTCCCTATCACGCTAGGACCTCGTGAGAACGAATTGTATGCGCTGGCAACGCAACTGCTGCGCAACGTGATGCGTGAATCGGGCGACACAATGCGGCGTCGCAGCCTTGCCTTAAGGTTGACGGCCAGTCCGTTCTCGATGGGAACGACGGCACTCAGAATGGCGGACCGCCATCCCGACGCCCGCGTGCGCGAAGTGCTGCACGAAGTTGGTCACCTTGCCATGGACATCAAGACGTCGGCCCGGGAAGACAAGGCAATTCAAATAACTCGAGATTGGATGCGGGAGCATGGCCGCGTTCTGATCTTCACCCAGCACACAGACACAGTCACTGGGCTACTCCGACGGATGGAAGCCGAAGGGCTCAGCGCGCGATCGTTCCACGGCTCGATGTCTGCCAGCGAACGTGCAGCTACGATAGCTGCTTTCAGATCCGGTGACGCCCCCATCATGATTTCGACGGACGCCGGAGCAGAAGGTCAAAACCTCCAGTTCTGCAACTGCGTTCTGAACTACGACTTGCCTTGGAATCCAATGCGCATCGAGCAGCGTATTGGTCGTGTGGATCGCTTGACGCAGCCCAAAGATGAGGTGTTCGTCGCCAACCTCTACGCCCAACGAACAATCGACGAAAGCGTCTTCCGGCTGCTAGCTGAGAAGCTTCGCATGTTCGAGCTGCTCTTCGGGCAGGTCACCACGATTCTCGGTGAACTCGACGACTCAAAGACTGCGAGCTTCGAAACACGCGTCATGGAGGCCCTATTCGCCGAGAGCGACGCGAAAATGAATACTCTGCTTAACAAGCTGGGGACTGAGCTTGTCGACGCTCGCAAGAAGGCATCGCAACTGATCGCCGCAGACGCCGGTATGAGCAAGTGGATGGCGACGGGTTTCGAGCATCGCAAAGAGCTTACGAAGGCGGGCAGCACGGAGCTGGCTCCCGAGGTTAGCGAGCGTGCACGGATGCGCCAGCGTCGGGTACAGGCATGGGTGAGGAATGTTCTCGAAGCGCTCGGCGCGGTCATTGTGCACGACACTGGCAGCGGCGATGGAGCATTCATCACAGCGAAGTTCGACGAGGAATTCGATCAGGAACTTGGCGGCCGCACTCTCATGCATTTGGCGTTCGACCGTTTCGGACTGGAACACCATCCTGATGCTGAACTGTGCGCTGTCGGATCACCGGTCTTCGACGAGCTGCTTGGCCTGCTCCGTGTACGCGGGGACATGCACGCGACCGTGCCGGTGATCCCCGATGACATCGGACCTAGCCCGTATCGACATGCCGCCAACATCCGACTGCTCCGCCGGCGTCTCGTACCTTCCGGCTCATGGAGCGGGCAAGCGACGTTCCGAGCGACAGTGGGCGAGGCCGAGACAACTGAGCACCTCATCACGGCGGACATCAACGGGCACAACGAACGTCGACTCCGACGACGTCCACTCGAGGACGGAGAATCACTGCCGCCGGCATTCGACACCGCTCCGAAAGTAATCGCTGAGTTCGAACGCGCAGCGAAGGCCCAGCTCGAAAAGCTTCGTCGTGAACGCTCGACGCTCGTGGAGAAGCAGCAGAATCAGGAACTTTCTCGCATCACCACAGGTTACAAAGCCCAGATTGCCGAGGCAGTCACGGAGGATCGCACACGCCTGCAACGCGCTCTGCGTTCCGAGGAGGCTCGCCTCAGTCGGCGTCCAGACATACGCGCTAGAGCCAAGATCCTCGCGGTAACCCTCGACGAAGACGACTGGTTGGTCGAAGAGACATGGCAGGGGCCCAGCGGCGACGAAGCTACGTTGACCTACGAGTGGGGTACCAACGAACCCGTAACGGTGGAGAGCGACTTCTCCGGTCAAGCAATCGAGATACTTGCGCTCTGCTCCGCAATGCATTGGGTCGACGAATCAGAAGTAACCCATTGCGAGTCGTGTGCCCGCTCATTATGCGAGGGTTGCGGCGACGATGCGGTCTTCGCACCATGCGCCGTATGTGGACAGTCGAGCTGTGCTCAATGCCGCCGCGATACAGGGGGGCTCTGCCAAACGTGTGCCTCACCAGAGCGCGTGCCTGAACTGGATGACGAATTTTCTATCGCTTGGAAGCTCAACCGAGGCAACATCCTTCGAGTGGGCGATCGAGTCGCCGAATTGGTCCGACCCGACTCAACTTCAGCGGTTATTGTTCACGAGTCTGACGCGGCCGACCCCCAACGGGTCCGCCTGCGTGCGTACGCAAGACAGAACGGCCTGCCGTTGGACTGCGGCCTTATTACTCGGGACCTGACCGGGCGTCGATTGCAAGACAGCAATACGCGCGCCCGGCTGCATAGCACCGAAAGGGTCGCGGTCGAACGGTCGATTGCTTCCGATGCCGGTTCGTCGATCGACAACAAGGCCGTAGCCGACCTACCGACCTCGGCACCGGAGGTTCCTGTTACGTCCGAAGTGGAGTCCGGACTCGCCCATCTGCTGCAGAAGCTGCGCAGTGATGTCATGCCGCCACCACGTCCCGCTGTATTGATCACTCGCCGTTCGTATTTCGTGGACACCTATCTCGAAGCACATCAGATCGTGCAGGAGGACTCCTCCGTGAACGACGAAGGAGTCCCTCAGATATCAGATGTGCGAAGTGCCGCCCTTCAGTGGCAGGCGCCAGCGACTGACAGTCCTTCGATCGCCAATGCGGAACTGCCGGGACTTCACGTGGCCTTGGAACGGAGGAACGAGGCGGTTCTAGTCAACGCTCGGCACGGAAGCGACGAGGTCGGCGCGTGGATCGGATGCCCGCATGGATTCACACCTGCCGAACAGTTGGGTGCTTACGACTATCTCTCCGCGATCGGGATGCCGGGGGGAAGGCTCGGAAAGCGAACGGACGAAATTGTTCAAATTGTCGGAGACTTCCCGTCGCCGTCGGAATGCAGATTACAGAAACGAGACATACGTCCGGTCGCAGAGCTGGTCGAGCTCACTGCCGATGCAGAAATCGTCGCAGCCGACAACGCTTCGCTTCTGGCGCTGGGCGTGGTTTCCAATCCATCAGCAATACAGGGCATCTCCTTACTGCCGAGTGAATTGGCCTCGGAGCTGATCGCCCAGAGCACAGGTAGCTTTACTGCTGCGCTGTGCAATGGTCTGGAAGTTGCGGAGACCTGGCAAGGACACGGCACCGCAACGCACGTCTACCAGACATTCGATGGCTCTCCGCTGACTCCCCAGGTAAACGACCTCGGAATCCGGCAATCGAATTTCGGAGTATGCCGGGACGGTCACTTCTACGCCGCGGGGTCAGCGGCGCTCTGCTCATCGTGCGAATCCTGGGCATGTCGCGCCTGTGACGACTTCGGCCAGCTGGCCTCGCTTACATGTGGGGGTTGTTCACATGAGGTTTGCCGGCGATGCGCATCTACTAGCCACAAAGTCTCCCCGGTTCGATGCCTTCTGTGTGGTGACCACGCCTGCACCGATTGCGGTCGGGACCCGCAGGTCGCTGCATGCGCGATGTGCGAACGAGCCATGTGCATGTCGTGCCGAGTGGACGATCTCTGCCCAGCCTGCGACAGGATGGCACCGATAACAGACGAGCAGCGGGCGACGCTGCCTGCAGCTCTCGCGGCGCACGGGACAACGATTCAAGCAGGTACGGACGACCACGCGCTTGTGGTCCTCATCAACCGCGGACGGGCCTACGAGCAAGCCATCATCCGCCACAGCGCTGTTACACGGTGGGTTGCGTTCGACCGCAGTCACATCGACAACTCGTACTCCTTGCGCTTGTCGGCAAGTCGCGCGCTGCAGACTCAGGTCGTCCCGGCTGCCCAAATACTCCAGCCCGAGTCGACACGCACAGACCCTCGGCTCGTCGTGCACTCGAAACGCGAATTCCGCTCGGTCTGGTCGGCCCCAGAGCTCGATGCCTCCGGGAGAAGCCCCAAACCACAACCGTCTCCTACGGATGACCTAGCTGCAGCTGTCGTAGAACTATTCCCGCCGTTGGCGCACTGTCCGGAGGCGGCCCTGCAGACGCCGAATCGGCTTAGGTCCGTCCTGCACGCTATGGACCAGCCCTCGACCACTCCGCTGATCATGCGCTGGGAGCGTTCGGGTTTCGAGGTTGCGATCACGCCTGAGGGAATCAGCGAGATAACCATTGTTGACTCGGACGAGCACGAGGTCACCGCAGAGTGGGGTGCGGCCGAGTCGCGGCCGCCGTGGGTGACTGATGCATGGAATCCCGAGCCGACGGTCCGGGAGATGGTCATCGGAACTGACACCGAGGCAGTCATTTCCAGCATGGCGAACCTGGTCACGCTCGGTGTGCGCCGCCTCGAAGAGGTGCACTGGTACCTGATTTCAATGTCTGAGCATGCGCCTGCCGCCACGCTACTGTCGCGGCAGATGGGCTTGGGTGACGCCGACGAGGTCGGTGTCTACACCGATCCGAACAAGGTCACTTTGTCTACTCTCTCGAACGCCACCGCGGTTGCAAACCACATCGAGCCGCGCGGGCAGATCAATACCGGCCCACGGTCAGTCGCCGACGGCACGAGCGATGCGCTCGCCGCGTGGATCCCGGACCAATCGGTCGCGCTCCCGCAGTTTAGTGATCTACCGCAACGGCTTCGAGGCCTGTTGCAGTCGCTCATCCCACCGACACCCCGGATCCGGTTGGATATCGGTGCATCGGTTACGCAGAGTGTCACTGTTAGCGGCGGCCACGAGTGGCGTTACGACGTCGTCCTCGCACCCGGCCAGACCGACGCCCGCCGAGCCGATCAGATCAGCAGGCAGATTCTCGATTGGGGCGGGATTGATCGGGAGGGGCATTTCGGATCAGTTGCCGCTCAATGCGGCTACTGCCAACAACCCGTCTGCCCGGCGTGTGCCGATGGCATTGTTGCGTGTGATTGCTGCGGCATCGCCATTTGCAAGAGATGTGTCCACACGCCACTTAGCGGAATGTGGCTCTGCCATGGGTGTTCATCGACGCGTCCGCCTACCCGTCAAGAAGCTCGCGAACACGGGCGACTCTTGTTCAAGCGTGGCATGCTCATCGGCGCCGATCCTCTGCACACCGTTGTGGTCGAACACTCAAAGTCCCACTGGGAAATTCACGGCCCGGACGGAAAGAAGCGCCTGATCGCTAATCCGTCAGTAGCTCGCTACCTCGACCAACGATTGGCGGAGGTGAATGAATAATTGGTGTGCCATTCGTCGACACGAGAACTGCGTTGAGCTCACCGCGGAGCACCGCGCTTCGCCGCTCGCCATAGCGCAACATCCATCCGTCTCAGCAAGCTCACGTGTGCCGGTGCGGCCTGGCAGACTTCCGCGATTACTTGGCGCCGTGCAGGATCCGATAGCTCGTCATGCATAGTCACCCAAAAGAGGTTCTTCGGAGGTTGCAGGTAGTTGCGGACCTCATTGTCGAGGATCGGAATCAGCTTGGGGCGTTTCGCCGCCATCAGCTTGCCCGCGATGACCCACTCGATACCCGGCAAGGTGCGCAGCTCCGCGTGCAATCTGTCGGCGGCGCTTCCCACGTTGACATCCAGCCGACTCACCTCCCAGAGGTTCTGCTCGCGGGGGATCTCCCTGAGCAGTGAGTTGAAGCGCTCGCTCTCTGCGACGAGAAGCGACGCTGCAGCCTCGGTGGGCACCGTCACGCTCAGCGCTTCAACAGCAAGTAGGTCCGAAGCTTCAAAGCGGTTCGGATCTCCTATGGCCGCAAACTCCTCGAACCATCGTCCGGTGAAGGGTTGCTTCCCTCCTCCGAAATAACCGGCTAAGTCACTGCGGACTTGGTCCGCGTTGTCGGAGAACCACTCGGGTAAGTCGAACCGGAACCTTGTCATTGAGCGACCGTGTCACCGAGGACAGCCACTAGGGCATCGCGCAATGCCCGAGCCTGTTCCGTCGACATCTGCATTGCACTGGGCCAGTGTTGGAACGTGATATCCCATGCCTTCGCCGTTCCGTCCGCCAATTTCCATTTGCCCACACAGATGCCATGGCCTCGATAGACGACGAGCCGTTTGGGCGTCAAGACTCCACCTTCAGCCGTGTTGGCGCGCAGAGGCATTGCTATCGACGTCGCGACGCCCGCCACGATCTCATCGCCTGTCCCCGCTGTCGGTCATTTCGCCCCACTCAGGGCCGCGCTCGGTCATGACCGACGCCAGCGATGGTCCAGCTCACGCTCACTTAGAGAGCCGTCCTGCCTAATCTGCGGACCGTAGATTCGGGTCTCCACCAAACCCTTCGGGTCGAATTCCACATCAATGTGGGTGGGCCGAAACCATTTCTGTTGCGCCACCCCATTGACGCCGCAAGCCATGTCGGGCAGCTGACCGGCGTCCAGGTCAATGCGATGCACCGAGGTGCCCGCCCACGACCGAGTCTTCTTGTCGCTCATTTCTCCCCCATAGCCGTGGCCTGCTACTTGTTCAAAGCGCCCGCTTCACTGACGATAATCCCAGTCTGAACTCGACCGGCGGCAATCCAACGTTAAGTACGAGGGACCAATCACCGTCGATTCTTGACACCACGAGAAGCGATTCAGTGTTATCCAGATAGGCCCGCCGGCGAAGCTGTCCTGGATCGTCGGCCTCATTCCAGGAAGCAAGACGCGGTGCAACCCTCAGAACGAGGGGCTAGTTTTCGGCGCGGGCGTACCAGCGAATCGCCAAGTTAGCGCGGCACGCTGACGAATCATCGGCCCTCAGCGGCCGTGGCTCCGTCCGCAGCCACGCCACCAACCCCTAAGCAGCCACCAACGTAATCGGAATCTGCGACTGCCCGGGCCGGGTCAACACGCAGTTGCCCTGTTGAATCTCGGTCACCGAACCGGTCAGCGTCTGGGTGTTCCACGTGAAGACCATCGCGCCCTTGGTCTTGGATCGGTCCGGGCACACCGGCACCTGACCGATGACTCGCATCATCCAGGTGTGCGCGCCTTGGTAGACGGCCTGACCCTCGATCAGCGGGGACTTGATGTTGGCCAAGCAGCCCGTCTCGATCACATTGCACAGGTTCGAGATGGTCCAGGTGTCGATGATCTCGTTCGGGCCCTTCACGGTGTAGCTGCCGCTCATCAGGTCCTCGGCCGCATTCGCCGTCGGCGCCATCGCCAGCGCAACACCGCACACCACGGCAGCGACACAGCCAGCACGCATGAGCAACCCCTTCCGAAGTCAACGGCTGTCAACAGTATGCAGACAATCTGAAAACCCGCAGCACAAGGCTTGGCCGACAACCCACGACACCGCCGAAGCACCAGCACTGTTCAGCCATTACATCGTTGCCACCCGCGATACCGTTAGCCGATCACCATGGCAGCCGACACCCAGCTCACGGCCGCGCGCGCCGCCTACGCCCACGGCGACTGGCGCACCGCCTACGAACAGTTCACCGAAGCCCAAGAAACCGGCGAGCTCAGCACCGACGATCTGTCGTCGTTCGGCCTGGCCGCCTGGCGTCTCGGCCACGGCCGGCACTCCATGCAGCTCTCTGAGCAGGCCTTTAACCGCCTCAACGCCGCCAACGACACCCACGGCGCCGCCATGAAGGCTGTCGAGGTCGCCCTGCAGTGGTTCAATGGCGGCGATCTGACCATTACTCGGGTCTGGATCAGCCGCGCCCGCCGCCTGCACGACAAACAACCCGACGACCGGGTCCTGGCCTACCTTCTCTATATCGACTCGCTCGTCGCCATTGACGAAGGCCGCAACGACGTCGCGAAGGCCCTCGCCGAGGAACTCGAAGAGGTCACCAAACGACTCGACGACCCAGGGTTCAACGCGCTGTGCTTCACCGCCAGCGGCGTCACCATGCTGCCCTTCGCCCGCACCAGCGAGGCCTTCGCCCAACTCGACGAAGCGATGATGCCCGTCCTCGCCGACCAGGTCCCCCTCGATTGGGCCGGCGACATCTACTGCGCCGTCATCCACGAATGCCACCGCCTGGCCGACCTCACCCGAATGAAGACCTGGTTCGACGCCATGGAGGTCTGGCGCACAGGCCCGAAGGTCACCGCCTCCTGGTACGGCACCACCTGCGAGGTCCACAAGATGGACCTGCACAGCGCCACCAAGACCTTGAGCGAGGTGGAGCAGCGACTGATCAACGCCATCGCCGCCATGGGTGACTTCCCCGGCACCGTCGGCAAGGGCTACTACGAACTCGGCGAGATCCGGCGACGCAAAGGCGACATCGACGGCGCCCGGCAGGCCTTCGCCACGGCACGCGACCACAATAAGGATCCCCAACCCGGCGAAGCCCTTTTAAGGTGCCACCTCGGCGAGGCCGACGCCGCCGCCACCGACCTGCGCATGCGGATGGATGCCGAACAGGACGAGATCAACCGCCTGCGGCTGCTCCCTGCCGCCGTCGAAATCGCCTTGGCGCGAGACAAATTCGACGACGCCGACCGCTACAGTGCCGAACTCGAAGCAGGCGCAGAGAAATTCGACTCCCCCGGTTTTCGCGCCTGGGCTCGCCACGCCCGCGGGGCGGTCCTCGCCAGCCAAGGCCGCCACGCCGACGCATTGCCTGTCCTGCAGGATGCCCTGCGGCGCTACCGGAGCACGCAATGCCGTTACGAGATGGCCCAGGTCTACGACTGGATCGCGCTGGCCCGGCGCGGCACCGGCGACCCCACCGGGGCTGACGGCGACGCGGCCAACGCCCAAGCGATCTACCAACAGCTCGGCGTGGCAGTGACCCAGGCGCAGCCGGCCGAAGCACCCGGCGGCTTGACCAAACGTGAGCTCGAGGTGCTGGCCGGCGTCGCGGCGGGCCTGTCCAACCGCGATCTCGCCAAGAAGCTGTTCATCAGCGAGAAGACCACCGCCCGGCACCTGGCCAACATCTACGTCAAACTCGGCGTCTCCTCCCGCACCGCAGCCGCGGCGTGGGCGCACGAGAACAAGGTGCTGCACGGCGCGTCTACATAATTTGCACCATGCCGTACCTGCATAAACGCATACTTCGGCCGATGATGCAGGGTGCCTGCGCGCCATAACGTCGTCAGCATGATCACCGCCACCGCCGCCAAGCTCACCCTCGCCACCCTCGCCGCCCCGGTGCTGGCCGCCCTCGCGGTCGGGCTGGCCGGCCACGCGGCCGCCGAAACCCCCGAAACCGACGGCGGAACCTCCACCGCCAGCGACACCATCGGCCAGCTGCGCGACCAAGGCGTGCACGTCGTCATCAACAAAGACGGCACCATGCCGCTGGACAAGTGCTCGGTGATCTCGGTGCACCAGGACCGTCACGAGCACCACGGCGGTCAGCAGCGCGACGCCTTCGAAACCGCTCAGGTCGACGTGTTCTGCCACGCCGGATAATCCATGCGACACCGCTGGCTTGCCCTGGGTGTACTGAGCCTGGGCGTGCTGCTCATCGGAGTCGACGGCACGGTCCTGGCCGTGGCGACACCGGTCTTCGGCCGGGATCTCGGTATGACGGCCACCGAGATCATGTGGATCGGAGACATCTACTCGTTCGTGCTCGCCGGCCTGCTCGTCACTATGGGCAGCATCGGCGACCGGGTCGGACACAAGAAGCTATTACTCACCAGCGCAACCGCTTTCGCGATGGCGTCGGTGCTGGCCGCGTATGCACCGACGGCCGGGATGCTGATCGCGGCCCGCGCGCTGTTGGGTGTCGCCGGGGCCAGCCTGGCGCCGTCGACCCTGGCCCTGATCCGGGGCCTGTTCCCGAATCCGCGGGAACGTGCTGTCGCCGTGGGCATTTGGGCGTCCGTGTTCTCAGCAGGCACCGCGCTCGGTCCCGTCGTCGGCGGGCTGTTCCTGGAGCACTTCTGGTGGGGCGCGGTCTTCCTGATCAACGTGCCGGTGGTGATCGTCCTGTTGGTCGGCGGCTCGGTACTGCTGCCAGAATTGCGCAACCCGACCCCGGGCCCGTGGGATCCGCTCGGTGCCGGCCTGTCGCTGATCGGAGTGCTTGGCGTGGTCTACGCCGCCAAGCAGGGCGCCACACACGGACTGCACGCCGACATCGTCGTCGCGGGGTTGGTGGGCGTAACCGCCCTGACACTGTTTGTGCGGCGCCAGCTGAAGGCAGCCCACCCGCTGATCGACGTGCGCCTGTTCGCCAACCGCGGGTTCTCCGGCGTGATCACGGCCAACATGTTGTCGATCCTCGGCCTGTCCGGTGTGCTCTTCTTCTTGTCCCAGTTCTTCCAATTGGTCCACGACTACAGCCCGCTGCAGGCCGGGCTCGCCGAACTGCCTGCCGCGCTGGCGGCAATGACTTTCGGTGTGCTGGCCGGCTTCGTCGTGCGGTACCGCTCGCCGCGGGCAGTGCTTGCGACATCGCTGACGGCGATCGGTGCGGCGCTGGCATCGCTGACGCTGATCAGCCCGACCACCCCTTATTGGCCGCTCGGGGTCGCCCTGTTCGTCATCGGCGCGGGCCTCGGGATGGCGTTCACGGTTGCCAACGACATCATCATCACCAGCGTCCCGCCGGAGCGCGCGGGTGCCGCGGCAGGTGTCTCGGAGACCGCCTACGAGCTGGGCATGGCGCTCGGGATCGCGTTGCTGGGCAGCGTGATCGCCGCCGTCTACCGCGGTCTGGACCGGCCGGCCGGCATCCACGCTGACGTCATGGCGCACGCTGAACAGTCGTTGGCCGCCGCCCACCGGGCGGCCGCAACCCTCGGCGGGGACAAGGCGCATGCCCTGCTGGCCGCAGCCCAAGCCGCGTTCACCGACGGACTGGCCGTCGCCGCGGGCATCGGTTCGGTTCTGCTGCTCGCATCCGCGGTGGCGGTCTGGATGCTGCTCAAGCCGCCGCCCGAACTCCCGCTCGTCCCCTATGGTTGCTCTGACTTCGAGGAAGGCCCGGTGCCGCAATGACCGTTGAATCCACCGACGAGGAACTCCGGCATTCGGGCTATCAACCCGAACTGAAGCGCACCCTCGGCTCGTTCCAAGTGTTCGCGATCTCGTTCGCGTTCATCTCGGTGGTCGTCGGGATCTTCGCGACCTACGGTGCGGTGCTGAATTATTCGGGGCCGGTGGGGATCTGGTTGTGGATCATCGCCGCGGTGGGCCAGACGCTCGTCGCGTTGGTGGTGGCGCAATTCGCCGCTCGCATTGCGCTCAGCGGATCGTCCTACCAGTGGGCGTCGCGGCTGGCGAGCCCGAAAGTCGGGTGGCTGTTCGGCTGGCTGACGTTCTGGTTCCTGGCGATCGCGGTGGCGGCGATGGACAACGCCCTGGCCAGCCAAGCGCTGATGCCGCTGTTCGGGATGGCGCCCGACGAGGACGTCGCCCGCGTGATCACGTTGGCGATCTTGCTCACTCAGACCATCCTCGTCATCGCCTCCACCCGCCTGCTCGGCGTAGTCACCTCGGGTGCGGTCGGTCTCGAGCTGGGGATCCTGGCGATCCTGGTGGTCGGCCTCGGTGCCGTGATGATGTTCTCCGGGACCGGCACCACTGCCAATCTGGTGTCCCGGGGTGTGGCCGCCGACGCACCCAACTACTTCGCGATCGGCGGGCCGTTGATGGCCGGCATGATCATGGGCTTGGTGACGCTGGTCGGCTTCGACTCCGCGGCGAATCTCGCTGAGGAGGCCAAGGATCCGTTCCGCAGCGTTCCACGCGCCATCGTCTCGTCGGTGATCGCCTCGGCGACCTTGGGCCTGGTGTTCGTCATCATCCTGACGCTCGCGATCAAGGACATCACCGAAGTCACCACCAGCGGCTCACCGGTGGCGACGATCATCCACGATCAGCTGGGTCCGGTGATGGAACGAGTTCTGTTGACCGGCATCGTGTTTGCGATGTTCGGCGCAGGCATGGTGATGATCGCCGCCTGCTCGCGACAGGCGTTCGCCATGGCCCGCGACTCGCGGTTTCCCGGCCACACGGTGCTGCGGCGGGTGAGCCCGCGGACCCAAACACCAGTCGCCGCGACCATTCTCATCTTCGTGATCGGCGTGGTCTTGATGCTCACGTTGCGCGGTGCGGCCCTGCTGCAGCTGATCGTCGCGTCGACCATCCTGCCCGCACTGATCTACGGCGGCATCGTGGTGCTCTACCTTTGCGTGCGCAAACGCCTCGAACGCAAGGAGGGCGGTTTCAGCCTCGGCCGGTTCGAGCTGCCGGTGGCCTACACGGCGCTGGTGTGGGTGGCCTTCTCGATCTTCGCGCTCGTATCACCCAGTGAGGCAAGGGTTCCCGGCCTGATCGTGCTGGGCCTGATCGCGGTCGGCGGGCTGTACTTCGTTTGGCTGCTGGTGACCAACCGCGAAGCACTCGACAGCGAGCCCGGCGAACCGGGCGCCTTCTGAGGTCCCGCAGCTCAGGCGGCCGTGTAGATCTGGAGCGAATGAAAGAAGACGAGCGGGATACCAAGATCCACGTACCCCGGCAGGATCACGCTCGCTGTCGAGCCTGTCACAGCAGAAAAGTCACACCAGCCCTTCTCGCCGGCTCGCGCATCCCAAACAGCTCTGACCGCAGCGGTTCTGGGCAGCAGGTGTCCAGAGGCGTCGTAGCTCGCCGCCGGAAGGTTCGCCGTCGCTTTACCCCACGGCCCACGAAGACTCATGCACTGAGACGTCGAATAGCCGGAGAAGTTCAACACCACCACGTAGAGATTGTCGGCGGGTGCAGTGAAGTGGCCATAGCCAACAGTGCCGTCCCAGTTGGTCGATGATCCGGGCGGATTCACACGAATGGTGGACATGTAGACACTGTCGCTTTCGCAGTCCCATCGGCCGGGCTGATAGAAGTCCATCCAACCGATGTCCGCGTAAGGGTGCCGAGCCGTCAGATCGAGCACCAATTCTCCGAGAGCGACGTCACCGACCGGGAGCGGAAGCCGGATCCTCTGTCGGTCCACCGGTTGAGTCCTGCTGAATTTCGGACGGTTCACGAACCTGCCACGAACATCGAACAGCGTGAGCATGCCCGGGTCCCAGGGTTCCGGGCCAAAGTCGTCGGGATTGGTTTCGACGAGGTCCGCGGTCTTCGACACCCCGTTAGGCGCCATCGTTTGTTGTGAGTTGCTCATGATTTCCCTCAGATCCTGATCACCGCGAGCCCCACGCCCGCAGACCACCATGGTCCGACTGTGTCGATCAGACGGGTTGCGTAGTCGAGTACTCAACTTGCCCGTAAACGGACTTACGTTGGGAGCCATAGTTCCTAACTTCACCTGCACATATGGCAGGAGGGATATGCTCAACCAACAATCAGGTCCAGGAGGCGGCCCGATCGTTGTGGTCGCGCATACCTCCGGACGGGGAGCAGAGGTGACGTCATGCGAAAAGCTTCGTGCTTCTTGGCATTCGGGGTGATCATCGCGACCGTGCCCGCCAGCCTCATTTCGGCCACACCCGCCGCGGCAGACTGCGACAGCGCTGGCTATGCGACGGTGTGCGCGCAGGGCGAAGTTCGCGGCGGCGGTCCCACACCGCCGACCGCCGGGCCTGTCTACCCCGGCTACTGCGCCGATCCGTGGTACTGCGACGACTCCTGGGGCATCGACATCGACCTCAACCCGCGACCGCCGGTTCGTCCACCGTCGCCGCCGATCCGGCCGGGCCGACCGGGAATCGGCCCGCGCTAACCTGTCCATCCCTCATCGTTAGGAGTAGTCGAATGTTGGTCCGCAACGTGATCAGCGCCGGGATCATCTCAGGCGCACTGCTGATCGGCAGCGCGGCAACCGCCGCCGCCGACGAGCCGAACTGTACGGCGGGCGACCTCACCCAGGTCATGTCCGGAGTCAACGCTGGGATGTCGGTCTACCTGTTCACCCACCCCGACGTGAACGCCTTCTTCACCGGCCTCAAGGGCAAGTCGCGCGACGAGATGCGCACTGCTGTAGCCGATTACCTTCAGGCCAATCCCGACGTGCGTGACCAGCTCAAGGCCGTGCGGCAGCCGGCCGCGGACTTCCGCGCCCGCTGCGACGCACCGATGCCGGACGACATGGGTCCGATGGGCTAGGAGCTCTCGCTGGGCTCGGGTATTGGCGCCCGCAGCAAGCCGTTAGTGGCTACCCCGCCGACTCCCGGCGGTGCCCTTCTTCTTCCCGGTGTCGTTGGCCTTGGCCGCTGGAGCCTTGCTGCTCGAGCCGCCGGTCGCCTGAGCCCCGCCGATGCGGAAGTTGTTGATCGCGATGCCCGGGTTCTGCTTGGTGACGGTCGCGCCGTTGTTGAAGATGGTGCCGGCCAGCGCGAGCGGTCCCGGTCCCGCGGTCACGGTGTTGGTACCGCCGGCAAAGTTGAACCCGGCCGTGAGGTTACCGCCGGCGCCGCCCGAGGACACCTGGTTGTTGCTGCCCAACGAATTGAAGGTCAGGTTGTAGTTGCTGCCGGCGCCACCAGCGGACAGCGTGTTGCCACTGCCGACGAGATTTACCACCGAGTTGTTGTACCCGGTCGTCGACTCGAGTGTATTGCCGTTGCCACCGAGGAAGTTACTGGCCGAGCTATAGATGCCTCCCGCAACGGTCACGGCATTGTTGGTGCCGAACCAGTTCTGCGCGGTGCTTCCATAGGCGCCGCCCGCCACTGTCACGGTATTGCCGCCGCCGAACAGGTTTCGGACCGCGTTCGCGTAGCCGCCGGTGATCGTCACGGTGTTGCCATTGCCGAGAATGTTGCGGGCCCAGTTTCCATAGCCGCCCGTTGTGGTGACGGTGTTATTGCTGCCGAGCAGATTGCTCGCGGTGTTTACCAGGCTGCCATTCGTGGTAACGGTGTTGTTGTTGCCGAGGAGGTTGGTGGCCCAGTTGAAGATGCCGCCCTCGGCCGTGACGTTGGTATTGCTGCCAAAGAGATTCGTGGTCAAGTTGAGCAGCGAGCTCGTCGCGGCATCACCGGCCTCGATGACGTTGTCGTGGCCGCCCCAGTTCGTAGCGATGTTGAGCAGGCCGTGCGAGACCACCTTCATGCTGTCCGGATTGTTCGCGGTCCCCCGGCCGAACAGATTGAGGGCGATGTTCCCGGCTGCACCCGTACCGCCGGCGATGACGCTACTGCTGTCGGTCGGCGCACCGAGTGCCGAGACGTTCAGCGCAATGTTGAACCCGGGGTTCGTCAACAGGCCCGAACCTTGGGTAGTGGCGGAGCCATTCGGACCCAGCTGTGCTGCGATACCGAACAGCCCATTCGCGGTGGCGACTGAGCCGTCCCCGGCGGCCGTGGCGAAGGTGAACGCGTCGCCGGTGGTCGCTGCCGAATTGGTCCCGAGTGCGAACGCTCCACCGAACAGTCCGCTCGCGTGCGCGGTGGCGCCACTGCCGACCGCGATCGCGATGCTCAGCGGCGTGCTGGAGCAGTCGGCGCTGTTCCCCAGACCGAAGAAGGACGCGCAACTCGCGTGCGCAGCGGGGGCCGACCCGAGAGCGGCGCCAGCCAGTAACGCGCTCGCAGCCGCACCGGCGGCGAGTACACCGGTGGCGGTGTAACGAGTCTTTGCGGCTGTGATCATGATCCTTTTCCCCTCAATACAAGATCGCCTGAGGGCGATTTGCTAGTTGATCAGTATGGCCCTCGGTCACGCCGCCGGCACCCGAATGAGCAGATAGGAGTTGCTCCGTGGCGCTACGGCCGCCGCGCTGCCGCTGACCTGGTCGACGATCAACGACACCCCCGAGAGCAGTCCGATCAGCAGCGCCGCCGTCGCTCCGGTGACCTGTCCGACCAGGAAGCCCACCGGGTTGGCACCGAAGAGCGATCCGATCCCCTGCCCCAGCGCCATTCCGATGGCGACCTGCAGCGCCGGGCTCCGCACCACGGCCTGGATCACCGTGTCAGCAAGATCGCTGGTCGGGGTGCCGTTGACGATGTCACCGGCCAGGCTGCTGATGAGGGTCTGCACCGAGGGATTGGACAACAGCGAATCCACCGCGACCTTGGTCACCTGACCCGCCAGCGAATCGAGCACGGCGTTGTGGAACGGCGTCGTCCCGAGGAAGTCGGCGACCAAACCCTGCGCCGCTTCACCGACCGCCTGTTGCACCGCGGGCACGGTCAGCAGCGAACGCAACCCGGGCGGAATTATGGCGTCGAGTGCGGCCTTGATCGCGGAATCGGCCTGCAGATATTGCACGGCACCCTGCACGGCGCCGCTGACGGTCGCCCCGGCCGACAACGCGGCGACGAAGTCCTGCGCGGCATTCGACAGCGCGCCCGGTACCCCGGCATAGCCCAAGAAACCGGTGATCAGGGAGCCCAGCGTCGCGGCGATCTGCGTTGCGGCCGCCGGATCGGCCAGCGTGCTCACCAACGTCGGACCGAAGGTGGGACCGGCCAGCGCACCGAGGAACGTCCGGAAAGCGGCGTCGGATGCCAGGTCGCTGACGAGGGCACTGGTGGTCGCCGCGAGTGCCGCGACCACACCAGTGTCGCTGGTGAAGGCGTAGACGGCGCTGGCCACCGCAGTGCCGAGCGCCGACGTGAACATCGAATCAGACTGCAGCCCTTGCCAAGCAGCTCCGACAGCGGCGGCCACGTCGTTTCCGGCGAGCAGAGACCATATGACCTGTTCCCCTGCTCCGGTCAGGTCTGCCGCAATCCCGGAAGTACCGAGAAGAGTCGTCAATGCCGATCCTGCAGCACCGAGGACGCCGTTGACGAACGTCACATTGGCAACCAGATTCTGCACCGCGGCACCCACGGCACTACCGATCCCGGCGGCGGCAGCACTACCGCTCAGCGCCGCCGTCAACCCCTGCTGCACTTGCTGGCCGACCCAGGCTTGCACGGGTTCGCTTGCCGCCGAACCTGATACGACATCGGTGATGAAGGCGCCCAGCGCCGGCAGCAGCCCCTGATAGCTGAACAAGGTCTGCAACCCCAGCTTGACGGCCAAGGGCAGCGAGTCCTCGATGGCCGACGAGGTGCGCAACGAAGGCCATGCGTTCGCCAGAGCGGTCACCGGATCGGTCCCGGCGATGATGGCAGGCAGCACCTGCTCGATCACCGTCGATACGCCGATCGGGATCCCGACGTAGCTCAGGGCTGCGCCGGCGACCGCCAACAATCCGTTCACCCCAGCGGGATTGGCCAACAGGTTCTGCACCGCAGTGCTCACCGCGGCCCCCACCCCCACCGCAACCGGGCCACCGCCCAGCGCCGAGGTGACCGACTGCTCGACCCTTTGGCCCACCAACAGCCGCGTGGCCGAGTCAGCGGTGAACGCCGACACCGCGTCGGTCACGAATGTGCCGAAGCCCTGCTGCACGGCAGAATCTGCCCACAGTGAAAACACCGCGCTCGCAACTGTGCCCGCGATCCCGTCCTGGACGGCTGTGCTGCCTTGCAGTGACTGCACGGCGCCTTCGATTGCATCTGCCTGGTTGTCACCCAGCCCCACAGCCGCGAATAACGTGCCGACCACGCTGCCGATCTCGCCGGCGACGCCACTCTGACAGAAAAGCCCTGTGCAGCGGGCGATTTCACCATCCACCGTGTAGCCGAAGAGCGATCCCGCAACGTCGGCGATCTTCGCTTGAACAGCCGGTGTGGTCAGGAAGGTCACGGTGGCCTGGCTGATCGCCGCGCCTATCTGTATCGCGGCGGGACCACCACCCAGCGCCGAGGCCAGCGAGTTACCAATGCTGTCACCGATGAATGTCACGAAGTCGGTCGAGGCAGGATCGCCCTGCGCGCCGAGGAGGATGTTGACCGCACCGAACGTGGCCGTCGCCAGCGCTCTTTGAACGCCCTCGTCCGTCAGGAAGGCGGCAAGCGATCCCACGACTGTCGGAGCGCTTTCCAGCAGGTCCGCGCTCACGAGATCGTTCACGGTGAAGTCTGTCGTCACGAGATCGCCCAGCAGATCGAGGGCTCCGCCGCCGTTCGGAATCACCGTCAACGTTTGGATGAATGTTCCGAACGCATTCTGAAAGAAGGTGTCGTTCAACACTGATGTGCACCAGTAGGCCGCTGCGGCACCGGCGACTTGGGCGGCGCCCTGGGACGCCCCCATGCCCGCCAAGCTGGTCTCTACCTGATTACTGACGAAGGTGGCGAAGTCCGGATTGCCGGCCAGTCCGGACAGGGCGCCGTTAACCGGGTCCCCGTACAGGGCCTCACCCATCAATTCGATGGCTACTGGCAGAAACAAATTCACCACGGCTTGCTTGGCGGCGGTGAGATCACTGAACTTGATGCCGAGTTCGACGAAATCGGTGAGAGCCGGGGCGACGACGTCATTCCAAAATGTCATGTCAGCCGAGGTTTCGACCTCCGCTGCGGCCGGCACCTCCGCGAGTTGAACGGACGGCACAGAAGCTGCGGAGCCGGTCTTCTGGCTTGGACTGACATGGTTGAGCGTCCTGGCCGAATGGGCGATCCCGTCGGCCGGCTCCGCGGTGGTCACCGAACTTGCCGGGACGGAGATCCCTGTCGGCCCGGACTGTTCACGACGAGTCACCGCCAGCACCGCCCATGAAATCGCCTCGGTAACGGGAGCGAGGGGATCGTGACCCACGCCGAGGCGGGCCAACGGCACGCGGCTACTTGCCGAGATCGCACGAGCGGGCTTGGTTGCCGCCGCCGGAAGCGGGGCCTTCGGGGTGCGGCCGTCCGGCTTGGCCGGGGTTCGGGGGGCGTGCTTACCTGCCGAGGCCGTGGCCTTACCCGAGTCCCCCGCGCCGGTATCCGCTGATGCCACCGCGGGCAGAGCCGCAATCACTCCTCCGACGCCGAGGGCGACGGCCAACGCGCCAACCCGACCGATGTAACGACCCTGCTGCCCCAGGCTCATTGCAGTCACCCCCACCCCAGCCCGCACAATAGTTTGCTAGATATAGCACACCCTGAAAGTTGCACGAGGGGATTCAGAGCCCGGTCACCCAGGAGGGTCAGGCAATCTGCAATGTCACGAAGTACGAGCTGCCGCTCGGGACCGAGGACGCCGACAAGCCGCCAGTCAGACCGAACAGGTTCGCCACCCCGAAGCTCAACACCAACGCCAGCGCCGTGCCGATTCCGGCCAGCTGACCGACGGCGTAGGCGACCGGATTGTCACCGAGCAGCGCGCCGAAGCCCTGCCCCAGCGACTGCCCGAGCGCGATCTGCAGTGCGGGGCTGTTCACGACCCTGGAAATGACGGTCTGCACCACATCGGCCGGCGGCGCTCCGCCGAGGAGATCCCCGGCGAGATCGCCGATCAGGCCCTGGGCGGCCGGGTTGGACACGAAGGCCTGCACCGTGGCTTTGGCTACCTGGCTCACCACCGGATCCAGGGCCGTGTTGTTCAGCGGAGTCGAATCGATCAGCTGATTGACGACACCTTGCGCGACCGTGCTGATCACGTCCCTGACAGCCGGCGCCTTGAGCACCGACTGCAGCGCATCCGGCACGGTCGCATTGAATGCCGCCACCAACGCCGGGTCCGACGCCAGCTGCTGCACAGCGCCCTGGAGCACGTCGACAGGCGAGACCCCGCTCAGCAGCGCCGCGACGATCTGCTCGGTGGCAGCCGACAGCGTCTCCGCCACGCCGTCCTGGGCAAGGAAGCTGGTGATCACCGAGCCGGCCGTCGCACCGAGCTGCGCCGCGGACTTCGGATCGGCCAGAGCCTCGGCAAGCGTCGGACCATAGGTCGGCCCGAACAATTCACCGACGACAGTGCGGAAACCTTCGTCGGCCGCCAAGTTGATCACCAGCGTCTTGACCGTCGACGCCAGGCCCGCCACCACATCAGCATTGGTGACCAGTGACGACACAGCGTCACCCGCGGCGGGAGCCAGCGCCGACAGGAACGCCGAATTGCCTTGCAGCCCTTGCCAGGCCACATCCAGTGCGTCGATCCAGTTCTCGCCCGCCAGCAGCGCGGTGCCGAACTGCGTGATGTAGTCGGCCAGCGCGGCCGGGACGCCCGGTGCGGACAAGATGTCGGTGACAGCAGCGCCGGCCACCGCGGCCACACCCTGCACCGCCTTGGTGTTGCTCAGCAAGCCCTGTACGGCTGCGCCCAGCGCATTGCCGACAGCGGTCGCGGTGGGGCTGCCCCCCAGCGCGGAGGTCACCCAGCCGTCGACGACGTTGCCGAGCCATGTCGGGATGACCCCACCGCTGGTCAAGTCAATGACCGCACCAGAGACACCTGACGCCAGCGCAGCCTGAACCGCCGAGTTGCTCAGGAAGGTCGCGATCTCGTCGGAGGAGTTCGCGACCACTGCCTTGAGGTAATTCGCAAGCGGCGCAATATCGTTGACAGCCAACCCGGCTGCGATCGCAGTGGCCTGCGCGCTGTCCGGCTGCACGGCGGTGGCGATGACATCCAGCGCGGCCTGGACGCCGGCGTTGCCGAGGACAGTGCGAGCGAAGCCGACCGCCGCATTGCCGACGACGGTGCCGACCGGCGACGGCACACCGAGATAGGTGTGCAGCGCGGCGGAGATCTTCGTCGAAACGAACTGCATGATCGTGTTATTCGCGACCAGCTGCTGCACCTCGGCACTGATCTTGCCGTTGGCGACCAGGTCCTGGATGCCGTTGGCGACGATCGGCGCCAACTCGTCGGCGATCGGGCTCCAGCCGGGGAAATGCGAGTCGATGAAGTTGCGCACAGCGGTGCCGAGTGCGCTGCCCGCGGTGGCGCCCGCGGCCGGCGGCGTGGTTACCGTGCCGCCGGCGCTGGGCACCGAAGCGGCTGCCGCAGAGGTGGTTCCGCCGGTGGCGACCGAGCGTGCCGATCGGGCGGTTCCGTCCCGGCGGGTCGCCGCCAGCACCGCGAACGACAGCGGCTCGGTGATCGGAGCCGACGGGTCGCCGCTTCCGCTGACCCGGTCCAGCGGGCGCCGGCTCGCTCCGGAGATCGATGCGGCCGGCTTGGCCGCGGCGGCCGGCGCCGACGTCGGCGCCTTCGGGGCACGCGGACCCGTCTTCGCCGCGGTCCGCGGGGCAGCCTTGCCGGCCGACGACGTCGTCTTGCCCGAGTTCCCCGCCCCGTCGTCCGCGCCGGCGACCGCAGGCAGCGCGACGATCAACCCGCCGACACCGAGGGCCACCGCCAATGCTCCGACCCGACCGACGTAACGACCCTGCTGTCCCAGGCCCATGGCACCAACCCCCGATGTTGACGTGAAAGCTAATTTGCTAGGGGTATAGCACACGCCATGGGTGACGTGCGTGTGTACGCGTAAACGCACTTACGCGAATTGTTTATTGCCTACGCTGACCGCGTCTTTTCCCCTAATATCCAGCCCGTGGGGGGCGAACTGTCGGTAGCGACCTTGCAGACCATCATCAAGGTGCAGCAAGCAATCAATGAGGCCGATGCGACGGCCGATGCGGTGATGAAGATCGTCGCGGAACAGGCACGCGAAGCGACCCATGCTCACGGCGCGGTGATCGAGCTCGCCGAGTTCGGTGAGATGGTCTACACCACCACCGCCGGTTCACTCGCCGGCACCGAAGGATTGCGGTTGGCGATGTCGGGCAGCATGTCCGGAGAGTGCGTCCGAACCGGCAAGATCCTGATTTCCACCGACACCGAGACCGATCCCCGGGTGGACCTGGAGGCCTGTCGCAGGGTGCACGCCCGCTCGATGATCGTCGTTCCGCTGGTCGATGGGAACCGCACGCAGGGCGTCTTGAAAGTCATCTGCAGCGAGCCGAACGCCTTCGCCGAAGAGGACGTGAACCTGCTCGAACAGCTGGCTCAGTTCATCGCCAAGGCCTTGGCCCGCGCCCATGTCATGGACGAGAAGGCCCGTGCCGCCTCCGTCGACGCCCTAACCGGGTTGGCCAACCGGGCTGCGTTCCTGTCGGGACTGGAAGGCATGATTTCCGGCGCCGCCGGGACCGGTAACCCGGTAGCTGTCGTGCTCTACATTGACCTCGACGGGTTCAAGCCGATCAACGACGTGTACGGCCACTCTGTCGGTGACGAGGTGCTGCGGATCATCGGCAGCCGCATTGCCACCACCTGCCGAGCCGAGGATCTCGGAGCACGGATCGGCGGGGACGAGTTCGCCGTACTGCTGGCATCTTCGTTCGCCCCCGACCCGTTCAGCCTGCGTCAGCGCCTGGTCACCGTGCTGCAGGAAGACATGCCCACCAGCGCTGGGGCACTGACCGTCGGCGCCAGCTGCGGAACAGCGGTCGTAGGCGGCGGCGACCTGGCCGAAGCAGTCCTGGCCCGTGCCGACGCCGCCATGTATGCCGAAAAGCGGACACGATCCGGGACCCGGCGCTAACTGCGCAAGAATGCCCTGATGGACGTCGTCTCCCGCAACCACGTCACCCGCGTGGGTGACGCGGACGGGCCGACGCTCCTGTTGGCCCACGGCTTCGGCTGCGACCAGCACCTGTGGCACCCGGTGGCTTCTCGGCTGCGGGACCGGTTCGACATCGTTCTGTTCGACCACGTCGGTTCGGGGAACGCCGACCCCGCCGCGTGGGACCCGGGCAAGTACGCGTCGCTGCAGGGCTACGCCGACGACGTGGTGGAGATCGCCGAGGCCCTAGACCTGCGCGATGTGGTGCTCGTTGGGCACTCGGTGGCCGCCATGATCGGGGTGCTGGCGGTGTCCACGGCGCCGGCCCGGTTCAGCAAGCTGGCGATGATCACCCCGTCTCCGCGCTACATCGACGACGACGGGTACCGCGGCGGTTTCAGCCGCGCCGACATTGACGAGCTACTCGAATCTCTGGAAAGCAACTACCTCGGCTGGTCGCAGTCGATGGCCCCGACGATCATGGGCAACGCCGACCGCCCTGAGCTGGCCGAGGACCTCGCCACGACGTTCTGCCGCACCAATCCCGCAGCCGCGAAGATCTTCGCCCGCGCCACGTTTCTCTCCGACAACCGAGCCGACCTCGCCGGTGTCCCGGTTCCCACGCTGATCGTCGACTGCCGCCAGGACGTCATCGCGCCGCCCGAAGTCGGCGCCTACGTCCGTGATCGCATCCCCGACGCCCAACTGATCACTCTCGACGCGACCGGCCACTGCCCGCACGTCAGCGCGCCCGAGGCCACCGCCGAAGTACTTGCGGCATTTGCCTACGCATGACCGACACCGAGGATCTGTGGCAGAACGCACCCAGCGGTCAGCTGGCGGCGACCCCGGACGGACGCATCCTCGACGCCAACACCACGTTGGCGTCCTGGCTGGGAACTACGCCGAATGCGTTGCGCGGCAAGCAGATCACTGATCTGTTCACCGTCGGCGGGCGCATCCACTTCGAAACGCACTTCGCGCCGCTGCTGCAGATGAGTGGCGAACTCGAAGGCATCAGCGTGGAACTGCGGGCTGCCGACAGCTCGCGCCGGTCCGTCTTTCTGACCGCCAACGTCAAGAGCGGTGACGACGGGCGCCCGGCACTGATTCGCGTCGACATCCAAGACGCCCGCGAACGACGGTCGTACGAACGAGCTCTGCTTGAGGAACGCCAGCGCGCCGAATCCGAGCGAGCCAGGGCCGAGTCGTTGGCCGAGACGTTGCGTCGGTCGCTACTGCCTCCGTCGCTCTCAGTGCCCGAGGGGCTCACCGCTGCCGCCCACTACCATGCGTCGGTGCAGGACATCGGCGGTGACTTCTACGACCTTTTCCCGTTGTCACACAACGTATCCGGGTTCTTCCTGGGCGATGTGTGCGGTAAGGGACCGGCGGCCGCGGCGATCACGTCGTTGACCCGCTACACGCTGCGCACAGCCGCTGTCGTCGACCCCGACCCGATCACGGTGCTGCACCGGCTGAACACCGTCATCGGCCAGGAGTATCGCGATGGTCAAACGCGGTTCTGCACAGTGGTATTCGGCACTCTCACCCAGAAGGAGGACGGATTCGAGGTGCGGTTGGCCAGTGGTGGGCATCCGCCTCCGCTGTTGATGGAGCGCTCCGGTGAGGTCGACTATCTGGATCTCACCGGCGGGATGGCTGTCGGCCTGACCGACCGGCCGCGGTTCGTCGACGCCTCGCTACGACTTGCGCCGGGCGACACCCTGCTGCTCTACAGCGACGGTCTGACCGAGGCACGGGTCGGCGAGGGTAAACGCCGATACGACGACGACGGCGCACTGCGCCGATTTGTCACGGCCCTGACGCCAACCAACGCGGACGATTTGATCGCCGAAATCCGCCAACTTTTAGGCACTTTCGGATCCGGTATCGAAGACGACACAGCGGTTCTGGCGCTCGGCGTTCCATATTGAGCGCAACTGCATGTGTTTGGGCGCAGCATGACCGGGGATAACTGGTGTAAGCAGATGCGGTGGGCGCGCCCATACGACCTGCTTAGATCCCGCCGGTTCAGACACGTGCCGGCGGGGTCGTGGGGGATGATTTCGTTCCATTGTGGGTAGGTTGTTTGATGCCCGCCGACGCCAGCAACGAATTAGCCCGAACCCTGGGCAATTTTGCGATGCGCCTGCAAGCGCAGAAAAGCCGGGCCGACACCTTGCAGACCATCGTCGACGCGGCCACAGCGATAGTGCCCGGGGCGCGGTGGGTAGGCATCTCCCTGATCCAGCGCGGCACGGTAGTAGCCGAGGCTCCCACCGATCCGATCGTCGCCCACCTCGACCAGTTGCAGAGCGAACTCGGCGACGGCCCCTGCATCACCGCTTTACGGGAGCACCACACCGTCCTCATCGACGACATGTCGAGCGAAACACGCTGGCCTGAGTTCGTCCGGCAAGCGATCTCGCTGGATGTGCACAGTCTGCTCTCATTTCAGCTATTCGTGGAATCCGAAACCCTCGGGGCAATGAACCTCTATGGCGCTCAACCGAACGCGTTCACCCAGGAATCCGTCGATGTCGGCACGATTGTCGCCCAGCACGCGGCAGTGGCGATGTTCGGCACAGCCGCCGCAACCCAGTTCCATGCTGCGCTGGCCAGCCGCGATGTCATCAGTCAAGCCAAAGGCATTCTGATGCACCGCCACAACATCACCGGGGTTGAGGCATTCGCGATGTTGACCCATGCATCGGCGGACACGAATATCAAGCTGGTCGACGTGGCGCGTTGGCTCGTCGCGGAGCACGAATCTGCGATTGACTGACCAGCGGCGTGGCTGATCAGACCTCTGGGACCAGCTCTGCCAACGCGGCCAGAATCCCCGCGCGCCGCGCGGGTTGACCCACCAACTGTCGAGCGATGTCAGTGAGATGTTCGGGATGGTTCTGCGCATACTGGCGTAGGAGACGGAATGCCTCTTCCATGGGGACACCGAGGGTCTCGCCAACGAAGCCCGTGGCCTGGTCGACAACCACGCGATCATTCAGCGCCGCTCGCAGCGACGGGCCGACGGTGTTCGGCGTCGGTGAATGTCCTTGCAGGATAGCCACACACGCCACATGCACCAACGAATGCGCGACAAGCAGATCGGCGTCGTTGAGCGCCCCGAGTCGCGTGCCGAACAGTCCCAGTGCACCGAGCAGCGTGCCCGCGGCACGCATCGGAACCGCGTGGACCGAAACGAAGCCGGCCTCGGTGGCCGCGGGGACGAAACGCGGCCAGCGAGCTCGCTCTGCATCCAGGTCGGGCGCGGAAATCGCTTGTCCGGTAATGAAACAGTCCAAGCACGGTCCCTCGTCTGCCTGGAGCTGAAAGATCTCCAGGTCGTGAGAGCTCTTCGAGGTTGCCGCCATCAGATGAAGATCTTGGCGTGGACCGGCAAGGAGAAGGCCTGCTGCTCGAACATCGAGCAGCCGCGCACATTGTCCGGTGAGGTCGGTCAGCAGTTCGACGATGTCGAAGTCGTCGAGCAGACTGTCGACCAGCGCCACCACTGCTCCCAGCACCTGAGTTTCCCGGGGTGCGCTCATCGTCGCCCACTCTCATCATTCGGGGATGGCACCGCCGGCCACCATTGGATCGAAAAGGGCCTGTTCATCAGTCTGCCTCCAACCACAATCGGCGGTCGATGATGTCGCGAGCGACGCTGGTCGCGCTGCGACCCGATGCGTATGCGTATGCCCGAAGCCGGGCCAGAGCAGAGGTGGCGTTGAGGCCCAATTGAGCCATCAGCATGCCTGTGGCCTGACCCACTTCCGAGCGGGACAATGCGTTCAGGTCCTCCCACGCGTTGCTCCCGGGGTCAGAAAACCCGGCCTGCAGATCGTCGCTCAGCAGGTCCAGCAACGGCAATTGGGCCAACTCTGCGGCGACCATCATCCCCGCGAGCTGTTCACGGGATGGGTCGCCGGGAGCAATGCGGAACAAATCGAGTGCCCCGACATACTCACCGGCCACCACCACCGGAATGGCGCACACGCCGCGGATCTCGTGAGCGATCATCATCGGTCCGTATGCCGGCCAACGCTGTTCGGTGGCGTCGGCGAGGTCGGCGACCAGCACCGGTGCGCGGTGCGCGACAGAATCCAAGCACGGTCCCTCACCCACCACGAACTGCATTTCGTCGTACACCCGTGCCTGCGCGTCACTGGCGCCGACCGTGCCGATGTTGGCACCGTCGAACACCAGAGACAACGCCGCCGCATCGACATCGACATCGACATCGATCAACTCGACACACGTCTGGCATAACCGGTCGGCAGCTTCCACACCGCGCGTCTCGCCCAACGCGTCGAGGAATCGGTGCTCGATGGTCGACATCGGCTATGCCACGCCGGGCATGACTGTGGCGACAGCGCTGCTGGCGTTGGCCGGAACCGCAGGCATATCTGCCTCTTCTCCGGATTGATGCTGGGCTATAGCTTTGGCCGAAACGACAACCGGTTACCCGGCAGCGGCCAGCCGGGATTCAACGGCATGGTCGCGAATTGTCTCGAGCGCCTTGGACAGGATGCGTGAGACGTGCATCTGCGAACAGCCGATGCGTTCTGCGATCTGGCTCTGAGTCATGTTCTCGAAGAACCGAAGGTTGAGAACGATCCGCTGCCGCTCGGGCAACGCAGCGATCAGGGGCCGCACTGTCTCGATGTCGAGGACCCTGTCCAGCTTGGGATCGATCGTGCCGATGACAGCGCCGACAGGCCGATCGTCGTCACCATCCCCGGTCGGAGTATCGGTGGAGATAGTCGAGTATTGAGCCCCACCGAGAGTTCCCTCGACGACGAGCTCTCGCGCAATGCCGAGGTACTCGGCTATCTCGACGATCTTCGGTGCCCGACCGAGGCGTTGCGACAACTCCGCACGAGCCTTGGTGAGTTGCGGCTGAATCTCTTTGACGCGGCGCGGCACCTTGACGGCCCAGGTGTGGTCACGGAAGTGCCGACGAACCTCGCCCATCATGGTGGGCACGGCGAACGACAGGAAGTCTGCGCCATTGTCGACGTCAAAGCGGTTGACGGCGTTCACGAGACCGGTTCGGGCGGCCTGCAGAAGGTCATCGAACGGTTCTCCCCGGCCGCTGTACTTGCGGGCGATGTGATCGGCGAGCGGCAATCCGTATTCGATGATGTCGTTGCGCTGACGACGAAATGCCAGCGAACCGGCTTCGAGCGACTTGAGGTGACGGAACATAGCCGTCATTTCTGAATACTCCGACATGGCAAGCTCCATTACGTTGGTCTCGCGGTACCAGGACTGCGCGGCACAACTTCTGAACCTGCAACCTCCCGTGTACCCAGGGGATCCACGCGGGAAACCTCAGCCCGTCCGATACCGGGTCCGCCCTACGCCGATGACCAAGTCCGGTGACGACAGCCGCGGTCGGTTACCGTCGTGCCCGTCAACGATGACGCTGGGAGAACCGATGACGACGAAATTCGTAGTGCAGCGCAACGATCTGCACACGACCCACTGGGACGAGTCCCCCGCACCCAGCCTTGACGACGCAGAGGTACGCCTGCGCATCGACGCCTTCGCCCTGACGTCGAACAACATCACCTACGCCGCGCTCGGCGACGTGATGAACTACTGGCAGTTCTATCCGACCGGCGATTCGGCCACCGGTCAGATCCCGGTGTGGGGCTTCGCCACCGTCGTCGAATCACGCTGTCCCGGAGTGGAAGTCGGCGAGCGGTTCTACGGCTACTGGCCGATCGCCGACGAGGTGGTGCTGCGGGCCACCGATGTGCACCCGGGTGGTTTTGCCGAAGGCTCCGAGCACCGGCGCGCGCTGCACGCGGTCTACAACCAGTACGTACGGTGTAGTGCCGACCCTGGTTATCGACTCGACCGCGAGGCTCAGCAGGCGCTTCTGCGTCCACTGTTCGCCACGTCGTTCCTGATCGACGACTTCCTCGCCGACAACGCATTCTTCGGCGCCACAACGGTGATCCTGTCCAGTGCGTCCAGCAAGACCGCGTACGGCACCGCGTTCTGCCTCGCGCAGCGCGGCGGGGAGGTCACCGTCGTCGGGCTGACGTCGCCGGCGAATGCTGAATTCACCCGCTCGCTCGGCTGTTACGACGACGTCGTCTGCTACGAGGACGCGGGCACACTTTCCGAGGTCGCGTCGGTGTACGTCGACATGAGCGGGGACACCGCGCTGCGCGGGGCGGTGCACCGCAGACTCGGCGATCTGCTGGCCTACAGCTGCGCGGTGGGCGCGACCCATTGGGATTCACTCGGTGGCGGGGGTGAATTGCCCGGCCCGCCGCCGCAGTTGTTCTTCGCGCCCGAACAGGCCCGCAAGCGGGCGGCGGAGTGGGGCGCCGACGGTCTGCAAGAGCGGTTGGCCTCGGCGTGGACGGCATTCCTGGCACGCATCGACGACGCCGAACATCCGTGGATGACCGTAGTGACGCGACACGGTCGCGACGCCGTCGAGCAGTGCTATGCGGCACTGCTGGATGGGACCGTCCCGGCCAACGAAGGACACATCCTGTCGGTCTGAGCAGCCGACGCGACTAGCTCGATCCACTCGAGTCGACGAGTTGGCCGGGGGCGTAAGCACTCTTACCGCGGCCCAGCCGTTTCGCTTGATACATCGCATGATCGGCGTCCCGCAGGATGGTGGCCGCGGTGTTCTGCTCACGCTCGTTGATCGGGGCGATGCCGATGCTGGCGGTCATGCGCAGGGTGGTGTCGCCGATGCGCACCGGTTCGGCCAATGCGGCATGCATTCGCTCGCTGAGACCGTCCAGCGCCTCGCGGGTCGTGGGGCCGAACAGCAGCGCCACGAATTCGTCACCGCCGAGCCGGGCGACCACATCGCCGGCTCGCACCGAACGCTGCAGGCTTTGCGCAGCAGCCTGCAGCATCGCGTCCCCGGCGTCGTGTCCCAGTGAATCGTTGACGGCTTTCAGATCGTCGACATCGAGAAACAGCACGGCGGACAACGCATCCCGCCCGTCTCGGGTAAGCGCGTCGGTGATCCGGGCCAGTACGTAGGCACGATTGGGCAGACCGGTCAGCTCGTCGTGGGTGGCCTGATGGGCCAGGCGTTCACTTGCGGTGCGCTCCGAGGAGATTTCCGCAATTTGGCGCGCGTGAACATAGGTCGCGAGAAATGCCGCGCAGCACAGGTATGCGTACAACACCACGAGGAACCCGGCTGCCGGCCATCCGATCTGCTGATGGATCGACGTATCGGCGATAAGCGTCCCCATGAACGCAACCACGCTCAGCGACAACACAATTGCCGCGCGTTGCCACGACAACTCGACGATCACCATCAGCGGAAGCAACCCGATGAGCAGCAACGGGACGTAACCGCCCGACGTCAGCAGATGGAAACCCGCCACCGCCACGATGTCGGTGGCTGCGGTGGCTATGTGCCAGCGCGGGCCGCTGATCAACTTGCCGGCGGGTGAGACAGCGAGAACCGCGGCACCGATCGCGGCGAGCGCGTAGGCGGCGATCCAGATGCACTCCGCAAGCCAGTCGCCCGGGGATGTGCCGACGATCATCGCGCCGACCATGATCAGCACGACACCGAGCCGCAGTACCGCCTGACGGGCACGACCGAGGGCTATCAGGTCCATCGCGGCTCAGCTACCACGACTAAGCGGCCAAAACCGATCCGAATTACGCACTCGTCAATAATTTCACAGATTCAGCGAAGATCCGAGAGCTCTCGACGGCTACTTTCCCCAGGTGCTGCGAACCTGTGCCGGGTCAAGCTTCAGGATGGACCGGATCATGGCGTCCTTGTTCCTTTGAGAACTTCTGTCGGACAGGGTGAAAAGTTGGGGTTCAAGCGGACCATCAACTCGCCCCTTGGGGCCGATGGTGAAAGACGTGATGGTGTACCGGACGAATACTTTCCCGTCCATGGAGTAGACCGCGGTTCCATCACTCGCCGTCAATCTGGCGCCCTTGAGTATGATTTCGGCCATCCGCTGTTTGTTCGCGCTGGCTTGCTGGGTCCGCTCCGCTTCTCTTGCCTGCACCTCTCGGTACCACAGCGAATCTTCCTTGCGTACAGGGATTTTCGGGATCAAGTCCAACAAGCTCTTCTGCTTGGGGGTCAAGTCGTCCAATCGTTGCAAGGGGTTCAGAAGCGTTTTCCGGTTGAGGAGTTCTTTCAGTCCGCCCGTGAGGAATTTGCCGAGCGCACCCAAGGGGTCACCCTTGCTCGCTGCGGTGACCATCGGAGCCGTGACGGCGTTGCGCTCAGCCCGGTTCACCGTGCGAGGTGCGACATCGGCACGCGGTGCGACCACCCCGCGACGGCCGGACGTCGCCGTAGTGGCGGAGGCGACCCGCTTGGACGACGAACTTGCCGGTCCCGACGACGACGACCCGGCGCCGCTGTCTGCGCCCGCGACACCAATCTCCGGCCCAACCAGCGACCAGCCCACCAGCGCCAAACCCAAGCCGATGGACGCCGCACCGAGCTGCAGCCACCGGAGCACGAGCAAACCCTCGGCGCTGTGCGTTCTGCGGCAACGACCCTGAGTTGACGTCGACATATCTGATCCCCGTGTTTTGTTGCGATCCTTCGCAATTGGCCATTAGCGGCCCTTTACGACGCCAGCTCCGCAAACGACGACGTGGTAGCCAACGACAGCAACAGTACCTCGCGCGATCGCGCTGAGGGTGCCGTCCACCACGGTGTGACGCCGGTTTGATGCGAACGCAACGATCGCAGCCGGTTTGCTGGGGTTGGCGACCAACTGAGACAAAGCGTCGGCTGGAAATACCTCAGGCCCCCTCGATGAGGGGCCTGACTGGTGTGGCAGGTACAGGATTCGAACCTGTGTAGGCTTTCGCCGACGGATTTACAGTCCGCTCCCATTGGCCGCTCGGGCAACCTGCCTGGGTGCGCCGCGCCGGGGATCCGGTTTGGTGCGACTAGCAGGGTACAACGATCATGTACCTCAGACACAAACCGGCCGATCAACCGAAGGGACGCGTCCAATGGCGGATTCATCGTTCGACATCGTGAGCAAGGTCGACCGTCAAGAGGTCGACAATGCGCTGAACCAGGCGGCCAAAGAGCTGAGCACCCGGTTCGACTTCCGCGGCACCGACACCACCATCGCTTGGAAGGGCGATGAAGCGATCGAGATCGTCAGCTCCACCGAGGAGCGGGTGAAGGCCGCCGTCGACGTCTTCAGGGAAAAGCTGATCCGCCGCGACATCTCCATGAAGGCCTTCGACGCCGACGAACCGCAGGCCAGCGGAAAGACCTACAAAGTGTCGGGCACCCTCAAGCAGGGCATCGACCAGGAGCACGCCAAGAAGATCAACAAGCTCATCCGCGACGAAGGCCCCAAAGGGGTTAAGTCGCAGGTCCAGGGCGACGAGATCCGGGTCAGCTCCAAGAAGCGTGACGACCTGCAGGCTGTCATCGCCCTGCTCAAAGGTGCCGACCTCGACGTGGCCCTGCAGTTCGTCAACTACCGGTAGACCAAGGGCCCTCGCTCAACCAACCGGTCAGTGCCTAGTGTGGTGAGCATCACCACCCACGCGAAGCGAGGACCGCGATGACCGCCACCCCGGAGACAGCCCCCGTACCCGCCGAGACCGACGGCGGCTCCTACGACGTCGTGATCGTCGGCGCCGGGTTCTCCGGGATCGGCGCCGCGTACCGCATCGCCGAGCGCAACCCCGGCACGCGCTACGTCGTCCTGGAGCGCCGCGAGCGCATCGGCGGCACCTGGGACCTGTTCCGCTACCCGGGGGTGCGCTCGGACTCCAGCATCTTCTCGCTGTCCTGGCCGTGGGAACCGTGGGTTCGCAAGGAAGGCGTCGCCGACGGCGACCACATCCGCGAATACATGGAAGACACCGCGCGCAAGCACGGCATCTTGCCCAACATCCATTTCGGAACCTACGTGCAGTCGGCCGACTGGGATTCGGCCACCGACACCTGGACCGTGCACGCGCTGGAGAATGGCGAACGCACGACCTATCGCGGACGCTTCGTCTTCTTCGGCTCGGGCTACTACAACTACGACGAGGGCTACACCCCCGACTTCCCGGGCCTTGAGACGTTCGCAGGCACCGTCGTGCACCCCCAGTTCTGGCCGGAGGATCTCGACTACACCGGCAAGAAGGTGATCGTCATCGGCAGCGGCGCCACCGCCATCTCGCTGATTCCGGCGCTGGCGCAAAAGGCGGCCAAAGTGACGATGCTGCAGCGCTCACCGACGTACCTGCTGGCCGGTTCCCGGGTCAACCCGCTCATCGAGGCCGTCCGAAAAGTCTTTCCCCGCAAGATTTCTCACGCGTTCGCCCGCTATTTCGCGGTCGCCTTCGAAAGCATGGTGTGGTTCCTGGCCCGCACCGTCCCCGGCCTGGCCCGCAAGATCATCCGGGCCCAGAACCTCAGCCGGCTGCCCGCCGGCTATCCGGTCGACGTGCACTTCAAGCCGCGCTACAACGTCTGGGACCAGCGCCTGTGCCTGGTGGCCGACGGCGACCTGTTCGAGGTGATCTCCGACGGCCGCGCCGAGGTTGTCACCGACCACATCGACCGCTTCGATGACACCGGCGTCACGCTGAAGTCGGGTAAGCACCTCGCGGCCGACATCATCGTCACCGCGACCGGCCTGCAACTGCAGGCCCTCGGTGGGGTGCGAATCACGTTGGACGGCAACGAGATCAAGCCCCAGGAAAGGTTCTCCTACAAGGCACACATGCTCGAAGACGTGCCGAACCTGATCTGGTGCATCGGCTACACCAACGCATCGTGGACGCTGCGCGCCGACATGACCGCCCGCGCGGCGGCCAAGCTGATCGACTACATGAACTCACACGGCTACACCCACGCCTTCCCGCACCTGGGCGGCGAACCCATTGCCGAAAAGCCGGCATGGGACATCCAGGCCGGCTACGTGTTGCGCAACCTGCACGCCCTGCCGAAGTCGGGTCTCAAGCGGCCGTGGGTGGTGCGGCAGAACTATCTCGCCGACGCCTTCGACCACCACTTCATCGACAAGATCGACGAAGACATGACGTTCGGGCGGGTGGCGTCCCCGGCGCGGGTGGCCGGATAGCCCAACTGCGGGCGGGGTGGGTGCACTTGTCCAGAACGCGATATCACCGGTGATATCGCGTTCTGAAAAAGACACCCACCAGCCCTGCGCACCCGCGCAACTCGATTGCACGAACTCCCCATGAACAACCGGGTATTCGCAATACGCTGAACACCATGACTTCTGAACGCCGCGAACCCAAAGTCGTCGTGCTCGGTGGCGGATCCTGGGGAACCACCGTCGCATCCATCTGCTCCCGCCGGGGGCCGACGCTGCAATGGGTGCGCTCGGAGGAGACCGCCAAGGACATCAACGAGAACCATCGAAACTCGCGCTACCTGAGCGACGAGGTCGAACTCTCGGAAACCTTGCGGGCCACCACCGATTTCAGTGAAGCCGCCGAGTGCGCCGACGTCGTCGTCATGGGCGTGCCGTCCCACGGCTTCCGCGGCGTGCTGGCCGAGCTGAGCAAGGAACTGCGCCCGTGGGTGCCCGTCGTCAGCCTGGTCAAGGGTCTCGAGCAGGGCACCAACATGCGGATGAGCCAGATCATCGACGAGGTTCTGCCCGGTCACCCGGCCGGCATCCTCGCCGGCCCCAACATCGCGCGTGAGGTCGCCGACGGGTACGCAGCCGCCGCCGTGCTGGCCATGCCCGACCAGCACCTGGCCGCCAACCTGGCGAAGATGTTCCGCACCAAGCGGTTCCGCGTCTACACCACCGACGATGTCGTCGGAGTCGAGATCGCCGGCGCACTGAAGAACGTCTACGCCATCGCCGTCGGCATGGGCTATTCGCTGGGCATCGGCGAGAACACCCGGGCGCTGGTGATGGCTCGCGCCGTGCGGGAGATGTCCCGGCTCGGCGAAGCCATCGGCGGGCACCGCGACACCTTCGCCGGCCTGGCCGGCATGGGCGACCTCATCGTCACCTGCACCTCGCAGCGCAGCCGCAACCGCCACGTCGGCGAACAACTCGGCTCCGGCAAGTCCATCGAGGAGATCATCGCCTCCATGAACCAGGTCGCCGAGGGTGTCAAAGCCGCCAGCGTGATCATGGAGTTCGCCGAGAAGTACGGCCTGAACATGCCGATCGCGCGCGAGGTCGATGCCGTCGTCAACCACGGCGCCAACGTCGAACAGGCCTACCGCGGCCTGATGGCCGAGAAGCCCGGCCACGAGGTCAACGACTCACACTTCTAGCGCGACTCAGCCCGGGAACGACGGGAACAACGGGTTCGAGTTCTTCGGCCGATCCAGCATCGGGCTGGGCCCCGACGTGAACGTCGCTCCCGGCCCGACGACGAAGCCGACCTGGTCGTGGTTGTTCACGCACGCCACGACGCCACCACCGTCGACCCCGCAGCTGATATCGCGGAAGCTCAGCCGGGTGTTCGGCGGCAGCGGCTTGACGTCACCGGCGGCCGCGTAGAGCGACGCGCCGCTGCTCGAGAACCCCGGCTCGCCGGACGGACCCGCGCTGACGAGGTTCGCGCCACCGGGCGCACCGGGCAATGCCCCACTGCAGCCGTAGCTGGAATTCTGCTTGTCCAGCACGCACACCACCCCGGGCGGCCCGGCGAAGGCGTACCAGTTGCCGCCCATCGCCGTGTAGGGCACCGGGCTCACCGGGGTGTAGGCGTTGACGTTGGGAAGGACCGGGGCGGGCGCCGGCTCGGGATCTGCCGCGGCCATGCCCGGCGTACCGATCGCCGCCGCCCCCGCGACGCTCATCAGGCCGATCAGGATTCTGCTCAGCATCACCACACCCTACGTAAGCGCCACCGATGGCGCAGTTTGCGTATTCACCTGGTCCTTCGGCTCCGCGGTCGCGATTCGTTACCGCCAGGCCCCGACGTCCTGGCCTCGGCAGAACCGTGATCCACACCACCACCGATGTGTAGAACCCCGCCGATCTGGAAACGCAAAAGCGGACCCCGTGCGTCACGCACACCAAACGAGCGCCACGACAGGGCAATTCGCGTAAGGACTATGAACTCACTGACAACGACGTACCTGGCCGCCAATCAATGGCACGACTTCTGGAACGGCAGTCTCGGCGACTGGCTTCGCACCAAAGGGCTGCACATCGTCCTGGTCATCATTGCCGCGCTGATCGGCACCCGGCTGATCAACTGGGTTGCCGCCAAAATCGCGCGGCGTCTCAACACCAGCGACGAACTGGTTCGATCGGAGAGCGCCAAGCACCGCGCCGCCGTCTCCTCGGTGATCTCATCGGTCGCGATCGCCATCCTCTACACCGTGGTCGCGGTCGACGTATTCGACCAGCTAGGCCTGCCGATCGGCTCGCTGGTCGCCCCGGCCGCCGTCCTGGGTGCCGCCCTCGGTTTCGGAGCCCAGCGGATCGTCCAGGACCTGCTCAGCGGGTTCTTCATCATCACCGAGAAGCAATACGGCTTCGGTGACCTGGTCGCGTTGACGGTCAGCGGATCCTCGGCCGAAGCTCAAGGCACCGTCGAGGACGTCACCCTGCGGGTGACCAAGCTGCGCACCAGCGACGGCGAGGTGTTCACCATCCCCAACGGGCAGATCGTGAAGGCGCTGAACCTGTCCAAGGACTGGGCGCGGGCGGTGGTCGACATCCCGGTGCCGACGACCGCCGACCTCAACAAGGTCAACGACGTGCTCCACGACGTCGCAGCGGCCGCCACCTCCGACAAACGCCTGGATCAGCTGCTGCTCGACGAGCCGTCGTTGATGGGTGTCGAGAGCATCAAGGTCGACACCGTGAACCTGCGCATGGTGGCCCGTACCCTGCCGGGCAAGCAGTTCGAGGTAGGCCGCCAGCTGCGCGCGATGGTGCTGCGCTCGCTGCGCCAGGAAGGCATCGTCAGCCCGAACGCCGCCAAGACCAACGTCGAGAAGGTCGCGTCGACCAGCTAGTCCCCGGGTCGCTTCGCTCCCGCCCGCCGGAAGGCTAGTGGCCGGCCATCTTCTCGAGTCGCGCAATCCGGTCGGCGATCGGCGGATGGGTGGAGAACATCTTGCCGATCTTCTCCCCGGACCGAAACGGGCTGGCGATCATCAGGTGCGCCTGGTCGGCCAGCTGCGGCTCGGGTGGCAGCGGTGCGTTCTCCACTCCGCCGCTGATCTTGCGCAAGGCCGACGCCAGCGCCAGCGGATCGCCGGACAGTTCAGCTCCGGACTCGTCGGCCTGGTACTCACGCGAGCGGGACACCGCCATCCGGATCAACGTGGCAGCGATCGGACCGAGCAGCGAAACCAGTAACAGTGCAAAGGGATTGGGACCGCCTTCGCGATTGTTGCCGCTGAACAGCCCGGCGAACATGGCGATGTTGGCCAGCGCGGTGATCACCGAGGCCAGCGCGCCGGCCACACACGAGATCAGGATGTCGCGGTTGTAGACGTGCGACAGTTCGTGGCCCAGCACCGCACGCAGTTCACGCTCGCTGAGCAGGTTGAGGATTCCGGTGGTGACGCACACCGCCGCGTTGCGCGGATTGCGACCGGTGGCGAACGCATTCGGGTTGGCCGTGTCGCTGATGTACAGCCGCGGCATCGGCTGGTGCGCCGTGGTGGCCAGCTCGCGGACCATCGAGTAGATCTGCGGCGCCTGCACCTCGGTGATCGGCTGGGCGTGCATGGCGCGAAGCGCGAGTTTGTCGGAGTTGAAGTACACGTAGACGTTCATGCCGATCGCGAAGACCAGCGCAAGGAACATCACGTTGCGCCCGAACAGCGAACCGAGGAAGACGATCAGCGCCGACATCCCAACAAGCAGCGCGAACGTCTTGAACGTGTTGGCGGTCGGATGCCAAGTCATCAATTCCTCCTACGAGCAAACGCACTCTCCGGGAGGTTAACGCCTCGAACCGACCGTGAGGTTCCGCGACGCCGTCAGCCGTGCCGGTTGATCGTGTAGTCCATCAGTGACGCCAGTGCGCGACGGCCAGGTCCATCAGGCAAACCGGCCAGCTCCTCGCCGGCCTGTTCGGCGTAACGCTGCACGGTGGCCTTGGCCTTGGCGATGCCGTCACCGGCACGCAACAGCGCGAGCGCCTCGGCCAGGGCGTCGTCGTCCTCGATCGGGCCCTTCACCAGCTCACGCAGCCGGTCGGCGTCAGGACCGGTCTCTTGCAGCGCGTACAGGACGGGCAGCGTGTGCACGCCTTCGCGGAGGTCGGTGCCCGGGGTTTTGCCCGACTCGTCGGGATCGCTGTCGATGTCGATGATGTCGTCGGAGATCTGGAACGCGGTGCCCACGATCCCGCCGAGCCGGCTCAGCCGCTCGATCTGGTCGTCGTTGGCGCCGGCGAAGGTGGCTCCGAAGCGGCCCGACGCCGCGATCAGGCAGGCGGTCTTCTCGTAGATCACCTTCAGGTAGTGGTCGACCGGATCCACACCGTTGGTGTTGCCCTTGGTCTCGCGCATCTGACCGGTGACCAACTGTGCGAACGTCTCGGCGATGATCCGGACCGCGTCCGGACCCAACCGGCTGACCAGCCGCGACGCCGTCGCGAACAGGTAGTCGCCGGCCAGGATCGCGATGTTGTTGCCCCAGCGGGCGTTGGCGCTGGGCGCCCCGCGCCGCATCTGCGCCTCGTCCATGACGTCGTCGTGATACAGCGTGGCCAGGTGCACCAGCTCGATCACCGCGCCGGCCACCGTGACCTGCCAGGCATCGGGCTCAGGGCCGATCTGCGCGGACAGCACCGTGAACAGGGGGCGGAAGCGCTTGCCGCCGGCCTCGAACAGGTGCACGACGGCTTCGGTCATCAGCTCGTCACCGCCACGCAGTTCGGTGCTCATGAGCTCTTCGACACGACCTACCCCGTCGCGGACGCTCTTGGCGAAAGCCGGATCACCAAAGTCCACCCCTGCTACCACCGTGGCCGGAGTACTCACCCTGCCAACATACTGGGGGCATGGACTTGCGGTCAGACGTGGTCATCGTCGGGGCCGGGCCGGCCGGCTCGGCGGCGGCCGCCTGGGCGGCCCGGCGCGGCCACGACGTGCTCGTCATCGACGCCGCGGAGTTCCCCCGCGACAAGCCCTGCGGCGACGGACTCACCCCACGCGCGGTGCTCGAGTTGCAGCGACTCGGGCTCGGCGACTGGCTCGACGGCCACATCCGCCACCACGGGCTGCGCCTGTCGGGGTTCGGCGCCGACGTCGAGGTTCCGTGGCCCGGGCCGTCGTTTCCGTCCGGCGGCTCGGCGGTGCCGCGCACCGAACTCGACGACCGGATCCGCAAGGTCGCCGAGGACGCCGGCGCGTCGATGCTGCTCGGCGTGAAAGCCGTTGACGTATCACGCGACTCGCGCGGTCACGTGGATGCGGTGGTGCTGGCCGACGGGTCTCGGGTGTCATGCCGCTGGGTGATCGTGGCCGACGGCGCGCGCTCCCCGTTCGGGCGGGTGCTCGGCAGGGCGTGGCATCAGGAGACGGTGTACGGGGTGGCGGTTCGTGGATACCTCGCGTCGCCGCGCTCCTCGGAGCCCTGGATCTCCTCGGATCTCGAGCTGCGTTCCGTCGACGGGCAGGTGCTGCCCGGCTACGGCTGGATCTTCCCGCTGGGCAATGGCGAGGTGAACATCGGCGTCGGCGCGCTGGCCACGGCCAAGCGGCCCGCCGACGTGGCGTTGCGGCCGCTGATCAAGCACTACACCGACCTGAAGCGGGCGTCATGGGGATTCGACGGCCCGCCGCGGGCGGTGTCGTCGGCACTGTTGCCGATGGGTGGGGCGGTGTCCGGCGTGGCCGGGCCCAACTGGGTGCTGATCGGCGACGCGGCGGCGTGTGTGAACCCGCTCAACGGCGAGGGCATCGACTACGGGCTGGAGACCGGGCGGATGGCCGCCGAGATGCTGGGCTCCGGCGACCTGTCTTCGGCGTGGCCCGCAATGCTGCAGGCCCACTACGGGCGCGGCTTCTCAGTGGCCCGCCGGCTGGGGTTGCTGCTGACGCTGCCGCGCTTCCTGCCGCTGACCGGGCCGGTCGCGATGCGCTCGTCGCGGCTGATGGGCATCGCGGTGCGGGTGATGGGCAACCTGGTCACCGACGACGACGCCGACCTGGTGGCCCGGGCCTGGCGCGTGGCGGGTGCGGGATCGCGAATCCTGGATCCGCGCAAGCCGTTCAGCTGACCGTGACCGCGGTGCAGAACCGGCGACGCACAGAAGTGACAAATTTGACAAAACTTCTTCACATCGCGGCGGTTGCGGCATAAGCTCCGCCGCATGAGTGACTACGACGCGATCATCGTGGGGGCCGGACACAACGGTCTGACCGCAGCGGTGGTGCTGCAACGAGCCGGCTTTCGCACGCTCTGCCTGGAGGCCAACACCTACAGCGGCGGCATGTCGGCCACCGTCGAGCTGATCGACGGCTTCAAATTCGAGATCGCCGGGTCGGTGCGTTTCCCCACCGCGCAGAAGATCAACAGCGAGCTCGGCTTGGACACGTTGCCGACCATCTCCTCGGAGATCATGTCGGTCAACCTCGGGGAAAACGGCGAGGAAGCAATGGTCTTCCACAGCGACCCGATGGCGATGATGAACCATCTCAACGAGAAGCACGGCATGGACGCCGTGATGGCCATGGCCAACCTGTACGCCTGGAGCGCCGGCCCTGGTAAGGCCCTGGGCCGCTTCGACGCGCTGGCGCTGCCGAAGACCATCGACGAGATGTATGCCTGTGCCGCAGACGAAAACGAGCGGCGCGCCATCCACGAGATGCTGTTCGGATCGGCGATGGACGTCGTCGACCGATTCCTGCCCGACAAGGAAAAGCACTCCGTGATCCGCGGCATGCTGGCGTTCCTGGCGGTGAACTCCACCTACCGCGGCCCGTACACCCCCGGCAGCGCAACATGTTTGGCGTTCGCGATGGCCATGCCCCCGGAGGGCGGCCCGATGACCACCAAACTCAAGGGCGGAATCGGCGTGCTCGCCGAGCATCTGCGAGACCTGTTCGTCGACGCCGCCGGGGAGATGCGCTACCGCACCAAGGTCGAACAGATCCTCGTCGAGGACGGCAAGGTCACCGGGGTGCGCCTCAAAGACGGCGAGGTGATCAACGCGCCGATCGTGGTGTCCAACCTCGCCCCGGAGACCACGCTGCTGGATCTTGTTGGCGTCGACCATCTTCCGTCGTCGCTGGTGACACGGCTCGGCGGTCGCGATCACCGGGCGTCGTTCATGCAGATCCACTTCGCTCTGGACGGGCTGCCCCAGTACGCCGCGCCCTACGACTTCCTCAACGAGCCCGGCATGCAGATGTCGGTGGGCATGTTCGGTTCACCGGAAGAACAGCAGCGCCAGTGGGAGATGGCCCGCTGCGGCGAAGTGCCGGACAACCCCGCGCTGTCGATCCAGATGCCCACGGTCGGCGATCCCGAGATGGCGCCGGAGGGCAAGCACGCCGCCAGCGTGTACGCCTACGGCTTCCCGATCGAGGCCCCGCGCGATCAGCATGGTCACCTGAAAACCGTGATGGCAGAACGCGTTGTCGACAAGATCACCCGCTACGCCCCGAACTTCAAGGACATCCTGATCCGCGACATCACGTTCGCGCCGTATCACATGAACACCATGTTCGCCGCGCCCAACGGCGACTTCTGCCACGGGCTGCTGCAGCCCGAGCTGATGGGGGTCAACCGGCCGGGACCCAAGGGGTTCATCGACGAGCCGATCCCGATCGAAGGCCTCTACCTGGGTGGTGCAGGCTGCCACGGCGGACCGGGCATCACGTTCATCCCCGGCTACAACGCCGGGTATCAGGTGCTGGAAGACGCCGGCCGCTAGCGTTCTTCAGGCCTTGACGGCGTAGTGCAGCGCGACGATCCCGCCCGTCAGGTTGCGCCACCGCACGTCCGACCAGCCGGCGTCGCGGATCTGCCGGGCCAGTGCCGCCTGATCGGGCCAGGCCCGGATGGACTCGGCCAGATAGACGTACGCGTCCGGGTTGCTCGACACCGCGCGGGCCACCCGCGGCAGCGCCTGCATCAGGTACTCCTTGTAGACGGTCGAGAACACCGGCACGACGGGGGTGGAGAACTCGCACACCACCAGCCGGCCGCCGGGGCGGGTCACCCGCGCCATCTCCCGCAGGCCCGCCGGATGGTCGACGACATTGCGCAACCCGAAGCTGATCGTCACCGCGTCGAACACCGCATCGCCGAACGGCAGCCTGGTCGCGTCGGCCGCCACCTTCGGCACGGGCCGTGCGGCACCAGCCCGCAGCATGCCGACCGAGAAGTCCGCGGCCACACACCACGCTCCGGAGCGGGCCAACTCGACCGTCGACACCGCGGTCCCTGCCGCGAGGTCGAGCACGCGGTCGCCGGGCCCGATGCCCAGCGCCGACCGGGTCGCCCGCCGCCAGGCGCGGTCCTGCCCCAGTGACAACACGGTGTTGGTGATGTCGTACCGCCGCGCGACGGCGTCGAACATCGACGCCACATCGCGGGGATCCTTGTCCAGCGTCGCGCGGCTCACGGTGCCGACGCTACCCGAGCGGGAATGCTTCGCCTGTCGATGCGTTGGCTAGACGCATGAGCGAAAAAGTGTGGTTCATCACCGGGACATCGCGCGGGTTCGGCCGGGAGTGGGCGATCGCCGCCCTGGACCGCGGCGACAAGGTCGCTGCCACGGCGCGCAACACCGACACCCTGTCCGACCTGGTCGACCAGTACGGCGACGCCATCCTGCCGATCCAGCTCGACGTCACCGACCGGGACGCCGACTTCGCCGCCGTTGCGCGGGCGCACGACCACTTCGGGCGGCTGGACATCGTCGTCAACAACGCCGGATACGGTCACTTCGGCTTCATCGAGGAACTCTCCGAGAGCGATGCGCGCGACCAGCTCGAGACCAACGTCTTCGGCGCGCTGTGGATCACCCAGGCCGCGCTGCCGTATCTGCGGGCTCAGGGCAGTGGCCACATCATCCAGGTGTCGTCGATCGGCGGCATCACCGCGTTCCCGCTCGTCGGTATCTACCACGCGTCGAAGTGGGCGCTCGAAGGTTTCTCGCAGGCGCTGGCCCAGGAGGTCGCGCCGTTCGGCATCCACGTCACACTGATCGAGCCGGGCGGGTTCGACACCGATTGGTCCGGCTCGTCCTCGAAGCGCTCGGCCGAACTGCCCGACTACGCAGAACTGCACCGCCAGGTCGACGAGGCTCGCAAGCAACGATGGTCTGCGCCCGGCAACCCGAAGGCGTCGGCGTCGGCGATTCTCAAAGTCGTCGACGCGCCGACTCCCCCGCTGCGGGTGTTCTTCGGGGAGTCACCGCTACAGACCGCAAAGGCCGACTACGAAAGCCGCATCGCCAACTGGGAGCAGTGGCAGCCGGTCGCCGTCGAGGCCCAGGGCTGATCAGATCGCGTGCGCGTCGACTCTCGGTAATTGACGCGCACGACTCGCCATACGTTCGCTGAGGTGGATCAGTCGGTCCTCATGCCCAGCAGGCATGGTGTAAGCCAACTTACGGAGTTCGAGTGCGAATTCGCTGAGATCTTGGCGATACGACGCGTCGTTCATTCGGACGCCCCCAGGTCTTGGAGAGGTGGTGTTGTCATTGGCACTTACTGGCATTCAGCGTTCCCCCGCTTGCGTTCAAGTGTGCGCCCGCTCACAGGCTATGAAAAGGTTTCGCAGGAACAATTAAGGAAAGTCGTTGGCGTGGCACCAGACTCACGCCGCTCTGCGTCGTCGCCCATTGATCCGCACCGCTTCGTAGTGGCCCAGCAACTCGTCGCAGATCGCCGGCCACGTCCGGCCGAGCACACTGCGGCGAGCGGCGAGCGAATAGCGCGCCCGCTCGTCGAGCAGATGATCGACCGATTGCGACAGGCGCGCTTCGAATTCCGCGACCGTCAATAACAGTCCGGTTCGGTACGGCGCCACCAGATCCCGAGGGCCACCGGCGTTCGGCGCGACGACCGGCAAACCCGACGCCATCGCCTCCTGCACGGCCTGGCAGAACGTCTCGTGCTCGCCGGGATGGACGAAGACGTCCATGCTCGCGTAGGCGGTGGCCAGTTGCTCGCCGTACAGCGCCCCGGTGAACACCGCCGACGGCATCAGCGCGCGGAGCTTGTCGCGGTCGACACCGTCGCCGACGATCACCAGCTGCAGGTCGTCGCGGCGCGCGAGAACCGCCAGCCGCTCCACGTGCTTCTCCGGTGCGAGCCGCCCGACGAAGCCGACGATCGGCTTGCCCGCCGGTGACCAGCGCGCCCGCAGCTCGTTGCTCCGCGCCGACGGCGCGAAGCCGGTGACGTCGACACCGCGGGCCCACTGGAACACCCGCGGAATGCCATGGGTGGCAAGGTCTTCCATCGCCGCAGTGGACGGCGCCAGCGTGCGGTCCACTCGTGAGTGCAGATGCCGGTTCCAGGCCCAGGCCGCGCGCGAGGCGACGCCGATCTCGTAACTCTGGGCGAATCCGGCGATGTCGGTCTGGTACACCGCCACCGTCGGCACCCCGAGGTACCGGGCGGCTTGCAGGCCGCCGTACCCCAGCAACGCGGGCGAGGCCAGATGCACCACATGCGGATCGAAGCCGCGCAGCACCCCCACCATGCGTGGCCGCGGCACCCCCAGCGGCAGCGACGTCACTTTGGGGAACATCCGCGACGGCACCCGGTGCACCCGGATCCCGTCGTAGATCCGTTCGGCCGCCGGTTCACCACGCGGGGTGTCCGGGGCGATCACGAGTGCCTCATGGCCGGTGCGGCGGAGATGCTCGAGCACCCGCAGCACCGAGTTGCTCACTCCGTTGACGTTCGGCAGGAAGGACTCGGCGACAATGGCAACGCGCACGAACTTCAGGATGCCACCGGCGCTTGTCAGCGAGGTTGCGCCCGGGCATACACGACACGAAAACCAGGTGGAACGCGGTACCGTGCGAGCATGCGGTTCTGGTCTGTGCTCGTGGTGGCGCTGGTCATCTTGACCACCGGTTGTAGCAGAGAAATTGCCGGTGTGGCACAGGTGGATCCGCGCGGGCCGGGGACGGCCCTGAGCAAGGACGGTTTCGGCATCGTGGCCGGTGACCCGGACGCGCGGGTCCACATCGAGTTGTACACCGAACCTCAGTGCAGCCACTGCGCCGATCTGCAGAAGGATTTCGGTGACGAGCTGGCCCGCTACATCAACCTCGGCCAGCTCGCCGTCACGTACCGCCCGTTGACATTTCTTGATGACAAGCCCGGCGGCTATTCCGACCGGGTGAGCAATGCGATGTTCCTGGCGGCGGGTCCGAACACGTCAGGTAAGGCATTCCAGGCGTTCGTGCAAGACCTTTGGGGCCACCAGGATTCGCACGGCAAGGGGCCCAGCGACGCTCAGATCGCCGACATGGCTCGCGAAAGCGGGCTGCCCGCCGCTGCCGTCGACGCGATGCGGGCGGGCAAGCCCGCGTTGGACATCCAGGAAATGGCGGACACCAACTTCGAATATCTCTACGAGATCGACGCCATCGACACCGGCACCCCAACGGTGTTCGACCTCAACACCAACGAGAAAATCGACATCTACGACAACAACTGGTTGTCCAAGCTGATGTCGACCTGATTCACCCGGCGTTCCAGCAGAACCAGACCCGTCAAGACCAGCCCACCGATCAACCACGCCACCACCGCGATCGAGCCGGCCGGGATGATCGCGAGTGCAGCCGTACGGTGTTGCACGCGAACGAGATCCGGGTCATTGCGGTCGTACTCGACGTAGATGCGCATTCCCTCGGCCAGCTCGGAGGGATACAGCACACCGAGCTCGGGGCGGTAGGTGACGCGGTCCGGGGTGACGAACTCGATCGTCGAGCGGCGCGGGCCTGCCGAGAGGACCTCGGCCTGCGCGACACCCATGTTGCGTTCGATCTGCCGATCGTTGCGCCACGCACCGGCGACCAGCAGCAGCGACTGCAGCGTGACCAGACCGATGAGGATCCACACCGCACACTTGCTCCAGCGCAGCACTTTCCGCCGTGTGGTGTCGACGACGTCCGGCTCGCGCCGGGGCAGGGCCGGTTTCACCCACGATAGGAGGCGCGCGATCACAGCGCCGACCGGATCGCGGCGTGCAACTGTCGCAACGACGACCGGTCGGCTTTCACCTCGAGAACCCGCATGCCCTCGAAGGGTTCGGCGAGCGCGCCGCCGAGTTGGTCGACCTCGATCTGGCGGGCGTCGATGTGATACGCCCGGCACAGCGCGCCGACGTCGACATCGTGCGGGGTGCCGAAGATCCGCGCTGACACATCCGAGAACCGCGGGTCGCCCTGCTCGAGGAGTTCGAAGATGCCGCCGCCGTTGTCGTTGGACACCACGATCGTCAAGTTCTTCGGCGTCGGCTCCGTCGGGCCGATCAGCAGCCCCGAACTGTCGTGCACGAACGTCATGTCCCCGATCAGACCGATGGTCCGGCCGGTATGCGCCAATGCCGCGCCGATGATCGTCGACACCGTGCCGTCGATACCGGCCACTCCCCGGTTGGAGCGCACCTTGATGCCCTCGGTGTTCAGCCCGACCAGGGCCGCGTCACGGACCGGGTTGGACGCGCCGAGCACCAGCTGGTCCCCCGGGCGCACCGCGGCGGCCACCGCGGCCGCGACGTGCAAGCCGGTGGTCAGCGGGTGAGCGGCCAGCTGCTGGCGCACCGCCGCCATGGTGTGCGCGTTGACCTCCGCGCAGCGCTGCAGCCACGCCGGGTCGGGCGTGCCGCTGGTCTCGGCTCGGGTGCCGGTGGCCGCGGAGTTGCCGGATACGTCGGGCCAGCGGGGACCCGTGGTCAGGGCGAACACCGGCACCGACGGGTCGGCCAGCAGCGTCGACACCGGCCGGTGCAGCGTCGGGCGGCCCAGCATGATCACCTGGCGGGGCCGCAGCAGCGGCAGCGCGAGCGGGTGCAGCGGGTTGGCGGCGTGCGGGGCGGTCGGCTCGGCGACCGTCGGCAGCGCGGCCAGGTTCGGGTGGACACCGGCGCCGTGCCCGGCGATCACCACGGTGTCGGGGGTCAGATCGATGTGCAGCGGCTGGTCGAAGGCCACCGCCGGGCTGTACGTCCAGGGCTTGCCGTCCGGCCTGCCGGGCGGGATCGTGGCCGCACCTGAGTCAGCATCCGGAACCAGCGGTTCCCGCAGCGGAATGTCGAACTGGACCGGGCCTGCGTTGGCCGAGCGTGCGCCGGTGGCCGCGGCCAGCACCCGGCAGGTGGCCGAGCGCCACTGCGCGTTGAGCGAGTCGAGCTTGTCCTGGCCCCCTTCGGCCAGGCCCAGGCTGATCGACGCGCGGACCTGGGTGCCGAAGTAGCCGAGCTGCTCGAAGGTCTGGTTGGCGCCGGTGCCCAGCAGCTCGTAGGGCCGGTTGGCCGATAGCACGATCAGCGGCACCCGGGCGTAATTGGCCTCGACGACGGCCGGACCCATGTTGGCCACCGCGGTGCCCGAGGTCATCGCGACGCATACCGGGGCGCGCTCGGCGACCGCAAGCCCGATCGCCAGGAAGCCTGCCGTGCGCTCGTCGATGCGGACGTGCAGCCGAAGCCGGCCGGCCCGGTCTGCGTCGGAGAGCGCGAAGGCCAGCGGGGCGTTACGGGAACCCGGGCAGAGCACCACGTCGCGGACGCCGCCGCGGATCAATTCGTCGACGACGACGCGGGCCTGAGCCGTCGATGGGTTCATTACTACAGCGTGTCACACGTCGATCGGGCTCGACATCAGACGAGAGTGCCTGCGAAAAAGTCCAGCATCGCGTTGTTCACGGTGTCCGGGCGCTCCAGGAATCCGAGGTGGCCGGTGTGCCCGATCTGCACGTATCGGCCGTTGGGGATGGCGTCGGCGACCTCACGGCCCAGCGCCGCCGGGGTGAGCAGGTCGTCCGCGAACCCGATGACCAGCACCTCATTGGTAATGGAACGGTAAGCGGCCAGCCGGTTGTCCTTGGGATACACCTCGAGCTGGGCCCGCAGGCCGGGAGTGCGCTTGATCGGGAAGGCGGTGAACATCTCCACCCAGTCGCCGATCGCCTTCTCGTCGTTGATGGTCTTGGGTGAGAAGTTCTCCAGCACACGCACTTTCGCCGCATACGCGGGAGGCAGCTGGATGCCGGCCTTGGTGAGCTCGACGTCGGCGGCCCGGAACGACTTGCGGGTGCGGTCGAGACGGCCGCGGGTGCCCATCAGCACGGCCTGGGTGACCAGCTCCGGGCGGGTCAGCATCAGCTCCTGGGCGATGTAGGCGCCCATCGAGATGGCCACGATCCGGGTGGGTCCGCCGATCACGTCCTCGATGAGGGCGGCGGTGTCGGCGATCATCTGCTCCGGCGTGAAATCGCCGGCTTCCTCGGTGGCGCCGATGCCCCGGTTGTCGAACGTGACGCAGCGATAGCCCGCCGCCAGGAACCGCGGAATCTGGTGGATGTGCCAGGTTCGGCCGGCGCCGCCGGTGCCGGCGATGAACAGCACCGGATCGCCGGAGCCGTTGTCCTCGTAGGCCAGGTTGATCACCTGGCAGAGGCTACGCGACCCCGTTTCCGCCGTGCCTTCGACCGCGCGGCGTCGATGGCGCCGGACCACAGCAGTGACGTCATCGCCTTGAGCTGGGTGGGCGTCGCCAGATCCTTGGCCATCAGCGCGGCAGCGGAGGCCTTGGTGGTCGCCGACGCCTTCGACATGTGCCCGGAGTCGAAGGGTGGCTGCGGGTCGTACTCCATCGACAGCTGGATCACCTTGGCGCGCTCCTCACCGCCGATCTGTCCGGCCAGCCACAGCGCGAGATCGATGCCGGCCGACACCCCGGCGCTGGTGACGATGTCCCCTTCGTGAACCACGCGTTCGTCCTTGACCGGCGTGACGCCGAGCGCCTTGAGCGCGGTCAGCGCCGCCCAGTGCGACGTCGCCCGCTTGCCCTTCAACAATCCCGCCGCCGCGAGAATCACCGAACCGGAGCACACCGACGTCGTCCAGGTCGCGGTCCGGTGTGCCTGGCGCACCCAGTCGAGGAGCTTCTCGTCGCGGGAGTGCTCGATCGTCGTCATCCCGCCGGGCACGAGAATGACGTCGGGAGAGGGTGTTTCGTCGAACGAGTGGGTGGCGCCGACGACGAGCACGCCGGAGTCGGCGGTGATCGGACCGGGCTGGTACCACACGAAGCGGATTTCGGCGTCGGGCAGCCAGCGCAGCACCTCGTAGGGGCCGATGAAATCCAGGGCGGTGAAACCGGGATAGAGCACGATGGCGATCTGCATGACATTCTCCTCTATGCGAACGTTTTGCGGTATTGATCGGGTGAGACGCCGACCCGTCGAATGAAATTGCGCCGCAACGTTTCCGACGTACCGAAACCGCAGCGCGCGGCGATGGTGACGACGGTGTCGTCGGTCTCCTCGAGCTGACGGCGGGCGGCTTCGGTGCGCACGCGTTCGACGTAGGCGCCGGGAGCCTCGCCGACCTCGTCGGTGAACACCCGGGTGAAGTGCCGTGGACTCATGGCGGCGCGGCGGGCCAGCTCGGTGATGCTGTGGGCGGCACCGGGTTCGGCCTCGATGGCCTCCTGCACCTCGCGGATGGGTTGGCGGCGGGCGCGCGGCATCCACACCGGCGCCGCGAACTGGGTCTGACCGCCGGGCCGCCGGAGAAACAAGACCAGGTAGCGCGCGACGGTCTGGGCGACCTCGGTGCCGTAGTCATCCTCGACGAGCGCCAGGGACAGGTCGATGCCTGCTGTCACCCCGGCCGCCGTCCACACCGTGGCCGAGCTGCGCAGGAAAATCGGCTCGCGGTCGACGGTCACTTCTGGGAACTCGCGGGCCATCCGATCGGCGAACGCCCAGTGCGTGGTGGCGCGGCACCCGTCGAGCAGACCGGCTTGGGCGGCCAGGAACGAGCCGGTGCACACGCTGACGACGCGGCGCGAGTTGGCCGCGGCCGTACGAATCCAGGCCATGGTGGCAGGGTCCTCGCGGGCATCGTCGACGCCGGAGCCGCCGGGCAGGATCAGGGTGTCGATGTCCTTGGGTTCGGGCATCGCCTCGGCGACGAAGGCCAGGCCTGTCGGCGTGCTCACCGGGCTGCCGTCGCGGGAGGCGACGCTGACCCGGTATCCGCCCTCGGTGAGCAGCGCGGCGCCGGTGAATACGTCGTGTGGCCCGACCAGGTCGAGGGCCTGGACGCCGGGAAACCCGAGGATCACCACCGATCGCGCCATGCGTTCAGTGTCGAGGCATCCGGCGATGGCGTCTAGGCCATGCACCCCACAAATCAGGACATCACAGCTTCTTGAGGCGCCGCACGGCTTGCAGCAGCGGCAGCATCGACGCCGCGCCTTTACGCAGGCTGCGCTGCAACGGCCCGATGTTCGCGAGCACCACGTACTCGACGCCGCAATCCCGCCACTGCGCCGCCCGGTCGACGATCTCCTCGGGCGTCCCACACAGCAGGCAGTCGCGCACCACCTCAGCAGGGATCGCTTTGACGTGCGACAACGCCGTCTGCTCATCCATGTCCTGCGGGAGGATGTCCTGCGCGCCGGTGAAGCCGATGCCGAGCGGATGGTGGGCGCCGTGGCGGGCGTAGAAGTGATCGGGAGCATTCAGTGCCGCCGCTCGGACCACTTCGGACTCGAGCGCCTCGGCGAGGTCGTCCTGGTTCCGGGCGGCCAATGTCATCAACCAGAGCGCCGGCTTGATCGACATCGGATCGCGCCCTGCGTCAGAAGCTGCGGTGCGGACGGCCTCGAGCCGCTGCGCGTATTCCTGCGGCGTGTGCGGAAACGCCGGATAGAACCCGTCGGCATAGCGACCGGCCGCGCGCAACATCCGCGGACCGTGCGCGGCGATCCAGATTTCTGGCCACTTGCCCTTGTATGGCGGCAGCTCGAAGATCGCATTCCGCAGCGGAAAGAACGGGGAGTCGCGATTCACCAACTCCCCCTTGGAATTCCACAACGCCCGAATGGTCGCCATGGCTTCTTCGAACCGGGCCACCGGCTTGGACCATTCCACGCCGTAGGGTTCGTTGCCTTCTCGTTCGCCACTGCCGATGCCGAGGATCGCGCGGCCGCGGGTCAGCAGTTGCAGGGTGGCCGCTGCCTGCGCGGTGACGGCCGGATTGCGCCGGCCCGTGTCGGTCACGCCGATGCCGAGTCGAAGGCATGCGCGGTTGCGGGCGGCGATATTGCCGAGCATGGTCCACGGCTCCAGGTACGCGTCGCCGCGCGGCAGCAGGGTGGCCCCGCCGCAGTACTTCGGGTTGTTCCACAGGGAGCGCGGGAACAGCGAATTCAGGTGATCGGGCACCCAGAACGAGTCAACCCGGGCGGCGGCCGCGGCCGCGTAGTTGGCTTTAGTGAGGAAATCGACCGTGGGGCGTGCCGCCACAATGGGGTCCATTATTCCGACGCGGAGCGCTGACATCGCTTCAGTGTCGGGGCGACCGCCACGGCCGACTTGCGTAGTGACCTACTTAAATCCCGCTTCGGCTGCGCGTCAGCGGGGCTCGCGATCCTCGCGCAAATACTCGTCCATCAGCGGGGTCTCCGCGGAGATCGGGTAGTCGCCGGTGTACCCGACGCGCTCCTGTGCCATTGCCAGCACGCGGCCGCGGACCGCATACCAGCCGATCGTCAGCAGCGGGACGAGAGCCACGATGGCCACCAGATTCCAGTAGTTTTCGTAACACATCAGTCCGGTGACGATGGCCAGGAACGCCAGCGTGGCGTAGCTCGTATACGGCGTCCCCCATAGGCGGAACGCCGGCCGGCTCAAGATCCCCTTCTTCGACCAGCGATACAACTGGATCTGGCAGATGACGATCGTCGCCCACGATGCGATGATGCCGAGCGCGGAGAGGTCCAGCGCGATGTTGAACGCCTCGGCCGGAACCACGAGGTTGAGGAACACGCCGACCACCGTGAAGCAGGCGGTGAGCGCGATACCGGCGAAGGGCACGCCGCGTTTGGACATCCGGCCGGTGAACTGCGGTGCGCTCCCGTTCATCGCCATCGACCGCAGGATCCGGCCGGTGGAATACAGGCCCGCGTTGAGGCTCGAGAGCGCCGCGGTCAGGACGACGAAGTTCATGATCGTGCCGGCAGCCGGGACCCCGATGCGAGAGAAGAATGTGACGAACGGGCTCTCGCCCTGCTTGTAGGTGGTGTACGGCAGCAGGAGCGCCAACAAGATCAGCGATCCGACGTAGAACACCGCGATGCGGAACACCACCGAGTTGATGGCCTTTGGCATGACCTTCTCCGGATTCTCCGTCTCCCCCGCGGCCGTGCCGACCAATTCGACTGCTGCATAAGCGAATATGACGCCCGAGGTGATGACCACCAACGACAGAAGACCGGTGGGCAGGATCCCGCCGTGGTCGGCGATGATCGATGGTCCGCTGGTCGCACCCTCTACGGTGAAGCGGCCCGCGAGAAACACGATGCCGACAACCAAGAACGTGACGAGTGCGACGACCTTGATCAGGGCGGCCCAGAATTCCATCTCGCCGAAGACCTTGACCGAGATCATGTTGACGGTCAGCACGATCACCAAGGCGATGAGCGCGATGGTCCACTGCGGGATTGCCTTGAAGGCGCCCCAATAGTGCATGTAGAGCGCGATCGCAGTCACGTCAACGATCGACGTGCACGCCCAGTTGAAGAAGTACATCCAGCCGGCCACGTAAGCCGCCTTCTCCCCCAGGAACTCTCGGGCGTAGGACACGAAAGACCCTGACGACGGCCGGTGGAGTACCAGCTCTCCCAGTGCGCGCAAGATGAAGAAGACGAACACGCCGCAGACGGCGTAGACCATAAACAGTCCCGGGCCTGCCGTATGCAGGCGCCCACCGGCACCCATGAACAGGCCGGTGCCGATCGCGCCTCCGATCGCGATCATCTGTAACTGCCGGGGCTTGAGCCCCTTGTGATAGCCGACATCCTCGTGGGCCAACGCGGAATTGTCGTATGTAGTTGGCGCTCCCATTGCCCGGGAATATCCAGCTGGCGCCCTACCCCAAACTCACCTGCGGTTAAACCTCGGTTACACAACGTTTCCCGGGTGTCACGTCAGCGCTCGCGTGATCAACGTGACGAATTCCGTGCACGTCTGGTATCGGGCCTCGGGACGCTTCGCCATTGCTTTCGCCAGGATGGAGTCGAACGCGCGCGGCACCCAATCGATCCTGTATGACAGCCGCGGCGGCGGGTGATGAAGGTGGCGGTCGAAAAGTCCCATCGGGGTGGCGGCCGTGAACGGCGGAGCGCCGGCGATCAATTCGACTGCGGTGCAGGCAAGCTCGTATTCATCGGTCGCCGGCGACGGCGGTGACCCGGTCAACAACTCTGGTGCTGCGTACGGTAACGACGCTTGCACGTGGGACGGGCGGGCAGCCATCGGAGGACACTGCTCGCCCGCAACGTGGGCCACTCCGAAATCGATCAGGACCGCACCGCCATCCAGAAAATCTTCAGCGACAAGGATATTCGTGGGTTTGATGTCGCAGTGCACCACGCCCACGCTGTGTGCGTAGTCAAGCGCATCGGCGATCTGCGCTAGCGCCGACAGCTTGTCAGCCAACGATGCCAGAGCGGTCGCATTGCCCCCGGCGACATATTGCATGGTGAGCCAGTCAGGTCCGCGGTCGAACATCGCCGCGATGTGCGGGTGGTGCAGGCCGCTGGCGATGTCGAATTCGCGTCGCAGACGTTCCAACGCCGCGGGGTCGCGATGCACATCGGTCAGGATCTTCAGCGCAACGGCGGGTTCGGACTGCCGATGGGCAAGATAGACCATCGCGTTGCCGCCGCGCCCCAGCATCCGGTCGACGACGTAGCCGGCGAACTGATCACCAGGGCGCAGCACACGGCAAGCCTATATTTCAGCGGACCGCCCTTCCATCAGAAGTAGTGCTGCTCCATGTCTTCGAGCAATCCGATGCCGGTGGGTTGCCAGCCGAACCGCTCGCGGGTGACGGCGCTGCCGGCCGGCATGTCGAGGCTGAAGAACCCAGCGATCCAGCCGAAGTGATCCATCGCGTTCTCGGCCGGGACGCTGGTGACCGCAACGCCGAGGCCGCGACCGATGGTCTCGGCGATCGCGCGGGTGGTAACACCTTCCTCGCCGGTCGCGTGCAGCACGGTTCCGGCAGGCGCACCTTCGACTGCGAGCCGGAACAGGTGTGCGGCGTCGTCACGATGAACGGCCGACCATCGGTTTGCACCGTCGCCGACGTAGCCCGAAATACCCTTCTCGCGAGCAATTCCCACGAGGTGCGGGACGAACCCGTAGTCGCCGTTGCCGTGGACCGACGGCGCGAGTCGCACGATCGACACCCGCACACCGCGGTCGGCGAACGCCAACGCGGCCTGCTCGGAGACGCGCAACGACTGCGGGTTGGCGGTCTGGTCCTCGCGGAGAACCTGCCCCGGCGCGTGCCCGGCCGTGCCGCTGGTGACCACCAGCGGCCGGCCAGAATCAGCCAGGGTCTCACCAAGGGCGGTGATCGCGGCGCGGTCGAGTTCGCCCGCGTCGGTGAAGTTGTCGAAGTCATGGTGAAAGGCCAGGTGAATGACGGCATCGGCATCCGTGGCACCGCTGCGCAGACTGCCGACGTCGGTGAGGTCGCCGCGGTGGACGTCGGCGCCGGCAGCGGCAACCGCGTCGGCGGACTTGTCGGAGCGGGCCAGACCGAGCACCTGGTGTCCGGCGGCCAGCAGCTCGGGCACCACGGCCGAGCCGACCCAGCCGGATGCTCCGGTGACGAATATTTTCATGGGACTACCTCCATGTCAGTCGCTGTCATCGAACACTAGCGCTGATGTCAGCAACTGTCATCCCGCTAAAATTCCCGCATGGGCCGCTGGGAGCCGGATGCGCAGGGCCGCCTGCACCAGGCGGCCATGGCGCTCTACACCGAGCGCGGATTCGACCAGACGACGGTGGCGGAGATCGCCGAGCGCGCCGGTCTGACCGAGCGCACGTTCTTCCGCTACTTCGCCGACAAGCGCGAAGTGCTCTTCGGCGGCCAGCCCCAGCTATTGGAGCAGTTGACGAAAGGCGTTGCAGAAGCGCCCGATTCACTTGCCCCCCTGGATGCGGTCAGCACAGCGCTACAGGCGTTGGGCGCGACTTTCGGCTATCGCCGGGACGCATCACGGCTGCGGCAAGCGGTGATCGACGCCAATCCCGCTCTGCAGGAACGCGAGCTGTCCAAACGATCCGCACTGGCCGCCGCGATGGCCGACGGCTTGGTGAGCCGCGGTGTCCCGGAGACCACCGCACGCCTGACCGCCGAGGCCGGCGCCGCGGTGTTCCACCTGGCCTTCGAGCAGTGGCTGGCCGACGACACGCACGACCTGGCTCACTTCGTCCGCCGCGCTGTCGCGGAGTTGAAGGGCAGTTTCTAGCGTCGAGGTCGACGTTCTGCAGCGATCTACTCGCGATTGCTCGCCCGTTTGTCGGTTTGGGCGAGAAGGGCGTGGCACACGCGCACCCGCTCGATCCACCAGTCACGGCGCTCGGCCGGCGCGGCGAGCGCGGCCACGCGCGCCGGATCCGGCACCACATCACCGACGGGCAGGCCGCCATCGACCAAGGTGATCTCCGCGACGTCCTCGACGAACAATCCGCCGGTCCCCAACCCGCAGGCATGCTCCAGCCGCGGCAGTGCCGCCGCCGCGGTCAGGCCGGCGGCGATGCCGACGGCGGTATCCAGCGCGCTCGAGATCACCACCGGGATGTCGATCTCGGCGGCGATGTCCAACAGTGCCCGCACCCCACCGAGCGGCGGCACCTTGAGCACCGCGATATCGGCTGCCCGCGCGCGCACCACCGCCAGCGGGTCGGCTGCCTTGCGGATGCTCTCGTCGGCGGCCACCGCGACGTCAACCCGGCTGCGCACTTCGGCCAGTTCGGCCACCGATTTGCACGGCTGCTCAAGGTATTCCAGCGGACCGTCGGCGGTCAGCGCGGCCGCGGCGGCCACAGCCTGCTCGACGGTCCACCCGCCGTTGGCGTCCACCCGCACTGTCGGGATCACCGCGCGCACCGCGTTCACCCGGGCGACGTCGTCATCCAGCGTCTGGCCCGGCTCGGCCACCTTCACCTTGGCGGTACGCGTCCCGGGAAATCGCTCCAACACCTCCGGCACCTGCTCGGCCGGCACGGCGGGCACCGTCGCATTGATCGGTACCACGTCGCGGACAACGGAAGGCCGTGCACGGTAGGCGGATTCGATACCGGAGGCCAACCAGTGCGCGGCCTCGGGTGGTTCGTACTCGACGAACGCGCCGAACTCACCCCAGCCCGCAGGCCCGTCGATCAAGGCCACCTCGCGAACCATGATGCCGCGGAACCGAACCCGCATCGGCAGCGCGAGAACATGCAACCGATCCAGCAGGTCGTCCAGCTCCACCGCCATCAGATCGCGCGGCCGCGGTTCTCCCAGTACGGGTTGCGCAGGTCGCGCTTGAGTAGCTTGCCCGTCGGGTTGCGCGGCAGCGCCGGCGAGATCTCCACGCTGCGCGGGCACTTGTAGTGCGCCAGCCGCTCCCGGCACCAGGCGATCAGCTCCTCCTCGGACGTCGTACCGCCGAGCGACAGTTCGACGACCGCCTTGACCGACTCGCCCCACTTCTCGTCCGGGACACCGAACACCGCGGCGTCGAGCACCGCAGGATGATCGGTGAGCACCCGCTCGACCTCCACGGAGTAGATGTTCTCGCCGCCGGAGATGATCATGTCCTTGAGGCGGTCCTCGACGAAGATGAAGCCGTCTTCGTCGACGCGGCCGATGTCACCGGAACGGAACCACCCGTCCTCGGTGATGGTCGAGGCGGTGGCCTCCGGCTTGTTGTGGTAGCCCTTCATCAGCTGCGGTGTGCGGAACCATAATTCGCCGGGCTGACCGACCGGCACCTCAGCCAGGGTGTCGGTGTCCACAACCCGGACCTCCACCTCCCGCGAGGGCTGCCCGGCACTGATCAGCCGCTCCGGCCGGGAGTCGTCGCGGTGCACCTCCGGGGAGAGCTGGGTGATCGCGCCGCACACCTCGGTCAGGCCGTACACCTGGATGAAATCGGTGTCGGGCCAGGCTTTCAGGGCCGATTTCAGCAGCGCGGGCGGCATCGGGGAAGCCCCGTACACGAAGGTCCGCAGCGCGCTGAACAGCTTGACCGCGTCCTCGCCGGACTCCAGCACCTTGCCCAGCACCGCGGGCACCAGGAAAGTTCGGTTGGCACCCTGCAGGAGCGCTCCGGCAAGCGAGGCACCGTCAGCCTCGCGCGTCATGATCGTCGGGACACCGGCGTGAATGCTGTACTGCACGTAGGCGGACCCACCGACATGGAACAACGGCATCGCCACCATGTTCTTGTCGTCGTCGCCGAACTCGAACGTCGCAGCGTTCATCGTGTGCGCCAACACATTTCGGTGCGAGAGAACCACACCCTTGGGCCGGCCCGTGGTGCCCGAGGAATACATGACCAAAGCGGCATCCTCGGGATCGACCTCGGCGGGCCGCCCTACCGGGGTGGCCGCGGCCAGCAGGGCCTCGTACCCGTCGCCGTCCGCGCCGTCGGGCGTGACCTCGATGACCTCCGAGACATTGGTCAGCTTGTCGCGGATCTTGTCGACAGCGCCCATCAGTTCGGTGCCGACAATCAGCAGTTTGGCGCCGGAGTCATTGAGGACGTAGTCCATCTCATCGGCGGCCAGCCGGAAGTTGATCACGGCGGTGGCGGCGCCGAGCGAGGCAGCGGCGAGCTGCAGCTCGACACAGGCCGGGTGGTTCTTGTCCAGGAATGCCACCACGTCGCCGCGGCCGATGCCGCGCTCCACCAGAGCGCCTGCCAGCCGCCGGATCCGGTCGTCCCACTGCGCCCAGGTCCAACTGCGGTCCAGGTAACTGATGGCCTGACCATCAGGCTTGTGCTCGGCCCAGTACGCCGGCCGGTCATCGAGGAAGCGTGGTTCGGGTGGTTGCATACGAGCCAGATTGCCATGCCGGCAAAAGTTCAGGTGCCGGCTCGTCGGATCCGGATGGGTCCACGCCACTCCCCATCCGGGTCGAGCACCTCCCCTTTCTGGGTGATCACGACATCCCCGCTCCTGGCCAGCTCGCGGGCGAGATCGCGAGCCGCATCCATCAACTCACGCCAGTGATCGGGGTCCACCACCCGGGCGGCGTCGGACGGACAAATCGTCCGCGGGGCCCGCTCGGCTGTCATCGTGAGGATCGCCGAGCGCAGCTGCTTGCCCACGTCAGTCATCGAGACGCCCTTCCTTCCGAACTGGAACACGTTCTAATGTGGACCGCATGAGTGACGAGCTGCTTCGCCATCCCCTCCATTCTGGCCACCTGACCGTCGGCGCGCTGAAGCGCAACAAGAACAAGCCGGTGCTGCATCTGGGTGACACCACCCTGACCGGGGGCGAGCTCGCCGACCGCATCAGCCAGTACATTCAGGCCTTCGAGGCGCTCGGCGCCGGAACCGGGGCCACAGCGGGTCTGTTGTCGCTGAACCGACCCGAGGTGCTGATGATCATCGGTGCCGGCCAGACCCAGGGATATCGCCGGGTGGCACTACACCCTCTCGGCTCGCTGGACGACCACGCCTACGTGCTCAACGACGCCGGTGTGACGTCGCTGATTATCGATCCCAACCCGATGTTCATCGAGCGGGCGCAGGGCTTGCTCGAGAAGGTGCCCGCCCTCAAGCAGGTGCTGACGCTCGGCCCGGTCCCCGAGGCCCTCGGTGATTCCGCGGTGGACCTGATCGCCGAGGCCGCCAAGTACCCGCCGAAGCCGTTGGTGGCGGCCGACCTTCCCCCCGATCACGTCGGCGGCATGGCCTACACCGGCGGCACCACCGGAAAGCCGAAGGGTGTGCTGGGCACCGCTCAGTCGATCACCACGATGACGACGGTTCAGCTCGCCGAGTGGGAGTGGCCGGAGAACCCGCGGTTCCTGATGTGCACCCCGCTGTCGCATGCCGGCGCGGCGTTCTTCGTGCCGACCGTGGTCAAGGGCGGCGAGCTCGTGGTGCTGACCAAGTTCGACCCGGCCGAGGTGCTGCGGGTGATCGAGGAGCAGAAGATCACCGCGACCATGCTGGTCCCGTCGATGATCTACGCGTTGATGGACCATCCCGATTCGCACACCCGCGACCTGTCGTCGCTGGAAACGGTGTACTACGGCGCCTCGGCGATGAACCCGGTGCGCCTGGCCGAGGCGATCCGCCGGTTCGGCCCGATCTTCGCGCAGTACTACGGACAGTCCGAAGCCCCGATGGTGATCTCCTACCTCGGCAAGAAGGACCACGACGAGAAGCGGCTGACCTCATGCGGGCGGCCCACCCTGTTCGCGCGCACCGCACTGCTCGACGCCGACGGCAACGAGGTGCCACAAGGTGAGGTCGGCGAGATCTGCGTGTCCGGGCCGCTGCTGTCCGGCGGGTACTGGAACCTGCCGGAAGAGACCGCCAAGACGTTCAAGGACGGCTGGCTGCACACCGGCGACATGGCGCGCGAGGACGAGGACGGCTACTGGTTCATCGTCGACCGGGTCAAGGACATGATCGTCACCGGCGGCTTCAACGTGTTCCCGCGTGAGGTGGAGGACGTCGTCGCCGAGCATCCCGCGGTCGCGCAGGTGTGTGTGATCGGCACCCCCGACGAGAAGTGGGGCGAGGCCGTCACCGCGGTGATCGTGCTGCGGCCGGATCATCCCTCCGACGACGACGCAGTCGCCACGCTGACCGCGGAGATCCAGGCCGCGGTCAAGGACCGCAAGGGTTCGGTGCAGGCGCCCAAGCAGGTGATCATCGTCGACTCGGTGCCGGTGACCGCGCTGGGCAAGCCGGACAAGAAGGCCGTGCGGGCGCAGTTCTGGGAAGGGTCATCTCGAGCCATCGGCTAGCTGTTCGGCGCATACTTGGGTGATGCTGTCTCGGGTTATCCCGCTCGAGTACCTCAAAGAGCGCGACATCATGTTCTGGCTGCCGCCGGGCGGCCAGGACAACGATGTGTGGGCCGACACCTGGGTGATCCTCGCCGATCTCGAATCTGCCCACGCGGCACCGGTTCTCGCGCTCCTGCATGACGCCGACATCGGCGGGTACGTAGCCCGCCCGAGCGGCCTGAGAGGCGCAGCGACAGACGGCGTCCAGCTCTACGTGGACCGTGAGCAGATCCATCGGGCCACCGACGTGGTGATGCAGTTCCTGCGCGGCAAAGAGACGCCGGTGATGCCGCGGGCCGAGCGGGTCGCTCCGAGCATCCGCAGCAGGATCACGGTCCCCGCCGTGCCCCGAGCGGTCTCGGTGGCGCTGCAATTCGCGTTCCTGGCAGGTCTGATCGCTCTGGGCATGGCGTTCGCGTACTACCGCGGCGCGTCGATGATGGAGCACCGACTGCACCATCCCACGCCGACCTCGACTGTGCCCGGCATGACCAATCCCACCTGGACCAATCCCAGGCCCTGAGCAGCGTCCCTCTCGCGCACTGGCAGCATGGGGCCATGCCCGTACGCGCTGTGCTGTTCGACTTCTCCGGCACCCTGTTTCGTCTCGAGGAGGACGACAGCTGGTTTGACGGCATGGAATTGATCGACGACGACGGCCGTCTCGCAGTCGACGAGCATGCGCAGGCCGAACTGATGGAACGCCTCACCCACCCGACCGGCGGTTCGGTGACGAGAACCGAAGAGGCTCAACGGGCGTGGGTCAACCGCGACCTCGCACCGGCCCTGCACCGCGAGGCCTACCTGCACGCACTGCGCGACGCGGGCCTGCCGGATCAGCATGCGGAATCGCTGTACCGGCAGGCGGTCGACCCGGCGTCGTGGGTGCCCTACCCAGACACCGTCGAGGTCTTGCAGTCGCTTCGGGCGCAGGGTTTGCGTACCGCGATCGTCTCCAACATCGCCTTCGACATCCGGCCCGCGTTTCGCACCGCCGGGGCGGACGCCGACGAATTCGTGCTGTCGTTCGAAGTCGGCGCGGTCAAACCCGATCCGCGAATCTTCGAGATCGCGCTGCAGCGCCTCGGTGTCGCGGCCGAGGAGGCGCTGATGGTCGGCGACAGCGAGGAGAACGACGGCGCCGCGCGCCACCTCGGCTGCGGCTTCATCCTGGTCGACCCGCTTCCGGTCGCCGAGCGTCCGACCGGTCTCATCGATGCACTGCGCGACCGCGGTATCGGGCTCTAGGCGTACCTTTTTGGGCATGGCAGACACCGAGCGCATCAGGCCGCCGTGGTGGCTCAAGCCGATGAACAAGATCTTCATGCTGATGATGCGGCTCGGTGTGCCGTTCGGCGGAACCGAAGGCCCGATGGTGCTGACCGTTCCCGGGCGCACATCGGGCAAGCCACGCTCGACGCCGATCACCCCGTTCACCGTCGACGGCAAGCGGTACGTGGTGGGCGGTTTCCCCGGCGCGGACTGGGTGCGCAACGCCCGCGCCGCCGGCGTCGTCACCCTGAGCACAGGCCGGCGCAGTGAAGCAGTGCGCATCGTGGAGCTGCCCCCCGAGGAGGCGCGCCCACTGCTGCGCGAGTTCCCCGTCCTGGTTCCGACCGGTGTCAGCTTCATGAAGAACGCCGGGCTGGTCACCGAGGGCAAGCCCGAAGAGTTCGAGGCCCTGGCCGGCCGCTGCGCAGTTTTCCGATTCGATCCCCTCAAGTGATGGAGTTCAAAACCCTTGACTGACAATCCGTTTGACCCGTCGCAGTGGCGAGCCATCGACGGCTTCGAGGACCTGACCGATATCACCTATCACCGGCACGTCTCCGACGGCACGGTGCGGGTGGCGTTCGACCGTCCCGACGTGCGCAACGCTTTTCGGCCGCACACCGTCGACGAGCTGTACCGCGCCCTCGACCACGCCCGGATGTCGCCGGACGTCGGCGTGGTGCTGCTGACCGGCAACGGGCCGTCGACCAAAGACGGCGGCTGGGCGTTCTGCTCGGGCGGCGACCAACGCATCCGCGGCCGAAGCGGATACCAGTACGCCGAGGGAGAAACCGCCGAGTCCGTCGATCCGGCGCGTGCCGGGCGGCTGCACATCCTTGAGGTTCAGCGGCTGATCCGGTTCATGCCGAAAATCGTCATCTGCTTGGTCAACGGATGGGCGGCCGGCGGCGGGCACAGCTTGCATGTGGTCTGCGACCTGACCCTCGCCAGCCGCGAGCACGCCCGGTTCAAGCAGACCGACGCCGACGTCGGCAGCTTCGACGGCGGGTACGGCAGCGCCTATCTGGCGCGTCAGGTCGGCCAGAAGTTCGCCCGGGAGATCTTCTTTCTCGGCCGGCCCTACACCGCCGAGCAGATGCATCACATGGGCGCGGTCAACGAGGTGGTCAACCACGCCGAGCTGGAAAGCGTGGGCGTGCAGTGGGCCAAGGAGATCAACGGCAAATCACCCCAGGCGCAACGCATGCTGAAGTTCGCCTTCAACCTGCTCGACGACGGGCTGGTGGGCCAGCAACTGTTCGCCGGCGAGGCCACCCGGCTGGCCTACATGACCGACGAGGCCGTCGAGGGCCGGGATGCCTTCCTGGAAAAGCGCGACCCCGACTGGAGTCCGTTCCCGCGCTACTTCTAGTCGAGCCCTCAGGTTCGGCGCGCTCGCGTGCGCCCAGCGCACGAAACCGCGCCCGATCTGCCACACATAGACTCAGCAGCCGTGAACCCCCTGCGCCGAATCACCGAGGCCATCGCGCTGACCGGTATGCGACCACCGCTGAGCCTGCCGACCGGCATCACCGTCGACCTGCGCGGCAAGCAGGTGCTGATCACCGGCGCCTCATCGGGCATCGGCGCTGCCGGCGCGGAGTTGTTCGCGGCCGAAGGGTGTGAGGTCATCGTGGTCGCCCGCCGCGAGGACCTGCTCGCCGAGGTCGTCGACCGCATCACCGACGCCGGCGGATCCGCGACCGCGATCCCGTGCGACCTGTCCGACCTCGACGCCGTCGACGCGCTGGCGCAGCAGGTCGGCGCGGTCGACATCCTGGTCAACAACGCCGGCCGCTCGATCCGCAGACCACTGGCCGAATCGCTGGACCGCTGGCATGACGTCGAGCGCACCATGATGCTGAACTACTTCTCGCCGCTGCGCCTCATCCGCGGGCTGGCGCCCGCCATGTTGGAGCGCCGCGACGGGCACATCATCAACGTCGCCACCTGGGGCGTCTTCAGCGAAGCCTCACCGCTGTTCGGCGTGTACAACGCGTCGAAGTCCGCGCTCAGCGCGGTCAGCCGCGTCATCGAGACCGAATGGTCCGGCCAGGGCGTGCATTCCACGACGCTGTACTACCCGCTGGTGGCCACCCCGATGATCGCGCCGACCAAGGAATACGACGGGCTTCCCGCGCTGACCCCGGACGAGGCCGGCCAGTGGATGATCGAAGCGGCGCGGCACCGCCCGGTGCGGATCGCTCCGCGGATGGCCGTCACCGCCCGCGCGCTCGACGTCGTCGCACCCGGCGCGATGAACCGGGCGATGAAGCGTCAGCGCCTGCAGCCGAACTGAGGTAGACACGACGGATGGAGATCCTTGCGAGCCGGATGCTGCTCCGGCCGGCGGATTACGAACGCTCACTGGACTTCTACCGCGACGCACTCGGGCTGGCCATCGCCCGCGAATACGGCGGCGGGACGGTGTTCTACGCCGGCCAGTCGCTCATCGAACTCGCCGGCCACGGTGCGCCCGCGAACCCCCAAGGCCCGTTCCCCGCGTCGCTGTGGCTGCAGGTGCGCGATCTCTACGCCACCCAACAGGAGCTGACCTCCCGCGGTGTCGAGATCGCCCGCGAGGCCCGGCGCGAACCGTGGGGCCTACACGAGATGCACGTCAACGACCCCGACGGGATCACGCTGATCTTCGTGCAGATCCCCGAGGACCACCCGCTGCGGCGCGACAGCCGAGGCTAGTGCGATTCGAGCGGCCAGCCGACCGAGGCCAGCCGTGCGGCAACCTGGTTCAGCTCTTCGGGAGTGGGTTCCTTCTCGATGACCTCGCGGACCGCTTCGCGGATCTGCTCTTCGCTCACCGGTGTATCGAAATCCGTTGCGCGCAGAATTGATTGGGCGGCCTGCACAACCTCGTCCTCCGCCAGCGACCTCTTCAGCAACGCCAGCAACGGGTAATAGTCCTTCGGCGGAACACCTTCCGGATATCCCTTGTGCAACCAGCCGAGGACGCTGTCGAGAAAGGCGGGGGCTGTTGGATTGTCATCGCAGGCTCACTTCTTCAGCATCGGGAAGAGGTCGACGCCGAAGTGATGGATGATCGTCGCCCGGGTGATCCAGGCGACGGCCGTCACGATCACCAGCGAGACGAAGATGAACAGGACGATCCCCAGGAACTTCAGCGCCGGGTTCGGCCGGTGGATCGCATGGTCGGCTTCCTCGCCGCCGGCGCCGAACGAGTAGGCCAGCATGCCGGTCGCGAACAGTGCCGGCAGGCCGGCACCGAGGACGAGCCCGACCACCAGCACCTTGAGAATGGCTTCGAAGTACGTCATCAACGTGTCCTTCTGCTTGTCGCGGTGATCAGACCGTGGCGGTGGGTTCGGCCGGCTTCGCGTCCTTGGTGGCTGCGCGGACTTCGGCGGGCACCACGGAGTTGGTCGACGTATCCCAGTCGGCGTTGACGTTGCTGTGGTCGACCTTCTGCTGCTGGGCACGCCACCACATGTAGAAGGACAGGGCAACAAGGATCACGAAGATCAGGCCGTCACCCATCAGCTGCGATCCGCTGACGTCCTTGACGATGTAGGACAGCCAGTAGGCCAGTGCGCCGACGAGCGCGGCGGCCGGCAGCGTGACCAGCCAGGCCACCGCCATGCGTCCGGCCACGGCCCAGCGCACCTCGGCGCCCGGCTTACCGACGCCACTGCCGAGGATCGAGCCGGTGGCGACGTGGGTGGTGGACAGCGCCATACCGGCAGCGCTGGAGCTGAGAATGATTGCGGCCGAAGAGGCTTCGGCGGCCAGACCCTGCGGCGACTCGATTTCGACCAAGCCCTTACCGAGGGTGCGGATGACGCGCCAGCCGCCGATATAGGTGCCGAGCCCGATCGCCAGCGCACAACTCAGGATGATCCAGAACGGCAGGCCGTCCTTCTTCACGTCACCGGTCAGGTGGCCGGTGGTGATCAGAGCCAGCGCGATGACGCCCATCGTCTTCTGCGCGTCGTTGGTTCCGTGCGACAGCGCGACCAAGGAAGCGGTGGCGATCTGTCCCCAGCGGAAGCCTTCCTCGCGGCGGCGCGCCAGCACCTTCTGAGTGATCCGGTAGACCAGCCAGGTGCCGGCCGCGGCGACGATGCCGGCGATGATCGGCGCCGCGATCGCGGGAATCAGCACCTTCTGGGTGACGCCCGTCCAGTTGACGCCCTTGCTGCCAAGCGCCGCCAGGCCTGCGCCGATGAGGCCGCCGAACAGGGCGTGCGAAGAGCTGGACGGAATACCGAACAGCCACGTCAGCAGGTTCCACAGGATGCCGCCGATCAGGCCGGCGAAGATGATGGTCAAGCCCGTCGACGCGTCGATACCGGCCAGCAGATGCCCGGTCTTGGCGTCCTGCACCTTGAGGACCGACGTCGTCACCGTGACCGCGACCTCGACGGAGAGGAACGCGCCGACGAGATTCAGGACTCCGGCCAGCAGCACCGCCGTCTTGGGCTTGAGCGCGCCCGTGGCGATAGATGTCGCCATGGCATTGCCGGTGTCGTGGAATCCATTGGTGAAGTCGAATGCCAGCGCCGTGGCAATCAACAACACCAGGATGATCATCTCCGTGCTCATGAGGGAGATTCTGCTGGTTGTTTGGGCCTTTTGACCAGTTGCCAAAAGTCCTCGAACTGGGCATTTGCGAACGTCCCGCAGGTGTTCATCGGCCGTTAACCTACCAGCCTTCTCCGGTTTCTCCGGGCCGACGCATCGGGGGTACAACGTAGGCGCGGCAATTCGATGCCGACTAGAATTTCGTGCATTCCACAGGGCGCCTACACGCCCCCCGCAAGGGAGATGCTGCGGTGACCAACTTCATCACCAAAATCGTGGCCTGGATCAAAGCCGGTTACCCCGACGGGGTCCCGCACCCCGACCAGGTGCCGCTGTTCGCACTGCTGCGGCGGAGGTTGAGCGACGAGGAGGTCATCGCAGTGGCGAACGCATTGCTCGAGCGTGGCGCGTTCGATCACATCGACATCGGGGTACTGATCACTGAGATCACCGACGCGTTGCCCACTCCGGAGGACATCGATCGGGTCCACGACAGGCTGGCGAACTACGGCTGGCCGCTGGACGATCCGCGAGACAGTGAGGACGTCGAATAACCACTCTGCGAGCACTCGCCATTCCGCCCGGTCCGTCGGCGCAGTCATTGATGGCGGCCCTGGATGGCGTGCTCGATGGGCGCGACGCTCCCCTGGTTCCGATCCCCGCCGGTGACCTGCGTGAAAGTGAGTTGCTGACAAGCTCTCTGCGCGTCGGTGAGGAGATCGACGACGACGTCGCGCTCGTGGTGTCGACGTCGGGCACCACCGGAACGCCCAAGGGCGCGATGCTCACTCCTGCGGCGTTGATCGCCAGCGCATCTGCCACCCTGGACCACCTCGGCGGCCCGGGGACCTGGCTGCTGGCGCTGCCGACGCACCACATCGCCGGGATCCAGGTGCTGGTGCGCAGCCTGCAGGCCGGGACGGTGCCGGTCGAGCTGGACATCTCAGCGGGCTTCGACGTCACCCAATTGCCAACGGCCGTCGCACAATTGGGCTCCGGCCGGCGCTACACCTCGCTGGTCGCCACGCAGCTCGCCAAGGCACTGCTGGACCCCGAGGCCAGCGCGGCACTCGCCGAACTCGATGCGGTGCTGCTCGGTGGTGGGCCCGCGCCGCGGCCGGTCCTCGACGGAGCGGCGGCCGCCGGAATCACTGTGGTACGGACCTACGGCTCCAGCGAGACGGCCGGTGGATGCGTCTACGACGGCATCCCGCTGACCGGGGTGCAGATTCGGCTGGACGACGGCGCCGAGCCGGGGGAAGGCCGCATCGTGATCGGCGGTCCCACGCTGGCGCTGGGCTATCGCAACCCGCCAGACCCCGATCCGTTCGCCGAACCCGGCTGGTTCCGGACCGATGACTTGGGCGCTGTGGACGACGAAGGCCGGCTGCGCGTGCTGGGCCGGGTCGACGAAGGCATCAGCACCGGCGGACTGACGGTGATGCCCGCACCGGTAGAAGGGGTGCTGTCGCAGCACCCCGCGATCGCCGACTGCGCGGTGTTCGGCCTCGACGACGACCGGCTCGGCGAACGGGTGGCGGCCGCAGTGGTGCTTGTCACTGGGGCCCTCGAACCCAGCCTGGACGACATTCGTGAGTACCTCGCCGAGTCGCTCGACCCGACGGCGGCACCTCGTGAACTGCACATTCTTGACGAGCTGCCGCGGCGCGGCATCGGCAAGCTGGACCGTCGCGCGTTGCGCGACCGGTTCGCCAACGGCGGTGACCTACCCGGCGGCTACGGCTGGTGAACAATGGTTGGCGCTGCCACATAGAGGGGACAGAGAAGTATGGACGAGCTGAAGTTTCTCGACCTGCACGGTGACCAGGTGGCCTATCGCGACGAAGGTCAGGGCGACGTCATCCTGCTGCTGCACGGTATGGCCGGCAGCTCTCAGACCTGGCGCCAGATGATGCGCCCGCTGTCGCGCAGATATCGGGTGATCGCCCCGGACCTGCCGGGCCACGGCAGCTCGGACAAGCCACGCAGCGACTACTCGCTGGGTGCGTTCGCGGTGTTTCTGCGCGACCTGCTCGACGAACTCGGCGTGACACACGCGACCGTGGTGGGGCAGTCGCTGGGCGGCGGCATCGCCATGCAATTCGTCTATCAGCACCCCGACTACTGCCGGCGCCTCATCCTGATGAACAGCGGCGGTCTGGGGCCGGACGTCGGATGGACATTGCGACTGCTCTCCGCGCCCGGCGCCGAGCTGATCATGCCGATCATCGCGCCGCCGCCGGTGCTCGCCGCCGGCGAGCGGGTGCGGTCGCTGTTCGGCAAGCTCGGCGTCACTTCGCCGCGCGGCGGGGAGATCTGGAACGCCTACAGTTCCTTCGCCGACGCCAAGACGCGGCAGGCGTTCCTGCGCACGCTGCGTTCGGTGGTCGACTACCGCGGGCAGGCCGTCAGCGCGTTGAACCGGCTGCACGTCGCCGATATGCCGGTGATGGTCATCTGGGGCGATCAGGACGCCATCATTCCCGTCGAACACGCCTACTCCGCGCACGAGACACGGCCGGACGTGCGGCTCGAGGTCCTGGAGGGCGTCGGGCACTTCCCCCAGGTGGAACGCCCGATGGAAGTGGTCGACCTGATCGACGACTTCATCGCCACCACCGCGGGCGCCGACATCGAGCAGCCCGCCACCCAGGGGTGACCGAACCCGCCGACCGCTTCGCCGCCGCGACGGTGGCCAGGCTGGCGACCGTCACCCCGGACGGCCCTCCGCATGTGGTGCCGATCGTGTTCGCGGTGGCCGAGTCCACCATCTACACAGCGGTGGACGGGAAGCCGAAAACCACGCAACGGCTGCGGCGGCTGGCCAACATCGAGGCCAACCCCAGGGTGAGCATCCTGGTCGACCACTACGACGACGACTGGTCTCAGCTGTGGTGGGTGCGGGCCGACGGCATCGCGGCGATCCACCACGACGATCCGGTATGCGAACGCGGCTATGACCTGTTGCGCGCGAAATATCCTCAGTATCAGTATGTTCCGCTGGACGGTCCGATGATCGCGGTGGACGTCGATCACTGGTCGTCCTGGGGGATTTCGGCGCGCTGACGTTCGCTCAGCGGCGGTAAACGCGCCGAAATCGCTCGGACGCGGGACATCCGTACGCTGGATCCTTGTGAGCATCGGTCGCAAAGAAGCGGTCGCGGTCACCGTCGGCGTCCTGCTGGTGGTCGCGGCGTTCGTGGTTCCGCACCTGCATCTGGGCATCGTCACTCCGCTGATCAACAGCTCCCCCGCCCAGATCAAGAGCTTCGCCGACACCGCGCCAATCTTCGGGTGGTGGAACGCCCACGTCGGCTGGGGCACCGTGCCGGCGATCCTCATCGGCGCCGCGGCCGTCATCTGGGGCGCCCCGCTGGCGCGGCGACTGCCATGGCGGGCGCTGACGTTGGCGGTGTGGGCGACCTCGATGCTGTGGGCGTTCTCCCTGGCGATGATCGACGGCTGGCAGCGCGGCTTCGCCGGCCGGCTCACCGCCCGGCATGAATACCTCAATCAGGTCCCGACGATCACCGACATCCCGGAAGCGGTCCGCACATTCTCGAGCCGGATCCTGGATTTCCAACCGAATTCGTGGATCACGCACGTGTCCGGCCATCCGCCCGGCGCGCTGCTGACGTTCGTCTGGCTCGATCGCATCGGGCTGGGCGGCGGCGCGTGGGCCGGCCTGTGGTGCCTGCTTGTCGGTTCGTCCGCCGCGGCGGCCATCGTGGTGGCGGTACGAGCGCTGAGCGGTGAGCAGACGGCGCGCCTGGTCGCGCCGTTCGTCGCCGTCGCACCGACCGCGATCTGGATCGCGGTGTCCGCCGACGGCTATTTCGCCGGTGTCGCGGCGTGGGGAATCGCGTTGCTGGCGTTGGCGGTTCGCCGGACGGTACACCGGCCCCTGCTGGTCGCCGTGGCAGCCGGACTGGTGCTGGGGTGGGCGATCTTCCTCAACTACGGCCTGGCCCTGATGGCCGTGCCCGCGCTCGCCGTACTGCTCTGTGCGTCGTCGTGGCGTGGTGCGGTTCGGGTGCTGGTTCCGGCAGCCCTGGGCGCACTGGCGGTGGTCGGCGTGTTCGTGATCGCCGGCTTCTGGTGGTTCGACGGCTATATCCTTGTGCAGCAGCGCTATTGGCAGGGGATCGCGCTGAACCGGCCGTTCCAGTACTGGAGCTGGGCCAACCTGGCCTCGGTGGTGTGCGCGATCGGGCTGGGCAGCGTCGCCGGTATCGGCCGCGTATTCGACATCGCCGCGATCAGACGCCGGTCGGGGCTGCACCTGTTGATCCTGGCCGCTCTGGTGGCGATCCTGTTCGCCGACCTGTCCATGCTGTCGAAGGCCGAGACCGAACGGATCTGGCTACCGTTCGAGGTGTGGCTCACCGCCGCCGGTGCCCTGCTGCCGGTCCGGGCCCACCGATGGTGGCTGGGCCTCAACGTCGTCGGCGCGTTGGTGCTCAACCACGTTGTCCTGACCAACTGGTAGCACTCGGTCGCCGACGAGGTACAGCAGCGCTGCGCCCCAGACCACGGCCAGCGCAATCCAGAAGCCGGTCTCGTAGTCGCGGTCGAGCACCGTCAGATTGTCCAGATGCAGTCCGGGCTTGTCGTAGACCGGAATCGCCAGCAGCACCAGGACCACCGTGAGCAGCGCGGCGACCAGCACCGGCGTCCACCATTTGTGCGGCAGTAGGCGCCGCCCGGCGAACCCGAGGGCGACGCACACCGGTGCGAACACCGCGTCATGCAGCAGCACACCGATCAGTGCCCACACCACGATGCGGATGATGACGTCGGTAGAGTTCTGCGCCACCAGCACCACACCGTAGACGCCGAGGGCCAGCCCGAGCGCAACCAGGAAAACCCGGCTGGACGTCATGTCACCACCTCAATTCTGGACAGCCATTTCGTCTGCAGCACACCCGGTCTGGTCGGCGCGATCAGCCGGCATGGATAACCGTGGTCGAGGTCGAGAGTCTGACCGTTGAGCTTCAACGCGATCAGGGTCTGGGAATCACGGGTGTGCCGCGCGGGTAGCACGGTGCGCGAATACGGGCCGGGCGGTTCGAGTGAGATCATCCGGACGTCGGAATCCGGTTTGGCGCCAACGGCTTTGAGTAGATCGCCGAGCACGACGCCGGTCCAGTCCGCGGTGGCACTCCAGCCCTCCACACAGGCGATGGGAAGCCGATGGGTGGTTTGCGGCATCGCTGCCAGCTCGTCGATGGTCATCGCCGTGACGGCGGCCCCGTTGACGATGGTCAGCCGGTAGTCCGGCGAGCGCGCACCACCGAGGACCCCGGCAGCGAACGCCGACCGGTTCACCGGCACACCCTGGGGTCCGTCGCCCGACCTCGGGGCCAGCAGCGAGACCCGCCGCAACCACGGAATCGTCTGCCCCGCAGTGACTATCGTCGCGGCACCAACGGCCAGCCAGGTGCTGGCCAGCACCGCCCGCCGACTGGGACCGACCCGCAGCTCCCCGGTCGGCGGCTCCTCGAGAGGCTCACCGAGGGCCCGGCGGATCACCGGCAGTTTCACACCGATGTGCACCAGAACCGCGCCGGCCGCGACGTAGGCCATCGCGTAATGGGTGGTGGTGAAGAAGAACTCGAACGCATACCACTGCGCGATGTTCATGACGCCCGTGGACAGCTGAAAGATCATCGACCCCACCAGGACCAGAATCGACGCTCGCTCGATCTGGCGGGTCAGCCCGCCGACGATCGGCCGTTCGAACAGCTTGGGGTACACCGACCACAGCTTGACCAGCAGCAGCGGGATCGCGGCGATGCCCGAGATCACGTGCAGGCCCTGGGTCAGCTGATACAGCCAGACCGGGCGCGTCGGCCAGAAGAACCACGGCTGCGGATGCTGGATGAAGTGACTGATCAATCCCGTGACGAAGCAGACGGCCACGGCGACACCGAGGGCGACCCCGACCCGAGCCGTCACTGCTGTACCACGCAAGCCGGTGGCCTTCGTGGTGGATCCCATCTGCGGCGTCACGTCAGCGTGAGTGTAGCCACCACACGCCCGCCGATCGGGTGAATCCCGACCAACGCCAACCCGACTTCTTCGGCCAGCGCGGCCGCGCAGTCCACACCCACCGAGGCCCACTTGAACCAGGGGCCGATGTCGCGTGACGACTCCAGCCGCACCCAGCCGGTTCGCACCCCGACCGTCCCCGGATCGAATTCGGCCACGCAACGACCGCCGGCCCGCAGCAGTTCAGCGGCGCGGCGAAGGACCCGGCGCGGATCACCTGCGAGGCCGATGTTCCCGTCTGCGAGCAGGACCGTTTGCCAGCGGCCCATTCCGGGCAGCGGCTCGAATACGTCGCGCAGCAATGCCGGTGCCCCGCTACGCCGCGCCAGCCGGACCGCCGTCGGCGACTGATCGACACCAAGGGCAGGAATGCCGCGCTGGATCAGATCCGCAACCAAACGTCCTGGGCCGCAACCCAAGTCGATCGTCGGACCATCGCACAGCGCCACGATGGCCGCGTCGAACTCACTGTCGGCATCCTGACCCCCCAACCAGCTGCGCACCGGAAGCGGGTGACGACGACCGTCACCGTGGCGCAACCAACATCGCTCGCCGTCGAGGGCGTCGTCGTACAGCTGTCCCAGCATTCACAGTCCTCGGGTGACTTGGGCGAACCGGCTCGTGGACGAGCAGGCAGCGCGGACGACAGGGATGTCGTCGACGGTGTCGACGTCGTGCAATTCTTCGACGAGGGTCACGGGAATACCGGTGTGCTCCAGCGCGGCAAGCGTTACAGCGCCGGTGTCGGACTGCGACATCGGCACACCGCGCAGACACTCGGCGCTCGCGCCGTCGGCCACCCCCAGCACCCACCAGCCGCCGTCGCGCGCCATCCCGAGGACGGCCGGAACCTCCAGCAGCCGGCGGGCGCAGCCGGTGAGAAGCTGCGCGCTCACCTGCGGGGTGTCCATCCCGATCTGCAGGACCGGCTGCCGGACCATCGCGGCGTCGGAGTGCGCATTGGCCAGCCGGTCGGCGAAGCCGTCACCGCGTTGCGCGATCACGGTGAAGTCGGCAAGCCGATCATGTATTTCGCCGGCCCGGCAGGCCTGCTCCAGGTCGCCGGTCATCGCGACCACCCGATGCGTGACCGGGGTCGCGGCCACCGCGTCGAGGGTGTCCAGCAGCGCGGCGGCGGCGATATCGGCGGCGGCCCCGTCCCCCACCGTGACGGCCAGTCGAGTTTTGGCGAGCCCGGGTATCGGCGCTTTGGCCACCACCAGCATGGTGACCGGAAACGGTCCCGGGCTCGGTGTCACGAAATGACCTTCCAGAAATCGACGGCGGCGGTGAAGCTTCCTCGCACCGACCCACTGACCTTCGATTTGCCGCCGACCCGCGGGCCGTAGTCGACGTCGACCTCCACTACTCGCCATCCCGCGGCAGCGGCACGGACCAGTAATTCGAGCGGATACCCCGAACGGCGGTCGACAACCCCGAGCGTCAGCAACGCGTCACGCTTGGCCACCCGCATCGGCGCGATGTCGTGGACCGGCAGCCGATGCCGGGTCCGCAACCGCCAACACACCGCCGCGGTACCCAAACGGGCATGCCAGGGCCATGTCACCCCGGGCAGCGGACGGCGCCGGCCGGTCACCATGTCGGCCCCGTCCTCCAGCGCGGCGACCAGCCGCGGCAGATCGGCAGGGTCCAGCGAACCGTCGCCGTCGAGCACCGCGACGATGGGCGTCGTCGCCGCCAGCACCCCGGCGTGAACGGCGGATCCGTAGCCCGGCCGGGCCTCGTGGACCACGTCCGCGCCGTGCTGCTCAGCGACCTGCGCGGTGCCGTCGGTGCTGTTGTTGTCCACGACCAGCACGCGATAACCGGCCGGCATGGCGGTCAACACGGTGGGCAGCGAATCCGCTTCGTTGAGGCAGGGCAGCACCACCGTGACCGGACAGTCGGGCATAGGAGCCAACCTAGGCGAGCATTGCCGAATCTGCGCGTGAGGGAATGACAAAATCGTGACGTTGCTGCAGGTGAAGGCTGCTGTTGGCTAACCTTTTCCTATGCCCGCACGTGTGCTCATCGCCGACGACGACACCGTCGTCCGTGACGTGGTGCGCCGATACCTCGAACGCGACGGCCTCGAAGTGGCGGTGGCAGGCGACGGAAGCGAGGCGCTGCGGGTGCTGGGAACCCAGCGGATCGACGTGGCGGTGCTGGACGTGATGATGCCCGGACCCAACGGTCTGTCGCTGTGTAGGACCCTGCGGCAGCAGGGCGACTTCAGTATTCCGGTGATCCTGCTGACCGCGCTCGGCGAGGAGGAAGACCGCATCGCGGGGCTGGAAGCCGGCGCCGACGACTACCTGACCAAGCCGTTCAGCCCGCGCGAGCTGGCACTGCGGGTGCGTTCGGTGCTGCGGCGCGCGCCGGCCCCCGCATCTGCGCTCCCGCTGGAGATGACCGTCGGTGACCTGACGGTGTCGACCGCGGCGCGTGCCGTGCAGATCGACGGCAAGCCGGTGGGGTTGACCAACCGCGAATTCGATCTGCTGCTGTTCTTCCTGACGCACACCGACACCGTCTTCTCCCGCGAGGAGTTGCTGCAACAGGTGTGGCATTGGGACTTCGGTGACCTGTCGACGGTCACCGTGCACGTCAAGCGCTTGCGGTCCAAGCTCGGCGATCATCACCGCGTACAAACGGTCTGGGGCCGTGGGTACCTGTGGCGCGGTGAAGCCGGCGGCGGTGACCGTGCCACCGCATGATCTGGCCCAGATCGCGGTACTTGCGCTGGCCTGCTCGCTGCCCGTAGTCCTGTTGGGCGCGTTGGTGATCCGGCTGGCCCGGTCCTGGTCGATGACGGTCACGATGGCGGCCCTGGTGTTGATCCCGACGCTGGCGACCCTGACCGGCGTGCTGGGCGCCAGCCGCTTCATGATCACCAGCACGTTCGCGCCGATCGCCGTCGTGCTGCTGATCGTGGCGATCGTGACACTTCCCGCGGCGGTGATGCTGGCCCGCTATCAGGCCCGCCGGACGGTGTGGGAGAGGGAGATTCACGACGCCGAACGGATGGCCGAACAGTCCAGACGCCGGTTGGTGGCGTTCGTCAGCCATGACCTGCGCACGCCGCTGGCCGGTATCCGCGCACTGGCCGAAGCGATCGCCGACGGGGTGGTCAGCGACGACGAGGTGCGGGTGCAGGCCAAACACATTGAACACGAATCGGTTCGGCTCTCCGAGATGGTCGACGATCTGTTCGAGATGTCGAAGATCAACGCCGGAGCGGTCCACGCGCCATACGAAAAGGTGGCCCTCGACGAGGTCGTCGACGACGTGATCGCGGCCCACAAGATCGCCGCGGAGCGGGCCGGGGTGCACCTGACCGCGTCGGTACCGGCCGACCCGGTCCGGGTGATCGGCAGTGATCGGGCGCTGGTGCGGGTGCTGTCCAATCTGGTGGCGAATGCGATTGCCCACACCCCGTCCGGTGGGGCGGTGACATTGGCGCTCGGCAGCGACGCGGGCGGAGCGTGGGCCCGGGTGGACGACACCGGCGTCGGCATCGACGAGACGGACCTGCCGCGGGTGTTCGACGTCGCCTATCGCGGGTCGAATGGTCGTGTGCCGCGTGAGGATTCATCGCTGCCCAGCGGCTCCGGCCTAGGTTTGGCGATCGCGGCCGGGTTGGTGCATGCACACCACGGCACGCTGTCGGCGCACAACACCGCGAACGGGGCCCGGTTCGAGGTCCGGCTACCGAAGTCGGAGTGACGCCGTTCGCCGAGATCGACGTTGCACAGCGATCCACTCGATCTTTTTCTGCGAAACGTCGGTCTGGGCGTAGCCTGATCAAGATGTCCGTAGCCCAGCGTGAACGTGCCGCCCTCGTCGCCGCCCTGCGTGACGTCGGACCAGACGCGCCGACCTTGTGTGAAGGCTGGACGGCTCGAGACCTCGCCGCGCACTTGATGGTTCGCGAGTATCGCGTCGATGCGGCGCCCGGAATTCTCATTCCGCTGTTCGCCGGGCATACCGCCAAGGTGCAGGACGCGGTGGCCGGCCAGACGCAATGGGACGACCTGGTGGACAAGGTGGCCGCAGGACCGCCGCTGTACTCACCGCTCAAGCTGGTCGATTCGGTGGCCAATGTCGCCGAGATGTTCATCCACCACGAGGACATCCGCCGCGCCCAGCCGGACTGGGAGCCGCGGGTGCTCGACGCGGAACTGGCCGGAAAGCTGCGGCGCACCTTGGGAATGATGGCCCGGCTGACGCTGGCCAAGATGCCGGCCCGCGTGCAGCTGCGCACCCCCGACGGCAAAACCGTGCTGACCGCGGGCCACGGCCCGGCCGTGACGGTGACCGGCGCTCCCGAGGAGCTGCTGCTGTTCTCGACCGGACGGCCGGCCCACGTCGCCTTCGACGGCGACCCCGACAACGTGCAAGCGGTGAAGGCCGCGCCGAAGGGGCTCTAGATCAGTCGTTGAGTGACCTGCTGAGCCGCTCGGCGGCGGCCAGGTAGTCCTCGATGAACTCCAGAACCACCTCGCGGGCGGGCTTGACCTTGTTCATCAGTCCGACGCCCTGGCCGACGAAATAGGTCGCCAACGCCTGAGCACCTGGATGGCCGCCCTCGGCGAGCTTGTCGATCCGGCGCAACACCGGCTCGGCGATCATGTTCTGCAGCGGCAGCGGCAGCGGTTGGCGACCGCCCTCATGCGGCGCCCATGCGTCGGTCCAATCCGAAACCAGTTGGCGCGACGGCTTTCCCGTGCGGCCGGCCGACCGGACCGTGTCCCGCGACGTCGCGGCCAGGAACTTCTGCACCGTGTACGGGGCCGTTTCGGCCTCCTCGGTGGTCAGCCACACCGAACCCGTCCAGGCACCGGCGGCACCGAGTGCGACGGACGCGGCCATCTGCCGGCCGGTCACGATCCCGCCCGCTGCGAGCACGGGCACCGGCTTGCCGATCGCCTCGATCGCCTCGATGACCTCGGGGATGAGTACCAGCGTGGTCACCTCACCGCAGTGACCGCCGGCCTCGGTGCCCTGCGCGACGATGAGGTCGACGCCGGCGTTGACCTGTTTGATCGCGTGCTCCTTGGCGCCGACGAGCGCCGCGACGGGGATGCCGGTCCGCTTGCCTGCCTCGATCATGTAATCCGGCGGGACGCCGAGTGCGTTGGCCATCAACTTGATCGGATGGCTCAGCGAGACGTCGAGCAGGCTGGCGCCGGTGTCCCCGCTCAGCGACGACGCCGCCATCCGCGGCTGATCGCTGACGTCGATGTCGTGGGCGGCGAGGAGTTCGTTGATGAACTCGCGGAAATCCGTGGGGATGCGGTCGGCGAGCTGACCGAACGACAGGTTCTCACCCTTGCCCTCGAATTTGGCGGGCACGATGATGTCCACGCCGTACGGCTTGCCCTTCACCTGCTCGTCGATCCAGGTGAGCTCCTGATCGAGCTGATCGGGGGTGTAGGCAGTGCCACCGAGCACGCCGAAGCCGCCCGCATTGGTCACCGCGGCCACGACGTCGCGGCAATGGCTGAAGGCGAACAGGGGGAAGTCGATGCCGAACTGGTCGCAGATCTCAGTCTTCACCGGCCCAGTATGCGCTCGACCCCCTTCCCGACCAACCACCGGGTTGGGAAGGGAGTCGAGCCGCTATGTGATCAGGCGGTGGCGAGCGCCTGCGCCGTGAGCAGGGCCTGAGCGACACCGGACACGATCGACGCGACCCTGATGGCCTCGAAGATCGAGGTCCGCGACACCTCCGCGTCGCGGAGCTCCTTCTCGTGGGCGGCCAGGCACTGATCGCATCCGTTGATCGCGGACACGGCCAGCGACCACAGCTCGAAGTCGACCTTCGCCACGCCGGGGTTGGCGATGATGTTCATCCGCAGCCCGGCCCGCAGATCGTCGTAGCGACCGTCGAGCTGATGCTTGGTGCGGTAGAAGACGTTGTTCATCCCCATGATCGCGGCGGCGCCCAACGCGGCGTGATACGCCTCCTCGGACAGCACATCCAGGGCGTCCTCGGTCACCTCGCGCAGCAGCCGCTCGGACTTGGTCGCCGCGGCGGTCGCCACCAGCGCGCCCCACAGCTGCTGTTCGGTCAGCTCGGTCGAGCGGACGATGCTGCCCAGGTTCAGCTTGAGATCCTTGGCGTACTCGGGCAATGCCTCTTTGACGGCGTCGATGCTCATGCTCAGACCGCCTCGGCCAGCAGCTCGCCGGCGTCGATGGTCGGGTCGCCCTTCTTCCAGTTGCAGGCGCACAGCTCGTCGGACTGCAGCGCGTCGAGCACCCGCAGCACCTCGTCGACGTTGCGGCCGACCGATCCGGCGGTCACCGAGACGAACTGGATCTCGTTGTTGGGGTCGACGATGAACGTGGCACGATCGGCCACGCCGTCGGCGTTGAGCACGCCAGTGGCCAGGGCGAGTTCGCGCTTGAGGTCGGACACCATCGGGAACGGCAGCTTCTTGAGATCCTCATGCTGCGCGCGCCACTGGAAGTGGACGAACTCGTTGTCCACCGACACCCCGAGCACCTGGGCATCGCGGTCCTCGAACTCGTCGTTGAGCTTGCCGAACGCGGCAATCTCGGTGGGGCACACGAACGTGAAGTCCTTGGGCCAGAAGAAGATGATGCGCCACTTGCCCGGGCTGTCCGAGCTGGTCACCTGAATGAAGTAATCGTCGGGCTGCTGGGCGTTGACCTTCGACAGGTCACCCCCGACAACCGCTTTGAGATCGTAAGCCGGGAACTGATCCCCGATCGTCAACAGAGCCATGATCGTCACCACTCCTTGAATAGCTAAATTGGAACCGATCCAGATTCTGCCACTTTCGCGCGGTCCAGTCAGCGCTCCCCGCGCCGAAGGTGACGATTGTCACCACTTCCGGGGACCGCGGTCATCGTCCATGAAATAGCCACGGAGCGAAGGGATTTAGAGCTGTGGCGCGGGTCACGCCCGCAACGGCGCGAAGGCGAAGTCCCGCAGCCCCCGGTCCGGGTCGACCTGTGCCCGGAAACCCAGCGACTCGGCCGCCAAGGCCGGGTCGGCGACGATGTGTCGGACGTCGCCGCTGCGATACTGACCGGTGACCACCGGCGCCGGCCCACCCCGCGCCTCGCAGATCCGGGTGGCGACCGTCATGATCGAGACCGGCCGCCCCGAGCACACGTTGGCCGCCAGAAAACCACCCGCCTCCGAGCGCACGGCCGCCACATTGGCCGCCGCGACGTCGTCGACGTGCACGAAATCTCGCATCTGGCCGCCGTCTTCGAAAACCCTTGGCGGCTCGCCCTTCTCGAGCGACGACCGGAAGATCGCCGCCACTCCCGAATAGGGGGTGTCACGCGGCATGCCCGGGCCGTACACATTGTGATAGCGCAGCGCGACCACCGACCCGCCGGTGGATTCGGCCCACGCCAGCGCGTAATGCTCCTGGGCCGCCTTGCTGGCGGCGTACAGGCTGCGGGGGCGCAGTGGCGCGTCCTCACCCACCAGCTGCCACTGCAGTTCCTCACCACCGACGGGGCAGCGATGTTCGAACACGCCGCCATCGAGATCGGCCCGGGTCCGCGGCAGCGGCTCGACGGCACCGTGCTCCGGGCAGCGGTATCCACCCTGGCCGTACACCACCATCGACGATGCCAAGACCAACCGCTGTACGCCGGCGGCGAACATCTGCGCCAGCAGAACCGCGGTCCCGTAGTCGTTGTGGCTCCCATAGGACGGCGCGTCGGCGGCGTTGACACCCGCCCCCACCACAGCGGCCTGATGGCACACCGCGTCGACCCCGGATAGCAAGGGAGCCAAGGCATCAGCGTCGCGCACATCGACCCGGTGCGTGTCATCGGGCAGTTCGGCACCGGGACCGTGAGCGGCGTCGAGCATGACGTCGACCGCCACCACCTCGTGCCCGTCGGCGAGCAGCGCCGCGCGGACCCGGTTACCGATGAACCCGGCCGCGCCGGTCAGCAGGATCCTCATGGCAGGTCGAACGGCAACTCGACACCTTCGTGCGCAAGGCAGTGCTCGCACACGCGGTCAGAGGCCACCTGGTCGATGGCTTCCAGCACCAACTGCTTGAACGGCCCCATGTTCTTCTCGAACTCCGCGAAGACGTCGACCGCGCGAACACCCGCCCCGACATCCACGCCGGCATCCAGGTCGGTCACCAAAGCAATTGCCGCGTAACACATTTCCAACTCGCGGGCGAGCACCGCCTCGGGGTATCCGGTCATGTTGATCAGGCTGAACCCTTCGCGCGCGAACCACTGGCTCTCGGCGCGGGTGGAGAACCGCGGCCCCTGCACCACGACCATGGTGCCGCCGTCGACCACACCGGGCAGCCCCGTCACCGCCGAGCGCAACGTCGGGCAGTAGGGATCGGCGAAGCCGACATGGATGCCGCCGGAGTCGAAGTATGTGTCCAGCCGGCCCCGGGTCCGGTCGACCAACTGATCGGGAACGACGATGGCGCCGGGCCCAAGCTCGGGAGTGAGGCTGCCGACCGCGCACGGCCCGAACACCCGCCGCACACCGAGCGCACGCAACGCCCACATGTTGGCCCGGTACGGCACCTTGTGCGGCGAGAACTCATGACTCAGGCCGTGCCGGGGCAGGAAGGCCACCTCGTGCTGGCCGACCCGGCCGACCGTGATCGGCGCACTCGGTTCACCGTAGGGCGTATCCAGGTTGACGCTGCGCGCGTCGGCCCCGAAGAAGGTGTAGAAACCGCTGCCGCCGATTACTCCGAGCATTCGACCATTGTGCAGGCAGTTCCGATCCCGCCGATCACTGGCTGTCGGACGGCTCCCCGGTGGAATCGGCTGCCTTCAACCGGGCGCTGATCCGCCGGCAACCGTCGCCGAGCGCGATCATCTGATTCCTGCTCAGCTCGTCGAGGAAGTGCGCACGCACCACACGGGCGTAGGTCTCCAACGACGCGGCGGTCAGCCGGAGCCCGTCGCGGGTGATCGTCGCGAGCACCCGCCGGCCGTCATCGCTGCTCGCCTCCCGGTCGACCAGCCGGCGCCGCTCGAGGCGCTGGATCTGTTGGGTGAGCGCACTCGGCGTGACCATCAGCATCTCGGCAAGAGCACCCATCGGACTCGGGCCATGACTCTTCAGATGACTCAGCAATTGGACGTCGGCGAGACTCAAATGGTGGTGGTGCAGCAGGGCTCGATTGACCAGTCCGTGCAATGCGATCGCGACCGACTCGAACTGCACCCACGCATGGGCCTCGACATCGTCGAGGCCCAGCCTGTGGCGGCGTTGTTGAACCAATTGACGGCCTACGTCGCCCGGTCGACGTGTCGACACAGATCCTCCGCGTGCCTGGAACGACATGGCGAGTCCCCCGCGTCGCCGCGGGGGCTGCCATCTACCTCGTCAGTACTGCTGAAGTCGGACTAGTCGGCTCCGCCGGCGCCATGCCGGGCAGAGTGACCCTTGCTGGAGCCTCCCCCGGTCGAGCCCTTGCCGCCTGCGGTCTCCGATCCGGCCGGCTTCGACGAGCCCTTCGCACCCCGCGCACTCGTGACACCGGACTTTCCGGGGGTCACCTTGTTCCCGTCCTTCACGGTCGCCGAGGCAGCGCTGTCCGACGCCGTGTCAGTCGCCGAGGCGTCGGCGGCCTCGGAGGACTGCGACGACTCGCCGGAGGCGGCCTCGACCGCTGCGGGCTGCTCCGCCGCGACAGCCTTGGAACTCGCCGCGGCCGGCTTGAGCGCCGCACCCGCCGGGGCCGCCGGAGCTCCCAGCGCCGTGGCGATCGCCTTCGGGATCGAGACCAGCAGCGTGTACGCGATGCCCGCGTTGTTGCCGTTCTCATCGGGCGGCGACAACAGCCCCGGGTACTGGCTGCCGTCCGTCGACTCGTAGCCGTTGATCACAGCGCCGATGAATGTCGGGAGCGTGTTGATGGCGGCGTTCAGCGCCGTGACGGTCTGCCCCGCGGCCAGGGCGTCGAGCACCGCTTGCCCGCTGTCGCCGAGGGACTGGATCGAGCCCTCGATGGGGCCGAGAACGCCGATGAGAGCCGGCAATACCGTCGCGAGCCCGGTGACCGTCTTGACCACAGCGGCGAAGTTGTCCGCCATCTTGCCGGGGATATCCAGGACCGGGAACAGCGGAAGCCCGATCGTCAGGATGGCGGTTCCCAGGGCGTTGTTGATCGTGCCTGCCGCCCCGGACAGGTTGCCGTCGGCGATCTGCTGGAACGCGGTGGTGAGCGCTTCTGGCACCGTCGTCGTCAAGTAGTCATAGGTCGCCGAGGCGACGCCCCCGAGTGCGGTGGCGGTGGTCTGCCCGTAGCCGAACAAGTTCGTGCCGAGCTGGCGCAACGCGGGCGCGGGGTCAGCCAGCCAGTCCTGTCCGATCGTCGACACATTGCTCACTGCGGCAGTGACGAGGTCAACCCATGGGGTGACGGGATCGAACGACGCGGTGAGTTCCACGCTGGAGAACGCCGCCGGAATGTGGACGTTCGACAGCGGTGACGCGACCGGTTGCATCGGTGCGAATGCGACAGCACCGGCTCCCACCAGCGCCACCCCGGATGCGATGGACGACCGCACAGCAATGCGCATTATTACTCCTGTCGAGGGGTCTGGAATGAACGCGGCAAAAGTTACCGGAGCCGAAATCGGGAGTTGGCGGTATTTGGCGCAGAACTTACCGGTCAGTCAGTTCGGCGGTCCGGCTCGCAATCACAGCCCCTGCGAGAGTCGCAGGTGAACGCGATGCGCTGGTCCGTCAGCAAACCTTCTTGACGCGTGAATTATTTAAGCGCGCAACCACTCCCGCGTGCTGCCCCCGCCACCCTCCGACTGAGCAGGCGATCAGCCTTTCTCGGCATTCCAGAACCCTACGGGTCTGTTCTTCGGCAGCACCGGTTTGCCGAAGTGCTAGGTTGGCCGAACTCGGACGACCGCAGCGGGACGGACCATCTCACGGGCGTCAGCTATCTCTGAGACGGACCCGCCGGCAAATCCCCGCACTTTAGTTTGATGTGCTTATCGTCGGCATACGCCCGAAACGTCGCGCCCCAGCGAAGCGGTACCGACATCGGCGGGTAGCTATCGCTGCTCAGCGGAGCGCTTAGTCGACCAGCAAATATCGACACCCCGTACCCGCACGACACCTGAGCAACCGGGCTGACCTGCGTGCGACGATTGCGGGCATGGCGAGCATCGCGCAGTGGGTCGAAGGGGCCAGACCCAGAACTCTGCCCAACGCGGTGGCGCCAGTGGTCGCGGGTACCGGCGCAGCGGCCTGGCTGGACGCCTTCGTGTGGTGGAAGGCGCTACTGGCACTTGCCGTTTCGCTCGCGCTGATCGTCGGGGTCAACTTCGCCAACGACTACTCCGACGGCATCCGCGGCACCGACGACGAACGGGCCGGACCGCTGCGGTTGGTCGGCTCGAAGCTGGCGTCGCCGCGCGCGGTGCTGAGCGCCGCCGTCGTCAGCCTCGGTGTCGGTGCGGTCGCCGGGCTGGCTCTGGCCGTCGTCAGTGCGCCCTGGCTGATCGCGGTGGGCGTCGTCTGCATCGCGGGAGCGTGGCTGTACACCGGCGGCTCCCGGCCCTACGGCTATGCCGGATTCGGCGAGATCGCCGTGTTTGTGTTCTTCGGCCTCGTCGCCGTGCTGGGCACGCAGTACACCCAGGCGCTGCGGGTCGACTGGGTCGGCCTGGCGCTGGCCGTCGCGACCGGCGCGCTGTCGTCGGCCGTGCTGGTGGCCAACAACCTGCGCGACATCCCGACCGACCGCGTGGCCGGCAAGGTCACCTTGGCGGTCCGACTCGGCGATGGCCGAACCCGGATCCTTTACCAGTCCATGCTGGCTGTGGCCGGCGTGCTGACCCTGGTGCTGATGCTCGCCACGCCGTGGTGTGCGGTCGGTCTGATCGCCGCACCGCTGGCCCTGCGTGCGGCCGGGCCGGTACGCCGCGGCCTCGGCGGTCGCGAGCTCATCCCGGTGCTGCGCGATACCGGCCTGACAATGCTGGTCTGGTCGATCGCGGTGGCGCTGGCGCTGGCGTTCGGCTAGTCGGTCGACTTTTTGCCGCGCAGCCGGGCCTGCAGTTGCTCGCGGTCACGGCGACGACGCTCGTCGACCGCGGCGATGCTCGCGGTGGCGCGCTTGCGCAACGGCGCCAACAGCCAGATCCCCAACGGCAGCGCAAGCACGATCCCGAACAACAACGCCACGATGAGCGGGAACTCGGTGATCCCGATCAGCTTGCCGAGGTAGTAGATCGCAGCCGTCAGAACGACCACCAGCGCGATCCGCGCAAGGGTGTACGCGAGGACGTCGAGCACCAAACGACCGCCCGCGCCCGAGGTCTTGTTGTCCGAATTGTCCGACACCGCGCCGAGCCTACCGACGCGCGTATATTCGGACAAAGGAGGTTTTCGTGCTGTACCTGCTGTTGGTTCTGATCATCGCCGCCGCGGTCTATGTCGGCTGGCGCGCGGTTCGCGCCCAGGCGCACCGGCCGAAGACCAGGGTTGTCGGCCCCGACGACGATCCCGACTTCCTGTGGCGACTCAGCCACGGCGACAACAATCCCCGCTAACCCGCGCTAGCCATCGCTAGCCGAACCGTTCGTTCACGTCGACGGCGGGAAAGCCGTCGGCCACCACGGCAGCGAGCTGAACCAGGGCCTCACGGGTCTTCGGCTTCAGCCGCTCGAGATCGATTTCGGCGCCCTCTTCCAGATGCGGGTCGAACGGCACCACGCATACGGCGCGGCACCGCCGCGAAAAGTGGTCCACCACCTTCTGCATGTCGACCTTGCCCGACCGCGGCCGGACGGCGTTGATGACGCACACCGACCGGCGCACCAGGTCCTGATGGCCGTGGGCGTCCAGCCAGTCCAGCGTCGCCGAGGCGCTGCGCGCCCCGTCCACCGAACCCGAACTGACCACGACCAGTGCGTCGGCCTGCGACAGCACCGACGTCATCGCCGAGTGCAGCAGCCCGGTGCCGCAGTCGGTGAGCACCAGGCTGTAGAACCGCTCGAGCACCGCCAGCGCCTTGTCGTAATCCGTCGCGCTGAACGCTTCGGACACCGCGGGGTCGCTTTCCGACGCCAGGACTTCCAGCCGGCTCGGGCCCTGCGAGGTGTAGCCGCGGACGTCGCTGTAGCGCTCGATCTTCTCGGCGTCGCGCAGCAGATGACGCACGGTGGCCGGGGTTTCCAGCGGCACCTTCTGGCTCAGCGTCCCGCGGTCGGGATTGGCGTCGACCGCGATCACCCGGTCGCCGCGAATGGTGGCGAACGTCCCGCCCAGGGTGGCGGTGATCGTCGTCTTGCCGACCCCGCCCTTGAGCGAGAGCAGCGCGATCTTGTAGCAGCCCTGCAGCGGACGGTTCACCTGTGCGACGAGGTTGGTGTGGTGCGCGGCGCGCTGGCCCTCACCGACGTTGATCAACTTCCCCGACGCCAGGTACAGCCAACGGCGCCAGCCACCGGACGGCGGCGGCTTCACCTGGCGTAGCAGCGCGCTCGTCGACAGGTCCGGATAGGGCGTCGGCGGCACCATCGGGCGGTACGACGGCACCGGATGCTCGGCGACGTACTGGTTGAACACCGGCGCGGCCGCGGTCAGCGATTCCATCGGGATGCCGATCGGCGGCGTCGGCGCCAGCCAGTCCGGTTCGGATTCGGTTGCGGTGGTCGCCGGATCGGTGAACCGCTGTTCGGCGCGGAATACCGTTGTCGCATCAGTTAATTCATGGCCCTGGTGGGACCCATGAGGAGTGGACACGTGCACTTCCCCCTGACATATCGTTTCGGGTCGAGTGGTTGTTCGTGGGTCCTTTGAACCCTAGCGCACGGCTGGAGTCAGCTAACTCCGGCGTAGGAGTGCAGGCCGACCGTCACCAGGTTGATGAAGAACAGATTGAAGACCATCGCGACGAAGCCAATGACGTTGATCCACGCGGCTTTCTTGTCGCGCCATCCCGCCGTCGAGCGGGCGTGCAGGTATGCGGCGTAGACCACCCAGGCGATGAACGACACCGTCTCCTTGGGGTCCCAGCCCCAGTACCGGCCCCACGCCTCCTCGGCCCAGATGGCACCGAAAATGACGCCGAAGCCGAAGATCGGGAACGCGAAAATCGTGGTGCGGTAAGCGATTCGGTCGAGGGTCTGGGCGTCGGGCAGCCGTTGGACGATCTGGGCCAGCCGTCCCTCTCGGCCCGGATCGGCCAGTGATGACATCTTCAGCAGGAACAGGATGCTGGCCACACCGGCGACCAGGAACACACCCGAGCCGAGGCTGACAACGGAGACGTGGATCGGCAGCCAGTAGGACTGCAGCGCAGGCATCACGGGCGCGGCGTTGGTGTAGAGCCAGCGGCCCGAGACGGTCAGAAGGATGAGCACAGGAACGAGTACGAAAACCCACAGCGCGCGGTACTGCGGTTTGCGCAGCACGATCGACGCCGCGATCAGACCGCAGAAGCTCGTCAAGTTGATGAACTCGTACATGTTGCCCCACGGCACGCGGGCGGTGGCCAGACCGCGCAGCACGATGCAGGCGAACAGCAAGGCGATGCCGAGGTACACCAGCGACAGGCCGGCTGTGCCGATGCGTTCATCGGCGGAGCGCCGTGGCTTGTCGACGACGACGCCGGGGCGGTCACTGTCCGCGGCGACCCCGGCCGACACCATCTCGCGGGCCTCGACCTTGCGTCCGCGGCTGTAGGCGAGTTCGACGGCCAGCAGCAGCAGCGCCAAGACCAGGACGACGACCGACGACGTGAAGGCCCAATCGGAGTAGCGGGCCAGCCCGATGTCGATGTGCTCGGTATTCATGCTCAGACCTTCTCTTTCGACGGCTCCGGCAGGTCCGCCAACATCCGTTCGGTGAGCTTCTCGAACTCGTTGCCCCAGCCGGAGTTGTCGGTGCGGGCCAGACCGCCCAGCTCGACGTTCACCGTACCGCTCGAACCCAAATCCATCCCCGGGCTGCGCTCCTGCCCGCCGCCACCAGAAATCCTCGCCCACACGCGCCGCCGGCGCACGATCAGCGACACCAGCAGGCCGCCCATCATGGACATCGCGAACACCAGCACCCACACCTGTCCGGGATCGTGCGAAACCTGCAGGTTGACGAACGGGGTGGCGCCGTCGAACCGCACCACGGTGCCGTCGTCGAGGCGCACGTCCTCGCCAAGGCGCAGGTTGGTGCGCTTGACCATGGTCAGCCGCTTCTGCTCGATGAGCCGCGGGTCGAGCGTGAACAACGACTGGGGTCGGCCGGTGTCCAGCCCGGTGTCGCCGCGGTAGATGTCGATGGCCACCGCCGGGTCGTTGGCCGCCGGATACTTCGACGACAGCAGGGTGCCGTCCAGTTCGGCGGTGGGCGCGAACAGGCCCATGATCGCCAGCTGGTGCTTCCGCCGCTCCGAGGGGTCGGGGTACATGCCGCCGGGCGGGTCGACGCGGATCACGCCCGAGGACAGCAGGGTGTGCTGATCGTCCGGGCGCCATTGCAGGGTCTGGGTCCGCTTCTGCCCGTTCGGGAAGGTGACGGTGAACGTCGGCGCGTAGCCGTGACCCTGCAGGTACACCCGGTCGCCGCCGATGCGCAGCGGATGGTTGACCTCGAGACGGTAGGGCTGCCAGGTGCCGGCGGCCAGATCGTCGCCGGCCTGGTAGTCGATGTTCGACGCGAACGACAGAGCCTGCCCGTTGGGCAGGTAGTGGGCTTGGAAGTCGTTGACTCGCACGCACATCGGGTACAGGGAGGTGCCGTCGACGCTGTTACCGGCGCGGAACGAGTCGAATGCCGCCGGCGAGGCCGAGCAGAAACCGGGGCCGCCGTTGGCGATGACGATGACGTTGCCCTCGTAGCCGAACAGCTTGCCGACGGCGATCGCCACCAGCAGGCCGAGCAAGGAGAAGTGGAAGACGATGTTGCCGAACTCGCGCAGGTAACCCTTCTCGGCGGAAATCTCCGTGACGCCGTCCACCTGGCGGGTGACCCGTCGCCAGCCTTTGAGCCGTTCGGAAATCCTCGCCGCGACGGCCTCCTGCGTCCCCACCACCTCGGCGGCGGCGTACTTGGGCAGCCGGGACAGGTTGCGCGGGGCCGGAACCGGCACGGCACGCATGCTCTTGGCGTGTTCGATCATCCGCGGAGTCAGGCAGCCCACCAGCGAGATGAACAGCAGCGCGTAGATCGCGGTGAACCAAAAACTGGAGAACACCTCGAAGAACTGCAGGCGGTTGAGCCATGGCCCGATGATGTTGTGCTCGGCGATGTACTGCTCGACCTTGGCGTCGTTCAGGCTGCGCTGGGGCAGCAGCGCACCGGGCACCGCGGCGAGAGCGAGCAGGAACAGCAGCACCAGAGCGGTACCCATGGAGGTGAGCGCCCGCCAGAGGGTGCGGATCAACGTGACGACGGATCTCAAATCGGCAGCCTGACGTCGGACACGAAGGCGTCGCGCACCCAGGAGATGAAGTCGTTCCACGCCCCGGTGACCAGGGCCAGCCCCACGGCGATCAACAGCACACCGCCGACGATCTGGATGGTCCGGGTGTGCCGGCGCAGCCAGCCCAATCCGTTGGCGGCCCAGCTGGATCCCAGCGCCAGCACCACGAACGGGATGCCCAGGCCCAGGCAGTAGGCGATCACCAGGACGACACCGCGGGCGACGCTGGCGCCGTCGGTGGCCGAGGCGACGGTGATCACCCCGGTCAGCGTCGGACCCAGACACGGCGTCCAGCCCAGTCCGAACACCGCGCCGAGCAGCGGGGCCCCCGCCACACCGGCGAACCGGCGCGGGGTGAACCGGGCCTGACGCTGCAGCGCCGGGATGAAGCCGATGAACGCCAGCCCCATGACGATGGTCAGCACACCCCCGACACGTTGCAGCACAAGTTGATTGGTGATCAACGTGGTGGTCATCCCCAGTACCGCCACGGTGCCGAGCACGAAGACCAGGGTGAATCCTGCGACGAACAGCAGCGCCGAGCCGGCCACCCGCAGGCGCTGCGTCCGCACAGCCACCGGACCGGACGTGTCGTCCACGCCGACGACCGCCGCGAGGTACGACAGATAGCCGGGAACCAGCGGAACCACACACGGCGAGGCGAACGACACCAGCCCGGCGAGCACGCAGACACCGAGGGCCAGCAGCAACGGGCCCGCGGCGGCGGTCTGGGCGAAACCGGTCATGGTGCAGCCGGTTTCGGGTCGGCCGCCAGCCGCTGCACCACCGGCAGCAGGTCCTCGGCCAGCAGCTCGCGCAGGAACACCGCGGCGACCCGGTGTTGCCGGTCGAGCACGACCGTCGACGGGATCACGGTGGCGGGATACTTGCCGCCGAACGCGATCATGGTGCGCATCGCCGGGTCGTAGATCGACGGGAACGTGACCTTGCGGTCGACGACGAAGTCCTGAGGCGCGGTGATGTCGTTGTCCCGCACGTCGATCCCGAGGAACGCCACGCCCTGATCACGAGTCTGGGCGTAGACCTGCTCCAGCTGGGTGATCTCGGACCGGCACGGCCCGCACCATTGGCCCCACACGTTGATCACGACGACTTTTCCCTCGAAGTCCTTCAGCGACACGGTCTTCGAGGGGGCCATCAGCTCGGGACCGGACAGCGGTCCCGGGGTGCCGCGACTGCTCGGCGGGTCGTAGAAGATGTCGGTCTTGCCGCCGGGAGCGACGAACTCGAACGTCCCACCCTGAGCGACAGCGTCGTCACCGGTGGAGCAGCCGACCAACACCGTCGCCGCCACCAGGAGGACCAACAGCCGCTTCACTGCCCGGCGAGCTCCGCGTATCCCCAGCCGACGTACTCGTCCCCATCGAAATAGAACGACGTCAACGATGCCAGGTTGCACAGCCGCCGGGTCGGAAAGTGGTGCAGCTGAGCACCGGTCATGGACCTGCGCAGCGTCTCGACCGGCAGCTGGTGGCTGACGCAGACCGCTTCGTGCCCGGCGCCCTTGATCCGGGCCCGGTCCACCGCGCGCCGCATCCGCTCGGCGATCTCCCGGTAGGGCTCCCCCCAGGTCGGGGTGCGCGGGTTGCGCAGATGCCACCAGTTACGAGGGTCACGCAGCGCGCCGTCACCCGGGGAGACTTTCTCGCCCTGAAACACGTTGTGCGACTCGATGAGTTCGTCGTCGGTGTCGATCGCCAAGCCGTGGTGCGCGGCGATCGGCGCGGCCGTCTCCTGAGCGCGCTCCAGGGGTGAGGCCACCACGTAGGTGACGTCGCGGGCAGCCAGCCAGCTGGCCACCGCGGCCGCCTGCGCGCGTCCACGGTCCGAGAGGTGAAAGTCGGGAAGACGCCCATAGAGGATGCCCTCTGGGTTGTGAACCTCGCCGTGGCGCATCACGTGGACAACGGTCCGTTCGGTCATTGCTTGGCTCCTGCGGCCGCGCGTGCCGCCGCCGGAAGGGCTCCGGCGATTCGGTCGAAGGCGGCGTCATCGAGTGCGGCTGAGACGAACCAGGTTTCGAAGGCGCTCGGCGGGGCGTACACCCCGGCGTCGAGCAAGGCATGGAAGAACGCCGGGAACCGCCAGGTCTCGCTGGCCTTCGCTTCAGCGAAGTTGGTGACCGGTGAGTCGGTGAAGAACACCGACAAGAAATTGCCGGCCCGCGGAACCTGATGAGCCACACCGGCTTCGGTGAGCGCATCGGAGAGAAGGCTCGCCAGCCGGTCGGCGTTGGCGTCGAGGGCGGCGTAGACCGCGTCGTCGGCGTTGCGCAGCGTGGCCAGTCCGGCGGCCACTGCCACCGGGTTCCCGGACAGGGTGCCGGCTTGGTACACCGGCCCCAGCGGAGCCAGCCGTTCCATCACGTCTCTGCGGCCGCCGAATGCCGCGGCCGGCAGGCCGCCGCTCATCACCTTGCCGAAGGTGAACAGGTCGGCGTCGACCGGATCGATTCCGTACCAACCGCTTCGGCTCATCCGGAAGCCGGTCATCACCTCGTCGACGATCAGCAGCGCGCCGTGCTCGGCGGTGATGCGCCGCAGTGCGGCGTTGTAGCCGGGCAGCGGCGGCACCGCCCCCATGTTGCCCGGGCACGCCTCGGTGATGACCGCGGCGATGGTGTCGCCGAACGTGGCGAAGGACTCCTCCACCGCGGCGACGTCGTTGTAGGGCAACACGATCGTGTCGGCTGCCGTGGCGCCGGTGACCCCCGGCGAGGACGGCAGGCCCAGGGTGGCGACGCCTGAACCGGCGTCGGCGAGCAGCGCGTCGACGTGGCCGTGGTAGCAGCCGGAGAACTTGATGACCTTGGAGCGGCCGGTGAAGCCGCGGGCCAGGCGCACCGCGCTCATGGTGGCCTCGGTGCCGGAGTTGACCAGGCGCACCCGTTCGACCGGTTTCACCCGGGCGATGATCTCGGCGGCCAGCTCGGTCTCACCGGGGGTGGGCGCACCGAACGACAGCCCGTTGGCCGCGGCGCGCTGGACTGCCTCGACGACGGCCGGGTGCGCATGCCCCAGGATCATCGGTCCCCAGGAGCACACCAGGTCGATGTAGCGGTTGCTGTCGGCGTCGGTCAGCCAGTAGCCCGTGGCGGAGGTGATGTAGCGAGGCGTGCCGCCGACGGAGTTGAAGGCCCGGACCGGCGAGTTCACTCCGCCGGGGATGACTGCGCAGGCGTCGGCGAACAGCCCGGCTGATGCCGCCGTGGAGGCGGCCTGATCCGTACTGCTCATGGCCACCAGTGTCCCAGACTGCGCGCATGCTCAACTACAGGGTGTAGGAGTCGGGATTCGGGCAGTACTCACACCGGTTCGAGCGAGAAAACCGGGTGGTCAGCGGGGTCGGTCGCAGCTTGACGAGGTAGCCGTCGACCGTCTTGCCGGCTTTGGGGCGGTAGGCCGTCAGGGCCGACGAGCGTTCCGGTACCGGGAGTCCAGTGGCGCTGAACCTTGCCGCACCGAATTTGGTGTCCAAGATCACGACGGGATGGCGGTGAACCACGGGGGCTTGAGGTAAGCCATCGCTGCGAGTTTGATCGGATGATGCAACTGCCGCAATGGCTGGCCAGGTTCAACCGGTACGTCACCAATCCGGTGCAGCGGCTGTGGGCCGGCTTCGTGCCGACGATGGGGATCCTCGAACACGTCGGACGCCGCTCCGGGGCGCGGTACCGGACCCCCTGGAGTCTCTCCGAGACGGGCGCCCCCGCGCTAGCCGGCACGCCACCCCCCTTGACGGTGTTCACCACCGACGACGGCATCGCGATCCTGCTCACCTACGGCCCTGACCGGGATTGGCTGAAGAACATCAGCGCGGCCGGCGGCGGCCGGCTCAAACGCTACGGGCGCACCTTCACCGTGAGCAATCCTCGGGTGATGCCCAAAACTGAAGCTGCCCATCATGTTTCAGCAGCGTGGCGTCCACTGTTCACGATGCTGCCGTTCGAATCCGCCGTACTGCTGACCCGCTCCTGACCAGCGACCAGGCGCACAGCCCCACGGTGATCACCTCGGCCAGCACGCTGATCAGCGCATGCGGTGCCGGCCGCCAACCGTGTTCGACGAACCCCTGCAGCCCGACGGTGCGCGACATCGCGAAAGCGCCCAGCGAACCGAGCGCGGCCACTGACGCCACCGCACGTAACCATGCCGGGCCGCCGAGCGCGGTCAGAATCGCCAGCGCGACGAAAACGCTCGTCAGCACCAGGAATCCTCGCCCGACGGCCGGGATGGAGGAGTATCCGTGCAGGTAGAGATAGCCGTGACTGGCCGCGCTGACCAGCAGGCTCGCGGCGATTCCGAGGTTGATCAGGCGGGTCATTGCAGAGTCTCCTCTTTCAGGGCGAGCACGTTCTGGCCGCGCGTGTAGCTGACCTCGCGGATGCCGAGGGCATCCTTCAGCTGACCGGCGGGCAGGGTCAGCGGCTTGGGTGCGGGCCCGTCGCCGGGATGCGGCAGCGGGTAGGCCGTGGTGGTGGCGCTGTAGAACGTGACGTTGTCTTCGGTCTTCGAAAACAATTGGTGGACATGCCCGTTGAGGCACGTCACCGACGAGAACCGGCGCAGGTAACTCAGCGCCTGGGTGGCGTCGTCGGTGCCCCAGCCCCAGTCGGGATACATCGCGAACAGCGGGATGTGGCTGAACACGATGATGGGAGTGTCAGACGACAACGAGGCCACGTCCTTCTCGATGAACTCCAACTGGTCGGCCCCGAGATGCCCGAGCTTCTTGAGGTTCAACGTGTTCACCAACCCGATGACGTGGACGCCCGCGATGTCGAAGCTGTACCAGCCGTCGCCGCGGGTGCCCGCGCCGAACACCGACCGGTACTTCTGCCCGGCGTCGTCCACCGAGTCGTGCTCGCCCGGCACGGTGAAGACGTGCGGGGTGTTGAGGCCGGCCATCATCTGGTTGACCTGGTCGAACTGGGCCGGGGTGGCCAGGTGGGTGAGGTCACCGGTGTGGATGACGAAATCAGGGGTGTACCCGAGATTGTTGATCTGCCGGATGGCCCGCTCGAAGGATCCCGTGACGTCGGCATTGGCGGTACCGGTGAACCCGATGTGACTGTCGCTGATCTGAGCGAACCGCAACGTGGGCCGGGTGTCGGTGGCAGCCGGCGCGCTCGCGACGTGAGACAGCACCTCGCCGCCGACGACGGCCAGTCCGACGGCTGCACCGAACCAGGCACCGTGCCGGATCAGCTGGCGCCGGATCAGCTGGTGCGGGTCGCCGGTCATGCGCTCACCACCACGGTGCCGCGCATGAACGGGTGGATGCTGCAGATGTAGTCGAAGCTGCCGGCCTTGGTGAACGTGAAGCTATAGGTGGCGTTGGCGTCCAGACCCGGTGAGTGAAACGAGCCGTCTCCTGCGACGACGGTGTGCGGCTCCTCGTCCTTGTTGGTCCAGGTGACGGTGTCGCCGACCTTGACGGTGAGGGTGGCCGGGGTGAACGCGAAATTGGTGATGCCCACCGCGGTTCCGGCGACCGGCGGGGCGAGCGCGGTCGTCGTGGCCTGTGACATCGGCATGCCGGGCATGTTCGACATCCCTGGCATGCCAACCGATGTGCCGCCGTTCGGCCCGAAGTCGACCGTCGGTGACGGGGACTTCGCCGGCGTGGAACATGCCGCGACGCCGACAACGACCGCCAGGCACGCCAGTGCAGTACGGGTGTGGTGCATGGAACCTGCCTCCTCGGCTGAACCAAGTCCGCGGCGCGGACCGTCTCATCAAGAGGTAGGGCGGCGGTTACACCGGACGGTTGTGTAACCCCGCCGCCTATCTCCCATTGATGAGCGGAAGGCACACGATGATGGCGGCGGAGGATGATCCACGCCCGCGACCAGAGCTACGACTGGTCCCCGACGCTCGCTATCCGGACTGGGAAGCCGTCTACGACGACAACGTCACGTGGGTCTACCGGCTGATTTTCGGTCGAGTGGGAAACCGCGCCGACGCCGAAGACCTGACCTCCGAGGTATTCCTGGCCGCGATGCGGCCGCTGCGCTTGACCGCCAGCATCGCCGAGGTGCGCGCCTACCTTCGGGCCACCGCCCGAACCGTGTTGGCCGCGCACTGGCGGGCCACGCTGGGCACCGAGATCACCACCATCGAGGATGTGCCGACCACCGCGTTCGGTCCCGCCGCGCCGAGCACCGCCCCTCAGCGCGTCGCCGCGCTGCTCGGCGCCCTGCCCGACAACTACCGCCGGGTGCTGGAACTGCGTTTCCTCCAAGGCTGTTCGGTGCGGGAGGCGGCCAGTACGCTCGGCATCAGCATCGCCAACGCAAAAGTGTTGCAGCATCGGGCGTTACGGCTGGCCGCACAGATCAGCGAAGGGGCACTGAGATGACCCGCCGCGACCTTCGCCACTACATCGACGACATGCTGGCCGGGCGGCAGCCGAAGGGCTTCACCCCCGACGAGTTCGAGGCAGCGCAGCTGCGCACCGCGATCGAGCTCACCGCCGCCCGCGAGGACGCCGGCGAACCCCGGCCGGAGTTCGTCGGCGGGCTCAAGGCCCGGCTGGCCGCGGAAATGTCATCGGACCCGGCACCGTCGACGAGTACGCCACCCGCTGAACGGGGAATGTCGGCCACCCGCCGGCAGGTGATCGTCGGCACCTCCGCAGCGGCAACGGCCGCGGTGGCCGGGGTGTCGGTCGATCGGCTGGTGATCCGGCCGCACAGCGCCGAACAGCAAGTCGCCCAGGCGGATCTGGTGCCTACCGACGGTGCGTGGCAGACCGTGTCGGCGAGTGCCGACCTCACCGAAGGGGCGGTGCGCGCGTTCGATCTGGGCTCGGTCAACGGATTCGTCCGCCGGGTCAACGGCCGGGTCGACGCCGTGTCCGGTGTGTGCACCCACCAGGGCTGCAAACTGTGGTTCGACCAGGGTGACGACCGGCTGCGCTGCCCATGTCATTCGACGTCGTTCTCGCCGGCCGGCAGCGTCGTCACGCACGCCCTGCCGATCGCCCCGAAACCGTTGCCACACTTCGAGGTCCGCGAGCGCAACGGTGTCGTGGAGGTGCTTGCGCCGCCACCGCAGACGACCTGAGAGCTGTAACCCGGGCGCCTATCTAAAGGTATGTACAGCAACATCATTGGAGCAGCACTCATCAGCGTCGCGCACATCGCGTCCTCGTCGGGCACGGGTTCGGCACCAGACGTCATCAGCCAATTGCAAGGCCAGGGCTACGACGTTCAGCTCAACGGCCAGCCGAGCGGCGGGCTTTCGCAATGCACCGTCACCGGCGTGCATCAATCGATGCCCACCGCCTACGTGGATCTGGATTGCACCAGCAATAACTAGACCGGCACTGCGCGCAGGGCTTCGGGCAGGCTGGGCAGGAAATGCTTGGTGGCGAACGCTCTTATCTCGTCGGCGGTTTCGAGGGGTACCGGACTGGGCAACAGCATCGCCATCATCGCGTAGCGCCAGATGTTGTCAGCGAGTTCATGCACGGCCTGCGGTCCGATCCGGTCGGCGAAGCCGGGCGGGAAGATCACCTGCAGCGCCGCCTCGATGCGCTGCACCGCGGCACCGTAGTGCAATCGGGCCAGCTCCAGCGTCAGGGCCGGCTCGTCGACGACCATGCGGTTGAGCACCCGGTGCCGCCGGGTTCGCAGGATCGCCTGCGTGAACGCTTCGACGTAGTAATTTGACTGCGGGCGAGCACTTTTCAAGTCTTCGGCGATGTCGTGGAACAACCGCAGGTTTTCCCGGTCCATCACCGCGGCCACCAGGTCGTCCTTGTTGGCGAAGCGACGGTAGATCGTCGTTCGGCTCACCCCGGCCCGGCGAGCGACGTCATCCAGGGCGACCCGGCGGATGCCATGCTGGTCGAACTCGACGAGCGCGGCGTCGAGGATCGCTTCGGTCGACTGGTCAGGCATGCCCCGCCTGCGCGAAACCCTTTGCAGCGTAACCGTTGTATCGGATGTTCATCGGTAGATGATCCCACAGCCAGTTGACCGGACGCGAGCGCCAGAACGCCGCGAAGCGCTGATAGTTGCGTTCCTTGCGCTCGCTCCACGGCAGGCCGAGAATCTCGCGCGTGCGCGGCGGCATCCCACCGGTGGTCAGGAACGCCGCGACGGGGTTGAAGATCGGCGCCACCAGCCGCCAGACGATCGGGTTGACGGCTTTGGGCCGCGGGAATCCCTTGGTTACGTAGCCGACTCCGTACGCGGCGGTGCGGTGCGCGACCAGCACCTCGTTGATCATCCGGTCCCAGTAGCGCTCGAACTCGGCGTAGTCGGCGGGCATCGGGCGGTCGCTGACGCCGTAGCGGCGATACCAGGTCTTGGACTCCAGATACATCTGCTCCTTCTCCTCGCGGGAGAGGCGCTTGACGAAGGTGTCGGCGAAGTACAGGGCCTGATCGAAGAAGGTGGCGTGCGCCCAGTAGTAGGTGTCGGGATCCAGTGCGTGATAGCGGCTTCCGTCGGGCATATCGCCCTTGATGTTGTGGTGGAAGTCGCGGACCCGGGTGCCGGCGTTGTCGTCCTCACTGCCGTAGACGGTCATGAAGATCGGCGGCAACGAGCGTTTGATCCGGGCCGCGGTGTCGGCGAACCACACCGAATGGTCGAGCACACCCTGGCCGAGTTCGGCGAGCATGTTCTGCAGCACCGCCGGGCGGGGGCCGATGAGGAACATCCGGTTGTCGCCGAAGTAGCGCCAGACCAGTGACTGCGGGCCCAGTGGCAGGGCGTCGGTGGCCGACTGGGATTCGGCAAGATCCGTCATGTGCAACAGTGTTACAGATTTCGCACTTTGTACCAACCGGTTCGTGACGAGCGTCACCCTGTCGCCGAAGTCGACGAAATGCGGGTCTTGTCTCGCAGTTCTTCTGCGAATCGTCGGTTTGGGCGAGATGAGCGGAATCAGTGGAAGCGCTTGAGGCGCAGGCTGTTCGTCACCACCAGAACCGAGGAGAACGCCATGGCCGCGCCGGCGATCATCGGGTTCAGCAAGCCCAGCGCCGCCAGTGGGATCGCCGCGACGTTGTAGCCGAACGCCCAGAACAGGTTCTGCTTGATGATCCGCAGCGTGCGCGACGACAGCCGCAGTGCGGTCGGGACGGTCCGCAGGTCCCCGCGAACCAGCGTGATGTCGCCGGCCTCGATCGCGGCATCGGTGCCGGTACCCATGGCCATGCCCACGTCCGCGGTGGCCAACGCAACCGAGTCGTTGACCCCGTCTCCGACCATCGCAACCTTGCGGCCCTGCGCCTGCAGCCGGCTGATCGCGTCGGCCTTCTCCGAGGGCAGCACGCCCGCGATGACGTTCTCGGCGGCGATGCCGACCTCGGCGGCCACCCGCGCGGCAACCGCGGGGTTGTCACCGGTCAGCAGGATCGGCGTGATGCCCATCGCCTTCAACTCGGCGATGGCCTCCGCACTCGTCGGCTTGACCGCGTCGACCAACCGGATCACCCCGCGCCGGTTACCGTCGGCGCGCACCTCCACGCTGGTGCGCCCGTCGTCGACTAACTGCTCGCCGGCGCGGGACACCTGCACCCGCACACCGTCAACTACGCCGCTGACGCCGGTCCCGGGGTCGTTGGCGAAGTCGCGCACCGCGGGCACGGTCAGGCCACGCTCCCGGGCGGCGGCCACGATCGCGGCGGCCACCGGGTGCTCGGACGCCGATTCGACCGCGGCCGCCTGCGCCAGCACCGCGTCGGCGTCGATGCCGGCTTCGGTCTCGACGGCCGCCACGGCCATCGAGCCGGTGGTCACCGTGCCGGTCTTGTCGAGGACGACGGCGTCGATGCCGGTGACGGTTTCGAGAACCTGCGGCTCTTTGATCAACACGCCGAGCTGAGCGCCGCGGCCGGTGCCGACCAGGATCGCGGTCGGCGTCGCGAGGCCGAGCGCGCACGGGCAGGCGATGATCAGCACGGCGACCGCAGCAGTGAAGGCCGCCGTGGCCGACCCGCCGGCCACCAGCCAGGCGCCCAGCGTGACCGCCGCGATGGCCAACACCACCGGTACGAAGACCGCGGACACCCGATCCGCCAGCCGCTGGATGGACGCCTTCCCGCTTTGTGCGTCGGAGACCATCCGCGCCATCCGGGCGAGTTGGGTATCACCACCGACCCGCTTGGCGCTCACCAGAATTCGGCCGTAGGTGTTCACCGCTCCGCCGAGTACCTCGTCGCCAGGGCCGACGTCGGCGGGCACCGACTCCCCGGTCATCGCCGAGGTGTCCAGCGCCGACGCGCCGTCGATGATCACACCGTCGGTGGCCACCCGCTCACCGGGCCGCACGACGATGACGTCACCAACATGCAAGTCCTGCACCGGGATTCGCACCTCGGCGTCGTCGCGCAGCACGGTGGCGTCCTTCGCGCCCAGCGACAGCAGCGCCCGCAGCGCCGCGCCCGCCGACCGCTTGGCTTTGGCCTCGGCATACCGGCCGGCCAGCAGGAACACCGTCACCGCGGCCGCGACCTCGAAGTAGACGTGGCCGTGCCCGTGTCCGGCCGCCCCGGTCACCACCTCGTACACCGACCACAGGTAGGCGGCCAGCGTGCCCAGCGACACCAACGTGTCCATCGTCGAAGCCCCGTGCCGCGCACTGTTGAGCGCGGCCTTGTGGAATGGATAGCCACCCCAGAACACGATCGGGGTCGTCAGTGCCAGCACCACCCACAACCATCCCGGGAACTGCCATGGCATCACCATCGACAGCGCCACCACCGGGACCGCCAACATCGCCGAGCCGATCAACCGGGGGCGCAGCTGTTCACTCGGGACGTCGTGGTTCATGTGGTCGTGTCCGTGGCCGGAGTGGTCCACCACTGAGGCGTGATAGCCGGTGGATTCCACGGCGTGGATCAGATCGTGCTCCGAGACCTGCGGTCCATGCTCGACGTGCGCGCGCTCGACGGCGAAGTTCACCGTGGCCTGCACACCGTCCAGGTCGTTGAGGCCGCGCTCGATGCGGGCCGCGCATGATGCGCAGCTCATGCCGGTCAACTGAAGGTCGGTCGTCGCCATGGTTCTGATGATACCCCTAGGGGGTATCTTGTCCAGTGTCTACCGGATCACCACAACAGCACCTCGGTCTCGTCCTCGGGCGGTTCGGGATCCTCCTGGTCCGGTGGGTCAGGGGCGTCGTCCGAGTCGTCTGGAGGGGGCACCGACCAGAGGTGCCGGGGCCGGCCACCGGTCACGACGACCCACCCATCAGCCCCGGGCGGCCACCTCCGCGATGATCACGGATCGCTTCGATCAACCCGGAGACAGGAACCAAGTCGCCGGCCGCCACTCCGTCGAGGCGAACCCAGCCCCGGACGTCGGCGGAGAACTCGCCCATCACGGGCAGTTCGGCCGCCGCCGCGAGCAATCCGCACGCCAGGGGCCTGGGCTCCGCGGGCAGGCCGTCAAGCGCGTTCGACAGCGCGCCGCGCGCCGCGTCGGCCAAACCGCGGACCCGGCACTGGTCGAACGGCTCGAGACCGGCGTCGGACACCGGGAGACCGGGGCGTTGCCGAGTGCGCAACCAGCCCTCGTTGACCAACTGTTCCTGGACCGCGGTGATCACTTCGTGCTGGTTGCCGACGACCAACTGCGCCCAGGTCGCCCGATTGTGCACGCCCACCTGGGCGAATTCGGCACGCAGAATCGGATCGTCGGGACTGGCCGCCCGGGCCGGGACGGGCTTGCCGGCACGCTCCACCAGGAATCCCCGCAGATGCAGATCCGTCAGCATCGCGGCCCGCAACGCAAAGCCGAAGAGTTGAGGATCGAAGCCGCCGAACCGGCCGCTCCTGGCATCGAACGCGAGCAAGAACAGCTGCCCGTGCAGGGTCGAGGGCACGCGCGAGAACGGGGACGACGGATCGCCGATGCGCGCCATGCCGCCTCCTCGCTCCCCGTGACCAACTCTGGGCCACCGACCGCGCGAGGACATGCGTAGCCGACTACTTAATTTTCGGCCCGATTTGCCTGGCCCGGAGTGGGATGATGGACACACCGACGACGAAGAGATGACCCGGATGACTCTGACCCACATCCAGCAGCGGTCAGCACCGACCGAACACATCGCTGTGCGATGCGTGGATTCCGACGTCCACCCGGTACCGCGTCGCGGGGTGCTGATCGACTACATACCCGAGCCCTGGCGCACCAAGTACTTCCTCTCGCACCCCATCGGGGAACAGATCTACTACGACGCTCCCGACTACGCGCACGCCTACGCGATGCGCACCGACACCTTCCCGCCCGACGGCGAGTTCGCCGGCACCGACCCTGATCTGGCATTTCGCCAGCTCGTCATGGATGCCGGCGCCGACATCTGCATCCTGGAGCCGCTGGCTCCGGGGGCGCGACTGACCGACGCGGCGCAGGCTTCGGCCATTGCGACCAACCGCTGGCTCGACGAACACTGGCTGGACAGCCGCAACAACTGGCACCAGCGCTGGCGCGGCTCGATCAGCGTGGCGATCGAAGATCCCGCCGGGGCAGCCCGCGAGATCGAGCAGTGGGCCGGCCACCCGTACATGTCGCAGATTCTGATCAAGGCCGAACCGCGGCCGTCGTGGGGCGACCCACGGTACGACCCGGTCTGGGCGGCTGCCACCAAACACGACATCACCGTCAGCTGCCATCTGGGCCGGGGCAAGTTCGAGACACTGCCGATCCCGCCGGTCGGGTTACCCAGCTACAACCACGACTTCATGGTCAGCTACTCACTGCTGGCCGCCAATCAGGTGATGAGCCTGATCTTCGACGGCGTCTTCGACCGGTACCCGACGCTGCGGATCGTGTTCGTCGAGCACGCCTTCAACTGGATCCTGCCGCTGATGTGGCGGATGGACGCCATCTACGACGCGCGCAAGTCCTGGCTGGACATCACGCGCAAGCCCAGCGAGTACGTCAAGGACCACATCAAGTTCACCACCCAGCCGCTGGACTATCCCGAGGACAAGACCGAACTGCTGCGGGCCTTCGAATGGATGGAATGCGAGAAGATCCTGCTGTTCTCCTCGGACTACCCGCACTGGACGTTCGACGACCCGCGCTGGCTGGTCAAGCACCTGCCCGAGCATGCCCGTGACGCCGTGATGTGGCGCAACGGGGTCGAGACCTACAAACTGCCTACGACGGTTCCAGTGCTGGAGGGACAGACTCGGGTGTTCTGAGCTGCACCTCGGCGCGGGCCCTCCTGGCCCGGACCAGACCGGCCACACCCAGCACCGCGAGCACCCCGGCAAGGGTGACCAGCAACCAGGTCAGCATCATCAGCGGCGGATCGAAGACCGCCGACGTCGTCGAGGGCTGCCCGTCGGCGACCGGCGCCACGACCGCCACGCTGCGGGCTGCCAACCCGGTCACCACGGCGCCGGCCAGCGCCAGCGCCGCCAGCACGACCTGGACGATGTGCCTCACGAGGCGTCCACCGTCTCGCCCTCAACCAGTGCGGTCAGCGCGGCCCGCAGGGCGCGATGGTTGCGGGCCCAGGCTTGCGCAGTGCGCTTGCCGGTGAGCTCGACGCCGATGCCGGTCCGGCCGCGGGGCACCCCGGACAATTCTCCGAGAGCCCGTGAGGTCTGCCACTTCTCCAGCGGCTGGCGCGATTTCACCGAATGCTCGGCCGGCGGGAACACCCGCACGATGTAGCTCAGCTTGGTGACCTCGGTGCCCTGGCGCAGGGCGTCGCGGGTCAGTTCCACACTGGTGTGGATGCGGGCGGCTTTGACCTGGATGTAGAGGAAGCCGGTGACGAGCACCAGGAAGATCAGCGGTACGACCGGCTGGAATCCCACCCCGCCCTTGATCTGGATCAGCAGCATCGCGATCGCCGACGCCGGCCCGGCGATCAGCCAGTACCAGCTGGCACCGGTTTCGAAGAACAGCCGTTCCGGCTGCTCGGTCAGCTGATCGTCAGACATCGGACTCCGGCGTGTACCACTCCTGGGCTCCGGGCCGCATGATCAACACCGCGGGGACGATCACCAGCACCAGGGCGAACAGCCACACCAGGCCGCCGGTCATCACCGAGAACAGCGCCAACAGGATCGCCAGCGCGATCGAGAGCCCCACCGCCGCCCGCCGGAAGCGGGTGTCGCCGCCGCGGGTCCGGCCTGCGATGTAGCTCAACAGCGCACCGGCCACGATCCAGAGCACGCCGGCGCCCCGGAAGAACACCGGAACCGGGCCGTTGGAGAACACGAGCAGTAAGCCGCCCAACATCAGCACGATGGACCCGGCCAGCCAGCACCAGAACGCGATCGAGACAAGGCGTGGCCGGGGTTGGGTTGCGGTCATGGTCGGGCCAGCCTATCGGGTCACTTGCTGAAGAACCCGTGCGCGTCCGGCCGGTGCAGCAGGTAGGCGCCGCCCACGATCAACACCGAACCGATGATGCCGGTGACCGCGAAGACCACCGCTTGCACGGTCTCCCGTTCGGTGCTGAACAGGCTGGCCGCGGTGTAGATGACGCTGGCCAAGCCCCCGCCGGTCAGCACCGTTCGGGTCCAGCGATAGCCGGACCGCATCAAGAACAGGAATGTGACGACCACCGCCGACACCGTCACCGCGAACAACACGGTGATCCCGATGACGAAGAACGACGAATGCTTGCTCGCGGTGAAGTAGGCGTCGACGAGGTAGCCGATGACCATCAGCGGTAAGGCGATGAGCCACAACCAGAAGCCGGTGTCGACGTCGGCGGGACGCGCGGGAGCCGTGGGCGGCTGTTGATGCGTCATGCCAGCCAGCCCGCGACGTCGGCGGCCCAGTAGGTCAGCACGATGTCGGCGCCGGCGCGCCGGATGCTGGTCAGCGACTCCAGCGCGGCAGCCCGCCCGTCGATCCATCCGTTGGCCGCGGCCGCGCTGATCATCGCGTACTCCCCCGATACCTGATAGGCGGCGACCGGAACCGGCGAGACGTCGGCGGCCGCTCGCACCACGTCCAGGTATGCCATCGCCGGCTTGACCATGATGATGTCGGCCCCCTCGTCGAGGTCGAGAACGATCTCGCGCAACGCTTCCCGCGCGTTGCCGCTGTCCTGCTGATAGGTGCGCCGGTCACCCTGCAGGCTCGACGCGACCGCATCGCGGAACGGGCCGTAGAACGCCGAGGCGAACTTCGCCGCATAGGCCAGGATCAGCACGTCGGTGAACCCGGCCGAATCGAGCCCGTCACGGATGGCCGCCACCTGGCCGTCCATCATGCCGCTGGGCCCCACCACGTGGGCCCCCGATTCCGCCTGTGCCACAGCCAGTTTGACGTACTGCATGTTAGTGGCGTCGTTGTCGACGCGGCCACGGGCATCCAGGACACCACAGTGCCCGTGATCGGTGAACTCGTCGAGGCAGGTATCGGCCATCAACACGGTATCGGTGCCGAGGTCCTTGGCGAGGTCGCGCAGAGCCACGTTGAGGATGCCGTCGGGATCCACCCCACACGAGCCGAGCGCGTCCTTGTCCGACTCACGCGGAACCCCGAATAGCATCACCCCGCCGACGCCGGCCGCCACAGCCTGTTCGGCGGCGCGGCGCAGCGAATCGCGGGTGTGCTGATAGACCCCCGGCATGGAGGCGATCTCCCGCGGCTCGTCGAGCCCGTCGGCGACGAACATCGGGAGCACCAAATGCCGTGGCTCCACAGTGGTTTCGGCCACCAATCGGCGCAACGCCGGAGTCGAGCGCAACCGACGCGGGCGCTGCCGTGGATAGCCGGGCAAAGACATGCCTTCTTTCCGGTTAGCGGCGTCGGCTCTTCTTGCGCGGCGGCGGCAACGCACCCTCGGCACGCAGCCGGGCGGCATGCTCGGCCAACGCGTCGACCAGCGGACCGACCGCGGCCGTCTCCGGCTGGACGTCGACCCGCAGCCCGAACTCCGCGGCCGTCTCCGCCGTCTTCGGCCCGATGCACGCCACGATGGTGCGGGCGTGCGGCTTACCGGCGATGCCGACCAGGTTGCGCACCGTCGAGCTCGAGGTGAAGCACACCGCGTCGAACCCGCCGGTCTTGATCATCTCGCGGGTCTCGGCCGGCGGCGGCGCCGCCCGCACGGTGCGGTAGGCGGTGACGTCTTCGATCTCCCAGCCACGGTCGCGCAGACCTTCGGCCAGGGTCTCGGTGGCGATGTCGGCGCGCGGCAGCAGCACCCGGTTCACCGGATCGAAAATGCTGTCGTACTCCGGGAATTCGTCGAGCAGACCGAGCGAGGACTGCTCTCCGGCGGGCACCAGCTCAGGGCTGACGCCGAAGGCGCGGACCCGGTCGGCGGTCGCTTCGCCAACGCAGGCGATCTTCACGCCGGAGAACGCCCGAGCGTCCAGACCGAACTCACCGAACTTCTCCCACACCGCACGCACCGCGTTGGTGGAGGTGAACACCACCCACTGGTAGCGGCCGTCCACCAAACCCTTGACAGCCCTTTCCATTTGGGCCGGGCTGCGCGGCGGCTCGACGGCGATCGTGGGCACCTCGATGGGCAGCGCGCCGTGGCCGACCAGTCGGTCGCTCATCTCGCCGGCCTGATCCTTGGTGCGCGGCACCAGCACGGTCCAGCCGTACAGCGCCCGGCTCTCCCACCAGTTCAGCTTCGCGCGGTGCGCCACCGTCTTGCCGATGGTGACCACCAGCGTGCCGGTCAGCGGACCGGCCGGATCGCTGTTGCAGGCCAGGGTGGCGCGGTCGGTCAGGCCGTGCAGGGTGGTCTCGACCGAACGCTGGCCGCAGGTGGTGCCGTTGGAGGTCACCACGCACGGCGTGGCCTCGGCCAGACCGTACTCGATCAGGGTGCGCGCGGCCTCGGGAAGGTGCGAGGCGCTCGCAGTGAGGATCAGGGGGCCGGGTGCGGCGGCCAGGGCCGCCCAGTCGACCTCACCGCGCACGTCGGCGACGGTGTGCGCCGATCCCAGCGGCAGGCCCGCGTAGGTCGGGACCGCGCTCGTGGCGGGCAGGCCCGGAACGATCTCGAACTCGGCGTGCGCCCGGGCGACAGCGTTGACCTCGGTGATGACCGAATCGACCGACAGCGGATCGCCGGAGACCAGCCGCACCACGTCGAAGCCGGCCTTGGCCTCGTGGACCAGCGTCTTGGCCACCTCGGCCGGGTCGCCGAGCGCGGGCCGGATGTCCGGGCCGACGGAGACCACCGGCGGCGCGGTCTCGTCATGGCCGTCGGCGGGGGGACCGTCGGGTGCGGGCGCGGGTCCCGACGCCGGCGGCAGATCGGTGCCGACCACGCTCAGGACGGCCGGTGGCACGTCGGGATCGGTGAACACCAGCGCGGCGTTGGCCAACACGGTGCGGGCTCGCGTCGTCAAGAGGTTGGGGTCACCCGGCCCCGAGCCGACGAACGTGATGTGTCCCGGCTTCGCCTTGCGTCCCCGACCGCTCACATGACCAGTCATCGCTTCACTCCCGCCTACCGCTCTACGTGCGGAGTCTGTACCGACATGACTTCACGCGCACCGAGCTCGAACAACTCCGCGGCGACCGAGAGCCCCAGCTCTGCGGACCGGCCGGGTGTGCCGATACCGGACGCACGAATCACGTCGGATCCGTCTGCTGCCGCCACGCATGCGCGCAGTGACAGCTCGTCGAAGACGCGGCCGTCGTCATCGATGGACTCGACCACTTCGGCGATCGCGCCCACCGGTGCGGAACAACCCGCCTCCAGTTTGGCCAGCAGGGTTCGCTCCGCGGTGACCGCGACGCGGGTGTCGGGATCGTCGAGCTCTCCCAACAGCGCCACCAGCTCGGTGTCGCCCGCGCGGCACTCGATCGCAAGCGCACCTTGGGCCGGCGCTGGCAACATCTGCACCGGCTCCAGCGTCTCGGTGACATCGCCGAGTCGCCCAAGACGGGCCAGGCCCGCCCGGGCAACCACGATGGCGTCGAGATCACCACTGCTTACCCTGTTCAACCTGGTATCTAGGTTGCCTCGTAGGGGGCGGATTTCCAAACCGAGACCCAGTGCTCTAAGCTGCGCGGCCCGTCGCACCGAGCTCGTGCCGATCACCGAGCCCGCCGGCAACTCCCCCAAAACCATCCCGTCGCGGGCCACCAAAGCGTCGCGGGCGTCCTCTCGGGGCGGGATGGCGGCGATGGTGAACCGGTCGTCGGATGCCGTCGGCAAATCCTTGTACGAGTGCACCGCCATGTCGACGCGGCCGTCGGCGATGGCTTCACGCAGGGCGGCGGTGAACACCCCGACCCCGATCTCGGCGATCGGCTTGTCGGAGCGATCTCCGGCGGTGCTGATGATGATCAGCTCGGCGCGATGCCCGCGCTCGATCAGTTGGTCTCTGATGGTCCCCGCCTGCGTGGTCGCCAGCAGACTGCCCCGGGTACCTATCCGGATCACCGTGTCGTTACTGCCGGCCAACCGCGCTACCCGGTGCCGTCGGTTCGGCCCTGATCGAATTCCGGTGCCAGCAGGGGCAATTCACCTGCGGCCACGGCATCGACGGCCTGCGGATCGAGTTCGAAGAGTTCCCGCAACGCCTCGGCGTAGCTGTCGCCACCCGGCGCGCTGGCCAGCTGCTTGACGCGCACCGTCGGGGCGTGGAGCAGCTTGTCGACCACCCGCCGCACGGTGCGGGCGACCTCGTCGCGCTGCGCGTCGTCCAGGCCCGGCAACCGGTTGTCCAGCCGCAGCAGTTCCGATTCGACGACGTCGGCGGCGCGCTGACGCAGTGCGGTCACCGTGGGTGTGACTTCCGACATCCGCTGGCCGGTCAGGTAGCTGGCAACCTCGGCGGCGACGATCTGCCGGGCTGCTTCGGCGTCGGTTGCCGCGGCCCTGGCCGACGGTTCGCGCTGCACCCGGTCCATGTCGATGACCGCCACACCGGGCAGACCGGCCACTGCGGGGTCGACGTCGCGGGGCATGCCCAGGTCGCAGAGCACCAGCGGAGGGGCGGTCTCATCGCGACGAACGCTGGCCAGAGCGTGGTGCACGTCGGCCAGCGAGACCACCGGACGGACCGCGCCGGTACAGCTGACCACCACATCGGCGGTGGCCAGCGCGGCAGGCAGCTCCTCGAGGCTCAGCGCCCGGGCCGTCGCACCCTGCTGACGGATGCTCTCGGCGAGGCGCGTCGCACGCGGCAACGACCGGTTCACGACGTCGATGTGGGTGACGCCCGCGCGCAGCAGGTGCGCGACCGACAGCCCGCCCATCGATCCGGCGCCGACGACGGCAGCGGAGCGCCCGGCCAACCCGTCCATGCGGGAGGCGGCGATATCCAGTGCGACGGACACCACGCTGGCGCCGGCGGTATCGATCGCGGTCTCGGAGTGCACCCGCTTGCCCACCGACAGCGCACGTTGCGACAGGTCGTGCAGGATCCGCCCGACGGTCTTGTTGGCTTCCGCGGTGGCGTAGGCACGGCGGACCTGGCCGAGCACCTGCTGCTCACCGATCACGGCGCTGTCCAGGCCGCTGGCGACCGCGAACAGATGCTCGACGGCGGCCTCGGCGTAGCGGACGTAGGCGTACTTGGTCAGATCGCCCATCGGCATGCCCGAGTGCTCGGCCAGCACCTGGCCGATCGCCGACAGGCCGCCGTGGAAGGCGTCGACCACCGCGTAGACCTCGACGCGGTTGCAGGTGGAGAGCACCATCGCCTCGGTCACCAGCGACGACTGCAGCAGTTGATCGACGATTTTGAGCTGGTCCGACTCGTCGGTGGACAACTGCTCGAGAACCGAAACCGGAGCGCTGCGATGCGAAACTCCGAACAGCAGGACGCTCACGGCACGATCACCTGGCCCGCTCCCTCGCTGTGACGGAATGCTCCGTTAGTGAAACTTAGTTCCACGGTAAACGCTGCGCAGGCAGCTGGCCAAATTCCGCCGGTGTTCACCGCGCAGACAGGTCGGCGCGAAGCCGCGCGACATCGACATCCCAGTAACTGTGCTCGCGCCCGTCGAGCAGCACGACCGGCAGCCGGTCGCCGAATTCGGCCCGTAAGGCGTTGTCCCCCGCGGCCGCAGCGGCATCGACATCGGTGGCCGACAGCTCGAAATCGAGTTCGGCGGCCAACTCGGTGAGGCGCCCGTAGACCTGCTGGCAGATGCTGCACCCGGCCCGGGTCAACAGCTCGACGTGTGCGCGGCTCACCCGACCCAGTGTCGCAGTTAGGGTTGACCCATGGGTTCCGGGGACCACGACCAGGAGCTTGCAGGTGATGCCGGCGCCGAGCCGGCCGTCGACGAGTTGGTCGCCGAGCAAGCCAGCGCGGTGGCGCGCGACGCCAGCATCGCCGCGGTTCGCGAGCCGGGGCCGGCGGCCACCGAGCCGCCCGAGCCGCCGCCTGCCGACCTCACCGCCGCTGCGTTTTTCGACGTGGACAACACGCTGGTGCAGGGCTCGTCGCTGGTGCACTTCGGTCGCGGGCTGGCCGCACGCAAGTACTTCACCTACGGCGACATGGCCAAATTCATCTACGCGCAGGCCAAGTTTCAGCTCACCGGCCGGGAGAACAGCGACGACGTGGCCGAAGGCCGGCGCAAGGCACTGGCGTTCATCGAGGGGCGTTCGACGGCCGAGCTGATCGCCGTCGGCGAGGAGATCTACGACGAGATCATCGCCGACAAGATCTGGCCCGGCACCCGGGCGTTGGCGCAGATGCATCTGGACGCCGGCCAGCAGGTGTGGCTGGTCACCGCGACCCCGTACGAGCTGGCCGACACGATCGCCCGCCGACTCGGCTTCACCGGCGCGCTGGGGACCGTCGCCGAGTCGGAGAACGGTGTCTTCACCGGCCGGCTGGTGGGCGACATCCTGCACGGCGTCGGCAAGGCGCACGCGGTGCGGCAGCTGGCCATTCGAGAAGGGCTGAACCTCCGGCGCTGCACCGCGTATTCCGACAGCTACAACGACGTGCCGATGTTGTCGCTGGTGGGCACCGCGGTCGCGATCAACCCCGATGCCGACCTGCGCGAGCTGGCCCGCGAGCGGGGCTGGGAGATCCGTGATTTCCGCACCGCACGCAAAGCGGCACGCATCGGGGTGCCGTCGGCGCTGGCGCTGGGCGCAGTCGGTGGCGCGCTCGCGGCAGCGGTGTCACGTCGGCGCTGATTCACAGCGTCCGCAATACCCGCTGATAGGCTCCCCGGGTGTCAATCGCCAGCGACATCATCGGAACCCACTACCGCTATCCGGACTACTACCTCGTCGGTCGCGAGAAGATCCGCGAGTACGCCAAGGCGATCCAGTCCGACGATCCGCTGCATTACAGCGAGGAAGCGGCCAAGGCCGCCGGTTACCCCGACGTGGTGGCGCCACTGACGTTCATCGCGATCCCGGGCCGCCAGGTGCAGCTCGACATCTTCCGTAACTTCGATGTCGGCATCAATATCGCGCGCGTCATTCATCGCGATCAGAAGATCAAATATCACCGGCGGATCGTGGCGGGCGACAAATTGTTCTTCGACTCGTGGCTGGACTCGGTTGTCGAATCGCACGGCACGGTGATCAGTGAATTGCGCAGCGAAGTCACCGATGAAGATGGCAAACCGGTGATGACGACCGTCGTGACCATGATCGGTGAAGCCGGCGGCGACGAGGAAACCAATGCTCAGGTCGCAGCCATCGCCGCGGCGGCAATGGGCAGGCAAACCAGCCCGCAGTGACCGGGCTCAGCCCAGGAACATGTTGCGACGCTTCGTCAGCAACTGATACAGCGTCTGCTGGATGGTCTCGCGCACCTGGTCGGTGAGATCGAACGTGATCATCGGATCGTCGGCGGCGGCCTCGTCATAGCTGGCCGTCTCGATGGGCTTTCCGAATGCGATGTGCCACTTCGACGGAAGCGGGATCAGCCCGGCCGGGCCGGCCAGCGGGAAGAGCGGCGTGATCGGGAAGTAGGGCAACCCGAGCACCCGCGCCAGGAGCTTGACGTCGGTGATCATCGGATAGATCTCCTCGGACCCGACGATCGAGCACGGGATGATCGGCGCCTTGGTGCGCAGCGCTGCCGAGACGAAGCCGCCGCGGCCGAAGCGCTGCAACTTGTAGCGGTCCCGGAACGGCTTGCCCAGGCCCTTGTAGCCCTCGGGGAACACGGCGGTGAGTTCGCCGCCGGCGAGCAGACGATGGGCGTCGGTGGTGCAGGCCATGGTGTGGCCGGCCTTGCGGGCGATCGGGCCGAGCATCGGCATATCGAAGACCATGTCGGCCGCCAGCAACCGCACGTCCCGGTTCGCCGGGTGATGGTCGTGGACCGCCACCGACAACATCAGACCGTCCATCGGCAACGTTCCGGCGTGATTGGCGACCACCAGGCCGGCGCCCTTTTTCGGCAGATTCTCGATGCCACTGACCTCGACCCGGAACCAATTCTGGAAAAGCGGCCGGAGCAAAGGCAATACGATCGCGTTATTGAACATCGGGTCGAACCCGAATTCGTCGACCGAATAGTCGCCGGTGAATCGTTTGGTGACATACTCCGCGACGGCCGAAATGCGTTGCGCCAGTTCATTGGGCGCATCTTCGGCGACCCCGTTTCCACCGGGCGCGCGCCGCGCGTCTATTTCTCGTACTACGGCGGCGATCTCCTCAGCCGAGGCACGGGTGCCCGGGTCGGACATCAGCGAGGGATGACGGCGCGCCGCATCAGCGCGCTGCGCAGCACGACGGGACGCCGCAACTCGACTCGTATTCGAGTGCAGCGGAATCACTTTCGCCTTTGATTCACCCGCCACTTCGATACCTTCTCCCCACCATTGGCCCCTCAGCCGCCCCACCGCTGCGCAACGGCGACCGCGCGACTCTCCACAGATCGTACCCATTTCGGATCGATGATCGGTGTCAAACCTCGGCCGCGCACGTAGTCGTCGAACGCCTCCATCGTCGTCCATTTCGGCGTGAAGCCCAACTCGGAGCGCATTCTGGTGGTGTCCATGACCCGGCCGTAATTCAGCCAATCCATCTGGTCACGGTTGAGGTCGGAGGCCCGGCCCGCCCTTCGCAACGAATACAGTGCCCAAACCGCGGAATTCGGCAACGGAATCGCAACGCGTCCGGACCGCCGAACCGCTTGCGACATCATGATCACGCCGTCGGCGCCGATGTTGAAGGTGCCCGATTTGCCGGCCATCGTGGCCCGCTCCAGCGCGCCGAGCGCGTCCTGCTCGTGCAGCAGCTGCAGCCGCGCGTCGTGGCCCAGCATCGTGGTCACCAGCGGGCCGGCCAGATACCGCGACAGCGCGGTGTCCATGCCCGGACCGATCATGTTGGCCAGCCGCAGGATCGTGACCGCGATGTCGGGCCTGCGCCTGCCGAGTCCGCGGGCATAGCCCTCGATGTCGATGCTGTCGCGGGCGAACCCTTCCGCGGGCGGACGGCGGCTACTGCTGTCCTCGGTGAACGCCACCGGATCGTGCGGGTGCGAGCCATAGACCTCGGAGGTCGACTTGAGGATCACCCGCCGCACCGAGGGCGCCTTCTGGCACGCCGCGAACAGCTGCATGGCGCCCATCACGTTGATTTCCTTCAGCGTGGCGCGTCCACCCGAGCGGGGGGCGTAGGACGCCGCGGCGGCATGCACCACAGTGTCGACTTCGCCGTTGCGAATCACCTTGGCGATGAACGGGTTTCGAATATCGGCGCGCACGAACTCGGCGCGGCCCATCCGGCGCAGCAGATCCTTGCTGGGCGCGACGGCGTCGACAGCGATGACCTTGTTGATCAGCGGGTTCTGCGCCAGACGCGCGGTGAGGTATCCGCCGAGGAACCGGCATGCCCCGGTGACCAGCACGACCTTCGGGTAATGCGGGGCTTCGTTGTCCATACCGCCGGAAGACATCAGAACAGCCTATCGGCCTGCGCGAGACCCGGCACGGCTCGACGACGATGGCCGAGCCAGGCCGGGTGCGACGACTACTTGCCGAGTTTTCTGCGCTGGACCCGGGTACGACGCAGCAGCTTGCGGTGCTTCTTCTTCGACATGCGCTTACGCCGCTTCTTGATGACTGAACCCATGAAAATCCGCTACCTAAATCCTCGCAGTGCCTGCACGAGAGCAGGCTTCTTGTGTCCCGGACACCTTACCTAAGCAGGCATGCGGAACGGAAAACGACCTGGCGCCGACGAGCTCGCGAGCGTGCGATGAACGCCTGCCTGACGATCTCGCTAGCCCGCGTCGAAGTACGACGTCTCCAGCAGATCGTGAACGGCCTTGGCGTGCACCCGGAACGACCTGCCCACCCGCACCGCGGGCAGCTCGCCGTTGTGCACCAGGCGGTAGACCGTCATCTTGCTGACGCGCATCAGCGCGGCGACCTCGGCGACGGTGAGAAATTGAGCTCGAGCGGCGGGCGGGTTGTCAGCGCCGGCATCACGCGCCGACTTTCCAGCCGAATCCCGCGCTGATGGCCCGTTCATAGACGTCATCGCAACCCAATCCGTCAGGCACGGCAGTTCCAGCGGCTTCCCCACCGCTGGCACCCAGCCGTGCATACACGAGGAGAATAGCGTGGCGGATGGGGTTACTGCGACGGGTGTGGGTCAATCCATCAGAAATTCTTTGAACTACTCTGATGTAATTCCTAGCTGCTCAGAGCGGGTTTTTGCGGCATCGATGGCAGCCGCGAGGGCCGCCCGCAGCCCACCGTTCTCGAGTTCCCGCAGGCCAGCGGCAGTGGTGCCGCCGGGTGAGGTCACCATCGCCCGCAGCCGGGCCGGCGACGTGTCCAGTCCGACGTCTTCGCCAGCAGCCCGCTGGCTGTCGAGGCGTTCCAGCAGCATCGCCGCGGATCCGGCCATGGTCTGCACGGCAAGGTCCGTTGCGACGGCCCTCCCGAGCCCGTTGGCGACCGCCGCGTCGACCAATGCTTCGACGAACAGGAAGAAGTAGGCGGGCCCCGAACCGGAGACGGCCGTGACGGCGTCCAGCTGGCTCTCAGGGACCGTCAACACGTCACCGACGCAGCGGAACACCGCCGCGACGTCAGCGAGCTGCTCAGCGGTGGCGAACCGCCCGGGCGCCATGGCGCTGACGCCCGCGCCGACCAGAGCCGGTGCGTTGGGCATCACCCGGACGACCGGTGATCCGGCGGGCAGCCGCGATTCGTAGAAACCGATCGTCACCCCCGCGGCCACGGTCACGAAGACCTGCTCGACGGAGTCGCCGTCGGCCCGCGCCGCGGCCTCGGCGATCTCGGCGACAACGGGCTCGGCATCACCGGGCTTGACCGCAACGACGACGAATGTCGCGGTCTCCACCGCCTCCAACACCGACGCCAACTGGATCGAATACTTCTCGCCCAGGTAGCGGGCACGCTCTGGCATGCGTTCGGAGACGACGATGTCCTTCACCTGCCGGCCCGCCCGAAGCAGCCCCGCAAGGATCGCCTCGCCCATACTGCCGCCGCCGATGATCGCGATTCTGGCCATGCGCAGACCCTATCGGCCGACCGATGCGGGCCGCCCGCGGCACGAGGAGGAGGCCGATGATTTCAGCCTGGGCCGGCCGACCGATGCGGGCCGCCCGCGGCACGAGGAGGAGGCCGATGATTTCGGCCTGGGTCGGCCGACCGAGGTCCCCACGATTTCGGCGCGCTTTCGTTCGCCCAGCGGCGGTTTGCGCGCCGAAGTCACTGGGCGGGCACCAGGGCGAGCTGGCGGGTCTGGACGATGATGCGGCCGGCGCTGTCGACCACGGTGTGGTCCTCGTCGAACCAGTCCTGGCCGATCTGGGTCGTCGTGCAGGCCACCCGCAGCCAACCCGGGTCGGGTATGCCCCGCAGGTACGCCGTCATCTGCACCGTCGGCGCCCAACCACGGCGGCCCACCGCGTAGCACGCCGGCACCGAGATGTCCCCGCACATCAGCGCGAACAACACGTCCACCGGCCCGTCCTTGGGGCGCACCCAGATCTTGAACACCGGCGCACCGGACCCGGTGCGCGTCTCGTCCAGATCAGGCCGGATATCGCAGCCGCGCGCCAGATTGTTGATCGCCGCCGCCGGATGGCCCGGGCCGATCGGCTCGATGTGCTCCGGCGGCTCGACGCTCATCAGCGGTGTCACCGGATTGGCCGACAGCAGGGGCTCGACGTGATGTTCGGGATCGCCCAGGGTGACGACGCTGCGCACGCACGTGCGCCCACCCTGGGTGAGGGCGACGTCGACCAAACCGATTCGGCGTCCGCGCTTCTGCACTGCTGTGACCAGGCGAACCGACCCGGGATCCGGCGCCGACAGGAAGTCCGCCGACACCGCAACCGGCTCGAAGCGCGGGTGGTCGTACGCCTCGCGAGCCGCCTTGGCGCACAACGCCAACATCACGCCGCCGTGGACCTTCGGGCCAATTGTCCAGTGCTCATTGAGGTTTGCCTCAAAGCCGTTGTCAAGCGGGTGCAATGTCATCGCATCGTCGAACCGGGGGTACATCAATGCCTTTCTCGCTCAACGCAACAGGTGAGTGCGCGCGAACTGCAGCGATTCGACCAGCAGCGCCTCGCGCTCAGCCTTGGTGCGCGCACCCGAGGTGGTGACCTCCAGGATCACATGCCCGGTGAAGTCGCTTGCGGCCAGCATCTGGCACACCTCGGCGGTCGGTTGGGTTCCCCGGCCGGGCACCAGGTGTTCGTCGGTCGAGGCGCCATTGCCGTCACAGAGGTGCAGGTGCACCAGACCCTCACCCATCCGGTCGGCCATCTCCAGGGCGTCGGTGCCCGCCGTCGCGGTGTGGGACAGGTCCAGCGTGTAGTGCGCGTGGTTGCCGTCCAGCGGGTCATACGACGGCGCGAACGCCGAAATGCCCACCCCGGGACGGCCGCCGCGCTTGCGCATCCGCTCGATCGACGGGTCGCCGGAGCCGAAGAACCTGTCGGCACGGAACGGGAACATGTTCTCCACCGCGACCAGAACGTCACTGCGGCTTTCCAACTCGGCGACCTGTTCGCTGAACCCCTCGGCGTAGCGGCGCTGCCACCGGAACGGCGGATGCACCACGACGGTCTGCGCGCCGAGCCGCTCGGCAGCCTGCACGCTGCGGGTCAGCTTCGGGATGGGATTGGCTCCCCACACCCGCTGCGAGATCAGCAGACACGGCGCGTGCACCGACAACACGGGCATGTCGTACCGCCGGGACAGCTTGGCGATGGCGCCGATGTCTTGGCTCACGGTTTCGGCCCACACCATGAGTTCGACTCCGTCGTAACCCAGTTCGGCCGCGTACTCGAATGCGGCCTCGGTCCTCAGCGGATAGACCGAGGCCGTCGACAGACCGACCTTGATGGCTGGGCGCACTGACGAATCAGGTCGATTGCAACAGCGCCAGCGGTCCGAGCGTCACCAGCGCACCGACCGCCACGGCGATCAGCGTGCTGGCGATGTCCTCGGTTTTACGGACGATTCGGACGGCGATCACCAAACCGAGGATGACCAACACCGAAAGCACCAGCGCGACGATGTTGTTCCACCGCCACAGCTGGTCGAACGCGATGAACAGCCCGGCGCCGAACGCGACGGCCAGGATCGACTGCCCGGCGACGAGCAGGCCGCGCCAGAGCGCCGTGAGCTTGCCTTCGCGTGGATAGTCCTCGTCCTGGGCGGCCTGGGCGTCGAGGTCTGCCGATGCCGCGTCGCCGTCGTGCTCGTCGACGGCCACACCGCGGCGGGCGAGATCGTCAGCGACGGTCTGACCGCTGAACAGGGCGCCGGCAGAGGACCGCAGATACGACTGCAGCTCGGCGGCTTCGTCGACCTGTTCGTCGGCGGTCAGGTCGAGGACGGGCGCCGCCTCATCGACCGGGTCGAACGCCATCTGCTCGGCGCCGGAGTCCGATTCGTCGACGGGGGTGGGTTCGGACCTACGCAGCGGGCGCGGGTCGTTGGCACGTTCCGGGCGCTGCTCACGCCGCGGTAGCGGGCTGTCCGAGCGCGGTGGCGGCCCGCCGAACGGCCGCGCGGGCGCTTCGTCCTGGTATTCCTCTTGTTCGAGCGGCTCGTCGTTCTCGACCACCTCGGTGGCGGCAGCCGAGCCGTTGGTGGCGGCCGGCGCCTGAGCGGGCGGCTCCTGCTCGACCGGCTCCTCGGCGACCTCGTCCTCATGCGCGACGGGGTCCTCACGCACGACGGGGTCCTCACGCACGACCGGCATTTCGCCGGTCCGAATGATCGGGATCTCGCCGGTCAATTCGGCGACAGTCACGGCGTCACTGTTGCCGCGACGACGACGGCGGCGCCCACCGACCGGCGGTGAGCCGATCGTTCCGTTCTTGGCGAGCAGCTCGGCCACCGAGATGGGCCGGCTGTTCTCGCTGTCATCTGGTGCTGTCATCGTGTGCCTCTCGATCGGGCAGTCGACCGATCAAAATTCTTGCTTCCAGCATCCCCCACGGCGGTCTCCACCAGGGCAGTTCCGTCAGCTTCACTGTCGAGTCGGCGCAGGATCAGACCCTCGCGCAACGCCCACGGGCAGATGTCCACGGATTCCAATGACAGTGCTCGCATGCTCGCCTCCGCCACCAGAGCACCGGCCACTATCTGTGGCGCCCGCTCGGCACTGACTCCCTCCAACTCGGCACGATCTGTCGTGGTCATCCTAGAGATGAAAGATATGAGCTGCCTCAGGCCGTTGAGGGTCAGCGTTCGTTTGACCCTGGGACCGGCACCCGACGGGGCCGCGCCGGTGAGCCGCGCCAGCGATCGGAATGTCTTCGACGTCGCGACCGCGAGGTCGGGGGGGCCGGCGTCCAGGACGAACGCACTGGCCTCGGCCAGCTCGTTGTCCAGCCAGTCGCGCAGCATCGCGACGCGGCGGCGGCCTGGCGGGTCGTCCGGGAGCCACTCGCGGGTGAGCCGGCCGGCGCCCAACGGCAGCGACATCGCCACCTCCGGAGCCTCGTCCACGCCGTTGGACAGCTCCAGCGAGCCGCCGCCGATGTCGAGGTTGATGATGCGGCCCGCGCTCCAGCCGTACCAGCGGCGCACCGCCAGGAACGTCAGCCGCGACTCGTTGGAACCGGACAGGACCTGCAGGTTCACCCCGGTTTCGGCGAGCACCCGCGCCAGTACATCCTCGGAATTCTTGGCGTCGCGCACCGCCGAGGTGGCGAAGGCCATCAGGTCCGCGCAGCCCGAGCTGGCCGCGATCTTCGCGAACTCGTCGATGGTGTCGATCAGCTTGTCGGCACCGCGGCGGGTGAGCTTGCCCGAGTCGTCGATCGCCTCGGCGAGCCGCAGCGCGGCTTTGGTCGAGCTCATCGGAGTTGGATGCCCGCCGCGGTGGGCATCGACCACCAGCAGATGAACTGTGTTGCTGCCCACGTCGAGCACGCCTAATCGCACGTGAACAAAACTAGCCTGCGTTCCCTGCGCGGCACCTGCGACATGGGGCAAATGCCACCGCGAAGGTCGCGCGCACTTGGACTACGGTTGGGCGCTGTGACGGATGCGCACCCTGGCGAAGTTGACCTGGACTTCCCCCGCGAGTGGGTGGAGTTCTACGACCCGGACAACCCGGAACATCTGATCGCCGCGGATTTGACTTGGCTGCTGTCGAATTGGACGTGCGTGTTCGGCACGCCGGCCTGCAAGGGCACCGTCGAGGGCCGACCGGACGACGGTTGCTGTTCGCACGGGGCGTTCCTGTCCGACGACGACGACCGCGCCAACCTCGACGACGCCGTCAAGCACCTGACCGACGAGGATTGGCAGTTCCGGGACAAAGGGCTGGGCCGCAAGGGCTACCTCGAGATGGACGAGTTCGACGACAAACCGAGCCTTCGCACCCGCAAATACAAGGGCGCCTGCATCTTCCTCAACCGGCCGGGCTTCCCGACCGGCATCGGCTGCGCGCTGCACACCAAGGCCCTCAAGCTCGGGGTCGAGCCGCTGACCATGAAGCCCGAGGTGTGCTGGCAGCTCCCCATCCGGCGCATCCAGGAGTGGATCACCCGGCCGGACGGCTCGGAGATCCTGAAATCCACGATCACCGAATACGACCGGCGCGGCTGGGGCGAAGGCGGTGCCGACCTGCACTGGTACTGCACCGGCGACCCGGCCGCCCACGTCGGCGCCAAGCAGGTGTGGCAGTCCTACGCCCCGGAGCTGACCGAGTTGCTCGGTGAGAAGGCGTATTCGGAGTTGGCGGCGATGTGCCGGCGGCGTGGCGGCTTCCCGTTGATCGCCATCCACCCGGCCACCCGGGCTGCGCAGTAGCGCGAATATAACGCCCTGGCGGCCCCGCTGCCCCGCGCACTAGCAGCGATCTTTGCTAGTTCTGCATCACTCTGTACGAAACTCGTGATCTTCGTCATCTCCCGTTAAGGTTGCGGTGTTCCCTAAGTGGGGTTACGGTGCTGTAAATAGCAGTTGGACGACTATGGGAGCTGATCTTCGCTGTGTTGGCTGAACAGTCTGATAACCAGATTTCAGTCGGCAACAGCTGTCCGAAGAATCTTCGCCAAAACTCGACCTCAGCGTTATTTGACGAGAACAGCATCCCGCCTCTCTGGCAGCGGGCGCAGGCGTCGCGGCGCGAGACCCGGCGCTTCCGCCACTCCAAACGGTTGATCCTCAGCGATGCCGCCGTCATTTGCCTGGCGTCGGCCATCGCGACGGTGACACTGTTCGCCGGCCATCCCGCTGCCCTGCTGACCTACGCCGTGGGCTCAGCGACCCTGGCCGCCCTGTGGATGGCCGCGCTCGGCCTCGCCGGATACCGCGCCCGCCGGGTGGTGGGCCGCGATGTCGGTGAGTACCTGAGCGTCATCCTCGCCACACTCCAGCTTTTCGGACTGATCGCGATCGGTGCGCTGCTCCTGCACGTCGACGTGTCACGCACGTATCTCGCCATCGTCTTCTCGGCCGGCCTACTCGGCCTCCTGGCGAGCCGGATGTGTTGGCGCCGGGTGGCGGCCGCCGAACTCCGCCGTGCGGAGCACCAGATCTCCGTGCTCGTCGTGGGCAGCGCGAGGACCGCCGCCGACGTCGCCACCAACTTCGTGCGCGATCCCGGCGCCGGCTACCGCGTCGTGGGCATCTGCACGCCCGCCGGACCAACCGCACAGGACGACGGAATCGACGTCGACGGACGCCACATCCCGATCGTGGGCATCGACCAGGCGATCGCCGACGCCGTCCGCCGCACCAGTGCCCACACCGTCGCACTGGCCGCCACCGATCATCTGCATCCCACCGAGATCCGCCGGCTGATCTGGGAACTCGATTCACTCGGCGTGGACCTCATGATCGCCCCCGGACTGGTCGACGTCGCCGAAGATCGGCTGCACAGCCGACCCGTCGCAGGCATGGCGATGTTCGAGGTGACCAAACCCCAGTACGACGGCGCCAACTCGGCCGCCAAGCGGGTGTTCGATGTCGTGTTCACCCTCGTCGCGATGACGGTCATGGCGCCGGTGTTCTTCCTCGCCGCGCTCGCGGTGCGGCTCTCCGGCCCCGGACCGGTGTTCTACGCCTCCGAACGAATCGGGTTCAAGGGCACCACGTTCAAGATGCTGAAGTTCCGTAGCATGGTCGACGGTGCCGACACAGAAGCGCCGGCGATGATTGCCGCCGCCGGCAGCGATCCGGTGTTCTGGAAAGACAAGAACGATCCGCGGATCACGCAGGTGGGCAAGATCATTCGCAAGTACAGCATCGACGAACTACCGCAGTTCATCAATGTGCTGCGCGGGGACATGAGCGTGGTGGGGCCGCGCCCGCAGGTGCGCCGTGAGGTCGACTCGTACGACGATCTGGTCCGCAGGCGGCTGACGGTGAAGCCCGGGCTGACCGGCCTCTGGCAGGTCAGCGGACGGTCCGACCTTCCCCTTGAGGACGCCGTCCGCCTCGATCTCAGCTACATCGAAAACTGGTCGCCCATCCGCGATCTGGTGATCATCGCCAAGACCATCAAGACGGTCCTGAGCGGCGAAGGCGCCTACTAGACCCAGCCGCGGTGGCGGCCGCGCGGTTAGCCCTCCAGCTTGTAGCCCAGACCGCGCACGGTGACCAGATGCACCGGGTTCGCGGGATCGGCTTCGATCTTCGAGCGCAGACGCTTGACGTGGACGTCGAGGGTCTTGGTATCCCCCACGTAGTCCGCACCCCAGACCCGGTCGATGAGCTGACCGCGGGTCAGCACCCGTCCGCTGTTGCGCATCAAGTACTCGAGCAGGTCGAATTCCTTGAGCGGCAGGGTAATCGGTTCACCGGCGACGGTCACGACGTGCCGCTCGACATCCATCCGGACCGGGCCGGCCTCCAGGATCGCGTCGCCGATTCCGGAGTCCTCGGTATCGCTGCCGCGGCGCAGCACCGCCCGGATGCGGGCGATCAGTTCGCGGGCTGAGTACGGCTTCGTGACGTAGTCGTCGGCGCCGAGTTCCAGGCCGACGACCTTGTCGATCTCGCTGTCGCGGGCGGTCACCATGATCACCGGCACGCTGGAGCGGGCCCGCAGCTGCTTACACACGTCGGTGCCGGTCATGCCCGGCAGCATCAGATCGAGCAGCACGATGTCGGCCCCCGACCGGTCGAATTCCGCCAGCGCCGACGGGCCGTCGCCGACCACGGTGGCCTCGAACCCCTCCTTGCGCAGCAGGAAAGCCAGTGGGTCGGCCAGCGATTCTTCGTCTTCCACGATCAACACGTTGGTCATTGGCGTAGTGCCTCCTCGTCAATGGCCGAAAGGTCGGCCGTTTCGTCGTCATCGGTATCTGGATAGGCGGGAATGGACAGGGTGAACGTCGAGCCGGTGCCCGGCTGGCTCCACAGCCGGATGCTGCCGTTGTGATTGGCCGCCACGTGTTTGACGATTGCCAGCCCCAGGCCGGTACCGCCGGTGGCCCGTGAGCGGGCCTTGTCGACCCGGAAGAACCGTTCGAACACCCGCTCCTGATCTGCGCGGGCGATCCCGATACCCCGGTCGGTGACGGCGATCTCGATGTTGTCGCCGCGACGACGGCGACTGATCGACACCTTCGATCCGTCCGGTGAGTAGGCGATCGCGTTGGAGATCAGGTTGGCCAGCGCGGTGACCAACAACGACTGGTCGCCCAACACCCGGAACCCACTCGGCGCGTCGGTGGTCACCGCGATGTCGGCATTGTCGGCGGCCACCTTGTGCCGCGAAATAGCTTCGCTGACAACCGAATCCACGTCGACACTGTCGAGGTCGGGAAGCGGCTCGGCGCCTTGCAGGCGGGACAGTTCGATCAGCTCGCGGACCATGTTCGCCAGCCGCTGAGATTCGGTGAGGATCTTCTTGCCGAAGTGTCGCACCGTCTCGGCATCGTCGCCCGACTCCAGCAGCGCCTCGGCCAGCACGCCCATCGCGGCCACCGGGGTCTTGAGTTCGTGGCTGACGTTGGCCACGAAGTCACGCCGGCTGGCTTCCATGCGGGCCTGCTCGGACTGGTCGTCGACGTAGACCACGACGAAGCGGGGATCCTGCTTGCTCAGCAGGCGCACGTGCCCGCGAACAGACAGCCCCGACCTACCCGCCGCCGCGCGCTGCGGCTGAGACAGGTCGACCTCGACGCCCTCACCGGTGGCCAAGACACTTTGGGCGGCCGTCCAGGCCCGCTCGTCGAGCTGGCGGTCCCGCACGATGCCGAGTTCGGTGGCGCGGTCATTGATGAACACCACGTCGCGATGCGAGTCGACGACCACCATCCCGATCGGCGCCAGCGACACGACATGCTGCAACATCTGCGACACGGTGATGCCGGCTTCGGTGATCGCGCGGCGCTGCCTGCGCTCCATGATCCGTGGGGTGAGTGCGGCCCCGATTCCGAGTCCGCAAGCAAGCGCTACCAGCGCCGCGACGGTGGCCAGCACTACCACCGAGCCAACACTCACAGGAAAAGGGTACGCATCCGGTGAACGTCATCCCAGCAGCGTGCAGCCAAATCGGTACACGTCACACTCCCAGCGCGCATGTATTCCGCCCCCGTTTACCCCGTGTTTGCCAAATCCGGGGTGACCACCGGAGTTACTTGGCGCCCTGGCTGGCAACCGCGGCCGCGCCGGCGGCGGCGGCCTCGGGATCCAGGTAGGTGCCGCCCGGCACCCGCGGCTTCAGATCGGCGTCCAGGTCGTAGCGCAGCGGAATGCCGGTCGGGATGTTCAGGCCCACGACGTCGGCGTCGGACATGTTGTCCAGATATTTGACCAGGGCCCGCAACGAGTTGCCGTGCGCGACCATCAGCACCGTCTTACCTGCTTGCAGATCCGGAACGATCGTCTCGGTGAAGTACGGAACGAAGCGGGCCACGACGTCGGCCAGGCATTCGGTCAGCGGGCCGCCGTCGATGTCGGCGTAACGCGGGTCGGCGTCCTGGCTGTACTTGCTGCCCCTCTCGATGGGCGGCGGCGGCGTGTCGTAGCTGCGTCGCCACAGCATGAACTGGTCCTCGCCGTACTTTTCCTTGGTCTCGGCCTTGTCGAGGCCCTGCAGCGCGCCGTAGTGCCGCTCGTTGAGCCGCCAGTTGCGGGTCACCGGGATCCACAGCCGGTCGGCGGCGTCCAACGCCAAGTGGGCGGTGGTGATCGCGCGGCGCAGCAGCGAGGTGTACAGCACGTCGGGCAGCAGTCCCTGCTCGGCCATCAGCTTGCCGCCGCGTACCGCCTCAGCGCGACCCTTGTCGGTGAGATCGACGTCCACCCAGCCGGTGAACAGGTTCAGCGCGTTCCATTCGCTTTCGCCGTGCCGCAGCAGAATCAGTGTGGAGTCAGCCATGCCGAAATACTCTCACGACCCCGATCAGTGGTCGCGGCCGTTCCCGTTCCTGTCGTCGTCGATCAGGTGCTCGAAGGCCTTCAGGTTCTTCAGCGATTCGCCGCGCGACACCCGCCACGCCCACTCCTTCTGGATGGACGACTTGAAGCCCAGTTCCAGCAGGGTGTTGAAGTCGGTGTCGACGGCTTCGAGCACCTGGCCGAGCACCCGGTCCAGTTCGTCGGCGGTCACCGACTCCAGCCCCATCCGCCCGATCAGATAGATATCGCCGGTGTTGTCCAGTGTGTAGGCCACTCCGTAGAGCCGGCGGTTGCGCTTGAGCAGGAACCGGTAGACGCCCTGGTGGTTCTCGTCGGGCTGCCGGCAGACGAATGCCTCGACGCGCACCGAATGCTCACCGACGCTCAGCAGGGTGTTGGTCGTGAGCTTGCGCTCCCCCGGCAGCTCGACGATCAGTCCCGGCAACCCGCCGTGGGCGCCTTCGTGGCGGGTGTAGACCAGCCCGTGCTCGTCCAGTGCCTTCTCGATGAGCTGGTGGACGTCTGCTGCGCCGATGCGCGATCCGCCTTCGGCTTCTCGCTCGCCATTCACAACCGCACACCCCGCCGCATCGACCAGCGCCGCCCGTTGCGCTTGGCCAGTGCGTCACCGGCCGCGCGACGGCGCCGGGCGCTGGCGTAGTCGTCGATCGCGTGGCCGTAGCTGGTCAGCAACCCATCGACGGTGTGCGCCCAGGAGAACCCCTGCGCATGCGCGACGGCCGCTCGGCTTAGCTCATCGGGGTCGCGGGCCAGCAGCTCGGCGATCGCGTCGGCCCACTGGCCGGGCTCGTGGCCGGCGACCAGCGCACCGCTGACTCCGTCGGCCACCGCCACCGGCAGACCGCCGACCGCGGCGGCGACCACCGGCGTCCCGCAGGCCTGCGCCTCCACCGCGACCAGACCGAACGACTCCGAATAGCTGGGCACGGCGACCAGATCGGCGGCGCGGTAGACGTTGACCAACTGCTCGCGCGACTGGGGCGGGAGGAATGTCACCCGATCTGCCATACCCAGTTCGCGGGCAAGACCCACCAGCGCATCCGGTGCCGCCAGCCCGCTGCCCGAGGGACCGCCGGCCACCAGCACCCGCACGCCGGGCAGCCGGGCAGCGGCACGCAGCAGCACATCGGGCGCCTTGAGCGGCTGGATACGCCCGACGAAGGCGACCACGCGCTCGCCGTCAGGCAGGCCGAGCGCCGCCCGCGCGGTGCGCCGGTCGCCAGGGGTGAACGTTTCCAGGTCGACACCCGGGTACACCACATCGATCCGCCGCGGGTCGGCGTTGTGCAGCGAAATAAGCTGTCGCGCTTCATCTTCGGTGTTGACGACCAGCCGGTCGGCCTCGTCGACCACCTGCTGTTCGCCCACCGCGCGCAGCGGTGGCTCCGGCGAGTCGCCATCGGCAAGTGCGGCGTTCTTCACCGCGGCCAGCGTGTGGGCGGTGTGCACCAGCGGAACCGCCCACCGGTCACGGGCCAGCCAGCCGACCTGGCCGGAGAGCCAATAATGCGAATGCACGATGTCGTAGTAGCCGGGCTCGTGGTTGGCCTCGGCGCGCAGCACTCCGGCGGTGAACGCGCAGAGCTGGGTGGGCAGGTCGTACTTGTCGAGTCCCTCGAAGGGCCCCGCCACGACGTTGCGCACCAGAACCCCGGGCGCCACCCGGACCAGCGGCTGATCCGACGACGACGTCGCCCGGGTGAAGATCTCCACCTCCACCCCGCGCCGGGCCATGTGCAGCGCGGTCTGGAGTACGTAGACGTTCATTCCGCCGGCGTCACCGGTCCCGGGCTGAGCCAGCGGGGAGGTGTGCACCGACAACACCGCGACGCGCCGCGGCATCGGATCGGTCGAGCTGTCGCTCAGTTCCCGGGCGTGCCGCACGCCTCCATCTTTACACCGCGGCTTCGCGACGGTTCTGCGCCCGTCTCAGCGCGCCGATCGGGTCGGCGTACAAGCCGCCCAGTGAGACGATCCCGGCGCCGGCTTCCTGCACCCGGTTGCCGAACGCGGTCACCCGGATATCGCGGTCCGGCAGCACCGACCGTTCGGCGAACGCAGCCTCGACGAGTTGCATGCCTTCGGGGTATTCGGTGAAGGCCTGGCCGCCGACCACCAGGTCGTCGGGGTTGAGCATGTCGCGCAGCAGCGCCACCGCGCCGCCCAGAACGCGGGCCCGCTCGGCCAGCAGTTCTCGGGCGCCGACCGCCGTCGGCGTATCGCCCTGGCGGGCGGTGCGCAGCAGCGTGGTCATCGACGCGCCCGGCCCGGAACCGGGCACGATGCCGCGCTTGCGGGCTGCGGCAAGCACCGCCTCGTCGCTGACAGTCGACTCCAATTGCCCACTGCCGCCAAGCAATTCGGAGGTCACCGGGAGCGCGGCAATGGTGCCCGGGCCGCTGATCGGGCTGTGCACCCGGCCGCCGATCACCAAAGCGAACCCGACGGTCTCACGCGCGTAGACGTACAGGCTGCTCGACGCCTGAGCCGGCGGACGACGCAGACCGAGCAGCAGTTCGGCGCCGGCCATCGCGTCCACGTGGGATGCCACCGAGACCGGCAGGCCCAACGCCTCGGCGAGCACCGGGCCGACGGGAGCCTGCGTCCAGCCCAACCGGCTGTGGTCGACATGTCCGGTGCCGCTGTCGACCACGCCACCGATCGCCACGCCGATCCACAACGGACGGCGGCGATGCCAGCGGCTCAGGTAACGACGGGCGCTGCCGGCCAACGACGCCAGTGCGGCAGCCTGACCGCCGCGCGGCGTCGGGGTCTCGACCGCGTCCAGGGTGCGGCCGAGCAAGTCGGTCGCGACGATGTTGGTGGTGCGCGCGCCGATGTGGATGCCGAGGGTCAGGAACGGCTCATGATGGACCTCGACCGGAACGCGGGGGCGGCCGATCGCGCCCGACACGGCCAGATCGGCTCGCTCACGCAGAATCCCGGCATCCAGCAGGGCGGTGACCTGGCGGTTCACCGTGGCGATCGACAGGTTGGTGACCTGGGCGATCACATCGCGGCCGATGGCGCCACGTTGGCGAACCGCCGCGAAAACCGATGCGGCAGCCGCGTCGGGGATCCGCAGCGACGGGGCCACGATGTGGTGGCGGGTGCGCAGGGGATGCGGGCGGGCTCCTACGCGGGCCGCGTCATGGGCGGCGATGCGGGCCGCGTCATGGGCGGAAGTACGGAGCGAATCGTGGGAAGAAAGGGCGACGGTACGCATTTGGGGTGTCCTTCTCGAGTCTTCAGGTGGGGGGCATATGCCACACCTGGCGACGTGAGCGGGACGAAAGAAGAAAGTCCGGTCGGGTCAGGCGCAGCGAGTCGCGTGACAACAACACGCGGTGTGCGCGACCAGACAACTGGTCAGACCGATTCGGATCACGTTGGGAATTTAGCACAGTTACTAGAGTTGGTTCGATGATCACTCCAGACGCCCATTCCCGTGTAGCGGTAGTGACCGGGGCGAGCTCCGGCATCGGCGAGGCGACCTCGAAAAGTCTTGCCGCCCTTGGATTTCACGTGGTCGCGGTAGCGCGCAGGGCCGACCGCATCCAGCGGCTGGCCGACGAGATCGGCGGCACCGCCATTGTGGCCGACGTCACAGATGATGCCGCCGTCGCCGCGTTGGCGGACAGCGTGCCGCGGGTCGACGTCCTGGTCAACAATGCCGGCGGCGCCAAAGGACTGGAACCGATCGCCGAGGCGAACTTGGACAACTGGCGCTGGATGTGGGAGACCAACGTCCTCGGGACGCTGCGGGTGACGCGGGCATTGCTGCCCAAGCTCGTCGAGTCCGGTGACGGATTGATCGTCACCGTCACCTCGATCGCCGCGCTCGAGGTCTATGACAACGGGGGCGGATACACCGCCGCCAAGCATGCCCAGGGCGCTCTGCACCGGACGCTGCGCGGCGAACTCCTCGGAAAACCAGTGCGGCTCACCGAAATTGCGCCCGGCGCGGTGGAGACGGAGTTCTCGCTGGTGCGCTTCGGCGGCGACGAACAGCGCGCCGACGCGGTCTACTCGGGAATCACCCCGCTGGTCGCCGCCGACGTTGCCGAGGTGATCGGCTTCGTCGCGTCACGTCCGTCGCACGTCAACCTGGACCAGATCGTGCTGCGGCCCCGCGATCAGGCCAGCGCGAGCCGGTTCAACCGCCGCTCGTAGCCGTACCGGTCGTCGTCGGGGTCGAGGACGAGGTGGAGCTCGAGGATGAACTCGCCGGTGCCGGCGTCGTCGTCGTGGGCGTGCCGGACAGGGTCGGCGCGTCGGTCGGGGTGGCCGGTGCGGTGCTCGGGATGCTGGTCTCGGGCTGTGTATCGGACAGCGCCGACATCGACTTCCACTCGTTCCAGTCCACCGCCCAGTCCCAGATGTCGCCGTCGGCGTAGGACAGCTGGATCGACGTGCCGGTCACCTCGACCGGGTCGCCGTACACGGCGGTGCCGAAGTACTGCTCGGCGTCGCCGGTGGACAGGTTGATGCAGCCGTTGGTGACGTTGGTATTGCCCTGCGCGCCGGAGCTCGCCGGGTTGGCGTGGATGAACTCGCCATTGTTGGAGATCCGAACCGCCCAGCGCTCATGGACATTCGAATATCCGGCAGCCTGGTTGGTCATGTAGAAGTCGGCGTACTTCTCGCTGACGACGTGGATGCCGCTGCGGGTCACGTTGCGGGGCTTGTCGGCTTCGCCGTAGCTGCACGGGAAGTCCATGATCACGCCCTCGTCGGTGATCACCTGGATGCGGTGCGACGTCGCATCGGCCTTGACCACCTGGCGGCGGCCGATCTCGAAGTCCAGCGTCGAGTCCGTCGCGCCGAAGGAGTCGTCGCCGAACTTCACCCCGTAGAGGCGCGCGTCGACGTGGACCTTGGTTCCCGGTTGGTAGTACTCCTTGGTGCGCCAGTGCACCCGCGAGCCGCCCACCTCGTCGGGCAGCCAGGCCCAGCTGCCCTCGTTGGGCGGCGTGGTGGTGACCGTCAGCGCCTTTTCGACATCCGGTTTGTGCTCGTCGTCGATCGCCGCGTCGAACTGCAGGATGATCGGCGCGGCCACGCCGACGGTCTGCCCGTCGGACAGCTGGAACTGGCCGTTGACCTGTTTGGTGGGATTGATCGTGGTGAACGCCGCGGCGATCGGCACAGCCTGCCCGTCACGTCCGACCGCCGAACCGGCCCAGGTGTAGGACGCGCCGTAGCCCAGCGGTTCGGTGACGGTGAACGTGGTGCGATCGCGGTTGAGCGTGCCGCCCACGGGCTTGCCGTCCACATTGGTCAGCGCGACGTGCTGCAGCCAGCCGTCTTTGACCTCGAGGCTCACCGGGGTCGTTGGCAGCACATCCTTGGCATCGTTGGCCGGGGTGAAGGTCAGCGACGCCTTCGGCGGGGGTCCCTGCTTGGCGGCCTGTTTGCCAGGCCCGCTGACGCATGCCGCCAGCGCACTGGGCGCGGCAACGCCGATCGCCAGCGCTGCCAAAGCGCGTCGCCGGTTGATCGGCGGTCGGTCGGCTGGGCTCACGTCAATCCAAGATACGGAACCCAGCCGCCCGGCTGCTAATCGACGGAGTGTGGGCTTCGCCCCACCGTGGCCGAGATCAGAGGCCGAAGATCGCCAGGAACGCCGGCGCTGCGCCGCCAAACTTCGATCCCGCAAACACGATGTCACCGGCCGCCAGCTTGATCGTCACGCCGGACTGGACGGTGCTGAACTCGTCCCAGCTCACCGACAGCGATCGCGCCGGGGAGAAGAACCCGCCGACGGGGATGTGCGCCACGATGGCCGGACCTGTCCCGCCGGTCGGAATCGGCAGGTCGAGGGTGCTGGTGCCGAACAGCAGAGCGTTCGTGAACTTCGGCGCGGCCGCGGCCCAGGCGACGAACGCCCCCGCGATGTTTCCGCTTTGCGCCGCGGCGACGAAGGTCTTCAGGCTGTCGGCCGCGCTGAGCCCGGCACCGACAAACGCCCCGGCCGCGCTGGCGGCGAATGCCACCGCGGGCGGCAGTTGGAGGGTCCCGTCGGTCAACGCCGTCGTGCTGGTCGGCGTGGGTGTCGTCGTGAATGTCGACGTTCCGCCGATCGAGAACTTGGCGCCGCCGAGCGGAGTCTTCGCGGTGACGTCGATCGCCACCGGCCCGCTGTCAGGCGGGGTCGGCGCGGACACGTTCGCGACGAACGAGATCGGACCGAACGGTGTGTCGATGGTCTGGTTGATCGGCGGAAGGCTCGCGTTGGCGCTGGCGGTCTTGCCGGCGGGCTTGACGCCGGCGGCCGGCTTCGAGGCGGCTGCGCTCGAGGGAGCCGTCGTCACCTTGGCGACCGTCCGGGCCGAGGTGGCCACGCTGCGCTTGGGTCCGGCATCGGACTTGGTGGATGAGCTCGAGGAGGCCGAACCCGACGCCGAATGGCCGCCGGTATCAGCTGACGCGACAGCAGTCGCTCCGGCCAGCGCGGCGCCGACGCCGAGGGTCAGTGCCCCCGCGCCCAGCCACGTCTTGACCCCCAGTGTGCGATTGCGTCCGCGATTGACAGTTTTGGTGCTGGCAGTGGCCATTTCACATCCCCCGTAGATGATCTAAGCAAACCCGTTGGCGGGCTGACACCCACCATTCTCCCCATTTTTCGTCGCGCGGGTTAATTATCAGAATATTCGTGGACCCGGCGCCGGAAGTGCCTACAGCGAGCAGCCGACCAGCACCGGTTCCTGCACCAGAGTGATGCCGAAGCTGTCGCGCACACCGTCGCGGACCGTGCGGGCCAGCGCCAGGACGTCGGCGGTCGTCGCACCGCCGCGGTTGGTCAACGCCAGCGCATGCTTGGTCGACAGCCGGCACGGCGCACCGCCCGGGCCGGGGTAACCCTTGCCGAAACCCGCGTGTTCGACCAGCCAGCCGGCCGCCAGCTTGACCCCGTCGTCGGCCGGGTAGTGCGGCACCGGACCATCCCAACGGCCCTGCAGTTCATCGAACTGCGCGGTGGGGACGACGGGATTGGTGAAGAACGATCCGACGCTCCAGGTGTCGTGGTCGTCGGCGTCGAGCACCATGCCTTTGCGGGCGCGCAACGCCAGCACGGCCGTGCGCACGTCGGCGGGTGCAGCCCGCTCCCCCGCAGGCACGCCGAGCGCCGCCGTCAGCTCGGCGTACCGCAGCGGCGCCGAGCGACCGTCCGTGTCCAGGCCGAACTCCACCTCCAGCACCACCGCGTCGGTGGAATTCTTCAGGTCGCTGTGCCGGTAACCGAGGCCGAGATCCGCGGCGGGCACCCACCGCACCAGCGAGCTGCGCCGGTCCAGCAGCCGAACGCGGGTCAGGTAGTCGGCCACCTCCACGCCGTAGGCGCCGACGTTCTGCACCGGGGTGGCTCCGGCCGATCCCGGGATCCCGGACAGGCACTCCAGCCCGCCCAACCCGGCCGCGACGGCGGCGACGACCACGTCATCCCAGACCGCGCCGGCTTCGGCGCGAAGCAGCCCACCCTCGACGCTGATGGTTCGGCTGGCCAGCAGCACGACGGTCACATCGGTGAGGTCGTCGGCGATCACCACGTTGGAACCGCCGGCCAGCACCAGAACCGGGCCGTCGGTATCGGCATCGACGGCGCGCAACGTCGCCACGATCTGCTCGGTGGTGGTGCAGGTGATGAGGCGACGCGCGACCGGACCGACCCGCAGGGTGGTCAGCGGAGCCAGCGACACGTTCTCGGCAACCGCCGCGCCACCGTATGAGTTCCCAGCTGCCACGGCCCGTAACGGTAGCCTCACCAGCTATGCCGCGCTCATTCGACATGGCCACCGCCTACGAGGGCAGCGTCGAACAGGTGCACCAGGCATTGCGCGACGAGCAGTACTGGTTGGCGCGGTTGGCCGATTCCGGTGCCGACCACGCGTCGCTCGACTCAATTCGGTTGACGGCCAACGGGGGCGTCGACGTGGCGACCACCCAGGTGCTGCGAGTCAACCGGCTGCCGGCCGTGGTCACCCAGTTCCACCATGGCGATCTCGAAATTCGCCGCGTGGAGAGCTGGACCGGACTTGTCGACGGCGCAGCCGAAGCCACCGTCAGCGGCACCATCCCCGGCGCGCCGGTGTCGTTGACCGGAAGTGCTCAGCTGACACCGGCAGAATTGCAGGCGCAGTTGGCTTTTCGCGCCACCGTTGAGGTACGCATCCCCCTGGTGGGTGGCAAGGTGGAGAACTTCATCGGCCACCAACTGGTCGACCTGCTGAACGCCGAGCAGCGATTCACCACCAGGTGGATCGCCGAGAACAGCTGACGTCACAGGTACCGTTGGGCTCATGTCCCGTCGCATGGACTACGTCATCGGGCTCGACAAGCCTGTCGCCGAGCTCTACCAGAGCTTCACCAGTCGCGAGTACTGGGAGGACCTGGTCGCCGAGCATCAGCAGCACACGGATTCGGCGATGACGCATTTTCATTCGGACGCGAACGGCACCGACATCGTGTTCACCCACACCGTGTCGCGCCGCGATATGCCGTCGATGATCGCCGCGGTGGTTCCGTTGCGGCTCACCATCACCCGCGAACAACATTTCGACCCGTTCGACGCCGGGAAGAACTCGGCCGACGGACACTATCGGGCATTGGTGCCCGCCGCCCCGCTGGACTTCGACGGCACGTACGTCCTGCAGCAGACCGGCGCGGGGAGCGAACTGCGCCTGCGCAGCCTCTGCAAGGTCAACGTGCCGCTCGTCGGCGGCAAGATCGAGAAGTGGGTGCTGGACGGTCTGCGCGGATTGTTCGACAACGAACGGGATTTCACCCGCGAGTGGATCGCCCGCCATCACTAGACCACCACGGCCGGTGGGCGTTCCCACCCGCGGCACCACCAACGCCAACCGGCTGCGGCGCGCCGATCGCTGGATGGTCAACTCCCCCCGGGTGCGCACGGCGCTGGAGTCGGCCACCACCCCGGTGATCGTCGACCTGGGGTACGGCCGATTGCCGGTCACCACACTGGAATTGGCCGCACGGCTTCGTGCGGTCCGGCCCGATGTGCGGGTCGTCGGGCTGGAGATCGACCCGCAGCGGGTGGTACCCGACATCGACGGGGTCGAGTTCAAGGTCGGCGGTTTCGAACTCGCCGGCCTGCATCCGGTCCTGGTGCGGGCGTTCAACGTGCTGCGGCAATACCCCGAAGAGGCGGTGGACCAGGCGTGGGCGCAGATGCGTGCCCAGCTGGCGCCGGGTGGTCTGATCGTCGACGGCACCTGCGACGAGCTCGGGCGGCGCTGCTGCTGGGTGCTGCTGGACGGCGATGGTCCGGTGAGCCTGACGCTGGCATGCGACCCCCGGCATATCGACCGCCCGTCAGACTTGGCCGAGCGGTTGCCGAAAGTGCTTATCCACCACAATGTTCCGGGCCAGCCCATCCACGACCTGCTGTCGTCGGCGGACCGTGCGTGGGCGAGCGCTGCCGGGCATTCGGTGTTCGGCCCGCGTGATCGCTGGCGCGCAATGCTCGCGGAGCTGCGTGCGGCCGGTGTCCCCATCGAGGCACAGCGCCGCACGGTCCGCGATGCGGTGCTCACCGTCGGATGGTCGACGGTGGCACCGGACGTAGGCTGACCGCATGCGGATTGCGCTGGCCCAGCTGCTCTCGGACACCGACCCGGCCGTGAACCTGAAGCTGGTCGAGGACTACACCCGTCGCGCCGCCGACGCCGGTGCCCGGCTGGTGGCCTTCCCCGAAGGGACGATGTGCCGCTTCGGTGTGCCGCTGGCCCCGGTGGCCGAACCGCTCGACGGCCCCTGGGCCGACGAGGTGCGCCGCATCGCGCACAGCGCGGGCATCACCGTGCTGGCCGGCATGTTCACCCCCGTCCCGGACGGCCGGGTCACCAACACGATCCTGGCGACTGGGCCAGACGTCGACGCGCACTATCACAAGATCCACATGTACGACGCGTTCGGATTTGCTGAATCCGAGGCGGTGGCCCCCGGCCGGGAGCCCGTCGTGATCACCGTCGACGGCGTCGGCGTCGGGATCACCCTCTGTTACGATATTCGGTTCCCCGCGCTCTACACCGAGCTCGCCGACCGGGGGGCGCAGCTGATCACCGTGCACGCCTCGTGGGGCGCCGGGCCGGGCAAATTGGAGCAGTGGACCCTGCTGGCCCGCGCTCGCGCGCTGGACTCGCAGTCTTTTGTCGCCGCCGTCGACCAGGGTTACCCGGGCGACGAACTGGCGACGTCGACCAAGGCGCCAACCGGTGTCGGCGGCAGTGTGGTGGCCTCGCCGCTGGGTGAAGTAGTCGCCGCGGCGGGCGACGATCCCCAGCTCATGGTGACCGACATCGACATCGATCGGGTCGCGCCAACCAGGGAAACCCTCGCGGTGCTGCGTAACCGCTCAGAGTTCGCTCAGATTGATAAGGCAGAATCGCCCAGGTGACGAATCCGCCACAGGGCCCCAATCATCCCGTCGGCCCCGGCGACCCGACCACGCCGGCATGGGCCGCCTCCCCGGGTCAAGGCACACCCACCGAGTACATCCCCCGACCGGGCGGTCCCGCCGACGCGCCGACCCAGCACATCCCGCATGGGCCGCCGCCGTCGCAGACACCGCCCGGCGAGGAGCCCGACGAGGGCAAGCGGGGCTTCCTGCGCGACCCGCTGTCGATCGTTCTGGTGATGGTCATCGTGCTGGCCGTGGTGATCGCCGGACTGCTGGGCACCGAACTCTACGTGCGCCATGAGGCCGACACCGTGGTGTCGCGAGCCGTCTCCTGCGTGGTGCAAGACCAGGCCGACGTCTCGTTCGGCGCGCGCCCCTTCCTGCTGCAGCACCTGTCGCGGCACTACAGCGACATCCACGTGCAGACCGCGGGCAATCAGATTCGAGGGGCCAAGGGCATGAAGCTCGACCTCTGGCTCGATGACATCCGGATCGACCAGACCGCGAACTCGGCCGGCACGATGGGGTCGCTGGACGCCACGATCGCGTGGACCAAGGACGGCATCAAGGAGACCGTGCAGAACGCCATCCCGTTCTTCGGCAGCCTGGTCAGCGGCGTGAGCACGAGCCCGTCGGACGGCACGATCGAGCTGCAGAGCGCCATGGGCTCCATCACCACCAAGCCGGCCATCTCCAACGGCGGCCTCACCCTGCAGGTGGTGAATCTGACCGGGCTGGGCTTCACGCTGCCGCGCGAGACCGTGCAGCCGGCACTGGACGCCTTCATGTCGACGCTGACCAAGAACCTGCCGATGGGCATTCACGCCGACAGCGTCGCGGTCACCGACGAGGGCGTCACGGCCAAATTCGTCACCCAGAACGCGACGATCCCCAACGGCCAGCAGGATCCCTGCTTCGCCGGGGTCTAAGCCGACAACCCGTCGAGCACCGCTCGCGTCCCGGACAGGCCCAACCTGGTCGCGCCCGCGTCGAGCATCGCGATGGCGTGCTCGGCGGTGCGGATACCGCCACTGGCCTTGACGCCGAGCCGGCCGCCCACGGTCGCCGCCATGATCTCGATCGCGACCACGGATGCGCCACCGGCGGGGTGAAATCCGGTGGAGGTCTTGACGAAGTCGGCGCCGGCCCCTTCGGCGGCCCGGCACACCGCGACCAGCGTGCCCTCGTCGGCCAGGCTCAGCAGGGCGGCTGACTCGACGATGACCTTCAGCACGGCGCCGGGCACCGCGGCCCGGACCGTCGCGATGTCGCCCGCCACCTGGTCGATGTTGCCGGCCAGGGCGGCCCCGACGTCGATGACCATGTCGATCTCGGTGGCACCGTCGTCGACGGCCGTCCGGGCCTCCTGCGCCTTGATGGCCGGCAGGTGCTTTCCCGACGGGAACCCCACGACAGCGGCGATGAGAAGGCTCTCCGGATGCGTGCTCGCGGCCCTGACGGCCACCGACACCATCGACGGGGACACGCAGACCGCCAGCACGCCGAGTTCGACGGCCTCGTCGACCAGCGCAATCACGTCAGCGTCGGTGGCCTCAGGCTTGAGCAGCGTGTGGTCGACCAATGCGGCGACCTCACCTCGGGTCCGCATCAGAACGGCTCCTCCAGGCCGCCCGGATTGCAGCCCGCCTCGGTCATCGTCTGGTCGTCGACCACGGGCCGCCACGGCTCCAGATTCCAGCTGCTCTTGCCGGGCTGACCGAACTCCGCGAACCGGAAGTGGCAGACGAATTGGCCCCGCATTCCGGGAAGGTCGGCCTCGGGTGCCAGGGCCAGCACCTCACCCCAGGCTTCGTCGATGTCGGTCTGGGGCTTGAGCAATTCACCGGCCACCGCGCGGCCGGCCGGCGTGGGATACACCCGCAGGCTCTTCAGGTCTCCCCAGTCGGCCCAGCTGACGTGGTCGATGTACGGCGGAGCGGGCGTGGGCGCGGCAGTGGCCGGAGCGGCGAGGCTCAGGCCCACCGGGACGGCCAGGAGCACTGCGGCCAGACCGTATCGAGCGCTCAGCGCGACTTCCCCTGAACCTCGAGCAGCTTGGGCCGCACGTCCACCAGGTAGACGCCGGCGGCCACGGCGGCGATCGCCACACCCGTGACTCCCAGGAACAGCGACAGCAGACCCGCGACACCGAGGATCACCAGCCAGACCGGCTTGGTGAGCTTCTCGGCCGCGGTATAGGCATCCGGCCGCTGCATCGCCGCATTGACGAACGCATAGATGGTCACCGCGGTGACCGCCCAGAAGACGACCTGAAGAACAAGACCCGCCACACCTTGCAGCATCACGGCTACAAGCGTAGGCGGGTCTTGTCCTTACGACGAATTGCTTCTGCTTACTTCTGGGTGACCTTCTTGGCCGGCGCCTTCTTGGCGGGAGCCTTCTTGGCCGCAGCCTTGGCCGGGGCGGCCTTCTTGGCCGGCGCCTTCTTGGCCGGAGCCTTCTTGGCGGGGGCGGCCTTGGTCGGCAGTTCGACGCCGACCAGCTTGGCGGCGCGCTCACCGACGGCGCGGGTCTGCGACGACACGTTGCCCAGGGCCTCCTGGGTCAGCTCGACGGCCTGGTCGACGTAACCCTCGGCACGAGCGGCGACGTCCTTGAGGTCGGACTGGTTGCGCAGGCGCTCCAGGGCGGCCTCGCCGCGCTCGACGAGGCTGTTGTAGGTCGCGGTGGCGGACTCGACGTAGCCCTCCGCAGCCTTGCGCAGTTCCTCGCTGGACAGCCGGCCGCGCAGCTCCTCGGCGCGCTGCGGCAGGTCTTCCTGCAGCTTGGTCAGCGCGGCACGACGCTCTTCGACGCGGGTGCTGGCCTCGGTGCGGGCCTCTTCGGCACGATCACGCAGGGTCGCGAGGATTTCGTTGACGGTGGCCAGGGCCAGGTCGGCAGCGCCGACCGCAGCGAGCAACGGGGCCTTCAGGTCTTCGACATTGGGGTTGTTCTCAGCCATCGTAGTGGCTCCTTTCAGATTGGATGTTGTTGTCCGTTAATGGTTTTCGTCAGTTGCTGGTCTGTTACTCAGGGATGAGCTCCTCACGGGCAGCTTCGTTCTGCTGACAGAACGAGGTGTAGATATCGAGCAGCACCTGCTTCTGACGCTCGGTGATCACGGTGTCCCCGATGATCGCGTCGTGCACCATGCTCGCCTCCCCGGGCTCGAGAATTCCCGCCCGGATATAGAGCACCTCGGCCGATAGCCGCAGCGCCTTGGCGATCTGGCTCAGCACCTCCGCAGACGGCTTCCGCAGTCCCCGTTCGATCTGACTGAGGTACGGGTTGCTGACACCGGCCTTCTCGGCCAACTGCCGCACCGAAACCTGAGCGGCTTCACGCTGCGCCCTGATGAAACCACCGATGTCATGCGCGGCGTTGGATACCACGGCCTGAAGATCGCCGTCTTGCGCCATGGGTTCCCTCCCGTCGCGATGGGTGTCCGGTACGTACGAACGCCACCCTACGCGGGGGTGCTAGCTTTTGCAAGCACTCATGCTAGCGCAGGTCAGAACAGTAATTGCGCCACTGTGTAGATGATCAAGCCAGCCAGCGAGCCGACCACGGTGCCATTGATCCGGATGAATTGCAGGTCGCGTCCGACATGCAATTCGATGCGACGGCTCGCCTCGTCAGCGTCCCAGCGCTCGATGGTGTCGGTGATGATCGTGGTGATCTCGGCCCCGTACTGGGCGACCAGGTGCTGCGCCCCGCGCACGATCCAGTTGTCCACCTTGTCGCGTAGCTCGGCATCGTCGCGCAGCGACTCCCCGATCCGCATCACCGACTCGGTGACGCGGGTTCGCAGTGTGCTCGACGGGTCGTCCACACCCTCAAGTACCAAGCGTTTCAACGTCTTCCACGCGGTCTCGGCCGCACGCGTGACCTCGTCGCGTTCCATCAGCTGCTCTTTGACCGCCTCGGCGCGGGCGATCGTCGCATCGTCGTTCTGCAGATCGCTGGCGAACTCGAACAGGAACCGGTTGGCCGATTGCCGCAGTTCGTGGTTCGGGTCACGCCGCACCTTGTCGGTGAAATCCATGAGCTCACGGTGGATCCGCTCCCCCACCAGCTGGTCGACGAATCGCGGCGACCAGCTGGGTGAATCGCGGGTGACCACGCGCTCGATCGTGTCGCCGGCGTTGAGCGCCCACTGGAAGGCGCGGTCGCACAGCAGCTGAAGCAGGGCTTCCTGGCGATTCTCCGCCAGCAGTTGGCCCAACACCCGGCCCACCGGCGGCCCCCACTGCGGTTCCGCGAGACGCCGGACGATGGTGCGGTCGATGACCTGCTGGATGTCGTCGTCGTTGAGCAGTTCCACCACGACTCGCAACACGGTGCCGGCCTCGGTGGCCACCCGCTCGGCGTGTGACGGCTCCGATAGCCACTTACCAAGGCGCCCAGCGACTTCGGCGTCACGCAGCTTGGTCTCCACCACCGCCGGCGACAGGAAGTTCTCCCGCACGAAGGTGCCAAGGCCCTCGCCGAGTTGATCCTTCTTGCGCTTGATGATCGCGGTGTGCGGGATCTTGAGCCCCAGCGGGTGGCGGAACAGCGCGGTGACGGCGAACCAGTCGGCCAGCGCGCCGACCATCCCGGCCTCGGCGGCGGCACCGACGTACCCGATCCAGGCCGGGCCACCCAGCGACTGCCCCCAGCGGCAGGCCAGGAAGATCACCGTGGCACCGATCAGGAAGCTCAGCGCCACAGCCTTCATCCGGCGCAGTGCACGCGCTCGTTGCGCATCCGCCTCCGGGTCGGCTCCGGCGAACGATTCCGCAAGGGAGGTACCTGTGCGGACTGCCTCCGTCGGCAACGCCGGGAGGCGGTGTTTGGCTGCCACCCCTACATCATCCGCTATCCCGCGACCCAGTTAATGTGACCCTGCCCTCGGATAAACCGTAGAATCGTTGCGAACGAGGGGAACGGACTCCGCGATAGTGGCACAAAATATGAGCCATGGCCTGGATGGCAGCCGGGCCAAGACTGACGGTCGCAAGCGACGCTGGCATCAGCACAAGGTCGAGCGCCGCACCGAATTGGTGGACGGGGCCCTAGAGGCCGTCCGCCAGCGCGGCCGCGACGTCAGCATGGACGAGATAGCTGCGGAAATCGGTGTGTCGAAGACCGTGCTGTATCGCTATTTCGTCGACAAGAACGACCTCACCACCGCGGTGATGATGCGCTTCGCGCAAACCACCCTCATCCCCAACTTGGCCGGCGCCCTGTCGTCGAACCTCGACGGCTTCGACCTCACCCGCGAGATCATCCGGGTGTATGTCGACACTGTGGCGACCGAGCCTGCGACCTACCAATTCGTCATGGCAAACAGTTCCGCCAGCAAAACCAAAGTCATCGCCGACTCGGAGCAAATCATCGCCAGGATGCTCGCGGTGGTGTTGCGCAGGCGCATGCAGCGGGCCGGGATGGACACCGGCGGCGTCGAGCCCTGGGCGTATCTGATCGTCGGTGGGGTTCAGTTGGCCACGCACTCGTGGATGTCGAGCCCGCGGATGAGCAGCGACGAGTTGATCGACTATCTGACGATGCTGTGCTGGAACGCACTGTGCGGCATTGTCGAAGCGGGCGGCTCGCTGGCCAGGTTCAACTCCGGCCCGCACCCGTCGCCGGTACTGCCGCCGCTCACTTGAGATACGGGCCGAGCAAGGTACCCCACGAGCTGCTCAACTTGGTGTACTCGTCCTCGCAGCCGTCGGCGCGATCTTGCGGCAGCGCGCCACTGCTCACCAGATCGGCGTTGCCCGTGGGATCGGCGCCGTAAACCCAACATTCGAGGTTGTACATCCGGGCCAGATCCAGCGTGTGCACATCGGCGAGCTGACCTTCGTCGATCTCGCCGCCCCGCTGGTCGCTGTATCCCTTGAACTCGCGGGCGAAGTCCTTGACCGCCTGGACGGACTCCGGGTCGATCTTCCCGTCGGGGCCGGGTGCCAGCAGGATGTAGGCGGCCAGCTGGTCGGCGACGTCCTCTTCTCGCCCGGTCGCAGGCAGGTCGTAGATGTCGATCACCATGTGCCCGGTCTCGTGATAGAAGGTCGCGATCTCGGAGTTGATCGCCGAGGCCTTCGGGTCGGAGTCACCGGCCTTGGTGTAGATGGCCAACGCGTCGGCGGCGTCTTCGTAGCAGATGGTGACCGACTTGGCGTCGGGGCTCCAGTACGCGTTGGCGGTGCCGCACTGCTTGCCGATCAGCGGGATGTCGAACGGCAGCTTCAGCGACTCGTTGATGCCGTCGGCCAGATCCTCCAGCAGATGATCGTTCTTGATGAGGTCACGACCGGTCACCGCCTCCGGCGAGGTGGCGTCCTCGTAGGTCGCCGTCATCTTGCCCGGCCAGTCCTTGTCGTCGCCCGAGGAGTCCGGCACGCCGTTGTCGTTGACATCCGGCTGTCCCGATGCCTGGGGAGATGCCTGAGCTGTCGACGGTTCCACCACCGACTCCGACGTCGATGTGGCGGAGTTGTTGTGTCCACAACCGGCGGCAGCAACCGCCAATGCGAACACCGCTGCACTGATCAACGAGGTTCGTGCCCGCACCAATCCCCCCGAGACTCATCCGCACGTAAGCCCAATGATGTTAACTGCCCGGCCCCGAAAACGGACTCGCATCAATGCAGGAAACCCAACCTCCCGTGAAAGCGCCGCGGATCATGTAGAACAATCCTTCGGGGCTGCCTATGAGATATGCCCTCGGGCGGAATGGTTTCGCGTCATAAGGGTCTAGGGAGGCCGGGGTGGACAACGACAGCACCGCAAAGTTGCGTAAGCCTGCGGCGGTGATAGCCGCCGTCGCGATATCGACGTCGGCGCTGTTTGCTGGTACCGCGGTCAGTGCGGCGGACCCGTTCGGCGACGACGACGGGGGCGGCAGCAGCTACAGCGGCGGCGACGACGGCGGCAGCGCACCTGAGGCCCCGTCCGGCGGCGGGGCAGAGGAGCCGTCAAACGGCGGAATCACTCAGGAGCCGGGCGCCGTCGAGCCGCCTGCCGGAGCCCCTCACGACGAGCCGGGCGGCATCGACGTGCCGGGCGGTGGGCCGCACGACGAGCCCGGCGGAGCCGAACCGGCTCCCGGCGACACGCATGACGAATCGGGTGGCACCCACGACGAACCGGGCGGCGCTCCCTCGGAGCCCGGCGGCAACGAAGCCCCCGGCGGCGGCGGGACCAACGAGGCGCCCGGCACCCCGGCACCTGCCCCCAGCGGAGGCACGCAGGAGCCCACGACCGCCGGCGGACTCGCCGAGCCGGCAGAGCCGCAGGTATCCCAGGAAGACCTCACCACGGCGCTCGCCTCCGAGGTCGAGACCACCACGTCCACCGAGGTGACCTCGGAGGAGGTCACCACCTACCAGGAGTCGGTCTCGTCGACGGTGAGCACCTCGACCCTGACCACCGGTATGACCCTGAGTAGCCCAGTGACACTGTGGAATTCGAGCTGGATCAGCTATGACCGCTTCTACCGTCCGGTGTTCACCAATCCGTACCGCACACCGCTGAGCGTGCTGTACGACTACGGCGGCCGCACCCAGGTCTTCACGGTGCCCCCGCTGCAGCGGGCCGCGTTGAACGTCCCGAACGCCGGCACCTACAACTTCACCGCGATGACGCGTCCGGCGTCCGGGCCGGCCACCAACCTGTCCGTGGGCAGCTTCTCCGGTGGCGGCTACCAGCCGGCTCCGGGCCAGGCGCCGCCGCAGAAACCGGCGCCGGTGAACACCCAGAAGAACGTGCTGGTTCAGGTCAAGTTCGACCGGGGACAGTCCGAACCGTTCCGGGTGACGTCGCTCACCGACCTGGGCAAGGACCCGACCGTCAACAACACCACCAAGGTGCTGCTCGACGAAGAGGTCCCGGCCTGGGGCGAGTGGTCGAAGACCGACAAGGGCGAAGCGTTGTTCGTCATCAACCAGACGCAGCTGCTGCCCGGCATCCAACGTCCGGCCCAGGAGCCGCTGCCCGGATACAACGTGAAGCTGGCGGCCGCCTCGCAGTCGACGTCGTGGATCGACAAGAACCGGACCGTGCTGATCAGCGTGGCCGTCGCGGCCGGCGTCCTGGCGCTGGCCGTGGTCGGGTTCATGGTGGTTTCGCGGCGCCGCGGCACAGGCGGGTGATTGCGGGTTAGTCTCGTCGGCTATGAGTGATCTGCCGTCGCAATGGACCCATGAGCCGCGCAAGGTCCTGCGGTTCAGTCCGGGTGACAAGGTGGCCGACATCGACACCGATTCGACCCCGGGTTACTCCGACGGCAAGGACGGGTCGGAGGAGCTGCAGGACGAACGCAACGAGCGGTTCGCCGGCCTGCAGGAGATGCTGTACGCCAACGGCCGCGCCGGCGACAACCGCTCACTGCTGCTCGTCCTGCAGGGCATGGACACCGCAGGCAAGGGCGGCACCGTGAAACACGTTGTCGGAGCAGGCAATCCGCAAGGTATCCACTACACGAGCTTCGGCGTGCCGACCGAGGAGGAGCGCGCCCACCATTACCTGTGGCGCGTTCGCAAAGCGCTGCCCGCGGCAGGCAACATCGGGGTGTTCGACCGGTCCCATTACGAGGACGTCCTGGTCGTGCGGGTGCACGAACTGGTTCCGCGCGACGTCTGGGAGCCGCGCTACGACGAGATCAACGCCTTCGAGAAGGAGCTCGTCGACTCCGGGACCACGATCGTCAAATGCGCGATGTTCGTCTCCCTCGACGAGCAGAAGAGGCGGCTCTCCGAACGGCTCGAACGTCCGGACAAGTACTGGAAGTACAACCCGGGCGATGTCGCCGAGCGCAAGCTGTGGCCGGCGTACCAAGAGGCCTATCAGGCAATGCTGGACCGGACCTCGACCGACTACGCGCCGTGGTTCGTCATCCCCTGTGACAAGAAGTGGTATTCCCGGCTTGCCATCAACGAACTGTTGATCGAGGCGCTCAAAGGAATGAAGCTGACGTGGCCGCCGCCCGACTTCGACGTCGAGGCGGAGAAGAAGAAGCTGGCCGAGGCCTGACGGTCAGCCCTTGACCAGGGTGAACTGACCGATGTTGGTGATGCCGCGGCGGAAGAAGTCGGCGCAGCCGGTCAGGTATTTCATGTAGCGGTCGTAGATCTCCGTCGACGTGATCGCGATGGCCTGGTCACGGTTGGCGATCAGCTCGGCCGCCCACATGTCCAGCGTGCGCGCGTAGTGATGCTGCAGCAGGTGGATGCGCTCGAGGGTGAAGCCCGAATCGAGGGCCAGCTGCTCGATGTCCTCGACGGCGGGCAGCCGCCCGCCGGGGAAGATCTCCTGCTCGATGAACTTCATGAACTTCAGGTCGCTGATCGTGACCTTGATCCCGTTGTCCCGGAAGAACTTCTGGGTGTGCGCCAAGATCGTGTGCAGCAGCATGCGGCCGTCGTCGGGAAGCAGCTCGTAGGCCTTCTGGAAGAACAGCGGGTAGCGCTCCACCTTGAACGCCTCGAAGGCGCCGATGCTCACGATCCGGTCCACCGGCTCGTCGAATTCTTCCCAGCCCTGCAGCCGCACCTCGATCGAGCGGTTGGTGTCGAGCTTGGCCAGACGCTTACGGGCGAATTCCGACTGGTTTTTGCTCAGAGTGATGCCGATGACGTTGACGTCGTACTTCTGCACCGCCATCTCCAGGGCCCCGCCCCAGCCGCATCCGACGTCGAGCAGGGTCATACCGGGCTGCAGGTTGAGCTTGCCCAGCGCGAGGTCGAACTTGGCGTTCTGGGACTCGTCGAGCGTCATGTCCTCGCGCTCGTAGTAGCCGCAGGTATAGCCCATGGTCGGGCCCAGAAACAGGGCGAAGAAGTCGTCGGAGACGTCGTAGATGGATTGTGATTCCTCGTAATAGGGAGTCAGATCCGTATCCACATCGACCATCGACAGCTACCTCCAACGCATTGTGTGCACGGCCGGTTGCCGCGAAATGCAAGCTTGCTGCGCGGCCCCCCGACCAAACCCAGGAGCCTAGCCAATCAACGGAGGAAATGCACAGCGGCGAGCGCGGCCCCCCGACCAAACCCAGGAGCCTAGCCAATCAACGGAGGAAATGCACAAGCGGCGAGCGCGGCGGCACGCTCAGTAGGTGTAGAACCCCTGGCCGGATTTCTTGCCCAGCTGTCCTGCCTCGACCATGCGCAGCAGCAGCGGTGGCGGCGCGTAGTGCGCGTCCTTGAGTTCGTCGTACATCGAGTCGGCGATGAGCTTCATGGTGTCCAGGCCGATCAGATCCGAAAGACGCAGCGGCCCCATCGGGTGTGACAGGCCGGCGACGATTGCCGTGTCGACGTCCTCGATGGTGGCCACCCCGGCCTCCACCATGCGAATGGCGGACAGCAGGTAGGGCACCAGCAGGGCGTTGACGACGAACCCGGAACGGTCGCCGCAGCGCACCACCTTCTTGCCGAGCACCTCACCGGCGAACTGCTCCACCCTGGCGATGGCGTCCTCGGAGGTGACCAGTGTGTTGACCAGTTCGACGAGCGGCAGCACCGGCACCGGGTTGAAGAAGTGCAGGCCGAGCACCCGGCTCGGATTCTTGGTCGCCGCAGCGATTTTCATGATCGGGATGCTCGAGGTGTTGGACGCGAGCACGGCGTCGGGGTCGGTGATGAGCTCGTCGAGTTGGGCGAAGATCTTGCCTTTGACGGCCTCGTCTTCGACGACGGCCTCGATCACCAGCTGACGATCGGACAGATCGGCGAGATCGGTGGTGAACGTCAATCGGGCGAGCGTCGCGTCGCGATCGGCTTCCGAGAGCTTGCCCTTGCTGGTCGCGCGTTCCAGCGAGGAGGTGACGCGGTCGCGTCCGGAGTTGATCAGAGCGTCGGTCGGCTCGTAGACGACGACGTTCGCACCCGCCTTGGCCGACACCTCGACGATGCCCGAGCCCATCTGCCCGGCTCCGACCACACCTACTCGTTCAATACTCACTTCGTCTCCTCACGCATCAGGCCCCGCCCAATATAAGGACGGGGCCTGATGTCAGCTGTCAGGGGCTGCTGATCAGTGGAACTGGCCTTCTTCGGTCGATCCCGCGAGCGCGGTGGTCGAGCTGGTCGGATCCACGGTGGTGGCGATCCGGTCGAAGTAACCGGCGCCGACCTCACGCTGGTGCTTGGTGGCGGTGTAGCCGCGCTCCTCGGCGTCGAACTCGCGCTCCTGCAGCTCGACGTAGGCGCTCATCTGGTTGCGGGCGTAGCCGTAGGCCAGATCGAACATCGAGTAGTTCAGGGCGTGGAAGCCGGCCAGCGTGATGAACTGGAACTTGAAGCCCATCGCGCCGAGCTCCTTCTGGAACTTCGCGATGGTCGCGTCGTCCAGGTGCTTGCGCCAGTTGAACGACGGCGAGCAGTTGTAGGCCAGCATCTGGTCCGGGAACTCGCTCTTGACGCCCTCGGCGAACTTGGCTGCCAGCTCCAGGTCCGGGGTGCCGGTCTCCATCCAGATCAGGTCGGAGTACGGCGCGTAGGCCTTGGCGCGGGCGATGCACGGCTCGAGACCGTTCTTCACCCGGTAGAAGCCCTCGGCGGTGCGCTCACCGGTGACGAACGGCTTGTCGCGGTCATCGACGTCGGAGGTGATCAGCGTGGCGGCCTCGGCATCGGTACGGGCGATGACGACGGTGGGGACGTCGGCGACGTCGGCCGCCAGGCGGGCCGAGGTGAGGGTGCGGATGTGCTGCTGGGTCGGGATCAGCACCTTGCCACCGAGGTGGCCGCACTTCTTCTCCGAGGCCAGCTGGTCCTCCCAGTGCGAACCGGCCACACCGGCGGCGATCATCGCCTTCTGCAGCTCGTAGACGTTCAGCGCGCCACCGAAGCCGGCCTCGCCGTCCGCGACGATCGGGGCGAGCCAGTTCTCGATCGAGGTGTCACCCTCGACCTTGGCGATCTCGTCGGCACGCATGAGCGCGTTGTTGATGCGGCGCACGACCTGCGGCACCGAGTTGGCCGGGTAGAGGCTCTGGTCGGGGTAGGTGTGGCCGGACAGGTTCGCGTCGCCGGCGACCTGCCAACCCGACAGGTAGATGGCCTTCAGGCCGGCCCGAACCTGCTGGACGGCCATGTTGCCGGTCAGCGCGCCCAACGCGTTGACGAACTCCATGTCGTGCAGCTGGTTCCACAGCACCTCGGCGCCGCGGCGGGCCAGGGTGGCCTCTTCGACGACGCTGCCCTGCAGCGCGACGACGTCGGCCGGGGTGTAGGTACGGGTGATCCCTTTCCAGCGGGGATTGGTGTCCCAGTCCTTCTGGATTTCTTCTGGGCTCTTCGGCTGGCCAACGTTGGACATCGCCTGCTCCTTCGGATCGACTGGCCACCTTGACGGACACTCGAGTTGTTAACGTCAACGCAGCATGGCTGGTGTGCTGAGTCGAGCATGCCTCGCACCATTAGCGCAGTTCAAGCCATTAAGAGTGCCAATTTTCGCCAACCCGAGCGGTAACCCTGCGAAGGTTGCGAAGACAGTCGACAGCTGAACCGGTTCAGAAGTTACCGTTCAGTAGCAGATTCTCGCAGGTCAGTACGCCCGTACTGTTAAACCGGCGACGGTCAGAGCGCGAAGATCGATGCGACGGCTTTGACCTCTTCGCCGACGACGTATGTGAGCGTTCTAACAGTGCGATCCGCGAGCTCCGGACCGAACTTGTCGGTGGAGCCCGGCGGATACACATGCAGCAGGATCTCGAGCTTGTCGCCGAACGCGACCGGCGCATCGTGTTCGATGGTGACCCGCAGCGGCGCTTCGAACAGCTCCGTCAGCGGCGCCAGGAACTCCTCGACGACCTTCCAATACACCGAGTTGTTGACGTGGTCGAAGAGGTCGATATCGCTGACGCGGATGGGGAACGCGCGGATCTCGTTGGCGTCGTGCCGGGAGCCGGCGTTCAGATAGCCCTTCCAGCGCAGCCGTTTCACATCGGTGGTGCGCTGCAGGCCCTCCAGAAAGTCATCGGCGATGCGGGCCGGCCCCTGGGTCTCCCGGTTGATGTTGATCCAGAAGGCCTCGGATTCAACCAACCCGCCCTTACGTCCGTCGATACGGACCCGCATCTCACACCAGCGGTTCGAGGTCCCCGAGCACCAGCGCCGCAGTCGCAGCATCTCCGGGTACTCGATCGGGCGGATCAGGTCGACCATGGTGCGCCGGACAATCCACAGCGGATGCGTTTCCTCGTGGCCCATCTCGCGGAGTTGGTCCTGGCCGATGTCCTGGATATGGCGGCAGGCCGCGTCCAGACGCAACCGGCCAACGCGGTCGATATCGCCGACGCGCAGCGGCCATTCGCGGTCGAACACATCGGGGTGCGGATCGGGAACCGGCATCAACACCTTCGCCAATCCGGTGCCGGTGGTGTTGGTGGTCATCTGGTCTGTCGTCCTCTCCCATCCCGTCCCAGCGCGATCATGCCAAAGGCCTTCCCTGATGCCAACCAGCCTGCGTTGGCAACGCTGCGAAGCCCCCTTCGCAGGGGTGAGTAGGCTGGACGCGTGGCCAAGACGTTCGTCGGCTCCCGGATACGACAGCTCCGCAGCGAACGCGGATTCAGCCAAGCCGCACTGGCCCAGATGCTGGAGATCTCACCGAGCTATCTCAACCAGATCGAGCACGACGTCCGGCCGCTGACCGTCGCGGTGCTGCTGCGCATCACCGAGGTGTTCGGGGTCGATGCCACGTTCTTCTCGTCGGAGGACGACACCAGACTGGTGGCCGAGCTGCGTGAAGTGACCATGGACCGCGACCTCGACCTCGATGTCGACATGACCGAGGTCGCCGACATCGTCGGCACTCACCCGGCGATCGCCCGCGCGATCGTCAACCTGCATCGCCGCTACCGGATCACCACCGCGCAGCTGGCGGCGGCCACCGAGGACCGGTTCAACCTCAATACCGGGGGCAGTGGCTCGGCGTCGATCTCCATGCCGCACGAGGAAGTCCGCGACTACTTCTACCAACGACAGAACTATCTGCACGAACTCGACACCGCCGCCGAGGATCTCACCATCCGGATGCGGATGCACCGTGCCGAGCTGTCGCGGGAGTTGGCCGACCGGCTGACCATGGTGCACGGCGTGCACATCATCCGGCGTATCGACATGGGCGATACCGTGCTGCACCGTTACGACCCGGTCGCGCGCACTCTCGAGATCAGCAACCACCTGTCGTCGGGTCAGCAAGTGTTCAAGATGGCCACGGAGCTGGCGTATCTCGAGTGCGGCGACCTGATCGACAAGTTGGTCGACGAGGGCAAATTCACCAGCGACGAGTCGCGAAAGCTGGCTCGGCTGGGCCTGGCGAGCTACTTCGCGGCCGCAACGGTGTTGCCCTACGGGCAGTTTCACAACATGGCCGAGAACTTTCGCTACGACATCGAACGGCTCTCGGCCTTCTATCAGGTCAGTTACGAGACGATCTGCCATCGGCTCTCGACGTTGCAGCGCCCGTCCATGCGCGGCGTCCCGTTCTCGTTCGTCCGGGTGGACAAGGCCGGCAACATGTCGAAACGCCAGTCCGCCACGGGTTTTCACTTCTCGTCCGCGGGCGGCACCTGCCCGCTGTGGAACGTCTACGAGACGTTCTCGAACCCGGGCAAGATCCTGGTGCAGATCGCGCAGATGCCCGATGGGCAGAACTACATGTGGGTGGCGCGCACGGTCGAACGGCGGGCGTCGCGCTACGGCCAACCGGTCAAGACCTTCGCGATCGGGTTGGGCTGCGAGATGCGGCATGCCAGCCGGTTGGTTTACTCGAAGGGTCTTGATCTGTCATCAGACAGCGCTACACCGATCGGTGCGGGCTGCCGGGTGTGCGAACGGGACAACTGCCCGCAGCGGGCCTTCCCGGCATTGGGACGGGCGCTGGATCTCGATGAGCACCGCAGCACGGTATCGCCTTATCTGGTCAAGGAGTCTTGATGGGTCAACGTATTCCGCCCGGGGATCGACGCGAGCTCGGTCTGGTCAACTGGGGCATCTCCCGGTTGGGCGCCCGATCGATTCGCGCTCCGCATATGCACCTGTTCGAAGTCCTGGGGCGGCACAAGCTGCTGTTCCTGTCGTTTCTGCCGTATTCGGGTGTGCTGCTGAACTGGGGCAAGCTGCCCAAGCGGGACAAAGAACTGGTGATCCTGCGCGTCGGCCACCTGCGCGGTTCGGAGTACGAGCTGCAGCAGCACCGCAGGCTGGCCCGCAGCCGTGGCGTCGATGCGGCCTTGCAGGACAAGATCTTTGCCGGCCCGACGGCCGAGGAACTGACTGACCGTCAGCGCGCCCTGCTGACGGCGGTGGATGAGTTCATTCTGAATCGCGATCTGTCCGACGACACCTTCGCAACGCTGTCGACACACTTGAGCCGCGAGCAGGTGATCGAATTCTGCGCCCTGGCAGGGCATTACGATGCGATCGCGGGAATTCTGGCCACGCTGCGGGTTCCGATGGACTTCCCCGACTAGGGCCGGGCTCTCTCACTCGCCGAAGCGCTTGGCCTTCACTTTCGGCGCCGCCTTCTCCGTCGGCAGCACGGGACCTGGCATCGCGACCGGCTCGATCGTGGTGGTCACGGTGTCGCCCTGCGTCATCGGACCCGGCATCACCGGTGCCGCCACCGGCGACGAATCGATCGGCACGCCGTCGTCGAACGCGACGGTCACTCCCCCCATCGCGACCACGGCACTCCCGCCGATCACTGCCATCAGAACTTTGGTGCTCACAGCACCCCGCCACTCGGCCATGACAACCCCCTTGTAGCCGGAGCCTGTCTGGCACCGGCTGTTAGGAAGTCGACACCGCGATGCTTGAGGCAGCCTGAAACCGACCTGACGAACAGCTGGCAAAGACCGCTTACAGGTAGGTGACACCGAGAACGATCAGCGTGAAGATCACCGGCGAGACCGGCACGCAGCCCAGAAAAGCCGCCAACACCATGCGCTTACGCTGATACGCCCGCCAGGCCAGATAGCCGACGACCGCGGCGACCACGAGGATCACCGCCGACAGGATCAGCACCCAGGAGCTGACGTCCTGCCCGTTGGTCGCCAACGAGATGCCGATCAGCCACAGGATGTGGCCGAGCACGATTCCGCCGATACCGGCGATCAGCGTCGGTCTCAAAAGTTGATCATGTGGCCGGCGAGACCGTGGAAGCATTCCTGGAGTGCCTCCGACAGCGTCGGATGGGTGTGCACGTTGCGGGTCAGCTCGTTGACGGTCAGATCCCACTTCTGCGCCAGGGTCAGCTCCGGCAGGAGCTCGGAGACGTCGTGCCCGATCAAGTGCCCGCCGAGGAGCTCGCCGTACTTGGCATCGGCGATGACCTTGACGAAGCCGGTCGGGTCGCCCAGCCCGTGCGCCTTGCCGTTGGCGGTGAACGGGAACTTGGCCACCTTCACGTCGTAGCCCTCGTCGCGGGCCTGCTGCTCGGTGAGGCCGAAGCTGGCCACCTGCGGCTGGCAGAACGTCGCCCGTGGCAGCATCCGGTAGTCACCGAGCGCCAGCGTCTCGGCGCCGGCGATGGTCTCGGCGGCCACCACACCCATCGCCTCGGCGACGTGGGCGAGCTGCAGCTTGGCGGTGACGTCGCCGATGGCGTAGATGTGCGGCACGTTGGTGCGCATGTAGTCGTCGATCCCGATCGCCTTGCGGTCGGTCAGCTCGACGCCCGTCTTGTCCAGCCCGAAGCCGTCGACATTCGGGGCGAAACCGATGGCCTGCATGACCTTGTCGGCCTTCAGTTCCTCGGTCTTGCCGTCCTTGCTGACCACGACGGTCACTGTCGACCCGTCGTCGTCAATGGACTCCACCTTGGTGCCGGTGAGGATCTTGACGCCGAGTTTCTTGTATTGCTTCTCGATCTCCTTGGAGACCTCGGCGTCCTCGTTGGGCAGCGCACGCGGCAGGAATTCGACGATGGTGACGTCGACGCCGTAGTTCTTCATGACGTAGGCGAACTCCATGCCGATCGCGCCGGCGCCGGCGATGATGATCGACTTGGGCAGCTCCCGGGACAGGATCTGCTCCTCGTAGGTGACGACGTTCTTCGACAGCGAGGTGCCCGGGACCAGCCGGGTACTCGAGCCGGTCGCGATGATCGCGTTGTCGAACTCGACCTTCTCGGTTCCGCCGTCGTTGAGATCGACGTCGATGCTGTTGGGCCCGGTGAACTTCCCGTAGCCGTGGATCTCGGTGATCTTGTTCTTTTTCATCAGGAAGTGCACGCCGGCGACGCGGCCGTCGGCGACCTTGCGGCTGCGGTCGAAGGCGACTCCGTAATCGAAGGTGGCCTCTCCGCTGATGCCGAACGTCTTGGCGTCCTTGGTGAAGATGTGGGCCAGCTCGGCATTACGCAGCAACGCCTTCGACGGGATGCAGCCGACATTGAGGCAGACTCCGCCCCAATACTTGGGTTCGATGATGGCGGTGTTCAGTCCGAGCTGTGCCGCGCGGATCGCCGCGACGTATCCGCCGGGACCGGCTCCGACAACGACGACGTCATAGTGAGTCACGACCTCAGCCTATCGTCGGACGGGCAATCCATTCGAAGTAGTAGGCGCCATGTAGCAGCGCGGCGGTGGCCACCGAGGCCAACGGTGCCGACATCAGCGCGATGGCCAGCGCCGTTACCGGTGGCCGGTTCTGCACCATCGAAACCAGCATGCTGGCGACCGAGCAGACGATGAGGTACATCAGCACGCAGAACACCGCGGGGGTCTTCTGCAGGGAGGTGTACCACCAGAAGTAGAAGCCCAGGCCGGCCGCGGCGGCCAGCACCCACGCCGCGGCGACGATGAACACGAACTGCCACCGCTTCACGTACTGGTACGTGCCGGCGGCGGCTGTCGGGGCGGGCGGCACGACCACCGGCTCGGCGTGCAGCGACCCCTCGACCCGGTGCAGGAACGCATCGGTGTCGAAGTTCTCCAACTCACTGAAGGCGATGGACTCCTCCGAGACTTCGGCCTCGGGTTCGTCGGTCAGCGACCGGAGCGCGTGGGGATGCGGGCCGGTGTCGAAGATCGGCGCGTGGTGGGGCTCAGTCGACGGGAGGGACGTTTTTTCAGCCATGGGACACCACCTGAACCAGAACCAATGCCCCCAGCCAACCCGGCGCCATCGCCAGGACGAACGCCCCCACTGTCGTCATCCAGCGCCGGCCCGAGAACAGGATCAGCAGCATGCCGATGACGCTCGGGACAGCCACCACCAAGCCGACCACCAGGTCAGGGCGGACGGGTGTCTTGACCAGCAGGGTGGCCACGACCGCCGCCACCAGACCGGTCACTGTGCCGACCAGCAACGCACTTGTGAGCAGCCATGCCCGAGGCAGGGGTATCACGCTTATGAGGGTACGTGCAGTCGCGCGGACTATTGCTGAACGACTCCGGCGCGCCGACCAGGGATTGCACAGGCGTCTGCGGCCTCGGCGACCACCAGATCGGCCCGTTCAGCCGGGCGCGCACCGCGCTCGTAGTCAACTCCCGTCAGCGGAGAATCGCTGGCCAGCAACCGGTTTTCGGCGTCGGTGAAGGCCCGACCGCGGCTGAGGAAGCGCATCCCCTCGGGGGCTTCGAGGCTGAAGCCGCCGCCACGACCTGGGACGACGTCGATGATGAGCTGGGTGTGCTTCCAGGTCTCGAACTGCGGACCGGAAATCCAGATCGGGGCGCCTTCGAGCACCCCGAGCAGCACGTCACGGTCACCGACGATGAAGTCGCCGTCCGGGTAACACATCGGCGACGACCCGTCGCAACAGCCGCCAGACTGGTGGAACATCAGCGGCCCGTGCCGCTGCTGCAGGCTGTGCACAAGCTCGGCAGCCGCCGCGGTGATCAATGCCCGCGGCGGCGCCTGCTGCGTCTCGTCATTCCGGCGCGGTTGCGTGCGCTGGGCGCTCGTTTGCGCGCCGAAATCACTCATCAGAAGAAGCCTTGGGCTTTGTTCGAGTAGGAGACGAGCAGGTTCTTGGTCTGCTGGTAGTGGTCGAGCATCATCAGGTGGTTCTCCCGGCCGATGCCGGACTGCTTGTAGCCGCCGAAGGCCGCGTGGGCGGGGTAGGCGTGGTAGCAGTTGGTCCACACCCGCCCGGCCTTGATGTCACGCCCGGCGCGGTAGGCGGTGTTGCCGTCACGGCTCCACACTCCGGCGCCAAGGCCGTAGAGGGTGTCGTTGGCGATGCGGATCGCGTCGTCGTAATCGGTGAACGACGTCACCGACACCACCGGGCCGAAGATCTCCTCCTGGAAGATCCGCATCGCGTTGTCGCCGGTGAAGATCGTCGGCTGCACGTAGTAACCGCCGTTGAGGTCTCCGCCGAGGTCGGCGCGCTCCCCACCGGTGAGGATCTGGGCGCCTTCACTTTTGCCGATCTCGATGTAGGACAGGATCTTCTCCAGCTGATCGTTGGAGGCCTGCGCCCCGATCATCGTTTCGGTGTCCAGCGGATCGCCTTGGCGCACCGCCTTGGTACGGATCGCGGCCATGGCCAGGAACTCGTCGTAGATGTCGGCCTGGATCAGGCTGCGCGACGGACACGTGCACACTTCGCCCTGGTTGAGGGCGAACATCGTGAACCCTTCTAGGGCCTTGTCCTGGTAGTCGTCGTTGGCAGCCATCACATCGGAGAAGAAAATGTTGGGGCTCTTGCCACCGAGCTCGAGGGTGACCGGGATCAGGTTCTGGGAGGCGTACTGCATGATCAGCCGGCCCGTGGTGGTCTCCCCGGTGAACGCAATCTTGGCGATCCGATTCGACGATGCCAACGGCTTGCCGGCCTCGACACCAAATCCGTTGACGACGTTCAGGACTCCGGCGGGCAGCAGGTCGGCGATCAACGAGATCAGATACAGCACCGAGGCCGGGGTCTGCTCGGCGGGCTTGAGGACGATCGCGTTGCCGGCCGCCAGTGCCGGCGCGAGCTTCCAGACCGCCATCAGGATCGGGAAGTTCCACGGGATGATCTGTCCGACCACACCCAGCGGCTCGTGGAAGTGGTAGGCGACGGTGTCCTCGTCGATCTGGGACAGCGAGCCTTCCTGGGCGCGGATCGCGGCGGCGAAGTACCGAAAGTGGTCCACTGCCAACGGAATATCGGCATTCAGGGTTTCCCGGATCGGCTTGCCGTTGTCCCACGACTCGGCCAACGCGATCGATTCCAGGTTCGCCTCGATACGGTCGGCGATCTTGTTGAGGATCACCGCCCGCTCCCCCGCTGACGTCTTACCCCATCCCGGCGCAGCGGAATGCGCAGCGTCCAAGGCCTTCTCGATGTCGGCGTCCGTCGACCGCGCGACCTCCGTAAAGACCTCACCCGTCACCGGTGTCGGATTCTCGAAGTACTGACCGCCCACCGGCGCGACCCACTCACCACCGATGAAGTTCTCGTAGCGGGACTGAAAAGACATGGCAGATCCCGATGTTCCGGGGCGGGCGAACACTGGCATAGGTACTCCTCTACGAGACACTTGCATTGATACGAACGGCGCGAACCGCGGGTGCGGTCGACGCAGGCAACACCATCGAGAGGTCCGCGGGATAGCGCACCGTCACCTCGATTCCGCCGGCGAAGCGGTACGGCTGGGCGGCAAGCAGACCGGCGAACTGCTTGCGCAGCCGGGACAATTCGGCGCGCACCGTGACGACCCGGGAACGATCACCATAGAGGTCTGCGGCCAACTCGGGCGCCGATCGACCCCGGGGATCGCGGGCCAGGATCAGCAGGATCTCGGCGTGACGTAGCGAGACGTCGTGGCGCCAATGCCCGAACTGCCCCGTCATGTCCAACGCAGGCGCGCCGGCGACGGTCAAGTCCAACGATGCCTGCGCCAACGCGGGCGCGTCGTCGTCGTCGGTCGGACGAACCAGCCAACCGCCGGGCAACACGTCGATATCGCAGATGCCGAAGGTGGGAATCCACGAGCGGCCTGCCGCGATGTCGTCGGGCAACAGGATGCGGTGATGCAGTGGCAGTGAGTCGACGGCCGCCACCCAGCCCTCGGGGTCGACGGCCAACGCAGGCTTGCCGATGCGGGCCAGGATCGGGGCAGCGACCATGCGCAGGCGGTTCAGCGTGCGGTCGTGTTGTTCGCGCAGGTGCGACTCGGCGAGCCGGGCGACGGCGTCGACGAGCGCCACGGTCGTCGGGTGCACGGTCGCGGCGGGGCCTGATACGTCGACGACACCGATCACCTGCCCGGTTCGCGGGTCTCGGATGGGTGCGCCCGCACATGTCCAGGAGTGGTGGGTGCGCAGGAAGTGCTCGGCGGAGAACACCTGCACGGCGCGGTTGGACACCAGCGCGGTGCCGATGGCGTTGGTGCCGACTTCTCCTTCGGCCCAGTGCGCGCCTTCGATGAAGCCCAGCCGGTCGGCGTTGTTGAGGACCGCGGGCGAGCCCGAGCGCCACAGCACCCGACCTTGCGCGTCGGCGACGACGAGGATGTTGGTGCCGTCGGCGACGAGGGATTCCAGCCCGCGGGACACCTCGTCGAGGACCGCCATCAGCCCGGACGCCCGGCGCAGTGCCTCCAGTCCGCCTGCTTCCACGACGGGCTGGGCGCGGCAGTCAGGGTCGACACCGGCGGACATCAGCCGGTGCCACGATTCGCCGATGACATCTCGCGGGCGAGCTGGAGCGCGGTGGCCCGCCATCGTCGCGTCATAGACAGCCGACATCAGCCGCGCATAGTTGCGCGGGTCCTCGCCGAGCGCGACTGCGGGCTCAGGCACGTACACCCCTTGCATTACTGCCGATTGTGCTCCGCATCTCAGCGGTAAACCAGGCCGCCGTCGATCAGACCCGACTGGCCGGTCATGTAATCGGCGTCCGGGCCGGCCAGATACGAGACGAAGCCCGCCACGTCATCGGGGGTTTCCGCGCGGCCCAGCGCGATACCACCGACGAACTTCTCGTAGGTCTCGCCTTCGGCCGCTCCGGTCAGTTCGGCGAACCGCTTGTCGATCTCCACCCACATATCGGTGCCGACCACACCCGGGCAGTACGCGTTGACGGTGATGCCGTCGGCGGCGTGTTCCTTGGCGGCGGCCTGGGTCAGCGCACGTACGGCGAACTTGGAGGCGCTGTAGGCGCCGAGCATCGCGAAGCCGTCATGGCCGGCGATCGAGGAAGCATTGATGATCTTTCCCTTGGTGCCGTTCTGTCTGAACATGGCGACCGCTGCCTGGGTGCCCCACAGCACGCCGTTGACGTTGATCGCCCAGAGCTTCTCGATCTGTTCGGGGGTGACGTCGGCGATCGGGACGACCAGGGCTATCCCGGCGTTGTTGACCATGATGTCGAAGCCGCCGAGCGCCGACGCGGCATGGTCGACGGCGGCGAAGACTTGTGGCCGGTCGCTGACGTCGGCCACGAATGTGGTTACTTTGCAGCCGATCTCGCTGATCTCGTTGGCGACGGTGTCGATACCGTCCGGTCGCACGTCGACCAGGGCCAGGTCAGCGCCGTCGCGGGCGAGCCGCAGCGCGATGCCGCGTCCGATGCCTCGTGCCGCGCCGGTGACCAGCGCGACCTTTCCGTTCAGGCTCATGATTCTCCGTTCGGGTCGACGAGCACTTTCATCTTGGTGCCGGCGTGCAGCGCCTCGAATCCCTCGTCGACTACGTCGTCGATCGGGATCCTGGTCACCCAACCGGTGGTGTCGTACTTGCCGTCGGCCATCAGCGCGATGACGGCCTCGAAGTCGGCACCGGTGTAGCACAGTGATCCCTGGATGCGGGACTCGTTCATCACCAGATTGAGAAGTGGTGTCTCCAGCGGCTTTTCATAGATCGCGACACTGACCATGGGTTTGCGGGACCCTACGCAGGCCAGCGCCGTCGCCACTGCGGGGGCGACACCGGCGGCATCGAACACCGCATCGGCCCCGCGTCCGCCGGTGTGCTCGGCGATGAAGCCGGTGACGTCGAGGGCGGCTGGGTCCAGGGTGCTCGCGCCCAGCGCCTCGATGGCGGCACGCCGGGTCGGAGAGGGTTCGACGACAAGGACGTCGTCAAGTCCCTTGCCGCGCAACGCGAACCACAGCCCTATCCCGATCGGCCCGGCACCGAACACCATCGCGGTGTCGCCGGGGCGTACGTCGCCGAGGGTGGCGGCGTGGTACGCCACCGACATCGGCTCGACGAGCGCCCCGAGTTCCAGCGAGACGTTGCCGGGCAGCTTGTGCAGCATGCTGGTCGGCACCACCGTGTACTCGGCCATCCCGCCGTCGGACATCAAACCGTGGAAGCCGATCTGCTGGCAGACGTTGTAATTGCCTGCGCGGCACGGTGCACAGTGGCCGCATTTGTAGATGGGTTCGACGGCCACGCGGTCGCCCTCTACCCATCCCGTCACCCCGTCGCCGACCGCGGTGATGGTGCCCGAGAATTCGTGCCCGATGGTGAGCGGCAGTTCGGCGGCGGTCAGTGGATGCGGCTGGGTCGGGATGAAGATCGGCCCGGCGTAGTACTCGTGCAGGTCGGTGCCACAGATCCCGTTGAAGCCGACTTTCAGTTTGACGGTGCCCGGCCCGGGGTCGGGTTCGGCGACGTCGTCGATCTCGATCTTGTTCGGTCCGTAGTACACAGCTGCCTTCATGCAGCAGTTCTATGTGACGGCGACCACATCCGAAAGAGTTGCAGGGGGTTGCACATGGCGTTGCAACGGTTCGCAACTCTTGCCAGACCCCGCGCCACAGGTGTGGTGTAGCTCACATGACTTCAACATTGGAACCTCAGACCGCCGGCGATGTGACACCGCAGCAGCGCGTCGACGCTTGGCTCGCCGCCTTCGAAGCCGCACTGGCCGACCGCGACGTCGAGCGGGTGGCCGGCATGTTCGCCGTCGACAGCTTCTGGCGTGACCTGGTGTCGTTCACCTGGAACATCAAGACGATGGAGGGCCGCGACCGGATCGCCGACATGCTCGGCGCCCGGCTGTCGGAGACCGACCCGTCCGGTTTCCGTACTCGTGAGGAACCCACGTCCGATGGCGATGTCACGTCGGCGTTCATCGAGTTCGAGACCGGCGCGGGACGCGGTGTCGGACACCTGCGCCTTCGAAGCGACTCAGGGACGGATGAGGCGTGGACGCTGCTGACCGCGCTGCAAGAGCTCACCGGACACGAGGAGCGCAAGGGAGCCTCCCGGGTACTGGGTGCGGTTCACGGCGACGACCCCGATGCCCGGTCGTGGGCGGAGAAGCGCGCCGAGGAGGAAGCCCAGCTGGGCCGCACGGTGCAGCCCTACACGCTGGTCATCGGTGGCGGTCAGGGCGGGATCGCACTGGGTGCGCGACTGCGTCAGCTCGGGGTGCCCGCCATCGTCGTCGACCGCCACGAGCGGCCCGGGGACCAGTGGCGCAAGCGGTACAAGTCACTGTGCCTGCACGACCCGGTCTGGTACGACCACCTGCCGTACCTGCCGTTCCCGCAGAACTGGCCGGTCTTCGCGCCCAAGGACAAGATCGGCGACTGGCTGGAGTTCTACACCCGGGTGATGGAGGTGCCGTACTGGCCGAAAACCACGTGCCTGTCGGCAACCTTCGACGAGGCGGACAAGCAGTGGACCGTCGAGGTCGACCGCGACGGTGAGCGGCTCACCCTGCACCCCACCCACCTGGTGCTCGCGACGGGCATGTCGGGCAAACCCCATGTGCCCGTGCTGCCGGGTCAGGACATCTTCCGCGGCGATCAGCATCACTCCAGCGCCCACCCCGGCCCTGATCCCTATGTGGGCAAGAAGGCTGTGGTGATCGGCTCGAACAACTCTGCGCACGACATCTGCAAAGCGCTGTACGAGAACGGTGTCGACGTGACGATGGTGCAGCGATCGTCGACGCACATCGTCAAGTCGGACACGTTGATGGACATCGGCCTTGGCGATTTGTATTCCGAACGCGCGCTGGCGGCAGGAATGACCACCGAGAAGGCCGACCTCACGTTCGCGTCGCTGCCGTATCGGATCATGCACGAGTTCCAGATCCCGCTGTACGACCAGATGCGGGAGCTGGACAAGGAGTTCTACGCCAGGCTCGAGGCAGCCGGCTTCGAATTGGACTGGGGCGCAGACGGTTCCGGACTATTCATGAAGTACCTGCGCCGCGGCTCCGGCTACTACATCGACGTCGGCGCGTGTGACCTGGTGGCCGACGGCAGAATCAAGCTGGCCCACGGCCAGGTCGATCGGCTCACCGAGAACTCGGTGGTGCTCGCCGACGGCACCGAACTACCGGCCGACGTGGTGGTCTACGCGACCGGATACGGCTCGATGAACGGGTGGGCGGCGGACCTGATCGGCCAGGAGGTGGCCGACAAAGTCGGCAAGGTGTGGGGGTTGGGCTCGGACACTCCGAAGGACCCCGGCCCCTGGGAGGGCGAGCAGCGCAACATGTGGAAGCCGACCCAGCAGGAGAACCTCTGGTTCCACGGCGGCAATCTGCACCAGTCTCGGCATTATTCGCTGTATCTGGCGCTGCAGCTCAAGGCTCGCTACGAAGGAATTCCCACTCCGGTGTACGGGCTGCAGGAGGTGCATCACCTGAGCTGAGGGCGACGCAAGCAGAATGGAGGCATGGCCTCTGACGACCCTTACCTCTGGCTCGAAGAAATCGCTGGTGACGAGCAGCTCGCGTGGGTGCGCAAGCACAACGAGCCGACTGTCGCCGAATTCAGCGACGAGAGGTTCGAGGAGATGCGCGCCGAGGCGTTGGAGGTTCTCGACACCGATGCCCGTATTCCGTACGTGCGGCGGCGCGGCGAGTTTCTGTACAACTTCTGGCGCGACGCCGAGAACCCGAGGGGGCTGTGGCAGCGGACCACACTGGAGAGCTACCTGACCGAGGATCCCGACTGGGACGTGATCATCGACGTCGACGCACTCGCCGCCGCCGACGGCGAGAAGTGGGTGTGGGCGGGCGCCGACGTCATCGAACCGGATTACACGCGGGCTCTGGTCAGCCTGTCACCGGGCGGCTCGGACGCGGCAATCGTGCGTGAATTCGACATGGTGACAAGACAATTCGTCGGTGGCGGGTTCGCACTCCCAGAGGCCAAGTCGCAGGTGTCATGGGAAGACCACGACACCGTCCTGGTGGGAACCGACTTCGGACCTGATTCGATGACCGAGTCCGGCTATCCGCGGGTGGTCAAGCGGTGGCGCCGCGGTCAGCCGCTGGCCGAGGCGGAGACGGTGTTCACCGGACCCGTCACCGACGTGATCGTCGGGGCATCGGTGGACCGCACACCTGGCTACGAGCGCACGATGCTGCACCGCGCCATCGACTTCTTCAACGATCAGGTGTACGAGCTCCGCGCCGGCGAGTTGATCCGCATCGACGCCCCGACCGACGCCAGCGTGTCCATCCACCGTGAGTGGCTGCTGATCGAACTGCGCAGCGACTGGGACACTGGCACCGCCTCATACCGCGCCGGGTCGCTGCTGGCCGCCGGTTACGACGAATTCCTGGCGGGGACAGCCGAATTAGCGGTTGTATTCGAACCTGACGAGCATTCCAGCCTGCACCAATACTCGTGGACTCTCGATCGCCTGCTGCTGGTGAGTCTGGTCGATGTCGCCAGTCGGGTCGAGATCGTGACACCGGGATCCTGGACCCGTGAACCCGTCGCGGGCGTCGGGGACAACACCGTCATCGTTGCCACCGATCCAGACGGCGACGAAATCTTCTTGGATTCCAGCGATTTCATCACGCCGTCGCGACTGCTGCACGGCACGGCGGGCGGCGAGCTCACCGAGATCAAGCGGGCGCCATCGTTCTTCGACGCCACCGACTTGGAGGTCTCCCAGCACTTCGCCACCTCCGACGACGGCACGGCCATCCCCTACTTCGTCGTTGGGCACAAGCACGACGGGGCGCCGAGCCCGACGCTCCTGGGTGGCTACGGCGGCTTCGAGGTGTCACGGACTCCCGGCTACGACGGGGTGCTGGGCCGGCTGTGGCTGTCACGGGGCGGCACGTATGTGTTGGCGAACATCCGCGGCGGCGGAGAGTACGGCCCGGGCTGGCACACCCAGGCCATGCGGGAGGGCCGGCACAAGGTAGCCGAGGACTTCGCCGCGGTGGCAAGCGATCTCGTCGCCCGCGGTATTACCACCGTCGAACAGCTGGGTGCACAGGGTGGCAGCAACGGCGGCCTGCTGATGGGCATCATGCTGACCAAGTACCCGCAGCTTTTCGGTGCGCTGGTGTGCCAGGTGCCGCTGCTGGACATGAAGCGGTTCCATCTACTGCTGGCCGGCGCGTCGTGGGTGGCCGAGTACGGCGATCCGGACGAACCCGAGGACTGGGCATTCATCTCGGAATACTCGCCCTACCAGAACATTTCGCCCGACAAGCGGTATCCCCCGGTGCTGATCACCACGTCGACGCGTGATGATCGGGTGCACCCCGGCCACGCCCGCAAGATGACGGCCGCGCTCGAGGCAGCCGGGCATCCGGTCTGGTACTACGAGAACATCGAGGGTGGCCATGCCGGGGCGGCCGACAACGCGCAGACGGCGTTCAAGTCCGCGCTGAGCTACTCGTTCCTGCATCGAATGCTGGGCTGATTGGGTGAGTTGACCAGCACGGACTATCGAGTACCCTCTAGCTAGCAGCTAACTCACCAGGGGGTTCGCCATGCAGGTCGACGTGGAGGAGATGCGCGCCGGCGCAAACCGGTCGTACAACGCCGCTTCCTTCGCCATGGAGGGCGCTGACCAGCTAGGTCGCGCAACAGTCGGCGCCGGCATCTTCGGTGGTTTCGCGGCTGCCGAGTCGTTTCACGGCGCCCTCTCCGAGGCACACAGCAACCACGTTCAGCGACTGCGGAGCCACGAGAATCGCCTAGGAGTACTAGGCGACAAGGGACACAAGGCAGCGTCGGTGTTCGTCGAGATGGAGGAACGCAACGCCGAGGCCCTGCGTTCGGTGTTGTGACCGCCTATCCGAGCCTCAAGCACATCAGCATCGGCGCTCTCGTCGGTGAGGCCGGCGGCGATCCGTGGCAGGTGGACCAGACGCTGCAGAGTGGGGATCCCGGGGCGATCAACGACCTCGGCCGGGCGTTCTACAACGCAGGCGCCTGCACAGCCGAGACGTACTCGGAGTTCGCGCAGGCACAGCAGCGATTTCAAGCTTCGTGGAACCGCGAGAACGGTGAGCACCCGATCAATGACAGCGCTGAGGTTCAACGCGCTACGACCCGGCTGATGGTCCAGCGTGACCAACTGCCGGCGATCGGCGTGGACCTGTCGAACATCGCGGCAACTCTCGCTGAGACACAACGCTTTTCTGGCATGCAGGTGGAGAACCTCAACACCCAGTTGCACTACATCGACGCACTGATCGATCAAGCATTGGCCCACGACCAGGACACCTCCGCCTTGGAGGACAACGCGATCGCAGCGACCTCCGGCGTGCTGCACCAAGTCGAGGCACTGCGCGACGACTACGGCACCAAGCTGGACGCGGCATTGACCGACTTGCGCGCCGAGCACGGTTACGACCCCGCCCCCATCGAGGGCGTCGACGGTGACGGTGAGCCCAGCGCCGAGCAGCGGGGCCGCGAATCCACCGATTACTACGACGCAAACCAGCGCGCCAAAGATGAGGCGCTGGTCAACGGCGGCGGGCCGATGACATCGGAAAAGGCCGACGCCGCAGCGCGTTTGCGTGACTTCGCCACGGCGACCAATCCCAGCGCGGACGCGGACGCTCGTCGGCTGGCCGGTGAACGACTGGATGATTTCCGGATGGCTCACTTCACGGGGCCACTGCCGAAAGATCCCATTCTCGGCGGAGACGCGCGCACGCAGGCGCAGAAGCGGCTAGACATGCAGCGGAAATTAGAGCAGGGGCTCTATGGCCTGCCGCCGATGTCGGCTGACCAAGCAACGCAGGCTTTGGACGAAGGAGACCAATTCGGACGCGTCGTTGCGGTGAAGCAAGCGATGAATGCGCTTACCAGCCAGGGCATGTCTGAGGACGGCGCTAAATCGGTGATCAATGACTTGGTCCATAGAGCAAGCGATCTCACTGACTACACGGGACCGGCGTCCGCGGGCGTCGAAGCCTACGGCGAGCGGGTGCCCGGTGGGCGCCACGCGAAGCTGGAAGACCTGCTGTCACCGGCCGATGCGGAAAAGTGGGCACATATCGCCGGAAAAGTCGGACGAGTTGGCGACATTATTCAACTCGGCACCGCAATCAGCGACCGCATCCAGGGCGGAAGCAACGAAGAGCTGGGCAGTGCTGTCGGCGGATTCGCAGGCGGCTCTGCGGCCGCGTGGGGAGCCGCAGCCGTCGCTGGGTCCTTCACCGGCCCTTGGACGACGGCGGCGATCGTAGTGGCGGCCAGTGTGGTGGGAAGCGCCGCTGGCGAACAGGTTGGCGGTGGCATCGGGTCGCTTTTCGACCCAGCATTGAGGTCTGCTGGCGGTGGTGGAGGGAGTTGGTAGTCATGGCGCACACTTTGGGCTATGCCGGTTTGGCCGCAATAGTCGCGGGGGAATTCTCAGCATGTTTCCGCTGTGGAGATCGGCGACTCTGTCGCCAGACTCGATCGAGCGCCGCGTCTACTGGACCGGGTGCGCGATTGGTATCACCCTGCTGTTCTGTTCTCAGATCCCCAACTGGGGCCAGGGAGTATTTTTCGCGCTCGGCACGGCGGTGGCCGTGCTGGCGATTGCATTCCAGTGGACCAACCACATCAAAATCAATGGCCGAATCTATTCGGCCTTCAACAACAACCGTCGCCCCGACCGGCCGCCAGCACTGGCTCCCGAGAATGCGGATGATTGATCGCTCGGTCTTCGCAGCTGTCCTGCACGGCCTTCGAGACCCCGTTGCCCGGCACTACGCCAAAGAGGACGACGAGGAATAGTCGTCCGCTAATTCGTCTTGGCCAGGCTCACCAATAGCGAGACGATCACCCCGATGATCACCAGGCCGCCCCCGACGACCAGGGTGATGTTCAGCCACTGATGCATGCTGTCCTGCGCGGTGTCGACCATCACCTCGGCGATCCGCCGGATATCACCGGACGAATTGTTCAACACCGCATCCAGGCGTCTGCGGCCGAATTCGATTGCCGCCCAACCGGCAGCACCGACCAACAGTGCTGACACTCCGAGCCCGACGAGCATCTTGCCCCGACTCCTGGCCACAAAAAGTGTCAGCAAGGCGAACAGCCCGGCTACCACAGCCGCACCGACGCTGACCCACGGACCGAAGGTCGCGACCGGACGCAACGCACCGGGCCGTAATGCCGCAGGCGCGTTGTCGGTCAACGGAACTGGTATCGACGACGGCAGTGTGACGTTGTAGTCATTCAACGTCTCTTTGAACGCGGCATCCGAGAGCATCGGCGCGGCGTCGATCACCCACCGGCCTTGCGAATCGACACTCGAGCGCACCCGGTCGGTGAACAACCAGCGGTGTGCGAAGCGATTCGCCTGCGCGAACTGTCCCGGGAACGTCGAACTCGCGGTGTACGCGGCGGCGACCAGACTCACCGTCCCGGTGTTCACGCTGGTACCCAATCGGCCCACCTGCGAGGTCAGCTCCGAGGCCATCGCCGACTGCAGTCCGGGATCGGCCGCCGCCTTCTGAGCCAGCGCCGCATAGCCGTCTTCGTCGACCAGGTGCTGCTGCACCCAGGCCGCCGGCAGGGCGACCGCCAACAAGAGCGTCGTGACGAGCCACATCAGCAGCGTCGTCGCGAACCGCACGCGTCCTCCTCTGCGGGGACGCGACGCCTCAGTCGGAGTGAGTTGCGCGGCCCACGATCAAGGGGTCGGGCTGGCCGACCACCTCATGGTCTTTGTTGTCGTAGTTGAACTTACTCAGCACGTGGCGCATCGCGTTGATCCGCGCGCGTTTCTTGTCGTTGCTCTTGATGACCGTCCATGGCGCGATCTCAGTGTCCGTCCAGGCGAACATGTCTTCCTTGGCCGAGGTGTACTCGTGCCATTTGTCCAGCGACGCCAGATCCGTCGGCGACAGTTTCCACTGCCGGACCGGGTCGACCTGGCGGATGGTGAACCGGGTGCGCTGCTCGCTCGAGGACACCGAGAACCACAGCTTGGTCAGGCTGATGCCGTCGTTGACCAGCATCTGCTCGAACAACGGCGCCTGCCGGATGAACTCAGCGTGCTGCTTGGGCGTGCAGTACCCCATCACCCGCTCCACCCCGGCGCGGTTGTACCAGGACCGGTCGAACATCACGATCTCGCCGGCCGCAGGCAGGTGATTGACGTAGCGCTGGAAGTACCACTGAGTGCGTTCCTTCTCGGTGGGCTTCTCCAGTGCCACCACCCGAGCGCCCCTGGGGTTGAGGTGCTCCATGAAGCGCTTGATGGTGCCGCCCTTGCCTGCCGCATCGCGCCCCTCGAACACCAAAACATGGCGTAGCCCGTGCGTCTGGCTCCACTTCTGCAGCTTCAGCAGCTCGATCTGCAGCAGCCGCTTCTGCTCCTCGTACTCGTTGCGCGACATCCGATGTTCGTACGGGTAGTTCTCCCGCCAGGTGTCGACGGCCAAGCCGGTGGCGTCGAGCAGCACCGGATCGTCATCGTCGTCATCGAAAACCGTGTAGCCGTGGCTGTCTAGTGACACGCGCGGAAATTAGCAGCGTGAAGGAAACCGGGGGTGACGCCGCGGTGAACGACCGATCCAGTCGACGAGCGCGGCAGCCAGGCACGCGATCGCGCTGCCCAGCAGAAGCCCGCCGACGGCGTCGGTGAAGTAGTGATACGTCACCGCCTGACCCAGCATCCCCAGCAGCGCCCAGACGATGGCGACCGCCACGACACACAGCCGCGCACCCACCACCAGAAGCACCATGCCGAGCACCACCACCATCAGCGTGGTGTGGCCGCTCGGGTAGGCGACCGCACCACCCTTCTGGCGACCGAACATCTCCTTGAATAAGCGTGAAAGCCACACGGCAGCAACAGGACTCACTGCGACCGCGGCGACCAGCGACCAGCGCCTCCGATAGGCGGCCAGCGCCAGCGCACCGACCAGAATCACCGCCACCGTGCGCTGATCGGTGAAGAACAGCAGTCGTCCCAGCCCACTGCCGTGGGCTTGCTGGAACCAGTCGTCGACCGCGGTAGAGCCCTTGCCCATAGCCCATCCGAGCAGCGCCATCGCGGCCAGCCCGACCGGCGGCCACCAGCGGACCGCGGCGGTGATCAGCGGGCGATGCCCCGCACGTAGGCCGCCTGACCCAGATGCTGGACACAGTCGTCGATGATGCTGACCAACCGGACGCTTGCCGTCACCGGCGGATTCCAGTTCTTGTCGACCACGCGGGCGAGGTCCTCGGGGGTGACGCTGGCGATGTACTCGAGGGTGACCTTGTGCACCGCGTGGTAGTAGCCGGCCAGCAGGTCGGCGGGCACCCGAACCTTGCCGACCTCCTCGGGAGTGTGGCCGTAGCCGTGCGCGTCGCGGGGCAGGTCCAGATCGAAGCGGTCCACCCATCCGCCGCTGAACCACACCTGCTCGGTTCCGGCGATATCGGCGAGCTGCGCATCCTGGACCCGGGCGCTGTGCCACACCAGCCACGCGATGCTGTTGGCCGTCGAGGTCGGCCGGAAGAACGAGAGTTCCTCGGTCAGATCGTCGGTGATGTCCTGGACGTGCTCGATGATGCGGGTGAACGAGTCCCGCAGCAGTTCGCGGGCGGCATCTGCGTCGGACAGTGAGTCGGCCATAACCGGAACGCTACGCGGAGTTCGTCGGGATCTGGGCGTCAGGCTGCGCGCCGTGGAAGACGGCTTCGACGTTGTTGCCCTCGGGGTCGCGGACGAAGGCGCCGTAATAGCCGGGATGGTATTCGGGCCACAGGCGCGGCTCGTGCAGGGGCTCGACACCGAGCGCCAGGGCGGTGTGGAAGAACGCTTGAACCGATTCGGCGTCTTTGGCGGCGAACGCGATGTGCACCTCCCGGTTCGGTCCGTTGGCGGCGCCGGCCGAGGCGTCGGCGATCCAGAACACCGGCTTGCCGTCGGTGCCGTAACCGATGGCCTCACCGAAGTCCATCACCCGGTGGTAGCCCAAGACGTGCAGCACCTTGTCGTAGAACTCCTGGGATTCGGCGTAGTTGTCACAGTTGATTCCGAAATGATCAATCACACCTCCATCGTGACAGGGGGTTGCGACGTAATGTCGTCGGTATGAGCTATGACCTGGTCATCCGCAACGGAACGATCGTCGACGGGCTGGGCGGGGAGCCCTACCCCGGCGACGTCGCCGTCTCCGACGGCGTCATCGCCGCGGTGGGCACCGTCCCCGAGAAAGGTGAGCGCGAGATCGACGCCACCGGGCTCCTCGTCACCCCCGGGTTCGTCGACCTGCACACCCATTACGACGGGCAGGCGATCTGGTCGGATCGGATGACGCCGTCGTCGGCTCACGGGGTGACCACCGCAGTCATGGGCAATTGCGGCGTCGGCTTCGCGCCGTGCCGCCCGGAAGACCACGACACGCTCGTCGACGTCATGGCCGGTGTCGAGGACATCCCCGGCGTCGTGATGGTCGACGGACTGCCGTGGACATGGGAGACCTTCCCGGAATTCCTCGACGCACTGGATTCGCGACAGCGGGACATCGACGTCGCAGCGTTCCTGCCGCACTCCCCGCTGCGGGTATACGTGATGGGTGAGCGCGGCGTCAACCGCGAACTGCCCACTCCCGAGGACCTGGCGATGATGCGCAAGCTGGCCGAGGAAGCTATTCGCGCGGGCGCACTGGGCTTCGCATCATCCCGGCTCACGCTGCATAAAACCTCTGGTGGACAACCGATTCCGAGTTATGAAGCGCAATACGAGGAGATCGAGGCCATCGCCCGAGGTGTCGACGACGCCGGCGGCGGACTGCTGCAGTTCGTGCCGGATCTGATGGCCGGAGACTACGAGGGCGCACTCAGCGCGGTGTTCGACGTCGCCTCGGACGTCGGGCTGCCGGTGACCTTCACGCTCGCGATCGGAAACGCGGGCCCACCCATCCACCTCGACGCACTGCGGATGGTCGAGAAGGCCAACGCCAACGGCGGCGACGTCACGGGGCAGATCTTCCCGCGGCCGATCGGCCTTGTTCTCGGTCTGGACCTGTCCGGCAACCCGTTCGTCATGTACCCGGCATACCGGGAGATCGCCCACCTACCGCTGGCCGAGCGCGTCGCCGAGATGCGTAAACCCGAAGTGCGCGAGCGCATCTTGAACGACAAGCCGGCCAGCGACGGGCATCCGCTGATGTTCGCCGCGCAAGCGTGGAACTACATGTTCCCGCTCGGCGATCCGCCGAATTACGAACCCTCGCCTGAGGATTCGATCGGCGCACGGGCCGCCGCCCGTGGCGTCAGCCCGCTCGAGGAGGCCTACGACCGGCTGCTCGACGACGACGGTCACGCCATGCTGCTGGTCACGCTGGCCAACTTCCGGGACAATTCGCTGGACACGGTGGCCGAGCTGATCCAGCGCGACGACGTCGTCCTGGGCCTGGGCGACGGCGGCGCGCATTACGGAATGATCTGCGACGCAAGCTTTCCCACCTACATGCTGACGCACTGGGTGCGGGACAGGCCGACAGGCCGACTGTCGGTGCAGCGAGTGATCCAGGAGCTGACGTCGGTGCCCGCCCGGATCGCCGGACTGGCCGACCGCGGCCGGCTGGCGGCGGGCTACAAAGCCGACCTCAACGTGATCGATGCCGATGCGCTGCGGCTGCACCAGCCGACCGTCAAGGCCGACCTGCCCGCGGGTGGGCGGCGGCTCGACCAGACTGCGGACGGCTATGTCGCGACGATCGTCGCCGGTGAGGTGATCTCGGAGAACGGGGTGCCGACGTCGGCGCTGCCGGGCAAGCTGATCCGCGGACGGCAGGCGGCGCCCTCGGAGGGCAGGAGCGCAGCGACCCGGGAATCGGTTTGAGCCGGGTCGCGCCGCTGGCTCAGCCGTGGAGTGATGCCGACGCCGCCGACATCGGCAGTTGGGGCCATCCGGATCGCACCTATGAGCCGCTGCTGCTGGTGCGGTGTCTGCAGCGGCACCCGGACATGGCGCGCAAGCTGCGCAAGATGGGCGAGTCGCTGTACGTCGACACCCGGCTGCCACCGCGCGTCCGCACCATTGCGATCCTGCGGATCTGCGGGCTGGTGCGCTGCGCCTACGAGTGGGGCGGCCAGGCCGCGTTCTGGGGACCGATCGCCGGGGTGTCCGGTGACGAGGCTGACGCGCTGGCGGTCGGTTCTGCTGACGACGCGCGATGGAGCTCTGCGGAGCGGGTATTGATCAGCGCGGTCGATGAGCTCGAACGCACCGGGTCGTGGTCGGCGTCCACCTGGGCGGCGCTGGGTGAGAGTTTCGACGACGAGCAGCGGATCGAGCTGTTGATCGCGGTCGGCTGGTACCGAACGGTGTGCACGTTGTGCAACGGGCTGGACCTTCCGGTCGAGGGCTGGATGCGGCCGTGGCCGTCAGTTGCGTGATGCGTCGCGCTTGAGCGCAGGGTGGCTCTTGGACAGCAGTGGCAGCAGCACGCGATGCGGCAACGCCTGGAAGATCCGGGTGCTGATCACGTTCTGAATGCCGGCGATGACGTCGCCGCGGTCGCCGGCCAGCGCGTCGATGCCGATCTTCGCGACGGTCCGCGACGGCATCCACATGAATTTCGGGAAGGCAGAGGCGAATTCGCGTTCGTCCATCCCGGCGGCGGCGAGGAACTCGGTGCGCACCGGGCCGGGGTGCAGGACCGCGGCGGTGACGCCGGTGCCGGCGAGCTCGCCGCGCAGTCCGGCGGTGAAGCTGCGGACGAAGGCTTTGGTGCCGGCGTAGCCGGCCTGCCCGGGAAACGGCTGGAAGCCTGCCGTCGAACCGACGTTGAGGATCGCGCCGCGACCGCGCGGCACCATCTGCTGGACAGCGCGCGAGGTGAGGTCGATGACGGCTTCGACGTTGACGCGTACTTGAGCGATCTCGTCGGCGACCGGTGCGGTGGCGACCGAGCCGACCACGCCGATGCCGGCGTTGTTGATCAGGATGTCCACGGTCAGGCCGCGTCGCTCGACTTCGTCGAACAGGGCGGCGCGGGCGTCGGCGTCGGCGACGTCGCAGGCGATGACCTCGACGCGGACTTGGTCGCCGAGCTCGGCCGCGAGCTCTCGGAGCTTGTCCTCGCGGCGGGCGACCAGGGTGACCCCGTGTCCACGGGCGGCGAGCTCGCGAGCGAGGTCTGCGCCGATGCCCGAGGAGGCGCCGGTGACGACAGCAGTGGACGTGGGGGACGGCGTAGGCAGCGGCATTTGGTTGGCAACCCTAGAGCAGTGCGGCGGTATTCCCCGGGTTTCGGTGGATCGGCGGCAGTATCGTCGGCCCATGAGCGTCAAGGTGGATCTCGACCAGCTCGCCGGAACGCTGGCCGACTATCCGTTCGGCTATCTCATCACCGTGAGCGACGAGCACCGCGCGCACACCGTCGCAGTCGATCCTCAGCTTGTCGCAGGTGTGCTCGACGTCGGTTCGGTGGGCAACAGCACGCGGCGCAACGCGCTCGCGCACCCCGACGTCACGGTGGTGTGGCCGCCGCGAGAGCCCGGTGGGTACAGCTTGATCGTCGACGGCCGCGGCGAGTTCACCGACGAGCGGTTGCGGGTCATTCCGCAGCGGGCGGTACTGCACCGACCGGCCGTTCCGGGAGGGGCGACGGCATCCGGCTGCGGCGACGACTGCGTGCCGTTGGGCTGAGCCGCGAGCGTGCGGTTTCGTCCGTGACACGCCGTCGATCGCGGATGAGAACGCACACTCACCACGTCCGCGGACAGCCTCGCGCCATGAGTGCTTGCCCGACCCGGTCGAGGAACACCTCTGGATTGTTGTGCAGCATCGAACTCGTCACCCGCACATCGATCCATCCGAGCTCTGGCAGTCGCGCGTAACGTTCGATGTCCTTCGATCGCTGCTTGGGGTCCGTCCAGTGATGCGCTCCGTCGAAGTCGACGCCGACCCGGTATTCGGGCCATCCCATGTCGAGCCGGGCCACCACGTACCCATCGTCGTCGCACACCCTTATCTGCGTCTGCGGTCGCGGAAACCCATTGCGGACAAGCAGGATTCGGGTCAACGTCTCGTACGGCGACTCAGAACCCCCGTCCACGAGATCCAAAGCGTCCCGCAGCTGCCTGAGCCCGCGGACCCCACGATGGGCAGCGATCACGGCAGAGACGTCGTCAACCTTGACCTCCGTCGCGTTCATGAGGGCATCGATCCGTTGTATTGCGGCCGTGACATCAAGTCGTCGTCCGAGATCGAACGCGGTCCGAGCCGGCGTGGTGACAGGCAGCCCCCGTGTCTGTTGGATCTCGACAGGCAACAACGTATCCGAATGTACCGAGATCAGTTGTGGTGCACGTCGATTGGTATGCACCAGCTCCGCAGCCACGTCCGAATCGATCCACTTGGCGCCCAGCAAGGCCGACGCGGACAAACCGGCCAATACGCCGCAGCGCCCCGACCAGAGCCAGGCGGCGCGAGCCCGGTCGATGGCCGAGAGTTCCGCGCCGCGCGGAGCCCAGACGCCTGGATAGACCGCGGCATGAAACCGCCTGAGCTCACGGAATGAAAGCAGGTCAGCCGCCATGGCCTCCGCCGCGATGAACGGCCAAGGGACGGTCCGCATCAACGAAGAGTGTCAGCCGTCCGCGAAGCACGCCTCGTCCGTCCACAGCCCGGCCGCGACTGTGCGGATTGATACGCCCGCCGCGGCGTGTTGCGTATGAAACCGCACGCTCGGGGTGAGGTCACGGGGGACAACGAAAAAGCCCCGGCTCGCCAAGCGAGCCGGGGCTTCTTTCGTACTGGGACTTAGAAGTCCATACCGCCCATGCCACCGGTCGGGTCGCCGGCAGGTGCGGCGGCCTTCTCCGGCTTGTCGGCGACGACGGCCTCGGTGGTGAGGAACAGAGCCGCGATGGACGCCGCGTTCTGCAGCGCCGAGCGGGTGACCTTCACCGGGTCGGCAACGCCGGCCTTGAGCAGGTCCTCGTACACACCGGACGCGGCGTTGAGGCCGGTTCCGGAGGGCGAGTTCTGGACCTTCTCGGCGACAACGCCGGGCTCGAGGCCCGCGTTGAAGGCGATCTGCTTCAGCGGAGCCGACAGCGCGACACGCACGATGTTGGCACCGGTCGCCTCGTCACCCTCGAGCTTGAGCTCGTCGAGAGCCGGAGCCGACTGCAGCAGAGCCACGCCACCACCGGCGACGATGCCCTCCTCGACGGCGGCCTTGGCGTTGCGCACGGCATCTTCGATGCGGTGCTTGCGCTCCTTGAGCTCCACCTCGGTGGCAGCGCCGGCCTTGATCACCGCAACACCGCCGGCCAGCTTGGCCAGGCGCTCCTGCAGCTTCTCGCGGTCGTAGTCGGAGTCGCTGTTCTCGATCTCGGCACGGATCTGGGCCACCCGGCCGGCGATGGCGTCGGAATCACCGGCACCCTCGACGATGGTGGTCTCGTCCTTGGTGACGACGATCTTGCGGGCCTGACCCAGCAGCGAGACATCGGCGGTCTCGAGCGAGAGGCCGACCTCCTCGCTGACAACCTGGCCACCGGTCAGGATCGCGATGTCCTGCAGCATGGCCTTGCGGCGGTCACCGAAGCCCGGGGCCTTGACGGCGACGGACTTGAAGGTGCCACGGATCTTGTTGACCACCAAGGTGGACAGGGCTTCGCCCTCGACGTCCTCGGCGATGATCAGCAGCGGCTTGCCCGACTGAATGACCTTCTCCAGCAAGGGAAGCAGGTCCTTGACGGTCGAGACCTTCGACGACACAAGCAGGATGTACGGATCCTCGAGGACCGCTTCCTGGCGCTCGGCGTCGGTCACGAAGTAACCCGAGATGTAGCCCTTGTCGAAGCGCATACCCTCGGTGAGCTCGAGCTGCAGGCCGAAGGTGTTCGACTCCTCGACGGTGATGACACCCTCGTTGCCGACCTTGTCCATGGCCTCGGCGATCAGGTCACCGATGGTCTGGTCGCCCGCGGAGATCCCGGCGGTGGCCGCGATCTGGTCCTTGGTCTCGACCTCCTTGGCGCTCTTGAGGAGCGTCTCGGTGATCTTCTCGACGGCCTTCTCGATGCCGCGCTTCAGGCCGAGCGGGTTGGCGCCGGCAGCGACGTTGCGCAGACCTTCGCGAACCAGGGCCTGAGCCAGCACGGTGGCGGTGGTGGTGCCGTCGCCCGCGACGTCGTCAGTCTTCTTGGCGACTTCCTTGACCAGCTCAGCGCCGATCTTCTCGTACGGGTCCTCGAGCTCGATCTCCTTGGCGATGGACACACCATCGTTGGTGATCGTGGGGGCGCCCCACTTCTTCTCCAGGACGACGTTGCGACCCTTGGGGCCCAGCGTCACCTTTACCGCGTCGGCGAGGGCGTTCAGGCCCCGCTCGAGGCCGCGGCGGGCCTCTTCGTCGTAAGCAATGATCTTGGACATTGCGAAGTGAATCCTCCGGTTGGGGATGGCACGTCTTCGGTCGGGTGCAGTGCCCGCGACGGACGGCTGGAGAGTGCTCCGCGCGTACGCGGCCCCGGCCTCACCGTCCCGACCTAGCACTCACCGGTCGCGAGTGCCAACCACATTCTTAGCACTCGCCCTAGGCGAGTGCAAGAAGTGGATCAACCGTTCACCCGGCGCGTAAACCGGCCACGATGACGTTGGTGATCCGGTCGGCGACGTCGTCGCCGTATTCCTGGCCGCTCTTGCACACGACCAGCAGTGCCTTGAGCTCGGCGACACCGACGTCGGAGCGCGCGGCACCAGCCTGTTGCGCCGCCACCAGCATCTCCCCCAGCACTTCGAGGAACTCCGCCTCGGCGCCGGGCGCCGCGGAGTCGAGGTCGATCCCGTAGCTCGCCAACGCCTCGACCATGCCGTGGTCGGCGGCACCGGAACGCACCATCTCGCGGAGGAATTCGAACAGCGCCGTGGACGGATCAGCGGCGAGCAACTCCCGCCCCCGCGCCACGACCAGGCGCACCCGATCGCTGATGACTGCTTCGAACAAGGCTTCCTTGGTCGGGAAATGCCGGTAGACCGTGCCCGCGCCGACCCCGGCGCGCCGGGCGATCTCGTCGATCGGCACGGCCAGCCCCTGCTCGGCGAAGACCTCGTAGGCCACCTGCAGTACCCGGGCGCGGTTGCGCGCGGCATCAGCCCGCAGCGGCCGGCAGCTCAGCACCACCTCACACCCCTTCACGCGTTGACAAAGCGGGGCGCACGTTCCGTATAGTCGAAGAAACCGGGGCGTGCGCTCCGTTTATCGAGTTTAGACGAGGAGATCTGCATGGCCCACTGGACTGCAGCCGACATCCCGGACCAAACGGGCCGCACCGCGGTCATCACCGGCGCCAACACCGGCCTGGGCTATGAGACCGCCCGCGCGCTGGCAGCCAAGGGCGCGCACGTGGTTCTCGCCGTCCGCAACCTCGACAAGGGCAAGGCCGCCGCCGACCTCATCGTGCGGCGCTACCCCGGCGCCGACGTCAGCGTCCAAGAACTCGACCTGACCTCGCTGGCGTCCATCCGCGCCGCCGCCGACGAGCTGCGCGCCCGTCACGACCGCATCGACCTGCTGATCAACAACGCCGGCGTGATGATGACGCCGAAGCAGACCACCCAGGACGGGTTCGAGCTGCAGTTCGGCACCAACCACCTCGGCCACTTCGCGCTGACCGGCCTGCTGCTGGATCGCGTGCTCGCCGCCCCGGCCTCGCGGATCGTCACGGTCAGCAGCAACGGCCACCGATTCGGACGCATGCGCTTCGACGATCTGCAGTCCGAACGCAGCTACGACCGCACCCGCGCCTACGGTCAGGCCAAGCTGGCCAACCTGCTGTTCACCTACGAACTCCAGAAGCGCCTGGCCGCGACCGACACCATCGCCACCGCCGCCCACCCGGGAAGCTCGGCCACCGAGTTGGGCCGCAACCTGCCCAAGATCGTCGAGTGGGGATTCGGGCTGACCGTGCAGAGTTCAGAGATGGGCGCGCTTCCGCAGCTGCGCGCGGCCACCGACCCGACAGTGCGCGGCGGCCAGTACTACGGACCCGGCGGACTGCTGCAGATGCGGGGCTATCCGAAGCTCGTCTCCTCCAATCGCCGGTCGCACGACGTCGCGGCGCAGAAGCGGTTGTGGGCGGTGTCCGAAGAACTGACGGGCGTGACCTACCCGCTCGGATGAGCGGCACAATGTAGCCATGTCGCTGCATGTGCCGCCCTATCCCCCGCCGCGGTACGAGGGGGACGGCGACATCAGCGCCACCTTGCGCAAGGCCGACACCCCGGCCGACTTCGAAGTCGGCCCGGTCAAGTACACCTACCTCGCCACCGACACATCGACCGGCGGCGACTTCGGTCTGTACCGCGTCGACCTCGGCCCGAAGGCGGGTGGCCCCGGGCCGCACTTTCACAAGGCCATGTCGGAATCCTTCTTCGTGCTGTCCGGCCGGATCCAGTTGTTCGACGGCCGCGACTGGACCGTCGGCGAGCAAGGCGACTACCTGTACGTCCCACCCGGTGGCATCCACGGTTTCGGGAACCAGTCCGACGAGCCCGCCGCGATCTTGATGTTGTTTGCTCCCGGCGCGCCCCGTGAGTTCTATTTCGAGGGGTTGCCCAAGCTCGGCGAGCTGACCGACGACGAACGCCGCGAGTTCTTCATTCGCAACGACAACTTCTTGGTCTGACGACACGCCGGATCGAAGTGCGCGGGCGGATCCGCTTGCACTAGAGTCCATCTCGACCGAGAGGAGTCCCAGGGGTGCGGGCAGTTGATGCGCCCAGCACCCAGGCGTTACGGGGCTGGCAGCGACGGGCGTTGGTCAAGTATCTGGCCGCCAAGCCGCGCGACTTTCTCGCTGTCGCGACCCCCGGCGCCGGTAAGACCACCTTCGCCCTGCGGATCGTCGCCGAGCTCCTCGCCGAAGGCACCGTCGAAGCGGTCACCATCGTCGTCCCCACCGAGCACCTCAAGATCCAGTGGGCGCAGGCCGCCGCGCGGCACGGCATCTCCCTGGACCCCAAGTTCTCCAACTCGAATTCACAGACCTCCGCGGAGTATCACGGTGTCGTCGTCACCTACGCCCAGGTCGCCAGCCATCCCACCCGGCACCGGGTACGCACCGAGAACCGCAAGACCCTCGTCGTCTTCGACGAGATCCACCACGGCGGCGACGCCAAAACCTGGGGTGACGCGATCCGGGAGGCGTTCGACGACGCGACGCGCCGGCTGGCCCTGACCGGGACCCCGTTCCGCAGCGACGACAGCGCGATCCCGTTCGTCAACTACGAGGTCGGTCCCGACGGCTTCGCCCGCTCCCAGGCCGACCACACCTACGGCTATTCCGACGCGCTGGCCGACGGTGTCGTGCGCCCGGTCATGTTCATGGCCTACTCCGGTGAGGCCCGCTGGCGCGACAGCGCCGGCGAGGAACACGCGGCACGCTTGGGTGAGCCGTTGACCGCCGAGCAGACCGCCCGGGCCTGGAAGACCGCGCTCAACCCGGCCGGCGAATGGATGCCCGCGGTGATCGCCGCGGCCGACACCCGGCTGCGCGGGCTTCGCGAACACGTGCCGGACGCCGGCGGCATGATCATCGCCTCCGATCAGACCGCAGCCCGCGCCTACGCCGACCTGCTGCTCAAAATCACCGGCGAGGCCCCCACCGTCGTGCTCTCCGACGACAAGGGCGCCTCGGATCGCATCTCGCAGTTCTCGGAGAGCACCTCGCGCTGGCTGGTCGCGGTGCGGATGGTGTCCGAAGGTGTCGACGTCCCGCGCCTCGCGGTCGGCGTGTACGCCACCAGCGCCTCGACTCCGTTGTTCTTCGCCCAGGCGATCGGCCGGTTCGTGCGCTCACGGCGGCCCGGTGAGACCGCCTGCATCTTCCTGCCGTCGGTGCCCAACCTGCTGCTGCTCGCCAGCGAGATGGAGGCACAGCGCAATCACGTGCTGGGCAAGCCGCACCGGGAGAACCTCGAGGACGATCCACTCGAGGCGGAGCTGGCCAAGCAGAACCGCGACGAACCCGACGAGGGCGACAACAAGATCGAGTATCTGGGCGCCGACGCCGAGCTCGATCAGGTCATCTTCGACGGCTCGTCGTTCGGGACCGCGACACCGGCCGGCAGCGACGAGGAGGCCGACTACCTCGGCATCCCGGGCCTGCTCGACGCCGCATCGATGCGAGATCTGTTGCGGCGCAGGCAAGAAGAGCAGATCGAGAAGCGCACCGCCAGCGGTGAGGTGCCGCGGCTGACCACGCACGGTCAGCTGCGGGATCTGCGCCGCGAACTCAACGCCCTGGTGTCGCTGGCCCACCACCGCACCGGCAAGACCCACGGTCAGATCCACAACGAACTGCGCCGCGTCTGCGGCGGACCACCGGTGGCCGCTGCCACCACCGATCAGCTCAAAGCCCGCATCGAAGCCGTTCGCAGCCTCACCTCGTCGTAAACCAGCTACGCTGCCGCCATGACGCCAGCCGGTCTGTCTGGAATCCCCACGGCGCCAGGGCGTCTGCCGTTGATCGGCCACGCCCACATGGTCACGGGTGACCCGCGCGAGTTGCTGCTGCGCGCCCCCGGCATCGGTCCCATCGTCCGGGTGTACCTGGGGCCGCGAGCCTCCTACCTGCTCACCACCCCGGAGCTGATCCGCGACGTCAGCCTCGGCCGCGCCGGGTCCTTCCACCGCGAGCCGATGCGCGAGGCCATCCATGAATTGGTCAGTGGCGCGACCAATGTACTCAGCGGGCCCGAACACGACCTGAGGCGCCGACTGATCGCCCCGGTATTTCGCCAACGCCGCCTCAACGAATACGGGGTCACCGTCGCAGCGATCGCCGACGACTGGGCAGGCTCACTCGTCGGCGGCGCCCAGACCGACTTGCGGGCCAGCGTGCACCAGCTGGTGATGCGCACCATGCTGGCAACCTTGTTCCGTGCCCAATCCGACGCCGAAGAGATCGACGTCATCCGCGAGCGAACCCCTTGGCTGCTCAGCGAAGTCATCATTCGTGGCGCCCTGCCCAAGACCGCAAGGCAGTTGCGGCTGCTGGCCAACCGCCGATTCATCGCCGATTCCAGGCGGGTCCGTGCCGCGCTGCGGTCGCTGATCGAGCGCCGGCGCCACGCACCCGACGAGGGCGACATGCTGTCGGCGCTTCTGCATCACGTCGACGAGGAGACCGGGGCGACGCTGTCCGATGACGACCTCGTCGACGAACTACTGCTGGCGTTGGCGGCGAGCATCGGATCCCAGTCGTCGATGTTCTCCTGGCTCATCTACGAGACGAGCCGTGCGCCCGGCATCGCCGCGAAGATCCGCGACGAACTGGACTCCGTAGTCGGTTCTCGCCCAGTGGAAGTGGGCGATGTGCCTGCATTGCGCTACCTGCGCAATGTTCTCACCGAGACGCTGCGGCTGTGGGCGCCGTGGATCAGCATCCTCACCTCCGACGGGCCGGTACGCATCGGCTCGGTGGAGTTCGGAGATGGCACCAACATCTTGTTCAGCCCGTTGATGGTGCACCTTCAGGACCGGTATTTCCCCCATGCATCGACCTTCGACCCCGACCGCTGGGAATCCGACACGGTGGACCGGGACGTCATGATGGCGTTCGGCCTGGGTCAACGGCATTGCCCCGGAAGCCAATTCGCGTTGTTGTCGATCACGCTGCAGGCGGCGGCATTGTTCTCGCGGTGGGACATCCGGCTGCCTGCCGGTTTCCAGGTCAAGCCGCAAGCCAAGGATTTCGTGCTGTCGCCGGCATCCCTGCCGGTGGTGTTCTCGCCCCGAACACCCGGCTAGCGGGCCGCGGTCTTCTCCACGATGTCGCAGACTCGCGGCACACCGTCGCCGGTCGCCTGCAGGCGCGCGCCGAACGCTTCTGCCCGGGAACGCATATCCGGATCCAGGATGGCATCGATGCCGGCGCCGAGGGTATCGGCCCGCAATTTCGTGAACGGAATGTGCGCACCGACCCCGAGTCTTTCGACCTGGTGTCCCCACACCGGCTGATCGAACGACACCGAGCACACCAGCGTCGGCGACCCAGCCCGCAGGCTCTCGAAGAGCGTGCCGATGCCACCGTGGTGGACAGCCGCCTTGCAGTGCGGGAAGACGAGGTCATGAGCCAGCGCGTCGACGACCTTCACGTTGTCGGAGGTGTTCCGCAGTTCGGGGCTCAGGTGGGCGCCGCCGACGCTGACCAGCGCCCGCTGGCCGGTTCTTTCGCAGATGTGCTCGATCATGCCGAGCACCGATCCGAAATCCAGAATGGGCATGCTGCCGAACCCGAAGAAGATCGGCGGCGTACCGGCGTCCATCCACTGGAGCACCTCGGTGTGGTCTTCGGCCGACTCGCCGATCGCCGCCCGGGCCGACTGCGGCAACCACAGGAAACCCACCATCGGCCGCGACGAGCCCCACTCCTCGGCCAGGCCCGGCACGAACGCGGGGTCGTACATCTGCAGCTCGGGGACATTGCGCCCCGCGAGAATCGATTCGGTACTGGCCCACGATCGCGGTAAGCCGAGCTTGCCCCGGAGGTTGTTGAGGTACTTCCCGAACACCACGGTCCGCAGTCGCTCGATCGCGGACCACGCCACGCGATTGAAAACCCCGGGCACCTTCCAGTTGGCCGGCACCGATCCCGGCGGCGCGTACAAACTGTTCTTGCGGCACGGGTAGGTGTGCAGTGTCACCATCGGAATACCCAGGGACTCAGACACGATCGCAGACCGGTCCTCACTGAACGTGGTGCAGACGATCATCTCCGCTCCCCTGGAGATGTCGATCAGTTCGTCGTCCATCCGGTCGGCGTATTCCGACATCTGCTTCGACACCATCGACATCAGCTTGAACGTGCTGCCCGCCGCCAATGCCTTCTGACCCTCCGGAGAGGAATACAACGCATGGACATCGGGGCCGAACTGGCGCGCGGTCAGACCGGCTCTGGCGACGAAGTCGACGAAATTCGTTGGTGCCCCGATGATCACGTCATGGCCGCGGCGCTCGAGTTCCAGACCGAGCGCCACCCCGGGCTGAACGTCCCCGCGACTCCCGACCAGCGGTATGAGGATCCGCACTCTAGGGCCCCTTTCTAGTGGTAGACCAAACCCTGCCCGACGATGGCGAGGTAGAACACGATCACGAAAAACGTTGGCAATCCTCGAGGGTGGACCTCGGTGCGCCGCACGAAGAAGATCCACGACGACAGCAACGGCAACGCCGCCGCGACGGCGGGCAACCAGGCGATCGGCCACCAGCGCCCGGACCAACTCCACGGCGAGGTGAGTAGCACCTCCATCAGCACAGCCGACAGTCCGAGAACCAGAACCATGCCACCGCTCGCGGTCGGCCCGATGACCCGTGAATACGACCGCAGGTCATCGGCGGCTGCCACCCGAGTGGTCTTGCGCGCCAACTCCACATGCAGGAATGCGGTGGTGAACACCAGCAGGACGGCGGCCAGCTGTCCCCAGGACGCATCTCCGACACCTGGCCGGCCCGTCATCGCGAAACCCGTTGCCAGGAACTGTGCGGGACATGCGGCCGCCAGGTTCACCAACGGGTTGTCGCGTACCACCGGAACCCGCGACTCCAACCACCACAGGACAAGGCTGTAGCCGAGGATGAGCGCCACGAACACGACTGTCCAACCCGAGACCATCGCCGCCAGCAGTACGGCCACCGCCGCCGCCGGGATCATCGCGATCCGCAACTCCCGGGTGCTGATCCGGCCTTGGACGAGTGGTCGGTCCGGGTTGTGCACCCTGTCGTAATCCAGATCCTTCTGGTCGTCGACCATGCGCAGGAAGGCACCGGCGGCGTTGAGCGCCACAATCTTCAGCGCGGTATCCCAGGACGGCCGCCACGGGCCGGACGACTGCCCGACGACCACGACCATGGACTCGACCGCGATCACCCACAGCGCCAGGTAGACGGGATAGACGGGCAGGCAACGTTCGACCAGGAACGCGCCGATACCGCCCGTCCGCCGCAGGACCGTCATTCCATGAATGCCAGTTCGATGGTGGCCCTGGTCTGACCCGACTGCGTGATGTCGCCCCGGAACGTCAGCGGGTCGGCGCCATCGCGTGTCATCGACACCGTGCTCACCGAATCCATTTCGGCGAACGACTGAAACCCGATCTTCAGCCACGACGGACCTACCAGATCCTCTGCACGCGAATCGGCGATCACCAGGGAAAGCTGCCGAGCGGCCTCGATGATGAGTCCGCCGGGGAGATGGTCGAGGGGATGGTCGAAGAGTGTCGCGTGACTGATGTCCACCACGAGCGGCGCGCGCGCCGCGCCACTCTGCGCCGCGCGGACCGGGGCACCGATCACCACGTTCGCCATCCGTGTCCGGCCGACCGATCGAGGATCGGCCGGGGCCGGCTGTGGCCCCGGGTCCCAACTCGCACCAGCCCGCAGCCGGTCCCACTTCTCCACCGGCATCCAGTTGAACGCGGCCGACAGTTCCATCGTCTTGGTGCCCTCATGGGCCACGACGGCACGAACTTCCAGACCATGCACCGCGTCGTGGCCGTCACGACGAAATTCCTTCTGCACCGCCAAGTTCAGTTCCAGATCCAGCATCTCGGCACCGCACGCCAGATGGTCGAAGTCGACCACGGCCAGTTCGTAGAGCCGCACGGTATGCCGGGCATCCGGCGGTGCGTCATAGAACAGATGGCTGCCCGCGATGCATGCCTGCCGGAACGCCTCCAGGACGAGAAGCGGATCGTAGTACGAACCCTGCCGCCCCAGCCCGTCGGAGTGAAAGCTGTGCAGGCGTGGCAGTTGGGCATGCGCTGTCCAGGTGTCCCCCTGACCACCCATCGAGGTGACTAGCACTTCGGATACCGCGCGCTTGTGCACCAACTCCCGGCGGATCGTCTGAGAGTACCTCTCCCCGTTCATATCCCGTCACTTCCCTGTCGGTGCATCGGAAGATAGGAGGACTCGATCACGATCCGGAACCACGGATCGACGTCAATGCCCCGGTTATCTGCATCCGCCAATGCGGCCAGCCATTCCTCACCGGTTCGGGGTCGATCCCACACATCGATCCCACCAAGGCTTTGCCAGACGGCGTCCTGCGCGGCGGTGAGGTCACCGCTTCTGCGGTCAAGGCCGGACTCGATACCGTCGACGATGCGAACGGCATCTGCTGTTGCGTCGGCGCCTTTGACGCAAGCGGAAATCACGGCGCTCAGTTGCGGATCGGGAAAGTAGATACTCATTTCCCGCAACACATCGTCGGGATCGTCGGGAGTATGAACCTTGTTCAGCAGATAGGTTCCGGCCGCGAGCGCATGCCGTAGGTGATGAGGTTGCCGCTGCGCCGGGTCGGCGGGGCCTTTGTCCGCCGTGAGCCGAACCGAGACCGGCTGCTCATCGTCGGGATGGCCGACGACGAGGACCAGCGACGGTGACAGTCCGGCGAGACGGTCCGCAACCCGGCGACGCTCGGCGGTCGCGCGGTGCCAATTGAAGTACCACAACGCCCGTAGATGCAGATACGTCAGCTGCACCGGATATGCCCCGGCGATGCGATAGCCGTGATCGAGCAGCCAGGTGATGGCCGACCCCATCGCCCCGGTGACGGCCGCATCGGGCTTGAGCAGCATCAGTGCATGCTCATGGGCGAACGTGCCACGGTCGATGTTCATCGCCGCGAGCGCATCGCACGTCTCGATGAAGTAGGTGTCCGAGTCATACCTGCTGTCGGTGCGGATCATGCGGGACTCCTGGTGGCCTGCAATCGGGCCAGCACCTCGGCGACCGACGGCTCGGGCCGGCCCAAATAGCCGGTGCGCAGGCAGGAGTCGAGGAGGCGTCGGAAATAGCCGGGACCGATGGCAGGCGGCGTGACACCGAGTCGCTCGCGGGTGTTGGTGCTGTCGAACTCCAGGCGCCGCCGTAGGTAGCTCGTATAGAGGATGCCGACCTTGTCGAAGTAGCGGCGCTCGATCTCGTCGAGATCAGCTTCGCTGAATGTGCTGGGCGGCACGAAATCAGGAATGCAGAAGGACGGATACTCGGCAAGGACATCGGAGACGGTGCGCAGCGAAAGGGCGTTGGCGCCCACCGCGTGGAATGTCCGTCCGATGTTGTCGTCGAATTTCTCCACCGCGGCCGCGACGACGTCGGCGACGTGGCCGATCGGGACCAATCCCAATGTCGCGGAGTAGTTTCCGGGCAGCGTCCGCAGCCTGCCCTCGACGATCACCTTGAGCAGTTGGTAGATGTGCTTGTAGACCTCGGTGTTCCCGGTGCGGTATTCCCCGGTCACGATGCCGGGCCGGACGACCACCGACCGGAGGCCGGCTTCGGCGACCAGTTGTTCGGCCCGATACTTGCTCTGTTCGTAGGCGTTGCTGAACCGCTGGCCGATATCGAGCTGGTCCTCGTAGAAGACCCCTTCGGTCTCGCCGCACACGTAGGTGGTGCTCACATAGACCAGGCCGGCATCCAGGCGGCGCGCCAAGGCCACGGCATTGGCCGTCCCGTCAACGTTGATCTCGGTGTAGCGCTGCTCCGGTAGCCCGAAGTCGGTCACCGCGGCGGAATGCACCACCACGTCAACCTCATTCGCGAGTTCCGACACGGTCTGCTGGTCGAGGCCGAAGTCTGCGCTGCGGACATCGCCGTGCAGCTCTCGCGCGGCGGCGACCGGGCGATCGTGTGTCAGCGCGATGACGGTGCGCCCGCGGCGGGACAGCCGGCCGACGACGCCGGCGCCGACGTGCCCGGCGGCCCCCGTGACCAACACGGTCCCGCTCATGTCGATTCCTTCTGGGCGTGAACGAGATTCACCAGATCTCCCACGGTCGAGACGCCGGCGAGCATCTCGTGGTCGAGCTGCGGCAGCTCGAAGGCGCGCTCGACGGCGATCGACAGCTCGAGCAGCCGCAGCGAGGTGTATCCGAGATCGCCGACCAGGGCGCTGCTCAGGTCCGGCTCGCCGGCCGTGTCGGGGGCCATCGCCGCGACCAGCGCCAGAACCTCATCGCCGATGTCGCTCATGACGTCGGCCTTGCTGCAGGTTGGGCTCCGCCGGTGGTCAGCAGATCGCGGATCTCGTCCAGTTCGACATAGGCGTCGAAGTATCCGCCCATGCGCAGCCAGTGATATCCGTACCGGATGGTGCGCTGCCACTCTTCCCTGGACGCGAACGACGAGGGGAAGTTCTCGCCGCAGGTGACCTTGCGCACCTCGGCGACGAACGCATCGAGTTCCTGGTGTACCGATCCCGCGTCGTCCTCATCGGCGATGGAGAGCTCGATGAGGCCGCGAGCGGTCTGCGCCAACTGGGGATGCTCGGGTACCAGCATCTCCAGCCTGCTCGCCAGCACGGGGTCGGCTGGCAGCGGGGTGATACCCCAGGCGCTGGCCAGGATTCGGGTGGCCATGATCACGATCCGTCGCCCGCACAGCGAGGCGACCTGCCACTGTCCGTCCTTGACCGCACCGCTGAAGTCTTCGCGGGCGTTCTCGAGCACCATGTTGGCCAACAGCAACGCTCCGGCGCATTCCGCGAACGCCCGTGCGCCCAGCGGGGATCGGACGATTCCCCGGTCGGTGAGGACGCCATCGATCGTGACGACCGGGCGCTGGGTGGACGGCAGCGGTGTGAGCGGCCGGCCCGGTGTGCACATCGCCGCCACCGGGGTGATGACTGCCCCGCCGCGCCACGCCAGCCCGACGAGGCCGTGGTCGACGAACAGCTGAATATGCTGCGGGTCAGCCTGTGTGGTGGCCAGGGACTCACCGAAGATCACCTTCCGCCACGATTGCGCGCAGTCGGCGGACAGTACGAACACGTCGGCTCTGTCACGCACGACATGAGTGGCGGTTCCGATGGGCCAGGTGGTGACTCCGGGCATCCGCCGTAAGACGACGTTCGTGGGATCGAGCGTGATTCTCGGGCCGCCCAATCGCACCGCCAGCGCCAGTGCCCGCTCGACGATGTCCCGGCTCGAATCAGGTGTGGCCGGTGTGGCGTCAAGTGCTCGGTAGTCATCCAGCAGCGCGCCGACCGTCGCGTCGGCGTCACGCGAGAGCCGAGTGATCTGCTCCGGAAGCCATTTGATCTCGATGTAGCCCTCACCGCGCGCGGCGAGGAACGCTTTCATCTGCTGCGCCACACCTTCTCGGGCCCACCGGACCGCCTCGACGTCGTTACCCAGCAGCGCCAGCGCGACGGCATAGCGCAGGCATCCGTTGGCCCGCCGGCGCCACCACGAGCTGAGCACGGTGGTGAGCTCGGCGTAGGAGACGATGTCGAGGAGCTGCCCGTAGTCGGACCCGACGTACAGCGGGATACCGCGCAGGAACCGCTGAACCCTGTTGAGCAGGTCCTCGGACACCCCGGCCACCGAACCCGTATCGATCGCCCGTCTGACCTTCAGCAGCCGTTCGCGGATCTGCTCGTGCGACTGGGCCCGAACCTCCACTCGGCGACCGTCGACGAACAGAACCGTGGGCATCACCGGCTGTTCAGCGCCGGGCACCACCAGCAGGAAGTCGATGTCCGAGCCCTCGTTGCCGAATCCCTCGGCGAGCGATCCCTCGAAATGCACTGTCGCATCATCGGGAATCACGGCGAGCTCGCGGGTCTTCTCGAACAGGGCGCGGATCCGTTGGAGCCCCTGGACGTCTCGATTCGCGCCGCCGATGGCGAGCAATCGAGCCCTGGTGAATCGGCCCGCGCGCCACTGCTGCCACAGGTGTGCCCGACGCGGCTTACCGCTCGACGTACGGGACAGCGTTCCGCGCGGTGTACTGATCAGCCACAGCGGGGCGTCCTCGCCGACGTTCGCCTGCAGGGATCTGATTGCAGCGGTGATCATCTCGGGGGTCACCTTCATGTGTTCGATGAACACCGCGACCCCGGGGCGTTCTGACTCGTTGACCGCGACGGTGACGACGCGACTCGGCGCGATTCCCAGCGCATCCGCTGTCGTCACATCCAGGTCCTCGGTGAAGACGCTGCGCCCGTTGATCTTCAGGCTGGTCCCCATCCGGCCCAATACGTGCAGTTGGCCGTCGAGCAGGAATCCGGCGTCCCCGGTGCGCAGCTCCTCGCCGACGAATCGTGTGGTGCTGTCGCAATTTCCGCGGTATCCCTGCGCCACCGACGGCCCGGACAGGACGATCTCGCCCAACACCCCGTCGGGCAGCCGGTCACCGGACTCATCGGCGATCCAGACCGCATGTCCCGGTGCGGCTTTGCCGACCGACACCACGCAATCGCTGCCGGTGTCGGCGGTGATGTCGCCTGTCACGCGCGAGAGCACCCGCACCGGGTGACCGTGACGCAGCGCGGCCCGGTCCACCCGAACCATCCGGTGCGGCTCGCCCAGCCGGTGCGAGGTGGCGAACAATGTGTGCTCGGCAAGACCGTACGAGGGCATGAAGGCGTCGGGGGAAAATCCATGGCCCGCAGTCAGTTCGGTGAACGCCCGCAGATGTGCCGGGTTGATGGGCTCAGCCCCGACGACCAGCGTCCGCAGCCCAGACAGATCGATGTCACCGAGATCATCTGGCGTGAGCCTGGTGCTGGTGTACACCAGCCCGAACGACGGGGATGCGGTGTGCTGCGAGGTGGCAGCCGCTTTCAGCCACCGCAGTGGGTCACGGATGAACTGGTCGGGGCGCATCAGCTGCAGATTTCGCTGACGGGTCATGGCCTGGAAGAGCACGCCGATCAGCCCCATGTCGTGGTACAGGGGAAGCCAGGAGACACCGACCTGGCCGTCGGCCATACCGCAGAGTTCTTCCATGACATTGAGGTTGGTCGCCAGGCTGCGCCAGCTGATGCTGGCACCGCGGGGTGCGCTCGTCGAACCCGAGGTCATCTGCAGCAGCACCGCGGGAGCGGGCTCGGCGAGCTCATCCAACAGCTCGGACTCCGGAACACCGTCGATCGCAATCACTGTGGGCTCGTGGGCAAGACCGGTGATTGCACGACCGGCCAGCTCGGCGTAGGCGGACGAGGCCACCATCGCGGTGCAGCCCGACACCCCGAGGATGCCGTGCAGGTGCGCGGTGTACTGATCCGGCGGTTGGAACATCGGCGGCACGATCGGAGTGAGGGTGGCACCCGCGGCCAGAACACCGAACATCGTCGACAAACACAGGTCGGAGGTCGGCATCAAGACGCTGACGACATCGCCCGGCCGGACACCGTCGTCGATCAGCCGGCGGGCGATGCGTCGCGCATTGTCGGCCAGCACGCGGTAGGTGACGAAGTCCCAGCCGCTCTTGTCATTGGCCAGGTGAATCCCGGTGTTGTCCCGTGGTTCCATCAACCAGCCGCGGATGCGGTCGACGTCGTTCATGACCCGGGCTCTTCCACCAGGACCACCCGGCCAGTGGCTCCATCGACGCTCACCGTCATTCCGGTGCGTACCGCGTCGGTCAGGCCGTCGATCTGCACGACGGTCGGCACTCCGAGCTCGCGGGCGATGATCGCCACGTGGGTGAGGGGGGATGCGCGTTCGATGAGCAGCGCGGACGCGAACGGCAGGGCCGACGCCCAGCCCGGATCGGTCCGGTATGCCACCAGGATGCCGCTGGAGAAGTCCTGTGGCTTCTCGACCACGACCGCGCGGCCGGTCACCACACCCGGGCTGGACGGCGTTCCGGTGAGTACCGTTCCGGCGGGCGCATGTGTCGACTCTTCGGCCGGCCGCCAGCCGGCCCGCGCCAGTTCGCGCTCTGAGTAGTCAGATCCGGTGGTGGTGAACCGGGCGGGTGCGGCGAACCGTGAGTAGCTGTCCTGCAGAAGTTTTCGGCGGCGGATCGCGGATTGGGCGGCGGCCGTGGTCATCGCGTCCTCGTACAGATCGAACAGCTCGTCGATGCGTAACTGGAAGACGTCGGACCGGTCATGAATCGTTCCCCGTTGCTCCAACTCCCGACCCATCACCCCCACAAGTGATTTCAGGATGCCGAAGCCCTGGGTGCGGCAGAAACGCAGGTGCTCGCGGTGCGTCGCCGCGCGTTGGACCTTTCGTCGCAACGCATCGAACACTCGTCGGCGCCGGCCCCGCAGGTGCGCATCGAGGTACTCCTGGACGGAGCTCCCGGTGTGCTCGCGCTGCCCGGCGGTGTCCATTCGCAGCAGATGAAAGATCCCGGCAGGATCTTGGCGCAGATCCGGTGTTTCGAGCTTGAGTTCGTCCAGACACCGATACCCGAAGCGGTCGATGTACTTCTCGATTTTGGAATGCAGCTCTTGCCATAGCGGCGAGTCTGCGTCGTCGGCGCGCTCGGCGAGGTGCGCGTAGGCGACCGAGGGCTCGGCTGACGCGATGAACTCATCGAGTTCGGGGTGTTCCCGGACGAAGGCGGCGATGTCGGCCAGTTCCCTGGCCGGTTCGACGGAGATCACGTCCGGTTCGGGGTTGACGACGGCGAACTGGACCCACTCCGGCGCACCCCGCAGGAACGTCTTCGTGAGGACGGCCAGCGAGCCGACCATGGTCAGCAACATGGCGTCGAGCACCATCATCGGACCCCACAGATCGGCGACTTCGTCGTAGATCTGGCGAAACATCCGGTACGCCGACGGCCCGTCCATCGCCGATACGTCCATCAGTCCGTGGCGATCGATGAAGTCGACGAACGTGTCATCGAAGTCGTCGATCATGGCATCGACGGATCTGATGCTGCGCAGGTAGGCGATGGTGGTGCGGGCCCGCGACACCGCCTTCTCAACAGGATTCGCAAAGATGAACGGACGCAACTGAGTTGCCGTCTTACGGTCGAGCGGTTCGCTGACGCCGAGCGCGACTTCCAGGACCCGCCGATTCAGCGGATAGCCGGGCGCGATGCCCACCATCCGGTACCAGTGCAGCAGGTTGTAGTAGACGTGGCCGTGGAACTGGCCCAGCATCACCGGCAGCCACGACTCCATCTGTTCGAGCTGGGCCGGTGGGACCTTCAGGCTGCGCGCGTAGGCCCGATAGACGTCGCCGTACAGTTTGCGAGCCGTGGTGAAGGTCAGGGGTGACGTGACACCGGCGAAGCTCTCGATGATGTTCGAGTTGTCCCAGATGCGGACCTCCTCGGTGGATTCACCGAAATACTCTGCGGTGAGGTCGAACTCGCGATCCAGGGTGGTGACCGGGCGGGATTGCAGGATCCAGGTGCTGGTGTCGTCGCAGGCCCACTCGACATCCTGCGGGGAGCCGAAGTGTTGTTCGAGCCGAATTCCCAAGTCCAACAACGTGGCACGCAATGCGGGGTCGACGCTGGTCTCCTGCCGGCGTTCGACCGGTACGCCGACTGTGGCGACTCCGCCGCCTGCGGCGCCGACCATCATCTCACTCTTCGCGGAGACCATCTCGTCGAGGATTCGGCCGGTGTCCTTGTCGATGCTCACCGAGTCCGAATCGACGGCGCCGGAGACCAGACCTTCACCAAGGCCCAGTACGCCGTTGATCACCAGCCGGTCTGGCGACCCCGTGATCGGGTCGACGGTGAACATCACCCCGCTGCTGCGCGGTGTCAACGATCGCTGGATCACGACCGCCAGGGCGACATCGCCGAAGTCGAGCCCGCGGACGTGGCGGTACTGGGTGGCCCGCTGGGAGAAGGCCGACGCCCAGCAACGCCGCACCGCGTCTTCGGTGGCATCGAGCCCGGCCACATTCAAGAATGTGTCGAACAGTCCCGCAAACGAATCGCGGTCGCCGTCTTCTTGCCGACCGGACGAACGAACGGCGACAGTTTCGGCGCCCACATAATCGACCGCCGCCGCAATGGCATCCCGAATCTCGGCCGGCATGGTCAATTCGCAGAGCGCGGATTCGGCGAACGCCGCCTCAGCAAGACGTTCGGCCAACGACAGCGGCGCTTGGCTGATGCTCACGCCGGCGGCCGCACAGGCTTTCTCGAACGCTTCGGTACCGAGGATGGCCCACCGTGGCACGGGGAAACCGGCGGCCGTGAGGTCACAGAGGTTGCGCGCTTTTCCACCGGCCAGTAGTCGCAACTGCTCGTCGGATTCTTGCCCGGTCAGGAGGATCGGCACCGCGCGCCCTTCCTGTCAGTTCCGTGATATCTCAAGCGATGAGATCGGGTGCCGACACTAGGGAAGGAGTTCCGCTACCGGTTCCAAGTTTCGAAAGTATTGAATTCAAATGTGGCATGACCGTTCCCCCGACAGGTAAAGCCCATGGTCCCTTTCGGGACCACTGATGGCTGAATGCTTACCACACGGAGTGGCACGTCGGCAGGCAGACGCAGCAAATTTACAACCACGTTGCGCCGGGCCCGGTCGTCGAGAGCGTGGGAGGTCCGCGAGGCCCTGTCGAGGCGGTCGCCCGCCTCATCCCCTGTCGGTGGCCAGCTTGCCCAGATTCGCCAGCGAATTATCAAGGTGCGAGACCGGAAACGGCGGGAAGACGATGTTCTTCCGAATCTCCGGGGTGGCACCCGACCAGTCGTAGGTCAGCGTGACCCGAGTCTGCTCGTCGCCGAGGGGCTCGAGGTCGTAACGCCATGTCCAGCCCCCGAGTTCGATACTGCCGTCCTCGGCCAGCCCGCCCGGCGCCCAGCCGATCACCCGGCCCGGTTCGAGCACGGTGACCTGATTGGCCATTTCGTAGTGCTTGTCGGGATGGTTGTCGTGGTACATCGCGATCCGGAAAATCTGCCCGGCTTCGGTCAGTGCCCTGCCGTCGTCCAGCGGTTCCCGAACCCAGCCGGTGCCGTCGATGTCCTGGTGGGTGTTGGGGTCGGCGAGCACTCCGAATACGGCGACAGCGGGTGCGTCGATGGTGGTGGCCACAATCAGAATTTCGGTCATAGCCAGACAGACCCGCCAGGGCCGGGAAACTCATCGCATCCGTCGAGCGTCACACCAGAGTCGCGCTCGACGGCGGTCGTGACTCTGGAGTGACGTTGGGCGGACGCGGGCCACCTGCGTCCGCCGCTACAGCCCGAGCAGCTCCGGCAGCGCGGCCACCGAGTCGATGACGTGATTGGGCTGCATCGCAAATTCGTCTGCGGCCCAGCGGTCCAGAGTGTCCTGACGGAACTTGCCGGTGCGCACCAACACACCGGTCATCCCGACCACCTGGGCGGCCAGCACATCGTTGTTGAGGTCGTCGCCGACCATGTACATCTCATCGGGATCGACGCCCAGCCGGGCGGCCGACGCCAGAAAGCCTGCGGGTGCAGGCTTGCCGACACCGGTGGCCTTACGCCCGGAGGTCTCCTCCATGCCGATCAGGTACATACCGGTGTCGATGCGCAGACCCTCGGTGGTGGTCCACGCGGTGCTGCGGTGCATGGCGACCACCGGCACGCCCTGGGCCATCCATTCGTAGACCCGGCTGAGCGTGCGGTGGCTGTACTCAGGACCGGCGCCGCCGAGCAGGATGACGTCGGGGGCCTCCAACTCGGTGAAGCCCTGGTCGGCCGAGTCGACGATGTCGATGCCCGGCATGTCGTCGGCGATCTGGCCGTTGTTGACCAGCAGACAGCGCGCATCGGGATAGTTGGCCCGCACATAGTCGGCGGTCAGCGCCGCCGCGGTGATCACCTCGTCGGGACGGACATCCATTCCGGCGTCACACAATGCCGCGGCGATCTGCCGGCGGGTACGGGTGGTGGTGTTGGTCAGATAGGACCGCGCGATCTGGTGGTCGGCCAGCACAGCCAACGCCTCGGCGGCACCGGGGATCGGCGTCCACGAGGTCACCAGAACACCATCGATGTCGAAGAGCACCCCACCGATAGCCATACCGCGACAGTAAACGGCCACCGATTGTCCGCAACTTGGGCCGTCTATCGTCGTGCCATGAGCGCACAGAAGTGGACCGAGGCGGACGTTCCCGATCAGAGCGGACGTATTGTGATCGTGACCGGCTCCAATACGGGGCTCGGATTCGACACGGCCCGCGTGCTGGCACAGCACGGGGCCCAGGTGGTGATGGCGGTTCGCGACACCGCCAAGGGTGAGGCGGCGGCAGCCGAGATCCGGCGAATCGCCCCCTCTGCCGAGGTGACCGTGCACAAGCTGGATCTGGGCTCGCTGGCATCGGTGCGGGAAGCGGCCGCCGAACTGGGCAGCGCCTATCCCCGGATCGATCTGCTCGTCAACAACGCCGGGGTGATGTACCCGCCGAAGCAGACCACTGCCGACGGCTTCGAATTGCAGTTCGGCACAAACCATCTGGGCCACTTCGCGCTCACCGGACTGCTGCTGAACAACCTGCTGCCCGTCGACGGATCACGGGTGGTCGTGGTGGCCAGCGTCGCGCACAATATCCGCGCCAAGATCGCGTTCGACGATCTGCAGTGGGAGCGCCGCCGCTATGAGCGCGTCGCCTCCTACGGGCAGTCGAAGCTGGCCAATCTGATGTTCGCCTACGAACTGCAGCGGCGCCTCGCCGCGGCCGACGCGAAAACGATTGCCGTAGCGGCACACCCGGGTGTTTCCGACACCGAGCTGATCCGCCACGTCCCGGGCAGCTCGCTTCCCGGTGTCAAGCTCATCAGCGGGCTGCTGTTGAACAGCGCGGAAATGGGCGCGCTGGCGACTCTGCGGGCCGCCACCGACCCCGCGGTCACCGGCGGGCAGTACTACGGGCCCGACGGGTTCCGCGAGCTGCGCGGCCACCCCAAGCTGGTGAGCTCCAGCAAGCAGTCACACGATCGGGACGTCCAGCAGCGGCTGTGGGCGGTGTCCGAGGAGCTGACCGGCGTGAAATTCCCCGTCTGATGCGCACTGTCGAGGAGCATCAGCGGGTCGTCGCCGATCTGATCACCGCACGCCCGGCGGCGACGGTCGGGCTGGCCGAAGCCGAGGGCCTGGTTCTCGCGGCCGACGTGGCGGCCCCGATGTCGCTGCCGGTGTTCGACAACTCGGCTATGGACGGCTACGCGGTTCACGCCGAGGACGTCGCCGGCGCCTCCGCGGCCAGCCCGGTCACATTGCCTGTCGCCGAGGACATTCCGGCTGGACGCGTTGACTCCTTGACGTTGGCGGCGGGCACCGCTCACCGGATCATGACGGGCGCACCGCTGCCCGCCGGTGCGACGGCGGTGGTGCCGGTCGAGGCCACCGATGCCGGTATCGACACCGTCGAGATACGGTCGGCGTCCAAGCCCGGCCAGCACGTGCGGCACGCCGGCGAGGATGTGACCGCGGGGACGACGGTGTTGCGCGCCGGTCAGCTGGTGACCCCGGCGGCACTGGGGCTGGCCGCCGCCCTGGGCCTGGGCTCGCTGACGGTGCAGCCACGGCTGCGGGTGCTGGTGATGTCGACGGGTTCGGAGCTGGTGTCGGCGGGCACCGAGCTGCAACCCGGTCAGATCTACGAATCCAACGCGATCATGCTGGCCGCCGCGGTCCGCGAGGCCGGCGCCGACGTGGTCGCGACCCCGACGTCGAGCGATGACGTCAACCAGTTCAGCTCCGTGCTGGAGGGCTACGCCGGGCAGGCCGATCTGATCATCACCACCGGCGGCGTGAGCGCCGGCGCCTACGAGGTGGTCAAGGATGCGTTCGGCGCGGGGGCGGTGGACTTCGTCAAGGTCGCCATGCAACCCGGTATGCCGCAGGGGGCAGGGCGAGCGAACGGCACGTCCATCATCACGCTGCCGGGCAACCCGGTGAGTGCGCTGGTCTCCTTCGAGGTGTTCGTCCGGCCCGCACTGCGCGCGGCGATGGGCCTGGCCAACCCGAACCGGCCGCGCCGCACCGCCGTGCTGGCCGACGACCTGACATCGCCGAAGGGCAAACGCCAGTTCCGGCGCGGTGTCTATGACCCCGAGGCGGGCACCGTCACGACCTACGGTCCACCGGCATCGCACCATCTTCGCTGGCTGGCCTCGGCGAACTGCCTTCTGGAAATCGCCGAGGACATCACCGGGGTGGCCGCCGGCGAGCAGGTCCAGCTCTGGGATCTCTCGTAGGTCTGCTCCCGCACAATCACAGCGCGCACGTAGAATCGTCGCCGATGGCCAGACGCCCCCGCACCGCGGAAGACACCACGAAGTCCGGCCCCCAGCGGCTGGTCGCGCTGGTGCGTTCCACCGTTCCCCCTGTTCACCCCGCCGGTCTCCCGTTCATTGCGGCGAGCCTGGCGGTGGCGGGCGTGGGCCGCAAGCACCGCTGGCTGCGCCGCGCGGGTCTGACCGCGGCCGCCGCCAACGCCGGTTTCTTCCGGCATCCGCCCCGGACACCCCCGAGCCGTCCCGGCGTGGTGGTGGCACCGGCCGACGGATTGATCTGTCTGGTCGAAGAGGTCGAACCGCCCGCCGAGCTGGGTCTGCCGGCCGGGCCGCGGCCCCGGATCAGCATCTTCCTGTCGCTGCTCGACGCCCACGTGCAGCGCATTCCGGTCGGCGGCCAGGTGCTGGCCGTGGAACACCGGCCCGGCCGATTCCATTCGGCCGAACTGGCGGCGGCCAGCGAGGACAACGAGCGCAACAGCGTGCTGATCCGCACACCGGACGGACAGGAGGTGGTGGTCGTACAGATCGCCGGCCTGCTCGCGCGGCGCATCATCTGCGATCTGCACCCCGGTGACCAGGTCACCATCGGCGACACCTACGGACTGATCCGATTCGGCTCGCGGTTGGACACCTACCTGCCTGCCGGCTCGCAGATTCTGATCGAACCCGGTCAGCGCACGCTCGCCGGCGAGACCGTGTTGGCGCAGCTGCCGTGATCAAACCCCGCCCGTCCGCCATGCGCATTCTGCCCAGCGCGACGACGGTGCTGGCCATCTGTGCGGGACTCACCTCGATCAAGTTCGCCCTGGACGGGCGCCCGCACATCGCGCTGGCATTGATCGGTGCGGCTGCGGTGCTCGACGGTATCGACGGCGGCATCGCGCGCGCCCTGGATGCACAGTCCCGGATGGGCGCCGAGATCGACTCGCTGGCCGACGCGGTGAACTTCGGTGTCGCGCCCGCGCTGGTGGTCTATGTGACGCTGCTGCCCACCTCGCCGGTCGGCTGGATCTTCGCGCTGCTCTACGCCGTGTGCATCGTGCTGCGGTTGGCCCGATTCAACGCACTGCTCGACGATGACACCCGCCCTGCCTACACCCGCCAGTACTTCACCGGTATGCCGGCGCCGTGCGGCGCGGTCGGTGTGATCGGACCGCTCGCGGCGATGCTGCAGTTCGGCCACGGGTGGTGGACCTCGCCGTGGTTCGTCTGCCTTTGGTTCGCCGCCAACGCCACCCTGCTGATCAGCCGGGTCCCGACGCTGGCACTCAAGTCGGTGTCGATGCCGCCCAACGCCGCGCCGATCCTGCTGATCCTGATCGCCGCGGCGGCGGCGGCGCTGCTGCTGTTCCCGTACATCCTGGTCCTGCTGATCATCGCCGGCTACCTATGCATCATCCCGTTCACCATCCGCAGCCAGCGCTGGGTCGCCGCGCGACCGGAGGCATGGAACGACGAACCCAAACAGCGGCGTGCGGCGCGACGCGCTGATCGCCGCGGCCAGCCGAACCGCCGGTCGACCCGCCTCGGCCTGCGCAAGCCCGGTCGCTGACATGGGGCCGTCCAACCTGGCGCTGACCGCGCGGTTGAACACCTCCGCGCTGGACTCCCGGCGCGGTGTGGTGCGGCTGCATCCGGAGGCCCTCGCCGCGCTCGGCATCCGCGAGTGGGATGCGGTGTCGCTCACCGGCTCCCGGACCACCTCCGCCGTCGCCGGGATCGCACCGGCGGATGTCCCGGCCGGCACCGCGCTCCTGGATGACGTGACGTTGTCCAATGCCGGCCTGCGTGAGGACACCACCGTGCTGGTGGCCCCGGTCACCGTGTACGGCGCACGTTCGGTCACGTTGCGCGGCTCGACCCTGGCCACCCAGTCGGTCGCGTCGGCGACTCTGCGCCAGGCCCTGCTCGGCAAGGTGATGACCGTCGGTGACACGGTGTCGCTGCTCCCGCGCGACCTCGGCCCCGGCACATCCACCACCCAGGCCAGCTCGGCGCTGACCTCGTCGGTGGGGATCACCTGGACGTCGGAATTGCTGACCGTGACCGGCACCGATCCGGCCGGACCGGTGAGCGTGCAACCGAATTCGTCGGTCACCTGGGGTGACGGTCTGACGCCGGCGGCCGGTGCGCCCGTGCCCACCGCGGCGGTGAGCCAGCCGATGTCGTGGCCGGAGGCCCCGGCGGTGTCGATCGACGACCTCAAGGGCCAGCACGTGCAGGCCGGCCGGCTCACCGAATGGCTCAAGCTCGCGCTCGATCAGCCGGAGCTGCTGGAAAAGCTTGGCGCCAAACCGCATCTGGGTGTGTTGGTCACCGGCCCGGCGGGCGTCGGCAAGGCGACGCTGGTGCGCGCGGTGTGCGCAGGGCGCCGGTTGGTCGAGCTCGACGGGCCTGACACCGGCGCGCTGGCGGCGCAGGATCGACAGCGCGCTGTCGCCGACGCGGTCGCCACCGTCACGAATGGTGGTGGCGTGCTGTTGATCACCGATATCGACGCGCTGCTGCCCACCCCGGCCGAGCCGGTGTCGGCGATGATCCTGACCGAGCTGCGCAAGGCGGTCGTCGCGCCCGGCGTCGTGCTGGTGGCCACCTCCCAGCAGCCGGATGCGGCCGATCCGCGGCTGCGCGCACCGGATCTGTGTGACCGCGAGCTCGGTTTGAGCCTGCCCGACGGCGCCACCCGCAAGGCACTGCTGGAGGTGCTGCTGCGCGATGTTCCCGCGGGCACTCTGACGCTGGACGACATCGCCGAGCGCACACCGGGATTCGTCCGCGCCGACCTGGCCGCACTGGTTCGGGAGGCCGCCCTGCGGGCAGCGGCCCGCGCGAGTGACGACGGCAAGCCGCCTGCGCTGACCCAGGAAGACCTCACGGGCGCGCTGAGCGTGATCCGGCCGCTGTCCCGCTCGGCCACCGAGGAGGTGTCCGTCGGGTCGGTGACCCTCGACGACGTCGGCGACATGGTCGAGGTCAAGCAGGCGCTGACCGAGGCGGTGCTGTGGCCGCTGCAGCATCCGGACACCTTCGCCCGCCTGGGAGTCGAGCCGCCCCGGGGTGTGCTGCTGTACGGCCCGCCCGGCTGCGGCAAGACCTTCGTGGTGCGGGCGCTGGCCAGTTCGGGGCGGCTGAGTGTGCATGCGGTGAAGGGCGCCGAACTGATGGACAAGTGGGTCGGCTCCTCGGAGAAGGCCGTTCGTGAATTGTTCCGCCGGGCAAGGGATTCCGCTCCATCGCTGGTGTTCCTCGACGAGATCGACGCGTTGGCGCCGCGGCGTGGGCAGAGCTTCGATTCCGGTGTCACCGACCGGGTGGTGGCCGCGCTGCTGACCGAACTCGACGGCATCGAGCCGCTGCGCGACGTCGTCGTGCTCGGCGCCACGAACCGGCCGGATCTGATCGACCCGGCACTGCTACGCCCGGGCCGGCTGGAGAAGCTGGTGTTCGTCGAGCCGCCTGATGCCGATGCGCGTCGCGAAATCCTGCGCACCGCAGGTAAATCCGTGCCGTTGTCGTCGGACGTCGACCTCGACGCGCTGGCCGGCGAGCTGGACGGGTACAGCGCGGCGGACTGCGTGGCTCTGCTGCGCGAGGCTGCGCTGACGGCGATGCGCCGCTCGATCGACGCCGCGGACGTCACCGCCGCCGACGTGGCGAAGGCCCGCGATGCAGTGCGACCGTCACTGGATCCTGCTCAGGTGGAGTCGCTTCGCGTGTTTGCCGCCGGTCGGTAGCCCGTCCGCCGACTGGTCAGCGATCGGCTTCGGCGAGCGCGGCGAGCCGGTCGATCGAGGCCGCCAGTTTGTCCGCGGTGGTGGCTTGAGCCCGGGGCAGACGGTCCGGGTCGGTCAACTCGGTCCAGTCGTAGGTATGCGTGACAACGGTAGTGCCGTCGCCGGCTTCGTCGAGCTCCCAGCGCCACAGGTGACCCGGCTGGGCCTCGCCCGGGGGCGCCGGCCGCCACGCGATCAGCCGGCCCTCGTCGAACTCGACGACGTGGTTGTCCCGGTTCGCGCCCAGCGTCAGCGTCGTGGTGAAGACGTCTCCGACGGCGCGGACCCGCTGGCCCTGGGCTGCTTGCGCGAGGTTGTCGTTGCCATCCCATTCCGGCTGGCGCGCGGGGTCGGCGATCAATTCGAAGATGATCGCGGCGGGCGCGGAGATCCGTCGGGTGGCGCTGACGATTCTGTCCTGATCGGCCATGCCCTGAATTCAACAACACCCGTTGACAGTCCATTAGTGACATGTCAGAGTTGGACGGTATGACCACCACCGTCGCCCGGGTCGGAGACCGCGACCGGGAAAACACCGCTGACCTGCTATCCCACGCTCTCGCGCTAGGGTACGTCGGCCTCGCCGAGTACGAGATCCGCGTCCAAGCAGCCTTCGCCGCGGAGAACACCGAGCAGCTGCGCCAGGTCCTCGCCGACCTACCCGTCGATCACCTGCGACGCACCGACCCCCGGCGCGTGGCCGCCCGCAAGCAAGCCGCCCGAGCCTCGGTGCGACTGCACGCGGCCGGCTATCTGGCGATGGTCACGATCGTCCTCGCGGTCTGGCTGGCCGTGGCGCTCACCACGGGCGAGACGGCGTATTTCTGGCCGGTGTGGCCGATCCTCGGCGGGGCGATCGGGCTGCTGGGGCACATGCTTCCGGTGCGGACCCACTGCCGGTGACACCGGGTCGGTAGTCCGATCGGGGGACACCGGTTTCCTCCCCCTCACCCACCGATCGGTTGATGCGTAGCCGTCACCGTCTACGGGATCCTTACTGGCACTTGGCAGATAGCTCGAGCGCAGAAGGACACCCATGAACGCGACCATGACCGTGATGCCGGATCGACAGGACCTCTGGGGACCGAACCACGACGGGTGGGAGTTCGAGCTGACCAATACCTGCGATCACGACCTGGTCTTCGTTGCCGACATCACCGCCAACGTCGCGAGCTATCCACCCCGGATCGCCTCGGGCGCAACGGGATTCCTCAAAGGGAAAAGCCGCGCCGATGGCGGTCCGGCGAACTGCAACTTCGCCTACCGGCATCCGGATCACCTGGTGAGCGCCGGCGGCATCGCGATCGCCGCGAGCGCCGACGCGCGTCAAGCCCGGATGACGGCCAGCGCAACGGGAACGACCGAGGTCCTCCACACGGCCAACCCAGCCGTCAACAGCGTCCAGACAATCACCTACATGCAGCGCTAGACCGGGCCGTCCGGCACCGGCGCCGTCAACAGCGCGCGAACCGACGCCGACAGATCGGCCCGCGCCCACGACGGCATCGCGTCACCGTGCGAGTACCGACGCACCGCCGCGTAGGGCAGGTCGACGATCGCCCTGGTGACGGCATCGACGCTGCGAGCGTCGTCGCGTCCGTACAGGTCGCGAGCCAGCTCAGCCACCCGGTCGGCCAGAGGCGCGTTCATCGCCGCCAATGTCGCGGTGAAGTCCGGATCCGGCTGGGCGTCGCGCAGATCACCGGGACGGATCGTCAACAGCACGCGGGCATCCTCAGTGCAGTCCGTCGCGAAGTCGAGCGCAGCCAGGGCCATCGCGACCGCAACCTCCAACGGGTCCGAGCCGGCCGCCGCCATCGCCCGCTCCTGGAAGCGTGCGAGGGCGCGCAACCACACCGCCGTCACCACGCCGTCGCGATTGCCGAACCGGTGATACAGCGTGCCCACCGGTGCACCGCTGGCCTTGGCGATGGCCGCGACGCTGGCCGCGCGGGGCCCCTCGGTGAGGATCAGTCCGCGCGCCGCATCCAGGATGGCGTCGGTTTCGTGCTTCCGCGGGGGTGCCACGATCTAGTACAGTCCTTCTATATGGAGCGATTGCCCTATATCGATGAGCATGCCATAACGGTCCCCGCAGACCGGGCAGCGACGTGGCGCGCAGTGCTGCACACGATGTGCAGCAACCCCGACGAACCCCAAACGGTGCCGTTCGGATTCACCCTCGATACCGCCGAGCAAAACGAATGCTTCGCCATCAAAGGACGGCACTGCTTCGCGGTCTACCGACTGATCTTCCTGCTCTCCGATGAACCGGCCGGCGGCACCCGGGTGGCGGCGCAGACCTGGGCGGCCTTTCCCGGAATCACCGGCAAGATGTACCGGGCCCTGGTGACCGGATCCGGCGGACACCGGGTCGTCGTCCGCAACATGCTGAAACGCATTGCTCGACAAGCACTTTCAACGCCAGCGCCGCAACGCTGAGCACGAAGGCACTCCAGCCGGACATTCTGCCTTACTGCCAACCACGTAGACTGCACCAAGGACATAGCCGAAAACCTTTGGCTGACACCCCGACCGACCGGTAGATCATTGACGCGCTGGCGTCGACTAGATCGACGACGCGCTTGCGCGTCCACTAGAGCGGAGTGCCATGCTCGTCATCCTGATCGCGCACGCGATTGCCGCCGCCGTGGCGCCGGCTCTCGTGTGGCGATGGGGGCGGCTGGCCTTCTACCCGCTGGCCCTGGTGCCGGCGGGCTCATTGGTCTGGGTGGGGCTGAACTGGCCGCAGTCCGGGCGCCCCGCTCCCACCGTCGACATCCCGTGGGCGCCCGAGCTGTCGATGAACATCACCCTGCGATTCGACACCCTGAGCGCGGTCATGAGCGTGCTTGTCCTCGGCATCGGGGCGCTCGTGCTGTTCTACTGCGCGGAGTACTTCCACCACCGTGACGGCCACACCGAGAACCGGTTGCCCAGCTTCGCCGCCGAACTCGTCGCATTCTCCGGAGCCATGTTCGGCCTGGTGGTCAGCGACAACATGCTGCTGCTCTACACGTTCTGGGAGCTGACCACCGTCTTGTCGTTCCTGCTCGTCGGGCACTACGCGGAGCGGGCCACCAGCCGTCGCGCAGCCATGCAGGCCTTGCTGGTGACCACCGCGGGCGGGCTGGCCATGCTGGCCGGCATCGTGATCCTCGGCCACTCCGCCGGCACCTATCTGCTCTCGGAACTGGTGATCAAGGCTCCCCACGGCACCGCCGTCGCCGTGGGCGTCGTCCTCGTCCTCGTGGGCGCGCTGTCGAAGTCCGCGATCGTGCCCTTCCACTTCTGGCTCCCCGGCGCGATGGCCGCGCCGACCCCGGTCAGCGCATATCTGCATGCGGCAGCCATGGTCAAAGCCGGTGTCTACCTCATCGCGCGGCTCGCGCCCGGGTTCGCCGACTCCCCGGGCTGGCGTCCCACGGTCATCACCCTGGGTGTGCTGACCATGTTGCTGGCCGGCTGGCGCGCGGTTCGCGAGAACGATCTCAAGCTGATCCTGGCGTTCGGCACGGTCAGCCAGCTCGGCTTCATCACGGTGATGGTGGGTGGCGGCGGTCAGGATCTGATGCTGGCCGGGCTGGCCATGCTGTGTGCGCACGCGCTGTTCAAGGCAACGTTGTTCATGGTGGTCGGCGTGATCGACCATTCGACGGGCACCCGCGACATCCGCAGGCTGGCGTGGCTGGGCCACCGCATGCCTGGACTGTTCGTCATCGCGGCGGCAGCGACCGCCAGCATGGCCGCCGTCCCGCCATTCCTCGGGTTCGTCGCCAAAGAGGCCGACTTCGAGACCATCGCGCACAGCCAATCGCTCGGTGCGTGGGCACCGGTAGTGCTCACCGGCGTGGTGACCGGATCGGTGTTCACCACCATCTACAGTCTGCGATTCCTCTGGGGTGCGTTCGCGCGCAAGGGATCTCAGGAACCCACGACGCTGGTCGCCAATCTGCACCGACCCAAGGCGGCCTTCCTGGTGGCGCCCGCGATCCTGGCCGCGGCCGGATTGTTCTTCGGTCTGGTGCCCAGCCGGCTGGACACCACCCTGGACGGTTACGCGGCCACCATGCCGGCCGCCGGCGCCGACGACGGCCACTACTACTTGGCCCTGTGGCACGGGGTGAACCTGCCGCTGCTGCTGTCCGCACTGGTGCTGGCGATCGGCATCGGGGCGTTCGTCAGCCGCGAACGTCTGCGCCTTGCCCAGCTGGGATCCTGGCTGCCGCTGGGCAACGCCGACCGGATCTACGACGCGGTGATCCGCGGCGCCGACGTCGCCTCGGTCCGGCTGACGGCGATCACCCAACGCGGATCGATTCCCGTCACGCAGTCGGTGATCCTGTCGACGCTGGTGTTGTTCCCCGTGGTGGTGCTGGCGTTCGGCCCGCTCGACCGTCCCGAGTTCCGGCTATGGGATTCCCTGGTCCAGCCGGTGGTCGGCCTGCTCATCCTGGCCGCCGCGGTGGCCGCCACCGTGATGCGCAACCGGTTGGCGGCCGTGCTGCTGGTCGGCATCACGGGCTACGGCTGCGGTGCGATCTTCGCCTTCCACGGCGCCCCCGACCTGGCCTTGACGCAATTCCTGGTGGAGACCCTGACGCTGGTCATCTTCGTTCTGGTGCTGCGCACACTGCCCGCCGAGGCCGAGGAGTCCACGCGCTTCCGGCTCCCCCGGATCGCGCTGGCGCTCGGCGTCGGCGCCACCGTCACCACCCTGGCCGCGTTCGCGATGGCCGCCCGCACCGGCACACCGATCGCCGACCTCTTACCCGACGCGGCCTATGACCGCGGGCACGGCGCCAACACCGTCAACGTGCTGCTGGTCGACATCCGCGCCTGGGACACCCTCGGGGAGATCTCGGTGCTGGTGGTCGCCGCCACCGGCGTCGCATCACTGGTGTTCCGCAACCGCCGGTTCGGCGCCGCGCCGCGGGTCTCCGACGCCGGCCAGCCCGACATCGGTGCGCTACCGGCACTGGCCTACAGCCCGGCGGTCGGCGACACCACCTGGCTGCGCGGCAGCGAACTGCGCGACCCACGCAACCGCTCCCTGGTACTCGAGGTGGCGACCCGGCTGATCTTCCCGCTGATCATGGTGTTGTCGGTGTACTTCTTCTTCACCGGACACAACACCCCGGGCGGCGGGTTCGCCGGCGGGCTGACCGCGGGCCTGGCGCTGGTGCTGCGCTATCTGGCCGGCGGGCGCTACGAACTCGGCGAGACCCTGCCGCTGGACGCCGGGAAGATCCTCGGGGCGGGCCTGGCACTGTCGGGCGGCACCGCCGTCGGGTCGATGCTGCTGGGCGCTCCCGCGTTGTCCTCGGCGGTCATCTCGCTGAACCTGCCGCTGCTGGGCTCCGTGAAGTTCGTGACCGCCCTGTTCTTCGACCTCGGCGTGTATCTGATCGTGCTGGGCCTGGTGCTCGACGTGTTGCGCAGCCTCGGCGCGCGCATCGACGAGGAAATGGCCACCGCCGCCCGCCCCGCGCTGAGAGCGAAAGCCTCATGATCGTCTACCTGGTTCCGCTGATCATCATCGGCGGCCTCACCAGTTGTGGTGTGTACCTGTTGCTTTCGCGCAACCTGACCCGGATGCTGCTGGGTCTTCTGCTGGCAGGCAACGCGGTCAACCTGTTGATCCTGACCGTCGGCGGCGAAGCCGGTAACCCACCCATCCGCGGCCGCACCAGCGGCGCGGAGACGACGACGGCCGACCCGCTGGCCCAGGGCATGATCCTGACCGCGATCGTCATCGCGATGGGGATCGCGGCGTTCGTGCTGGCGTTGACCTATCGCTCGTTCCGGTTGACCACCGAGGAAGACGTCGGCAACGATCCCGAGGACACCCGGGTGTCGAAGTTGTCCGACTCCGAAGCGGCATCGATCGACGAGGACGCACCCCAGCACGTACCCGAGCGCGACACCGACGAGCCCGACGAGCTCGACGCCCTACCCGGCCACGACGGATCACGATGACAACCACGCGAGAAGCGAAGCGGGATCGCACATGAGCACAGCTGGTGTGCTGATGCCGTTGCCGGTACTGATCCCGTTGGTCGCGGCGGCGTTCACGTTGATCGCCGGGCGCAGGCCACGACTACAGCGGCTGATCGCGCTGGCCGCGCTGAGCGGCGTGCTGGTGGTGTGCGTGGCGCTGCTCTACCTGACCGACCGCGACGGCACCCAGGCATTGCATGTCGGCGGCTGGGGGCCGACCGACGCGGGGCTGGGGCCGCTGGGCATCACCCTGGTGGCCGACCGCCTGTCGGCGATGATGCTGGTGGTGTCGGCGATCGTGCTGCTGGCCGTGGTGTTCTACGCCATCGGGCAGGGCATCCGGGACGGCGACGAGCGCCAACCGGTGTCGATCTTCCTGCCCACCTACCTGGTGCTGTCAGCCGGTGTGTGCACGGCGTTCCTGGCCGGCGACCTGTTCAACCTGTACGTCGGTTTCGAGGTCCTGCTGTCGGCGAGCTTCGTGCTGCTGACCATCGGCGCCAGCAAGGAACGGGTCCGTGCCGGCATCTCCTACGTGATGGTGTCGATGGTGTCGTCGCTGATCTTCCTGATCGGATTGGCACTGATCTATGCGACGACCGGGACGCTGAACATGGCGGAGTTGTCGCTGCGGCTACAGGAGGTCACCACCGGCACCCGCAGCGCCATCTTCGCGGTGCTTCTGGTCGCGTTCGGCATCAAAGCGGCGGTGTTCCCGCTGTCGGCGTGGCTGCCGGATTCCTATCCCACCGCGCCGGCCCCGGTCACCGCGGTGTTCGCCGGGTTGCTCACCAAAGTCGGCGTGTACGCGATCATCCGGGCGCACTCGCTGCTGTTCCCCGCCGGCCGGCTGGACAACGTACTGCTGGTCGCGGCGCTGCTGACCATGCTCGTCGGCATCCTCGGTGCGATCGCGCAGAGCGACATCAAACGACTGCTGTCGTTCACTCTCATCAGTCACATCGGCTACATGGTCTTCGGCATCGCGCTGTCCAGTCGGCTGGGCATGTCGGGGGCGATCTACTACGTCGCCCACCACATCATCGTGCAGACCACCCTGTTCCTGGTCGTCGGATTGATCGAGCGACAGGCCGGAGCGTCGACCCTGCGTCGGCTCGGTGGACTGGCCGCCGCCAGCCCGCTGCTGGCGTTCGTCTTCATGGTGCCGGCACTCAATCTCGGTGGTATCCCGCCATTTTCGGGCTTCATCGGTAAGGTCGCGCTGCTCGAGGCGGGTACCGCCGATGGTTCGGTACTCGCCTGGCTACTGGTCGCCGGGTCGGTGGTGACGAGCTTGCTGACGCTGTATGTGGTGGCCCGGGTGTGGACCAAGGCGTTCTGGCGGGCGCGGGTCGACGCACCCGAAGGCGACCTCGCCGACTCCGCGCCGTCGGTCCTGCTCGACGACTACTCCGATGACGTCTCGTTCGACGACCGGGGCGATGTCGGCCGGATGCCGGTCGGAATGCTGGTCCCCACAATGGCTTTGATCGCTGTCGGGCTGGTGTTGACGGTGGCGGCGGGCCCCATCCTCGGTTATACCGATCGCGCGGCCGACGAGGTGCTCGACCGCGCCCAGTACATCACCGCGGTGCTGGGGAACGCGGAGGTGAGCCACCGATGAGAACATGGGTGCTTCGGGTCTGGACGCTGGTGTGGCTGACTCTGGTGTGGTTGCTGCTGTGGGGCACCGTGTCGGTGGCCAATGTGCTGTCCGGGCTGGCGGTCGCGCTGTTGATAATCCTGTTGCTGCCGCTGCCGTCGGTGCCGGTGCAGGGCCGGTTGCATCCGTTATCGCTGCTGCGGCTGGTGCTGCATGTCGCATGGTGGCTGATGCAGTCCTCGGTACAGGTGGCCTGGCTGGCGATCCGGCCGGGAAAGCCACCGCTGTCGGCGGTGCTGCGCGGCCACCTGGCCCTGAAGTCTGATCTGGTGCTGGCCCTGGCGGTCAACATCATGAATCTCACGCCGGGAACGATCGTGCTCGAGATCGACCAGACGCGGCGGCTGGTGTACGTCCATGTCCTGGACGTGGGCTCCCAGCGTTCAGTGGAGCGGTTTTACCGGCAGCTGACCCAGCTGGAGCGGATGCTGATCGCGGCGTTCGAGCGGGACTCCGAATGGCGTCCTGCCGCAAGCGAAGCCGAGGAGGGGGTCCAGTCATGACGATCGTGTGGGTGCTCTCGGGCGTGATGCTGGTCGCGGCCGCGGCGATCACGATGATCCGGCTCCTGATGGGCCCCAGCACGCTGGACCGGCTGGTGGCGGTCGACACCCTGGTGGCGGTGACGATGTGCGGCATCGGCACGTGGGCGGCGTTCAGTCTGGACACCACCGTCACCTACAGCCTGGCCGCCCTCGCGCTGATCAGCTTCGTCGGATCGGTCAGCGTGGCCCGGTTCCGGGTGCCTGACATCGCGCGGCGGGACGAGTCATGAACTCCCTCGATCTGCTGGCGGGCGTGCTCGTATTGGCCGGATCCGCGCTGGCTCTGACCGCGGCCGTCGGTGTCCTGCGCTTTCCCGACACGCTGACCCGCATGCACGCCGCGACCAAACCGCAGGTGCTGGGACTGCTGCTGGTCCTGGCCGGCGCGACGATCCGGCTGCGCGGCAACGTCGACGTCGGCATGCTGGTGCTGACCGCCATGTTCACCCTGATCACCGCGCCGGTGATCGCCCATCGGGTCGGGCAGCTGGCCTACCGTGAGCAACGGGTCAGCGACGGGCTGACGGTCGATGAGATGCGTGAGGACAACACCGAGGGAGCGAAGCCGGAGCCGTGAGCCGAACCGACGACGACAGCTGGGACATCACCGAAGGGGTCGGCGCCACCGCGCTGAGCGTGGCCCGCGCACGGGCGACGGAGACCGGCGCCGAATGTCCGCTCTACCTCGACCCGTACGCCCACTTCTTCGTCGAGGCCGCCGTCGAGGCAGGCTGGCGCTCACCGTTTCTGGACGACGACCCGGTACGGGCACAGGCCATGGCCGCCTACATCGCCTCGCGCACGAAGTTCTTCGACGAGTTCTTCACCACCGCCGGCGCCAACGGACTGGATCAGGCCGTGATCCTGGCCGCCGGCCTCGACACCCGCGCCTGGCGGCTGCCGTGGATCAGCGGCACGACGGTCTACGAGATCGACCAGCCGAAGGTGCTGGAGTTCAAGGCGCGGGTACTGGCCGAGCACCAGGCAAAGCCCGGCGCCGGGTATGCCGCGGTCGCGGTCGATCTGCGCCACGACTGGCCAACCGCGCTGCGCCAGAACGGTTTTGACCCATCACGCCCGACGGCATGGTCCGCCGAAGGACTGCTGCCGTACCTGCCCGCCGCCGCACAGGACGCGCTGTTCGAGCAGATCGACCAGCTCAGCGCCGCCGGCAGCAGGTTGTCGGTGGAGGCGTTCGGTGAAACGTTCTACTCCGCCGAACAGCTGGCCCGCCGCCAGGAGCGGATGGCGCAGGCCCGCCGGGAGGCCGCCGAGGCCGGCGGTCCGGAGCTGCCCGACGTCACCCGGCTCTGGTACATGGAGGCGCGCACCGACGTCGAGAAGTGGCTGACCGAGCGGGGCTGGGAGGTCACCGCGACCTCGGCCGTCGACCTGATGGCGCACTACAAGCGGCCCGCACCAGACGATCTCGAGGACCCGGTGCCCGACACCGTCCTGCTGGATGCGCACAAGCTCTGAACCTGCCCCGGCGAAGTGTAAGTCGGCTACAGGTAATGGGTTTCAGACCCCGGCCGCCCCGTCGATGCATTCACGGATCAGGTCGGCGTGCCCGCAATGGCGGGCATACTCGGTGACCATGTGGGTGTAGATCCAGCGCAGACTCACCTCACCGCCCATGAAGGGGCTGGTGTCATCGAGCGCCCGCGTCGCACAGTTCGCGCGCGCGTGCCTGATTTCGTCCTGCCAGATCGCCACGGCGGCGCGATGTGACGACTCCGCCGTCACCGCGAACCCACCGTCGTGGCCCTCGGGCTGATCGGATGGTCCGAAAATCGGCGGCGCGTTCTCTCCGGCAAGTACGCGACGGAACCAATTCCGTTCCACCTCCGCGGCATGCTGAAGCAAGCCCAACAGCGTCAACTGCGACGGCGGCACCGACGCAACACGCAGCCGGTCGTCCTCAAGGCCTTCGCATTTGGTGGCCAACGTCGCGCGGTAGAAGTCCAGCCAACTCTCCAGTGTGGTGCGCTCATCGGCATTCAGCGGCGGCATCGGCCGTTCCATCGACGTCATGCACCAAGGGTGTCATCTCACCCCGACAGAAGAGAACTGGAGCGGCTATTCCCCGGTGTCGTCGGAGGCGATCTGGAATTCGACCATGGCCGAGACTGTTTCGATCGCGTCGGTCAGCACGTCGACCCGTTCGGCCAGCGTCGGCGCCGCCAGTACCGCGTACCGGTCGGCCTGCCCCATCGGCACCCGCGAGGCGAGCGCATAGACGTGCCGGGACGGATCGTCGGCGACCTCGGGCGCGACCGCGAGCGCGTCGGGCCGCAACCGCGCGCCCCGCGCGCTGACGATGCGTTCGAACAGCGCCAGCATCGCATCGATGATCTCGCCGATGCGTTCGTGCGTCACCGGTGGGCCCGGCTCGTCGGGCCAGGGTTCGATGTCGGCGCGAGGGTAGGGGTCATCGTCCAGCCACTCGCGCACCCGGATTCGTTCACCGATGACGGTGCCCAGTTGGTATTGGCCCATTCCGTGGTCGGCATATTCGGTGATGCGGGCCAGCGCCCCGACGTCGCCGCGGACATCGCCACCACCGACCTCGCGGCCGCGGGTGATCAACACGACCCCGAATGCGGGGTCGGTCATGTCCAAGCAGTCCCGCACCAGCTGCGAGTATCGCGGCTCGAAGATCCGCAGCGGCAATGGTTCTCCGGGCAGCAGCGCAGACTGCAGCGGGAACATCGGCTGGGCGGTCATGGCTACCGGATGCCCTGCCCCATGACCACATCCTTGACCGGTGCGCTGGGATCGACGAATCCGCACAACGCGCTGGCCACTCCCGCCCACAGCTGGGGGTTCATCGAGACCAGCTGATTCCCGCTTTTCCCGATCGCCACGATCACTTCGCGCCGTGTGACGGTGTCCATGGTCAGGAACTCGCGGCAGGTCGTGGTGAGCAGATCGGCGGGAACCATGCCCTTGCCTGCCTCGCCCGGGGTGGCCACCGGGGTGCCGGTGATCGCTTTGGCGCAACCGCCGCCGGTCAGGACGACGGCCGTCGCCACCACCGCGAGTCCCAGTCGTCTCATCCTCATGGGCGCCTCCCTCGGGTCCATTGCACCACTCCTCCTCGGGCTTACCGCCCGCATCGTCGTGACGCGGGCTAGATGTCCAGCTCCCCGACCAACGAGTCAACCACCGCGCGCAGATCGCCGCCGTTCTCCTCGGCCACCCGGTGCTGGCGCTGGTAGGACGCACCGCGCCGCGGAATGTCGGCGACCGCAGCCAATTCGTCTGCGCAGTGCAGTGATTCGGCCACCGGCTGCAGACGGGTCAGCAGATCGTCGAGATCCTCGGTGACCAGCCGTTCATTGCTGTCGGCATCGAGGATGATGATGGCGTCCAGACCGTACCGCGCGGCGCGCCACTTGTTCTCCTGCACATGCCACGGCGGCATCACCGGCAACTGCTCACCGGCTTCCAGCCGGCGATCCAAGTCCACCACCAGGCAGTGCGTCAGCGCCACCAATGCCGCGAGCTCCCGCAGATTGGAGACCCCGTCGAACACCCGCACCTCGATGGTGCCCAGATGCGGAGACGGCCTGATGTCCCAACGCACTTCGTTGATGTGGTCGATGATGCCGGTCTTCTTCTGGTCGTGCACGAACCGCTCGAACTGCCGCCAGGTCTGGAATTGGAACGGCAGGCCCGCAGTCGGCAGCTGCTGGAACATCATCGCCCGGTTGCTGGCGTAACCGGTGTCATCGCCGGCCCAGAACGGCGAGGAGGCCGACAGCGCCAGCAGATGCGGATACTGGTTGAGCAGTGAGGAGATGATCGGCATCACTTTGTGCGCCGACGACACCCCGATGTGCACATGCACACCCCAGATGAGCATCTGCCGTCCCCACCACTGGGTCCGCTTGATCAGCTCGGCATAGCGCGGCGCATCGGTGAGCTTCTGCGTCGACCACGACGCGAACGGGTGGGTGCCCGCGCAGAACAGCTCCATGCCGCGGCCGTGCACGATCTCGCGCGCGCTGCGCAGGGTGCCCTTGAGGTCGGCCATCGCCTCGTCGACGGTGTCACACACACCGGTGACGACCTCGATGGTGTTGCGCAGCAACTCTTTATGGACGTGCGGGCTCTCGCCGACATCGGCGATCACCTCGGCCGCCTCATTGCTGAGGTCGCGGGTGGCCGCATCGATCAGGGCGAACTCCCACTCGACGCCGAGCGTCGGCCGGGGTGACCCGGCGAAGTCGATGCGGCCGGGCTTCTCCGAAGGAGATTTAGCCGGTGCCGACGACACCGCACGCCACCCGCTTGCCGGCGTCGCCGGTGGCCATCGTGGCTTCATCCGGGCCGGGCGCGCCGCCCTGGATCTGCTGGTAGCGCTCCGGCGGGATGTTGGCGAAGTTGTCGGCGTCGGCGTGAATGATGATCGCGGTCCCGTTGCCGCCCAGCAGATCCTGCTTGGTGAAGGCGTTGGTGGTGGTCACCAGCATTGCCGAGCCGTCCTCACGCACCTGCAGCGAGGCGAGGTCACCGCTGGCGGGATGCCCGCTGTGGCCGCCGGCCTGGAAGTGGCCACCCGCAGAGAGGAAGTCGCCGGGCGCGCCGCCGGCCGGGGCCACGGAGTTGGCCTCGCACTTGGCGAACGAGTGCAGGTGCAGGCCGTGGAAGCCCGGCGTCAGCTTGCCGGTTCCGGTGGTCTGCACGGTGACCGTCGCGAAGCCGTCCTGGAACTCGAAGGTCGCCGCGGCGACCTGGGTGCCGTCGGCCGTCTTGATCTGGGCGGTCAGGGTGTCGGCGCTGGACGCGGACGCCTGCGGAGCGGCGTGCGTGTCCTCACCGTGGCTTGCGCCGTGGGTGCCCTCGCCCGCGGCGGCGGGCGCCGGGGAGCCGGTCCACACCGGGGGCGTGGTTCCGGGCTGCGAGGCGATCGGTTCGTTCGGGCTGCACGCGCTCAACACGGCGACGGGAGCGACGAACAGGATGGCGGCGGCAGTTCTCAGCGGGCTGACGGTCGTGACCATGAGCCGAAGCCTATCCGGTCACCAAAACGATCACGCCCGGTGGCTGCTCGGCGATTTCCGGGATTCTCGGGGCCACCGGCGCGTTGAGCACCTTGGCCACCGCCTCCGCAGCGGCCTGCTCCCCGTCGGCGGTGCCGTAATACACCGTGGTCGCAGGCAGCGGCGGCACCTGCAGGTTGCTGGTCTCGGTGACATTCCAGCCGGCTTCGCGCAGCCGGTCACCGATCCGGCTGGCGGCGCCTTCGCCTTCACCGACGTTGAAAACCCGCACGTCGGCCTTGGGTGCCGGCGCGGCCGAGGTCTTGGACGTCGTCGTGGTCACCGTTCGCACCGACGTGTCGTCGCTGCTGTCGTCATTGCCCGAGCCCATGGCCTGGAAGCCGACCAGCAGGAAGATCACACCGAGGAACAGCAGCACCATCACCATGGCGCGCAGCGGCAGCCCGGCGGAATCAGGTACGCGGTCGTTCATCGCGCCCACTGTAACCAGCGGGTCCGCCATGGGAGAAAAATCAGGTGACCTCGAAGCCGAGTCGGCGCGCCGCGCGCGCCTTCTGTCGGCTCGCCCGAAGCCGTCGCAGCCGCTTGACCAGCATCGGATCGGCGGCGAGCGCCTCGGGGCGGTCGACCAGGGCGTTGAGCACCTGGTAGTAGCGGGTGGCCGACATCGAGAAGAGTTCCTTGATGGCCTCTTCCTTGGCGCCGGCGTACTTCCACCATTGCCGCTCGAAGGCCAGGACGTCGTATTCGCGGCGAGTCAACCCATCGGGAAGGTCAGCGTCGTCATTGGACCGCTCGGCCCGTGCCATGGCGCCGTCCATTTCGATCTGTAGACCCTTTCGAAGACCTGCAAATGACTTGCCTATGCTCGGCGCTCATTCAATCACGGTTGTCTCGGTTGGGACGGCAGCCAAGCCCGCGCGTCGGCTGACTTAAGCTTGCCGATCATGGCGGTTAGACCAATCGTGATTCTGGGTGATCCTGTTCTGCATACGCCGACGCAGCCCGTGCCGGTCGGTGACGACGGTTCGCTGCCCGCGGATCTGGCCGATCTGATCACGGACATGTACGACACGATGGACGCGGCCAACGGAGTCGGGCTGGCGGCCAACCAGATCGGCGTCGGCAAGCGGCTGTTTGTCTACGACTGCGCCGACGAGCGCGGGAAGACCACGCGCCGACGGGGTGTGGTCATCAATCCCGTGTTGGAGACCTCGGAGATTCCCGAGACCATGCCCGACCCGGACAACGACGACGAGGGCTGCCTGTCGGTGCCCGGCGAATCCTTTCCGTGTGGCCGCGCCAAGTGGGCACGGGTCACCGGCCTGGACGCCGACGGCAACGCGGTCACCCTGGAGGGCCACGACCTGTTCGCCCGCATGCTGCAGCACGAGACCGGACATCTCGACGGGTTCCTCTACGTCGACAAGCTGATCGGCCGGCACGCGCGGGCGGCGAAGAAGACCGCGAAGAGGAACGGCTGGGGGCCCGGCTGAGGCTCACCCCTGTTCGATCAGCACGCGATGACACGCGCGCGTGCCGGCCGACACGCGGACGGCGCCGATGGGGGGTGCCCGGCCTGGCGTGGACACCCGGTGAGGTGCCCGATCCGTTCGGTCACTGACCGATGACCAGCCTGCCGCCGACCGGCAGCCGAGTGAGCATTCGTCACCGCCTGCCCGCGGGCACCACGCCGCCGATGTCCGACGTGATCGGTGAGCTGCTGGCGGACGACCCGGTGATCGTGGTGCGCACCAAGTCCGACGGGGTGGTGGAGGTTCGCCCGGCTGATGTGGTCGCGGTACGGGAGCTCAGCGTGGTTCCCGTACGAACCTCCGAGATCCGCAACCTCGAGCATGCGGCCGCGCTGGCATGGCCGGGCACCGAGCAGAGCTGGCAGGACGGCTGGCTGCTGCGGGCCGCGGGCGGCTACACCAGCCGAGCCAACTCGGCTGTACCACTGGACTTCTCGTCGAACATCACCGCGCTGCCCGCGATCGTCAAGTGGTACGCGCAGCGTGGCCTGGAGCCGTGGCTGGCGCTGCCGGAGCGGCTGCTGCCGATTCGCGTTGACGGCATCAAGCACACCCGGGTGATGGTCACCGACGTCACCGCCACCGAGCCGGACGAGGCGGTGACCTTCCTGCCGAGCCCGAATGCGGAATGGCTGGCCTGCTATGAGCGCGACGTGCCGCCCGAGGTACTGACGGCGGTGGTCGACGGCGAGGTCGTGTTCGCCGCGACGGCCGGCGCCGCGGTCGGGCGGGGGGCGATCACCACCGCACCGGACGGCACCCGCTGGCTGGGTATCTCGGCCGTGCACGTCGACGCCGAGCACCGCAGGCGTGGGCACGCCCGCCGGCTGTGCGTGGCCCTGCTCGACTGGGGCGCGCGGGGCGGCGCCGACCGGGCGTACGTGCAGGTGCTGAGCGACAACTCGGGCGCGATCATGCTGTATCACTCGCTCGGTTTTCGGCTGCATCATCACCACCGCTACGTCGATGCCCGGTCTTTGAGCCCCCGTACGCTGTAGGCCATGTCCGCCGACGTCTTGCGCCTGGCCACCTGGAACGTGAATTCGATTCGCGCGAGGGTGGACCGGGTCGTGGACTGGCTCGGCCGCGCCGACGTCGATGTGCTGGCCATGCAGGAAACCAAGTGCGCTGACGACCAGTTCCCCACCATGCCGTTCCTGGAAGCCGGCTACGAGGTGGTGCACTGCGGGTTCAATCAGTGGAACGGAGTGGCGATCGCCTCCCGCGTCGGCTTCGATGACGTCCAGGTCGGCTTCGACGGCCAGCCCTCATGGGGCAAGGACGCCGACGCCAAGGCCGAGGCCCGCGCCCTGGCGGCCACCTGCGGCGGCGTGCGGGTGTGGAGTCTGTACGTGCCCAATGGCCGCACCCTGGCGGATCCGCATTATCAGTACAAGCTGGAATGGCTTGCAGCTCTGCGTAATACAGCGGAGTCGTGGCTGCTCGACGACCCTCAGGCGCCGATCGCACTGGTCGGCGACTGGAACATCGCGCCGACGGACGAGGACGTCTGGGACATCACCGTGTTCGACGGCGCCACCCATGTGTCGGAACCGGAACGCAAGGCGTTCAACGACATCGTCGAGACCAGGTTCACCGACGTGGTGCGCCCCTTCACCCCCGGCCCCGGTGTCTACACCTACTGGGATTACACCCAGCTCGCGTTCCAGAAGCGTCGCGGCATGCGCATCGACTTCATCCTGGGCTCACCGGCATTGGCGAACCGGGTGACACACGCCGAGATCGTCAAGGACGAACGCCGTCCTGGCAAGAAGGGCGACCCCGCGCCCAGCGACCACGCGCCGGTGCTGGTCGACGTGCGCCGCTGACGTCGTCAGGCCGTTGACGGTTCGCTGACTTTCACCAGCATCTTGCCGATGTTGGCGCCGGTGAACAGCCCGTTGAGCGCGTCGACGCAGGAGTCCAGCCCGTCGAAGATGGTCTCGCGGTGCACCAGCTTGCCTTCGGATTCCCAGCGGCGCAGATCGGCGAACGCCTCATCGAAGCGGCCCCACATGTCCAAGGCGTTGAAACCCTGCATCGAGGCGGTCTTGGCCAGCAGGTTGACGTAATTGGCGGGCCCGGGATGCTCGCCGGTGAGGTAGCTGGAGATGACACCGCACAGGACCACCCGGGCCTTGGGAGCCAGCCGGCCCAGCACGGCGTTGAGGATCGGGCCGCCGACATTGTCGAAGTACACGTTGACGCCCTTGGGGCAGTGCGCCTTCAGGGCGGCGGGGATGTCGTCGTTCTTGTAGTCGATACAGGCGTCGAAGCCGAAGTCCTCGACCACCGCACGGCATTTGTCCGGCCCGCCGGCGATGCCGACGACCCGGGCACCGGCGATCTTCGCGATCTGTCCGGCCACCGATCCGGTGGCACCGGCCGCCGCCGACACCACCACCGTCTCCCCCTCCTGCGGGCGGCCGATGTCGGTCATGCCGAAATAGGCTGTGGCGCCGGTCGGCCCGTACACGCTCATGATGGCCAACTGGTCGGTCTCGCCGGGGATGGGCGTGCTGAACATGTCGTCGCGGATGATCGCGTAGTCCTGAAAGCCGGTGAGGGTGGTGACGATCTGGCCGACGGTGAACGCGTCACACCGGGTTTCGACGACCTCACCGATCCCGGCGGCGCGGATGACCTCGCCGAGCTGCACCGGCGGCAGGTAGCTCGGCTGGTCGTCGAGCCAGGTCCGGACGGCGGCGTCCAGTCCCACATAGGTGGTGCGCAGCAGCGCCTCACCCTCGGCGGGATCGGGTGCGTGCGTGGTGACCAGCTCGGTGTCGGTGGATTGCACCAGGCCCGAGGGGCGACGGCGAAGGAGGATCTGGCGGTTCGTCAGCGCGGGCACGGTCAGCAAGCTACCGAAGGCAGCGCGGATTCGGAGGCCAGTTGGGACAGTCGCGATGCGGCGGTATGGCACGCCATTATTCCCAGCAAACGGCGAAGCCATTCCATCATCGCGGCCAGGATGATTTGATGGCAGTGCCGCGGCCGGTCCGTGGTGGTCAAGGGGGAGGTCTCGGTGCGCCGCGCAACCGCAATGTTCTGTTACAAGCCTGCAGCTTTCGCGGCAGCCGTCGCACTGTCGATGTCGACGCTGTTCGCCGGTATCCCGGTGAGTTCCGCCGACCCTGACGACGGCGACGGCGGCAGCAGCTACGACGACGGTGGCGGATACGACGACGGCGGTTATGACGACGGCGGCGGCTACGACGAGGGCGGCGTGGATTTCGACGACCCGGGCGACGTCGACGACGGCGGCATGGACTATGCGCCCGACGTGGACGACCCCGCCGACCAGGACGCACCGGAGTCACCCGGAGAGGACCAGCAAGAGCCCGAGCAGGCGCCCGGGGAGGCACCGCAACCCACGGAGGAAGAACCCGGCGCCGACGGTGAGCACCCCGACGGCGCACCCCAGGAGCCGTCCGGCGCCGAGACCCCAGAGCCCTCCGCTCCGGAGACCCACAGCCCGGACGACGACCCCAACTCCACCGCAGACCCGGACGACGAGCCCGACGCCGAGCCCAAGCCGGACACGGCCGAGGTCCCGCGCGACGACGGCACCACCGCTCGTCGCGGCAGGGTCGTCGGCCCGAAGACCACCACCAGGGGTGCTCGGTCCTACGCCAACAAGGTGAAGTCCGCGGTCCCCCGGCCCGCCCGATCCAGGGCGGGGCGGCTGAACAGTCCGGTCAAGAAATGGAATTCGCGCTGGACCTCATACGACCGGTACTACCGGCCGGTCTTCATCAACCCGTACCAGGCCCCGCTGCGGGTCGTATACGAATCCGGCGGCACCCCAAGGACATTCACCGTCCCGCCGCTGCAGCGGGCCGTGATCGACACCCCTGGACCCGGGGTGTACAGCTTCACCGCCTCGACTGAAACCGGTTCGGCTCCGCCGACCAACATCTCGGTCGGCAGCTTCTCCGGCGGCGGCTTCAAGCCGGCGCCCGGACAGGCGCCGCCGCAGAAGCCGGCACCCCTGAACATCATCAAGAACGCCCTTGTCCAGGTGACATTCGACCAGGGCACCTCAGCGCCGTTCCGGGTGCGCACGCTGACGGATCTGGGCAAGGACCCCGCCGTCGGCGATGCCACCCGCGTTCTTCTCGACGGCGAGATCCCCGCCTGGGGGCAATGGTCGAAGGACGAACACGGCGAAGCGCTGTTCCAGATCTCTCGGACGCAGCTGCTGCCCGGCGTCGACCCGCCGGCTCAGGATCCGCTGCCCGGCTACGACATCAAACTCGTTGCCGGCCAACAGGCGCCCGCGGCACAGGCCCAACAACACCAGAACCGCACACTGCTGATCGGCGGCGGGATCGCGGCGGTGGTGGTCCTCGCGGGCGTCGCGATCACCGTTGTGGTGGTCCGCCGGCGACGGTCCGGCGACCAGCCGGAGAATGTGGACATCTCCGGGGGCTAGCAGGAGCTGTCGCCGGGTAACCGGTACGTGAACATTCGGCGATTTGGGTGGCGATCACCGGTGTCCGGCAGAACCATGGTCGAGATGGGGTCGTTTGTTTCGGTGTACGTCGATTGGGCAGCGACGGTGGAGCATGTTCGTGCGGCCGCCAGCACACTTCCCTTGCCCGTCGGCGTTCAGGGCATCGATGTGGTCGAGGCCGGCGATACCTTCGGTTGCCGGATCGCCGTCGATCTGACCGGTGACTTCGACGAGCAGCGCGACGGTACCCGCATCGCCCGCTCCTTCGCGGCCCAGCTCTCCGATGCGCTGGCTGTCCCGGCGTTCGCTCTTCGTGACCTCATCTTGGTCGGCCGTTCGGATTCGTGATTCGTAGCCGTTCTCGGCTCGTCACGGTCCGTTCGAGCGGCTGTGTTGGGCTGATCCGGTGAGCTCTGACCTCAGCATCCCGATCCCGAAAAGTACTGCGCATCAGGCGTTGACGTGTATCGACGCGCTCATCGAAGAGTATCGACGGCAGCGACCGGCGGGCGGTTCCAGGACGGTCGGCGATCTGCTCGAGTTCCGGGAGGCGATCGCGCAGAGCATGCGCGCCTCGCGGGACCGCACTGCCCGAATGGGCGCCTTCACCCTGTCCAGGATCTCCGAGCGCCTCACTGCATGCGCGCAAGCCGAAGTCGGGCCGGCCGAGTTGCAGGCCGCGATGTGGCGGACCGCGGGACGGTTGCATCGCTGGGTCGCCGAGGGCACTGCCCCGCCGCCGGCTACTCGGTCGTCGTCGCGGACTCCTGGGGCCCGGTAACCGGATCGCCACCGTAGCGGCCGGGGTTGAACAGCGACGCGACCGCGCCGATCACCATCATCAGCGCGGCGGCACCGAACACCACCACCAGCCCGGAATGGAACGGCTCGGTGATCAGGTTCGGGAAGAACGTCTGCCCGGTCAGCACTTCGGTGTTGACCCCGGGCTGGTTCAGCGCACCGGAGGGCGCCAGGAGCTCGGCGATCGGGTTGTAGCCGAGGAACGCCGCGAACAAGCTGCCGACCGGCGGCAGGTTGGCCACGTCGTGGGCGACCGAGGCCGAAATGCCTTGAGCCTGAAGGCCTTGGCTCATCGCGCCGGGCAGGGTGTTGGCCAGTCCGACGATCATCAGCGAGAAGAAGATTCCGATGGACAGCGAGGAGCCGGCGTTGAAGAACGTCGCGCGCACGCCCGAAGCGGCCCCGCGCTGAGACGCCGGGACGCTGGACATGATCGCCGCCGTGTTGGGGGCGGTGAAGATGCCACCGCCGAGGCCGTTGAGGAACACCAGCACCGCGAAGACCCAGTAGTTGAAGTTCACCGGGATCATCAGCAGCGCAACGAATGTCACGGCCATCAGCACCATGCCGCCCACCGTGAACGGCCGTGCGCCGAATCGGTCTGCGAGCGACCCGGCGATCGGTGCGGCGGCGAGGAAGCCGAACGTCGCGGGCAGCAGGTAGATGCCCGCCCACAGCGGCGTGGACTCAAAGCTATAGCCGTGCAGAGGAAGCCAGATTCCTTGCAGCCAGATGATCAACATGAACTGCAAGCCGCCACGACCCACCGACGACATCAGTCCGGCGAGATTGCCCATCCCGAAGGCAGCCGATCGGAACAACCGGATGTCGACCATCGGCTGCGCCACCCGCAGCTCGATCAAACAGAAGGCCACCAGCAGCAACAGGCCGCCGATGATCGAGCCCAGCACCATCGGGTTTGTCCAGCCGGTGGTCGAATCGCCATACGGCTGAATGCCGTAGGTGATCCCGATGAGTAGCACGGTCAGCCCGACACCGAACGTGACGGTGCCGGCCCAATCGACCCGGCCCGGGTTGCGGACGCCCAGTTCCTTCAGGGAGCGCACGCTCCAGATGGTGCCGAGGATCCCGATCGGCACCCCCACCCAGAAGATTGCCTGCCAGTGGATCTCGGAGAGCACACCGCCGATGAGCAGGCCCAGGAAGGAGCCGGCTACCGCGGCGACCATGTTGACGCCGAGCGCCATCCCCCGCTGGTTGGCGGGGAAGGCGTCGGTGAGGATGGCCGACGACGACGACATCAGCATCGCGCCGCCGACGCCCTGGACCACCCGCCAGGCGATCAGCCAGATCGCGCCGCCGTCGAGGTGGAACGGGTCGAACGACAGCGCGATGGCGGCCAGGGTGAACACCACGAAGCCGATGTTGTAGATCCGAACCCGGCCGAACATGTCGCCGAGCCGGCCGAACGGCACCACCAGCACGGCGGTCACCACGAGGTAGCCCATCAGCATCCACAGCAGATAGCTGACGTTGCCGGGAGCCAGCGGGTTCAGGCCGATACCGCGGAAGATCGCGGGCAGGGAGATCAGCACGATCGAGGCGTTGATCGAGGCCAGCAGGATGCCGAGCGTGGTGTTGGACAGGACCACCCACTTGTAGTGCGGGTGGTCGTGGTCCATCCGGCGGCGGCGCCGGTCGGTCTCGGCCAGGGCCGGGTCAAGCTCGGTCGTCACGGGCAAATCTCGTTTCGTGTGCAATCGTCCAGCAAAAACCAATGAACGCCTTCCGGCGCAATAACACATATGTTAGCTATACAAATCATTCACGGCCAATCGTTATTCCCGCCCGCCGGGACCCGCTATCCCGGCGATTTTCACGTTTCGCAGCGAAAGATCGAGTAGGCGGCTGCACAACGTGAAAATCGGCACGGTCCCGTCATGGCCTCCAGCCGCGAGACCTCAAGAGCTTGGTGGCCCGGCTGACGATCTCGTCGTCGCGGTCCTCCTTGATGACGTGGTCGACCGCCCACCCGAGGCTTTCCACCTTCGGGCGCAGCCGCACATCCTTCACGTATGCCCGACGGTTCGTGCGATGTACGTCGCCGTCGTACTCCGAGCCGACCCGGAATTCCTCCCATCCCAGGTCCAGAACGCGGACCGCCTGCCAGCCGTCGAACACCGGGACCTGCGTCGTGGGACGCGGGAGCCCGGAGTCGATGTACAGCAACCGAAGCCGCGTCTCCTGCGGCGAGGCCGCCCCACCATCCACCAGGGGCAGCACGCTGCCCAACTGCCTCAGTCCTCGCACACCGGGATACCGCTTGGCGAGGATGAGCACGTCCTCAGCGGAGAAGACTTGGTTTCGCATGAGCGCATCCATCCTGGCGACGGCTTCGCCGCGCCGCAGATGCCGGCCGAGATCAAAGGCCGCGCGTGCGCGCACCACAACGGGAAGGCCCGAAACTTTGGTGACCTCGTCGGGTGCGAGCGACTCCTGCCGGACAACCAGACCCCGCTGCGGCCGAGCATGTCGCGGCGATATCAGCTCAATGGTTGTGTCTGCGTCGACCCAACTCGCGCCGTAGAGACCGGACGCGGCAACGCCGGTGATCACTGCCTGACCGCCGGTCGCCAACCACGCCGCCTTCGCCCGGTGCCACAGCGTGACCGGTGAATCCTTGGGCAAGTACACGCCGCGAAAAAGCGGCTGGTACCAGCGGGCCAGTTCGCTTCTGGTGAGCCGGCCATCCGCCAGCGCCTCCCGGGCAAGAAACACCTCCCGCTCGGCCATGACGGGAGCATGCCAGCGCCGCCCGACAACGATTCCCCGCTCAAACCGAGGAGCCCGCCGTCGAATTTCACGTTTCGCAGCCAAAGTTCGAGAAGACCGCTGCCAAACGTGAAACTCGATCAGCTCACCCCACCGTCGGCTGCTAGCGTTGGCGACGGAAACCAACCACACGGGAGCGCACAACGAGTGCGCTGAGAGGACGGCTGACCGGCCGTCGACCGTAGAACCTGTCCGGGTAATGCCGGCGTAGGGAGTGAAAATGACCGATCTCTTTGTCGATCCCACCGTCACCACCGGCCCGATCGCCGGTAGCACGAAGATCTATCGCGACGGCGTGCCGTTTCGCCGGGTGAACCTGACGAACGACGAACACCTGGACCTCTATGACACCTCAGGTCCCTACACCGATGCAGACGCGGTGATCGACCTGCACGCCGGCTTGCCCGCCCGGCCCGGGATCGTCACCGACCGCGGCACCCAGCTACAGCGGGCCCGGGCGGGTGAGATCACCGCCGAGATGGCGTTCATCGCCGCGCGCGAGGGCGTCGACGCCGAACTCGTGCGCGACGAGGTGGCGCGCGGGCGAGCGGTGATCCCCGCCAACCACCGCCACCCGGAGAGCGAGCCGATGATCATCGGCAAGGCCTTCGCCGTGAAAGTCAATGCCAATATCGGCAATTCGGCAGTCACCTCGTCGATCGCCGAGGAGGTCGACAAGATGGTGTGGGCCACCCGGTGGGGCGCCGACACCATCATGGACCTGTCCACCGGCGCCGACATCCACACCACGCGGGAGTGGATCCTGCGCAACTCCCCGGTCCCCGTCGGCACCGTCCCGATGTACCAGGCGCTGGAGAAGGTCAAGGGTGACCCCACGCAGATGACGTGGGAGATCTACCGCGACACCGTGATCGAACAGTGCGAGCAGGGCGTGGACTACATGACCGTGCACGCCGGTGTGCTGTTGCGCCACATCCCGCTGACGGTCAAACGCGTCACCGGAATCGTCAGTCGCGGCGGCTCGATCATGGCCGCCTGGTGCCTGGCGCATCACCGAGAGTCGTTCCTGTACACCAACTTCGAAGAGCTGTGCACGATCCTCGCGCGTTACGACGTCACGTTCTCGCTGGGCGACGGCTTGCGTCCGGGTTCGATCGCCGACGCCAACGATGCGGCCCAGTTCGCCGAACTGGCCACCTTGGGCGAACTGACGAAGATCGCGAAAGCCGCTGGGGTGCAGGTGATGATCGAGGGTCCCGGCCATGTGCCGATGCACAAGATCGTCGAGAACGTGCGCCTCGAAGAGGAGCTGTGCGAGGAGGCTCCGTTCTACACACTCGGGCCGCTGGCCACCGACATCGCGCCGGGCTATGACCACATCACGTCGGCGATCGGGGCGGCCATCATCGCTCAGGCCGGCACGGCGATGCTGTGCTACGTCACGCCGAAGGAGCACCTGGGCCTGCCCAACCGCAAGGACGTCAAGGACGGTGTGATCGCCTACAAGATCGCCGCCCATGCCGCCGATCTGGCCAAGGGTCACCCGCGTGCGCAGGAACGCGACGACGCGCTGTCGCGGGCCCGGTTCGACTTCCGCTGGCACGACCAGTTCGCACTGTCGCTGGATCCCGACACCGCGCGGGAGTTCCACGACGAGACGCTGCCCGCCGAACCGGCCAAGACCGCGCACTTCTGCTCGATGTGCGGGCCGAAGTTCTGCTCCATGCGCATCACGCAGGACATTCGCGACGCCATGGCCGCCAAATCCGAGGAGTTCGCCGCACACGGCAACCGGGTGTACATCCCTCTGGAAAACTCAGTGCCGTGAACTTGCTCCCCCTGACCCCGCCGGGCCAGACCCCGCTGCGGGTCCTGACCATCGCCGGCTCCGACTCCGGTGGCGGTGCGGGCATCCAGGCCGACATGCGCACCTTCGCGCTGCTCGGGTTGCACTCGCTGGTCGCCGTCACCGCCGTCACTGTGCAGAACTCATTGGGTGTCAAGGGTTTCCACGAGATTCCGACTGATGTGATCGCCGGTCAGATGTCGGCAGTGGTCAGTGACATCGGCGTGCAGGCCGCCAAGACCGGCATGCTGGCGTCCTCGCAGATCATCGAGACGGTGGCCGGCACATGGCGCGACCTCGGCCTGGCCGGTACGACGCCGTTCGTCGTGGACCCCGTCTGCGCCTCGATGCACGGCGATCCGCTGCTGCACCCCTCGGCGCTGGAGACCCTGCGCAGCCAGCTTTTCCCGCTGGCCAGCCTGGTCACCCCCAACCTCGACGAGGTGCGACTGCTGGTCGGCATCGACGTCGTGGACGAGCAGACCCAGCGCGATGCCGCCAAGGCGCTACACGCATTGGGCCCGCAGTGGGCGCTGGTGAAGGGCGGCCATCTGCGGGGTTCGACGCACAGTCCGGATCTGCTGTACGACGGCACCGACTTCCACGAGTTCGACGCACCGCGGGTGGACACCGGACACGACCACGGCGCCGGGGACACGTTGGGAGCGGCGACGGCGTGCGCTCTGGCCCACGGATATTCGATGCCGGAGGCAGTGGCGTTCGGCAAGGCCTGGGTGACGCAGTGCCTGCGCGCGGCCTATCCGCTCGGCAGCGGCCACGGCCCGGTATCGGCGCTGTGGCGACTGCAGCCATGACCGACCTCGACGAGATCGCCGGCGTCGCACACGAACCGGACGGCACCCCGGCCGGAGTTGTGGTGCTGACCCACGGGGCCGGTGGCAGCCGGGAGTCGCCACTGCTGATCCGGATCTGCGACGAGTGGGCGGCCCGCGGCTGGCTCGCGGTGCGCTACAACCTGCCCTACCGGCGGCGCCGCCCGAAAGGTCCGCCGTCGGGATCGGCGGGTGGCGACCGGGACGGGGTCGTCGAAGCGCTCACGCTGGCCCGCTCCCTGGCCACGGGTCCGCTGCTCGCCGGCGGGCATTCCTACGGGGGCCGGCAGACGTCGATGGTCGTCGCCGAGAATCCCGGCCTCGTCGATGTGCTGACCCCGTTCTCCTACCCGCTGCATCCGCCCGGCAAGCCGGACCGGTTACGCACTGAGCACTTCGGCGGCATCACGGTGCCGACGGTGTTCACCCATGGCACCGCCGATCCGTTCGGCACCATCGACGAACTCCGCGAGGCGGCCGTGCTCATCCCCGCGCCGGTGGAGATCGTCGAGATCACCGGCGCCCGCCACGACCTCGGCTCCAAGAAGCTCGACGTGCCGGCCCTCGCCGTCGACGCCGCGCTGTCGGCGTTGCCCTGACACCCGCGGCACGAAATCCGGTACGGTGAGCGGGATTCGGCTCGCCAGGGCGTCGCGCGCCGATTTTCCCGATCGCTAGACGTATCGGCACATCCGTTTTATGCTTCGCGCATACTTTGCGCCAGTTCACGTCAGCTAACCTAGCTTCTTTGCACCGTTCCGTCGGAGAGGGACACATGAATCTTTGTCATGCAGCAAAAACTGCTCATTCACAGGATAATTCCGCCGCCGAGGCACGGGCCCGAATTCGCTCGATAGCAAACTTTGGTGTCGGTAGCTATTCGGGTCTCATTTGCTGGACCGGAGCGTCGGTGATCGCCCTCGGCGTCGGCCTGGCGATCGTCTCGACCCCGGCGGTCGCGTCCGCCGACACCGGTTCGGCCGGTAGCGGCAGCGGCTCATCGAAGTCGAGTTCGTCCGCGGCCGGCCCGGCGAAGCCCTCTGCGAGTTCCGGAGCGACGAAGGCGTCGAAGAAGGCCGGCTCAGCACGGAACTCGGGCCCGGAGTCGACGTCACCCAAGAAGAGCGCTGTGACGCAGCGGGATTCGGGCTCCGACAAGCAGAATCTCAGTGCCGCAGCCACCGACACCACGGTGTCGTCACCGAAGGCCGCGAGCACCACGCCGACCGCCGCAGCCGTCACCACCACCCCCCGCTCGGCCGCGGTCGGTGCGCTCGGCGGCTTCGAGTCGATCGTCAGCGTGTTCTTCGGCAACGGCACTGCCGCGCACCCGAACGGCGGCATCATCGCCGGCAACGGCTACTCCTGGACCGCGGACACCTGCGCCTCCGGCACCGCCTGCAACGGCGGGCGGGGTGGCATCTTCGGCAACGGCGGCAACGGGTTCAACGGCGGCAACGGCGGCGCGGCAGGTTGGTTCGGCAATGGCGGCGCCGGTGGCGCCGGCGCGGACGCGGTCTACGCCGTCGACGGAACCCTGACGTCCGAGGCCACCCGCGGCGGCACCGGCGGCCGGGGCGGCATGCTCGTCGGCAACGGCGGCCGAGGCGGCGACGGCGGTTGGGATGTCGACGGCCCGAGCGGTGATGCCATCGCGGCCGACGGCGGCGCCGGTGGCAGTGGCGGCTTCTACTTCGGCACCAATGGCAACGGCGGTGACGGCGGCACCGCGTTTTCGGCCGACGGAATCGCGGTCGGCGGCAATGGCGGCGCCGGTGGTAGCGGCGTGTACGGCACCGGCGGCAAGGGCGGCAAAGGCGGTATGGCGGTGGCCGACGCCGGAACGGCGCTCGCGGGCAACGGCGGTGCGGGCGGCGCCAGCATCTTCGGACTCGGTGGCCTGGGTGGCAACGGCGGCGTCGGCGATGCCGAGAGCACCAACCCGGACGACGCCGCGTTCGGCGGCGACGGCGGCCGAGGCGGCGCAAGCCTGTTCGGGATCGGCGGACGCGGCGGCGAAGGCGGCGACGGCGCCGCCTACAACGCGGCTGACAGCCTCGGCGGAACCGGTGGCGCAGGCGGCGACACAGCGTTCGGCATGGGAGGCACCGGCGGCCTCGGCGGCGACGGCTACTCCGACGACGGCGACGCCGAAGGCGGCCTCGGCGGCAACGGCGGTCAGGTGTTCGCCGGTGTCGGCGGCGCGGCGGGAAGCGGCGGCCGCGCGGTCGCCTACGCCAACGGCAACGCACAGGGCGGTGACGGCGGGATCGGCGGTGGCGGCACACTGTTCGCCATCGGTGGCAACGGCGGCCGCGGTGGTGACGCCGACACATTCGGCACCGGAACCGCAACCGCGGGAATCGGCCAGCCCGGTGGCGCCGGTGGCCTCTTCGGACTGCACGGCCGGGCCGGTGACGACGGGACGGTTCCGGCGGCCGACAGCACGATCGCGCAACCCGTCGCAGCCAGCCGGGTGAGCGCCGCCGCGGCAGCAGCCGTCATCGACGACGACATCGCCATGCGCCAATACCTCGAACGGGTCGCGGAGATCCAGCGGGCCGACGACATCGCGCTGCAGACCTGGCAGAACCAGGTCAACTACATCGATCGTCAGTACAAGACGAACTACGCCAACTACGTCAATCGGTTCAACTACATCAACAAGCTGAACGCCTACAACTACAACGTCTACAAGAAGCGGTACGCCGCCTGGGTGCGCAACAAGAAGCGCGGAGTGCGGCCGACCTACACCAAGTACGCGCTGCCCACCGCGCCACAGCGGGCTCCCTACCCGCCCAAGCCGCTTCGCACGCCGCTGCCGCCGGCTCCCACGCCGACGACAACGGGCTGAGCCGGTCCGCGGGACTGATGGATCGTCGACATCAGTCCCGCGAATTGGGGTCCAACGGCGTATCTTACTGGCGAGTAAGATACGGTATTCTGTTCGCATGGCAACGCAGTACGACGCGATCATCGTCGGCGCCGGCTTCGGCGGAATCGGGGCGGCGATCGAGCTCAAGCGCCTCGGATTCGACAACTTCGTCATTCTCGATCGCGAGGACGATCTGGGTGGCACCTGGTATGTCAACCACTACCCGGGGTTGACCGTTGACGTCCCGACCACCACGTATTCGTATTTCTTCGAGCCCAACCCGAACTGGAACCGGCTGTTCTCGACCGGGGCCGAGATCAAGCAGTACGCCGACAACGTCGCCGACAAGTACGACGTGCGCCGCCACATCCGGTTCAACACGACCGTCGAGAGCGCCCGCTGGGACGAGGAGGACAAGCTGTGGCGGGTCACGGTCGCCGACGGTGACACCCTGGCGGCGCGGTACCTGATCACCGCGACGGGCTTCCTGTCCCAACCGCGCACACCGGAGATTCCGGGCATCGACAGCTTCGAGGGCACGATCGTCCACACCGCCGCCTGGGACGACAGCTACGACGCAACCAACCGCAAGATCGGCATCATCGGCACCGGCGCCACCGCGGTCCAGCTCATCCCCGAATTGGCCCGCGACGCCGCGGATCTCACCGTGTATCAGCGCACAGCGATCTACGTCGTGCCCAAACTCGACGTCAAATTCTCGGCCAGGGCGAAGCGGCTGTTCGCTCGCGTACCGCTGTCCCAGCGCGCGATCCGCGCCGTCACCGACTTCGCCTACGAGGTGCTGGTCGACTGGGGCGTCCTGCACTACAACCGCTTCCCGCTGGGGAATCGCATCGCGGCCTACCTCTCCCAGCTGTGGCGGTTCGCCGTCATCCGGGACAAGGAATTGCGCCGCCAGCTCACCCCGGACTACGACTTCGGCTGCAAACGGCCGACGTTCTCCAACAAGTTCTATCGGGCCTTCACCCGACCGAACGTGCGCCTGCAGTCCAGCGGCATCGACCACATCGAGGCCGACGGTATCGTCGCCAACGACGGCACCAAGTCCGTCATCGACACCCTGGTGCTGGCAACAGGTTTCGATCTCTGGGAAGCGAACTTCCCGGCCATCGAGGTGATCGGTCGCGACGGCCGCAACCTCGGTAAGTGGTGGCGCGAGACCCGATTCCAGGCCTATCAAGGTGTGTCGGTTCCGTACTTCCCCAACTTCCTGAGCCTGGCCAGTCCGTATGCGTTCCTCGGCTTGAACTTTTTCAATTCGATGGAGTATCAGATGCGGCACATGGACCGGCTCTTCGGCGAACTGAAGCAACGCGGGGCAACCACGTTCGAGATCACCGAAGAAGCCAACGCCCGCTATCTGGACGAGATGACCGAGCTGCTGGGCACCTCTTTGTTCACCCTCGGCAACTGCGCGTCGGCGCGGTCGTACTATTTCAATCCCAGTGGTGAGGCGACGCTGTTGCGGCCGATGACTACGCATGAGGCATTACGCGAGGCGTCGACGTACCCGCTCTCCGACTACCACATCAGTTGACCTGCGAGAGGACGTCGATGTCTGCAGAGCCGTTGATCAAAGCGACCGGGCTGGTGGTGGCCGCCACCGGGTTGTCGCACTTCGTACGCCCGGAGCTGTTCGAATCCGCCACCAAATCGGCGTTTCCGGACAACACGTTGCAGCACACCTACATCGACGGCGGCATCGAGACCGCGATCGGGCTGGCCCTGATCGCACCCAAGACCCGCAAGTTCGCAGTGGCCGGGTTGCTGGCCTATGGCGCCTATCTGGGCGTGAACATCGTCCGCAACCGCTGACTTTCAAGATCACAGTTCCGACAAGATTTACGACACCGTCAGATATTTCGCTTACATTGATCAGGCACGGCGACGCGTACGTCGTTGGTTTGTGAGGATGCCACGCGAAATGGGTCGGGGGACCGTGCCGGACCGGCTTGGGCGCGGGCGACCGCTCCCTCGCCGGTCCGCATTCATGTTCAGCGCCTAACATCCCGGCCGTGAGCACGCTCCAGCGCCGATTGGGCACCACCGATGCCGTGATCATCGGACTCGGTTCGATGGTCGGCGCCGGCATCTTCGTCGCACTGGCGCCCGCCGCCGCGGCGGCGGGATCCTGGCTGCTGGTCGGGCTGGCGGTTGCGGCCGTCGTCGCCTACTGCAATGCCACCTCCTCGGCGCGGCTGGCGGCGCGCTACCCGCAATCGGGCGGCACCTACGTCTACGGCCGGGAACGGCTCGGCGAGTTCTGGGGCTACCTGGCCGGCTGGAGCTTCGTGGTCGGCAAGACCGCGTCGTGTGCGGCAATGGCACTGACCGTCGGCTTCTACGTATGGCCCGCCTACGCGCACGCCGTGGCCGTTGCCGCGGTGGTGGGCCTGACGGCGGTGAACTATCGCGGTGTCCAGAAATCGGCGGTGCTGACCCGCGTCATCGTCGCCGTCGTGTTGGCGGTGCTGGCCGCGGTCGTGGTGATCGTGGCAGCCTCGGGACGCGGGGACGTCGACCAGTTGCGGCTCGGCCACGGCACGGTCTTGGGTGTACTGCAGGCGGCCGGTCTGCTGTTCTTCGCGTTCGCCGGCTACGCGCGAATCGCCACGCTCGGTGAGGAAGTGCGCGATCCGGCCCGGACCATCCCGCGGGCCATCCCCTTGGCGCTCGGGCTCGCGCTCGTCATCTACGCGGCCGTTGCGGTCACAGTGCTCGCGGCTCTCGGCCCGGACCGATTGGCAACGGCCGCAGCACCATTGGCGGATGCGGTACGGACGTCCGGGGCGGCCGGCTTCGAGCCGGTGGTGCGGGTCGGTGCGGCGGTCGCGGCACTCGGCTCCCTTCTGTCGCTGATTCTCGGGGTATCGCGGACCACCCTTGCGATGGCGCGCGACCGCCACCTGCCCGTCGCGCTGGCGGCGGTGCATCCGCGCTTCGGTGTCCCGCACCGCGCCGAGGTGGCCGTCGGCGTGGTGGTCGCGGTGCTCGCCGCGGTGACCGATGTCCGTGGGGTGATCGGCTTTTCGTCGTTTGCGGTGCTGGTGTACTACGCGATCGCGAATGCGTCCGCCTGGACACTGGGGTCACGCCAGCCCCCGGGTCGCTTCGCTCCTGCCCGCCGCATCATTCCCGCGGTCGGGCTGATCGGCTGCGTGGTGCTGTCGGTCGCACTGCCGCTTCCGGCCGTACTCTCCGGGGCGGGGGTGCTCGTCCTTGGCGCCGTCATCTACGCGGTACGGCGGTTACGGTATGACCGTGATTCCCATGACCTGGACACCGGTCGAGAGCCGGGCTGACCAGAACTTCGTCGTCGCCCCGCACGAGCGGTTGAGCTGGCCGCGCACCGTGGGTATCGGAGCTCAGCACGTGGTGGCCATGTTCGGTGCCACGTTCCTGGTGCCGGTGCTCACCGGATTCCCGCCGGCCACCACGCTGCTGTTCTCCGGTATCGGGACGCTCCTGTTTCTGGTGATCACCGGAAACCGGCTGCCCAGTTATCTCGGCTCCAGTTTCTCGGTGATCGCCCCGGTGACCGCCGCGGTGGCCTCGCACGGAACCGGCAGCGCGCTGGGCGGGCTGATCGCTGTCGGGATTCTGCTGATCGTCGTCGGTTTGGCCGTGCATCTGGCCGGCACCCGCTGGATCGACATCGCGCTGCCGCCGGTCGTCACCGGCGCCATCGTCGCGCTGATCGGGTTCAACCTGGCACCGGCGGCCAAGACGAATTTCGAGAAAGGCCCACTGGTCGGGATCGTCACGCTGGTGCTGCTGGTGGCGGCGCTGGCGTTCTTCCGCGGCATCATCGGACGGCTGGCGATTTTCGTCGCCGTGGTCGGCGGCTATCTGTTGGCGCTGGCCCTCGGACAAGTGGACACCGCGGGGATCGCGGCGGCCGGCTGGATCGGACTGCCGGAGTTCCAGACCCCGACACTGAACCTCTCGGTCCTGCCGATGTTCCTGCCCGCGGTGATCGCGCTGATCGCCGAGAACATCGGGCACGTGAAATCGGTGGGTCAGATGACCGGGGTCGACACCGACCCGCTGACCGGCCGCGCGCTGGCGGCCGATGGAGTCGCGACCGTGCTGGCCGGTTTCGGCGGCGGCTCGGCCACCACCACCTATGCCGAGAACATCGGCGTGATGGCCGCCACCCGGGTGTACTCCACGGCCGCCTATTGGGTAGCCGGCGTGACCGCCATCCTGTTGGCGTTGTGCCCCAGGGTCGGAGCGACGATCTCGGCGATCCCGCCCGGCGTGCTCGGCGGTGCGACGATCGTGCTCTACGGCTTGGTCGGCGTGCTGGGCGTGCGGATCTGGCTGACCAATCGGGTGGACTTCAGCCTGCCGATCAACCAGATGACCGCCGCGATCGCGCTGATCATCGGCATCGCCGACTTCACTTGGAAGATCGGCAATCTCACGTTCACCGGCATTGCGCTCGGCTCGATCGCCGCACTCGTGATCTACCACGGCATGCGGGCCCTGGGGGTGCTGCGCGGCGCGCGGTCGTGATCGCCGCTGTGGAGGATCTCTACGGCTGTTTTGAGGGTTATCCGCTGCCACGTGATCTGGTGGTGTGTGACCAGTGCGGTCCCGAATGGTCGGCCACCGATGTCCGCGCGACCCCGCCGCGCTCGCTGTCACTGCCGCAGTTAGAAGCCCTGCACCTGATGTCGTTGGGAGACAATGACTTTCGGCACTTCTTTCCGCGTCTCATCGAGGCGTTGCTCGCAGAAAAGGCACCGGTGTTCGCCTTCGACCTCAGCAAGCTGCGCGGGCGCGTTCCGAACTGGCCGGCACCAGAGCGCGGGGCAGTCGCCGCTCTTGTCGACGGCCTGTGGAGCGGCCTGCTGGCGGAGTATCCGGCCGACCTGGGCTACTTCTCCGACAGTCCGACTCTGATCGACTTCACCTACTGGTGTGACCAACCCCTGCAGGCTCACCTGAACCGCTGGCAGGCGATGGACACGGCGCCGGCCGCCGAGCACCTCGGTGAACTCGTGGAGTGGGCATTCACCGTGCGCGAGCCGATCGAGCCTGCCGTCAAGGATCTCGTCCTGGACTTCCTTGCCCAGCCGGTCATCGGTGAGCGGCTGAAGTCGGCGAATCTGGATGCCGCCGAGGAACTTTGGCGGGTATGCGCCCGCTAGCCCTGCGACTTCCACATTGAGACCGCACGTAGATCACGAAATTGACCGGAATCGCGATCTGAGTGCGGTCTCAACGAAAAGACGACTACGAGACGGTGCCGGCGTGCCGAGTGCGGTCATCGCGAATGGGAATGCCGTTGCGGCCCTCGATGTCCTGAGCGTAGAGCCCGACGGAGAACACGACTCCCCCGCCGAGAATGCCCAGCGCGGCCTTGTCGATGTGATCGAGGGTGTCGGTTGCCTTGTGATAATTCGGATCGAATGGCGCGTCGGCGGTACGACCCCAGAGCTTCTGCTGATCGGCGGTCTTGTTCTCCTCGGCCCCGGAGAACAGGCCACCGGAGGGAATGCCGGCCCTGGTGAACGCGTCGTAGTCCGACCGGCCGTCGAAAGACGTGTCCTGGGCAGTCTTTCCGGCCGACTTCAGGTAGGCGACCAAGGTCCGCTCGATACCCGCCGACCCCTCCGGCACCCGCGGCGCCCGCTCCCCGGGTCCGGGCGTGGTGGACTGGTCGCCGTCGTAGGTGAAGTAGCCGGGGTTCGGTGAGCCGATCATGTCGTAGTTCAAATACAGCGCAATGTCTTTGAGCTGGTCGACATTCAGCGACTCGATGTACTTGTTGGATCCGATCGTCCCAAGCTCCTCAGCACCCCAGAAGGCGAATCGCACCGCGTTTTTGACATCGGGATTGGGGCCGAGCTGCACAGCGGTCTCCAGCACCGCCGCCACCCCGGAGCCGTTGTCGTTGATGCCGGGCCCCTCGGGAACGCTGTCCAGGTGGGCGCCGGTCATGATCACGTCAGTGGTCGACCCGGTCTTGGTCTGCGCAATGACGTTGCGCGCATTGACCAATTGGGTGTTGGCCTCGAGCTTGAGCATCGTCGGCCCGGGATTGGCGCGCAGCCGCGCGCCGTCGGCCTTGCTCACACCGACCACCGGGATCTTGACATCGGTGGCCTCTCCGAGGGTGGCGCCCATCGAGGGCTCGTCGACGTTGTTGGCCACGACCATCGCGATCGCACCGAGTTTGGCGGCGATGGCCTGCTTGTCGGAGAACGGGCAACTACCCCGGTCGACGAGAACCACCGCGCCCTGGACGGCCAAACCGTCGTAGTCGGCAGGCGCACAGCCCGGCGTGTCATCAGCGGGCGCGGCGATCAACGGCCCGGTGACTCCGTGCGGCAGGGTAGACAGGCTGAACTCCGCGGCTTGAGCGGGGACGGTGTCGCCGCCGACCCGCAACTCCGGTTTGCCGGCTTTGAACACCTTCGCCTGGAACTCGGGGGTTTGGACGTCGAACCCCTTCGAGCGGAGCACACCGGCCACATAGTCGACGCTGGCATCGAAGCCGGGGGTGCCCACCGCCCTGGTGCCGTTGTTGGCGTTGGCGATGTCCTGCAGCTTCTGCAGATGCGCCATCATGGCGTCGGTGGTGACCCGCTGGCGCAACTCGTCGGCGAACTGCGCGGCGGCCTTGGCCGGGGCGGCCGGTTGGCCCGAGTCAGCCGGCCGGTTACATCCCGCCACGCCGATGACGGCGACGGCCAGCGCGACGCGGCCCGCAGCGGCCAGGTGTCTGTACTTCATCGCGCCCAGGGTACGTATCGGCGAGTGCGCAGGTTCAGGTGGCACCATGTGCTCGATGACCGTCACGTCCCCGCGCCGGCGCCTGGTGACTTCCACCGAGGTGCTGGTGGCCGCGCTGGTGGTGTGCGCACTGGCGGGCACCTGGATGCGCGACGGGGTTGCCGGCGATCCGCGGCTGGCCACCGCGGGAACCGTGTTCGCCGGGGTATTTCTGCAGGCCGTGCCGTTCCTGGTGCTCGGCGTGGTGATCAGCGGGCTGATCGCCGCCTTCGTGTCCCCGCAGCGGCTGGCTCGGTGGCTGCCCCGCCGCGCGCCCGCGGCGGTGCTGGCCGCGGGCGTGGCCGGTGCGGCACTGCCGGGGTGCGAGTGCGGGTCGGTTCCGGTGGCCCGGCGCCTGTTCGGCGACGGAGCCACCGGTGCGGCGGCGCTGACGTTCATGCTCAGTGCGCCGGCGATCAATCCGGTGGTCCTGGTGGCCACCGCGGTGGCTTTCCCCGGTCAACCCGAGATGGTGGCCGCACGCTGCGCCGCATCGTTGGCGACCGCGGTGGTGATGGGGATGCTGTGGTCGCGGTGGGGCCGCCCGGGTTGGGTCACCCGCAAGCTGCCCCGCTCGGACGATGCGGATCAATCCCGCTGGGTCGCGTTCACCGAAGCCGCCCGGCACGACTTCCTGCAGGCCGGCTCCTATCTGGTGATCGGTGCCGCAGCCGCCGCAACCTTGCGCGTCGTGGTGCCGCCGTGGATGTTCGAGCATGTGGCCGGCCACCTGCTGATCGGCGTGATCACCATGGCGCTGCTGGCGTTCGTGCTGGCGCTGTGCTCGGAGGCAGACGCCTTCGTCGCGGCCAGCCTCACCATGGTGCCGCTGGTGCCGAGGCTGGTGTTCCTGGTGGTAGGGCCGGCCGTCGACGTGAAACTCGTTGCCATGCAAGCCGGTTTGTTCGGCCGCAGTTTCGCGCTGCGCTTCGCCCCGGTCACCCTGGTGGTGGCGACGGCGCTGGCGACGGCGTTCGGGATGGTGCTGCTGTGAGGCGCGAAACCGAGAACACGCTACTGCTGATCGTCGGGATCGCCCTGGTCATGGTCACGGTCACCGGGGCCTACACCCGATACGTCAAACCGGGAATGTTGCCGTGGCTGGCGATCTCGGCCGTCGTACTGCTCGGGCTGGCAGTGACCGCGATCGCGCGCGACATCCGGCGCGGCGGTCCCCACCACGAGCACGGCGGTCACCATCACCGCAACGGCATTGTCTGGCTGTTGGTGCTGCCGGTGATCCTGCTGATCTTCGTGGTGCCACCAGCGCTGAGCGCACGGGCTGCCGCTCCCGCGACGGTGTCGATAGCGCGGTCGTTCCCGCCGCTGCCGCCCGGGCCCGCGCCGTCGTTGTCGCTGCCCGAGGTGCTGATGCGGGTGGCGGTCGGCAAGGTCGGCGGCCTGGACAACCATCCGATCACCACGACCGGTTTCACGATGCGCGACGGCGATCGCGTCGACCTGGCCAAGATCGTGATCGTCTGTTGTGCCGCCGACGCTCAACTGGCCCGGCTGCACCTGTCCGGGCCTGCGGCGCAGGCGGCGGCCGCGATGCCGGAGAACACCTGGCTGCGGGTGGTGGGCACGGCCCCGGCTGGCCAAACCTATTCCGGCACAGGGTCGATACCCACCCTTGAGGTGACCAGCGTGGTGCGGATCGCCCCACCCGCCAACACCTACGGCTGACGCACCCTCGCCACGATGAGCTCGGCGACCGCGCGCATGCCGGCCGCGTTGGGGTGCCACGGCTTCGGCCGCCACGGCAGCAAGGAACCGGCGCCGACTGTCCATGGTTCGACAGACCAGGGGTGGTGGTCGCGGCTCATCTCCGCGGCATGGATCACCTCGCACCCGGTGGCCAGCGCCGCTTCACTGGTCTGATCGACCAGTCGCTGTGCGATGTGGCGGCCCAAGTCGGCGACGTCGTCCGGCAGCGGTGGCGCGGGTGTGCCCGCGGGAGGCAGCAGGGTCAGGTAGTCCACGAACAGAATTCGAGCCCGCGGCGATCGCTCCCGCAGCACCCGGCCCACCGTCACGCAGCGACGCACCCACCTGGTTCAGCGCCACACCCCGGGCGGCCGGATCCAGGAGTTCATGCAGTCGCGCACCGAGCACCGGAAGCTTGTGCAGGACCGGCGGCAGCGTCGCGGCGAACAGCAATGGGACATAGCCGACGTCGTTGCCACCAATGGTGACGGTGACCAGCTCCTCCGAACCGTCGAGGGCCTCGATCTGTGGCGGCGCACCGCGCTGCGGATCGCGCAGGACGTTGGCGGTGGTGGCGCCGGAATAGGTGACGTCGACGAGGTCGAGGCCCAGGCGTTCGGCGGTCAGGTGTGGGTAGTTGCGGGCCGACCTGCCGGCCGACAGCGGCGACCCCGCAGCTCTCGGTTTGATCCCGGGGCCGGCGGCCATCGAACTACCCAGTGCCACATAGCGGCCCTTCACTCGTCCGTCACCCGGACAGGCTCGGGCTCGACGCCTGCGCCCAGAACCGCTTCGGGATGCGACCGGCATGCCGGGCCAGCAGTCCCGCGGTCACCGCGGCCGACATCGCGGCCGCCATCGCCGGCGGATCCGCGGCACGCGTCACCGCACTGGCCAAAAGAACTGCATCACAACCCAATTCCATGGCGATCGCGGCATCGCTGGCGGTGCCGATCCCGGCGTCGAGAATCACCGGCACGCCGGCGGCTGCGACGATCATCTCGATGTTGTGCGGATTGGAGATGCCCAAACCGGTTCCTATCGGCGAGCCAAGCGGCATCACGGCCGCGCACCCGGTGTCCTCGAGTCGGCGGGCCAGCACCGGGTCGTCGTTGGTGTACGGCAACACCACGAACCCGTCGTCCACCAATTGCTCTGCCGCCCGCACCAATTCGACAGCGTCGGGCAGCAGGGTGCGCTCGTCGGCGATCACCTCGAGCTTGATCCAGTTGGTGCCCAGCGCCTCGCGCGCGAGCTGTGCGGTCAGCACCGCTTCGGCTGCACCGCGACAGCCCGCGGTGTTGGGCAGTGGGGTGATCTCCAGGCGGGCAAGCAGATCCAGCACCCCGGTGCCACCCTCGGCATCCACCCGGCGCATCGCGACGGTGGTCAGCTCGGTGCCCGACGCCACCAGCGCCTCTTCCAGCACGGTCAGATTCGGCGCGCCGCCGGTGCCGAGGATCAGCCTCGAACCGAACGTACGTCCCGCGATCGTGAGTTGTTCAACCACCTTGCACCGCCGTCACCACCTCGACGCGGGCCCCGTCGGGCACCGCCGAATCCCATTGTGAACGAGGCAGAACCGACCAGTTCACCGCGACCGCGATGCCGCGATCGGGAAAGCCGAGCGTATCCAGCAGCCCCGATATCGTGGTGCCGTCGTCGACTTCCAGTTCTTCGTCGTTGACCATCAGCTTCACGCGCGTGCTCCCATCAACTCTGCGGCGATGCGCTGCGCGGTCCAAGGCGCCAGCAGAAATCCGGACCTGCCGTGTCCGGTGGCCACCAGGGTGCGCTCATCGAGCCGGCCGACGATCGGCATGTTGTCCGGGGTCATCGGCCGCAACCCCGCCCCGCACTCGGCCAGTTCGTATTCGCCGAGCGACGGCATCACCTCGCAGGCGTCGTCGAGCAACTCGCGCACCCCGGCCACCGACGGTGCGGTGTCGCGGCCGTGTTCGTACTGGGTCGCACCGACCACCACCCCGTCGGCCCGCGGCACCAGGTAGACCGCGCGGCCGTGCACCCTGGCCCGAATCACCCGCTGCGGCACCGGCATACAGCCGCGCCGCCAGTGCAGCCGCAGCACCTCGCCCTTCACCGGCCGCACCTGCAGGCCCGGCCAGAGTGTGGGCGCGTCGATACCGTTGGCGATGACGACGGTGTCGACACCGTCGCGCGCGTCGTCGAGGCGCTCCACCGGTGCCGACCACTGCACCCCGAGCTGCTCACAGTGGGCCTCCAGGGCGGCCACCAGTTTGCGGTTGTCCACCGCCAGCTCGTCGGCGGCGACAAAGCCGTGACGAATACCTTGGGCCAGAAGCGGTTCGGTGTCGCGGGCGGTGGTCGTCACGGTGACCGGATGACCCTGCGCCGACAGCCAGTCCGCAACGGTCCGCAAATCGGCCGCATCGGCCCGATCCACACCGACCACCAGCGACTCGCGCGCGGTGACGACATCGGCGGGCAGACCGTCGAGGAAGCCGTCGTGCCACAGGCGCAGCGACTCCAACCCCAGCGCCAGCAGCTGCTCCTCGCCCGGCCAGCCTTCGCTGTGCGGGGTCAGCATGCCGCCGGCCACCCACGACGCCCCCGGGAGGGCTCGGGCAATTCCCGGGTCGCTTCGCTCCTGCCCGCCGTACCGGTGCACCCGCACCGAGAGCCCGTCGAGCAGGGCGCGCCGCGCCACCGCGAGTCCAATGACACCGCCCCCGATGACAGCCAGAGAATCCTTCGACATATCCCTTTCGCTTCCTTCGCCGGCATGACCCGGATCAGGTGGTGACGGTCTGGAACGTCGCGCTCCACTCTCAGCCCCGCCCCGGGGCTCCCGTGCCGATCCCCCACGCTAGCCGCTACCGTCGCGGTGTGCACGAACCCCACGCGAGGCTCGCGACCGCACGGCTCTACCTGTGCACCGATGCCCGCCGCGAACGCGGTGACCTGGCCCAGTTCGCCGACGCGGCGCTGGCCGGCGGCGTCGACATCATCCAGCTTCGTGACAAGGGATCACCCGGCGAGCAACAGTTCGGGCCGCTGGAGGCCCGCGACGAGCTGGCAGCACTGGAAATCCTGACCGAGGCCGCGCACCGGCACGGCGCGCTGGTGGCGGTCAACGACCGCGCCGACATCGCCCGCGCGGCCGGGGCTGACATCCTCCACCTGGGTCAGGACGATCTGCCGCTGACCGTGGCCCGCGAGGTCGCGCCGCAGGCGCTGATCGGGCGTTCCACCCATCAGAGCGGTGAGGCCGCTCGCGCGCTCACCGAGGATGTCGACTATTTCTGTGTCGGCCCGTGCTGGCCCACGCCGACGAAACCGGGCCGGCCGGCGCCGGGTCTGGATCTGGTACGCACCGTCGCGGCGATGGGCCCGGCCAAGCCGTGGTTCGCGATCGGCGGTATCGACGAGGCGCGTCTGCCCGAGGTGCTCGAGGCCGGCGCGAGCCGAATCGTGGTGGTGCGGGCGATCACCGGGGCCGACGACCCGAAGGCCGCCGCCCGACGGCTCCGAGCGGCGCTCGGCTGACCCACGGGTTGTCGCCGGACCGGGTCAGCCGACTTCGGCGGCCGCCGAGGTGCACCAGGCGAACACGCCGGCCCGGATCTCCACGGTGTGCGGCACCGGCTGCAGGCATTCCTCGTGATCGTGACCGCTCAGCATCGCTGTGATGCGTAGACGTTCCCAGCTGGCGGCGAAGCCGGGGTGCAGCGGCAGCTCGATCACTTCGTCCTCGGCCACCCAACGCAATTCGGAGCTCTCCCGATTCGCGACCGTGCTCAGCAGTTCGGGCGCGTCGGCGACGACGGTGGTGTAACTCCAGTACGCACCCGCGGCGCCGACGACCTCCGCCGTCACCACGGTCGCCCGGACCTGGACGTGTTCGGCGAGCAGGCCGGCTTCCTCGTGGGCCTCACGCACCGCGGCCTGCTCGGGGGTCTCGTGGCTGTCCCGGGCGCCACCGGGCAGCGCCCAGGTGCCGCCCTGATGACTCCACGGGGCCCGGTGCTGAAGCAACACCGCGGGCGTACCGTCGGCGCGAGGCGCCCGCAGCAACAACCCCGCGGCGCCATGCCGTCCCCAATAGGGCGTGCCGGTATCCGACACCACCCAACCGTCGCCATCCCCGCGCACGCGTTCAGGATAAGCACGCCACGCCGGACTTAGGTCGGTCGATCCCGCCCCATCCGTCACAGCACCTCTTAGGATTGTCTCAGAAAGCGCGCCGGGCCTCCCGGCAAAGGGCAGCAGTGGATCCGGACAACACGGAATGAGGTCCGCGAACGTGACCGTTGAGCTGGCACACCCGTCGACCGAGCCGTTGGGCCAGCGGTCGACGACGCCGCCCGCTCATCCCCGGTGGTGGTTCGTCCGCACCACGCCCGGACGCATCCTGACCCTCGGCGTCATCCTCGCCACGCTCGGGATCCTGAGCGCGTTCGCCACCTCGACGACGATCACCGACCGGCAAACCCAGCTGACCAACGTCCTCAACCACACCGAGCCGCTGTCCTTCGCCGCCGGCCAGCTCTACACCACGCTCTCGGTGGCCGACGCCGCCGCGGCGACCGCGTTCATCGCCGGCTCCGAGCCGCGCGCGGTGCGGCAGCGCTACGAGCAGGCGATCACCGATGCGGCCGTGGCGGTGACCCGCGCCTCCAGCGGCCTCACCGACGAGCCCTTGGTGCAGCTGCTGGGCCGGATCAACGCGCAGCTGGCCGTGTACACCGGCCTGATCGAAACCGCCCGCACCAACAACCGGATGGGCAATCCGGTCGGCTCGTCGTATCTCTCGGAGGCCTCGGCCCTGATGCAGCAGCAGATCCTGCCGGACGCGCAGCGGCTGTACGAGCAGACCTCGGCGCGGGTCGACGCCGAAACCACAGCCTCCACCCGCGTCCCGGCGCCGGTGATCATGGTCGTCGCCGTGACGCTGTTGTTCGGGGCGTTCGGTCATCGGTGGCTGGCCGATCGCACCAAACGCCGGGTGAACGTCGGCCTGATCGCGGGCGGCCTGGCGATCGTCGTGATGATCATCTGGGTGGGTTCGGCGTTGCTCATCTCGACCGCAGGCAGCCGGGCTGCCAAGAACACCGCGGCCGAGTCGCTGAAAACTGTGACTAACCTGGCGATCACCGCCCAGCAGGCGCGCGCCGACGAGACGCTGTCGCTGATCCGGCGGGGAGACGAAGACGTCCGCAAGCGCTCCTACTACCAACGCGTCGAAGCCATGCACACACAGCTCAACGATTACCTCGCCCGCAAGGACGCCATCGCCAAGGACGACCTGGCCGATGCCGACGGCTTGCTGACCAAGTGGCGCCAGGCCGACGAGCGGATCAACGCCTACATCTCGGTCGGCAACTACCAGGCTGCGACCCAGGTGGCGCTGGGCACCGGTGAGGACGACTCGACGCCGGCGTTCGACAAGCTCGACGCGGCCCTGTCGAGCGGTATCCGGCAGAGCCGCAACCAACTGCGCAACGACATCCTGTCCGCTCGCCGGGTGCTGTCCGGCACCACCGTCGGGGGCGTGGTGCTCTCGGTCGGAGCGGCGCTGTCGGTTGCGCTCGGCCTGTGGCCGCGGCTCAGCGAGTACCGGTGATGAGCATGCGCCGGCTGCTCTGCATCGCGATCGCCGCGGCGACGGTGCTCACCGGCTGCGGCAAAACGGAGTTCATCGGGGCTCCCCCGGTGCCGACCCTGGCCCCGCCGACACCGGCCGGGATGCAGGAGCTCGCGCCGCAACCGCCGCAGCGTCCCGATCCGTCCGAGAATGCGTGTGACCGCACCGCGAGCCTGCGACCGTTCCCCACCAAGGCCGAGGCCGATGCGGCGGTCGCCGGGATTCGTGCCCGCGGCCGGCTGATCGTCGGGCTCGACGTCGGCAGCAACCTGTTCTCCTTCCGCGATCCGATCACCGGGGAGATCACCGGTTTCGACGTCGACATCGCCGGTGAGGTGGCCCGCGACATCTTCGGGACGCCGTCGGCCGTCGAATACCGCATCCTGTCGTCGGCCGACCGGATCACGGCGCTGCAGAACAACACCGTCGACATCGTGGTCAAGACCATGACGATCACCTGCGAACGCCGCAAACTGGTGAACTTCTCGACGGCGTATTTCACCGCCTACCAACGCATTCTGGCTCCACGCGAGTCGGCCATCTCGCAGGCCTCGGACCTGTCCGGGCGTCGGGTGTGCGTCGCCAGCGGGACCACGTCACTGGACCGGGTGCGTCAGATCGCTCCGCCGCCGATCATCGTGACCGTGGTGAGCTGGGCGGACTGCCTGGTCGCGCTGCAGCAACGCGAGGTCGACGCGGTCAGCACCGACGACTCCATCCTGGCGGGCCTGGTGGCCCAGGATCCGTATCTGCACATCATCGGACCGAACATGGCCCAGGAGCCGTACGGCATCGGCATCAATCTGGCCAACACCGGGCTGGTGCGATTCGTCAACGGGACCTTGGAACGCATCCGCCGGGACGGCACGTGGAACACGTTGTACCGCAAGTGGTTGACGGTACTGGGGCCTGCGCCCGCTCCCCCGACGCCGAGGTACCTGGACTGATGGCCGCCTCCGATCAGCCAGATGTCGACGTCGGAACCCAGCCCGCGTCGTTCGACGATTTCGCCATGGACTCGGCGTCGACGGTGCGGCCGATGGCCACCCAGGCGATCTACCGCCCGCAGTTCGAGGACGACGACGACTCGATCGGCAGTGTGCGCACCGAGCCCGAGTCCATGCAAACCGTGGCCCGCAAGTTGTCGCCGACCCGGCGTCTCGGTGGCGGCCTGGTGGAGATTCCCCGGTATCCCGAGATCGACCCGCTCAAGGCGTTGATGGTCAATCCCGTTGTCGCCGAGGCGAAGCGGTTCTGCTGGAACTGCGGACGCCCGGTGGGCCGCTCGACCGAGGATGGCGAGGCGCCGTCTGAGGGTTGGTGCCCGCACTGCAACAGTCCGTATTCTTTTGTGCCGCAGCTGGTTCCCGGGGACATGGTGGCCGACCAGTACGAGATCAAGGGATGCGTTGCGCACGGCGGGTTGGGTTGGGTGTACCTGGCCGTCGACCACAACGTGAACGAACGGCCGGTGGTGCTCAAGGGCCTGGTGCATTCCGGGGACGCCGAGGCGCAGGCCATCGCGATGGCCGAGCGCCAGTTCCTGGCCGAGGTGGTTCACCCGTCGATCGTCAAGATCTTCAACTTCGTCGAGCACCCCGACTCCCACGGCGAGCCGGTCGGCTACATCGTGATGGAGTACGTCGGCGGCAAGTCGCTGAAACTGCCCAAGGGCGAGAAACTTCCGGTGTCCGAAGCCATCGCCTACGTGCTGGAGATCCTGCCGGCGCTGGGCTATCTGCATTCGATCGGCTTGTGCTACAACGACCTCAAGCCGGAGAACGTGATGGTGACCGAGGAGCAGCTCAAGCTGATCGACCTCGGCGCGGTCTCGAGGATCAACTCGTTCGGTTACCTCTACGGCACGCCCGGCTATCAGGCGCCCGAGATCGTCCGGACCGGGCCGACCGTCGCCAGCGACATCTATACGGTGGGCCGCACCCTGGCCGCTTTGACGCTGAACCTGCGGACCCGCAAGGGCCGCTACGTCGATGGGCTGCCCGAAGACGACCCGGTGCTCAAGAAGTACGACTCGTTCGCGCGGCTGTTGCGCCGGGCGATCGACCCCGATCCGCGCCGCCGGTTCGCCAGCGCCGAGGAGATGTCGTCGCAGCTGCTGGGTGTTCTGCGTGAGGTGGTCGCCGAGGACACCGGCGTGCCGCGGCCCGGCCTGTCGAACGTCTTCACCCGAACCCGGGCGGCGTTCGGGGTGGAACTGCTGGTGGCGCACACGGATGTGTACCTCGACGGGCTGGCCCACGCCGAGAAGCTGACCGCCGCCGAGATCGTCACCGCGCTGCCGGTTCCCCTGGTGGATCCCACCGACATCGCCGCGACGGTGCTGTCCGCGACGGTGCTCTCGCAACCGGTTCAGACACTGGACTCGCTTCGGGCGGCCCGGCACGGCGTACTCGATTCCGAGGGTATCGACCTCACGGAGTCGATCGAACTACCGCTGATGGAGGTGCGGGCGCTGCTCGACCTCGGCGACGTCGCCAAGGCCAACCGCAAGCTCGACGACCTGGCCGAACGGGTGGGATGGCGCTGGCGGCTGATCTGGTTCAAGGCGGTCTCCGAGCTACTCACCAGCGACTTCGATTCGGCAACAAAGCACTTCACCGAGGTGCTGGACATTTTCCCGGGAGAGCTGGCGCCGAAGCTGGCCCTGGCGGCAACGGCCGAGCTGGCCGCAACCTCCGACGAGCTGCCGTTCTACCGCACTGTCTGGCACACCGACAACAACTCCATCTCGGCCGCGTTCGGCCTGGCCCGGGCCCTCTCGGTGGAGGGCGATCGCGAAGCCGCGGTCCGAACACTCGACGAAGTCCCGGCCGCATCAAGACATTTCACGACGGCTCGGTTGACCAGCGCGGTGACGTTGCTGTCCGGGCGGTCAGCACATGAGCTGTCCGAGGAGCAGATCCGCGATGCCGCGCACCGGGTGGAGGCGCTGCCCGATTCCGAACCGCGTGTGCTGCAGATCCGCGCATTGGTGTTGGGCACCGCGATGGACTGGATGAGCGGGAACACGGCCAGCACCAACCACATTCTCGGTTTCCCGTTCACCGAGCACGGTCTGCGCCTGGGCGTGGAGGCCTCCCTGCGCAGTCTGGCGCGGGTGGCGACCAGTCAGGCGCACCGCTACGCGCTGGTCGACATGGCCAACAACGTGCGGCCCACCAGCACCTTCTAGCGCGAGAAGCGATCACGCAGCGCAGGGTCGTTCTCCCACCACAGCGCCGACACCCCGTCAGCGGTCGCCTCGTCGAGTTCTGCGTCCGCCAACGCGGCCTTCCGACGCTCGTCGGTCCCGAGTTGACGCATCAGCGCCACCACGAACGGGATGCTCAGCACGTCGCCGAGGATCCACAGGATGCCCGCGCCGATGGACTGGTCAGTCCGGAGACTCGGCCCCCAATCACGCTGCAGCGCAGCGTAGTAGTCGTAGGCGACGAGCGGTCCGAGCCAGAGCACGATGCCGAGCAGGCCGTCAGCGAGAGATTCCACGACGCTGATGCCGATGGACAGCAGCGGGGAGAACCGTCGCGGCACCGGATCGATCTGCAGCCGGGTGTAGAAATACCCGAACCCGACGAGCAACAGCAGTATTCGAGTCCCCGCCGCCAGTGGTCCGGTCATCGAGGCGACATACCAGGGCGTCAGGTAGAGCAGCCACGGCGTGGCCAGCATGGTGGCTGACGTCGTCAACGGCGACAGTGCCACCCGCATGACTCTCGAGCTCAGCGCTCGGTCCACGATTCGACGGGCGGGCGCCGAGAGCGCGCACAACCATGCCACCGGGCGAGCTGATGCCAGCAGAAACGGCGCGACGAAGAGCAGCAGCAGCACCTGCAACGCGCGCACCCAGAACAGCACCGGTGCGTACTCGCCGACGGGACCGAAGGTGGCCGACGCCCACACGGCTATGCCCAGCACCAAACATGACCAGCGCACCACAGCTGCTGACGGTAAACCGGTCAGCTTGGGATCGACTGTGCGTTCAGGACAGCGACGCCAACCGGTCGGCGAGCTGGGCGAAGGTATCGATCCAGCCGCTGTGGAACGATTCGAATTCACTTGTCGGCAGCAACGTGTGCTCGATCGACATCAATGTCTCGTCCACGCCGACCGGCTCGAATGTCACATTCACGATGCTCACCTGCGAGGGATCTTCCCAGTTCGAGTTGCTCCAGGTGAACCGCAGCAGATGGGGGCGCTCGATGGTCAGGAACTGCCCGCTGATGAGCACCCTGGTGCCCGAATCGTCGACGTCGAAGCGCACCGTTCCGCCGACGCGGGCCTCGACACGGACCTCGACGACGCGCACCGGGTTCGGGCACATCCATTCCTGTAGCGCTTCCGGATCGAGCCACTCGTCGAACACCACCGCGGGCGGGGCGGGCATGACGCGCGACACGACGACGGTCACCGTCTCGCTCATCGGCCGTCGGCCTTTTTGCGGCGCAGTCGTGCGGCAAGTGCATCGGCACGGGCGGACCAGAACCGGGTCTGCTCGTCAATCCAATGTTGAGCTGCGGTAAGGCCTTCCGGCCGCAACGACACCCAATGTTCGCGTCCGCGCACCTCCCGCTGGATGAGGCTGGCCGACTCCAGCACTCCGACGTGGCGTGACACCCCGGCGAACGTCATCGGCAGCGGGGCGGCGAGGTCGGTGATCCGCGCATCGCCCTGCCGAAGCACCTCGATCAGGTGACGGCGCGTCGGGTCGGCCAGGGCGGCATAGGTCCGGTCCAGCACTTGATCTTCAACCATCTTGTTGACTATAGCCGCTCCGCGTGCTTCGCTGAAGGAAGATACTCAACTAACTTGTTGAATAACGCGAGGGAGCAACAGTGCACATGCCAGACATCGTGTCGGCACCCGAGTGGGAGGCCGCCCGTCACCAAATGCTGGTCAAGGAAAAGGAATTGACGCACGCCCGCGATGCCGTGGCCGCACTGCGCAGGCGTATGCCGTGGACTCCCGTCGAGAAGGACTACGAGTTCGACGGGCCGGACGGCACGATCAGCCTGCTCGACCTGTTCGGCGGCAGAAGGCAGCTGATCGTCTACCGCGCCTTCCTCGATCCGGGTGTCCACGGCTGGCCCGACCACGGGTGCGTCGGATGCTCGTTGATGGCCGACCACATCGGTAACCTCGCCCACCTCAACGCCCGCGACACCACCCTCGTCTACGCCTCGCGCGGCGCGCAGGCCGACGTGCAGCGCATCAAGGCAAGGATGGGCTGGGACATCCCGTGGTACACCATGCTGCCCGGCCCGGACAACGCCTTCGACGTCGACTTCGGCGTCGACCAGTGGCACGGCACCAACGCCTTCATCCGCGACGGCGACCAGATCTACCGCACGTACTTCATCGACAGCCGGGGAGACGAAGTCTTCGTCAACACATGGCATTTCCTCGATATGACCGCACTCGGCCGCCAGGAGACCTGGGAAGATTCCCCACCGGGCTATCCGCAGAGCAAGCCCTACGAATGGTGGGCTTGGCACGACCACTACCCCGAGCACACCCCGTCCCGCTGGTTCGGTGACCCCGACCCCGACGACCCCAGCGATCCGCGGCCGCCGAGCTAGACCATGACCGGCCGAGTTATCCCACGTCAGGTCGCACAACCGGCCAGCAAGACCAACGGATGCACCTCAACCGACGCCGATGCGCCTTCGGCGACCACTACCATCTGGTTCGTGCGACGAATAGTGACGGCCCTGTCCCTGCTGGTGATCGTGGTTCTGAGCGGCGCCGCATGCGGTAAGTCCCCGTCACCGCAGCCCACGACGGACAAGCCCGCGCCGTCGGAGCAGTACGGCGATGTGATCACCAGTGATGCAGCAAGGGATCTCGATCCGTCACTTCAATCGGCAGTCGAGTGGGCCAAGCGCTTCACGTACGCGTCCCGGTCGGGGATCAACGATAACGGCACCCACGTCACGGCGATTCTGTTGGTGCCGAAGGGGCCCGCCCCGGACGGCGGGTGGCGACTCGTTGCGTTCGGGCATCCCGCCAGCGGCACCAAACCAGGCTGCGGTCCGTCAACTTCGCCGACGCTGCTCAATTCGTCAGCCGTTGTACAGCAGTTACTGCAAGCCGGTTACGCGGTCGTCGTATCGGACTATCAGGGGCTGGGCGACCTCGCCAAGATCCAGGATCGGCCGGACCGGGACCATTACCATCCCTATCTCGATTCGACGACAGTCGGCTACAACCTGATCGATTCGGTGCGTGCCGGACGCCAGGTGATCGAACGGGCCGGCGGCCAGGCGTCGACGTCCTGGCTCGCTCTTGGCATCGGTCAGGGCGGACAGGCGGCGTGGGCCGCCAATGAGCTTGCGGCGAACCAAGGCTGGAGTATGACGTTGCTCGGCTCGGTCGCCATCTCCCCGGCCGCCGATATCACCGGTCTGGCCGATGCCGCCGAGGCAGGCACACTCAACGGCCAGCAACAACTCGATCTCCTGGCATTTCTTTCCGGAGTGAAGAACTCGTACTTCAACGATTTCCCGCTCGACGACTACCGCAGCGGAATCGTCGCGCAGAAGTGGGACGCGCTGCTGGCATGTGATCCCGCCGGCCTCGCCGAACGCGCGACGATCGCGAGTCAGATCACCCCCGACGACCTACGGCCCCATTCCCCCGCCGCGGCGAACACGCTTCGCGGCTTCCTGGAAAAGAGCAGCCTCCCGCAAGGACCGACCCAAGGCCCGATGCTGGTGATCTACGGCGACCAAGACCCGGCGACACCGGCGGCGTGGACTGACGCCGCGCTGGATCGCGCATGCAAAATGGGTGACGTCATCACCATTCGTCGGCTGCCCGGTGACGCTCCCGACCAGCTCGACATGGCCGAGGCGCTCGACTGGATGAACCAACGCGTCAACTCCGTTCCGGCACCCAACGATTGCGAAGGCCGTTCCTCGTGAGCTTGCTACATGGCTGGGTGGTGATCGCCGTTCAAGTTGTGGCCGCGGCAGTGCTGTTGGCGGCGATAGGACGCAGATCGCCACGGTGGCTGCTGCTCTGGCTTCCCATCGCGGTGATAGTCGGTGGCATCTGCGCCGGACTGACGTTCTGGTTCATCCACAACCAGGGGCTGTCTGAAGATCCCGCGCCCGCGACATTCTGGGTGTGGATCGTCGGCCTCGGAGCGGCCATCATCGTACTGATCTTCGGATGGCGCGGCGCCGGATGGCCCCGCAGGATTGCAGCGTTCGTGGCGGTTCCGCTGTGTCTGCTCTGCGTGGCGCTGGCACTCAACACCTGGACCGGTTACTTCCCCACCGTGCAATCCGCCTGGGACCGGATCACCGGTACCGAGTCGCCGCGCTTCATCGACCAGGCCACCCTGGCCGACATGCAACGCCGAGGAGTCCGGCCGACTCAGGGTGTGGTCGTCAAAGTGACGACACCCGATGCAGCATCGGGCTTTCAACATCGCCAGGAGTACGTCTATCTCCCACCGGCATGGTTCGCGACCTCACCACCGCCCCAACTGCCCGCGGTGATGATGTTCGGCGGGCAGTTCGGCCGTCCCGACGACTGGCTGCGATCGGCCGATGCGCTTGCGACGCTGGACGACTTCACGGCGCGGCACTACGGCAACGCGCCCGTATTCGTCTTCCCCGACGTCGGCGGGACCTTCAGCACGGACACCGAATGCGTCAACGGCCCTCGTGGCAACGCTGCCGATCACCTCATCAAAGATGTGGTGCCTTACGTGATCTCGACTTTCGGCGTAAGCCCCAAAGCGGAGAATTGGGGAGTCGCCGGATGGTCGTCGGGCGGCACCTGTGCCGTGATGCTCGCGGTTATGCACCCAGACGTGTTCAGCGCGATTGTCAGTGTCGACGGTCAACTGGGCCCCAATGCCGGAACGCGCGAGCAGACCATCGCTCGACTGTTCGGAGGTGATGCCGCCGCGTGGGAAGAATTCGATCCACGGTCGGCGATCATCCGGCACGGTCCCTACACCGGAATGTCGGCATGGTTCGCGGTGTCGTCGGACACCACTGATGAATACCGGCCGGGCGAGCACGCCGACGCCCCGCCCACGACACCGGCGGAATGGGACACCAATTCCGAGAACCACGCCGATATCGCCCATGCTTTGTGTTCGCTCGTGAGCAGCTACGGCATCGAATGTGCCGTGGTGAAAACCCATGCATCGCACGATTTCCAAGGTGCGGGTGACGCGTTCGCCGACGCGTTGCCATGGCTGGCGGGCAAGCTCGGCACTCCGGGCGTTCGCCCGATTCCGATGCCTGGCGCCAAGTAGCGCCCGCGGCGCGGAACCTAGATGACAGTCAGGCAGGCCTGCGCGATCGCCAGCTCCTCGTTCGTCGGTATCACCAGCACGGTCGTCGGTGACTTGTCGGCCGAGATCCGCCGTGCGGCCCGGGCCGGACTGTCGTTGAGGTGCTCGTCGAGTTCGATGCCCAGAGGCGCAAGACCGGTCAGCGCGTCGCGCCGAACTCGTGCGTCGTTCTCCCCCACCCCGGCCGTGAACGTCACCACATCGGTGTGTCCTAGAACAGCCAGATAGGCGCCGACGTACTTGCGTAGCCGGTGGATGTAGACGTCGTAGGCCAATTGCGCTGCCTCGTCGCCGGACTCGATCCGCTGATGCACCACCCGGAAGTCGATCTCACCACCAAGGCCGTACATTCCGGAGTGCCGATTGAGCATGGTCTCGATCTCCTCTACCCCCATGCCCGCGGTCCGCCACAGGTATACGAGCACTCCGGGGTCGATGTCACCGGAACGCGTCCCCATCACCAACCCCTCCATCGGCGTGAGTCCCATCGAGGTGTCGACCGGACGGCCACCGGCGACGGCGGACGCAGAGGCACCGTTGCCAAGGTGCAGGACGATCTGGTTGAGGGATTCGATCGGTGCGCCGAGAAACTGCGCGGCCTGTTGGCTGACGTACTGATGAGAGGTGCCGTGAAAGCCGTAACGGCGAATATCCCAGCGTCGGGCCAATTCCCGATCCATCGCATAGGTGGCTGCGGCGGATGGCAGATCATGGAAGAACGCGGTGTCGAACACCGCGATGTGTGGCAGGTCGGGCAGCACTCGGCGGGCGACCTCGATACCGAGTACGGCTGGCGGATTGTGCAGCGGGGCAAGCGCTGCGAGCTCCTTCAGCTTGACGATCACCGCATCGTCGATGACGGTGGGGCGGTACAGATCCTGGCCGCCGTGTACGACGCGGTGCCCAACGGCAACCAGCCCCAGATCGTTCAGGTGCTGGCCGGACTCGGCGAACAAGTCGAACGCGGTGCGCAGCGCCGCCTCGTGATCGGCGATCCGGCCGTCACGGCGGATCTCTTCGGTGCCCGACTTCAACGTGGCGGTCGACGTGCCCTCGCCGATCCGCTCGACGATCCCGTGCGCCACAGAGGCGCCGGTATCCGGTTGCACGAGCTGGTATTTCAGTGACGACGAGCCGGAGTTGAGTACCAGAACGGTATCGGCCATCACAGCCCCTGTGCCTGGATCGCCGTGATCGCCACGGTGTTGACGATATCCTCGACGAGCGCGCCGCGGGACAGGTCGTTGACAGGTTTGTTGAGCCCCTGCAGCACCGGCCCGATCGCGATGGCGCCCGCACTCCGCTGGACTGCCTTATAGGTGTTATTGCCGGTGTTGAGGTCCGGGAAGATCAGCACCGTCGCGCGTCCGGCCACTTCCGAGCCCGGCATCTTGGCGGCGGCCACGGTTGGGTCGACGGCGGCGTCGTATTGAATCGGCCCTTCCACCAACAGCTCCGGCGCCCGTGACCGGACCAACTCGGTGGCAGTCCTGACCTTCTCCACACCGCTACCGCTGCCCGAGTCGCCCGTCGAGTAGGACAACATCGCCACTCGCGGGTCGATCCCGAACTGCGCGGCCGTGCGCGCCGAACTGACCGCGATGTCGGCGAGTTCCTCGGCGGTCGGATCCGGCACGATCGCGCAGTCGCCGTAGGCCAGCACCCGGTCGGACAGGCACATCAAGAAAATGCTCGACACCGTCGAGACATCCGGCTGGGTCTTGATGATCTCGAAGGCCGGCCGCACGGTGTGCGCGGTGGTGTGTGCCGCGCCGGAGACCATCCCGTCGACGATTCCGTTGTGCACCAGCATCGTTCCGAAGTACGACACGTCATGCATGGTTTCGCGCGCTTGCTCCAGCGTCACTCCCTTCTTCTTCCGGAGCTCGGCATACTGCTCGGCGAACTGGTCGCACAACTCACTGGTCCGCGGATTGAGGACGGTTGCCGCCGTCAGGTCAACGCCCAATTCCGCTGCACGCGAGCGGACTTGAGCTTCCTCGCCGAGGATTGTCAAATCGGCTACCCCGCGGCGCAGCAATCGTCCCGCGGCCCGCAGGATGCGGTCGTCGTCTCCCTCGGGCAGCACGATCCGCTTCCGGTCGGCCCTGGCTCGCTCCATCAGCTGATAGGTGAACATCTGCGGCGTCGTCACGGTCGGGATCGGCAAGCTGAGCCGGTCCTGCAGCTCGTCGATGTCGACATAGCGCTCCATGAGGGCGATAGCGGTGTCTATCTTGCGCTGAGAACTTGCGGTTACCCGACCCCTGGTGCTCGCCACTGCGCTCGCCGTCTCGAACGTGCCGAGATCACTGGCGATGATCGGTAGTCGCAGACCCAGGCCGTTCACCAGTTGCGCAATCGACCGGTGCAGCGGCAGCCCGCCGTTGAGGATGATGGCCGACAGGGAGGGAAAGCCCTCGGCGGCATGCGCGCTCGTCACAGCCAGCACCACGTCGGAGCGGTCACCCGGGGTGATCACCGCAACGCCTTCGGTGAGTCGTTCCAGACAGTGCTCGGCGGTCATGCCCGCCACCAGCACACCCATCACCTCGCGGCCGAGCAGCGAGGAGTCGCCATGCACGAGAACGCCACCGACGGCAACGCTCAGATCGGCGACAGTCGGGGCCACCAGCAGCGGCTCCTCGGGGAGGACGTAGACGCGCGGCCCCAGCGCCGCGCAGGCCTGCGCGACTGCCGCCAGCTGGGCCGGGTCAGCACGGTTGGCCACCACCGCCGCGGTGTGTGCGTGCTGGGCGGCCAATTCGGCCAGACAGAGCTCGATGACCTGTGCGACTTCTCCCGGCGTGCGGTCGCGGGCGCGGACCGAGAGCAGCACCGGGGCGCCCAGGTTGGCGGCGATGCGGGCGTTCACGCTCAGCTCGGTGGGTGAGGCGACATCGGTGTAGTCCGATCCGACTATGACGACAGCGTCGCAGCGGTCGGCCACCTCGTGGTAGCGGTCGACGATATCGGCGATGGCGCCGTCGGGATCGGCGTGCAGCCGTTCATAGCTGACGCCGACGCATTCCTCATAGGTCAGCCCGGCGTTGCTGTGGGCCAGCAACAGCTCGAGGATGTAGTCGCGGTTCTCCCGTCGGGTGATCGGGCGGAACACGCCCGCCCTCGGCACCATCGCGGTCAGGCGGTGCAGGATGCCCAGCGCGACGGTGGACTTACCGGTGTCACCCTCGGGCGACGCGATGTAGATCGACGTAGTGGTGCGCGCGGCGGTCACGATCTTCAGCATTCCGCATCCACTGCGGCTTCGTACCCGCAGGACCCGCCGCTCACAGCTCAAACGTGAGTTGCACCACACTCGGGTGGTTTTGTCAGCGATTGGTCAGAAGTTTGCTGTATTTGTTGACGTCGTAACTTTTTCCTAGTTAAGACCGTGATTGACTGATCGATCACATCTGCCATAACAGATCATGCAAATGCAAGTTAGCTACTGCAACATCATTTGGACACCGGATGGATAGATGCCAAACATCGATGTGACGGCCACCGTCGCGCCGCGGCCGGTTACCGACCGCGAACTCCCAGACGATATTTCGACTGACGCCCCGGCCCGGCCAACCGGTCTCGGCGTGTTGCCTCGAGGCATAGCGGTGGCATCGCTTTGCCTCGTCGCGTACGCATCCAGCTACGCCCACAACTTCGCCGGCGCGGTCACCGGCTCTCGAGCCGCGTATCTGATCGTCCTGCCCGTCCTGGCTCTTCTGATCGCCGCCGGATACCGCACGACCTCACACGGGGTCGGCGACGGTGAATCGGACTGGATCGTGGCGACGTTGATCACCGTTCTCGGTCTGGCGGCCATCTATTTGTTGATCGGCCGGATGCCGACACTGTCAGCGTGGTGGCGTCTGGAGTCGCTGGCGGTCCTGGTGTGGGCCGTGTGTTGCGTCGTCGTCTTGTTCGGCATGCGCCACGCCCTCACGATGTGGGCGTTGTGGCTTTTCCTGGCGTTCTTCGCCACGCCCGTGCCCTACCTGGCGGCCACGGCCGCCCTGGGCGGAACCCCAACCGACGGCGCAGTGGTGGCCGCCGCGATCGGCGCGGTTGCCGTTTACCTGGCCACCCGCCCGCTTCCCACACATCGTCGACTAGCCGCCACCGCCATCAGCCTCGTGGCCAGCGCACCGCTGGTGTTCGGCTGCGCATCCTGGTTTCTGGCCACGATCATCGTCACAGGCGGAGTCATTCCCGTCCTGTCGGTTCTCGGTGCGCGGCTTGCGCCGGATCGCCGCTCGGCAGACTCCACCGAACGCTCGATCAGCGCGGCAATGCCCCATCGTTCCTCGCGGACGGTGGGTTTCCTCGCCGTCGGCACCGCGATCCTGGCCGCCGCTGGGCTGCACCAGCACGAGGCGCCGACCCTGCGAACGGTCCCAACGGACTGGACGGCCCGCAGCGGTCTGTCCCGCGGTGCGTCCTATGACTTCGTCACCAAGTTCGCCGGGCCCGGCTCCACACTGGTCAGGTATGCCGTGCCGGCCGAAAAAGACATGCCGACCGCCGCGGTCGACGTGCTCTCGACACCCAGCGAGGCCGTTCTGGACGACCTCGCCGATGTCGTCTGGTATCCGACCGCACGGCCGGTGAGCTATCGAGCGGTCGCCACCTCCACCGCAATCCCGGCCGGCACCCGCGCCATCCACAGCGACGCCGACGCCGCCGCCGACGCCCGCGGGGTGGACTGGTACGCGCTGACCTGGACCCAACGCGCCGGCTCACTGTTCCAGCGGGTGACCGTGATCGTCAGCCAGTCGCTGACGGGTGATCAGGCACCCCCGGCACCCCAGCCGCCCGACGTCCTCGACGCATCCGTGGGCTCGTGGCTGTGGCTGTCACGTCAGCGGCCACAGGGCCTCGATCACGTCGATCCGCTGGTGAGTCAGCGCGCCGACAAGTTGGTGGCCGCGATCAGTGGCAGATCCGGCACCGCCTATCCCGGAGGCTCCCACAGAAGTGACTGAGACCCTGCAACCCGCGGAATTGCACCCGCGGTTTTCGGCCCGCAATCTCCTCGGCGCACGCACTCTGACCGCATTGGGTGTTGCCACCGCCGCCCTGATCGCCGGCGGCGTCGCATTCCCCTACGCTGTCGCACCCACCGTGACCGCACTGATTGCGGCCTTCTATCTCGCATCCAGCATCGACCGGAATTATCTTCTGCTGCGCGGGATTCGCTCGTCGGCACTCATCCAGGTCTCCGACGACGAGGCGCTGGCACTCACCGATGACGAGTTGCCGGTGTACACGGTGTTGCTGCCCGTCTACGACGAGCCCACCATCGTCGCCAACCTCCTCAACGGAGTGGGGCGACTGGACTACCCCAGAGACAAACTGGAAATCCTGCTGCTCGTCGAGGAAGACGATCTGCCGACCCAGATGGCACTGCTCGACGCGAATCTGACATCCATCCGGGTCATCATCGTTCCGCACAGCATGCCGAAGACGAAGCCGAAGGCGTGCAACTACGGCATGGCAACGCCCGGCCTTCGCGGTGAGCTGATGACCATCTACGACGCCGAGGACATCCCCGACCCGCTGCAGCTGCGTCGGGCCGTCGCCGCATTCCGACAGACCCCCGCCGAGGTCGGGTGCCTGCAGGCCCGGCTCGGCTACTTCAACGAGCGGCAGAATCTGCTGACGCGATTCTTCTCGTTGGAGTACGACCAATGGTTCGGCGTCGTGCTGCCTGCGGTGGAACGGGCCCGCTGCGTCGTGCCGCTCGGCGGCACCTCCAACCACATGCGCGCCGACGTGTGGAGGGAGATCGGCGGGTGGGACGAGTACAACGTGACCGAAGACGCCGATCTCGGTGTGCGGCTTGCCCGTTGCGGCTACCGAACCCGGATCCTGGACTCGGTGACGTTGGAAGAGGCGAATTCCGATGTGGTGAACTGGATTCGGCAACGGTCGCGCTGGTACAAGGGCTACCTGCAGACCATGCTGGTCCATCTGCGCGATCCCGCGGCCCTGCGCAGAGAGATCGGCTTCAAGGGCACCTGGCGCCTCATCAACATGACCGGCGGTGTGCCGCTTACCGCGGCGTGCAATCTGCTGTTCTGGTTCATCCTGGCGACGTGGATGTTGGGCCGGCCCCACGCCGTCGAAGTGGTGTTCCCACCGATGACCTATTACGTCTGTCTGATTCTGCTTCTCATCGGTGCACCGATGTCGGTCTTCGTCGGCCTCATCGTCGCGCAGGCGTTGGGTAAACCCCACCTCTGGTGGGCGGCTGCGCTGGTCCCGCTGTATTGGTTCCTGCAATCCATCGCGGCGGTGAAGGCGTTCTATCAGTTGGTGACCAAGCCGTGTTTCTGGGAGAAGACCGTCCACGGCTTGTCCGAAAAACACACTGTCCCCGAGTCGACGGGAAATCTTTCGTGAGAACACTTTTCGCCAGACTCGGCACCGTGAGTATGGTGTCGGTTCTGCTTGCGGCACCGATGCTGGGCAGCGCGCTCGCGCCCGCGTCGGCAGATCCGGACAGTGACGTGGTCGAGGTGATCTCCACTGAGCCCGCACCCGAGCCACCACGGTTGATCGGATGGCCCCAGCTGGGGTTGCCGGACAGGATCGATCTACTGGGAGCCAATCAACCCAGCGAGACCGCGATCCCGGTCCCGGCCGGCACGGTGCCGACGACGCTCAGTGGCGTCATCGGCGCGGTCGTCAACGTGGTCAGCGGGCGGGTGGACGTTCTCGACGACCGCGGCATGGTACTCGGCACCATCCCGGTACCTGCCGACGCGACGACCGTACCGTTCGAAATCGACATCACCCCAGCGCTCGTCGCCAACGGCATGGCCAAGCTGAGCTTCGTCATCCGCGACAACAACCAGAACGTCAACAATTGCACGCAGATACCGGCGCTTTCGATCAGCCAGCTCGCCAGTTCGTTCGCCGGGCCGCCGACCGACCCGGCATCGGTAGCCGACTACCTGCCAAGCTTTCTCGACAAGATCCTGATCAACGTCGGCCCGAATCCGACCTACGTTCAGCAGCAGGCGGCACTGGACCTAGTGGCACAGTTGACCAAGAAGTACCGTCCGATGCCGGTCCGCATCGACGTCACCACCCAGGACATCGCACCCGCAACGGAACCCACTGTGCGGGTGATCGACATCCGCGACAACAGCCAGCCAGGGGTGATCGTCGAAAACGCCGGCACGCCCGCGGCCACGCTGGTGATCAGCGGCACCGGACAGACACTGGCTCGACAGGTGCAGCTATTCGTCGACCAGAGAACAAATTTGGCCCAGGCACCGGCAGCCGTTGTGCTGTCATCCAAGGACGACACCACACTGTCGAGCAACACCAAGACCTTTGACCAGCTCGGCGTCAACGGCCAGGCCTCGGTCCTCGGGGTCACCACCATCTACGCCGGCTTTGACGTGAGCGCCTTCGGCGCGGGCCCGATCAGCAGTGCCAGCGTCCACCTGATGGCCAAGTACACCCCGGTCGGCAGCGGCCAGGCATCGGTGCTGATCCGTTCGGGATCAACGGTTTTGGCCACTCACCGGCTGGACAATTCGGGAACACTGGACATCAGCGGCGTGATCCCTCCGGAAGAGATCGCCTCGAACGTCGGACTCGCACTAGAGCTTCGCTACATTCCACAGCAGGAGTGCGCCCCCCTCAATGACCGCATGACGTTCGCGTTGGACGGGCAATCGACCGTCACCGTTACGCCGGGTACCAACAACCGCGGCGGATTCCCGGTACTGCCAATGGCATTCACCCCTGACTTCTACGTGACACTGGACAGTCCCGAATACATCAGGTACGCCGCGCAGGCCATCAATCTGATGGCGCAGCAGACGTCGGTGACCCTGCGCCCGAAGGTGACGACTTTCGGTCAAGCGTCCAGTTCCGGCACCGGATTGTTGGCCGTCACCAGCGGTGCCGCTCTGTCCAAGGCAGGCATGAAGGCTCCGCTGGTTCCCAACGGAGCAAGCGACGTCGGCGTCAACGGCGACCCCGCCACCGATCTCAATATCAACGGCCAGGTCGGTGCCATCCAGGCGTTCACCTCCAACAACCGCACGGTGCTGGCCATCTCGGCCACCGGCGACTGGTCCCTGGTCGACGCGTCGTTCGACTACATCCGCGGCCTGCCCAATCATTGGGCATCAGTCGTCGGCGACGTGGTCGCCACCGGATCGCAGGGCCGTACGGTGAACATGTCCATCAACGAGGGTGGCCCGATGGCCCGCCAGCCCAATCCCGGCGCCGCCTGGAAATGGTGGGCGTGGCTCAGTCTCGGCATCGGCACCGCCGCGCTCGTCATCGCCGCAACAGTTCTGGTGATCCGGCTACGCAGGCGTACCACCACCAGCCCAGAGCTGTGACCACGGTCGTAGCCGCCCCGATCCAGGCCGACTCCGACCAGTCGGCCCAGGGCAGCACGCGCTGGCCGGGGTTGCTGCTCTTCACCGTCTTGACTGCGCTCTACTGTGCGGTCGGGACCGTTCTGGTGCTGCGGTACAACATCTTCGAGCCGGACGCACCCAATCGGGTAGCCAACGCCGGGTTTGCGATCTATGCCCGCGATCCACACCTGTCGGCCATCGGGTTCGTCTGGAATCCGCTGCCCAGCATGGTCGACATACCGTTCGTGGCACTCAGTCACTGGTGGCCGGCGCTGAAGTACTACGGGATCGCCGGAGTCATCCAGAGCTCGCTGTTCATGGCCGGCGCCGCGCTCATGGTCCGGGGTATCGCGCTCGACCGCGGACTCCCGACGGCGTGGCGGTGGGTCGCCGTCGGCGCGGTGGCCCTGCACCCGATGATCATTTTGTACGGCGGCTCCGGCCTGAGCGAGGCCGCGGAAATGTTCTGCCTGGTGTGGGCTGTACGTCACTTGATGCGATGGTGCGACAGCGAGCGCGTAGGGGACCTCGCCTGGGCCGGCATCGCGTTGGGGTGTGGATATCTCACCCGCTATGAGGTGGTCCCGGCAGCCGCCGGCGCCGCTCTTCTGGTGGGCGCGGTCACCTGGCACCGTTCGCGGTATTCCGACCGTGTCCAGTCGACCGTCCTCAATCTCGCCATCATCGGTTTCCCCATTGCCACTGCCATCCTCGTATGGGCAGTAACGGGCTGGATCATCAACGGCGAACTGTTCGCCACCTTCTCGTCCCAGTACGGGAACAGCAGCCAGGTGGCTCAACGGCTGGCACACGTGGGCCGCGGCGACCCCGGTTCCGGATGGCTGGTCATCGCCGCACGCCTCTTCGGCATGCAGCCTCTGACGGGTATCGCCGTCGCCATGGCGGTTCTGGTCGGGGTATTGCGACAGCAGGTCAGCACTGTCGTTCCAGTCGCGGTCCTAGGCGCCACCTTGACCTTCGCCGCTGTGGCACAACATCTCTCAATGACGTTCGGATGGTTCCGCTTCTACCTGCTGGCGATCCCGATGGTGGTCTGCATCGCGGTTGCCTGTTGGACATCGGCGCGGCCGGGCGCTGCCCGCAGCACGGCCGATAGGCGTTCCACCCAAGCCGCCGCTGTACTGCTCACCGCGTCGGTGGTGGTGGCGATCCCGGTGACGACACCGCTCATCGTCAACGAGGACATCGCCTACGGGCAGTTGGAATCGAGCTTCATCTCTCTGGTCGATCCGGTCGGCCATCCTCCGGAGAAGCAATCCGCACGCCGGCGGCTGATCAGTGAGCGACAACTCGCCGCCTGGCTCGACGCGAAGAAGCTTCCGGACGGCGCGGTGTTGATGGACACCTTTTTGGCCTGGGGGGTCTGGCTGTCCTCGGACCATCCGAAGCAGTTCGTGATCACCAGTGACTACGATTTCTCGGCGGCCTTGAATCGACCGTGGGACATGGGAATCCGCTATATCGTGGCGACCAATCCCCGGCTCAATATCCCCGACGCGATCAACCGCCGCTACCCTGACCTATGGTCTACCGGCGCGGGGATCGGCAGGCTGATCTACTCGGCAGACGGCGCGACCAGCGACGAGATGTTCCGCGTCTACGAGGTGATCGGCAAGCCCGTCGATCCGGTCAGCACCCCTGGAGCGCCTCTTCCGGTCTCAGCTGTGGAGCCCGTCAGGCCACCGCGCTGAGGTCCCGCTCACTGCGGCAACCCGCCGCCGCAGTCCTGCCGCCAGTCGGCGAAGGCCTCGCGAAGCGAATACTGAGCGGTGAAGCCGATGTCGGCGAGACGCTCCGAGCTGATGTTGGTATCGAACTGCAGTTTCTGGATACGCCTGGGGTGCAGGCCGAAACGTGCTCCCGTCGGATCGACCACCGCGAACGGCGTGGCCGCCGCCAGGGCGAGGCGGTAGGGAACAGTCCGCGGGTGGCGGTCCCATCCCCAGGCCGCGTTGATGGCGTCGACGTGGTCGTGGATCGTGGTCGGCTGCGGATAGACAGCGTGGTAGGTCACGTGCGGCCCGTCGTCTTCGGTGAGCAGGGTCAACAGCCGAACCATGTCTTTGAGGTAGATACAGCTTTTCACGGTGTCGTCGCGGCCGATGTAGGCGAAGCGGCCCTTGCTGAGGCCGCGGATCAACCGCCGCATGTTGCCGGTGTCGCCGGGGCCGAACACCACACCCGGACGCACGATGCGCAGGCGCCGTCCCGGTTTCTCGGCCTGCCACGTCCGCAGGATCTCCTCTGCCTGCAGCTTGCTGGCGCCGTACGCGGTGTCGGCGTCGCCGAAGTCGCTTTCGCTACGGCGCCACGGACCAGAAGCAAAGGCCATCATCGAACTGGTGAAGACGATGTTGTCCACACCCGCTTCACCGGCGGCGTGGCACAGGCGACGTGTCGCCTCGGCATTGTTGGCGAAGTAGTCCCGCCACGGAAATCCGGGTTCCTTGGACAGCGCGGCCAGGTGCACGATCGTCGGCGGGCACGGCCGGGGCAGGTCAGCCGCGGTGATGGTCTTCAGATCCAGACGCAGCGAGTGAGCGGCCGGCTTGGCGTCACGGTCGATTCCCACCACGGGTCGGCCGATCTCGCGCAGGTGCGAGACCAGCGCACTGCCGATGAAACCCGCACTGCCCGTGACCATCACGGCCCCGGCAGTCGTCATCGAAGCGCCGATCCGAACGGTGTGATCATGAATCGCCCCTTAGTTACCGGCATGGACTTAATCGCTTTCGCATCGCCTGATAAGCCAGCTTTCAATATACGACTTCGGCGTTGAGAATTGCCGCCCAACCCAACCGAGCCCGCCCCGACCAGGCATCGAAAACACTCGCTGGCTTTACTTTTCACGCGGGGAGGACCACTCACCCATAGAGCATTGCTCGTCGAGTCGTTGCACAGGGAGAGACCCCAAGTGATCGCCCAACGCTCACCCCCCGGAATGGCCCCAATGCGAACGGAGCATAGCACTGCGCGGTCACCGCGAGATTCGAAAGCGCCGATATGAATAGCCCTCGCAGAGCAGGCCGTCCGTCGCCGGTCGGCAGACGGATGACGCCCGGAAAGAGTGCGTGATGTCCCCGTTCAGCGCAGGCCGCAGCGACAATTGGTTTCGTCACATTCATGGCAGACCCAAACTCAAAGTGTCTAGGCACCAACATTTTTCACAAGGTTTAGGGTTGCGGACCAGCGGCCAACTCTTGCTCGAGAGCTACCGTCCGCAAAGTCTTTAGCCGCGCAGACCAGGACCAACACCGTGCCGAGCACTTGCCAGAATTGACCAGTTCGAAGCCGTGCCGCGATGGTGACCAATGTCGACTCGCGGACCGTTCGTGGCAAACCAGATGTCGGCACACTGGACAGAAAGATTGCGCCTGACCCGGCTCTCCTCATAGCCTACGGAGATGTATCCGCGGTGGCGACCAGGCGTTTCGCTCGGGCATACGGGGGCTGGGTGTTAGGGCGGGTTGAACTCCAGGGACCGCAGTTAAGCGTGAGCGCGGTCGGATTCGGATGCGGTGGCTTGATGCAGTCACCCTCCCGCAAGGAGCGAATGGCTGTCCTGGGCAGCGCAGTCGACAGCGGGATGACCCATTTCGACACCGCGCGTATGTACGGACTCGGGATGGCAGAGGCTGAGCTAGGTGCGTTCTTGCGCACCATCGACAGAGACCGTGTCACCATCGGCACTAAATTCGGCACCCCCGTCGGTGGCCTCGCCAGCCGGCTGGCCCGGTTTCAGGCTCCCGCGCGGGCGCTGCTTCGTAAAGCACCCGCGTTGCGGGCGGCCGTCAAGAGCCGCCAGGCCCCGGCCCCGATCCCCCGGGCGTACGACGCCGCCATCGCGGCACGCAGTCTCGACGAAAGCCTCACCGCGCTGGGGGTGGATTACGTCGACATCCTGTTCGTGCACGGCCCGCGGCACATGGACACCGTGGCCACCGACGAGCTCCGCGAGTTCTTCGAGCGCGCTCGCCAGCAGGGCAAGATCCGCGCCTGGGGGGTGTCTCAGGACGAGGACCTCGAGGTGGATTTCGTTGGACGGTTCGGTCCCGAGGCGGTGGACCAGCTTCGCAGCGACGTGCTCCATCCGTCGCCGCGTGCGTCTGATATCACGTTCGGTGTCCTGAATCGGCCACTCGAGATGATCTCTTCCGCGTTGCAGGCCGATACCCGAATGGCGAGCCAGTGGCGTGATGCTCTGCAGCTCGACCCGCTGGCTCCCGGCGTTTTGGCGAAGCTGCTTCTTGGATCAGCCACCACGGCAACGGAATCCCGCGCGATCCTCTACAGCACCACCGACCCCAAGCGCATCGCCCAAGCGGCCGACGCCGTCGCGTCGCCTTACGATGCCGAGACGTTGTCCCGGTTCCTGGAACTCGCCGCGGAGTTCCGGCTCAGTGGCCGGATGGTGCGCAAGACCGAGGATTTCGTCGCGGGTACGACGATCAGGACGGACGTCGTTGTCGTCGGCGCCGGTCCGATCGGTATCTCCACCGCATTGGAACTCGCGAAGTCCGGTGTCGAGGTGGCGCTCATCGAAAGCGGTCTGGAGCGCGCCGATGACACCGCACAGCAGTTGGCGTCGTTCGACTCGCGACAAGACGACGTCTTCCATGCCCGCAGCGATCTGACCGTCCGCCGCGCGGTGGGCGGCGCGTCGGCGTTATGGGGTGGGCGTTGTGTCGCGTTCGACCCGATCGACTTCGAGGACCGACCGCTGACGGCACAGGCGCCGTGGCCCATCCGGCACTCCGATGTCGAGCCTTATATGCAACGCGCCTGTGATTGGGCGCAGTGCGGCCGGGCGGCCTTCAACGTGCGAGACATTCCCGAACTGGCGCAACGCGATCTGGTCGCCGGACTGCCCGACGGTGACGTGCGCACCAGTGACCTCGAACGCTGGGCACTACCGACGCGCTTCGGCCGCGAGTACCGCGACGCCATGCACGACAGCCCGTTGTTGTCGCTGTGGACCGGCCTGACCTGCACAGAGGTCGTGACCACCGAGCGCGGCGACGCCGTGGATCACCTCGTCGTCAAAACCCTTGACGGTAAGGAAGGAAAGGTGGTCGCAAACGATTACGTCATCGCGACGGGCGGCGTGGAGGCAACCCGGCTGCTGCTCGCATCAGACCGCCATCATCCGGCGGGGCTGGGCAACGCGGGTGGGCATCTGGGGCGCTGGTATATGGCCCATACCGAGGGCCGATTCGCCCGCGTGAAATTCAACACCGACGACGTCATCTACGAGCACGAGCGTGACCGCGACGGCGTGTACGTCCGGCGACGGTTCACCTTCAGTCCGCAACTGCAGCGCGAGCTCGAAATCCCCAATGCCGCAACCTGGTTGGTCAATCCGCCGATCAGCGACCCGGGACACGGAAGCGGGATCCTGTCGGGGTCTACCTGACTCTGATCTCCCCGGTGGGTCGTTTCCTGCTCGCCGAGGCGATTCGTGAGGCCCACACCAAGACCGAGGGTCCACCGCAAATCATGGCCCACGTCCGCAACATCGTGCGCGATCTGATCCCGTCCATCCGGTTCGCGATCACATTTTCCTACGCCCGCCTCCTCCGCAAGGGGCGCAAGGCGCCGGGCTTTTTCATCAAAAGCGCCGACAACCGGTATTTGCTCCACTACCACGGTGAGCATCTACCGCACTGGGAGAGTCGGGTCGAACTCACCGAGGAGCGCGACGCACTCGGCATGCGTAAAGTCCGGACGCATATGCACTTTTCGGACGCCGACTACGAAAGCGCCCGCAAGGCAATCGAACTCATCGACGCCCACTTGCGTGCCACCGGTGCCGGAAACGTGGAGTGGCTCACCGACGATCCCGAAGGTTCGGTACGGGAGTTCATGCGCGGGTTCGCCGGCTACCACCAGGCCGGGACAACGCGTATGTCCGAATCTGCCGAGGACGGCGTGGTGGATTCCGACCTGCAGGTCCACGGGGTACGCGGACTGTACGTGGCGAGCACTTCGGTGCTTCCCACTTCGAGTCAGGCCAACCCGACGCTCGTCGGGATCGCGCTGGGAGTCCGACTGGCCGATCACCTTGCCGATGCCCGGGCCGCTGGGGGAAGCTAGCTGATCGCCGATTTCGTCGGCAGACTATTCATCGACGTCAACGGGTTTGGGCCGACGTAAAGCCACGATCACGGCCAAGACCGCAATGACCGCGAGCACGCCGCCACCTATAAGGCCGTATTTAAGCCACCCACCCGAACTGCCGCTGGTCTGAGTCGGCGCGAGGCTGTCGCTGGTCGTTCGGATCGCCACATTGGTCGGCGTGCCTGCCTCGCCTGCTGCGAGCACGTCCCCGGTCAGCCCCAACCAGTTACGGTCCGAAGCCGCGATGTAGCTGAACAGGGGGTCCACCAGCTTCCAGTCGCCAGTCGTCGTGACGAGGATGACAGATCGGTTGCGTTGCGGATCGGCGAAGGCCTGAATAGATCCAAGGCCACCCTCCATGTTGATGTTCAACTCGGTCGGCAGCCCGAACTTCACCATCGGACCCTCGCCGCCAATCGGCGGGTTCAGTGCAGTTTGTTTGATGGCCCCGGAATTGGCCACTATCAGTGCCCCCGAGTTGCCGTCTACCGCGGACTGAAGGCTGACAACCTGTGGCGTGAGAGGGGTTTTCGTAATGCGCGACACCACCGCAACTATGTCGGCGGCATAACTGAGCTGATTAGGGCTACTTCCGTCGAGCGCCACCACGAACTTCGGGCTGAACTCGGACGGAAACGCGGTGAAGCCGCCAAGTGGAGCGCCACCTCTGTGCATGGTGAACGTAGATCGTGGATCGATCTGAAAGGTCATGGGCGCAACCAATGGTGAACAGTCCTGCGCCGGAGTATCAGTCAGCGTGAATTGGAGATTGATGTACCGCTGGTCGAGAATTCGGCTGTCGAGGTTGAACGTCGTATCCAGACGTCCGGTGCCGTCGAGCGTGCCCCGATAGACGATGACGTTGTTGGAGCGGATCATCACCGTTGATGCGTCACCTTGGTGGACAGGCGTGTAGTCGGCGAGCAAATGAACCTGAACCCCGTCGAATCTGGGGCCCAACGATGCACGGTCAGAACCGACCTCGAAAGTGCTCGTCTCGAAAAAAGTGGCTTGCCCGCTCACTTTCATCTCGCCGAACGTGAGCGTGTCTCCGCGCTGAACCGTGTCGGACCCGGCTTGGGTGACGCGAGCCGCGGCCACCTGCGCCAGTGGTTGCAGCTCAGTGGTAAGCAACGAAACCTGTGCCGAGAGTTGGTCGCCGTCACCGGAAATCCGAAGATAAGCGTCTGGCGCCCCGGGATTTTCGACGCTCAAGCCAGGTTCGCCGGTCTCTACGACAACCGCACGATCCATGCCAAGGGCCGGCGGCGGTTGCGCGCCACGCGGCTGGCTGACGACCGTAATCGGCAGCGGCCGGGGCGCGTAGATTCGCGCCAAGGTCGACACCAGCGTCAACACCGCCTGCTGCTCGGCGGAATTGGCATCGGATGCCGCATAGATTGTTACCCGTCCGAGCACTGAGGGGAAAAAGCTCGCGATCGTGGTCACTGGAGGATTTGTCCCAGTGAATTCGGTTGTCAGATCACTGATCGTCAATCGCTGGAGAGGGGCACAAGCACGGTCGACAGTGTCGCGTACGCGAATCACGAACGACAGGTCGATCGACGAACCTTGCACACGTGCGGCCGAAATGTCGACATCGAAAGGTGTTGCGGCTTGGGCCGTCGCCGCAGCGGACAAATCGACTGACGCTAGAAATTTGCCGTCGCCATCATCGATCTCGAGGTAACCGGCAGTGACATTCTCCGGCATGCCAATCATGCCCCTCAGCCGCGAAGCAGTCATCCCTGCGGGCAGCGGAACGGTCACGGGCGTGCGGGCGCGCCCGTACAGCTCTACCGTCGATTGCAAACCAAGGGCCGGCCAAGACAACACATTGGCTTCGACCGCAGCTGGCGGATCGGCTGTGTCGCCGGGCGCCGCATAGGCCACGCCATCGGATGACCCGAATAGCGTTGCCGACAGAACCAGCAAAATCGCCCAGGTCACCGCGCGCTTCGCTGTGAAGCGGTTCATCGGAGAGCCTTGAAAGAGGTATCGATGTGCACGAAGGTGCCTTGCCCCCGTGGCTGCGGCGGAACCGGGAACCAGACTGAACCGATCGAGTGCACGCTGTTCTACTTTCGAGTCCGAAATTGAGGTAATCCCAACCGCTGAGAGGGACAGGCCTCAGCAGGGTTAGGATCATATCCCGTTTGCCACATGTCAAGGTGCGCGCGAAACGCCCGTTGAATTGAACTGTTCAACAGTCGGCACAGATGCCGCGAACACTCCAGCCGTTTATTGCCGGGTCGATTGACCCGCCGCGGCTGTAAGGACTACCTAGAGCGGCCGCGAAATAATTACCTTGATAGGTAAGTCAGGGCAACCCATCGTGATTCCCCGCGCTATTGTCAGCAAGGAGCAGGCACGTCTGACCGGGCTTGCTAGTCCTTTGGCGCCGACAAGTCTGGTGGAATGTGGACCTTCGTAGCTACTGCCGTGTGTTAGTGCGGCGCTGGCCGGTACTCATGTCCGTGTTCGTCCTGGTCGGCGCTGCGGTGGCCGGAGTGGGGTTCCTCGTTCCGGAGACCTTCACCGCAAACGCCCGAATAGTATTCACGCCCAACCTATCCGTGGATACGGAGATGCAAACCCGCCAGGTTGCCCAGTTGTACCTCGCGGATCGCATGAAGACCTACGCACAGGTAGTGACCACCAACCAGGTTCTGCAACCGGTCATAGACTCGCTCAGTCTGGGTGTCACAGTGCCAGAGCTGGTCAAACGGACAGAAGTCACGATCCCCACCGGCACACAAGTGATCGACGTGGCGGTGTCGGCGCCGACGGGTGAGGAGGCCGCCGCCACAGCCAACCGCATTGCTAACGCAATGCCGTTCGCCGTGGCCGGCCTCGAGGGCGCGGCTTCGGTCGCTGCGTCGCCGATCCAAGTCTCCGTGCTTCAGCCCGCCCAAATACCCTCTTTCCACACGACCCCGAACATCACGTTGAACCTCATCGTCGCGGCTGGGTTGGCGTTCATCGCAGCGATATTCGCTGCGGTTCTCGTGGACAACTTCGATACCCGGGTGCGAAGGCGCCGTGACGTCACCGCTTTGGGCGCTACGTACCTTGGCGGGATACCGGCGGGACGTCGCACCAAGGCCAAGGATTCGCAGGTCTCGACGCAGGCACCCGACCGCGAGGCGATCTTTCGGCGGATCGCCATCGACGTTCTCCACGCAGTCGATGAGACACCGACACGTCTGGTATTCACCTCCCCACGGATGGGCGTGGACAAGACGATGGTGGCGGCCAACATCGCCGGTGCGCTCGCCGAGGCAGGCAACCATGTGGTCTTCATCGACGCGGACGTGCGGGGACGCCGTCTGGCTTCTCAGGTCGGCATCAAGCAATCGCCGGGGATCACCGATCTGGTCTCCGGCCGTAATGAACTGGACGAGTCGTTCTTCGAATCGACATGGCGCGGCTTCACCATCATTCCTTGCGGCGGCAGCGCCATCGATGCCGGCGAGATGCTCGCCAGCGAGAAGTTCGGCGAGGTGATGAGAGACCTTGCCGGCTACTTCGATGTGATCATCGTCGACGCCCCGCCGATCACGAATTTGAGCGAGGGTTCGCTCTTCACTCAGAACATCAAGGACGTCGTCGTGGTCGCCGAAGCGGTCAATACGCGACGTAAGGAGTTCCTGCTTGCCACCAACTCCCTGCGGCACGCCGGAGCTAAAATTCTGGGTGTTGTGTTGTCGCGAGTTCGCAAGGATGAGCAGTCGGCGCCCGCTGAAGAGAAGGACCGAAACGATGAGGCGACATCCGATCGATGATGACCGGCAGATGACGTCGGCGGAATGAGCGGCGGATGCCGCGACCGATAGTCACACGCTATGCACGCTTCAACATTTCAGAAATAAGCGAGCCAGAGGTTATCAACGCGATCTTGACGCGTAGTGCTCCGCTAACCGCGGGGGCGCCCCACCTGGTTGTGACACCGAACATGAATCACGTTGCTCGACTTCAGTCCTCAGCTGAGTTCGGATCGATCTACGAACGTGCCAAGCTTATTCTGGCCGACGGCTGGCCGGTAGTGCGGCTCGCGAAAAGCCTGGGTGCTGGGATTTCGGGCCGCTCCACCGGAAGTGGGATCACAAACACCTTGGCGCATACCCACGGCGGGGGCCATCGCGTTTTCCTCGTCGGTGGCTCGACGCCGGCGTCGCTCGAAGCGGCGGCGGCGATCTTCCGCGAAAATGGTTGGCTCGTCGAGTCGGAGCAAGCTCCTATGGGGTGGCTTGGCTCAGCCGACAATATGCGTGAGCTCGCCGCGCGGGTGGCCGCATTCGGCGCAGATCTCGTGCTGATCGGCGTCGGTTCTCCGTTACAGGAGCGGGTCGCCGTCAGCCTGCTCAGCGCGCAGGGGGTGACCGCGGTGCTGATGGGCGTCGGCGCTTCCATCGACTTCATCGCCGGCGAGACGGCCCGCCGCGCGCCGAAATGGATGCAGCGCCTCGGGATTGAATGGTTGCACCGCATTCTGACCGATCCCGGCCGACTCCTGAAGCGTTATGTCGGCGACGTGGTTCCGTTTCTGCGGGTTGTCCGGCAGTCTCATGCCAACTCGGAATAATGGGGGGAAGACATATGACTCTGCTCATCGTCACGCCGATGTACAACGAGGTCGACAACGTGGCGGGCCTCCTCGAGTGCCTCAAGGCGCAGCGATTCCGCGACTTCGATTGGGTAGTGGTCGACGACGGCAGCACCGATGGCACCGCCGACCGTCTTGCGCAACTCGATACCGATAAGTTCGCCACCATCCTGTCGAAGAAGAACGACGGCGGACTGCTCTCCGGGTCGGAGTTCAGGTCATGGCGCTTCGGCGTCGAAAGGGCGCTGCCCCAGAAACCCTATTCGCACGTGATGAAGCTGGACGCCGACGCGCGACTGGCCCCGGATTACCTCGAACGGATCGTGCCGCTTGCGAGCGGTCGAGTCGGCATCGCAGGCGGCGTCATCGCGACGCGAGGGATGGCCGAGCAGAAGTTCCACGTGCCCGGTGCGGTCAAGCTGTACACGATCGACGCGTACCGGGCGACCGAGTCGCTGGCCACGGCACATGGCTTCGATGCGATCGACGAGATCGCGGTCAGCTACCACACGGGTTTGGAAACCCGCGTGGACACCGGCGCTCATTTCGAGCTGACGCGCGCGATCGGCGCAAGCGCAGGAGAGATCCAGGGGCGGTATCGCAATGGCCGGACGAGTCGCTGGATCGGCTACGACTTCACTTATTTCCTCGTGCATTGCGCCCGCTACATTGCGCGACGTCCATACGTGATCGGCGCGCTCGCGCTGCTGTGGGGCTACCTCACTGCGGGCCCAGGCCCGTTCGCACCGGAATTGAAGAAGGCGCACGCCCGGATGCAGCGCGAGAAGCTCGGCCGAGCAATCCGCAACCCGTTGGGGTTCTGGCGCGAGGCCTACAAGGTCTGAACCAGGCCTCGCACGCCGATATTTGCTAGCGCTGTGAGTCCTGTTCCGCGGCGCGCTCGGTGACGCGCTCGAGAATACGTCTGCGCCCCTCGACGTCTATCGAATTCGTCGACTGAATGGCGCAGGCTATCGGGTCGGGCAACAGACTATCGACAAAGGCCGCCTCGTCGGCCGGCCCAGTGAAGTCCCCCGTCCACCGCGAATGGCACAGCGAGCGGGATTGATTCGACAATCCCGCGGCTTCCAATCCGAGGACTTGATCGACGAAGACCCCATAGAGCACGTATTCGGCGAGGTGGGGTGTCCTGGCGAGAGACTTCGCCCAGTTCTCTCCCGTCGTTTCTTCTATTCGCGCCGTCATAGCCTCCACTACCGTGCGCCGCCATACCACGATCTGATCGATGTATTCAGTGGTGTAGTAATCGGCTTCCGGAAGGCCGAGTAACCGCGCCGCTGCCGCGTACCAGGGTATGTGCGCTTCGAGTCGCAGCGACTCTTCACTCTTATGAAAGCGGGTCTTGTCGTCGATCATGAACGACGAGGCGGTGAAAGGACGGATAAATGCGCTATCACTGTCGACATGGACGACGATGTCGGCATCGCTGCGGAGGGTGGCAGCGATTTTCATCATCTGTTGCGCAATCCAGCCACGAACGGGCAAGGTGAACGGGGTCAAATACACGTTGCGCCGGGGAAGTCGAAGTCTCGCACGCCATTTCGGCCCGGGCAGCGGTACCTTCCACAACCACTTCGGCAGCAGGTCCTCCTGCGCGCCGAGAATCCGCCGCGACGTCGCGAGATTGGCAAATAGTGGAAGATCCCGCCTGGGGACGTAAAGCCTATGGGTCACATCCTCTGGCGCGAATCGATCGACGCTCGCGCACAGCAGCCGACACACCTCAAGGTCGCCACTGTAGGAGCACGTAATGAGCTGGACCGAGTTTCCGCTCATTGGCTCCGCTTCTGACCGATCCGGGGTCCCAACCGGCGTGGCGGGAACGTCCATAGTGTACCGCGCACCGCATTTGCCCCTGCCCGATGTATTAGCGACATTCGCGAAATTGTGACTACGAAATCTCAACCGGGGCATTAAAGGCCGAGTGCGCGGCGAATCCGGGCTCGGCCTCGAGAAGCGCCTGGACAACCCTCGCGGGGGTCCGTCGATCATGCGCCATTGTGGCGAGACCGCGGTAACAAGCCATATGCAAAGCAATTCCCGTCGACCAATCCCACCGGGAGAGGTCTGGCAGTCCCGCAGGTGGAGTCCGACTGAGTGCGTCCTTCAAATCTTGCGCGGTCAACGGGCCGTCGTACAGCATCACCCATTCCTCGCCCACCTCGCGCGCAATGACCTCGTTGAAAGGACTGCGCCGGGCAAGAACCGGGCGCCCAATACTGAGCGCGTAGACCAGCGCTCCCGAGTTGTGCATATGCGTGTACGGAAGGCACACGATTCGGTGATTGAAAATCTCGGCGGTGAGTTCGTCATCTTCGAGGTGCCTGATGTCGAGCACCGCGGAAGGGACGTCTGCCACGAGCGCGCGCAGCTCACGTTCGTAGGATTCGTCGATCGCCCGCCCGGCAATCGTCAGCGTTGCATCCGCATCGCGTGCGGCGGTGATGAGGGTTTCGATCCCTTTGTATCGCCGCAGCAATCCGAACAGGATGACGTCTCGGTGGGGCTCCCGTGGCGTCAGGTCGACACCTTGTTTTTGCAGCCAGCCACGGTAGTCCCCGTGCAGAATGACCACCCCGCGCGCTGGGTCATTGAGCTCCGACTCGTTGAGGTAGATACGGAGGGCGAACATTCGCTCCAGTGCGCGCGACAGCAACCGCTCGAAGCCTCGGTCTTGGTCGTGGGGCGCGAGGTCGTGCACGGTCAAAACGACAGGCACTCGGCGCGCACGCAACCGCAGAAGCAGTATCGCCACCAAGACCCGCTTGACCATCGTCTTCGCTCGCCCGTTGGCGCGATACAGCTGCTCAGGCCAGTGCACGTGGAAGACGTCAGGACGAAAGAAGAGGGCGGTGCGCCACGATAGTGGCTGCACGTCTACCTGATCACTCAGATCGGTGACCAGCTGCTGCAGGTATGGGTTGTCATGGTGCTTGAGCGGTCCCGTCGACATCAGGACCTTCAGTCGTGGTGCACTCATCGGCTTCCCCTCTCGCGCTGCGCACTTCGGACAGCAACCACCAGAACGCCCGCCACGTGACGGTAGCTTGGAAGCGTCGCGGCGGCCAAGGAAAGCCCGGTGAAGCAGGGAGCGCGTTGCCGATAGTGATGCTCACCAGCCGGTAACATCCACACTTCCCGTGCGTGCACCATCGCGATGGCACGGTCCGGGCAGTGCGAGCGGAGGGACCGATGCACCGGAGAGGCCGGCTGTTCATCACGTGTGATGCAGCAGCGGTGTTGCTCATCGTCATTCTGTGGGTCCGGGCAATCGGCTCGCTCATCGCCCTATCGATCACTGCAGAAAAGGTGTTCGTCCCGATCGGTGCAGATCCGATTTGGCCGCCCGCCGCCAACGCCGTCTCCAAACTGTTCTACCTGCTTGCGGTCCTTCTGTGCGTCGGCATCATCATCTTCCGCATCAACGACGTCACCCGGCCGGGCCTGTGGCGGCTCGCTGTCCTGCTGGCGCCCTGGCTGTACATCATCATTCGCAACCTATATTCCGGCAGCTGGCCAACCCCCGAGGGTGTGCTCTACGTGGTGCTGATTTTGGCGCTGGCAGCGTTGCGCCCCCGCCCTCGTGTGCTCATCGCGCTGGGAGTGCTCGTGGTGCTGACGGCGGCCATCGCGATCGCGTTCGGTGTCTTGCTGCCGGATGCCGGCCGAGCGCATCTTGCGGAAGGGGTGTTGAGCGTCCGCCCCGACAAGGCGGTGTTCCCCTCCCTGGGATTGCTGCAGGGAATGTTCACCCAGGAGAACAGCCTGGGTGTCTATCTCTCCGTCGGGATCGCAGCGGTGGTCCTGCTGCCGCGTTGGTGGCTGCGGTTCCCGGGGTTGGCGATCGTGGCATTCGCCATCGCGTGGTCGTCGGCTCGTAATTCCATGTTCGCAGCGGCGGTTTCCCTGCTGTTGGGTGCCGTTATCTGGGTTATTGCCGAGTTCGGCTGGCGCCGTGTGGCGTCAACGGTGGCCCGTCTCGCAACCGGCGCGTTACTTGTGGTCATGTGCGTGGTGCCGTTGACGGGATGGCTGTCGTCCAGCGGATGGGATCCCGATGCCTACACCGGCCGTGGAGTCATCTGGAACGGGTCGCTGACGCGTTGGGTCGAGCGGGCGCTTCTGTTTGGTGGCGGCAGGGATTGGTATTCGCGAATCACGAAGAGCGAAACAACCACTCTGATCTCGGGGGCCTACTCAGGCCACAATCAGTTCGTACAGTTCGTCGCCACCGGCGGGGCTGTGCTCGCCGTCCTCGCTCTCGGGTCGCTGCTCGTGCAGATGTATGTCATCACGGCACCGAAAAGCCGCTACTTGGTAATCGGCGCAATGATTGTCGCCGCGATTGCCGTCAGTGGATGGCTGGAGGTGCCGCTGGGTTATGTCGATTGGTCGACGAACTGGACCGTCACAATCGTTCCACTTGCGATCTTGTTCTTGGCGCGACGTGAAGAAGTACACCAAGAAAGCCCTAGCCGGTGAGCGACCGGCGAGCCGGTCCGATTTCGTCATGGTGGCGGCGCGTCAAGCGAGGAGAAAAGCGCACCGTTTTCGCTACTGCAGCGGCTTCAGTCTTCGTGATCCTGCTGGCTTTCGCTGCAGTCGCCTATTCGGGGCAACGGTCAGATGGTCCCTCTTCGGGAACGATAGAGGGCAGTAAGCCGGTCAACGCGACGTTGTATCGCGATCCACAACTGCAGGCGATCGCGGCGGCGCGGGAGGACTCCCGATTCAATCCGATCGCCGAAACGCCGCAAGCCAAGTGGTTCTCCGATTGGTCCACGACTACGACTGTCCAGCATGACATTCGCGACTACCTCTGGGGCGCGACGTTGGCGAATGCAATCCCGACGATCGTGCTCTACCGGATCCCTCATCTCGATTGCGGCGGCCCCACGCCCGGTGATCAGGTCTACACCGGTGCACGCGATGAGCAGGAGTACCGGGACTGGGTCGACGGCGCCGCCGCCGCGTTGATGGGTCATGTCAACGCGATCGTCATCCTCGAACCCGACGCACTTCCGCAGCTGGGACAGTGCGAGCAGGGCGATCGCCTGGGCACGCTGCGATATGCAGTCGACACGCTTTCGGCGACGGGGGCGCGGGTCTATATCGATGCAGGACATGAGAACTGGCTGAGCGCAGCCGAGGCCGCGGACCGATTGAAAAAGGTCGACGTCGACAAAGTTGCCGGCTTCAGCCTCAACGTGTCGAACTTCAACACGACAGAAGGCGAAGTCCGGTATGCCGAGAGCGTGCGTATCGAACTCAGCAAGCTCGGCATCGACGACGCGCACTACGTGATCGACATCAGCCGAAATGGCGCAGGCACCCAAGACACCACCTGCAACCCGCCGGGAGCGCGATTGGGACAGCCACCTCAGCTGTTCCACGGCGGCACACTCGATGGGCTGCTGTGGGTGAAGAATCCCGGAGAGACCGACGGATCGGCCTGTCGGGGTGGCCCGGACGTTGGGTTCTGGCCAGCGGCCGCGCTGGGCCTACTCGGGCTGGATGGGGCGGCGGCACGCGATCGAGGTGCTCCGGGATGGATCGGATACTCGGTCGCGGCCGTTGCCGCACTGGCGGTATTGGCGGCCTTGATCGGCTGGGTCGTCGTCAAGAGGCGCCGAAACGCTCGGTGAGACCGGAGACCACATGCCGATCTTTCCTTCTTCGCTCCGTGGAGATGACACCATGACTCCTGTGCACCGCATCGGGCTCGGCCAGTCATGTTCTAAGGAATAAAGGTTGGCGCCGCCGAATTTTGCCCGCAACACACTTCTCGGCGCCATCTCCGGTGCCGCCGTCACTCTCTCCGGCTTCGTCGGCAGCGCGATTGCCGCCCGACTGCTCGGGCCTGACGACCTTGGCGTCGTTGCCTACATCATCTGGTGCATCACGCTCACCGTGGCGGTCGCGACCGTGGGCAGCGATGTCGTACAGCAGCGATTCATCCCCAGCCTCCGTGCCATGGGCAGAGACGATGAGGTAGCCGCCCTGGTCGGAGCGATCCTGCGGCTGTCCGTGGCTGTCGCGATCGTGGCTGCGGTGGTCTTGTTCTTCTACCTTGACGGGCCAGGCAGAGGTGCACTCACCGGGCTTTCCGATACCTCCCAGATCGTCGTCATCGCAGTCGCTTTGACGTGGTTCATCTGCTGGAGACTGTCTGACCTGTATCTCTACAATCTCAGAGGCGAGCAGCAATTCGACAAGCTCGCTCGCATCTCCTCCGTCTCGGCTCTGCTGAGGGTGACAACAACGGTGCTCGGCGCCTGGCTGTTCGGGGTCCCAGGTGCTCTCGCCGGCAATATCGCCGCCACTATCCTCCCCGCCCGCCGGGCCTTGCCGCTGCTACGCAACAAGCCCCGCGTCCGTCCGGACCTCAGACAAGAAGTCTTCAGGTTCACGCTGGTGAGCTGGATGATCGCGCTGACCGGCCAGCTGTTGTTCGGCCGAACGCAGATCGTCTTCCTCGAGCACTACGCCACGCTCGCCGCCGTTGGCCTGTTCGCGGCCGCACTGACTGTGGCCGAGATGGCGTCGCAACTGCCGCAGCTCTTCCTGTCGGCCCTGCTCCCACGTTTCAGCGAGCAGAGCGGTCAAGGCGCCCACGACCACATGATGCGCCTGTACCGGACGATGACCGCGCTGATGGCGTTGGTGATGTTTCCGCTCTGCCTCGGCCTTGCGGCGATCACGCCGGTATTGGTCCCGCTGATCTTCGGTGATGAATTCGCCGAAGCCGCCTCGGTTGCATCGATACTGCTGATCGTCGTTGGGATCTGCAGTGTCGGCGGTACCAACAACAACCTCATGCTGAGCCTGAGTAAGACCAAGATTCTCGTGGTGTCCAACGCCGTTGGCCTGGCCGCTCTGATCCTGCTGAGCTTCCTGGTGATACCCCGATACGGGTTGATGGGAGCAGCCTGGTCACGAGGGATCGTCCAAGTACTGGTCATTGCCATCGAAATCATTTGCACGGCAATACAAACCGGATTCCACCCACCGTATCGCGCGCTGGGAGCGATAACGCTTGCGGCGGTGACACAGGGCGCGGTGGCGTATGTGGTGGTCTTAAACATAGGCGGCGCATGGTCGTTGGTGGTCGCCTTACCCGCCGCGATCATCACCTACCTCATCGGTCTTCGAGTATTTGCGATACTGCCGATGGTCGACCCCACGCTGCCGAGTCGACTCATGTCGCATACCCCTGCGCGGCTCGAACCGCTGATTTCCCGGGTCCTGCGGCTGCTGGTGCCGCCTACCGCGGGGCGCGCAGAACAGGATTAGACCTATCTGCCCGTCCCCGGGGTACTAGGCTTGGCTCGAGAATGAACCGGTAGGGGCGGGGCTCCGCGCAGAGAGGCTGTCGATGATCCGTATCCTCCTGATCGGTGCAGGAGCCGTGGTTGAGGAGCTCTACCAATTCCCTTTGCAGCGACTGGAAAAGGCGAAGGCCGTCGAGGTCTTGGGCGTCGTCGACCCCAACGAATCACGAGGGCGCCAGATCGCGTCGAAGTTCAAGCGGGCGCGCGCCTACCCTGACTGCGCGGCGGCGTTTCGGGACGGCTCATACGATCTCGCCATCATCGCCTCACCGCCCGCTCTGCATGCCGAGCATGCGTGTGCGGCATTCGAACACGGTTGCCATGTGCTGTGCGAGAAGCCCATGACGACAACGGTGGCCGATGCAGATCGCATGAACGCGGCAGCAGCGAAAGCCAACAGGACGCTGGGGGTGGCGTATCCCCGGCGGTTCTACTCGAATTTCGCCGACGTCGCACGACTCGTCGCAAACGGCGACCTCGGGGATGACCTCGAGTTCACCTACCGCGAGGGGGGCACCTATGGCTGGAAGGCGGCCACCGACGCCGCATTCCGACGCGAACGTTCCGGCGGCGGCGTGCTGCTGGACATCGGCGTGCACATGCTGGATCAGTTGGCCTGGATTTTTGGCGATCCGGTGGTAACTCGCTCATTCGACGACAGTTTCGAAGGGGGAGTCGAGACTAATTCGCTTCTGTCGCTGGTGTTTCCGCGAGGCCGCGGCGTCATGCAGGTCAGCTGGGAGTACCCGCTGAATAATGGTCTGCGGATCCGGGGTTCCTCAGGTGAGGTGATTCTGGACAATGCCGACATTCGCACCTATCGCCGCAAGACCCCGCGGGGATGGTCGCTGGTACCGGCCGAGACATCGTGGCCCGCGGACCTTGCGCCAACGGGCGGCAAGCGGAACCGGCCCGCCGGTTACGGCCCGTGCTTCGAGGCCGAGTTGATCGCCATGCTCAGATGCATTCGCTACGGCGAAGTATTTCCCGTGACCGGCGTCCAGGCCGCGAGTGTGCAAGCCGCCATTGACCAGGCCTACGAGCGAGCCGAGCCGCTGGAGTGCCCCTGGCTGCCGGAAGACGAACAGGTGGCCGCGCGGGCCAAGCACTGGAAGGCCGGTCAGCCGCAATGAAACCCATCGCCATCATCGGGGCCGGGGGCTTCGTCGGCGCCCGTCTCATAGAACGTGCCGAACTTCGCGGCGACATACCCCTCGTGCCCATCGTCCGATCCCCGCGCAGTCAGGGTCGGTTGGCGCGGTTCGGCATTCGCACCGTGCATGGTGATGCTTCCGATCCGGCATCTCTGGTTCCGCTACTGAAGGGGTGCGGAACGGTGGTGAACCTGACCATGGGAGACGACAAGCGCACGGTCGGCGACGCTCAGTCCATTCACGCCGCATGCCAGAAGGCGGACGTTCCCCTGTTCGTGCACATGAGTTCCGCTGAGGTATTCGGACGGGCAGAGACTCACGGTCTGAACGACGATTCGGTACCAGATGGAAAGCACTGGATGGAGTACGCCCAGGCGAAATCCGCTGCCGAAGCGTGGTTGCGCTCCCAGTCCGCCGGGCCGGTGCAGACAGTAATCCTGCGACCGGGACTGATCTGGGGACCAGGGTCGGGATGGCTCGTGGAGCCGGCCAAGGCGTTGATTGACGGCACTGCCTACCTGCTGAACGGCGGGCGCGGGATGTGCAATCTGATCCACGTGGACAACCTCATCGAGCACCTGGTTCAACTGGCGAAGTCCGCTGCGCCCCGCTCCGATGTCTTCAACATCGCCGACAACGAGACGCTCACCTGGGCCGATTACTATCGCGCCATTGCACACGAGGTGGGCGTTGATCCATCGACGATACGTCTGCTTGGCGATGCAAAGTACGACGAGAGCAACTTCCAGAAAATCCAGCAGATCCTCAACATTGCGCCGGCCCGCGCTATCAAACGTCGACTCAGCGCCGGCACCAAAGGCCGGCTGAAGCAGCAGTTGCAGGATCGCATCTCGCCACCGATTACCGAACCTCAGCCCATCGAGCCCGAACCTACTGTCACCAAACAGCTTTGGTGGCTTCAAGGCACCGCAAGGAAACTACCGTCGACCAAGTTCGCCGAGCAGTATCCCGAGCTGCAGCTCAAGCCGTTTGATGAACTGATGACCGCAGCCGGAAAGTGGCTGCGCTTCGCCGGTTTCGAGAATTCGGACCGCACTTAGCCCAACTTGCGCAACCGCGGCTCCAGATCCCGCTGGAACAAGTCGAGGAATCGGCGCTGATCGTGGCCCGGGGCGTGGAACACCAGGTGGTTGAGACCGTATCTTACGTAGTCGCCGACCTTCTCGACCGCTTCGTCGGGATCGGAAGCCACGATCCACCGCTTGGCGACCTGCTCGATGGGCAGCTCGTCGGCGGCCTTCTCCATCTCGAGTGGATCGTGGATGTTGGTCTTCTGCTCGGCCGTCAGCGACAGCGGCGCCCAGAACCGGGTATTCTCCAGCGCCAGTTCGGGATCGGTGTCATAGGAGATCTTGATCTCGATCATCCGGTCGATGTCGTCGGGGTTCTTGCCCGCCGCCTCGGCACCCTCTTTCATCGCCGGGATCAGCTTGTCCTTGTAGAGCTCCTCGCCCTTGCCGGAGGTGCAGATGAACCCGTCACCCGCACGGCCGGCGTACTTGGCCACCTGCGGACCACCCGCGGCGATGTAGATCGGGATGCCACCTTCGGGCACGTCGTAGATCGAAGCACCCTTGGTCTTGTAGTACTCACCCTCGAAATCGACCCGGTCGCCCAGCCACAGCTCCCGCATCAGCCGCACCGACTCGCGCAGCCGCGCGTACCGCTCCTTGAACTCCGGCCACTCGCCCTCGTAGCCGGTGGCGATCTCGTTGAGCGATTCACCGGTGCCGACCCCGAGGAAGATCCGATCCGGGTACAGACAGCCCATCGTGGCGAACGCCTGTGCAATCACGGCGGGGTTGTATCGGAAGGTCGGGGTCAGCACCGACGTGCCGAGGACCAGCCGCTTGGTGCGCTCCCCCACCGCCGTCATCCACGCCAGTGAGAACGGTGCATGCCCGCCCTCGTGACGCCACGGCTGGAAGTGGTCGCTGACCGTCGCGCTGTCCATCCCGTGCGCCTCGGCCAGCACCGCCAGCTCGACCAACTCGCGCGGCGCGAACTGCTCCGCCGACGCCTTGTATCCCAGTTTCAGTTCAGCCACGCCCTCGTTTCTACTCCCCTTTGGTGCACAGCGAGCGGCCGAGTCCTAGTCGAGGGTGCGGGCCTACACTCGCGGCATGGCCGTGGCCCTGACCGCTATCACCGACCGCGTGCACATGGCGCAGACGCCGCTGGTCAATTGGACGGTGGTCGCCGACGACGCGGGTGTGATGTTGATCGACGCCGGATTCCCCGGCAGCCGCGATGACGTCCTGGGCTCGCTGCGGAAACTCGGGTTCGGCCCGACCGATGTGACGGCAATCCTGCTGACCCACGCCCACGTCGACCACCTCGGCACGGCGATCTGGATCGCCAACACGCACGGCACCCCGGTCTACTGCCATGCCGACGAGGTCGGCCACGCCAAACGCGAGTATCTGCAGCAGGCATCCCCGGTCGATCTGGTGCGGCATGCCTGGCAACCCCGCTGGGTGAAGTGGTCGCTGGACATCGTGCGCAAGGGCGCGCTGATCCACGACGGCATTCCGACCGCGGATGTCCTCACCCCGGCGATAGCCGAGACGCTGCCCGGCCGGCCGTTGGCGGTGCCGACACCGGGCCACACCGGCGGCCACTGCTCCTACGTCGTCGACAACGTCCTGATCAGTGGCGACGCCCTGGTGACCGGGCATCCGTTGTCGCCGGTCAAGGGTCCGCAGTTACTGCACCGGGTGTTCAACCATGACGAGCCGGGCTGTGTGCGCAGCCTGTCAGCGCTGGCGATGCTGGACGTCGATGTGCTGATTCCCGGGCACGGCGATCTGTGGACCGGACCGGTTCGGGACGCGGCGCGTCAGGCGACGCCGGCCTGACTGGAGCGCTCGGGCGGCTTGAGTCCGAGGTTCTCCCGCAGGGTGCTGCCCTCGTACTCGGTGCGGTATACGCCGCGCTCCTGCAGCAGCGGCACGACGGTGTCGATGAAGGCGTCCAGCCCGTGCGGCGTCAGGTGCGGCACCAGGATGAACCCGTCGCAGGCGTCGGCCTGCACATGCCGGTCGATCTCGGCCGCGACATGGTCGGCGGTCCCGACGAACTGCTGCCGGCTGGTGACCGCGATGACCAGTTCGCGGATGGACAGGTTGTCGGCCTCGGCCCGCTGCCGCCAGGAGGCGGCCAGCGCCTTGGGGTCACCGTGCCGGACCCGGCCCTGCGTGACCGTCGGGTCATCGGCGGGTTCGACGTCGGGCAGCGGCCCGTCCGGGTCGTAACCGGACAGGTCGCGCTGCCAGACCTGTTCGAGCATCGCGATCGCGGTCTGCGGGCTGACCTGTTGGCGCCGGATATGGCGCGCCTTCTCTTCCGCGTCGGCGGCGCTGTCGCCCAGCACGAACGTCGCGGCCGGAAACACCTTGAGGTGATCCGGGTTTCGGCCGTGTGCGACCGCGCGGGATTTGACGTCGGTGTAGTAGCGCTGCCCGTCGTCGAGTGCGCCGTGCCCGGTGAACAACGCGTCGGCGTGCTTGGCGCCGAAGTCCCGGCCCTCGTCGGAGTCACCGGCCTGCAGTAACACCGGGTGTCCCTGCCGCCCGCCGGACAGGGTAGCCACCCCGCGGACGTCGAACTGCGGCCCGCGGTGCGACACCGTCCGGATACGCTCGGAGTCGGTATCCCAGCTGTCCCAGAACTCTCGGGCGACCGTGACGAATTCCTCGGCGCGACGGTAACGGTCGGCGTGGTCGAGAAATCCACCGCGTCTGAAGTTTTCGCCGGTGAACGCATCCGAGGACGTCACCATGTTCCATGCGGCGCGCCCGTCCGAGAGATGGTCGAGGCTGGCGAACTGCCGTGACACTTCGAACGGTTCGTTGAACGTGGTGTTGATCGTGCCCGCTAAACCGATGTGCTCGGTGACGGCCGCGAGCGCCGCCAGCACCGTGAAGGTATCGGGGCGGCCCACCACATCCAGGTCGTGGATCCGCCCGCGGTGCTCACGCAGTCGCAACCCCTCGGCCAGGAAGAAGAAGTCGAACAACCCCTCTTCGGCCTTGCGGGCGAGGTGGACAAAGGAGTCGAAGTCCACCTGACTACCCGACTCCGGATCGGACCACACCGTGGTGTTGTTCACCCCGGGGAAGTGCGCAGACAGGTGTACTTGCTTGCGCTGCTTACCTTCTCGAGTCATGCCGTGACACCCCACCGTTTGGCCAATAGTTCGTACGAGCGCAGCCGGTCGGCATGCCGATGAGTCGCGGTGGTCACCACCAACTCGTCGGCGTCGGTGACCCGCTGCAGAGCGGCCAGCTTGTCGGCCACCTCCTCGGCGTCGCCGACGAATTGGGTGGCGAGCCGGTCCTCGACCACGGCGCGCTCCTCGCCGGTCAGCGGCTCGACGGTGTCGGGGTCTGGATACGGCACCGCCCCACCTTGTGCCCGGATGGAATACACCCACCGCCCGAACGGCTTCGCCAGATGGTGCGCGGTGGCGGAATCGTCGGCGACGAGGACATCGGCCGAGACCACCACGTGTGGTTGCGACAGCTGCGGTGACGGGCTGAAGGCGGCCCGATAGGCTTCCACCGCGTCCAGTGCCGAGCTGGGAGTGATGTGATAACTCGCCACGAATGGCAGACCCCGCGCACCGGCCACCTCGGCACTCTGACCCCTGCTGCTGCCGAAGATCCACGGGATCAGGCCCGAACGCTCCCCCGGCACCGCGTGAACCGGGAAATCCTGCACGGTGTGGCTACCGTCGAGCAGCGCGAGGACCTCGCCTACCTGGTCGGCGAAGTCGGGCGGCACAGCTTCTGGTTGGGTGAGAACGGTTGACAGCGCCCGCATCTGCGGGCTGGCGAGCAATGTCCGGGTGTCGAACGCGGTCGGCACGACGACACCGTCCACTTCGCGCCACGGCAGGGCGTCCTGCGGCGGCTGCTCGCCACACTCGACCTCTCGTCGGCGTTGGCCCGAGCGCCCGAGCCCCAGGTCGATGCGCCCGGGGTAGAACTGTTCGAGCATGCCGAAGCTCTCGACGACCGCCAGCGCGGTGGTGTACCCGAGTTGCACAGCGGCGGCACCGACCCGGATCCGTTCGGTGGCCGCGGCGATCTGACCGATGAGCACGGCCGGCGCCGAACTCGCGACCGCGACGAAGTGGTGCTCGGCCACCCAATACCGGCGGTAGCCCCACTGTTCTGCGTGCCGAGCAAGATCGACCGTGTTGTGCAGCGCGGTGGCGGCATCACTTCCGCAGCTGATGGGCGACAGATCGAGGATCGACAGCGGGACGGTCATGACACGCCCGCTGTCGCGTAGCGGTTGACGGCGGCCGGCAGGCCGAACCGTTCCCGCAGGGTCTCGTCGTCCCGGTAGCCGGTGCGGAACCGTCCGGTCCGCTGCAACAGTGGGACCACCTCGTCGACGATGATCGGCAGGTCGGTGGCATTGACCGCCGGGCGCAGGCGGAACCCGGGCACGCCGAGGTCGTGCCACCCCACCAGCAGCTCCACCAGCTGAGCCGGACTACCGGTGAATATCAGTGCATCAGAACCGAAGTCGTCCCCGCCGCCGAAGCTCACCACGAGATCGGCGATCGGCTTGGCGATGCTCACCTGGTTCACAATCTCCCGAACCGACTCCTCATCAGTCGGGGTGATGAAAACCAGATCGGCTGACGCGTCGGCGAATTCGTAGACCCGCTTCGCGTGGGCGAGCGCGCCCACCACGGTTTGGCCCTGCGGCGGGCGTGGCGTGATCGACGGGCCTTTGACCGAGAAGTACTTGCCGACGAAGTCGATGTAGTGCAGCTTGTCGCGGTCGACGTAGCGGCCGGTGCTGACATCGCGGATGACGGCGTCGTCCTCCCAGCTGTCCCACAAACGTCGCACCACATCGACGAAGTCGGTTGCCTCGTCGAATAATTCGTTGCCGTCGGGCACGCTTCGCCGGCCGAACGCCGCCGCCTCGTCTTCGGACGGGCTGACTCGGACTTGCCAGCCGGCCCGGCCTCGAGAGACGAAATCCAGCGTCGCTATCGCCTTGGAAACATGGAACGGTTCGGTGTGGGTGACGGTGGCCACCGGAATGAGCCCGATGTGGTGGGTGACCGGCGCGATCCTGGCCGCGACCAGAACGGCGTCAGCCCGCCCCGCGAGCCGGTGCGGGACAGTCCCCTCCCGGCGCCCGGGCGCAGCGATGAAGCTGTCGTCGATGGTCAGAAAGTCCAGCAGCCCGCGTTCGGCCGTGCGCGCGAGCTCGGCCCAGTACCGGCCGGACGTCACCGGGCTGATCGCCGGGTCGGCGGCCAGGGTCTGCTGCCATGCCCGCGGGTGCCATCCGTAGCCGTCGAGCGCGATACCGAGATGCAGAAGGTTTTGCGCCATCACACAACTGTCTAACGCACGGTGGCAGAACGCATTCCGGAACCGGGGGTTGCAATCAGCCTGATTTCAAAGGTGCCCGGCTACCCGCTCGTCAGCACCTTGACGAAGGCGACCGGATATTGCTCGGCATCACTGGGCAACGGTTGATCGAGACGGCTGTAGCCGGAGCTGTCGTACAACGCTTCGGCCTCGGGCTGCCGGTTGCCGGTCGTGAGGTAGATGCGGTGATACCCGCGCCGGGCGATCTCGGTTTCCAGGGCTGCGAGTAGCGCGGCGGCGTGGCCTTGACGCCGATGCCGGCTGTCGGTCCAGATCCGTTTGAGTTCGGCGGTGTCGTCGTCGAAGCGACAGAACGCTCCGCCCGTCACCGGCTGATCGCCGAGCAGCCCGATGAGCATGCCGCCGTCGGGTGGGTGGAACTGGTCGGCCGGATGGTCGCGCAGCCACCGCGCGCCACCCCCGCTTCGGGAGCCTCATAGCGGGTGGCGTACTCGACGGCGAGTTCCGCGAGCAGCGGCGCGGCGAGCGCGTCGTCCTCGTCGACAGGGACGAAGCGCAGGCGGTGCATCTGATCATTCTGCCCCTTTCCCCCAAAAGTTGACACCTGTAAAGTTTCGGGTCATGGACAACATCCGGGGCAAGACCATCGCGATCACCGGCGCCGCCCGGGGTATCGGTTTCGCGACCGCACGGGCCCTTCTGCAGCGCGGCGCGCGCGTGGTCATCGGCGACCGCGATGTGACGCTCGAGGAGTCGGCCGTCGCCCAGCTCAGCAAGCTGGGGCCGGTCTCGGGCTACCCCCTCGACGTCAGTGATCCCGAGTCGTTCGCGACGTTCCTGGACAAGGCCCGCGCCGACGGCGGCGGACACATCGACGTGCTGATCAACAATGCCGGGGTCATGCCGGTCGGGCCGTTCCTCGACCACTCCGATCAGGCGGTGCGCACCGCCGTGGAGGTCAACTTCTACGGTGTGGTGACCGGCTGCCGCCTGGTGCTGCCGGAAATGGTCCGGCGCCGCAGCGGCCACATCGTCAACATCGCCTCGATGGCCGGCATGCTCGCGGTGCCCGGCCAGGCGCTCTACGCGGGAACCAAATTCGCCGTGGTCGGGCTGTCCACCGGGCTTGCGGACGAGTACGCGCCCCAGGGCGTCCAGATCAGTTGTGTCATGCCGACATTCACCAACACCGAACTGATCTCGGGCACTCACACCACCGCGGCCACCAAACCGGTGCAGCCCGAGGACATCGCCGCGGCGGTGGTCAAGGCATTGGACAATCCCACGACGTCGATCTCCGTTCCGGGTTACTCACGCTTCCTGGCCACGGCAGTGATGTTCCTGCCGCCCCGCGGCCGCCGTTGGCTGTCCAAGAAGATGGGCACCGACCGGGTGTTCCTCGACTTCGACACCACGGCCCGCGCCGCCTACGAGAAGCGAGCTCAGAGCGCCACCGGCGTCGTGGAGGACGCGCAGCAGGATTAGCGGGCGCCTAGGCCTCGCCGAGGACCGGCACGGCATCACCGGGCCGGTAGGCCTCGATCGGATCGATCTGAGCGAGAAGCACCTCCGGCTCGACGGCGTAGAGAGCACCGGCGTCTTCGCCGGTGCCGACCAGCACCGCCTTGACCCGCTCCGGGAAGTCGTCGTCCTCACCGGACGCCGTGATCCAGATCCGGGTGACCGGCTCGTACCCCTCGTCGACCACCGCGGCAGCCGACGGCTCGAAGAACCAGCTGATCAGTGTGTCGGTGGAGAACTCGGCGTCGAATGTCCAGCCCCGCGCTGTCAGCCACTCGTCGAATGTCTCGACCGCTTGGGCCAATTCGACGTCGACGTCGTCGAGGGCGCCCTTGACGTCGCCCGGCAACCAGCGCTCGTCACGACTCGCCTGCCGCTTCTTGCGGCGGGCCTTCTTGGCGTCGGATTTCCGGGACACCGCTAGCCCAGCGCGCGATCCAGGTCGGCGATCAGGTCCTCGGTGCCTTCCAGCCCCACCGAGATCCGGACCACCCCGTCGCCGAGCCCGATCGAGGCGCGGCCCTCCGGCCCCATCGCGCGGTGCGTGGTGGTCGCCGGATGCGTGATCAGCGTCTTGGCGTCGCCGAGGTTGTTCGAGATGTCGATGACCTGAAGCTTGTCGAGCACCTCGAAAGCCCGAGCCTTGCCGCCATCCAGTTCGAATGTCACCACCGTGCCGCCGCCGCGCATCTGCCGCTTCGCCAGGTCGAACTGCGGATGCGATTCCAGGAACGGGTATTTCACCCAGTTGACGCCCGGCTGGGCTTCCAGGAACTCGGCGACGCGCTGCGCGGAGCGATTCGAATAGTCCACCCGCACCGCCATCGTCTCCAGGCCCTTCAACAGCACCCAGGCGTTGAACGCGGACAGCGCGGGGCCGGTGTGGCGCATCAGTTTCTGCACCGGACCGTCGATGTACTCCTTGTCGCCGAGGATCGCACCGCCGAGCACCCGGCCCTGACCGTCGATGTGCTTGGTGCCCGAATACACCACCACGTCCACACCGAGCGGGATGCCCTGCTGCAGCAGCGGGGTGGCAAAAACGTTGTCCAGCACAACTTTTGCCCCGGCAGCGTGTGCCATCTCGGAGACCGCGGCGATGTCGACCAGCGACTGCATCGGATTGGACGGGGTCTCGAAGAACACGGCCTGCGTCGGCACCGACAGCGCCTCTTCCCACTGCGAGAGGTCGTCGCCGTCGACGAAGACGGTCTCCACACCCCAGCGCGGCAGAATCTCGTTACACACCACGAAACAGGAGCCGAACAGGCTGCGCGCCGCCACCAACCGGTCGCCGGCACCCAGTAGCGCGCCCAGCGAGGTGAACACCGCGGCCATCCCCGATGCGGTGGCGAAAGCGGCAGGTGCACCTTCGATCAGCCGCAGGCGTTCCTCGAACATCGAGATCGTCGGGTTGCCGTAGCGGGAGTAGACGTACCGGTCGATCTCGCCGGTGAACGCCTTCTCGGCCTCGGCGGCCGAGGAGTACACGTAGCCCGAGGTGAGATACAGCCCTTCGGCGGTCTCCTCGAACTCCGAACGCAACAGCCCGCCCCGAACCCCGATGGTCGCCTGGCTCACGCCGTCGGGCAGCGGTGCGGGGATACGGACCGACGGCACCGGATCAGTCGAGTCGGTCATGACTGCTTCCAGGGCAGACCCAGGGCGCGCCAGCCGTTACTTCCGCGATGACCGTCGGAATCGAGCTGGCCCTCGAACCCGTCAAGCATGTTGTAGGAGGGCGCGATTCCCGCTGCGGTCGCCGTCTCCGCTGCGGGGATCGAGCGATTCCCAGAGCGACAGATGAACACCACCGGGCGATCGCCGGCCGTCACGCCGGCGGCGTTCAGCTCGGCGACGAATTGCTCATTGTGCTGACCGTTGCTGCGGTTCCACTCCACGAACACCACATTGCGGCCCAGGCTGGACAGATCGGGCACACCGACCCATCGCCATTCGGCGTCGGTGCGGCAGTCCACCAGCACCGCGTCGGGGTTCTCACTGAGCAGCTTCCAGCTCTCCTCAGGGGTGATATCTCCTGCGTAACTCACCCGGCCGATCCTTCCACACGATTCTGGATGACTCTCAGACCGGACCGGGCGAGCAGACGGTCCACTCCCCGTTCTCCCGGACGAAGGTCATCGGGGTCTTGAGCTTGGCGTCCGCCGCCTTCTCGAAGTGGTAGACGACGGTGGCGGTGGCCTTGTCGCCGTCGATCTTCACGTCGGTGACATCGTCGACGTATCGAGCACCGCGTGCGGCCTTCGACTTCTGTTGGCTGCCAAGAACATCCGCCTCGACACCCCGCTGCGCGGCGCAGGTGTACTTGCGAAAATCCGGGTAGTTGTCGCGCTGCAGCGCGTCGTTCTGTCCGACCGCGGCGCGGCCGACGAGCACGTCCTCACTCATCGGCTTGGTGTCGTCGACCAGCCATGCGATCCCCACCGCGGCGAGCACCAACACCGCAATACCCAGGGCGATCAGAATGGGCAGCGGACTGGCGCCGTCGTCCTCACGTTCGGTCACGGCTGCCACAGCCGGTGCAAGGCGGTCGACACCTGGCGAACCCTATCGCGGGCGGCGGTGACATCGGATGCGGTCGCCAGCGCGACCCCCAGCCGCAACCGGGCGGCGCCTTCGTGCCGGCCCAGCAGGCGCACATCGCTCTCCGGCACGGCCATGGCCTCGGCCAGCACCGCCGGGTTGATGTCGGCGCGGCCGGCGCTCTCCTCGGCACCGCCGTAGGTGACCTCCGCGGCGCCCGGCGAGATCATGATGGTGTCCACCGGCAGCCCCAGAACGGCGCGGGCATGCAGCTCGAACTCCGACAACCGCTGGGTGCGCAGCGTGACCAGCCCGCTGTCGTAGGGACGGACGCTGACGTCGGAGAAATACACTTCGTCGCCGCGTACCAGCAGCTCGACCCCGAAGACGCCGCGGCCGCCGAGCGCCCGCACGATCCGTGCGGCCACCGACTTCGCAGCCCCGAGCGCCGCCAGCGTCATCTGCTGGGGCTGCCAGCACTCCAGGACACCACCGTCGACCTGCCGATGTCCGATCGGCTCGCAGAAGTGCAGCGCCGGGCCGGCCGGCCCGTCGGTCCGCACGGTCAGCAAGGTGACGGCGTAGTCGATCTCGACGACGGTCTCGGCCAGCACCCGGTTGTGTGGCACCCGGCCACCGGCCGCGACGGCACGCTGCCAGGCGGGCTCGACGTCGTCGGGGCGCAGCAGCACCGACTGGCCCTGCCCCGGGACCCCGATCACCGGCTTGACCACCAGAGGGAAGCCGGCATGGTCGGCGACGGCGGTCAGCTCCGCGACCGAGCCGGCGAACCAGAACGGCGCGGTCGGCAGACCCAGCTCGTCGGCGGCCAGCCGGCGCATGCCCTCGCGGTCCAGGCTCAGCTGGGTGGCGTACACACCGGGCACCACCTGGGTCGCGCCACTGTCGGCGGCCGCCCGGAGCGCGTCGATGGCCACGGCATTGGTGTCGACGACGACGTACTCCGGTTCGACGCGGGCGATGGCGGCAGTCAGCTCATCGGGGTCGGTGATCTTCACGACCAGCGCCTCGTCGGCGACGTCGTGCGCCGGTGCGTCGGCGTAGCGGTCGACGGCGACCACCTCGGCTCCGAGTCGCTGGAACGCCAGCACCAACTCCCGACTCAGCTCACCCGACCCGACCAGCATCACACGCATGATGCCCAAGGATAGGTGGGTTCATCCCCGTGCAGGCCAGTGCCAGGATGGCTCGTCCAGGAGGCCCTGGCCGACGATCGCGGTCTGGCCCGCTTCTTTGGTGAGTTCGATCGCGTTGATGTCGTGCTCTCGCCTGCGCAGCGCCTCGACCAACGCAGCGGAGTGGGTGACGACCACGATCTGCGAGCGTTCCGAGGACCGCGCGATCAGCGCGGCCAGTGCGGGCAACAGATCGGGGTGCAGGCTGGACTCCGGTTCGTTGAGCACGGTCAGCTCGGCCGGTCGCGGTGTGAGCAGGGCGGCGGCCCACAGCAGGTAGCGCAGTGTGCCGTCGGACAGCTCGGCCGCGGTGAGGGCACGCAGCATGCCGGGCTGGCGCAGCGTCACCTCGAAGCGCCCTTCGGTGCGGATCTGCACCCTGCTGCCGGGGAAGGCGTTGTCCACGGCCTCGGCCAGTGCGTCGGCGTCACCGATCTCGGCGATGGTCTGCAGCGCCGCGGCAAGGTCCGCCCCGTCGTGGCTCAAAACCATTGTCCGGGTGCCGATCTGAGGCTGACGGGCGGGCGCGTCAGTGTCGGTGCGGACGTGGTCGTAGAACCGCCAGGACCGGACCCGCTCACGCAATGCCAGCAGTTCGGGCGCCGCCTGCGGGTCGGCGACCTCGCTGAGCATGCTGTCGAACGGCCGCAGGGTGGCCGCGGTGCGCCAGCCGTCATCGGCATCGCGCAGCAGAACGGTCCGCACCGATCGCTGCGCCAGCAATGCCGAGGGCCGCAGCACCGCACCCGCCCACACGGCTTCCGACTTGATCTCGGGGTCCAGGTTGAAAGCCGTCTCGGTCTCCTGCGGCAGGCCGAAGTCCACGGCGTAGCCGAAGTCCTCACCGGCGAAGCCGAGCTTCAGGCTCACCGGACCCGTCTTGCCCGGCCCGGCCCACATCGTCGAGCTCAGCCCGCCCTCCCGGGCCAGAGCGCTGACCGCGCCGTTGCGGGCCGAGTCGGCCAGCAGCCGCAGCGCCCGGTAGAGGCTGGACTTGCCGGAGCCGTTGGCACCGGTGACCACATTGAGCCCGCGCAGCGGCAGGATCAGCCGGCGCAGCGACCGGTAGTTCTCCACGGCGACGGTGTCGAGCACGCCCCCAGCTAACCAGGCGGGGCCGACACTCAGACGGCGATGGCCTCCGGAGTGGGCACCGCGGTGGCCGGCGGCAACGGCTGAACGCCGGGCACCGGCGTGTACGGCCACAGGTCCGGCGGGATGATCTGGTTGCCGGTCACCCCGGTCAACCGGGCGATGATCTGCACCGGGATATTGACCAGCTGATAGAGCACCGCTCCGACGAACTGGATCGGCAGCTTGAACGGTCCGGTCATGTCCGCGGTGAGGCCGTTGAAGACCGAGTACACGAAATAGGGAACGAATCCCACGACCGTCCGCAGGTCCAGGGCAATGTTGGTCGCGACGTCGGGATACCCGTACATCGCGATCGCGTCGGTCAGCGCCTGGTTGATCCCGTCGAAGCCGGGGACCACCGGCTTGTAATCACTTCCGGCGAGGTCCATCAGAGGCGAACCGGCCGAATAGGACGGCGGTGTCAGCCCGAACAGTGCATCCACCGTGGGGGTGATGTCGATGTTCGAATAGGTGTTGTTGATCGCGCCCGCGGTGAAGGCGGTGCCGTTGGCGATCACGAACGTGGTTGTTTCCCAGGGTGTTTGGAAGCCGTGCGCCCGCATGTCCGAGCCGAGCCGGATCGTCGGCCACGGCACCTGACCGTGGTCGGTGGTCACCAGCACGGTCCACTTCTCATCAGGGTGCGCGGTGTTCCAGTCGGTGACCGCGGCCATGATGTCGCCGACGTTGTCGTCGACGTTCTTCAGCGCATCCTTGTACTGCTGCGAGCCGGCGTCGTACTCGTGGCCGGTGTTGTCGACTCCGACGAAATACGTGAAATTGAAGCTCGAAACGCCCGCGGTGGTGCCGTTGATCGCGTCGACGGACGCCTGACCCACCAGGTCGTCGGTATCCAGCCAGCTGTTGTTGTACTTCGGGAAGAACTTGATCACGTCGGCGGGAATCGAACCGGCCCCGGCGATCTGGGCGATGTTCTCCCAATCCGCGATCGCCGTTGTCTCGATGTTGGGGTCGGCGGCCTCGAGCTGATTGAAGACCGTCGGCCACTTGTCGTAGGTCCACGGCGTGAAGACATTGTTGAACAGACCCGTCTTCTCACTCCACACACCGGTCAAGATGCCCGTCCACGACGGGTTGGAGATCGTGGTGTGCCCGACCATGGTCGACGCCGCAGTGGTGCCGGTGGTCATCAGGGCTTGCAGGTTGACGTTGTCGGGGTTGGACAGGATGGCGCTGAGATTCGTCCCGTCGATCCCGATCACCAGCACGTGTGTCGGCGTGCCGGCGGCCAGCGTGCTGACCGATCCGCCGTTGCTCGCCGCGGCCGCGGATGCGGTTGCCGTCATCACCAGGCCGCGACGGCTGCGGCCGACCGCGGGCGACACCGTCGACGAGGACGCGCCGCCGCCGGAGACCACCGGCGTGATGCCCAGAGTGGACAGGGCCACCGAAAGCGCCTCTGCCGCTGGGCTTGCCGATGTACGTACCGACGCTGCAGGTTTACGGACCGCGGACGGCTTCGCGGGTTGACTCACCGCGCCCGCGGTGGTCGAACGCGGGCGGGCCTTCGGTCCCGCATTGTGGGCGCTTGCCTTCGACGAGCCGGACGACGGGCCCGCGGTGGAATCCGGCGAATCCGCGTACGCGACCGCGGTCGCGATCGTTGACCCCAGACCGAAGATGCCTGCCGCCGCGACGCCGACGCAGAGTTGTTTGGTTCGCTTCATCGCGCAATCACCCGATTCCCCAAGACCCGTTAGACGCCAATAGCTTTGCCTACTTCACCATGGCCCGCAGCAAAGTCGGCAAAAATGACGCGGCCGCCACGTGGACCGGTTATGAATTCAGATCGGCGCGAAAGTCCGTCATCGCCGACAGCACCGCGGTGAACACCCGGTGGGCCGCCTCGAGATCAGAGTCGGGTACCTCGGCAAGGGCGTGGTGGGTGTGGGTGGCCAGGGGCGTGAAGAACGCCCGGCCCACCTCGATGCCGTGGTCGGCGTAGCGCAGGAGCACCTTGCGCCGGTCGGTCGGGTCGGAGTCGCGTCGCAGGTGGCCGGACTCGATCATCCGCTCGACCAGGTAGGTGATCGCCGCGCCCGAGAGTCCCATCCGGGTGCGCAGCTCACCCGCGGTCAGTGGGGTGCCGGAGTTCTCGGCGACCATCACGTGCACCAGTGCGCGGAAGTCGTTGGCCGACAGCTGGTGGATACCGGCGAAAGCCCGGCCGATCTGGTCGGATTCGGCGGACAGCGCCTGGACGTCGGCGACCACGGCGGCTTCCAGGGCGGGCCGGCCGGATGGGTCCATGCCACCAGAGTATCTGTTAAGGAGATGAAATGTTAAGTAAATGAAGCTATCTTGGAGGCATGCATCGAGGACTCGAGGGCCGGCGACCCGTCTGGGACCGTGTCGGCGAACTTGTCAGCACCCGCTTTTCCTGGCTGTTGGCGCTGATCATCGCGCTGATCGGCGGCGGTCTGATGGGCGTCTTGGGGCAGGGCTCGTCGGCCGATCAGTCACCGGTGGCGCTTCCTCCCAGCGCGGAATCCGCGAAGGCCGCCGCGTTGCTCAAGGAGTTCCCCGGCGGTGGGGCGGCGCCGGTGATCCTCGTCGTCACACGCACCGACGGCGCGACGCTGACGCAGGCCGATCTGGCGGCCGCCGACGCGGCCCGCGGGCGGATGGTCGCCGCGACCGGCACCGGCGGGCCCCCGATTCCGGTCACCGCATCCGAGGACGGCAAGGCCGCGCTCGCGCCGGTCCAGATCGACCCCACGCTGTCCGGCTTCGCGCTCAACGACGAAGTCAAGTCGCTGCGGGATGCAGCCAAGGCGGGGTTGCCCGGCGACCTGACAACCAACGTCACCGGTGGCCCGGCGTTCGGCGCCGACATCGCGAACGCGTTCTCCGGCGCGAACTTCACCCTGCTGGCCGTCACCGGTGCGGTGGTCGCGCTGCTGCTGATCATCACCTACCGGTCGCCGGTGCTGTGGCTGGTGCCTCTTCTGGTGATCGCCTTCGCCGACCGGGTGGCCGCGGTGCTGGGTTCGGCGATCGCCGAGGGCACCGGCATGACCGCCGACGGTTCGACGTCCGGCATCACCAGCGTCCTGGTGTTCGGCGCCGGAACGAACTATGCGCTGCTGTTGATTTCGCGCTATCGCGAGGAATTGCGTTCGACAGACGATCATCGGGCGGCCCTGCGCACCGCGGTCCGGTTCGCCGGGCCTGCGATCGCGGCCAGCAATGCCACCGTGGTGCTGGCCCTGCTGACCCTGTTGTTCGCATCGTCACCAAGCACCCGCAGCCTCGGTGTCCAGGCCGCCTCCGGGCTGGTGGTCGCCGCGGTGTTCGTGCTGCTGATGCTGCCGCCGCTGCTGGCACTGTTCGGCCCGAAGTTGTTCTGGCCGTTCGTCCCTCGCCCCGGCGGCGAACAGATCACCGCCACCGGCGCCTGGCATCGGGTCGCCGACTGGGTGTCCAACCATGCCGGCCGGGTCACCGTCGCCTCCACGGCTGTGTTGATCGTGCTGGCGACCGGCTTGCTGGCAACCCCGGTGGGGCTCAACCAGATCGATCAGTTCCGGGTCAGCGCCGACTCGGTGGCCGGTTACCGGACGCTGTCGGCGCACTTCCCCAGCGGCCTGACCGACCCGACGCGGGTCATCGGTCGCAGCGACGCCGGCCCCGCACTCGAGCAGGCCATTCGAACCACCCCGGGCGTCATCTCCGTCAACCCGGCGGGCGACTCAGCCAACGGCCTCACTCAATGGCATGTTGTGCTCAGCGCCGAGCCTGCTTCCGACGCGTCCTTCGATACCATTGCCGCCCTTCGTGATTCAGTCCACCGGATCGATCCCCAGGCGCTGGTGGGCGGATCGGATGCGCAGGCCTTGGACGCCAAGAATGCCGCGGTGCACGACCGCTGGGTGGTGATCCCGGCGATCCTGATCGTCGTTCTCGCGGTGCTGTACATCCTGTTGCGGGCGGCGCTGGCGCCGCTGATTCTGGTCGCCGCCACCGTGCTGTCCACCATGGCCGCGCTCGGCCTGGGCGGCTGGGTGAGCGTCCACCTGCTCGGCTTCCCTGCGCTGGACAACACCACCCCGCTGTTCGCGTTCCTGTTCCTGGTCGCCCTCGGCGTGGACTACACGATCTTCCTGGTCACCCGTGCTCGCGAGGAGACCCCGCAGCACGGCACCCGCGGCGGGATCGTGCGCGCGGTCTCAGCGACCGGTGCGGTCATCACCAGCGCCGGAATCGTGCTGGCGGCGGTGTTCACCGTGCTGGGCGTACTGCCCCTGATCGTGCTCACCCAGCTGGGAATCATCGTCGGCCTGGGCATCCTGCTGGACACCTTCGTGGTTCGTACGGTGGTGATCCCGGCGCTGTTCACCCTGATCGGCCCGGCGATCTGGTGGCCGGCGTTCTCTCGCGACGAGATCGAGCCGGCCGAACGCGCGTAACGTCGTGGGATGACATCTGCCGCCGCACTGCCACCACTGCACATGCGGCGCAACGGGTTCGATCCCACACCGGAACTGCGCGACATCCGTGACGGCAGCGGAGTGGTCACCGCCGTCAACGCATTCGGCATGCAGGTGTACCTGATCACGCGTTACGACGACGTCCGGGCGGTGCTGTCCGATCACGAGCACTTCGCCAACGGACGGCCGCCGGGCTTCGTGTTGCCCGGCGCACCGCAACTGCCCGAGGAGGAGCAGGCCAACGCCCGCGCAGGCAACCTGCTCGCCCTCGATCCACCCCAGCACACCCGGCTGCGGCGGATGCTGACCGGCGAGTTCACCGTGCGCCGGATGAAGGCACTCGAGCCGCGCATCGTCGAGATCGTCGAATCGCGGCTGGATGCACTCGAGACTGCCGGTGCACCAGCCGATCTGGTCGCCGAGTTCGCGCTGCCGATCCCGTCGCTGGTCATCTGCGAGCTGCTCGGCGTGCCGTATGCCGACCGCGACGATTTCCAGCGGCGCAGCGCCCGTCAGCTCGATTTGTCCATTCCGATTCCCGAGCGTCTGGAGTTGGTGCGCCAGGGCCGCGAGTACATGGGCACACTGGTGGCCGCGGCCCGGCGCACACCCGGTGACGACATGCTCGGCATGCTGGTACGCGACCACGGCACCGAGCTCAGCGACAACGAGTTGATCGGGATCGCCGGTCTACTGCTGCTCGCCGGCCACGAGACCACGTCGAACATGCTGGGATTGGGCACCCTGGCGTTGTTGCGCCATCCCGATCAGCTGGCCGCGGTCCGTGACGACCCCGACGCGGTCGCCCCGGCCGTCGAGGAGCTACTGCGCTGGCTGTCGATCGTGCACAGCAGCATCCCCCGGCTGACCACCGCCGACACCGAGGTTGCCGGTGTTGCCATCCCGGCCGGAAGCCTGGTGCTGGCGTCATTGGCGTCCGGCAACCGGGACGCGTCGTTCGTCGATGATCCCGACGTACTGGACATCAGACGAGACATCGTGAGCCACTTGGCATTCGGTCACGGGGTGCATCACTGCCTCGGCGCTCCGCTGGCTCGGATGGAGATGCGCATCGCATTCCCGGCACTACTGCGCCGCTTCCCGGCGCTGACCTGCGCCGAGCCGTTCGACGGCATCGAGTTCAGGCCGTTTCACTTCATCTACGGATTGCGGTCCCTGGCGGTCGCCTGGTGATCCTCGAACACACCCGCGCGGGCGAGTAGCAGCACGCTGACCACCAGTACCCAGATCGGGAAGCTCAGCGTGAGCCACATGCTGACGTCACTGGCGATCAACAGTGCGACCGCGAGCAGATAGCTGACATACACCAGCCAGCGCGGCATCAGGTGGGTGCGCAGCCAGATCGTGGCCAGCGAGATCATGAACACCGCCGCCATCCGCAGCGCATAGGTCTTCGACAGGGTCAGCACCACCATCTGCCCGAACAGCGCCACCTCGCTGTGGCCGAGCAGTTCGTGGCCCAGCGCATTGTTGGCTGCGGCCAGACCCGCTCCGATCGCGCTCGTCACGAACATCATGGCCAGGAACAGCAGGCCGCTGCCGAGGAACACGGTGGCGAAGAACCGGTCCTCGAGCCTGCCGAGCCCGTCGCGCACGACGCCGATGAACCACAGGAAGCTGATCCCCGCGAACGGCATCAACACCGCCGCGATCTTCATCTTGCCGCCGGCGGCGTCCAGCCACTGCGAGCCGGGCTGGGCCCCCTCGGGCAGCGACGAGCGGATCAGAATCAGGTTGGCGCCGAACAACAACGCGAACGCGACCCCGGCCGCCGCGGCGGCCCGCGGCGTGGTCAGGCTTTTCAGGGTTGACGAGCGCTTGGTGTCACTGTCGGAGCCGGCCACACGGCCATGGTGACAGACTCAGGGCTGTCCAGGCAGTAAACGCACCATCAAACCGTGGGCTTCGGCGCAGAGCGTGCCGTCGGGATCTCTCATCTCGGCGTTGACGAAGGCCTTGCGACCCTCGGCTTCCCGAAGCCAGCCACGCACCGTGAGCTCGGTGTCGATCGGGGTGACGCTGCGGTAGTCGACATGCAGGAACGCAGTTCGGCTGATCGGGCGGCCGGTGGCATGAATGACCATCCCGAACACCGAGTCGAACGTCAACGGCAGCACGCCGCCGTGCACGGCGTAGTTCCCGCCGACGTGAAATCGGCTGAACCGAACAGTCAATTCGACTGCCTCAGAATCGAATTGGGTGACCCGATACGGCGGCATCAGCAGGCTGCCCGCACCGGGCAGGCTGGGCACCCGATTGGCCGGTCCGACGCCTTCGGCCGCTTCGAACGGTCCGAGTAGCGCGACCAGCTGCTCGGCGAGGTCGGCGGCAGCGGTCCAGGTGTCCGGATCCGGGTCGGCCGAGACCGCCAGGTCCTGCGCGCGTCGCATTGCGGTCAAGAACCGGCCGAAACCTTCACCGGGCCGGGCGACTTCGAATTTGGGGAAGCCGCCGTGCTTGTAGTAGTCGGGGTCGAGTTCGTAGTCGTCACGATCGGTCATCGGGGGGCCAGCACGTCGCGGCGCACGATCGTCTGGTCCCGTCCCGGCCCGACCCCGATGCACGAAACATAGGCTCCGGCAAGCTCTTCCAAGCGCAGCACGTAGTCCCGCGCCTTGGCAGGCAGGTCGTCGAATTCGCGGGCGCCGGAGATGTCCTCCCACCAGCCGGGCAGTTCTTCGTAGACCGGTTCGGCGCGGGCGATGTCGCTCTGGGTCATCGGCATCTCGTCCGTGCGCTTGCCGTCCACCGTGTAGCCCACGCAGATCGGCACCGTCTCCAGGCTGGACAGCACGTCGAGCTTGGTCAGGAAGTAGTCGGTGATGCCGTTGACCCGGGTGGCGTAGCGGGCGATCACCGCATCGAACCACCCGCAGCGACGCGCCCGGCCCGTGGTGACGCCGACCTCGCCGCCGGTCTTGGACAGATACGCGCCGTTCTCGTCGAACAGCTCGGTGGGGAACGGCCCCGATCCGACCCGAGTGGTGTACGCCTTCAGGATCCCGAGCACGGTGGTGATCCGGGTGGGGCCGATGCCGGAGCCGACCGCGGCACCGCCCGCGGTGGGGTTCGACGACGTGACGTACGGGTACGTGCCGTGGTCGACGTCGAGCAGCGTGCCCTGAGAGCCCTCCAGCAGCACCGTCTCGCCGGACTCCAGGGCGGTGTTGAGCTGCAGGCGGGTGTCGGCGATCCGGTGCCTGAAGCCGTCGGCCTGGGCCAGCAGCGTCTCGAGCACCTCGTCGGCGTCGAGCGCCTTGCGGTTGTAGATCTTGACCAGCACCTGGTTCTTGAGCTCGAGGGAGGCCTCGATCTTCGCGGCCAGCAGGTCGCGGTCCAGGACGTCGGCGACTCGGATGCCCATCCGGGCGATCTTGTCCTGGTAGCAGGGCCCGATGCCACGGCCGGTGGTGCCGATCTTCTTGCTGCCCATGTAGCGCTCGGTGACCTTGTCGATCGCCACGTGATACGGCATCAGCAGATGCGCATCCGCCGAGATCAGCAGGCCGGAGGTGTCGACCCCACGATCCTCGAGCCCGGCGAGCTCGCCCAGCAGCACTCCCGGGTCGACGACGACACCGTTGCCGATGACGTTGGTCACGCCGGGGGTGAGGATGCCCGAGGGGATGAGGTGCAAGGCGAAGTTTTCGCCTGTCGGCAGTACGACGGTGTGGCCGGCGTTGTTACCGCCTTGGTAGCGCACCACCCACTGCACGCGTCCACCGAGGAGATCGGTGGCTTTTCCTTTGCCCTCGTCACCCCACTGGGCGCCGATGAGGACGATTGCCGGCATGGTATTTCTCCTGCTTATTGTGGTGCAGCCGGTGACCTACCCTATCGGAGCGCAGCACGAGGAGTGTCGTTGACCAACACCACGATCACCGTGTTGCGTTTCGGGGGCCGCCGGCTGCCCCGCGCGCTGGCGTCCCTCGAGCACCATGACGGCGACGATCCGGCCGGAATCGACGCCGCCGTCGCCGCGGCCTCGCGGGTCATCGTGGTGGGCTCGACGACCGACCTGGCGGCGGTCCTGACCCGGCTGATGCGCCTCGAACGCCTCGACGTGGAGGTCGCCGCGGTGACGCGGTGGCGCGGCGCCCGGCGCGCGTTGACCGGTGTGGCACAACGCATTCCGCTGATCCGCGATGAAACCGGAACAGCGTTGGTGGACGCCGCGTTCTGGCTACCCCCCGGCGACGGGCGGGTGATCCGGGGCGAAGCCGTCGTCGACGACCAGGTGCTCTTCGACGGCGAGGTGACCGCGGTCCGGGTCGAGCCGATGGCCGTGATGCCCGGCCTGCGAGCGGCGGTGCTGACCGGCCGGATGCGTCCGCGGCGCTGGCTGACCGGACGCGCCGTCCAGCTCGGCACCACCGGCGCCCGGGTGGTTCGCGACGGGTCCCTGATGCCACGAGAGGTGAAACGCTCGGCCTTCTACCGCCACACCACGGGGTGGCTGCGGGTCTCGTGAGGACCAGGTCGCGGCGGTGTCTCCGGTAGTTTCGTGAGGTGAGCGTTCGACCGCTGCGCCAGTCGGTGCGGCCCAGCCCCGTCTTCCTGGTGATCGTCGCGATAACGGTTGCCGGCGGGGTGCTGGCCTGGCTGGCTGCCGAAACCGTGCGGCCGCTGGCCTACGTCGGGGTGTTCATCTTCGTCATCGCCGGCTGGGTGGTGTCACTGTGCCTGCACGAGTTCGGCCACGCGTACACGGCCTGGCGCTTCGGCGACCACGACGTCGCGATTCGCGGCTACCTCACGCTCAACCCGCTGAAGTACACCAGCCCGCTGCTATCACTGGCTCTTCCGCTGCTGTTCATCGCCCTCGGCGGCATCGGGCTGCCGGGCGGCGCGGTCTACGTCCGCACGTTCTTCATGACGCCGCGGCAGCGCACCCTGGTCAGCCTGGCCGGTCCGGCCGCCAATCTGCTGCTGGCCGTCGTGCTGCTGGTGGCCACCCGAATGTTCTACGACCCGGCCCACGGCGTGTTCTGGTCAGCGGTGGCGTTCCTGGGCTTCCTGCAGATCACCGCCTTGCTGCTGAATCTGCTGCCGATTCCGGGACTGGACGGCTACGGCGCGCTCGAGCCGCACCTGAGCCCCGAAACGCAACGCGCGGTGGCCCCGGCCAAGCAGTTCGGGTTCTTGTTCCTGCTGGTTCTGCTGCTGGCCCCGGCCATGAACCAGTGGTTCTTCTCGGTGGTGTTCTGGTTCTTCGACCTCTCCGGAGTGCCCGGCGGCCTCGCAGCTATCGGGTCTCAGCTGACCCGGTTCTGGTCTGCCTGGATCTGATAGCCAAAAAACCAAGACGTGGGGCAGCGATCCCCTCCGTCGTTGCCCCCGTCTCGGCTCATCCCCCGGGTTGGCAATGGCCAATTTATCCAGGGGTAGCCGTCGCGGCAGGGACTTGGGAAGAAAAATTTCTTACGCGTCAATTGGGTGATCTCTGACCGATCCGCGAATCATAATTCCGACGGATGTCGCCGTCTCCGTCGAGCATCCGGTGGTCGGCACCGAGTAAGCCCATCGCCGCAGCACGTGCGCGGGCCGGCAGGAGGCCGTAGACCGCAATCAGCGGGCCGAGCCTGCGCGGGACGTATACCGACCGCCGGCCACGGTGCACCGCGTCCACGATCCCGGCCGCGACGACCTCGGGCGCGCACGTCCGCATCAGCCAGTGGTCGGGCAGCCCGGCGGACAGCTCGGTCCTGACCATGCCGGGGTACACCGTGGTGAACCTGATGCCGGTCGCGGCAGCTTCGAGCGCTACCGCTTCGGTGAAGCCGCTCACCGCGAACTTGGTCGCGGTGTAGGTCGACACGCCCCCGAAACCCAGCCGACCCGCGGCGGACGCGACGTTGACGACGTGACCGGAGCGCCGCGGGGCCATCCGCTCCATGGCGAGCTGCGTCCCGTAGATGACCCCGGCGACATTGATGCCCAGCTGCCGCTGGATCGACTCCGGCGTCTCGTCGAGCAGCGGGGTCACCGGCATGATCCCAGCGTTGTTGACCACCACGTCGAGTGGGCCCAGAGCACCGGTCAGGGAATCCAGGAATCCCGCGAAGCTGGCCCGGTCGGTGACGTCGACCTCGCCCCACCAGCATCCGATCGCGGCCGCCGTCCGCTCCGACTGCTGGATGTCAACGTCGCCGATGGCCACCTTGGCCCCCGCCCGGACGAAAGCTGCGGCTGTCGCCGCCCCGATGCCCCGGGCACCGCCGGTCACCACCACCACGCGATCCCTCAGGTTGATTGTTGCCATCTGGCGTTCCTTTTCTCTATCCGAACCGGCGCCGCACCCCGCGCGCACCGATCAACCGCGAAACGCGGCGCAGGATCGTTCGGCGCACCGGGGTGTACGGGTACCAGGTGAGCTCGCGAGGGAAGCTCACCCGCGCGGCCGCAATCGCCTGCGGCCGGCAGAATTTCAGCACTGCGTCGCTGCCTCCACGGACGCCCAGACCGGACTCCTTCCAACCGCCTTGTGGCAGTGCGAGGGTGAACAGATTGGCGAACACGTCGTTGATGCTCACCGATCCCGCGTCGAGGCGCCGTGCGATGCGTTCGGCACGACGCGGGTCAGCGCTGAACACCACCGCAGACAGGCCGTAGCAGGAATCGTTGGCCAGTCGCACGGCCTCGTCCTCGTCACCGACGCGCACCATGGGCAGGATCGGCCCGAAGGTCTCCTCGGTCATGCACAGCATGTCGTGGTCGACGTCGGTGAGCACCGTCGGCCCTGCGCTGTCACCGCCGTCCACCAGCGCGGTCGCGCCGCGGGCGAGCGCATCAGCGAGATGCCTGCGAACTACCGTGGCCTGTCCCGGGCTGGTGAACCGGCCGATGTCCAGTCCGCTGCGCAGCCCGGCGACGCCGGCTGCGACCCGAGACACGAACTCGTCGTAGATCGCCGACTCGACGTAGACCCGTTCCACCGAGACACACATCTGGCCGCGGTTGGCCATCGCACCCCACACCGCGGCATTGGCGGCTCGCGTGATGTCGGCGTCGTCGAGCACGATCATGGCGTCCTTGCCGCCCAGTTCCAGGGAGCACGGAACCAAGCGCTCCGCGGCCGCCCTGGCGATGGCCCGTCCTGTGCGTACGGAACCGGTGAACTGGACGAAATCGACGGTGTCAGCCACGGCGGCACCGTGCTCGCCGCCGCCGAGCACCACCTGAAGAACAGGTGGCGCACCGATTTCCACCCAGCCTGCTATCGCGGCCGACACCGCCGATGGAGTCAACTCCGAGGGCTTGACCACGACCGCGCACCCGGCCAGCAGCGCCGGCGCCGCGTCCAGCAGAGACAGACCAAGCGGGAAGTTCCAGGGCGTGATCACACCGACCAACGGATAGGGCCGTTGAACAAGCAACTGCCGCTTCGTGATTGCCAGCAATCCATGGGGCCGCGGACGATGGTCGACAAGCAGTCGGCGTGCCCGCCTGCTGTGGTAGTTGATCGCCTCGACAACATACGGGATCTCCATCCCGGCCTCGGTGGCGGGCTTGCCGGTCTCCTGCATCAGCAGGCGTTCCAGCCGGGCCTGGTTGTCCCACAGCCAATCCCGGTACCTCGACAACCATCGCACCCGCTCGCAGACGGGGAGCATCGCCCAATCCGGCTGACTCGCGCGCAGCTGCGCGGTGACCACGCCCACCGATTCAGCCGCTTCCGTCATTCGGCGACTCCGGCCAACAGGTTTCGCTTCAGAACCTTGCCTGTTTCGTTGCGGGGCAGCGCATCGAGGAACACGACGTCTCGCGGTACTTTGTGACGGGCCAACCGACTGCGCACGTACATCCGCACCCCGTCGGCGTCCAGAGCGGCACCGACCCTGACGACGACGAAGGCACGCAACCGTTGGCCGAAGTCCTGATCCGGTACACCCACCACCGCGGCCTCGATGATCGCCGGATGCTCGACGAGCAGATTCTCCACCTCGACCGGATAAACGTTCTCTCCGCCGGAAACGATCATGTCGTCATCCCGCCCGTCGACATACCACAGCCCGCGGTCGTCGAAGTGTCCGGTATCCCCCGACGACATCAACCCGTCGAGGACCCGCTTGCCGCCGCCGTCGGTGTATCCCGAAAAGCTCAGGCCGCTCGACACGTACAGCGTCCCGCTCTGCCCCGGCTGAGTGATCAGACGGTCGCGGGAATCGTAGGCTGCGATACGGCACCCGACCGGGGGGCGGCCGACCGTACCTGGCGCGATACGGAGCTCTTGGGGCGTCGCGACCGCCGCGGTGGCGACCTCGGTGGAGCCGTAGAGGTTGTACAGCACGTCGCCGAACGTCTGCAATGTGCGACGGCATACCTGCGGGGAAAGTGCGGACCCGGCAGCGAATATCACTCGCAACGACGAGGTGTCGTATCGACCGACGACGTCGGGCCCGAGGTCGAGGATCCTGCTGAGCATGGTCGGAACCAGGATCACCGCACCGGCTCGGTGCCGCTCGATCGCGGTGAGGACGGCCAACGGATCAAATCGCCTGGCCAGTACGATCCGGTTTCCCAGAGCCAAACCCACTGATGCCGTGGCCAATCCGGTGGCATGGAAAAGTGGTGCCGCCACGACGTAGCTCCCGTTCGCAGGCCAGGGAATGCGGTCGAGCAGCTGGGCGGACTGCAACGGGCTGATCCGGTCACGCGGGGCGCCCTTGGGGGTGCCGGTGGTCCCACTGGTCAGCAACACCAGTCCACCGGGTCGGGGCGGATAGGGCATCCGATCGACGGATTGGCTTGACGCCCTTTCGTCGAGCGTCGGCTGAGTGTGCGCGTCCTCGACCCAGTTCAGCGTGACGTGCACGTCTTCCGGGAGCGCGGTGCACAACTCCGCGAATTCCTGGTCGGCGAGCACAAGGCCGACACCCTCCCGTACGCACACGTCGCGGAGCTGGGGACCAGCGAACCCGGTGTTCAGCAATACCGTTCGCACCCCGGCCTTGCCGGCGCCGGCCAGGCCGATCAACACACCGCGATGGCTGCGGTTGAGCAATCCGACAGTCGAGCCGGCACCCAGATGGTCGTCGAGAAAGACCCGCGCCACCGCATTGGACATCCGGTCGAGTTGGCGAAACGTCAGCGTTCCCTGATCGTCGGTCAACGCCGGCGAGTCGGCGTAGCGTGCGGCGGTGTAGCTGACGAGCCCCCCGAAAGAGCCGTAGTGACGCAATGCCTTTGCTGCAGTGAGTATTTCGACGGGGTTGGTGAGATTGATCATGCCCCGGCGTTGCAGCACCGCGACGGCACGCAGCACGTTGGCCAACTGCACACTCACAGCAGCCCCAGGATCAGTCGGACAACCTCGTGGGGGTCGTCGAGCTGCGGACAGTGCCCAGAACGCGGCAGCACGACGAGGGCACTGCCTGCGATCTGCTGGTGCAGCGCACGGCTGGCATGGACGGGAATGATGCGGTCTCTGGCGCCGTGGGCGACGACTGCCGGGCACGCGATGTGCAGATCGCGATGTCCCCCGGCCGTCTCGTAGGCGTACTGCAATGCGTAGCGGCCCAGTGCCGCCAGCGCGGCAGGTCCCCCGACTGTGCGCCGCCACCGGGCGACGACCGCCGGGTCGGCGAGGACGCCAGGGCCGTAGAGCATGTGTCGGACCGCCGTCCCGGTGGCCCATCGCAGCACGCCCGCCGGGATCGGCAGCCTCGCCGCGGTGCGCCATACCTGCGGCGGCAGTTGCTTGCTGCGAGCCAGCCGGGCGGGGAGGTGCCGGGCGTTGAGTGGGTCGTTGAGCGCCAAGACCGCCTGTACCGCATCGGGATTGCGCGCCGCCGCGCGCACGGCGGTCGCCGCGCCCAGGGAGTTTCCGACGAGCACGACCGGCCCGCGCTCGTTCAGCAGCTCGTCGACGAAGGCGTCGAACTGGGGCAGCAGCGCACCGGGTCGACGGCGGTCGGCCCAGCCGAATCCTGGCAGGTCAACCGCCGCCGCACGCCGGCCAACGGCTTCGAGCTGATCGAGCACGGCCCGCCAGGTGTCCGCGGAGTCCGCGTAACCATGAAGCAACACCACAGGCGGTCCGTCGCCGTCCACCGATAGGACCCGGGTACGCACGCCGTCGTAGCAACCCGTGCCGGTGATGATCATGGCGAAAGCAGTCCCTTGGCAATGTGGGTGACCTGGACCTCGTTGCTGCCCGCGTAGATCATCAGCGACTTCGCGTCCCGGGCGAGTCGTTCCACGCCGTACTCAGCCATGTATCCGTTACCGCCGAAGAGCTGGACAGCCTCCATCGCCACATCGGTGGCGGCCTGCGACGAGTACAGCTTGATCGCCGAGGCTTCGGCCAGCGATGGCAACCGCCCGTGACCGATCGCCTCCAGCGTCTGGAACACCATGTTCTGCACGTTGATTCGGGCGACCTCCATCTGCGCCAGCTTCAGCTGGATCAGCTGGAACTGACCGATGTTCTTACCCCACAGGGTGCGGGTCTTCGCATAGTCGACGCACAGTCGGTGGCACTCGTTGATGATGCCCAACGACATCAACGCGATTCCTATCCGTTCGCCGGCGAAATTCGCTCTGGCGCTGTCGCGTCCATCACCCGCGCCGTGCTGCTCGGTCTCCCCGAGCAGCCGGTCTCGGCCGAGGCGAACGTTGTCGAAGAACAGCTCCCCGGTGGGCGAGGACATCATGCCCATCTTCTTGAACGGCCTGCCCTGGGTCAGGCCCGGCATGCCGGCGTCGAGCACGAACGTGAGCACCGGCCGGTCTCGCTTGTCGATGCGGGAGTCCGTGCCCTCATCGAGCTTCGCGTATACCACGATGACGTCGGCGTCTGGGCCGTTGGTGATGAACGTCTTCTGGCCGTTCAGGATGTAATCGGAACCGTCGCGCCGCACATAGGTTTTCATTCCCCCGAACGCATCGGAGCCGGCATCTGGTTCGGTGATCGCCCACGCTGCGATCTTCTCGAGCGTCATCAGTTCGGGGAGCCAACGTTCCTTCTGCGCGAGCGTCCCGCGCGACATGATCGTAGAGGCGCCGAGGCCGAGGCTGACCCCAATGGTGGACAGCAGACCGATGCTCACCGCGGCGAGTTCGGTCACCAGGACAGCGGCCATCGACGCTTGCGCGCCCAGATCACCCAAACCTCCCCCCTTGGAGGTGGACGGGGCGGTGTCCCGGGACTCCGCCTTCGCCCGTTCCCGATCCAGCATCGTCTTCACCGCTTCGGCGGCCATCACATCAAGGCCGAACTCGCTGAACAGCTTTCGCGCGATCGGATACGGCGACCGGCTTCCGTCCTCGAGCTCCTCGATATGCGGCCGGATCTCCTTGGCGATGAACTCCCGCACGGTGTCGCGCATGATGATGTCGGTGTCCGACCATTCGATCATGATCAGGCTCCCGGCAGACGTGCGGCGATATCGTCGATCTCCCAGACCTTGTCGGTCTCGATGGTCTCTTCGTCGTGCCAGCCGCGCAACTGTGAGATGGCACCGCCTTGTACGGCGTACACCTGGCCGGTGGCCGAGCATTTCTCGCTCGCGAGGTACGCCACCAACGGCGAGATGTTGGCCGGCGAAAACAGATCGAGCCCACCGTCTTCCGGTTCCGCCATCAACGCCCCCATGCCGGGCGTCGCCAGCGTCAACCGGGTCCGGGCGATGGGAGCAATCGCATTCACCCGCACGCCGTAGCGCTCCAGCTCCTCGGCCGCGATCAAGGTCAGCGCGGCGATGCCCGCCTTGGCCGCACCATAGTTCGCCTGGCCCGCGTTCGGGATGGTGAGCCCGGAGCCCGATGCCGTGTTGATCACCGCAGCCATCGGCTGCTCACCGGACTTCGACTGAGCCTTCCAGTATTCCGACGCGTGATGCAGCATCGCGAAGTGGCCCTTGAGGTGCACGGTGACCACGGCGTCCCACTGCGACTCATCCATCCCCGCAATGAAGGCGTCGCGCAGAATGCCGGCGTTGTTCACCAGCACGTCGAGGCGGCCGAACTCGTCGATCGCCTGCTGCACGAGGCTCTTGGCGCCCGCCCAGCTGGAGATGTTGTCGCCGTTGGCGACCGCGCGGCCACCCGCGGCGGTGATCTCCGCGACCACCTCGTGCGCCGGCCCGGAATCGGAACCCTCACCGGTGTTCGACCCACCGAGGTCGTTGACCACCACGAGGGCGCCCTCGCGGGCGAACAGCAGCGCATGCTCGCGGCCTATCCCGCGGCCGGCGCCGGTGATGACGGCAACCCGCCCGTCCAGAATTCCCATCTGTCTACTCCTGTGTGTTGTTTCAGTTCTTGTCGGCGATGACGGCGAGACCGTCGGTGATCGCCATCTCGCCGGCAGCGGCCCGGCTGGTCTCGAAGGCGTATGTCGTCACACCGTCGCCGCTGGACTGCTTCCAGATCTGGGTCTCCAAATCGTCACCGGGGAGAACCATCTTGGAGAATCGCACCGCCAGCCTCTTGAGGCGGGTGACGTCCGAATCGGCCACCTCGGTCAGGACGGCCCACGAGGTGAAGGCCATGGTGCACAGGCCGTGCGCGATGATGCCCGGCAGGCCCGCATCGCGGGCCACTTCCTCGTCGAGATGGATCGGCATCGGGTCACCGGAGGCGGGCGAGTACCGGAACGTCTGGTCGAGGTCGACGTGCTGGTTCACCTTCGCGATCGGTGCGTTCGCCCGTAACCCTTCGTCGAACTTGTGTGACGGGGTCAGAATGCCGATCTTCTTGCCTGCGTTGAACCCTCGCACGAAGCAGGTGACGTACTGCTCGTTGACGAGCTCACCGTCCTCGGTGCGGCATTCGACGAGGATGGCTGCGCGGGTGCCGTTGTCGAGGCCCTCGTACCCGATCATCTTGCCCCGTGAGACGAGCTTGTCGCCCGGCCGGATCGGCCGATGGAAGAAGAAGTCCTGCTCGCCATGCACCACTCGCGGCACCAGTTCGACCGGCAGCACGTCCACTGTCGGCATCATCATGGCCTCGAAGACCGGGACGATGGCGAAGACCGGCGGTGCGATATCACCGACCCGATGTGCGGTGATCGGATCGTTGGTGGCCGAAGCATATTCCGCGATGCGTTCCCGAGTCACGTCGAAGTGGTCGTCCTCGGTCCAAGTGTCCAGGCCCGAGTCGTCGAATTGCAGCGTGTCGGTCATGTCAGACGGCTGCCGAGGCCAACTCGTCGAGCTTGGCCAGTGTCTTGTCCAGTTGCTTGGCACCGTCCTTCTCGACGGCCTTGGCCAGCGCACCCTTGACGAGTGCACCTTCGAAGTCACCGGCAACGGTGAAGCGCGATCCGGTTCCTACCGGTTCGATGGTGAACGTGAAATCAGCCTTCACGCCTGCCATTCCGGTGCCACCGAGCGCAAGGCTAGTGGGTGCGTCGACAGACTTCACCGCCCATTCGATCTTGTTGGCCATGTTGAGCATGACGATCTTGGCGGTGAGCCGGGCTCCCGCGGTCAGGGTGGCCGGCGGCTCGTCGAGCCACTTGTCGTGAACGGTGAACCACTGACCCCACGTGTTCGGGTCGGAGATGATGTCCCACAGCGCTTCCGGGCTGGCAGCCAGCTCACGTGTCGCTTCGATGTGTCCCATGAAGATGTTTCCTTTCGTCTGAGGGTCAGCGCTCAGCGCGCTGGTAGGCGGTCACGACAGCCGCGCCGCCAAGGCCGATGTTGTGTTGCAGGGCGGCAGTCACATCCGACACCTGCCGTTTGTCCGCGGTGCCGCGCAGCTGCCAGGTCAGCTCCGCGCATTGCGCCAATCCGGTGGCTCCCAGGGGGTGGCCTTTGGAGATCAGGCCACCAGACGGGTTGACCACCCACCGGCCGCCATAGGTGGTGTCACCGGAGTCGACGAGCTTGTGGGCTTCACCTTCACCACACAGGCCGAGGGCTTCGTAGAGCAGCAGCTCGTTGGCGCTGAAACAGTCGTGCAGTTCGATGACCTGGAAGTCATCGGGGCCCAGACCCGCTTGCTCGTAAACCCGCCGCGCTGCTTCGACATTCATGTGATGGCCGATCAGCGCCTTGCAGGTTCCGTCAAACGTGTTGGTGAAATCGGTGGTCATTGCCTGGCCGACGATCTCTACGGCCTGCCCGGCCAGGCCGTGCCGGTCGACGAACGCCTCCGAGGCCAAGATCGCCGCACCTGACCCGTCCGAGGTCGGAGAGCACTGCAGCTTGGTCAGCGGGTCGTAGATCATCGGTGCCGCGAGGATGTCCTCGAGGCTGTACTCCTCTTGGAACTGCGCGTACGGGTTGTTGACCGAATGCCGATGATTCTTGTAGCCGATCTTGGCGAAATGCTCTGCGGTGGAACCGTATTCCTTCATGTGTTCCCGGCCGGCAGCCCCAAACATCCACGGCGCGGGCGGAAAGAGGACCTCAGAGATCTCAGCCAGCGCCAGAAAATGGTTCTCCATCGGCTGTGCCCGGTCGTTGAACGTCGAACCCAACGAGCCCGGTTGCATCTTCTCGAAGCCCAGGGCCAGCGCGCACTCGGCCAGCCCACCCCGAATGGATTGCGCGGCGAGGTAAAGCGCCGTCGATCCGGTCGAGCAGTTGTTGTTGACGTTGACCACCGGAATACCGGTCATACCCAGCTCGTAGAGTGCGCGCTGTCCGGACGTCGATTCCCCGTAGACGTAGCCGACAAAAGCCTGATCGATCTCGTCGTAATCGATTCCGGCGTCCCCGATCGCCTTACTGCCGGCTTCCTGGGCCATTTCGGGGTAGTCCCATCCCTCCCGCCGGCCAGGCTTCTCGAACTTCGTCATCCCCACGCCGATCACGAACACTCTGTTCGCCATAACTTCTCCTCTCCGGCATCGCTGGCATCGGTGCGACGCGATTCCAGAAACATACCGACCGGAACGTATCTTTGCAAGGGTCGGTTTCGACGCGCGTCGAGCTCAATCCCCGAGCAGCGCACGCGAGAGCTCGGGCCGCAGGTACAGGGCGGCCCGCTCCCAACGATGGCGTGCGCGAAGCTGATTGCGGTCAGCCAGGCTGGCGACCAGAATTCCGCGCAGAGCGTCCATGGCGGTGAAGATTGCGTTGCGCAGGTCCTTCTTCGGCACCCGGCCCGGCAGGAACTGGGCGATCGCGTCGACGATGGTGCCATTGACGCGCGGCTCGACCCGCGCGATATGCGCGGCCAAGACGTCGTCGGTCCAAGATGCAGCCCAAAGTTCCATCGTCGCAACAAATACCGCACCCTGATGGGTTTCCCACAGCAGCTCCAACACGCTGCCGGCCATGTCGGGGCTGTCGCGCAGACGGCCGTGTTCACGGACGACTGCCTGGATCCGCTGTTCGGCGAGATGCTCGACTGCCGTCACCACGAGCTGCTCTTTTGATTTGAAATGATGTCCTTGGGCGCCGCGCGTAACACCGGCGATGGCCGCGATCCGGTGTGTGGTTGTGCCGGCATAGCCATATGCCACAAGACATTCCACGGTCGCCGCGAGAAGACGCGATCGCATTGCCGCGGTTCGCTCCAACTGCGTCCTGGGCGCGTCAGGCATGCCGGCTCCGGCCACCACGTCCTCCGATCGCTGCTGTGCGCAGGGATACTACATGCGTACCGGAGTGTATGTAAGTGCCAGGATTAACGTGGCAGCGGTGGGCTCACCGAGACTGGGCTAATCAGAGTCTTTGGCGGCCAACGCCTCTGAGAGCATGGCGGCCAGATACACGCATGCGCGGTCCCACCGCCGACGGGCTTGGGTCTGGTCTCGATCCACGAAACCGACGACCAGAATTCCCCGCAGCGCATCCATCGCGGTGTACAACACGTTCCGGACATGCTTGCGTGCCGCATGATCGGGCAACAGTTGAGCGATGGCCGTGATGAGGGTGCTGTTGACCATCGGCTCGACACGTGCCACCTCCTTCGCCAAGACGTCGTCGGTCCTGGCGGCCACCCATAGCTCGATGGTGGCGACAAACATGTCACCCTGATGCGAATTCCAGAGGAACTCCAGAACCCCGACAACCGGGTCGGGCCCCTTCCAGATGCCGGCGTCCTGGCGCATGGCCTTCTGAATCCGCTGCTGCGCAAGGTACTCGACAGCGGCGACGACAAGATCCTCTTTCGAGCGGAAATGGTGCACCTGCGCTCCGCGGGTCACACCGGCGATCTCGGCGATTCGCGGCGTGGTCGTGCCGGAATATCCGTAGGTCACCAGACACTCGATCGTCGCGTCGAGCAGCCGAGTCCGCATTGCTGCGGTGCGCTCAGCTTGAGTCCGGCGCTCACCCACGCTCACCACAACCATTGCCGCCTTACGACATCCCGATCCTCATGAGAATCGTCGTTTGTCGGACATCGTAGCGATCGAGTCGCGTGTTGGTGCTCACGCCGTGCCGTAACGGTCGTTCGGCATCGTCAGACGACCGGTGTCCCCATCACCAGATGGTTGCCGTTCATCGACGACTCGATGGAGCCCTGAATCGTCTGCTGGTTGGTGATCACCACGCCGTCTGCCCGCAGCCACCCGATCTCGTTACCGTCCGCGTCGGTCACCGTGATGTCGGCGTTGTAGGTGATCGACGTGAGCGTGGCGTTGGCAACGGTCGATTCGGTCCCGTTGAGAATGTATCCAGAGCTGTCCTCGAAGTTGGTGTAGGTGACCGTTGTCGTTGTCAGCTTTCCGCTCTTGACTGTCGAGACCTGCGCATCACCGCCGACGACTCCCGCGCGGCCCGGCTCCAGTGGCGGCAGCTTCGGTACATAGGACGACAGCGGAGCGGCCCAGCTCGAGAGGTCGGGCGTCGAGGTGTCGACGGGCGTCGTGCCGCCGCCGTAGTCGTTCAGATAGGTGACCACTAGACGACTCTGCGTCGGATCAGTAGTGGACGCCTCCCAGAAGGTGACCGCGTCGCCATCAGGACTCCAGCTCGCGACCGGGCGGGACACGTAACCGCCCGTCGGATCGCCCAGGAACACCCCGTTCAGTCCGGCCAGCTCATCTGTCGGAGAGACCACCCAGGCCTGATTCGTCGTGCCCTGATTCGCCAGGAAGGTCGGAAATATCACGTATGCCGGGATGAACGTCGGCCGCACGATCTGAGTCATCGGCGTCAACAAGTTCAGCGTGCGTGCACTCCCGACAACCAGCCATTGTCCGTTCGGCGAGAGGTTGGCGCTCTCGTCATAGTCCGGGTTGGCGGTCAATCGACTGACCGACCCATCGGTGAGATCGACGACAACATTGTCGGCATTGCCCTGGTTGTAGCGGCCGTAGAAGTCAGTGACGATGACGCCCTTACCGTCGGGCGTGAAACTCTTGATCTCCCCGCCGTCGTAGACGACCCGGGAGTCGACGATGTCGTAGCCGTTCGGGCCTTCCTGCAAGGTGCCGACCATCGTCACCAGGACCGTCTGGGTGCCGGAAGCCAAAAGCTGCGTGTACGCGATGTGGGTGTTGTCCGGAGAGATCCGCATCTCCCGTGTCTGCACGACGCTCACCCCGGCGGCGTACTGCGTCGGGACGTTGATCAGTGACAAGGTCGATCCGGCACCACACTCGGCACCGGCGCAATGGAGGACGAAGTGATCGGCCGACGAACCTCCGGTCGACGACTGCGTACCTCCGCTGAGCAGGTAGTCCGTTCCGTTCTCCATCGCGAACGGTTTGGACAGGTTGCCGGTCACCTCCGGCGAGAGGCCGCAGGTAAGGCATTGCAGACCGGAACCGTCGACATTCACCCGGTAGATCTCCGAGCGGGTGCCGCCTTGCGGAGTTGCGCTGAACACCAACGACTTTCCGTCAGGAGTGAAGTCGGGCATGCGCGGCGTCTGCAGATCGCTGGGCAGTGAAACGACGTAGCGGGCCGGCGCGACCGGAACAGTGACCGTCTGAGAGGTGGACCCGAACCGGTCGGTTGCGGTCACCACGAACGTATCGGTCAGCGGCGTAGCGCCGTCGGCGGCCAGCCGCGCCTCTTGCGTTGGGGTGTATGTGTACTCCCCGGAGTTGCTCACGGTCACCGTCCCGCGCGTCGGCGCCGTGGTGACGGTGTAGGACAGTGGCAGGTCGCCCGGCGCCCGAAAACCGAGATCGCCGGTGACCGCACCGGTGGGAGCGTCGGGCATGCCGACGGTCGGACCATCCGCGTACGGCGCGGGATGGCGGGCGATCTCGACGACATTGGTGATTGCGGTCGTCATCGTCCGCACCGCCACAACGGTGGCCTGCACCGTCGCCCGCACCACGCTGCTGACGAAGCGCACAGTCGTTGCCACCGCGGCCTCGATGTGCCTGACGAGTGAGTGCATGGCCTGCTGGATCGGGCCGGCGACCACCGCGTCGAAGGCCGTTCCGGGCACCGGCGCCGAGGCAGCCAGATTCATCGAACCGGGGTGCCCCGGTGCGGGCTGTCGCGGCGGCAGCGCGATGCTCTCGACGTCACGAGCGGCATAGGCCAACATGTCGGCCAAACCCGCCGGGGATCCCGCCGGCGAGGGCACGGTCGGAACCGTCGAGAGGGCGGCGCGAGAAGCTGTTGCCCGTCGATCGAGTGCCGCCGACGCTCGTCGCAGGATCGCAGGTGCGCCGACGGATTTGGGCGCGACAACACCCGACCGCGTCGTCGGATCCTTCGCGCCAGCCGGTGCGGCGGACGACGTGCGCTTGCCCGCAGCGGTGGCGTGCCCAGGCCCGTGGTCAGCTGCCGATGCTCCGGCTGGTGCAGCGGAACCCGTCGTGTCCGCGTGGGCAACGCCACCCCCGTAGGCCAGCGCGGCACCCATGCCCAGCGTGATCGCGCTCAGCCCCAGCCAGCCGTACGGTTCCAATCGGCCGCCCCGATTAGCGCGCTGGTTGCCGGCCACTGACCTACCCATGGTTCCTCCGAACACCTATTTACAAACCGTCCTGCATGTTTGTTTTGACTGTAACGTAGATCACGAAAATGGGTCAAGGCGCCACCAGGTCAGAGCCACTGACAACGGGGGCGACCGGGCCGCCGTGACGCCCCCTTTACGACAAGACGCGAGGCTTCGAGTGCGCCGTTGCACTCGCCGGAGAGCGAGCCGGCACAGAAGAGCGATGCCCCGGGGACGACCCGAGACCGGATCTCGGCGCTTTCCGCCCCGGTCGTTCGCCGGCATAGGCGGTGTTGATGATCTTTCGCAACGGCTTGTCCAACGCATCCACGGCCGCGTCGGGCACGCCGAGGGCTCGCAGCGGCCTCGTCAGGGGAAGCTCGTCGGTAGGTACCAGGATGTGGGTGGTCGTACCCCCCCAGAGAATTCGTGCTCGAGGTGACCACATTGCGTGGATCGTTCAGATCCACGCCCCCCTTGTTGGGGTGCAGATAGATCACCCCGGCAAGCGCGTTCAGGTCCGCCAACAGATTGAGCGGGTTATCCGGGAAATCCGCGTAGCCGTCGTACTCATGCACGATTTCTGTTGTGTCGTAGGGTGTTTCGACTGGAGCCCGGGGAATGGTGGCGTCCAGTACCGGAATGTGCACGTGTGGCAGCTTCGCCAGCAGCCCCCCGTCGCTGTTGGTGGGGTCCCCGATCGTGACGAACGAGATGTCCGCCGGCGGGTCGGATTGAGCCATCAGAGCGCGTTTCTCATAGTTGACCACCACCGCCCCCTGGCTCAGTCCCACGACGGTGACCGGTCCGTCCACGTCGACCAGTGCGCTGTCGAGATTCGCGACCCCGACCGCGACCGACTCATCGAGCGTCAGCTTCCCTCGAATCGGCCACAACTGCGCCGGGTACTGCACGCCCATCGGATCCGGATCGCTGACGATGCCCTGCTCGTACAAAGCGTGCATCATCGACTCGGACGGCACGCTCTTGCCGGTGCCGCCGACGACCAGCACCTCGCCGGCCGTGAAAGCAGTCGACGGATCAGCAAGCGCGGGCCCGGGCGTCATGGCGCACGCAGCCACCGTCACCCCGGCGAGAACACCGCACACCGCGCTGCGCGCGTCCCCTGCACGACACCCCTTCATCGGACCCCCTGACGCCGCGACCGAGCCGAGTGACCTTACAAACATTCACGCACGTATGTGATACGAACCATAGCACCGTGAACACTTGACCCACGTGAGTCGATGATGGTTGCGACATATGCGTCTCTGCGCATATATTCCTGGCATGGGAGCCGGACACGACCACAGCCACGGCAGTGACACGCGGGTGAGCCGGATGCTGATCGCCGCGGGCATCCTGACCGTGTTCTTCATCATCGAGCTGACCACCGCGTTGATGATCAATTCGATCGCGCTGCTGGCCGACGCCGGACACATGCTGACCGACCTGGTCGCCATGTTCATGGGGTTGACCGCCGTACTGCTGGCCCGCCACGGACCGGCCTCGGCAGCCCGCACCTACGGCTGGCACCGGGCCGAGGTGTTCACCGCCGTGGCCAACGCCGTGCTGCTACTCGGTGTCGCGACGTTCATCCTCTACGAGGCGATCGACCGGCTGGGCAACGCGCCGGAGATCCCCGGCGTCCCGATGATCGTGGTGGCCATCGCCGGCCTGGTCGCCAACCTGGCCGTGGTCCTGCTGCTGCGCTCCCAATCCCAGGAGAGCCTGGCCGTCAAGGGCGCCTACATGGAGGTGGTGGCCGACACCGTCGGCAGCGTCGGTGTGCTGATCGCCGGCATCGTGAACGTGACGACACACTGGCCGTACGCCGACGTGGTGGTTGCGGTGTTCGTCGCGATCTGGGTGCTGCCCAGGGCGATCGGGTTGGCCCGGGCCGCGCTGCGCATCCTGTCCGAATCGTCGCCCGCCCACATCGACGTCGACGAGTTGCGCGCGGCGCTCGCCGCCGTCGACGGCGTCACCGAGGTGCACGATCTGCACGTGTGGACCCTGGTGCCCGGCAAGGACATGGTGACCGCGCACCTGACCAGCACCGGGGACTCCGACCGGGTGCTCGACGACGCCAGGGCCGTGCTGTCCGCCCGCGGGCTAGAGCACGCGACGGTGCAGGTGGAGCCACCCGGATGCGCCGACGACTGCCCCGGCCAGACCGACTGGTGACCTAGTTGAACGCCCCGCCGCGCTGGCCCATCGGCCTGCGCGCGGCGATCAGCACCGCCATTCCCGTCACCGCGGGCTGGGCCGCGGGGGCCATGGGCTCCGGCCTGATCGCCACCCTCGGTGCGTTCACGTCCCGATTCGGCGGCGACCGGCCCTACGCCAACCGCGGTATCGAGCTGGCGACAGTGGCGGTGTCGCTGGCCGCGGCCGTTGCCCTGGGCGGGTGGTCGGCGCAGGTGCCGTGGCTCGGGGTGCTGATGGTGTCGCTGGTCGCCGTTGCGGCGGTGTGGCTGTGCAACGCATTGGCCGTCGGACCGCCCGGCGCGTACATCTTCGTCGTCGCCTGCGCCGCCGGGATCGGCGCCTCCGCCGCCCATTTGGCGCCCTGGACCCTGGGGCTGCTGGTGCTCGCCGGGGGCGCGGTGGCCTGGCTGGTTCAGATGGCCGGGGCGCTGTTCCACTTTCGCAAGCCCGAGCGCGCCGCGGTGGCGGCCGCCGCCGAGGCGGTCGCCGGCTACATCGAGGCCGCGAACTCGCCGCAGGAACGCGCCGCCCGCCACCGCGCGGCCGCCGCGCTGCACCGCTCGTGGAGCGTGCTGGTGAATTATCAACCGCTGCAAGCCCGCCCGAGCAGCGTCCTGCACCGGCTGCGCGCCGCCAACCACGCGGTGCATGTGTTGTTCACGACGGCGGTCACCGCCGCTGCGCAGGGCACCGCACCGGCTCCCGAGACCGCCGCGCTGGCCCGCAGGCTCGGCACGCTGCAGTCGCCACCGGAGGACGTGGCCACCCGCGACGCCGGCCGGATACCGCTGGGCAGTCCGCCGGTGCTCACCGTGCTGCGCCGCGCGATCAGCCCGGGATCACCGGTCCGCCACATCATGCAGCGCGTCGCGGTCGGCGCACTACTGTCCGGTGCGGCGGCGATGGCCCTCGGTGTCGATCACGCGTACTGGGCGATGGCGGCCGCGGTGCTGGTGCTGCATCAAGGCACCGACCGCAGCCGCACGCTGCGCCGCGGCGCCGAGCGGCTGCTGGGCACCTGGGTGGGCATCGGGCTGGCCGGGTTGATCCTGTCGCTGCACCCGCATGACCTGGGGCTGGTGCTGCTGCTGGCGCTGCTGAACTTCGTCATCGAGGTTCTGGTGGTCCGAAACTATGCTCTGGCAACGGTTTTCATCACCACCGCAGCTCTGACCATCTCGTCGGGCACGCACGCGGTCGACGTCGGGCATCTCCTGCTGGCCCGCGGCATCGACACGCTGATCGGCTGCGCGATCGGGGTGGCCGTCTACCTGGTCGCGGTCCGCTGGCAGGAGTCCACCCGGTTGACCGACGCGATCGGGCGCACCCTGGACGCGGCCGCACAGGTACTCCCCTACGTCGCCGCCGGTGACACGGTCGGGCTGGCGGCGCGGGCGGCCCGCCGGGATCTGCAGATCGCCGCGATCGCGCTGATGGAATCCGACGAGGCCGCGATGGCCGGGTCGATACGGCAGCGAGAAGCCGCCGAGCACTTGTTGCCTGCGGTGACCGCGACCGAGCAGCTGGCCTACCGCACCATCGCGGCCTGCTGGACCATCGAGCACCGCGCTGACGGCGTCGAGTTCGGCCGCTCGCTGTTCGGCGGCCGATCAGCCCAGCCGCACGTCGAGGCGCTCACGGCGCTCGCGGCCGCGGTGCGCACCGGTGCGCCGGCACCCGAGCGCGGCGACCCCCTGCCGTTACTGGCCGACGAGGTCACCGAACTGCACCGGTCGCTGGCGCAGGACCGCTAAGCCAGGCCGAGTTCGACGCGCGCCGCCGGATCGCAGTCGTCGAGCAGGTCCAGGCACCGGGCGAACTCGTCGGTCTCTCCGATGGCGTCGGCGGCCCGGGCCAGCGCGGCCACACAGCGCAGGAAGCCGCGGTTGGGTTCGTGGCGGTAGGGAACGGGACCGAAACCCTTCCAGCCGTTGCGGCGCAACTGGTCCAGCCCACGGTGGTAGCCCGTCCGGGCGTAGGCGTAGGCGGTGATCGCCTTGTCATCGGCCAGCGCCTCCTCGGCCAGGGTCGCCCACGCAACCGACGCGGTCGGGTGCGCCGCGGCGACGATGGCCGCGTTCTCCCCGGCCAGCAGTTCCGCTTCGGCCTCGATATCCCCGGGCAGCAGCACGGGCTCCGGGCCCAGAAGGTCACCAAACGATGTCATTGCCCTATTGTGCCGGTGCCACCGCCCGCCGATGGCCGGACCCAACGGTTAGGGTCAGAAGCACCAGAACTTCAGGAGGACGGCAGCACCCCATGTCGAACCCATCCGGGCCCGACCACGACGAGGTCACCGGCCCCGTCGCGCCCGCCGGTGACGAGCAGGCTCCTCAGGAGACCGACCCGGCCACCGAGGTGTTCGGGGCCACCGAGCCACCGGCCGAACGTCGTTTCACCGCACCAGGATTCGATGCGGGTTCGACGCAGATCATCCATCGCGAACCCGATCCGGAAACCGAGATCTTCTCCACGCCGACCGAAGTCTTCCCGGCGTCGGGGCCGCCTCGGACCGGGCCGCAGGCCATCCCGCCGCGCCCGGCGGCGACCCGCAGGCGCAGCTGGGCTCTGGTGCTCGCGGTGATCGCGGTGATCGCGGCGCTGGCCGCGATCGCCATCCTGGTGACCGTCCTGCTGACCCGCCGCGACTCGGCGAAGGCGTCGCAGGAGGACATGGTCCGCACGACCATCCAGAACTTCGACACCGCCGTGCAGAACGGCGACCTGGCCGCCCTGCGCGGCATCACCTGCGGCCAGACCAGGGACAGCTACGTCAAGTACGACGACGCGGCCTGGTCGGACACCCATGCGCGGGTGGCCGCTGCCCGGCAGTACCCCGTGGTGGCCAGCATCGACGAAATCGTCGTCAACGGCGACCACGCCGAGGCCAACGTCACGTCGTTCATGGCGTTCGACCCGTCGACGCGATCGACCCGCAGTTTCGACCTGCAGTTCCGCGACAACCAGTGGAAGATCTGCCAGGCGTCCTGAGCCCGACGACCGTCGAGATCGACACCAGGGTCGCGAATCGGGCTGATCCACAACCCTGACGTCGATCTCGTGGGCGGGTCCGCCGGCTAGCCGGCCGACACCGAGCGGCCGGCGCTGTGCAGGTCGTTGCACGCCTCGACAACGCGCTCCGCCATCGAAGCCTCGGCCTTCTTGAGGTAGCTGCGCGGGTCGTAGACCTTCTTGTTGCCCACCTCGCCGTCGACCTTGAGCACGCCGTCGTAGTTGGTGAACATGTGCGCGGCCAGCGGGCGGGTGAAGGCGTACTGGGTGTCGGTGTCGACGTTCATCTTGACCACGCCGTACTTCAGCGAGTCCTCGATCTCGGACTTCAGCGAGCCCGATCCGCCGTGGAAGACGAAGTCGAACGGCTTGGACCCCTCGGGCAGACCGAGCTTGGCCGACGCCACCCGCTGTCCCTCGGCCAGCACCTCGGGCTTGAGCACCACGTTGCCCGGCTTGTAGACACCGTGCACATTGCCGAACGTCGCGGCCAGCAGGTATTTGCCGTGCTCACCGGCACCGAGCGCCTCGATGGTCTTCTCGAAGTCCTCCGGCGACGTGTACAGCTTCTCGTTGATCTCGGCCTCGACGCCGTCCTCTTCACCGCCGACCACGCCGATCTCGATCTCCAGGATGATCTTGGCGGCGGCCGCCTGCTTGAGCAGCTCCTGGGCGATCGACAGGTTCTCGTCGATCGGGACGGCCGAGCCGTCCCACATGTGCGACTGGAACAGCGGGTTCTGGCCCTTGCTCACGCGTTCCGCGGAGATCGCGAGCAGCGGACGGACCAGGCCGTCGAGCTTGTCCTTGGGGCAGTGGTCGGTGTGCAACGCCACCGTGATCGGGTACTTCGCGGCGACGACGTGGGCGAACTCGGCGAGGGCCACCGCGCCGGTGACCATGTCCTTGACACCGAGTCCAGATCCGAATTCGGCTCCGCCGGTGGAGAATTGGATGATGCCGTCGCTGCCGGCATCGGCGAAGCCCTTGATGGCCGCGTTGATGCTCTCCGAACCCACGCAGTTGATTGCCGGGAACGCGAACGAGTGCTCCTTGGCGCGGCCCAGCATCTCCGCATAGACCTCGGGCGTGGCGATGGGCATGGCACTTCCTTCCGACTGTCCGGCTGACGAGGTCAGTATGACAAGAAGCCGATCGACTGGCACAGGTCGCTGACAACCGTCACCGGTACCCTTGTGCCTCGTGACCACCACCACCCTGGCGCTCATGCCCGATTTCCTCGACCCGCTCAAGCTGATCGAGCAGTTCGGCACCTGGGCCCTGGTCGGCATCCTGGTCGTCGTCTTCATCGAGTCCGGCGTGCTGTTCCCCGTGCTCCCGGGCGACACCCTGTTGTTCGTGTCGGGCATGCTCGCCGCCGGAACCGCCGCACAGGGCGCCGAGGTGGATGCCAATTTCCAGCTGTGGCAGCTGCTGGTGTTCATCCCGATCGCCGCCGTGCTCGGGGGCCAGGTGGGTTACGTCGTCGGCCGCTTCCTGGGCACCGCCATGTTCAAACCGAACGCACGCATCCTCAAGCAGCGCTACCTCGACGAGGCGCACCTCTTCTTCGAGCAGCGTGGGCCGTTCGCGATCGTGCTGGCTCGCTTCGTCCCGATCGTGCGAACCCTGGCCCCGATCACCGCGGGCGCGGCGAAGATGAAGTACACGGTCTTCACGCTCTACAACGTCATCGGTGCGGTGCTGTGGGGTGTCGGCCTGACGCTGCTCGGCTACGGGCTCGGGCAGTTCGAGATCATCCAGAAGCTGCTGGAGCCGATCTTCATCCTCATCGCGGTCGCGTCGATCACCCCGATGATCTGGGAGTGGTACAAGCGGCGCAAAGCCGCCAGGGATGCGACAGATCCGGTTTCCGGGTCGTAAAAATTTGCCCGTAGATTCGTCTGCGGTACCGCTCTGACCGGCACACGTGCAGGTGACCCAGCCGTTTGCCAGCTAGCGCACAGCGATCCTCACAGCATCGGCAGCTAGTTTGCGCTGATCGCGTGAAAGGTCACAGCAAATGGTCAAGATCATCCTCAGTGGACTCCTAGCTTCGGCGGGCATCGGTCTCGCCGCACTCTTCGGCGGAATCGGCGTCGCGGCGGCCGGCAGCCCCACCACGACGTTTGCCGTGCAGGACGGCGACAGCGGTGCCGGCGGCGCGGGGATCGACGCCGACGGCACGCAGGGCGACTACAAGTCGGCCGTCGACGGGTCGATGAGCGGCCCGCTCATGGTCGCCGCACCGCAGGACAAAGCGGTCCCGTAACCGGCGGTCAGTCGCGCCGGTCAGGCGGAAGGCACCTGCTGACTGGCCGATTGGAAACCGCCGGCGTCGGCGGTGATGGTGTCACCTGGGACGAAGACGATCTGGGCGAAGCCGCGCTCGTCGGTGGTCACCGTCGTGGATCCGACCGTCACCGTTGCGCCACGGACGGCTCGGGAGTAACCGTCCTCGGCGACGGTGGCGGTCACCCGGACTCGGTTGTCGAATGACGAGATCGCAAGCTGAGGCTGGTTGATGACCGGGAAATCGGTCTGGACGGGCACGCCGCTGTAGTTCACGCCGTTGATCTCCGACGAGACCGTGCCCGAGAACGCGTTGGCCTTGCCGGCTTTGATCGAACCCTTGAGGTAGCCGCTGCGTTCCCCGGTGCTGGTCAGATCGGCAGTCCAGGTGGCATTACCGATCGGGTTGACGACGGTGACCTTCTCGGTGCCGTTGATGAAGGTTTTGCCGTCATCGGAGTAATTGTCATAGGTCACCGAGTACGAACCCGACGCGAACGTCCCGCTGTATTGCAGGGTTGCCGTTCCGGAGTCCTTACCCTTGAGGACTCGCGACGGCACCTGACGGCCCATCATCGGGGTGTACTCCTCGACCGGCACCGACCACTTGGCGATGGCGTCGGGATCCTGGTGCACCGGCGCCAGCGGGGTCGTCGCCTCGCGGGTGGGGAAGCTGATGATGCTGAAGCGCCAGGGGGTGTCGGGCGCGCCGGGGGTCACGGTGTCCGGACGCTGCTGCTCGTTGATCAGGGCGCGGGTGGAATCGGGGAACCAGCTCCAGCCACGAATCGTCCAGTCGGGGTCGATGATGACGGGTTGACCTGAGTAGCTTCCCAGCTGCTGACCGTCATCGAGGTTCATCACCCATGGCTCGTTCATCGCACGCCGGTTGTTCCACAGACTCACCCGGGCCATCTGGGGAAATGCCGCGACGTCAAGCAGCGAGGGCCGCTGCAGGGCGGTGAACACATCCATGCGGTCAGCTCCGCGCGCTGAGCTGAAGTAGACCGATCGGCCGTCTGGGGCGACGTCACCGGACTCGTTGTAGTCCAAGTCCGTGGTGAGCTGACGCCGCTCACCGGTGAGCGTGTCCAGCAGATAGATGTCGTAGTTGAGCCCGGTGGTGGTGGTCTGGTACTTCAGATACCGCCCGCCGGCATGCCAACTGCCGCCCTCATAGAAGCGCGTGGCATTGGCGAAATCTTGTGCATATTCGGCGTTTTCGTCCCATTGCGGCGCAAAGATCCGCTGATCGACAAGCTTGTACCCGGTGTCGGTGGCGACCAGCCTCGCGATACTCATCCGCGGGCCGGTGATCGGTGTGTTCTCGGTCCACGTCACGTATTCGCCGAACGGGTCTGGCTTTGCCTCCCGATTCTGGGTGCTCGCGGCCATCGGGCCCCGATCCGAGGGGAACTCCACCTTCTTGACGGTGGGGTTGGCACACGAGGAGATCGAGCCTTCACATTCCAGAATCGCGTAGCTGATCAAGCCCGCTCCGCCAAGCGGATCATCGGCGGATTGCTGTCCGGAGGTGCTGGCGAACCAGATCTTCTGATTACCTTCGAGCGCAATAGCTTTGGCGGCATTGGTGACCAAACCGCACGAAACGCACTGGTAGTCACCACCATCCAAGTTGCTGACAGCGATCTGCGTCTTGCCGGCGATAGTCACGGACAGCAGTAGATGGTCACCGTCGGGAGTCAGGTCCGCACCATTGACGACCACGCCGTCCGGGACGTCGAACTCGATCACCTTCTCGACGGTGAACGGTTCAAGCGGGGACGACGGCGAGACATCCGGCAGGGACTTGACGGCCACGGCGAGCCGGGGTGTCGGAGTGCCGCGATCTGGCGAGAACAGCACCGACAGCGGATGGAACCGGCCGTCGCTGACCTTGACGGTGAATGCGTCGGCTCCCCCGAACTCAGCGAAGAGCGCAGTCGGGGTGAAGGTGAAATTCCCGGTGAGTGGATCGATGTCCACGGTCCCGTACTTAGGATCCGCAATCACGTTGTAGGTCAAGCGATCTCGGTCCGGGTCTACTGCGCCGATGTTACCCGTGATCACGCCGTTGCTCATGTCCTGCGAGTTGAGGCTGGCACGGTAGTGAACCACCGGCGGTCGGTTGAAGAACGTCCGCCGAATCCAGGTCAGTGGAGACCAATCCAGCTGCGCGCGGATGGGCTGCGCCGGCGTCGCGAAGGGGCTCGACGCGAGCGCGGCGATGTTGGTCGCGGTGGTGACGGGGGCACTGGTGGCGGTAGAGCTCACGCGCGATTGCCTGTCGGCTGACGAGGCCCGGAAGCCTCCGGTGCTCTTCGGCGGTTTCGGCGACGACGGTCTCGACAACGGAGCACCTGACGATTGGTTCGTCGCCGACGAGGGGGCCGTGTCGCGGTCAGCGGCAGCGGGCCGCCGCGCCGAGTTGCGGGAACCGGCGCGCGGCCCGACCCTGTTCGCACTCGCCGCATGCGTGTCGTGCTGGCTCGTCGCTGTGACATTGCTACCCGCCTCGTCCCCTGCCTCAGCGGAGGCGATGCCGAGGCCGGCAGTCACGGCCGTCATGACGTAGGCCGCCACTGCGAGCCCGCCCACCTGAGCCGCACGCACGCCAACCGACGCGACGTTGATGCCGCTGGCCGGATGCCCACGACGAACGGGCTGGGTTACTGCGGTGGGGTCGGGGGGGTTGGCCATTGACGTAGTCCAATCTCGAAGGGCGCCGTCGCCCTGGGGTATGGCGTACGTCACGTCGGTATCCCGCTGTGACGGACATCGCAAAAACATACCGGCATGATTGTATCTAGTCAACGTCCGACAAAAGCCTGCCCCCGCAGCAAGTCAGGCACCTACGTCTCACTGGCAGAGGCGCGGCGACACCGGTGAGGTCAGTCGCGCCGTCGGCTGACGACCGCGATCAGGATCAACAGCACCAGGGCGGCGACGCCGGCCGCCACGTACTTGGTCATCGACGTGCCGCCGGCCAACGCCAGCAGGTCGATCGGTTCCGGTTCCTTGGCGGGCGTGGCTGCGGGCGCGACCCGCGGCGCGGCCGTCGCCGCCGCGGTGCCCAGCCCTGCGGCACCGGGCGTCGCCGGGGTGTCGAGGGCGGCTTCGACAGCGCTCTCGGGGATTTCCGGCACCTCCGAGCCCGCGGCCAGCTCGGCTTCCAGTGCGTCGACGAACTGCCCGAGCAACTTCTCCGACACCTGTTGCAGCATGCTGCTGCCGAACTGGGCCAGCTTGCCGACGATCTTCAGATCGGTTTCGACGCTGACCCGGGTATGGTCACCGGCCTCGTGCAGTTGCAGGACGACCACGGCCGCCGCGTTGCCGGTGCCGCGGGCCTCCTTGCCGCGCCCGTCGACGACGGCGCGATGCTGTGACTCGTCGCGCTCCACGAAATGCGCCTTGCCGCTGAACTCACTGGTGACCGGTCCGACCTTGACCTTCACCTTGCCCAGGTAGTCGTCGCCCTCCTGGCCGGTGAGCGCAGCGCCCGGCATCAGCGGGACCACCTGCTCCATATCGCTGAGAACTGCCCAAGCCTGCGCGATCGGGACGCTGACGGTGAACTCGTTGTCGATCTTCATGGGCTCTCCTCATCCGGTGGCGAGTGCGGTACGGAACTCGTTGCGCACCACACTGCCAGCCCCCTGTGGTGGGCCGCTGCACCGACCCCTGATGTGATAGAGCAGCGCCGCCAGCGACTCAGATATCGCTCAATTCCGCTGTCACCGAGGCACTGTCGCGCTCGTCGTCGTGGTGAATCCGGCCGTCGGTCTCCGACAGCGGACGCCCCCCGCCACCCCATCGGCGAGCGATGATCTCGGCGGCGATCGACACCGCGGTCTCCTCCGGAGTGCGGGCTCCGAGGTCCAGTCCGATCGGGCTGGCAAGCCTGCTCAGCTCCGCATCGGTCAGGCCTGCCTCGCGCAGCCGAGCCAGCCGGTCGTCATGGGTGCGCCGCGATCCCATCGCCCCGACGTAGCCGACGTCAAGCCGCAGGGCCACCTCGAGCAGCGGCACGTCGAACTTGGCGTCATGGGTGAGCACGCAGATCACGGTGCGGGAGTCGATCGCCCCGGCCTGCGCCTGGGCGGCCAAATAGCGGTGCGGCCAGTCGACGACCACCTCGTGGGCGGTGTGGAATCGGGCAGGTGTGGCGAACACGCCGCGGGCGTCGCAGACCGTCACGCGATAGCCGAGGAATGCGCCCTGCTGGGCCACCGCGGCGGCGAAGTCGATGGCGCCGAACACCAGCAGCCGGGGGCGCGGCGCGTGACAGGCGACGAACACCTCCATGCCTTCGCCCCGGCGCTGACCGTCCGGGCCGTAGCTGAGCACCTCGCTGCGACCTGCCGCCAGCAGGCCGCGGGCGTCGTCGGTCACGGCGGCATCGGCGCGCGCCGAACCTACAGTGCCGTCGGCACTTTCCGGTTCGACGACCAACCGTCGCCCCAGCCACTCACGGTTCGGGTGGGCGATCACGGTGGCGACCGCCACCGGCCGGTGCTCGGCGATGGCGTCGAGCACGCGGTCCAGGTGAACAAAACTGCTGCGCGAGATGGGCTCGACGAAGACGTCGAGGGTCCCGCCGCACGTCAGCCCGACCGCAAAGGCGTCGTCGTCACTGACCCCGTAGCGCTCCAATCGGGGAACCCCGGTGGCGACGACGTCGGTGGCCGATTCGTAGACCGCGCCTTCCACACACCCGCCCGACACCGAGCCGCTGACGGCTCCGTCGGGGGCCACCACCATCGCCGCACCGGGCTGTCGAGGCGCCGAAGAGAACGTGCGCACGACGGTGGCCAGCCCGGCTGTCCCGCCGGTCCGCCAGATCGCCGCAAGCTCGGCAAGAACGTCCTGCACAAGATCAAACGTAAGCCGAATCGCGGTTACCGGCACACATTCATGAAAAGCAATGGGGTAGCGAGGGTTTGCCCCTCACTTATCCGGGGCCGCTAACTGGGGAAGTTGACGTCCTTGGTGACCGCTTCCCACTGGTCGATCGACGCCGACAGAGCAGCGATCTTGTCCCGCATCGCCTTCAGGACATCCCGGCCGAGCAGCAGCCGCAGCGGAGGCTCGTCCAGCTTGGTCACCATCAGAACAGCGTCGGCGACCTTGCGCGGGTCGCCCGGCAGATGGTCGGCGAACTGCTTGATCAGATCCTTACGTGCGGCCACGTCGGCGTACTCGGTGATCGGGGCGCTGGACTCCTTCATCGAACGCGACGCCCAGTCGGTCCGGAACGCGCCCGGCTCGATCAGCGTCACCTTGATGCCCAGGGGCGCCACCTCCGCGGACAGCGCCTCGCTGACGGCCTCCAGTGCGAACTTGGTCGACGAGTAGTACGCATTGGGCGGGTTGGCCACCAGACCGGTCATCGAGGAGATGTTCACGATGTGCCCCGAACCGCGGGCCCGCATGGCGGGAAGTACCGCCTTCATCATGTCGACGGAGCCGAAGTAGTTGACCTCGAACAGCTTTCGCACCTCGGCGTCTTCGCCTTCTTCGACCGCCGACAGGTAGCCGTGTCCGGCGTTGTTGACCAGTACGTCCACACCGCCGAAGGCATCGTCGGCGGCGCGGACAGCGGCCGCGATCTGATCGGTGTCGGTCACGTCGAGCGCGGCGGCCACGGCGAGGTCCGGAAACTCGTCGACCAGATCAGTCACGGCGTCCGCGCGGCGGGCGGTGACCAGTACCTGGTTGCCGTCTTGCAATGCGGCACGGGCGATTTCGCGTCCGAAGCCGGTGGAGCAGCCGGTGACCAGCCAGCGTGCCATCAGTTGGTCCTCTCGTTGGGGGTGCCTTCGGGTAGCCGGCGCAGATAGGCCTGCCGCCGCGACGCCAACTGTTCGGCCCGCTGTTCGGCGGTGACGCGGGCGAGGCCGGGCTCCTCGTCGTCGAGCCGGTCGAGCGGGACGACACGACCGGTCGCGCCGAGATCGGGTGTCGGACCGCCCTCGGCGAACTCCGCCATCCGCAATGTGAGCACACCTTCCCGCAGACCATCCGAGTCGATCCAGTTGGCCACCCCGGGATCGACCGGCGAGATCACGTAGGTGTAGCTGCCGTCGTCGTTGGGCACCGACTGCGCCTTGTTCAGGCTGCCGGTGCGGTCGACAATGTTCAATGTGGTGCCCCAAATGTTGCTCAGCGGAACCGTGAAGTATTCGGCGCCACCGTCGTTGACGTTGACCACGAACGTCTCGTCCGGGCCGAGGTCGAACCGGCCCATCACGTACACCTGATTCTTCATCGCGCCCACTTTGTCCGCCGACCAGGCCAGGTTGAAGTGGTTGGCCGGCATCTTGTAGATGCCGTGGCTGAGCTTGCCGGTGAAGTTCGCGAAATACGCCATCATCGCCGCGGTCGCCTCGGCTTGCTCGTCGAGGGTGCGGGCCGGTGTGCCCGGCGCGCCACCGAGACGCTCGACGGTGATGTGGTTGGGATCGTCACTGGCCCAGTCCAAGAGCACATCGCGGATATAGAACTCGTGCGCCTCGGGAGTGGTCTGCACGTGGTTGCGCCGCCCGTTGGCAGGCTCGGAATCCACGGTGATCGTGTAGCTGCCGTCACTGTCGACGTCCATGGTCTTACCGTTGAGCACGGCCACGGTGCCCATGTTGGCGTCCCACAGCGTGAAGTAGTTCTCGGTCATTCGGTGTTCGCCGACTCGTCCGCGGATCTCGTAGCGCTCATCACCGGAGATCGGGATCACCCGGTACACGGTGTCCGGATTGTCGATGCCCCAACGAGATCCGGGAATCTGCCGATCACCGACCGGGTGCGCCAGCCGGGTGATGCAGCTGACCTTGGGCCGCAGCTTGTCCTGGTTGGACGACCACACCGCCGCCGAGAACATCACTTCGGCGAACGCGGCGTCGAACCGCTCCCGCATGGCGTCGGAGGCTTTGGCGCGGCTCAGCCAGTTCTCCGCGACCGTCCGGTAAGCCTCTTTGACGGTCGGGTGTTCGGTCAGCTCCAGCGCGGCCAGCTCCTGCTCGTGCTGCGAGGGTGTCGCGACCGGGTCGTCGGCACTCATTGGTTGTCCTTTCGAAAACGATTGTTGTACAACGAGAAACGTTCATCGACCTGTCCGTCGCTGAGGCCGTACGCACCCAGGTCGTACGGCGGGCGCGGAACTTCGCGCGGCCGGCTGGCCAACCAGCCGGACATCGCGGCGGCCGCGGTGTCGGTCAGCTCCAGCCCGACGGCGTCGTACACCCGACGCACCTGACCGATCGGGTCGGCGACCGCATCCTCGTACTGAATGTCGGTGACCCGCACCGACTCGTCGGACCAACTGTCCCGCACGGCCATCGCGCGGTCGTTGGTCCAGCCCATCCGCTCCAGCCATTGCGCACCAACCCGCCGCGGGTCTACCTCGTCAGCGTGCATGGCGTGCAGGGTCGCGTTGAGACTGGCACCGGAGGCGACGGTGGTACGCGGATCGCGATGCATGTGTACGACGTGTACGCCCGGGAATTCGTCGCGCAACGCGTCGAGGTATCCCAGATGGGCAGGCGATTTCAGCACCCAGCGCCCGGCGGTGATTCCACGGCGGCGCTGCTGCCACTGCAGGAATCGCAGCATGCGGTGCAGATAACGGTAGGCCGGCGCGAAATCCTGGGTGTTGAGCCAGGATCGGTAGTTGGGCAGGTTGGCACCGGACTCCGGAACATGCGACAGGAACGCGTCGGCCAGGAAGACGATCTCTTCCTCTGCCTCCCTGGCATACATCGGATGGATGGCGAACAGTTCGGGTGCGAGCTCGCGGGACTTGTTCTCCCGCGCTTCGCTGATCGCGATGCGCGGGTCGGTACCGGCGAAGTCGTGGTCCAGTTTCGGCGCAGCCTCCACCACCTCCCAGCCGCGGGCACAGTGCAGCCTCGTGTCGGCGGCGAGCAGGCGCTGCAGCAGCGTGGTCCCACTGCGCATCATCCCGACGACGACGATCGGCGCCTCGATCTGCTCATCCAGGATCTCGGGATGACGCTCGACCCAGGCCTGAGTGCGCAGCCGCATGCGGAGGCTGTGCACGATGCCGGATCGCAGGATGTGCTCGCCGATCGCGTTGAGCCCCGCGCGTGGGTAGTCGTCGAGCAGGACGCCCAACGGTTCCTCGAAGTCCCCGGGCCCCCACTCGCTGCGTCCTTCCTTGCGCTGCGCATCGGCCAGGACGCCCGCCATCGCAAAGGTGCCGGCCATCGGCTCAGAACTTCAGGTGCTGGCTCACGTCGCCGACCTGGTCGACGAACATGGTGCGCGAGTCGAACCACCACTGGCCGTCGATCCGGTGGAAGGTGTCGTGATAGTGCCCGGTGACGATGACCTGCAACGGCAGCTCCGGCGTGGCCTGGGTGACGCAGTAATACGACCTGCTGCGGGCGGTGCCGGCCTCGTCGTCGACGTACAGCTGCACATTGCTGGTGTTGTGTTTGGTCTTCGGCGTGCCGTCTTCGTAGATGCGGGTGGCCATCTCGTACATGCCGCGCACCCGGTCCCGGCCCTCGAAGACCGTCTCGGGCGGCCCGTTCTCCACGCCGCAGATGCGCCCGTACGCGAACAGGTCGGCGACTCCGTCGAGGTCGCCGGCGTCGATCAGTTCGGCATAGACGTAGATGAGGTTGGTGATCGCTTGCGCACTGTCACTCATGTCTTAGGGATGATGGCAGAGCAATTGCTTAGACGGGCTTGTTTGTCCAGAATTGCCGCTATGCTCGCCCGCGTGACTCAGTGGTCGCCGGCCCGGCTCGGCAATCTCAGCGGTAAGCGAATCATCGTGACAGGCGCGACCAACGGTGTGGGGTTGGGCACGACGCGGGCCCTGGCCCGCGCGGGTGCCCACGTGATCATGGCCGTGCGCAACACCGCCCTCGGCGAGCAGCGCGCCGCCGAGATCGACGGCTCCACGGAGGTGATCGAGCTGAACCTGGCCGATCTCGCATCGGTCCGCGGCTTCGGCGACCGGCTCGACGGCGACGTCGACATCCTGATCAACAACGCCGGAGCACTGACCGACAAGCGCCACGAAACGGTCGACGGTTTCGAGACCACCTTGGGCACCAACGTGCTCGGCCCGTTTGCGCTGACGAACCTGCTGTTCGCCAGGGTGCGTTCGCAGATCATCAACGTCTCCTCCGACGGCCACCGCCAGGCGACGCTCCGCCTCGACGACATGCACCTGCGTCACACCAAGTGGACGTCGATGGGCGCCTACACCCATTCCAAGCTCGTCATGATGTTGTGGGGCCTGGAGCTCGACCGGCGGCTGCGCGCCGCCAACTCCGGCGTCGTCACCCAACTGGTCCATCCCGGCTGGGTGGCCTCCAACCTGACGCAGACGTCCGATTCACCGCTGATGTCCTTGGCGCACACGGTGGCCAAGGGGGTGGCCGACCGGTTCGGCAATGACATCGACCAGGGCGCAGCACCGACGCTGTACTGCATCAGCGAGCCGATCCCGCCCGGCAGCTACGTCGGGGCCAGCGCCCGGATGAGATTGCGCGGCGAGCCCGCGCTGATCGGTCGCTCCCCCGGCGCGTGCGACTACGACGCGGCGGCCCGAGTGGTGCAGTTCGCCGAAAAAGAAACCGGCACAACGATTCCGGTCTAGCGCTCAGCCTACTCAGTTGGGCCGGCCGGCCTCCAGAGCTCGGATCAGGCTGGCCGCATCCCACGGCCCGCGGTGCCGAACGCCGTTGACGAAGAATGTCGGCGTCGCGTTGAGGTCCATCAGCTCGGCGTCCTGGGCGTCGTCGTCGACCCGGTGCAGCACCCGCGATGAATGCAGATCATCGTCGAATTGGGCTATGTCACAACCGGCTTGGTCGGCATAGCGGTAGATGTGCTGCCATTCCAGGTGGTCCTGAAACTCGAACATCTGCACAGCCAGGTCGAAGAACTTGCCCTGCAGTGCGGCGGCCTCGCTGGCCCGGGCCGCATCCAGGGCGCGCGGATGCACCCGCTCCAGCGGCAGATGCCGCCACACGTAACGCAGTCGGTCGCCGAAGTACTCGCGGACTTCATCGATCGATCCGGTGGCGCGGCTGCAGAACGGGCACTCGAAGTCGCCGTATTCCACCAGGGTCAGCGGCGCATCGACCCGCCCGCGGATGTGGTCGCGTTCCGGGTCGACGTCGCGGACCAGCTTGTGGCCGACCGGGACCGGTGGGCTGAGCTTGTCGGTGAGCCGGAAGACCGCCCACCCCAACGTGAATGCGATGACCGACGCCGCCAGGACGCCGACGCGGGCCAGATCGGCCGAACGCGGGTTGGTGATCGCCAGGTCGACGATGAACAGCGAGATGGTGAAGCCGATACCGGACAGTGCCGCACCCCCGGCGACACGCCGCAACGTCAGGCCCGGGGACAGCCGGCCCAGCCCGATGCGCTGCACGATCCAGGTCGCCCCGGTGATGCCGATCAGCTTGCCGAGTACCAGGCCGGCCACCACACCCCAGGTCAGTGGTGAGCGGACAGCCGCCAGCACGGTGTCGGCGTCCAGCCGCACACCGGCATTGGCCAACGCGAACAACGGCAGCACGCCGAACGAGACGTACGGTCCGAACCCGGTCACCAGCCGCTCGTTGATCGAGATCGAGTCGCGAAGGCTGCGGGTGGCGGCGCGGGCGTACTCCGAGTTCGGTGACTGGCGGAACGCCCGGATCACGTCGACGGCCGCCTCCACCCGTTGACGCTCGGGCGTGAACACCGGGATCACCAAGGCGACCACCACACCGGCGAGGGTGGGGTGCACCCCGCCGGCGAACAGCGCCAGCCATAGGGCAACGGCCAGAATCGAATACGACACCCCGCGAAGGGCAGCCGGTAGGTAACGCACGCCGATCAGCGCACCGACGAGAGCCACGGCGACCACCAGCGGGACGACCCGGATCTGTTCGGAGTAGAACAACGCGATGGCGGCCAGTGCGCCCACGTCGTCGACGACGGCCAACGTGAGCAAGAACGTCCGCAGCCGCGCCGGATACTTGGGCGCGATGATAGCCAACGCACCGACCAGGAACGCGGTGTCGGTGGAGATGACGACGCCCCACGCGCTGGCGTCCTCACCAGAGGGGTTGAACAGCAGGAAGATCAGCGCAGGCATCGTCAGGCCGGCGATCGCGGCGACCACCGGTACCAGGGCGCGGGAGCGCTCCGTCAGTTCACCGATGGTGAACTGGGCCTTGACCTCCAGACCGACGATGAAGAAGAAGAACGCCATCAGTGCGTCGTTGACGAGCTCTTTGACCGTCAGCTCGCCGTGCAGGTTCCCGAAGCTGAGACCGACGTGCGTTTCCCAGAACTCGGAATAAGTGTGCGCCCAGGGCGAATTCGCCCACAGGATGGCCGCGAGGGTGAATGTCAGCAGCAGGGCCGCGGCGGCGTTCTCGCCAAAGCGTTTCGCTGTCGGGTCGCGACCCAACCGGCTACCTCTCACGCTGTCACCGTATGCGCCGCCTCCATCAACATCCAACCCGACAGCTGCACCGACAGATCGCGCTCGGGTGTCTGCGACGAGTTCACCGCACCCTCGACGAACTCTGCCTGTCCACCGCCCGCGGTGGGGACCTCGGCGATGCTGCCCCAGGAGGGCCCGAACAACGGCATACCGTCGACGCTTTGGCGGTTGTCCCACGCCGCCTGCGCCGACGCCAGCACGATCGCGCGGGCAGCGTCGCGGGTGTCCGCCGTGGCGTCGCCGGGCAGGACTGTCGCGGTGAGCGCGAGGTAGCGGGCGGTGATCCCGGCGAACAGCCCACCGTCGCCACCGCCGGCCCCGGTCAGGATTCCGTCCGGCGCCATGTGCTCACCGATCGCCGCGACCAGCCGTTGCACCCGGCCGGCGTGCCGGTCGTCGTGGGTGCGTGCGGCCAGCTCGGCTTCCAGTCCCAGCACCACGCCCTGGCAGTAGGTGTACTGGGCACGCACCAGCGAGCCGGCTTTGATGCCGTCGAACACCAGGTGGGTCTCGGGGTCGATCAAGGTCTCATCGATCCAGTCGGCCATCTGCTGGGCGCGGCGCAGCCGATCGTCATAGCGGGCCAGGAAGATCCCGGCCGGCCCGTTGGCGGGAGCGTTGAAGAATTGATCCTGTTTGCGCCAAGGGATTCCGCCACCGTCCTCGGGCACCCAGGACGCGATGAACTGGTCGCACAGGACTCTTTGGGCTGTCTTCAGTGCACGCGGCCGTCCCACCCCGACCACGCGATCGGCGCGTTCGAGCGCCAAAGCCAGCCAGGCCATGTCGTCGTAATAGCTGTTGGTCCAGCGTCCGTTGTTGCGCAGCCGGTGCCCGCGGATCTGCCGCGTGATCTCGCCGAGCCGGTGCGGCTGCGGGTCACGCACCTGTGCATCGACCAGACAGTCGAGCAGATGCGCCTGCCACCAGTAATGCCATGTGCCGAACAACCGATCCCGGCGGGTGGACGGCCAGGCGACGACGCCGAGTTGCGTTCCCGGCAGCCCCCAGAGCCGGCGCAGGTGTCGCTTCGCGACGGCTGTTTCGGCACTGGCAGCGCGGTTCGCCCACAGCTGGTCCATGCCGTCAATCCTGCCCTACCAGGCCTGCGAAAGGTCGGCCCATTGCCTGATCCACGCGTGCATCGCGATGCCGGCCGCCACGGCGGCGTTGACGCTGCGCGTCGACCCGAATTGTGCGATCGACACGGTGACCGCCGCGCCCGTCTGGGCAGCGTCGGAGATTCCTGGCCCCTCCTGCCCGAAGACGAGCACGCAATCCCGGGGCAGCACGGTGGTTTCCAGCGGTACCGCGCCCGGGACGTTGTCGACGGCGACCACGGTCAGTCCGGCACCGGCGGCGAAAGCCAGCAGGTCCTCGGTGCTCTCATGATGGGCCAGCCGCTGGTAGCGGTCGGTGACCATGGCGCCGCGGCGATTCCACCGACGCCGGCCGACGATGTGCACGGTGTCGACAGCGAATGCGTTGGCGGTGCGGACCACCGCGCCGATGTTGGCGTCGTTGCCGAAATTCTCGATCGCGATGTGCAAGGCGTGTCTGCGCCGATCGATGTCGGCGATGATCGCGTCCCGCGTCCAGTACCGGTAGGCGTCGACGACATTGCGAGTGTCGCCCTGGCGCAACAGGTCTGCGTCGTAGCGGGGATCGTCGGGCAGCTCGCCCACCCAGGGTCCGACACCGGGGGCGCCGGTGCTCCACTCGGTGGGACCGGTGTCAGTCACGGGTGACCCACAGCGCATCGAGCGACACCTCCGGCAGGATCAGCACGGAGGCACCATAGGCCGCATGTCGGGTTCAGCACTGTGCCGGCGTGCCGTAGAGACCGACTCGACGGTCGGCAGGCTGTGGGTGCGTCGCAGTCGGATCGCCAGGGGCGGCGTCGATGTCGACGAACACGAATTCGCCGTTCCGGCGAAATCCAGCAACTCTGACGTTCCAGCCCAGCTGCGCCAACAAGTCACCGATCTTTGGCTGAACGGCGCTATAGCTCGATTTGCTGGCGGACTCTGCGCACGCGGTTGCGCAGATGAGGCTGATGGCAGCCGGAATTGCCGCGGCGGGGGCAGTGATTCTCGGTCGCCGCGCACGGGTCCCGAGGGGCCGCAACACCGGTGCGATACAGGTCACCCAACGCCCTTTCTGCCCCCTGGATCACGCCCGGCACATACCATGCGCCCGCCACGGCACCGGTAATAACAGATCGGTCCCGGTCGATACGCAGTCTAGGGTCTCCAGCCCCCTCGGCAGGTGCGCCGCCCTTGACCAGGAATTCTGTGCGCACAGGTGTTCACGCAAGCCGTCGCATCGGCCGGGGCGCACTGCGGAATTCGTCGGCTACCCCCGGTAACCAGCGGTTTTCCGGCTAACGGCTGGAGTCTTGGCACCTTTCGGCGAGATACTGATATTTGCAAGTTCGAATAAATAACCCATGTTCCACCTCGTTACCCGCTGCGGGACCCCCTACCGCAGGCCCCTCAAAAGATGGGAAATGATGAACGCCTCCGTGCTGGCCTTTCCGGAACAAAAGCTCTACACACTGCCCGAAACCATTAGCTGGCGCGACGCCGATACCGGGTGCACGATCGTGCTCGCTCAACCGGACAGCGAACCCGGGCTGTGGGAAGACTACCTGCAGGGTGCGCTGAATAGTTATGCGAAGCACGGCGTGGAGGCGGCGCTCGACATCGACTCGTTCCGGGACGGCCGCGACACCACGCTGTTCTACACCGCTCTCGACGACAACGGAAAAATGCTCGGCGGGCTACGGGCCAAGGGCCCGTACCTTCGTGCCGACGAATCGCACGCGATCGTGGAGTGGGACGGCCAGCCCGGGCAGGACACCGTCCGCAAGATGATCACCGACCGCCTGCCGTTCGGCGTGGTCGAGATGAAGTCGGCCTGGGTCAGTGACGACCCGGCCCGCAGCGGTGAGCTCACCCGGACGTTCGCGCGTACCGCCTTCCCGACGATGACTCTGCTGGGGGCGCAGTTCATCCTGGCGACCGCGGCCGCGCACGTCTTGGACCGGTGGAGCACCTCCGGTGGCGTGGTGGCCACCAAGATCCCCGCAGCGGCTTACCCCAGCGATCGCTACCGCACCAAGATGATGTGGTGGGATAGGCGCACGTTCGCCAATCACGCCGAGCCGGGGCAGTTGGCCAAGATCGTCAAGGAGATGCGCATGCTGGCCACGATTTCTGACGAGTTCAGCGGCTTCGGCATGCAGTACGGGAGCGGCATGTGAGTTTCGACGTCTCCGCCGGCACCGGCGCAGACGCGTACAACGCGCGGATTCTGCTCGACAACGATCCCCACGACGAAACCATACTGGCTAGGTTGCGCGCCGATGCGCGCACCGAATTCATCGATGGCTCTTCGGAATTCACCGCCGCACTCCGGTCGCTTCGACCAGCGGTGGAACCTGAACTACTCGCCGAGCCGATGCGCTGGGCGCACTACCCGTGGCGGCACTCGGTGGTGGCTGTGCCGGGCCCGCAAGCGTTTCGCCGCCTGCGGCTCGACCGCAACCGCAACATGATCACGCTGGCTGAACAACAGCGGCTGACTGCCTTGACCATCGGCGTGGTGGGCTTGTCGGTCGGCCACGCGATCGCTCACACCCTTGCGGCCCAGGGATTGTGTGGCGAGCTGCGGCTGGCCGACTTCGACACTCTGGAACTGTCCAACCTCAACCGGGTCCCCGCGACCGTGTTCGACATCGGCGTGAACAAGGCGATCGTGGCGGCGCGACGGATCGCCGAACTCGACCCTTACCTCCGCGTGCGCGTGCTGACCGACGGGCTGACCATGGACACCATGGGCAGTTTCCTCGACGGACTGGACATCGCCGTCGAGGAGTGCGATTCCCTCGACATCAAGGCGGCGGTCCGAGAGGCGGCTCGTGCCCGCCGCATCCCGGTCCTGATGGCCAGCAGCGATCGCGGCCTGATCGACGTCGAACGCTTCGACCTCGAACCGGACCGGCCGATCCTGCACGGCCTGCTTGGCGCCATCGGTGTTGCCGAGCTCGCCGGCCTGAGCAGTACCGACAAAGTGCCGCACGTACTGAGCATCATCGACGCGGGCCGGCTCTCCGCGCGTGGTGCGGCCTCACTGGTCGAAGTCGGCCGCACTCTGTCCACGTGGCCCCAAGTCGCCGGTGACATCGCCGTCGGTGCGGCGACGGTGGCCGAGGCGGTGCGCAGGATCGGCCTCGGCGAACGACTGCCGTCGGGCCGGGTGCGCATCGACGTGTCCCACTCACTGGACAACGTGGAAGAACCCGCGCGGCGGCCCGAACCGGCTCCTGCCGTCACCGCCTGCCCGGTAGAACAAGCCGACAACACGCCCGCCGATGCTGTCGCGGCGGCGGCACGCTGCGCCCCGTCCGGGGGAAACATGCAGCCGTGGAACATCATGTCGCACAATGACTCGGTGACCGTCGAGCTGGACCCCGAGTACACCTCGACGATGGACGTCTCGTACCGGGGCAGCGCCGTCGCGGTCGGGGCGGCCACATTCAACGCCCGCGTCGCCGCCGCGGCGCTCGGCATGCTGGGGCCGGTCGACATCTCGGAGGACAACGACGCGACCGCACCGCTGCATGCCATCGTTCGACTGGCGGCGGGCCGCGACGACACCCTGGCCGCGCTCTACCAACCGATGCTGGAGCGGGAGACGAACCGCCACCGCGGCACACCCACGCACCTGACGCCGGCGATCGTCGCCGATCTGCAGGCGGCAGCTGAGTCCGAGGGCGGCACGCTTCGGCTGCTGACCGAGCGTCCCGACATTGAACAGGTGGCCGCCATTCTGGCGGCCACCGACCGGATCCGCTACCTACAGCCGCGTCTGCACGCCGAGATGATCGCGGAAGTGCGCTGGCCCGGCGACGACGCCTCCGACGGACTCGACATCCGCACCCTGGGGCTGGCCCCATCTGACCTAGCCACTCTGGATGTATTGCGCCGCGGGGACGTGATGGCCCGCTTGGCGCAATGGGATGCAGGTGAGGCACTCGGACAAGACGTGACCGACCGAGTGCTGTCCAGCTCGGCGCTCGGGGTCGTGACGTTCGCCGGGAGCACGCTGACCGACTATGCCCGCGGCGGCGCCGCAGTCGAATCGGTGTGGGTCGCCGCCCAGCGGCTCGGCTTGGGCGTCCAGCCGGTGTCGCCGGTATTCCTGTACGCCCATGACGACCGGGACCTGGAGGAATTGGCCGCCGAATATGTCATGCAGCTGCGAGACCTCCAACACCGGTTCCGCGCATTGACATCGACCGCGCCGAATGAGGCTCAGGCACTGGTGCTCCGGTTCAGCCATGCGCCGCGGCCGTCGCTGCGCAGTAGCCGTCGCGCCCCCGTTGGGGGGACACTCGGGGAATGAGCCTCGACACCCTCGTCACGAATGTGGCCGCCAAGTTGATGGCGGCCACATCCGCGACCTCGGCTCAGGTGAGCCAGGATGTCCTCGCGGACCTGGTGGCCTCGTTCGGTGTCGACTTCAGCTTTCTGCGGTACAACGACCACGCGATTCGTGCCACCGTGCTCGTCGCGGAGTGGCCGCCGCGCCCCGACGTGCCGGATCCCGATCCTCTCGGGGTCGTCTACTTCGATGGCGCCGACCCGATTTTCGCGGCCGCGGAGAATGCCAAGGAACCGGTCTTCTTCTCGCCCGAGCCCGCCCCCGATGACGCCGAGGACTATCAGCGCCGGGTCCAGGAGGCCAGCGGTGTGACCCTTCCCTCGCTGGCGTCAGTGCCGTTGCTGTCGGGTGAAATCACCACCGGGTGCCTGGGTTTCATCAAGATTGGCATCAAGGATTGGACACCCGAGGAAACCAACGCGCTCAAGGCGATCGCCTCCCTGTTCGCCCAGGTGCAGGCGCGTGTGGTCGCCGAAGACCAGCTGCGTTACCTCGCTGAGCACGACGACCTGACCGGGCTCTACAACCGGCGGGCATTGCTGGCCCATCTCGATGAGCGGTTGCGATCTGAGGAGCCGGGTCCGGTCTCGGTGCTGTTCCTCGATCTCGACCGGCTCAAGGCGATCAACGACTATCTCGGTCACCACGCCGGCGACTGGTTCATCCAGGCGTTCGCCGAACGGTTGCGCGAAGAGACCGGCGACGGCGACGTGATCGCCCGCCTCGGTGGTGACGAGTTCGTGATCGTGCCGGCCGGTTCGGTGGACGCCGAAGCCGCCGAGGCACTGGCCCACCGGCTGCAGGATTCGTTGCGCGACCGGGTTACCATCGGCGGCGAGACGCTCACCCGCACCGTCAGTGCCGGTGTCGCAGTGGGTGTTCCGGGCCGGGACACCACATCGGACCTGTTACGGCGCGCCGACCAGGCGGTGCTCAACGCCAAGAATGCCGGCGGCAACAAGATCGCGGTCTTCACCGACGAGATGTCGCTGAGAAGCGAATTCCGCAACGACATCGAACTGCACCTACAGGACGTGATCGATACCGGGTCGCTGATCCTGCACTACCTGCCCGAGGTCGACATGCGCACCGGGGAGATCCTGGCGACCGAGGCGCTGGTGCGCTGGCAGCACCCGACCCGCGGCCTGCTGCTGCCGGACTCGTTCATCCATGTCGCCGAATCCATCAATCTGGCAGGCGAATTGGGCCGTTGGGTGATGCGTACCGCGTGCGAGGAGTTCAGTCGGTGGCAGGCCAGCGGCATCGCCAAGGACGCGGTCATCCGGATCAATGTCTCGCCCGTCCAGCTGGTCGCGGACGGATTCGTCGCATCGGTCCGCGACACGATCGCCGAGTTCGGCCTCGACGGTAAGTCGGTGTGTCTGGAGATCACCGAAAGTGTTGTGGTGCAGGACATCGAAACCACTCGAATCACCCTGGCCGGGCTCAAAGAGGTCGGGGTCCGCATCGCCATCGACGACTTCGGCACCGGCTACAGCGTGCTCACCCATCTGAAGTCGCTTCCGGTGGACACCCTCAAGATCGACAAGGGCTTCGTCCTCGAACTCGGGACCAACCCCGAGGACCTGGCGATCGTGCGAGCGATCATCGCGCTGGCCGAGGCGTTCAACCTCGAACTGGTGGCCGAGGGCGTGGAGTCGCCGACGGCGGCGATGACGCTGCTCCAACACGGCTGCCACCGCGCTCAGGGCTTCCTGTTGTCCCGGCCCATCCCCAGCGCCGCCATGGCCGAACTGTTCGCCAAAAGGGTTATCCCACTCGACTTTTCCGTGCCGGTCCGGAACTGATTCAGAAGCTGTACAGCAGTTCGACGCGGCCGAATCGGCTGGCAGTGCGGCTCACCACCGCGACCTGAGCTCCGTCGGCCAGACCCGTTTGGACGGGCCAGTCGGTCTCGGCCGGCCACGGCCCGATCGACAACGCCACGCCTGCGGTCGCGCGTACCAGTCGCGATCCTTGCGGCGTGGACAACTCCGCGCCGGCGATGCGTCCGTACTCGAAGATCAACCGCTGCAACACCGTACCGCTCGCACCGTAGATGTCGCGGTCATCAGCCTGCTCACGCAGCCACTCGGCCAGCGCCCGGCCGGGACGGTCCGCGTCGGGCCGGTAGTCGCCCAGCACCGCAACCCGGACGGTCTCGGCGGATTCGGCTCGCATCGGAGTCATGATGTCGGGAACGTGGCTGTAGATCACACCGAACGGCGAGGCGAGGCAGCGCACCGACCAATCGCGCAACCGGGAGCCGAAGAACGGCTCGATCGTGGCGCGACGATCCGTCTTGGCTGGCACCGGCTGGACCCGAACCGCGGTGAGCTCGAGGTCCCGGGCCGGCGTACCTGCCAGCCCGAGGTCTTCGGTCATCGATTCCAGGTAGGCAGCCGTATCGGGATCCAATGCCTGCCAGCCGATCTCAGCGTCAGCGATTTCGACGTCCAAATCGTGGTCGGCGCAGCAGATCGCGTGGGCCAGCGCGCCGGGACCGGCGCCGGCGCAGATCACGTCGACGACGTCGTCCCACTGCCATTCCGAAGCCTCGATGAGCTCCTCGTCGTTTTTCACCGGAGGTATCAGGTGGTCGGCAGACCCAGGTCGGCCAGACCCAGCAGGCTTCGGTAGGGCACCCCTTCGGCCTCGATCGCCTCCGCGGCCCCGGTTGCCCGGTCCACCACCGTCGCGACCCCCACGACGATCCCGCCCGCCTCGCGCACGCTCTGCACGGCGGTCAGCGCGGAGCCGCCGGTGGTGCTGGTGTCCTCGACAACCAGGACTCGCTTGCCCGATACCTCCGCGCCTTCGATCAGACGTTGCATCCCATGGCTTTTCACCGCTTTACGCACCACGAACGCGTCGATCGGGCGGCCCGGCGCGTGCATGACCGCGCTGGCCACCGGGTCAGCACCCATGGTCAGCCCGCCGACGGCGGTGTAATCCCAGTCCGCGGTCAGTTCGCGCATCAGCCGACCGATCAGCGGGGCGGCCCGGTGATGCAAAGTGGCGCGGCGTAAGTCGACGTAGTAGTCGGCTTCCTTGCCCGACGACAGGGTCACCCGGCCGAACACCACAGAAAGCCGGCGGACCAGCTCGGCGAGTTCGGCGCGTTCGGTGGCGTTGAGTTCAGGTGCGCCCACGGCCTCTTCCCATCGTGTTGTTGACCGCGCGGACCAGGCCCCGCGGAACCAGCCGGCCGACCGAGGTCAGTACCTTGTACTGCAGGCCGGGAATGCTGATGACCTTGCCCTTGGCCACGTCGGCCAGGCTTTCGGCGACAACGTCATCGACGTTGAGCCACAAGATGTTCGGGATCGACTTCATGTCGATGCCGGCCCGCTCATGGAATTCGGTGTGGACGAATCCGGGGCAGACGGCGTGAATGCCGACGCCGGTACCGGCGATACCGTTGGCGAGCCCTTCGGTGAACGACACCACCCAGGCCTTCGACGCCGAATAGGTGGACCCGCGACCTGACAGCAGACCGGCGACACTGGCGATGTTGATGACGGTGCCCGAGCCGGCTTCGATCATCGACGGCAGGGCCGCGCGGGTGAAGTGCATGACGGCGGTGACGTTGACGTCGAGCTGGGCCTGCAGCTGGGCGGGGTCGGCGGTCCAGAATTCACCCGACGTGCCGAACCCGGCGTTGTTCACGAGCACCTGTACCCCGGCGGCCAGCCGGTCGGCGACTCGCGCGCGGTCGGCAGCCTCGGTGAGGTCGGCGGGCAGCACCTCCACGTCGACACCGTGGGCGGCTCTCAGCTCGGCGGCGAGGTCCTCGAGTCGATCCACGGAGCGGGCGACCAGAACGAGGTCGTAGCCGTCCCGCGCGTAGCGGCGGGCGTAGCCCGCACCGAGTCCCGCGGTGGGGCCGGTGATCAGGGCAACAGGACGGGGCACGCCGCGACCCTACCGGGTCAGCGCTGGTAGTTGGGAGCCTGAGTGCCGGTCTGGCCGACACTGCGCGGCTGCTGCGGGCGCAGCGGCGGCGGAGCATCGACGTGTCCCGGCGGCAGTTCCCGGCGGCCGGCGGGGGCCAGCGGGCGACCCGGGGAGGCGTTGCGCCGCCCGGCGGATTGAGTCAGAGCCGGCTGCACGGTCGGGGGCAGCACCCGCAGCAGGTCGTTGAACTGCCGCACGGTGCGCAGGCCTTCATCCCACTGGGCCCGGGTGGACGAGATCGGCATGGAGACCAGCGTCCAATTCTGCTCGTTCCACATGATCTCGGCGCAGTCCGGCGCGGTGTGGGCGAACGTCACCATCCGGCGGTCACAGGCGCGGCGGGCGGCGTCGAGGTTGGTCGAATAGACCATCCGCGGGCCGATGGCGCCCAGCAGCCAGACGTCGCTCTCCCGCGGCTCGGCGATGCCCTTGAGGCGCAGATCCATCACCACGTTCGTGCCGACCTTGCGGTGCAGCGCGATCACAGTGGCGACGTCTTCGAGGTCGAAGATGTAGACCGCCTCGCCGCGGATCTGCCCGAGCACCACGTTGCGGGCCGTGACATCGCCGACGGTGGACATCACCCCGCGCTTCCAGCGGTCGATGATCTCGGCGGACTCGGGTTCGAAGTCGAACCCGTGCGACCGCGCCCAGGACTTACGGCGGCGGCCCAAACCACGTCGACGACCAATGTCGACGTACAACAGCACCGCCGCACCCACGAAGCAGAGCGCGGACAGCGTGAACCAGAACGGAACCATTAGGCCTAGCGTATCTGCTCACTGCCCGGAAGCGAGAACTCCAGCAGGTCACAGACCTATTACGGCCCGGTCGCCTCGGCGAGTTCGAGGATTTCCGCGCGGTCGGCCGCCAGCAGGACGCCGGCCGCGATGGCATCGTCCAGCGCGGCGGTGAACCGCTCCAGGTATTCGGCGCCGCCGCCCGGATACAGCTCGGCCAGCGTCGCGGCGTCGAACGGCTGTCCCGAGCCGAAGATGGCGAGCAGCACGTTGTCGTCGCTGCCGGCCCCCGATGTCCGAGCCGTGGGCACGTCGACCCAGGGCGTTCGCACGCCTCCGGTGGCCACACCATGCGCATCGAGAACGAGTTCAGCGGGCTCGGTGTCGGTCAGGTCGATCCGCGGCGCGCTCGGCGCCGGCCTTCCGGTGCGCACCCAGTCATGCAGTTGCGCGACCGCGGCCTGCAGCACGTAGTGGTGTTGCGGGGCGAAGTTGATGTAGTGCGGCAGCTGCTGGCCCATCAGGTCGTTGGTGGGCGCGTAGGCCGCCACGATCTGCTCGAGCGGGACGGTGCCGTTGTCGATGAAGCCGACCCGGATCGTGTAGTTGTCGGCGTGCGCCGAGCCCGGGATCTCCCAGACCCGCAGATGCTCGGCGTCCGGTACGCGGGCATGGCGGTAGCCCAGCAGCCGGGCGCCGAGCAGATCCGTCTCGGTGATCACCGTCAGCACCGGCACCCGCAGGTCGGCGCGGAACGGCACCGGTACGGAGTGGAACGAGCCGGATTCGTCGAGCAGGGAGGTCCCGTCCAGCGGCGCCGCCGAGCCGAACCGGGAGTGGATCAGGAAGCCGTCGAGCACCGCCGCGTCCGGATCGACCTCGTTGACGTAGGTGGTCAGGAAGGTGGCCGATTGCGATTCCCCGGCGGCCAGCACGACGTCCGGGGTCAGGCCGTCGACCGCGCCGGCACGAACGGCCCGGCCCACCTGGGTGAAGATGTCGTAGGCGTACGCGTCGCCCGGGTGGCTCAGGTCGCAATAGCGTTGCGGATCCAGTGTTTTCAGGGACGCATCGCCGACCAGGCTGAGCCCGCCCTCGATCCCGACCCGTTGGGCGGAGACCACGACATAGGCGTACCCGCTGCGGGCGATCTCCCGGTGCGCCATGAACCAGACGGCGGGGGCATCGATTCCGCCGCTGACGTTGAGCCATTCGGCGATGGCGGTCCCGTTCCAGGCAGCGTCGTCCACCGGCCGCAGGACCACGATGCGGGTGGTGTAGTCCGCTGATTCCGTCCGGTGGGCTGGGGGTACCGCCCCGCCGAAGGCTAGGGGGAGAGCGGAGCGACCCGGGGAGTGGTCGGGCGCGTAGGACGCCGCGGTGCCCGAGACGAAGAACTCGTCGGCGCGGTATCCCAGCGTCGCCAGGTCGTAGGCGCCGAGCAGCAGATTGGGTTGCCCGGGGACCGCGACGATGACGGGATCAGTGGTCGGCACCATCAATCAATAGCAGAGGCGGGCACCGGGTAGTCGGGGTAACCCATGGCGTCGTACAACCGCACGCCGCTGTCGTTGAGCTTGGCGACGGCCCTGGTCAGCCCGGCCGGCAGCGCATCCAGAACGCGGCCCGCGGTGACCAGGGCCCACACCCCGAATTCCGAACGCGGCACCAGGGTCTTGGCCACCGTGCGGGCAAACGCTCGGCTGTGGCGCACCGGATCGGCCATCACCGCCTCGTACGCGGCGAACGCCGCGACATGGTCGCCCCCGGCCCGCTCGAGTTCACCGGCCAGCACGTAGGCGCCCAGCACCGCGAGGCTGGTGCTGCCGCCGACGGCAGGTCCCGGGCAGTACCCAGCGTCGCCCACCAGCGTGACCCGGCCCCGCGACCAGCTGGTCAACTCCAGTTGGGTGATGGAGTCGAAGTAGAACGAGCCGGGGCCGTCGAGTTCGGCGAGCCAGCGATCGACGGTCGGGTTCAGGTCGGCGAACGCGGTGCGCAGCAGTACGCGTTGCCGCGCATCGTCACGATGGTGATAGTCCAGCGGCTGTTCGGGCCGGAACAGGAACACCGCACGGGCATCGTCGAGGTGGTCGGCGGTATAGATCATCGCCCATCGGCGGGTGTCGATGAAGCTCGTCATTTCACCATCGCGCGCAAAGTCTTTCGGTACCGAGAGCACGGCGAGGTAGCCGCCGAGGAACCGGCTGTGCGCGGCGTCGGGACCGAAGACGAGTTGTCGCACACCGGAGTGCAGACCGTCCGCCCCGACGACGATGTCGTAGCGACGCTGCCCGGCGTGGGCGAAGTCGACGGTGCCGTCGTCGGCGATCGCGGTGATCTGGTCGCCGAACAGGTACTCGACATCGCCGCGGCCGGCGTCGTAGTAGATCTGGCTCAGGTCGTCGCGCATGATCTCGACGTGCCGGTCCGAGATGACGCCGACCAGTTTCAGGTAATCAACGTCGACCGGTGGGCGTCCTCCGGTGCGCTGCAGGATCATCCGGGTGGTGCCGGTCGCGCGGGCTCGCACCTGCTCGATCACCCCCATCCGCTCGGAGATCTCCATCGCCGGCCGGAACAGGTCGACGGCGTGACCGCCGGTCTTGCGCAGTGCCGCAGCGCGTTCGACGACGGTGACGTCGAAGCCGCGCCGGGTGAGCCAGTAGGCCAGCACGGGTCCGGCGATGCTGGCTCCTGAGACGAGTACGCGCATGGTGGCCTCCATTCACTTACTTAACGGTCGGTAAGCATATCCGTCGCGAGCTCACTTAACGATCGGTCAGTTAGGGTGGTTACGTGAGCAGGCCGGCGTCAGGAACCCGTGAACGGATCCAGGATGTCGCCCGCGAGCTGTTCGGCCAGAAGGGTGTGCAGCGCACCAGCCTGCAAGACATCGCCGATCGGCTCGGCATCACCAAGCCCGCGCTCTACTACCACTTCAAGTCCCGCGAAGACTTGGTCCGCAGCATTCTGCAGCCGCTGATCGACGAGGGCGAGCGCTTTGTCACCGAGCAGGAGAATCGCGCGCCGGCCGCCCGGGCCACACCTCGCGAACTGCTCGAGGGCTACTTCGACTTCCACTACCGCCACCGAGCCGACCTGATTCTGGTGGTCACCGAGCTGACCACGCTGGCCGACCTCGGATTGATCGACACGCTTCTGGCATGGCGAGAGCGGCTGTGCCGTTTGGTGTTCGGTTCTCGGCCCACGCTGGAGCAGTCAGCCCGCGGCGTCATCGCGTTCGGTGGCCTACAGGATTGCTGCCTTCAATTTCCGGACAGCTCACAGCGGCGGCTTCGGGATGCGACGGTCACCGGTGCACTCGCCGCGCTGGGCATGCCCGACGCCTGACACAACGAGCCCCCGCACCGAAGTGCGGGGGCTCGTCACGTCACTGTCAGCCGAGAATCAGCGATTCGCCGTCCGGGCTGACGTTGACCGGCACGACATCGCCGTCGTGCACCTCACCGGCCAGCAGCAGCTTGGCCAGCTGGTCACCGATCGCCTGCTGGATCAGCCGGCGCAGCGGCCGGGCGCCGTAGAGCGGGTCGAATCCGCGTTCGGCCAGCCACTGCTTGGCGGGCAACGACACCTCGAGAGTGAGACGCCGCTGCGCCAGTCGCTTCTGCAGCTGAGCCAGCTGGATGTCCACGATCGACACCAACTCGTCGGGCTGCAGGGCGTCGAAGACGATCACATCGTCGAGCCGGTTGATGAACTCGGGCTTGAACGCCGAGCGCACCGCCGCCATCACCTGCTCCTCGGTGCCACCGGCGCCGAGGTTACTGGTGAGCACCAGGATGGTGTTGCGGAAATCGACGGTGCGGCCCTGACCATCGGTCAGCCGGCCCTCGTCGAGCACGGCGAGCAGGACGTCGAAGACATCCGGATGCGCCTTCTCGACCTCGTCGAACAGCACCACCGAGTACGGCCGCCTGCGCACCGCTTCGGTCAGCTGACCGCCCTGGTCGTAGCCGATGTACCCGGGAGGCGCACCGACAAGTCGCGCGACGGAGTGCTTCTCGCCGTACTCGCTCATGTCGATGCGGATCATGGCCCGCTCATCGTCGAACAGGAACTCCGCCAACGCCTTTGCGAGTTCGGTCTTACCGACACCGGTCGGCCCGAGGAACATGAACGAGCCCGTCGGCCGGTTCGGGTCCGCCACGCCGGCCCTAGTGCGGCGCACCGCATCCGAGACGGCCTGCACGGCCTTGACCTGTCCGACGACACGCTTACCCAGCTCGGACTCCATCCGCAGCAGCTTGGCGGTCTCGCCTTCGAGCATCCGGCCCGCCGGGATACCTGTCCACGCCGACACCACGTCGGCGATGTCGTCGGGTCCGACCTCCTCCTTGAGCATCACGTTCTCGCGCGCTTCGGCCACCGGCAGCGCCGCATCGAGCTTCTTCTCGACCTCGGGGATGCGGCCGTACCGAAGCTCGGCAGCCCTCGCCAGATCGCCGTCGCGCTCGGCCCGGTCGGCCTCACCGCGCAGCTTGTCGAGCTGCTCGGTGAAATCACGCACGATGTCGATCGCGTTCTTCTCGTTCTGCCACCGGGTGGTCAGCTCGGCCAATTGCTCCTTCTTGTCGGCCAATTCGGCGCGCAGCTTGTCCAGGCGATCCTTGGAGGCGTCGTCCGACTCCTTCGCCAGCGCCATCTCCTCGATCTCGAGGCGGCGGACGATCCGCTCGACCTCGTCGACCTCGACGGGTCGCGAGTCGATCTCCATGCGCAACCGCGACGCGGCCTCGTCGACCAGGTCGATGGCCTTGTCAGGCAGGAAGCGCGAGGTGATGTAGCGGTCGGACAGCGTGGCCGCGGCCACCAGCGCCGAGTCGGTGATACGCACGCCGTGGTGGACCTCGTAGCGGTCCTTGAGCCCGCGCAGGATCCCGACGGTGTCGTCGACCGACGGTTCGCCGACCAGCACCTGCTGGAAGCGGCGCTCCAGGGCGGCGTCCTTCTCGATGTACTTGCGGTACTCGTCGAGGGTCGTCGCACCGACCAGCCGCAGCTCGCCACGGGCCAGCATCGGCTTGATCATGTTGCCGGCGTCCATCGCGCCTTCGCCGGTGGCACCGGCACCGACGATGGTGTGCAGTTCGTCGATGAACGTGATGATCTGCCCGGCCGAGTTCTTGATGTCGTCGAGCACGGCCTTGAGCCGCTCCTCGAATTCACCGCGATACTTGGCGCCGGCCACCATCGACCCCAGGTCCAGGGAGATGACGGTCTTGTCGCGCAGGCTCTCCGGGACGTCCCCGGCCACGACCCGCTGGGCCAGGCCCTCGACGATCGCGGTCTTGCCGACGCCGGGCTCACCGATCAGCACGGGGTTGTTCTTGGTGCGCCGGCTCAGCACCTGGATGACGCGGCGAATCTCGGTGTCCCGGCCGATGACCGGGTCGAGCTTGCCTTCCCGGGCGCGTGCGGTCAGGTCGGTGGAGTACTTCTCCAGTGCCTGATAGCTGGCCTCCGGATCCGGGCTGGTGACGCGTGCGCTGCCGCGAACCTTGACGAACGCGTCGCGCAGCGCCTCCGGGGACGCACCGTGACCGGTGAGCAGCTTGGCCACCTCGGAATCGCCGGTGGCCAGGCCCACCATCAAATGCTCGGTGGAGACGTATTCGTCGTCCATCTCGGTGGCCAGCTGCTGAGCGGCGGTGATAGCCGCGAGCGACTCACGCGAGAGCTGGGGTTGCGAGGTCGCCCCGCTGCTCGTCGGCAGCCGGTCGACCAGCCGCTGTGCTTCGGCGCGGATCGTGGCTGGATCGACACCGACAGCCTCGAGCAACGGCGAAGCGATGCCGTCGGTCTGCGTGAGCAGCGCCAACAGCAGATGAGCGGGCCTGATCTCCGGGTTGCCGGCGGCCGAGGCAGCCTGCAACGCGGCGGTCAGCGCCGCCTGAGTCTTGGTTGTCGGGTTGAAAGAATCCACGACACCTCCGTTTCGTCTAGAAAAGCTTGTCGAGCTTTACAACGCCGTCAAGGTTGAGTCTGTTCCGCTCAAGTTTAAAAGATTCCGTCCAATTTCCGGTAGGGCCTTCCGGCATCTGTTTTCATGACCCCGATCGAACATATGATCGATCAGTGGGTGAGCTGACGTCGATCGGTTACAACGGTCAGCCGCTGCGGCCGCCCTTCCGGCCGGTGTCCCCGCCCGAACCGGTGCTCGTCGATCTCACGGTGCTCTTCCCCCGCGAACCGCACCGCACCGGCCGGTATCACCCGCACGGATTGCAGATGCACAAGGTGGTCAAGGGCACGCTGTCCTGCTGGGCACTGTGCGAGCAGGGCGATTGGTGGGGCCTGGTCACCTACGACATCGCCTACGGACCCAAACGCAAGGCAGTCACGCACTGGGTCCCGGCCTGGACGCTCAGGCGCATCTAAGTACGCGAAAAGTCCCAGTACTGCAGCCATTGGACCGCGGAGAACATGGCGAGCGTCGCCAGGTAGCCGACGACGAGCACACCGGCACCCACGACACTGATACGGGTCCCTGCCCCGTCGATCGGGTCGAGCCAGCGCCGGAACCACTGCCCGGCCAGCGGCATCAGCGCCCACTGCAGGGCAACGACGCTGACCACCTGGCTCAGCCACATCGCCAACCAGGGCGGGGCACCGACGTTGTCGAGGATCGGCCCCAGAAACCGCGACAGCAGCATCACCGTCGGGTACAGCACCAACAGGATCAGCATCGCCGTCTTCCACCTCGGCGTGACCGCGGTGTGGCCGTTCTCGGTACGCACGGTGCTGCCGAACGTCGTCCTCGAGGACACCAGCGAGAATTCGCGGGTCAGGCTCTCGCGCAACGGTCCGAGCGCCTCCGACCGCTCCGGAGACTCCAGCCATGTTTCGAGTTGTCGTTCGGTGCGAAACCGCAGCACCGCGAAAGCCTCACCGCCGGCGGCGGGTGCAAAGGTGCAACATCCTTCGAATCCACTGAACTGCACACTCACCGCGGCCAGGCGCGCCTCGGCCGCGGTGAATTCATCCGCCCGGCCCGGGGCGACGGTGTGCCGGAAGAACCCGACGCCGGCCGGCACCCCACCATCTTCGCCGATCACCATATCCGCTGTGGCACACAAGATTCCACGTTGTCGGCCGCTGTCCAGCGCGCATTGGCGCTGGGTGCTGTCCAACCAATCATGCAGCGCCCGCGCGCTGGCAAACGTGACTGCGATCCCCCAATCCAGATGCGGATCGGTCAGCACGGAGATCCGGAAGTCGGTCGCCTCGGTGGCGGTGACGGACATTTCGCCGGCCCACACCGTGAAGTCCGCGGGGTGATTCGAGGGGTGAAAGATCGTGACGACGGTCGCCGTGCCCATGGGTCAGGTTCGCCCGGCGTTCGGCGGCGACGTGGTGGCGTAGGGGTTGGTCATCGTGACCGTCGTCGTCGGAGTGGAGTACTCGGTCTCCGACGGGATGACCACTTCGCTCGAGGTGTCCGACGGCGACGTCGAGGTCGACGATGCGGAGCCCGGGTTCAGATCAGTGGTGGAAACCCGCGTCGACGTGGTGCGCGACGTGGTCGACGTCTTCTTGCTCGAGGACGTCGTGGTGCTGATCGCCGGCGCATAGGTCACCGGCCCGTCGGGTCGCTGCGAGCTCTCCGAGGTGTCCAGTACCGCGTACACCAGTATCGCGAGCAGCACCAACGCTGCCACCCCGGAGACGTAGACCAGGGTGTGCTGCTGGCCGTCGTGGCCCCCATCACCCTTTTCTTCGTCGGCATCCATGCCCACGGGCAGAGATAGTACGGTCAGCCGTGACCGAGCGTTGCCCGTCTACGCCCCAGGAGGCATCTGTGACGACCGGCCTCGGTTCGGAACTGACCGAACTGATCCCCCTGGCGCTCGTCATCACGCTGTCCCCGCTGACGATCATCCCGGGCATCCTGATGCTGCACACGCCCGCGCCCCGGCCGACCAGCATGGCGTTCCTGTTGGGCTGGGTGCTCGGCATCGGCGGCCTGACCGCGGCGTTCGTGCTGGTGTCGAACGCTCTCGGTGGACTCAACAAACAGCCGACGTGGGCGCCGTACATCCGCATCGTGATCGGCGCGGCGCTCGTCGCGTTCGGGCTCTACCGATGGTTCACCCGCAAGCGCTCGGAGCACACCCCCAAGTGGCTGACCTCGATGACCAGCATCGGCCCGCCGCGCGCTTTCGTGACCGCGGTGGTGCTGGTGGTGGTCAACCCGAAGGTCCTGTTCATGTGTGCCGCAGCAGGTTTGGCGATCGGCTCGGCGGGGCTGGGGACCACCGGCGCCTGGACGGCCGACGCCGTGTTCACCGCCGTCGCGGCGTCCTCGGTGGCGTTGCCGGTACTGGCCTACCTGGTCGCCGGTGAGCGGTTGGACCAGCCGCTGACCAAGCTCAAGGACTGGATGGAGGCCCAGCACGCGACGCTGGTCGCCGTGATCCTCGTCGTCATCGGCGTCATGGTGTTGTACAAGGGCATTCACGGCCTGTAGCCCGCGGGCCTACACTCGCGGCCGTGGGTCTGGAGGATCGTGATGCGCTCGCGGTGCTGCAGGCTGCGTTCGAAGACTCCGCGGCTCCCCGGTCTGCGTCCCAGGAGCTGCTGAACCGGTTCTACACCCGGTGGTTCGCGCTGGACACCGAAGTGCGGGACCTGTTCCCCCCGGAGCTGGCACCGCAGCGGGCGGCGTTCGGTCAGGCGATGCACTGGGTGTTCGGTGAGTTCGTGGCGCAGCGCGCGCAGGCCCCGGTGGCTTTCCTCGCCCAACTCGGCCGTGATCACCGCAAATACGGTGTCACACAGCGACATTACGACAGCATGCGGCAGGCGTGGTACTCCGAGATGCGCAGCCACCTCAGTGATCGCTGGACACCCGCCGTCGACGACGCCGCCATCCAGGCCGTCAACCTGATCACCGGAATCATGGGCGGGGCGGCCGACGCCGAGGATGGGCCGGCGTGGTGGGACGGCACCGTCCTCGAGCACCACCGGGTGTCACGCGACCTCGCGGTCGTCCGCCTGCACCTGGACCGGCCGATGCCCTACCACCCTGGGCAGTACGTCAACGTCCACGTTCCGCAGTGTCCGCGCCGCTGGCGGTTCCTGTCGCCCGCCATGCCGCCGGACCCGGACGGCTTCATCGAGTTCCACGTGCGCTCGGTGCTCGGCGGCATGGTCAGCAATTCGATCGTGGCCGAGACCCGGCCGGGCGATCGCTGGCGGCTGTCCAGCCCGCACGGCGCGATGGAGGTGGACCGCGACGGCGGCGACGTGCTGATGATGGCGGGTAGCACCGGATTGGCGCCGCTGCGCGCGCTGATCATGGACCTGTGCCGATTCGGCGAGAACCCGCGGGTGCATCTGTTCTTCGGCGCCCGCTACCCCTGCGAGCTGTACGACCTGCGGACCTTGTGGGAGATCGCCGCCTCCAACCCATGGCTGTCGGTATCGCCGGTGTCGGAGTACTCCAGCGATCCTCCGTGGGCTGCCGACTATCCCGATGTCCAGCCGCCGCGGGGCCTGCATGTGCGCCAGACCGGACGACTGCCCGAGGTGGTGACCAAATACGGCGGCTGGGGCGATCGGCAGATCCTGATCTGTGGCGGTCCCGCGATGGTGCGCGCCACCCGCGACGCTTTGCTCGCCAAGGGCGCACCGCCGGAGCGCATCCAGCACGACCCGCTGCCGTGACCCGGCCGGCCGCAGTCCGTTAGCCCCGAGTTCGGGGACTTTCGTCCCTTCCAGCTCGTAGCAGCCTCGACCACCATCGTTTGTGGGGGTGGTAGTGAGGGGTGGAGATGACTTCTGGTTTGGCCGACGAGACTGAACTCGACGCCGTCGCTTGGGAATTCCTCTGCTCGCCATACACCGGACGCATCTACTGGGACTGGTCGCTGGAACGGCGGCTCGACGCCTACCTCCGCCATCAGGACCGCCACGACATCCTCAACAGCGGTGCCGCCTACGCGATACTGCGCGACCGGGTGATGGCCAATCTGGGGCAGGCTCGCCGCAAGGGCGTGCTGGCCCCGCCGCAGGCGTGAGGGAAACCATGGACGTCATCCACAAAGGCGACGACGACCTGAAGGTCGCCCCCAACCTCATCGACTACGCGCAGACCCGCGCGTCGTTCCGCTGGTCGGACGTGCCCGACCTGTGTGCCGGGATGGGCGAGGGCGGCTGCAACATCGGATACGCCGCCGTCGATCGGCACGCGCAGGGGCCGGATGCCGATCGGACCGCGTTGCGCTTCATCGCCGACACCCCGAGCTGACCACCCACGACATCAGTTACGCCGAGCTGGGCAGGTTGTCTCGTCGGTTCACCAACGTGTTGCGCGGCTTGGGTATCGGCAAGGGTGACCGGGTCTTCGTCATCATGGGCCGCGTCCCCGAGCTCTACGCCACCATGCTCGGCGCGCTGCGCAACGGCAGTGTGGTCTCACCGCTGTTCTCCGCGTTCGGCCCCGAACCGATCGCCACCCGCGTCACCATCGGATCGGCGGACGTGCTGGTCACGACGGCGGCGATCTACAAGCGCAAGATCGCCAAGATCCGCGGCGAGCTGACGTCGGTCAAACATGTCCTGGTGGTCGGTGACGACATCGAGGGAACCGAGAACTTTCATCGGCTGATGGAAGCCGCCGACGACCACGCTCCGATCGAGCACACCACCGCCGATGATCCGTCGCTGCTGCATTTCACCAGCGGCACCACCGGGACACCCAAGGGCGCCCAACACGTTCACGGCGCGGTCGCCATGCACTACATCACCGGCCGCTACGCCCTGGACCTCCACGCAGGCGACATCTATTGGTGCACAGCAGATCCCGGTTGGGTGACCGGAACCTCATATGGGATCATCGCCCCGCTGCTGCATGGCGTAACCTCGATCATCGACGAGGCCGAATTCGATGCACAGCGGTGGTACCGGATCCTGCAGGACGAGCAGGTGACGGTGTGGTACACCGCCCCGACCGCGATCCGGATGCTCATCAAAGCCGGCCCGGAACTGCCTGCGCAGTACCACTTCCCGCACCTGAGGTTCATCGCCAGTGTGGGTGAGCCGCTCAACGCCGAAGCGGTGTGGTGGGGCAAGCGGGTGCTGGGCTTGCCGATCCACGACAACTGGTGGCAGACCGAGACCGGCGGCATCATGGTGGCCAACACCCCGGCCTTCGACATCAAGCCCGGCTCGATGGGCCGCCCGCTGCCCGGGGTCGACGCCTGCGTGGTGCACCGCGACGACTCCGGCGGGGTCACTGTGATCGACGAACCGGACGTCGAGGGCGAGCTGGCATTGCGCGTCGGCTGGCCGTCGATGTTCCGCGCCTACCTCAATCAAGACGAGCGCTACCGCAACAGTTTTGCCGGCGACCTGTACCTGTCGGGCGATCTGGTCAAGCGGGACGCCGACGGTTATCTCTGGTTCGTCGGGCGGGCCGACGACGTCATCAAATCGTCGGGTCACCTGATCGGACCGTTCGAGGTCGAGAATGTGCTGACCGACCATCCCGCAGTGGCCGAGGCGGCGGTGATCGGCAAGCCGGACCCCACCTACGGCGAGCTGGTCAAGGCGTTCGTCACGCTCAAGACCGGTTACACCGAGAGCGACGAGTTGCGCCGCGACCTGATGGGCCATGCCCGAAAGCGGTTGGGGGCCGCGGTGGCGCCCAAGGAGATCGACTTCGTGGATGCGTTGCCCCACACCCGTTCCGGCAAGATCATGCGCCGGCTTCTCAAGGCCCGCGAGCTGGGACTGCCGGAGGGTGACACCTCGACGGTGGAGACCGCCGCAGTCCGCCACGACAGCGAGGTGACCGCATGACCGATCAGGACTTGGCGCGCGGGCTGCTCTCGGACATGATCCGGGTGCGGCGCATGGAGGAGAAATGCGCCGAGATGTACAGTGCGGCAAAGATTCGCGGCTTCCTTCACCTGTACGTCGGCGAGGAAGCGGTGGCTGCCGGCTCGCTGCGTGCGCTGGGACCCGACGATGCCGTCGTGGCCACCTACCGGGACCACGCCCACGCCCTGCTCCGCGGGATCCCGCTGACCTCGATCATGGCCGAGATGTTCGGCAAGCAGGAGGGCTGTTCGCGCGGGCGCGGCGGGTCGATGCACCTGTTCGACGCCTCGCGCCGGTTCTACGGCGGCAACGCGATCGTGGCGGGCGGCCTGCCGCTGGCCACCGGCCTCGCCTTCGCCGACGCGCAACTCAAGCAGAATCGCGTCACCGCATGCTATTTCGGCGAGGGTGCGATCGCCGAGGGTGCCTTCCACGAGTCGCTGAACATGGCCGAGCTGTGGCAGTTGCCGGTGCTCTACCTCTGCGAGAACAATCGCTACGCCATGGGCACAGCGATCGACCGCGAGCTCTCCCAGACTGACGTCACCGCCAACGCCGCGGCCTACCGGGTTCCCACCGCATCGGTGGACGGCATGGATGTGCTGGCCTGCCATGCCGCCACCGTTGCCGCCGTCGATCACATCCGCACCGCGGGCGGTCCGTTCTTCCTGGAGTTCCGCACCTACCGGTTCCGCCCGCACTCGATGTTCGACCCGGAGTTGTACCGGGAGAAAACCGAAGTGGAGCACTGGCGCGAACGCGACCCGATCCGGCTGTTCACCGAGAAGTGTCTGGCCGACGGCACTCTGAGCGACAGCGACGTCACGGCGATGGAAGAGCGCGCGGCCACCGAGGTCGACGATGCGGTGGCCTACGCCGAGGCCGGAACGCTGGAGAGCGTCGAAGACCTGACCCGGGATCTGATGACCCCGGCGGAGGCACTGTCGTGAAGACCACCTACCGCAATGCCGTGCACGACGCGATTCGCGAAGCGATGCGCAACGACCCGCGAGTGGTTCTGCTGGGCGAGGACGTGGGGCGCTACGGCGGCACCTACGCGGCGTCGAAGGGGCTCCTCGAGGAGTTCGGCCCCGAGCGGATCCGTGACACCCCGCTGTCGGAGCTGGGATTCGTCGGTATCGGCATCGGGGCCGCGATCAACGGTCTGCGTCCGATCGTCGAAGTGATGACGGTGAACTTCAGTCTGCTGGCGCTCGACCAGATTGTGAATACCGCTGCGGCATTGCGCCACATGTCGGGCGGTCAGTTCTCGGTTCCGCTGGTCGTCCGCATGGCGACCGGCGCCGGCAGGCAACTCGCCGCCCAGCACTCGCACAGCCTGGAGGGCTGGTACGCCCACATCCCGGGAATCAAGGTGGTGGCCCCGGCGACGGTGGCCGACGCGTACGGGATGCTGCTCGCCGCACTGGACGATCCCGACCCGGTGGTCGTGTTCGAACATGTCCAGCTCTACAACACCGCCGTCGACATCGACGCCTTGGGGCCGACCGACATCAGCCGAGCCGCGCTGCGCCGCAGCGGAACTGACGTCACGCTGATCGCCTACGGCGGCTGTGTTCCCAAAGCGCTCGACGCCGCCGACCAACTGGCCCTGGCCGGCATCGACTGCGAGGTGATCGATCTGCGCGTGCTCCGGCCCCTGGATGACGCCACGATCCTGGAGTCGGTGCGTAAGACGCATCGTGCGGTCATCGTCGACGAGATGTGGCGCACCGGCAGCCTGGCCGGCGAGATCAGCGCGCGGATAGTCGAGGGTGCGTTCTACGACCTGGACGCTCCGATCGCCCGGGTGTGCAGCGTCGAGGTGCCGATCCCCTACGCCAAGCATCTCGAAGAGGCGGCACTGCCCCAGCCGGACAAGATCGTGGCCGCGGTGCGGGGCCTGTTCGGGGACCCCGGCGGGCAGGAGCGAAGCGACACGGGGATAGGCACCAGCCGATGATCGAGTTCACGATGCCCGCCCTCGGCGCGGACATGGACGAGGGCACGCTCGACGAGTGGCTGGTCAAACCCGGCGACACGATCACCCGCGGGCAGATCGTCGCTGTCGTCGAAACCACCAAAGCCGCAGTGGAAATCGAATGCTGGCATGAGGGTGTTGTCGCCGAGTTGCTCGTCCCGGTCGGGCAGACGGTGGCTGTGGGCACACCGCTGGCCACCCTGACCGAATCGGGTGAGACGCCGCGACCGCACCTGGCGGCCCCGGCCGCGGCACCGGTTGCGGCACCGCACCCCGAGGCCCCGGTCGTACCCCGGCCCGCCATGGCGGCGCCCGTCGGCCACCGGCTGTGGGTGTCGCCGGTGGCCCGGCGTACGGCGGCTTCGCTGGGCGTCGACCTCGGCGTTGTCACGGGAACCGGCCCCCAGGGCGCGATCACACTCATCGATGTCGAGCATGCGGCTGCCGAACAGCACCACGCCGAGCCCAAGCCTGCCCCGCCGCCGGCAGCAGCGAGTTCGGAGCCGAAGTCCGCGGCAGACAAAGCCAAGGAGCGGGGTGCGGCGATGCGCGCCTCGATCGCCGCCGCGATGAGTCGCTCCAAACGGGAGATCCCGCACTACTACCTGGCCGATGAGATCATCCTGGACACCGCGCAGGGCTGGCTGACCGATCAGAACGTGAACCGGCCCATCACCGAGCGGTTGCTGCCTGCGGTGCTACAGCTCAAGGCGGTGGCCATGGCCGCGCAGCGGTTCACCGAGTTCAGCGGGTTCTGGCGCGACGAGGGCTACGAAGCGCACCCGGCAGTGCATGTGGGAGTGGCGATTTCGCTGCGCGGCGGTGGACTGGTGGCGCCGGCGATCCACGATGTGGCCGAGAAGAAGCTCGACGAGTTGATGGCCGACCTGACCGATCTGGTGGCCCGGGCCCGGGCGGGCTCGCTGCGCAGTTCAGAGATGTCCGATCCGACGATCACCGTCACCAATCTCGGTGACAAGGGTGTCGACTCGGTGTTCGGTGTCATCTATCCCCCTCAGGTAGCCATTGTGGGATTCGGCCGGCCGGCGCAGCGCGTCGTCGTGGTCGACGGTGGAATCCGGGTGGCCACAACGGTGCAGGCCAGCTTGGCCGCCGACCATCGCGCCAGTGACGGTCATCGCGGCGCCCTGTTCCTTGCCGAGATCAACCGGTTGCTGCAGCAGCCCCAAGAGCTGTAGGAGGTACCCGACGTGAGCGACACCGAGATCCGTGACCAGGTTGTGCAGGAACTGCTCGCGATCGCACCGGAGATCGAGGAGGGCGACCTGTCCGACACCGAACTCCTGCGTGATCAGGTCGACCTGGATTCGATGGACTGGTTGAACTTTCTGGTCCGGCTGCACAAGCGCTTCGAGGTCGAGATTCCGGAGTCGGAGTACGCCTCACTGCGCACGATCGACGACTTGACGAGCTACATCGGCGCCCACCGCTAGACTTCGACGGTGGCCGAGCTGCCGTCCGTCGTTCTGCATGATCCATCCTCACCACTGACGGCGACGTATGTCCCGTCGGCGGGCATGATCTGCACGTCGCTGTCCGACGACGGCGTGGAACTACTCGGGCAGCGCCGCGGGCTGCAGGCGTATCTGAGCGACGGTAAGACGCTCGGCATCCCGATCCTGTATCCGTGGGCTAATCGGTTGAGCGCCAACAGCTATGGGCTCGACGGTGGCGCGGTGACATTGGCCCCCGGCGTCGGCGGCGTGCGCACCGACCCGCACGGTCTGCCGATTCACGGCGTGCTCGCCGCATATCCCGGCTGGCACATCACCGAGCAGTCGGGGAACCGGCTGATCGCCGATCTGGACTACGGAAGCCGGCCGGCGCTGCTGGCCAGCTTCCCGTTCCCGCATGTGGTCACCCTCGACATCACGCTGGCCGACCGGGCGCTGACGGTGCAGACCACCGTCACGGCCACCACGTCGGCGGCGGTGCCGCTGTGTTACGGCTTCCACCCCTACCTGACTGTTCCCGGGGTTCCCCGATCGGAATGGACGCTGGAGACGCCGCCGCTGGAGCATCTGCTCGTCGACGACCGCGGTCTCCCGACCGGCGAACGGGTTGAGTGGCCCGCCTACTCGGAGAAGCTGGGCGACAAGACATTTGACGACGGCTTCGACGGGGTCCCGACGGGTGGGGTGTTCACACTCGCCGGCGGTGAGCGCCGGATCGACGTGGTCTTCGCCCAGGGATTCCCGGCCGCACAGATTTTCGCGCCGGGCAATGACGACGTCGTGGGATTGGAGCCGATGGCCGCGCCCACCAATGCGCTCAGCACGGGGAGCTATGACACCGCGACGCCGGGGCGGCCGGCGGTTTCGGTGTTCACGATCCGGGTGAGCTGACTTCGCCGACTAGCGGCGTGGCTTCCAGACCACCAGCGCGGTGCTTTTCGGGACCACCGCCAGATCACGACGCTGGTTGGCGCGCAACGACTCCAGCTCGCCCATCATTTCCTCGACGCGGGACTGCAGGGCCTCGACCTGATTGGTCAACTCGATGATCCGCTTGATCCCGGCGAGGTTGACACCTTCGTCCTGCGACAGCCGCTGCACCTCGCGCAGCAGCTCGACATCACGCTCCGAATACCGCCGTCCGCCACCGGAACTGCGCCGGGGACTGACCAGACCGAGCCGGTCGTAGGTGCGCAGCGTCTGCGCATGCATACCGGCCAGCTCGGCGGCCACCGAGATCAGGAATGTGCGCGACTCCTCTGAGGCGCTCATGCCCGATACCCTGCCCATCCCGCCCTGGGATCGAAGCCGCTGGCCTTTTCGGCGGCCGCGTAGGCCTCCAGCGCCTCGAGCGCCTGGCCTTCGAGACTGGGCGGCACCGCAACCTTCACGGTGACCAGCAGGTCGCCGTGACCGCCGTCGCGTTTGGGCACTCCGCGCCCGCGCACCCGCAGGATCCGGCCATCAGCGGTGCCCTTCGGCACCCGCACACCGACCTTGCCCTCCAAGGTGGGCACGGAAAGCGTTGTCCCCAACGCCAGTTCGGTGAAGCTCACCGGAACGGTCACGGTCAGATCGTCGCCGTCACGGCCGAACACCTTGTCCGGCCGAACATGCACGGTGACATACAGATCGCCCGACGGTGCACCGCGTAACCCGGCCTCACCCTGACCGGCCAGCCGGATGCGCTGACCGTCCTCGACGCCCGGTGGGATCCGGACGTTGATGGTGCGGGTCCGGGTGGTGACCCCGGTGCCATGGCACTCGTCGCAGGGATGCTCGATGATCGAGCCGCTGCCCCGGCAGTCGGTGCACGGCTCGGAGAACCCGAACGCGCCCTGGTTGCGGTTGATCACGCCGGAGCCATTGCACGACGGACACACCTTCGGGCTGGTGCCCGGACGTGCGCCGCTGCCGTGGCAATTCGTGCACGGCGCCGGGCTGGTCAGCCGCAGCGGCATGGCGACACCCTTGGTCGCCTCCAGGAAATCGAGATCGGTCTCGGTCTCCAGGTCCTTACCGCGCCGCGGCCGGCTCGGGCGAGGAGCAGCGCCGCGCCCGAACAGGCCACCGAACAGGTCGCCGATGTTCGTGCCGCCGGTCTGGCTGGCCGTGTCGAACAGGTCGTTCAAATTGAACTCGCCGCCGTCGGCGCCGTAGCCGCTGAAGCCGCCGAACCCACCGCCGCCGCCGCCGTTACCGCGGCGGAAACCGCCGCCGGCGAACATCCGCCGGGTCTCGTCGTACTCCTTGCGCTTGGCCGGGTCGGTCAGGACGTCCCTGGCCTCACCAACCTCTTTGTAGCGCTCGTCGGCCGCCTTGTTGTCCGGGTTGCGGTCGGGGTGATTCTCGGCGAGCAGCTTGCGGGCCACCCGCTTGATCTCGTCCTCGCTGGCGTCAGAGGAGACGCCGAGCACCTTGTAGAAATCCTTCTCAACCCATTCGCGTTGAACCATGCCGCGTCACCTCCTCTCACCGTTGCTCATGCTGTTAATTCGATTCTGCGTTCTGCGCGCCGCTCTGGTCGCCGTTGACGGGCGTGTCGCCCTTCTGAGGTGCCGCTGACCCGTCGTCGACGGTGTCGACCACCCCGACGAGTGCGTGCCGAAGCACCTGATCGCCGAGCCGGTAGCCCTGCCGCATCACGTTGCCGAGCACCGGCTTGGAGCCTTCACCCTCGTGCTGCACGGCTTCGTGCAGCGAGGGATCGAACTCGTCGCCCTCGGCGCCGAATGCGGTCAGGCCCAGCCCGGCCAGCGCGGCCGTCAGCTTGTCGGCGACCGACTTCAATGGGCCGGTCTCCAGATCGCCGTGGCTGCGGGCACGATCGAGGTCGTCGAGCACGGTGAGCAACTGGCTCACCACCGCGGCCTTTGCCCGCTCGCCGGCTACCTGCTGATCGCGCAGCGCGCGCTTGCGGTAGTTGGCGAAGTCGGCCTGCACACGCTGTAGATCGGCGGTGAGTTCAGCGACCTTGTCGGCCTGCTCCCCGCCGGCGCCCGCCGCCTCCGGCGCCGGCCCACTGGGGGCCGGGCCGGAGGCTTCGCGAACTTCTCCGGTCTGGGGGTCGATTCGGCGCTTGTCGGTGACAGTTACCGGTTCTTCCTCGCGACCTTCGCTCACTTGCGCTCCTGATCATCGTCATCCACGACCTCGGCGTCCACGACATCGTCAGCCGACGATCCGCCCGACGGTCCGGCGCTCTGGTCGGCCTGAGTGGCCTCGTAGATGGCCTGGCCCAGAGCCTGGCTTTCCTGGCCCAGCTTCTCCATGGCGGACTTGATCGCACCGATGTCGCTACCGGCCAGCGCCGTCTTCGCCTCGGAGATCGCGGCGTCGACCTTGGACAGCGTGTCCTCGGGGACCTTTGAGCCACCTTCGGTTTCGCGCTGTTCGGTGACGAACTTCTCCGTCTGGTAGACCAGCGACTCGGCTTGGTTGCGGACGTCGGCCTCCTCGCGGCGCTTGCGGTCTTCCTCAGCGTGCGATTCGGCGTCCTTGATCATCCGGTCGATCTCCTCCTTGGACAGGCCGGAGCCTTCCTGGATCTTGATCGTGTTCTCCTTGCCGGTGCCCTTGTCCTTGGCGGTGACGTGCACGATGCCGTTGGCATCGATGTCGAAGGTCACCTCGACCTGAGGCACACCGCGCGGAGCCGGCGGCAGGCCGGTCAGCTCGAAGGAGCCGAGCAGCTTGTTGTGCGCCGCGATCTCGCGCTCACCCTGATAGACCTGGATCTGCACCGACGGCTGATTGTCGTCGGCCGTGGTGAAGGTCTCCGACCGCTTGGTCGGGATGGTGGTATTGCGCTCGATCAGCTTGGTCATCACGCCGCCCTTGGTCTCGATACCGAGACTCAGCGGTGTGACGTCAAGCAGCAGAACGTCTTTCACCTCACCCTTGAGGACACCCGCCTGCAGCGCGGCACCAACGGCCACAACCTCGTCGGGGTTGACGCCCTTGTTGGGCTCCCGTCCACCGGTCAGTTCCTTGACCAGATCGGTCACCGCGGGCATGCGGGTGGAACCACCGACGAGCACCACGTGGTCGATGTCGGACACCGAGATGCCGGCGTCCTTGATGACCTGCTGGAACGGCTGGCGGGTGCGGTCCAGCAGATCTTGAGTGATCTTCTGGAACTCCGAACGGGTCAGCTGCTCGTCGAGGAACAGCGGGTTCTTGTCGGCGTCGACGGTGATGTAGGGCAGGTTGATCGAGGTGCTGCCACTGGAGCTCAGCTCGATCTTGGCCTTCTCGGCGGCTTCACGAAGCCGCTGCATGGCCATCTTGTCCTTGGTCAGGTCGATGCCACTGGTGCCCTTGAACTTGTCGACGAGCCATTCGACGATCCGGTCGTCCCAGTCGTCGCCACCGAGGTGGTTGTCACCGGAGGTCGCGCGGACCTCGACGACGCCGTCGCCGATCTCCAGCAGGGACACGTCGAACGTGCCGCCGCCGAGGTCGAAGACCAGAATGGTCTGTTCCTTGCTGCCCTTGTCCAGGCCGTAGGCCAGAGCCGCAGCCGTCGGTTCGTTGACGATGCGCAGCACGTTGAGGCCGGCGATCTGGCCGGCTTCCTTGGTGGCCTGGCGCTGGGCGTCATTGAAGTACGCGGGCACAGTGATCACCGCGTCGGTGATGTCCTCGCCGAGGTAACTTTCGGCGTCCCGCTTCAGCTTCATCAGCACGCGGGCGCTGATCTCCTGCGCGGTGTAGTCCTTGCCGTCGATCTCGACGGACCAGTCGGTGCCCATGTGTCGCTTCACCGAACGGATGGTCCGGTCGACGTTGGTCACTGCCTGGTTCTTGGCGGGCTGGCCTACCAGCACTTCGCCGTTGCGCGCAAAGGCGACCACCGACGGCGTGGTGCGGGACCCTTCGGAGTTGGCGACGACGACCGGGTCGCCACCCTCCAGTACCGCCACGACGGAGTTGGTGGTCCCGAGGTCGATGCCGACCGCACGAGCCATGTTGAATCCTCCTGATAGTTACGTCTTTGGGTCTGAGCGAACCAGGCTCAAGACTGCCCCCGCCGGTGGTCGGCTGTCAAGCCAGAGTTGAGTCGATATCACTCAAGTTGTCGAACTGGTCAACGGCAGGGTTTCCGGATTTGTTCCCAGACGGCGCGCTCGACGCCGAAATCGACGCCAGCGTGGCCGCCTCTCGCACGTTCCCGCCCCAGCGTCGATCTCGAGCCGGGACCTAGTGAATACCGGCCGCACCCAGGGACTAGTAGGTTTGCTGGCTGTGGGGATTTCGCTCGCGGATCTGGACCGGTGGGATCCCGGGTCCATGCGCGCGGTCGCCGCCACAGCGGCTGCACGTGCGACTCACTTTCGCGATGTCGCGCACAACCAAGGCGCCATTATCGCGAAATTGGAATGGCAAGGCGCCTCGCAGGAGGCGGCCACTGCCCGGGCGCGAGTAATCGGCAACAGCCTTCTTCAGCACGCCGACGAATGCGACCAAGCGGGGCGTGACGTCTCGTCCGCAGCGGCCGAGGTGGAGTCCATCAAGGCGGAGTGGATTCGCATCCAACGCATGGCCGACAGATGGGGAATCACGATCGACGTTGCGAGCAGCTCGCTCGAGTGCCTTCACTCGGCCGACCCGAAGCAAGAGGCCGAAAACGAGCGGCACCTGCAAATCGTCCACGATGCGATCGTCGATCTCCTGCGGCGAGCTGATTCGACGGATCGACACCTCGCCACCTCCGTTGACCAAGCGGTGTCCGAGATCGCCGACGGTGATAGCGCCGAGGCACCGATAGCTCCGGATTCAGACCCAAAGCGCAACCAAATCGAGGCGTTCCGTCGGACATTCGGACGAGACCCGGTGAGCACCGCTGACTGGACGACAGCTGCCGCTCTGGATCCGCACAGCTACAACCCGAAAAATCAAGGTGTGGAAGCGAATATCGTCGTAGCCCGCATCAAGCCCGTACCGGGCCAGGGTGTCGTCCGTACCAACCTGTTCATTCCGAGCAAGGACGTGTGGGCGCCGGCAATCGAACTTCCACCGTTCGACAACGGTCACATGTTGCCGTACGACAACAACGTTGGCGACAACCGTGGATTCTCGTCCTTCATCGGCCCCGAAGAGTCGCGGGTCGCCATCTACACCGACTTCGAGAACGGGATCATCGTCGCTCGTCAGAATCCGTCGGTCAATGCCGATACCGGACAAGTCAGGGCGGGCACGCCGGATGTTTCGGCAACCCAACAATCGAATGGTGCAGTCTTGGTGCGTTACAACGCCGCCGATCCCTTCTCGCCAGGAGGCGAGGTGCCAGCGAAAGCCATCCCGTTCAGCGTCAATGGCACGCTGGGGATCAGCCCGGGCGCTGATGGGCCTCGGGTGGGTGGCACCGTCACTTCGTTCCCTGCATTGGAGATTTACGGCGACCGCAACGGAACCACCACGCCGCTGCTGCAATCCTGGCCAAGCTTCACCGACGACGCTTCCGGGCCGATGATCGGTCTACTTCCACACAAGGACGTTGGCGACCCCATGATCATCAGCAGTTTCAATAGCGTCGTACCGCAGATCGAACCGCCACAACTTGGGCCCGTGCGCGGACCGCAAGCCGTGCCGATTACGCCGCCACTCGCGATTGTGCCCCCTGGCAACTTCACCCCGTTCGTACCGACGACGGCAGGTGAGGTGCCAGTGCTGCGGACGTACACGCCATTTCAGGGTGACGAGTTCGTTGTCCCGCGCTAGAGACTAAGGAATAAGGACAATGACAACAGTGGATCGAGGGTGGACGCTACTGCATTCATCGACCGCTGAGCTTTGGAGGCACTGACATGGCGGTCCGCGTGGTCGATTGGCGGAGAGCGACTTTGGTTGGCGCGCTCATCGGTGGGGTGTTCTGGGGTCTTGCAGCGGGTGCCATTCTGGCTTCGAAGGCATCTGCACCGGCAGTCATCTCAGTATGCGTCGCCGCGGTGGTTATGGTGATCGCCGGAGCACTTGTGTACCGCCGCGGCGGTACTTCCAATGGCGCCTTCGCAATTGGTTTGATCCTGGCCCCACTCACCGGTGTTACGCCGGTGCTTGTGGTTTGGCTGCCCGGTCTCTTGACGCATGCGATTTCGTGGAGAGGGTGACGACCATCGATAGACCGCCGCACACGACAACGGGTCCGACAGCCCTCGAGGATCAGCACCCCGTCGCGCTGCTCGTCGGCCTTTTCACCGGCTTCGCATCGGTGATCCTGACGTTTGGATTCCTTTGGCCGCTCGCTCCGCTGTTTCCCGCCGTGGTTGCTGGTGTGGCTGCGGTGCTGCCCTTCAAGAGTCACTGGCACGTCGCTCGCGGCGCGTTCTATGCCTGTTTGGGAGTACTGGCGTTCGAAGCCGTATTCGTACCAATTCTCCTATTGAGCTGAATCGCGCGACCCTCGAGACTCAGCGCACATCGAGCTCGCTGACGCCGCCTGCGTGGTCACCGACCTGCTCGAGTTCAGCAGCGCTGCGCTCGTCCACGGCCTGGAACGTCCGGGCTGCCGCCGCAACGTGTGCGGCCTGCCGGGTGAGTGCGGTGTAGTGCTGATCGGATACCCGCTGCCACAAGCCAGCCATGCGTACCAGCGCGTCGGCCGATGAGCCCACCCATCCGGATTCGGCGTCACTGAGTCCCACCATCGACTGCAGGTGGGACGCCGACAGGGCAGTTGCCTGCTCACCGATAGCGGATCCACCGCGGAGCAGGCCGTAGACATCAACCTTCAGCTTGTCGGCCACGGCGCTCCCTTCCGAATGGATCATGAAACTCTATGGCGCCCGCGCCACCTGCGAAAGTCACCTCTGGGCGGAACGCCACCAGCGGCGGCTCAGGAGCTCACAAACGCCAGCAGGTCCGGGTTAAGGACGTCCGCATGCGTGGTGAGCATCCCGTGCGGATAGCCGGGATAGGTCTTCAGCGAACCGTTGGACAGCAGGTCCACCGCCCGGGGCACCGAGCTGGCATACGGGACGATCTGGTCGTCGTCGCCGTGCATCACCAGGACGGGGACCGTGATCTTCTTCAGATCCTCGGAGTAGTCCTCGAGCCAGGAGAACACCGTCTCGTAATGGGCCTGGGCACTGCCGGCCATGCCCTGGCGCCACCAGTTCGCGATAACCGCCTCGGACGGCTCGACACCAGGACGGTTGAATCCGTAGAACGGGCCCTCGGGTACCTCCCGGTAGAACTGCGACCGGTTGGTCAGGACTCCCGCCTGCACCGCGTCGAACCACTCCCGCGGCTGGCCTCCGGGATTTTCATTGCTGCGCAACATGTTTGGCGTCAACGAGGCAACCAACACCGCCTTCGCGACGCGGTCCTGGTAACGCGCGACGTAGCGGGCGACCTCGCCGCCGCCGGTGGAATGCCCAATGTGGACGGCACCGCGAAGATCGAGGTGCCCGGTCAACGCGGCAAGGTCGGCAACCCAGTGCTCCATGTCGTTACCGATCCCGACCTGATCAGAGCGCCCGTGCCCACGCCGGTCGTGCGCGATCACCCGATAGCCGTTCTGCAGGAAGAACGTCATCTGCGCGTCCCAGTCATCGGCCGTCAGCGGCCAGCCGTGACTGAAGACGATCGGCTGACCGGAACCCCAGTCCTTGTAGAAGATTTCGACGCCGTCGGACGTGGTGATGGTGGGCATTGCTGGCTCCCTTCGCAATCCATGATTCAGCTTTCCCAACTCACGTCACTTGCGTCATCGCGGCCCCAACGGCCAGCGCTCGCCCCACCCTCTCGGCATCGACGGATGCCGAATTTTTTGACGAGATCGTCAGACTTGTCACAGGTTGGGCGAACCGCAAGACACATCCGTCACGCCAAGCTACTTATAGACGAATGGGTGCAGGGGCGTTTGTCGGTCGTATCGGTGGGCTTGCGGTAGCGCTGGGGATCGGCGTCGCGATCGCCACCGGGGCCGGACAGGCCACTGCCGCGCCGGCCGGTTCCGCGGATTCGTCGTCGGCCAGCACCGCTGGACCGCGGGCGGGGGCGCAACACAGCGGGGTGGCGAAGAGCGCGAGGACGGTCAGCGCCGATTCCGGCACGGCCGCAACCAAGACCACTTCGCGGGCGACCGTTCGGTCGGTGATCACGCCGCGGGCGACCGCCACCGCGACCGCGACCCGCACCGTCACCGACGATCCGACGGCACCGATCGATTCCCCGGTGACGTTGGTGCTGGCCGCCGCATCTCGTCGCGAGGCGCAGGCCACCGCCCAGACCCAACGCACCGTGGCCGCGGCGACCACTGCGGTGCCCACCGCAGCTGTGCCCGCCATCCCCACCGGGGTGGTGGCCATCCCGCAGACCGCGCCGCTGGCGTTCCTGCAACACATCCCGGTCCTGGGTCCGGTCGTGTTCACCCCGATCGTGGCGTTCATCCACCAGATCCCGGTCTTCGGCGATGTGCTGCATCCGCTGTTCGGCTATCCGGTGCATCCGGGCGCGTCGCCCAACGCCGCACAACCTCGCGACGTCAAGGTGGTCTCGTTCGACGGCACCCAGATCTACGTCCACTTCATGCCGGCGTCCGGATTGCAGGAAGGCACCCAGGCGCCGACGATCTTCTACGGGCCCGGGCTTGGCATGCCCGGCCAGACCAGCATCGACGGCAGCGTCATCGACGGCGTTCTCACCAATGCCCTGGGAATGCCGAGCATCCTCGCCCTGCGCAAGGCCGGGTACAACGTCGTGACGTGGGACCCCGCGGTGAATACAGTTCGGGTGGCCAGCTGCAGATCGACTCGCCGGACTACGAGGCCCGCGACGTGTCGGCGATCATCAGCTGGGTCGCCACCCAACCGGAGGTCAAGCTCGACGGCCAACCGTCCGACCTCGATCCCCGGATGGGCATGGTCGGTGCGTCCTACGGCGGTGGCATCCAATTGGTCACGGCGGCAACCGATCACCGGGTCGACGCGATCGTGCCGACCATCGCCTGGAACAGCCTGACCAGCTCGCTCTACAAGGCTGAGTCGTTCAAGAGCGGCTGGGGAACGCTGCTGTCGACCGTGCTGGTCCTCACGCTGGCCCGCACCAATCCGAAGATCATTCCCGCCACCATCTATGGCGACCTGACCGGACATTTGACGCCGGCAGACGTGGCGCTGCTGGAGGAACGCGGCCCCGGGCTCCCGACCGATCTTCTCAGCCAGATCACCGCCCCCACACTGTTGATCGAGGGCACCGTCGACACCCTGTTCACCTTGCAGGAGGCCAACGCCAACGCATTGGCGCTGATCGGCAACAACGTCGACACCAAGGTGATCTGGTTCTGCGGCGGCCACGGCCTGTGCACCAACGACCTGTTCAACACCGGCGGCGTGCTGGTCCAACAGCGCACCCTCGAGTGGCTCGATCACTACGTCAAGCAAGACGCGACGGTGCAAACCGGCCCGCAGTTCGAATGGGTTGACCAACGGGGCCAACACCTTTCGTCGGCCTCCTACGATCTGACGCCCAGCGACCCGGTGCTGTTGTCCAGCACCAAGACCCGGACGCTGCCGCTGGTGCCGTTCCTGGGAGCAGGTGGGTTGTTCGGGGTGGTGCCGATCGGATCGTCACGTGCCATCGACGCGCTGAACTACACAACGCCGGCCGTCACCTCGACCACCTACGTCGTCGGCGCACCGCATCTGAGCTTCACCTATTCGGGGACCGGCTCAGGGGATCACCTCTACGCCCAGCTCGTCGACAACTCCACCGGTCAGGTGCTGGGCAATCAGGTGACCCCGATCAAGGTGACGCTGGACGGCACCGAGCGCGTCGCCGACGTCGACCTCGAGATGGTGGCCCAGACACTCAAACCCGGCCAGAAGGTCACCCTGCAGGTGTTCGGGTCCTCGGCCTCCTACCGCGCGGTCGGGGCGCTGGGCTCGGTAACCGTGTCGAATGTGGAACTGTCGCTGCCGACCGTCGACCCAACGACCATCACGATCAACGCGGCCTAGAGGTTCGGGCTTCCTCGCCGGACGAAGTACCGGGCAACCGCGACCTGCGCGACGGCGAACACCCCGAGCACGCCGCCCACGATGCCGAAGGATTCGTAGGCGCTCCCGCCCGAGCTGAACGCACCACCGACCAGACTGTCCACTCCGACCGAGGCTGCTGTCCGGCCGAATTCCGTTGCGGCAGTGACACCGCCCGCATGTTCCAGCGGGGTCAGCTCCTGCCGCCAGCGGGTCAGGACCAACCGGGCGCAGACGTTGGTGACGCCGAAGATGAAGACCGCCACCACCATGACCCACAGGTTCACCGGCATCCAGCCCACCGCGAGCAACAACGTCCCGCCCACACCCGCGAGCATCCAGCCACGTCCAGAGCCGCGGCGCTGGGTGACCGTGTACAGCAGTGCACCCGCCACCCCGCCGAGGGCGAACGCCGATCCGATGTGACCGGCCATATGCGGTTGGTGCAGAAGGCCTTTGGCGAAGAACGCGCTCAGGTCTTTGCGTAACTCGTAGAGGTGGAACAACATCAGTCCGACGACCACCATGAGCAGGGACCGGTGTCGGAGGATGTACCGCACGCCTGCCCATGCCCCACCGTGGGTGTGGTTGCGGTCGTCGATCGGGATGGCCGGACGTTCGGGAATCAGCAGATAGCATGCCGCCGACAGCGCGAAACCCACTGGAATCACGATGTGCGACACGATTTCCGCTGACCAGATCATCAACCCGCTGAGCATGAGCGGGCCGACGACCGCCCCCAGTTCGAAGGCCAGTTCGTAGCGCGAGTTGATCTTGTCCAGGAGCCGAGGCTGGTGCCCGGCCAGCTCGAGGGGAATGGTGTGCACCGACGTGTCGACGTACCCGCGAATCAGCGCCTCCGCGCTGTAGCAGACGACGGCCCACGTCAGGCTCAACAGACCGAGGGCCATCGCCGCCGGGACGCCGGCCAGCACGACGCCGCGCAATAGCGTCGACACCGCCAGCACGCGGCGGGCGCCGAACCGCTCGGTCGGCCAGCCGCCGAGGTAGGTGCCCACCATGTGCAGGGCGGTGCCGAACGCGGAGAAGAACGCGGCGGTGCCCAACGACCCGGACAGGTCGGCAACCAACAGTGGCTGCGCCAGATGGACCGCACTATTGGCAACCTGGGTCAGCAGCACACCGCTGAGCAGGCCGCCCAAGCGGATCGGGTTGTCCTCCGCCGTAACGGGATTCACGCCGTCAGTGCTTCGGCAGGTGATCGAATGCGTTGTAGCCGACGAATGCGGCCGCGGCGAGCAGCAGCACGGCGACGATCCACCGACCGTGCACCTTCATGATCCGTTCGTAGCTTTCCTTGATCCGGTCGGCGGCCCCCGGCCTTACCAGCTCGACGACGGTCGGCGCCAGCGCGGGGATGAGTGCGATCACCGCGAAGACGACGGCCCCGAGTGCGCGTTCCGGGCGATTGCCGATCTCCAGGATCTGATGACCGGCGGCGATCGCGATCGGGAACACCTTGGGATGCAGTCCGCAGACGGTGAAGCCGGCCATCGCCGCACGGGTGATGCGTTGGCGGGCAGGCAGATCAGCCTTCGGATTCAGTCCGGGAAAGCGTTCGGTGAGCCGGGCACGCAACCGGCCCGGCTGATGCTGCGGCTTGGACACATCGGTGATCGGTTTGTGCCGCACCGCGCCGATCGCGCGGCGGATGCCGATCGCCAGCAGTGCCGCGGCGATCAGGATCCGCACGATGAAGCCTGGCCACGAGGCATGCTCGGCGGACGCGGTGTTCGGAGCGCCGGTCAGGGCGGCGATGCCGACCCCGATGCCGGTGGAGAAGGCGATACCGGTGATCGCGCCCGCGGAGAATGCGAGGGTGGCCTGCCGCGGCACCACCTTGTCGCTGGCAACCACCAGCCCGAGGACCAGCGTCTCCGGACTGAACAACAACGCGACCGCGAGCGTCGCGATCACGGCGAGGTGTGTGCTCACGGGCTCATCCGCGCTGGCATGGCGGCAGGTTACCGCGCCGCAGGCCCTGGGCGCGCGGTGCTTTGCGAGAGTTGTCGTGCCACCTCGCCGTAACGCTCGAATCGCTCGCCGTCGCCGAGCGCGTTGTAGAGCACGATGCGGGTCGCGGTGTCGCCGTATCTCTCGGTCAGCGCGCCGGCCAGCCCGTCCCAGGTGGACTCGGTGGCGAACGTGGCGATGTGGTCGTCGGTGATCTGCGCCGCCATCCCGTTGATATCGCCGGCCTTCTGCTTCTCGCGGATGCGGGCGGTGGTGCCCTCGAAACCGGCCTCGTCCCAGATGAACGCATAGTTGGGGGTGCTGCCGTAGAAGCTCATGGAGAACCGCACCCGCTCCCGCTCGGCCGCGCGTTCCTCGTCGGTGTCACCGACGATGGTCATCACCGGCACGATCAGCGCGATATCGGACGCCGAGCGCCCCGATTTCACCGCGCCCTCAGCGACTTTGGGCACCACATGGCGGGCGATGTAACCGGGTTCTCCGATCGGATGGACGTGCACACCGTCGGCCACCTCGCCGGCCATCCGAAGCATCCAGGGGTTCACCGCCGCGATGTCGACCTTGGGGTCCGGCTCGTCGATGGGTCCGGCGCTCCACTGCGGGGTGATGAAGTCCAGGTCGTAGAACTCGCCGTGATGGTCGAGGGTGCCGGTGCGGAAGGCGGCGAAGCAGGCCTTGACGGCCAGCACATAGTCGCGCAGTCGCGGACCCGGACGTTCGAACTGTGTGCCGTACCGCCGCACGACGTGGGTGCGCACCTGGGTGCCCAGTCCCAGCCGGAAGCGTCCGCCGGTGCCCTCCTGCAGTTCCCACGCGGTCGCTGCCGTGATGAACGGGCTGCGCGGGAACGCCACCGCCACACCGGTGGAGAACTCGAGGCCAGGCGCGGCCTGCGACGCCACCGCGGCGTTGAGGTACGGGGTGCGGCCGGTCTCGGTGAAGAGCATGCCGGAGAACCCGGCGGCCTGGGTGCGCTGCGCGAGGCTGCCGATTTCGTGCAAAGGCAGCGCGGTGGTCATGACGTCGACGTCCACCGGACAGATCGTAACGGCGTCGCCGAAACGCCATGCGGGGATGCGCCGCAGATCTAGTCTGTGCGACAGCTGTGCAATAACTGTAGGCGACGGATCGGGGACTTCAGGTATGACAACGATCAAGCAGGTGTGTCTGGGAGTTGCGGTGGCCGGCGTGGTCGCCGGAGCCGGCTCAGCGGTGGCGACCGCGGTGGCGTCCGCCGATACCGGGTCACCCGATTCGCACAGCGCATCGCGCGGCACCTCGGCGTCGTCGTCGGCGTCGACGGCCCGTTCACGCAAGCCGGCGACGAAGGCCGGCAGCGCGGTCACCGGTCCGAAGCGGACACCGGCACCGAGCGCATCGGTCGCTGCCCCCACGACGAAGCGGACCACCGCAGCCATCGCGCCACTGAAAGTCGCGGCGGCGCTCGCACTTCCGAAGCTCCCGGCGCTGCCGCTACCGCCGTTGCCTGCTCCGCCCGCCGGCGCCAAGAGCACCGCCTACTCCTACCGGGACCGCAACATCAGCGCGTCGGCCGTGGTCGTCACCAACAACCTCGCCGACCCGACCAACACCCACGTGCTGGTGATCGGCGTCGACGGCACGAACATGCGGCGGATCCTCGCCCAACCCGACCTGAACGTGAACTTCGTCAGCCTGATGAACGCCAGCACCACCGGCATCGCGTCGATCGTCGGCCACACCACGATCTCCAACCCGTCGTGGACCGCGATCCTGACCGGGGCGTGGGACAACCAGACCGGCGTCATCAACAACATCTTCACCGCCGACACGTATATGAAGTGGCCGACGGTGTTCAATCAGCTCGAGGCCTACAACTCCGATATCAAGACCATGGCGATCGCGGACTGGAACGTCATCACCGACATCGCCGGGGCGGGCCTCTACCCCGTCGACACGCCGGTGCTGGTCCCGCAGGTCCCCGGTGATTCCAACTGGTCGCTGACCGACGCCGAGGTGACCGCTCAGACCGTCGCGGCGATCCAGAGTGGTGAGCCCCCGAACTTCCTGTTCTCCTACCTGGTGCAGGTCGACGAGGCCGGGCACCAATTCGGCGGTGGCTCACAGCAATACGCTGATGCCATCCATCGCACCGATGAGAACCTCGGCGCGATCATGGAAGCGGTCAACACCTCCGGCGAGAACTGGACCGTCATCGTCGTCACCGATCACGGCCATCAGCCGCAACTGGGCTTCGGTCACGGATTCCAGTCCCCCGACGAGACCTCGACGTGGGTGATCGCCAACGGCGCCGGCTTCACCGCGGGGCAGATGAACCTGGCGTACTCGATCGTCGACGTCACGCCCACCGTCCTGGACCTGTTCGGTGCTCCCCCGCCGCCGGGATCCAACGGGGTCTCGCTGACGACGCTGGGTTCCAGCTCGGTCACCCCGAACGATCTGCAGCAGGCGCTCAACGACGCGATCGCGCGCAACGGCTGGCCGGACATCCAAACCAACGTCGCGCTGAGCGTGCGGACGATCTTCGCGAGCATCCCGTACTTCCTGGACGGCGGCATCACCAGTCTGAATGCCACGCTGCAGGGCATCGTCGACCAGAACGTCTTCCTGATCAGCCAGCTCGCCGCGGTGTCACAGGTGGTGGTTCAGGTCCTCGGGAATGTGTCGATCGCAGCCACCAGCGCGCTCGCCGAACTGGTGGCCTGGATGACCGGGGTGGACATCTTCGCGAAGGGTTACCCGCAGGATCCGCCGGCCGGTGCGACACAGAACGCGCCCTCGGTGTTGGTGGCCTGACCGCGCGACACCGGTAGGCCATACTCACTCCGATGAGCACCTACGTCGTCACCGGCTCCGCATCGGGCATGGGTCGGGCAGTCGCTGAGCGGCTGCGGACCAACGGGCACACCGTGATCGGGGTCGACGTTCAACTCGCCGACGTGGTGGCCGACCTCTCGACGCCGTCCGGTCGCCGCGCGGCCGCTGACGCCGTCCTGGACGCCTGCGGTGGACGCCTCGACGGTGCAGTGCTGGCGGCCGGGGTCGGACCGACCCCGGGCCGTGACCAACCGCGCCGCATCCTGGAGGTCAACTACTTCGGCGTCGTCGAATTGCTGCAGGCGTGGCGTCCCGCGCTGGCCGCCGGTGAACGCACCAAAGTCGTCGCGTTCTCCAGCAATTCGACGACCACCATGCCGGCGATACCAGCCCGCGCCATCCGGGCGTTGCTCGCGGGTGACGGCGACAAGGCCGCTCGGGCCCTGCGCATCTTCGGTCGCGCCGCGTCGTCGATGGCATACGGCGCGTCCAAGGTGGCGCTGAGCCGCTGGGTACGCCGTAACGCGGTGACCCGCGACTGGGCCGGCGCCGGAATCCGCCTCAATGCCCTCGCTCCGGGCGCCATCCTGACGCCACTGCTGGAGAAGCAGCTGTCCACCCCGGCTGAGGCCAAGGCCATCAATTCGTTCCCGGTACCGATCGGCGGTTTCGGCGACGCCGGGCATCTGGCCGACTGGGTCGTCTTCATGCTGTCCGATTCCGCGGATTTCCTCTGCGGCAGTGTCGTTTTCGTTGACGGCGGGTCCGACGCCTATTTCCGTTCCGATGACTGGCCGGGCCCGGTTCCGGCCCGACGGCTGGTGCCGTACTTGCGAAAGTTCAAGCAGTTCACGCGCTTCACCTGAGACGCGGCCAGATCCTACGGACGCATCGCATATGCACCGTCGTACGCTTTGACCTGTCCCCATACCCGGTTGAAGCGATCAGTGTCGGTAACGGGTTTGCGCACCGCGCCGAGCGCCCACTCCTGTTGCGCCGGAGTCGAACTCGCCTTGCCGTGGAGCGCGACCGCGTAGGCCGAGAAGTCCCGCACCTGCACGTCGAAAATCTGGTCCACCAGATCCGGGTCGATTCCGCGCAGCCGTGCCTGCTCCAGAATCAGCTGCCCGTACACCACCAGGGTGAACAGGTGACCGATGACCAGCATGAAGTCGAGGTCCTTCTGTTGTTCGGCGTCGGGGGCGGCGGTGAGCAGCAACTGCTGCAGCGCCCGCGCCTGCTCGAGGAACCGGGCGACGTTCGGTATGGCGGAGGCACTTTCGAACACCGGCACCCAGTCGGCGAACTGCACCTTGGAGGCGCCGCGCGCCGGGCCCTGCGCCCAGAAGAACGTGTCGTCGCACGCGTCGTCGCGGGTGCCGATCTCGGGATAGTCCGCCGGGTTGAGCAGATAGTTGGGCATGAATTTGAGGATCTGGGCGACGTTGACGTGGACCGTACCCTCCAGCCGCGGCAGTGCGCCGATGAGGCGGGTGACCTGGGTGAAGTAGGTGTCACGTTCGAAACCCTTGGCGGCCATGATGTCCCACAGCTGGACCACCACCTTCTCGCCCTCGGATGTCACCTTCGCCTTTGTCGCCGGGTTGAACAGAAGATAGCGACGGTCCTCGAGACTGGCACTGCGGAAGTAATCGATTGCGCGGTCGCTGAACAGCTTCATCGCGGCCAAGCGGGCATATGCCTCGACCAGCCCGGCCTGCACGTGCGGGAAGTCGGTGACCGGGTTGCCGTACAGGATTCGATTGTTGGCGTGGGTGATCGCCTCGTAGAACGCGTGCTCACACATCCCGATCGATGCTGTGCACAGATTGAACTTTCCGACGTTGACGGTATTGAGAGCCACCGAAAATGCTTCGGGCCCAACGCACAAGATGTCTTCCTCACGCACCGGATAGTCGTGCAGCGCGAATGTGCTGACGTACATCTGCCCGCGCACGACGTTGCCGATCAGTTCGTAGGCCGGGTGCGCGCTGTCCGCGACGAACCACACGTAGCCGTCCGGACCTTCGACGTCGGAGCGGCGGGAGAACACCGACACCATGCCCGCCACGTTGCCGTTGCCGATGTAGTACTTCTCGCCGCTGGCCCGGAAGGCCAGGCCTTCGTCGTCGGCCGGCGTGAGGATCATGTCGGTGTCGTAGATGTCGGCACCGTGCTCACGTTCGGACAACGCGAACGCCATCACCCCGCCGGCATCGAGCTGTGCGGCGGCCCGTTCCTTCGCTTTGATGTTGTCGCTCTGCCAGATTGGGCCCAATCCGAGGATGGTGACCTGCTCGGCGTACCAGTACGCCAGGCCGTAGAAACCGAGGATCTCGCTGAGTGCGGCGTTGCGGGAGGTGTCCCAACGCTTGTTGTCGTCCCCGATGCCGAATTCCGACGGGGTCAGGAACGTGGCGAAGATCCGCTCGTGGGCGACGAAGTCCAGAAAGTCCGACACCCATACCGCGTCGTGGTCGTCTTGGAGCAGGCGCGCCTTGCCGCGCTCCTCGAACCACCCGATCAACGCGGTGAGCTGGCGCCGCGTCTCGGCATCGAATTGTTGCGGGTCGTAGGTGTTCGGGTTGAACAACAGGCGGCCGGTGTCGGTCATGGACGCACCCTTTCATCGCTACGTCGAATCTAGCCCGATCGTGGGGACCGAGTTCCGAGATCGCCGTCGTCGAACTCAACCCCGCGAGTCACTGGAGTCACTTCCGTCACTGCATGCGTACCCTGACATTCGACGGCAGGAGTTCGGCGTGCGGATATCCAACGGCATGAAGGCCGGTGTGGCGGTGGTCTGGCTGATGACAGCCGGCGTTGCCGCCGGGTGCAGCTCCACCACAGACGGCGCGGCCCGATGCCCGGGCTGCGGACCGGGCGGAGAACCGAGCTTTCCCACCAGCAAGCCGACCGTCTCCACGCCGGCGCCGACGTCGTCGCCCACCCCGTCGCCCACGGTGCCCAACCCGGGCGGCCAGACCCTGCCGCCCAGCGAGACCGGCTACGTCTACATCGAAACCAAGTCCGGCCAGACCCGCTGCCAGCTCAATTCACAGTCGGTCGGCTGCGAATCGAATTTCACCAACGCCCCCGCCATCAACGGCACCCCTGCCAACGGTGTCGAAGTGACCGCCGACGGCAACCTGCGCTGGATCCTCGGCAACCTCGGCGACATCCCCACCACCACGCTCGACTACGCCACCTACCACGCGGTCGGCTGGACCATCGATGCCCGCAGCGACGGCACCCGCTTCACCAACGACGGCACCGGGCACGGGATGGTCGTCGGGACACAAGGAGCGCAGGTTTTCTAAGCTGGGCGATATGGACTTCCGCGTCTTCGTCGAACCCCAGCAAGGTGCCGGCTACACCGATCAGCTGGCGGTGGCCCAGGCCGCCGAATCCCTGGGCTACTCAGCATTTTTCCGCTCCGACCACTACCTGGCGATGAGCGGCGACGGCTTGCCCGGCCCCACCGACTCCTGGGTGACGCTGGCCGGCATCGCACGGGAGACCAACACGATCCGGCTCGGCACGCTGGTCACCTCCGCCACCTTCCGCCACCCGGGGCCGCTCGCCATCTCGGTGGCACAGGTCGACGCGATGAGCTCGGGCCGGGTCGATCTCGGTATCGGCGCCGGCTGGTTCGACGCGGAGCATCTCGCCTACGCCATCCCGTTCCCGCCGCTGGGTGAGCGGTTCGAGCGGCTGCGCGAACAACTCGACATCATCACCGGCCTGTGGACCACACCGACAGGCCAGACCTTCGACTACGCCGGAACCCACTACACCGTCAAAGACTCGCCCGCGCTGCCCAAGCCGGCGCAGGACCCCCATCCGCCGATCATCATCGGCGGCAACGGCCCCAAACGGACGCCCGCCCTGGTCGCCCGGTACGGCGCCGAATACAACCTCGCGTTCCCCGCCCTGGACTTCGTCAAGCCCCAGTACGCCCGCGTGCGCGCCGCGCTGAGCGACGCCGGTCGCGCACCCGAGGACATCGTGTATTCCGCGGCGTTCGTGGTGTGCGCCGGTCGCGACGACGCCGAGATCAGCCGGCGTGCGCAGGCGATTTCCCGCGAGGTCGACGAGCTGCGGACCAACACGCCGCTGGTCGGCACGCCCGGCGAAATCGTCGACCGGTTGGGGCCGTTCATCGAGGCTGGCGTGCAACGGGTGTACCTCCAGCTGCTGGATATGTCCGATATCGACCACGTCGAACTGTTCGCCACCGAGGTGGTCCGGCAACTCGCCTGATTGCCGAACACTGCATCGGCCCTGGCGAGCCGTTTAGCATGAATAGCCGTGGCGAAGCACGACCCCGCCGGGGATGTCGACGAGGCATCGCCCGTCCCGTTCGGTGACCCGTTCGGGCCCTATCCGGAGCAGCCGTATCCGGGGTCTTCACCTGTCGCCGACACACCCCCGGCTGATGACACCGACCCGCCGACTGATCCCGCGCTGCCGGTGGTCACCGCCGACGACGGCTTCGACCCGTTCGCTCCCGACGCGTTCTGGTTCCCGGAACGGCCGTGGTACCGCAAGAAGCAGGCGACGCTGGCACTCGCCGCGATCGGTGTGGCCGGGGTGGCGATCCTGGTCGCGGCGGTCCTTCTGGTGGCGCTGGACTCCGATGACTCAGAGCAGTCCACCACCACCCCGTCGACCTCCACCAGCCCGCCGACCACCACGGCGCTGACCAGTTCGCAGCCGCCCGAGCCACCACCGCCTCCGCCGCCACCACCGGAGAGCCCGCCGCCGGCACCGCCGCAGGGCACCTGGTATCCGCGCTATCCGCAGCAGAACGACGGCGGCCGCCCGAACGTGACCACCCCGCAGACCCGGCCGCCGCAGATCAGCGTCCGTCCCACCCACCGCCCGGCCTTCCCCAATCAACCGGGCAGCGGCTGACGGTTAGAATCTGAACCCGTGGCGCGCGACGGATCCCCCGACGACCCGAACAACTACTCCGACAGTGACCCGACGCAGTACGCAAACTACGGCGGTACCGGCGGCGAGGCATATAGCGACTACCAGCAATCTGGTTACGGAGCTCCGACCGGGTACGGCGACTACCCGCCGCCGCCCGAGCCGACCCCCTGGTACCGCAAGCCTGCGGCGCTCGTCGGCCTGGGAGTGCTGACCGCGGCGATCCTGGCCCTGCTGGTCTACGCGATCGTGAAGTTCACCGGTAGCGACGGGTCCAGCCCGGCGACCACGACGACGTCGCCGACAACGTCGACCACGGCCGCGACATCCGCGACGGTCGCACCGGAGCCGGGTGTCACCCAGACAGTGACCGAATCCCCGACTGCGACGCAGGCCCCCGCCACCACGACGGACACGCCGACCACGACGACGACCACCGAAGCGCCGTCGACCAGCACGAGTACGAGCACAAGCACCAGCACGTCGGTGTCGACCTCGGTGAGCACGGTGACCGAGACGGTGACCACGACGCAGCGGGTGCTGCCGACGATCCCGGGCTTCCCGCGGCCGGGCGGCGGCTAACCGCCCGCGGCGTACATCGCGACCAGCGCTTCGGCGCTGCGCACCGCGGCGCGACACGCCCTGGTGGTGAACGGGTCGTTCAGTGGATGGTCGGCGCGCCGACGCCAACGTTGCGCCGCCGCGAAGGCCGCACGCGGCCCATCGCCCGGCGTTTCGGCGGTCAGTCCCAGCCGGCTCGCGGCGTCGGTACCGGACCCACCGATCACCCGACGCAGCGAGGCCATCTCGTCTTCGGTCAAAGTCGTTGGTCGAGAACGTAGTTGGCTGAGCAGCCGGAGTTCCTCGAAGGCGTGAGTGTCCGCCAGCAGCGGGTCGATGTCGGCGATGATGTACGGCGTCGCGGTGATCGGGTGCATCTCGACGAACCGGCGCAACGAGACCAGGGCCGTGTGTGCCTTGAGCAGTTCGGAGCGCTGCGCGAACTGCTGGTCGATCACGTCGCGCAGCGCGACCAGCCCGCTGCGCTCGAGCAGCTCGTCGGCCAGGGTGACGGAATCCGTTGCCACGCCCACCCGCAACACCGCGATCGAGATCCGCAGGCCAAACATGCCGAAGCGGTCCAGGATCTGCGCACGGGTCTGCGCGTCGACCGGCAGTGCGCTGTCCTCGCGGACGAAGCGGTCCACGGAAAGCATCGCCTTGTTCAGTTCGTTGGCGTCGACAGCGGCCAGCTTCTCCAGCGCGGCGAACTCGCTCTGCCGCAGGGTCCGGGCGGTCAGCGCCAACAGTCCCGAGACCGGAACCACCGCCTGACAGATGCCGGTCCGGTCGAGTTCACCGGTAAATCGTTGGGCGACATCCTTGGCCGACATCATCGCATCGAGGCGGCCTGCGCCGATCTCGTCGGCCCGCGAAGCCACCCCGATCACCCCGAGCGCACCCGAGGATCCGCCGACCAGCTCCCCGATCTGCTTGAGCAGTGCGATGTCCGCCGCGTTGAGCGTCCGCAGCAGGAACACCACCGCGTCGACTCGCGGCACACCGTCCTCGGGCACCAGCAGTCGCAGCGTGCGTTCGGAGACATCGCGCGACAGCGATGACGTGCCGGGCGTGTCGATGATCGTCGCGTCGATCAACTCGGCGGCAGGCCACTCGACGTCGAGGTCGACGATGTCGTTGGCGTCGAGGCGGCCGAAGTCGAAGGTCAGCCCACCATCGCGGGCGATCGGCACGTTCGAGCGCCGTCCGCCGACATGATTGGCGGTGACCTTCGGGATCGGGCCGTGCCGGAACCACGTGACGATGCGAGTGGCCTCGGTCGCATCCGTGGGCGCGATGTTCTCCCCCACCAGCGCGTTGACCAGAGTGGACTTGCCGGCTTTGAGCGTCCCGGCCAGCGCGATGCGGATCGGCTGGTTGAGCCGCCCGGCGATGCGGTCCAGCTCGTTGAAGACATCGGGCCGCTCGCGGTATGCCGGTTCACCCTGGTACGCGCGACGGGTGCCACCCAGGATGGCGCGAACCTGATCGCTGGTGCTCATCGAACGACGAGTCTACGGTCCGGCGGTCCACCCGCATCACGGCTAGGATCAGCCGCCATGCCCCAGCACAAGGCGCCGTGGTACCGCTCGGCGGCTGCCACCTCGGCCGCCGGGCTGCTCGGGCTCGCGGTGGTCGCGATCCTGGTCTATGCGGTGGTGACGATGTCGAGCGAGTGGAGCCGGACGGACACCGAGACCGTCCCGCCGCCCGGCACGTACATCCCCGACGCACCGCACATCGCGAAGACCACCGCAGGATCGACGAGCACGTCCTATCCCAGCGTGCGGCTGTCGACGACCGATATCGGGTTACCCGGCGAGAGCACGACCAGCGGCACGTCGTCGCCCACGTCGAGCACTCCGTCCTCGGAGGTTCCACCGTCGGAGCGGGTGGCCCCGACCTTCCCGGGCACCTTCCCCACCCGCGTCACCCACCCGCCGGGCACCAGGTCCGGGCCGCGGCTCAACGAGACTCGGTCGTCCTCGCCGTAGAAAGCGCTGTGGGGAACAGCTTTTCGGCGTTGTCGATCACCTGGCCGAGAATGTTGGCCTGGCGTTCGAGTTCTCGGATCCGGTTGTTGCGATCGGTCTCCTCCATCCGCGCGGCAGCGACGGTGGACTGCAAGGACTCATTGAGCGAGCGGGTGGTCTGGTTGGCGATCTCGCGGTAGTGGTCGCGCAGCTGACGCTGGACGTTCTTGAGCCGGTCACGGGATTCCTTGGACACCACGAACAACACATCGTCGACGAAGCGACGCAGATTGGTCTTGGCCTCGTTACGGACCCGCATCATGCGGCTCTCCATGTCCTCCTTGTAGGCCTTGCGTCCGAGCAGCAGCCCCGCGCCCAGCGACAGCGGGTTGAACATGCCCAGACCGGCGACCGAGGTGAGCATGCCGAACATCAGCACACCGCCGTAGGAGCCACGCATACTGGTGATCACCTTGTGGCCCTTGCCGATCGGCTTGGATTCGAGGCGGGCCAGTGATTTGAGCCGGCCCACACCGGCATTCATCTCGGCGGCGCTGACCTCGGGCATCTTGATGGCGTCCAGGCCCGCCTCGACGAACGTCCGCGCTACCTCGGCGGCCAGCGCTTCGGCGCGCTGGTAGGCCCACACGAAGTTGTCACCGACAGCGTTGGCAACCGAATCCTCCACCTCCGCACCGATTTCCGCCCAGTGCTGGGTGGGGTCGCCCTCGTCGATGACACTCTCGATGTGCTGGGTGATGGCCCGGAACCGTGCTCGCAGATCGTGTTCGACGTCGGCGGTCAGGTCGGCGATGCCGTCGTTGAGGACCTGCTGCCACAGCGCGGTCTGCTGCAGCGCATCCTGCGCTTCCTGCTTGCGGCGCTCGAGGTCCTCGGTGAGCCGGCGGGCCTGATCCGGGTCGCTCAGCGCCGACAGCTCGGAGTTCACCGACAGGTTGAGATGTTCTGCTGCCGAGCGTATTTCGCCGACGACATGGTCGCGAACCGCATCGTTCTCCCGGGAGAGCACCTTCTCCGACAGCCATGCGACGATCGCCGGGAAGTTGGATTCGTCGTTGAGTTCCTTGTCGTTGAGCTGGATCGCGTGGCTGCGCAGCAGGGAGGACGCCGGGATCAGCGGCAACTGCAGTCCGGCGCGCTGCAGATGCGCGGTGTTGGCGGAGACGATCTCGCGCCAGTACGGATAGAGATCGGTCTTGGTGGCGACGACAGCGCCGACCGGGCAGATCTCGTGGGCTTGGCGGATGAAGCGCATCTCGGGTTCGGTGAACTCTTGGCTGGTGTCGCTGATCATCAGCATCGCGTCGGCATCCGGGAGCAGCCCCAGAGTCGACGACAGGTGCGGCTGTCCGTGTCCGCCGACACCGGGCGTGTCGATGAACGCGAGGCCGCCCTGCAGCAGCGGGCTGGGTGCACCGACCTCGACCCGCAACACCTCCCGGCCCTGCGCTTGCGGCGCGCGGCGCAGGTCGTGGCGGATGTCGTCGATCGGGATGTCGATGCTCTGCGGCGGCACACCCTCGCCGACCGAGACGATCAACCGGGCCGACGGCTGCTCGGCGTAGCTGATCACGGTGACCAGCGCGGTGGTCTCGTCGTCACCGACGCGTGCCACCGGCATGTTGAGCAGCGAGTTGAGCAGCTGGCTCTTGCCCTGCTTGAGCTGGCCCGCGATGACCACCCGGATCTGCGGGTCGGTGATGCGCTCCTTGGCGACGGCCAGCCGGGCAACCAGGTCGCCGCGGTCGTTGAGGTCGGCGATCGCGCTGGTGTGATCGATCAGCTCGACGATCACCTTCACCCGGCGCGGGTCTTGCTGTGGTTGCGTCACGTGTCCTCCCAGTGGTCCACCGTATGCGCAGGCAAGCGGCGAGGACCTCCAGACTTGCTGAAGGTCCCCGCCGTCGCCGGATTGCTCTACAAGCCCAGCAGGTGGTTGCCAGACGCCAACGCCATGTCATGGCTGTTGTCGAGGTGGCTGTTCACCAGCGTGGTGTCGTGACCGGCGTCGAACAGCGAGTGGCTGGACGAGTCGTGCGTCGAGCTGTCGGTGACCGTGGTCTGGTGCACCGAGTTGTCGGAGTGGTCGGTCAGCGTGGTGGTGGTGTGGGTCTGGGTGTTGACCGGCGAGCTGGCCGTGTTGCCGCTGTTGGTCGACGGGTGGTTGTCGACGATCGTGATGCCGCCGCCGCCCGCGTTGCCGCCGGAGGCGTGCCCGCCGCCGAGGCCGATCAGGCTGCCGCCGGCCGACGCTCCGCCGCCGTTCCCGCCGCTGGCGTCGACGTCGTGCAGGACCGTGCCACTGTTGTCCTTGATCACGGTGCTGCCGCCGGTGGCGGTGGTGCCGTCGTCGTGGATGTGGCTGTGGCCGATCGCGACGTTGGAGCCGGTTCCGGCGACCACGTGACCGTTGTTCACGTCGTTGCCGTTGCCCAGCACGGCGCCGTCTCCGCTGACGATGTCACCCTTGTTGTTGCCGTCGACCACCACGCCACCGTTGGTGGCGGTATTCGTGGTCTTGTTGCCGAAGGTGATGTCGCCGAAGCCGAGATTGAAGCCACCCTGCTGGGCGTTGCCGCCGGCATTCTGATCCGGGCTCAGCAGCGAGGTGTCGTTGTGGCTGGCCAGGTCGGTCTGCGGCGCGAAGGTCGGCGACGGCGCGTAGACCGGCTGGTAGGCCGGCGCGAAACCGTACTGGTTGGACACCGCGCGCTGCAGGCCGACGACCGGGTCCCCGCCGCCGAGCACCAGGCCGGGAACGGCGGTGGCGGCCAGCGTCGAGACCTGGGCGGCGGACACACCGGCGAACCCGGCGTCGCGCATGGTTTGCTCCGGCGCGGCGACGAACGCCCGTGCGGCGTCCTCGTTGCGGAACAGGTCAAGGATCCAGTCGAGGAGAGAGAGCATGGTCGGACCTTTCGGTGTGTTCGCCGGTGACTCCGGCGATCTGGAGACCACGTTATGGACGACGCCGTCGGGCGAAAACGGGGCCGAAACCCCTCGTCACCAGACCTCTACTAGGGCCGGCCAGGGGAAGGGCACTAGGGGATTAGGGGGTCCCTAGGGAATGCCCCAGAAACGACAAATCCCCACGTCACTACGGACGTGGGGATTTGCCGGGGGATCAGAACAAGTCGAAGCCGGCGTGGTCTTCCGGCGTTGTCAGGGTGGCGCCATGGTTGTCGTCGAGGTGGCCGTGACCCCAGGCGGACGGATCCGCCCAGTCCTGGCCGGCGTCGGGGGTGACGCCGTGGTCGAGCACGGTGTCGGTGAGCTGCGATGCGGCCTCCGGCAGGTTCAGCGCGCCGGGGTCGACACCGAGATCGGAGATCATCGCCGGAGCCTGATCCGCGTGCTGGGCGACATCGGTGATCACCGAGTGGACCTCGGGTGCGGTGGCGGCCGCGGGCAGGTGGTCGAAGGCGTCGAATGCCGCCGTCGCCGCTCCGCTCGCCCACACATTTCCGTCGCCGGTGCCTGCGGCGGGGCCGAACCCGGCTCCGGAGAGCGGGCCCGACAGCGAGTCGGCCACCATCGGAATCAGGTTGTTGACGTCGGCGCTGGTCACGTCGGTCAGATGGGCGTCGGCGATGGCGCCGCCCGGGTCCGCGGCGTAGCGTGCGGCGGCGTCGGGATCTCGCACGAGCGACATCACGAAGTCCAGCAACGAATTTGCCATGGAAACGCCTTCTCTCCTACCGCCGATAGTCACAGTGGAATCCCAGCTGCTGCCAAGAATGTTATCGGCGGACGCGCGTGCCGTGATCGGTGTCGAAGCCACTCGAACCGCGGCACCATTAGGGGGTGCAGCCTTAGGGGTTCGGAAGGCATTAGGGGATATGGTGATGACGGCTGCCGACCAGGCAGCGGAGGGATGTGCGAATTGAGCGAATCGCTGGGGTTGTCGATCGGAGCGACCAACCTGGCGGCGGCACGTCCAGGCCGTCAGCCGATAACCCGCCGGTCGGTGTTGACGTTGTGGGACCACCGGCCGCCCGAGGTCGGCGTTCCCTCCCAGAACCCGGAGTTGACGAGCCCGAATCTCACCGAGGCCGGCCAGGTGTTCCGTGGCTTCGTCGAGCGGGCGGGCGATCCGGTGCCGTTGGTGGCCGCCGATGGTTCGCCGCATCGCGGCGAGGACTTGATAGCCGACGCGCTCGAGGCGATGGCTCGCGCCGCCGACGACGGCTCACCGGTCGCCACCGTGGTCGTCGCCGTCCCTGCGTACTGGGGTGCCGGTGCCGTGGGCGCCCTGCGTGGCGCGCTGCGCACCCGGCCTGCCTCGTCGCCCAACGGCATTGCGCCGGCGCTGATTTCCGATGCGACGGCCGCGCTGGCCGCGCTGCAGGCTGATCCAGGTCTGCCGTCGCAAGGGGTGGTGGCGCTGTGCGACTTCGGCGGCAGCGGTGCCAACATCACCCTCGCCGACGCCGGTGCCAACCTGCAGCCGATCGGCGAGACGGTCCGCTTCACGGATCTCTCCGGTGACCACCTCGACCAGGCGCTGCTGACCCAGGTGCTCGCCGGGATCCGCGATCAGGCCAACGTCGACCCGGCCAGCACCAACGCGGTCGGTGCGCTGACCCGGCTGCGCGACGAGTGCCGCCAGGCCAAGGAACGGCTGTCGTCGGAGACCGCGACAGTAGTGTCTGCCGAACTGCCCGGCTTCCGCGCCGATATCCGGGTCACCCGCCCGGAGCTGGAGGCGTTGATCGCCGAGCCGCTCGCCGGTTTCCTGGACACCCTCGGAGATGTGCTGGAGCGCAACAGGATCCCTGCGGTCAACCTGGCCGCTGTCGCAACCGTCGGCGGAGGTGCCGCGATACCGCTTCTGACGCAACGGCTTTCCGAAGAACTGCGCGTCCCGGTTATCACCACGCCGCTGCCGGGTCTCAACGCGGCCATCGGATCGGCCGTGATCGCCGCGCGCGGCAGCGCGCCGGACGCGCCGACGGGGATGGCAGTCGCTGCCGCCGACGCACCGACCGGGCTGGCTCCGGCGGCCTGGGCGGCCGGCACAGCGGGAGCGGCCGCGACCGAATCGGCCACCGACGGCTCGCCGTCGGCGACGTTTCGCGCGCTGGCCTGGTCGCAGGACGATGCGCCCGGCGCGGAGCCGGTACCGTATTCCGGCGACGACTACACCTTCGACTACGCGCAGCAGGCGCAGGCCACCGGGATGCGCCCGATGGTGGAGTTCGAGCCGACGGACTCCGAGACCGAACTGGTCGCCGCGCCGGTGCCGTGGTACCGGCGCCCGCCGCTGCTGTTCGGTATCGCAGCGGCCCTCGCGGCGGTGGCGGTCGGCGGTCTGGCGATCACCCTCACGAGTGCGGACAGCACACCGTCGACCACGACCACCCGGGTCACCAAACCCGGCGATCCCACCGAGGCGCCGGCCACGAGTGTCGTTCCGCCGCAGACGGTGACGATCACCGGCAACGACGGGGTTCCTACCGAGTCGACGATCCCGGCGACCACCACGGTCATACCGACGACCACCACCACCGCGCCTACCACGACCACCACAACGACCACGCCGTCGACCACGACGACGACCACAACCACCACAACGACGACCACAACCACCACAACTCCGCCGACGACCACCACCACACAGCCGCCGACCACGACTACGCAGCCGCCGACGACAACGCAGGCTCCGCCGACCACCACCGTCAAGCCGATCACCACCACCGTCGCGCCGCCGACCACCCGCGACATCATCACTGGCGTGACGTCGCCCCCAGGGGCCTGACGCCGGTGCCCGATTCGATTCCAGCGCAGGGCCTTTCACCGGCTGCCCACGAGGCGCTCAGTGTCCTGGGGTCTGGGCCGGTCAAGATGCTGGTGACCGGCGGAGTCGGCACGGGCAAGACCACCCTGCTCGTCGCGGTTCGGGAAGTTCTGCGCGGCACCGGTTCCCCGGTCGTGACCCGCTCGTCGGTCGACGGCGACCCTGCCGATGCCGCCGTGGTGGTCGACGACGCGCACCTGCTGTCCCCGGGCGAGTTGCAGCGGCTCGCCGAGCTGGTCGCCGATCCGTCGTCGACGGTCGTGGTGGCGGCGCAGCCGCGGGACCACGACGAGGACCTGCAGGCCCTGATGACGGCGATCGAGCGGGAGCGGCCTCGAATCGCCCTGGGGCCGATGACATCTGCCGAGATATCCCGACGGATGACCGACCCGTCCGGCCATCCACCGCGCACCGAGTTGGTGACCAGCATTCTCGTCGCGACGGCGGGCATCCCGTTCCTGGTCGACGCGGCGCTGGCCTCCGCTCGCCCGTACTCGGCGGCGTCGATCACACAGGCTGCGCTGTTCGCGCTCAACGACCGGCTGCGCCGGCTCAGTGAACCCGACCTCGACGCGCTGCTGATCGCCTCGCTCAGCCGCGATCTCGGCGCCGCTGATCTGGCTGCGACACTTCAGGTTCCGTCCGATGAGGCCAGGCTGCTGATCGATCGGGCCCGTGCCACCGGACTGGTCGAACCTGCGCACAGTCCGCACTTCCTGCGCGGGGTGCACCGCGCCGTCGCGCAGATTCTCGGCAACGCGCGCCACCACGATGTCGAGACCGCGCTGCTGCGCTCACAGATCGCGATGTCCACGCTGTCACCGGACCTGGCGCTGCGGTTGGCCGAACACGGCGTGCGTGACGAGCAACTGGCCGAGGTGCTACGCAGGCAGGCCGGTGCAGGGCGCGCCGACCCGGCCCTGCTGCGCGCCGCAGTCGATGCCGGCGCGGTCGAACTGCGGGCACAGCTGGCCGATGCGCTGGCCCTGGCCGGCGAATCCTCCTCGGCCGCAAGCGAAGCGGACAGTCTCCTGGCGTCGGAGGATCCGGCTGAGCGGGCCGCGGCGGTCCGGGTGGCCGCCAGTGTCGCGATGCTCAACGGCAACTCGGCGCAGGCGTCCGAACTCTTCAGCTGGCTCGGCCCCTACCCGGACGCGGCGGTGAGCGCAGCCGCGGCGATCGTGCTCACCGCGACGGGCGATGCCGCCGCTGCCGAACGCGCGCTGGCCGTGCCGAGCGCGGGCCCCCCGACCGCGGCCTCCCGCGCTGCGCGCACCCTGGCAGAGGGACTGCTGGCGACGTTGCAAGGCCCCTATTCGGCGGCGGCGACCAAACTCGGCGCGGCGATGGCCGCGGAGTATTCAGCGGCCCAGGTACTACCGGACAGTCCGGCGGCTCTGGTCACGCTGGCCGCACTGCACGGCGGTGACCCGGTCCGCGCGCGCAGCGTGATCGCCCGTGCGGTGCGTACCGACCGGGACGCCGACGAGCCGCTGTACGGACATCGACACCGCCTGCTGCTCGGCTGGACGAGGATGCAGGACGGCCAATTCGCGGCGGCCGCCGCCGACATCGCCGGCCTCGACGGCACGCACCGCCGGGATGCGCTGTGGACGGCGGCACTGCGCACCGCGCTGGCCCGGCGCGGCGGCGATGCCGGCGCCCTGCAGAAGCACTGGTACGCCGCGATGGAGGTGCTGGTCGAGTATTCGGTCGACCTGTTCTCGTTGCTTCCGCTGGGTGAGCTGTGGGTGGCGTCGGCCCGGATCGGCCAGCAGGACCGGCTGGCGCCCGCTCTCGAGCAGGCGTTCGGGCTGCTGGAATCGCTGGGCAATCCGCCCACCTGGTCGGTGCCGCTGCGCTGGGCCGGCGTGCACGCCGGGATCCTGGCCAGTGATCCGGCCGCGGTGGCCCCGCACGGGCAGGCGCTGACCGCCTCCGCGGCGCACAGCCCGTTCGCCAAGGCGCTGGCCGTGGCCGGCCGGACCTGGTTGCGGGTGCTCGCCGGGCAGGTCGACGGCGACGAGGTCGGCGCCGCCGCCCGCGGATTGGCACAGTTCGGTCTGACCGCTGATGCCACCCGGCTGGCCGGTCAGGCGGCGCTGCAGACCAACGACCCCAAGGTGTCGGGACTCATGTTGCAGGTCGCCCGCGACCTGAAACTGTCGGCCGGCGACAGCGCGGGCGACGACGGCCAGCAGCCGCTGGTGTCCGAGGCGTCGGGGCCGGCACCGACGGGTGCGCGGCAGGCGTCCTCCCCGCTGTCGGATCGCGAGCGCGAGGTGGCCGAGCTGCTGTTGCTGGGCATGCCCTACCGCGATATCGGCGCGCAGCTGTTCATCTCCGCGAAGACCGTCGAGCACCACGTCGCCAGGATTCGTCGCCGTCTCGGTGCGGAGTCCCGCTCGGAAATGCTGTCGATGCTGCGGGCGATTCTGTCGCCGCAGAGCTGAGACCCCAGCCGCGTTCGTCCCTAGTTAGGACAGCCTTTGTAGCGGCGCCAAATGCCGAGATGCAACTATGAGCTGGATTGAAGTTAAGTTACTGGTCGGTAACTTAAGCTAAGTTACCATTGAGTAGCTTACGACAGGGAGGCTGTCCGTGACCGCTCTCGACTGGGGTCGACTGATCATCGGCCTGCTGGCCACCGCCATCGTGTTGGTGTTTGCCGCACGGCGCGTAATGTTCCTCACCCACCTGATCCGGTCCGGTCAGCCGATCAGCGACGAGAGCGGCCGCAAGGACAACATCCCGGACCGCATCAAAGCGCAGTTCACCGAAGTCTTCGGCCAGAAGAAGCTGCTGAAGTGGTCCATCCCCGGCATCGCCCACTTCTTCACCATGTGGGGCTTCTTCATCCTCGCCACGGTGTATCTCGAGGCCTACGGCGTCCTGTTCAACCCGGAATTCCACATCCCGATCGTCGGTCGATGGGACGCGCTGGGCTTCCTCCAGGACTTCTTCGCTGTCGCCGTGCTGCTCGGCATCATCGTGTTCGCGATCATCCGGTTGCGCTCCGAGCCCAAGGAGTACGGGCGGGATTCCCGCTTCTACGGCTCACACACCGGCGGCGCCTGGCTGATCCTGTTCATGATCTTCCTGGTCATCCTGACCTACGCGATCTTCCGCGCCGCCTCGGTCAACGCGCTCGGCGATGCGTTCCCCTACGGCTGGGGTGCCTTCTTCTCCCACGCCCTCGCCAAGCCGCTCGCACCGCTGGGCCACACCGCCAACGAGTGGATCGAGACCATCGCGCTGATGGGCCACATCGGCGTCATGCTGGCGTTCCTGCTGATCGTGCTGCACTCCAAGCACCTGCACATCGGCCTGGCCCCGATCAACGTCACGTTCAAGCGCCTGCCCAACGGGCTGGGCCCGCTGCTGCCCGTCGAGTACAAGGGCGAGCCGATCAACTTCGAGGATCCCGCCGAGGATGCGGTGCTCGGTCGCGGCAAGATCGAGGACTTCACCTGGAAGGGCTACCTCGACTTCACCACGTGTACCGAGTGCGGTCGCTGCCAGTCGCAGTGCCCGGCATGGAACACCGGAAAGCCGTTGTCGCCCAAGCTCGTGATCATGAACCTTCGCGATCATCTGTTCGCGAAGGCGCCGTACATCATCGGCGGCAAGCCGATCCCCAACGGTGAGAACGAGGCCGAACAGTTCGCCTCCGCCGAGGGCGGTTTCGTCGAGACCAAGCACGACGCGCACGACCACGTTCCGGAGTCGGGCTTCGAACGCGTGATGGGCTCCGGCCCGGCGCAGGCGACCCGTCCGCTGGTGGGTACCGCCGAGCAGCTCGGCGTGATCGATCCCGACGTGCTGTGGTCGTGCACCACCTGCGGCGCCTGCGTCGAGCAGTGCCCGGTGGACATCGAGCACATCGACCACATCGTCGACATGCGCCGCTACCAGGTGATGATGGAGTCGGAATTCCCCAGCGAGCTGGGTGTGCTCTACAAGAACCTGGAATCCAAGGGCAACCCGTGGGGCCAGAACGCGAAGGAACGCCTCACCTGGATCGACGAGGTCGAGTTCGACATCCCGGTCTACGGCAAGGACGTCGAGTCGTTCGCCGGCTTCGAGTACCTGTTCTGGGTGGGCTGCGCCGGCGCATACGAGGACCGCGCCAAGAAGACCACCAAGGCGGTTGCCGAACTGCTGGCCGCTGCCGGCGTGAAGTTCCTGGTGCTCGGCGACGGCGAGACCTGCAACGGCGACTCGGCTCGCCGCTCCGGTAACGAGTTCCTGTTCCAGCAGCTGGCCTCGCAGAACGTCGAGACACTGAACGATCTGTTCGAAGGCGTCGAGCGGGTCGACCGCAAGATCGTCGTGACCTGCCCGCACTGCTTCAACACGCTGGGCCGCGAGTACCCGCAGGTCGGCGGCAGCTACACCGTGGTGCACCACACCCAGTTGCTGAACCGCCTGGTGCGCGACAAGAAGCTCGTCCCGGTCAAGGCTGTCGATGGTGGAGCCAACGTCACCTATCACGACCCGTGCTACCTGGGCCGGCACAACAAGGTCTACGACGCACCGCGTGAGCTGATCGACGCCTCGGGCGTGACGCTGAAGGAAATGCCGCGGCACGCCGATCGCGGCCTGTGCTGCGGCGCCGGTGGCGCGCGGATGTGGATGGAAGAGCACATCGGTAAGCGCGTGAACCACGAACGCGTCGACGAGGCGCTGACGCTGGATCCGGCCAAGATCGCCACCGGCTGCCCGTTCTGCCGGGTGATGATCACCGACGGTGTCGGCGACCGCGACAAGGCCGACGAGGTCGAGGTGCTCGACGTCGCCCAGCTGCTGCTGGGCTCGCTGGACTTGAGCGGTATCACGCTGCCGGAGAAGGGCACGGCCGCACGCGAGGCTGAGGCTGCCGCCGCTGCGGCACCGGCGCAGGCGCCTCCCGCGCCGAAGGCCGAGCCCGAGCCGGCTCCCGCCGCCGAGGCTGCCGCGGCCGCGCCGTCGGCACCGGCCAAGGAAGCCGCGCCGGTCAAAGAAGCCGCGCCGGTCAAGGGGCTGGGTCTTGCGGGCGGCGCCAAGCGCCCCGGCGCCAAGAAGGCCGCCGATGCGGCTCCTGCCGCCGAGGCTCCCGCTGCCGACGCTCCGGCCGCCCAGCCCGTCAAGGGCCTCGGCATCGCCGGCGGCGCCAAGCGACCCGGCGCCAAGAAGTCGGCGGCCGCCGCTCCGGCTGCCGCGGCATCGACTGCGGCTCCCGCCGCTGAGGCACCGGCTGCCGCCGCGCCTGCCGCAGAAGCGCCCGTCAAGGGGCTCGGCATCGCTTCGGGCGCCAAGCGACCCGGCGCCAAGAAGTCGGCGGCCGCCGCTCCGGCTGCCGCGGCACCGGCTGCTGCTCCCGCTGCTGAGGCACCGGCTGCTGCTCCCGCTGCTGAGGCACCGGCTGAAGCCCCCGCGGCCGAGGCACCGGCCAAGCCCGAGCCGGAAGTCAAGGGCCTCGGCATCGCCGCGGGTGCCAAGCGACCCGGCGCCAAGAAGTCCGCTCCGGCAGCAGCGCCTGCTCCGGCCGAAGCCGCAGCTGAGCCGTCGGCGCCTGAGCCGGCCGCACCGGCTGAAGCCAAAGCCGAAGCCGCCAAGGCGGAGGAGCCGAAAGCCGAAGCGCCTCAGGCCGAACAGCCTCCGGTGAAGGGCCTCGGCATCGCCAGGGGTGCGCGGCCGCCGGGCAAGCGCTAGGCCGCGTCGCCATCGTCATTCCCGAGTAACCGCTCGGGGTGATGGAAGTCGTTGACGCCCTCGCGCAGCATCGGCAGGTCCGGCGGCGGTATCCACTGGGTGCTGCCGTCGGGCAGTTTGCGGGTGCTCCACCCGCCGGTCTCGACGAGTTGATTATCCGGTGGGCAGGCCAACGTGAGGTCGTCGATGTCGGTATTGCCGCCCCGAGACCAGTCTCGTGCGGCGTGGTGCACTCCACTGTGATAGCCCGGCGCGTTGCAGCCGGGTCTGGTGCAGCCGCGGTCCTTGCTGTGCAACATGATTCGCTGGTCCGCAGAGGCGATGCGCTTGGTGCGCCCCAGCCACAACGCCCGCCCATCGGTCCCGTCGAACAGGGCGAGGTAGTGATACGCATGGGCGGCCATCCGGATCACGTCCGGGATCGGCAACATCGTGCCGCCGGCTGTGACCGCCTGCCCGGTCTGGGCGTGAATGTCCTGCAGCGTGGCGCTGACGATCACCGTGACCGGCAAGCCGTTGTGCTTGCCGAACTTCGGATCACCCAACTGCCCGCGTACCAAAGCCTTTAGCGCATCGTGTTGACGCTGGGCATGACTGCGCGAATCCCGCTGGATCACTTCATCACTGGGAGTGACCGTTGGCGTCTCATCGGCTGGGTTGCACATCCCGGGCGCGGCGAACTTGGCCAGCCAGGCGTCAAGCTCCGAGCGCAACTCCGGATCCGCGACGAGCCTGCCTACGCTCATGCCGTCGACGCCCTGCGCGCCACACCATACGAATCCGCGCTTACGCGCGCGGTCCTCGTCGGAGAACGTGCCGTCCGGATTGAGATGAAGCGCCAGCCGGTGCGCGACGTTCTCCAATTGATCGGGCCGCAAGACCGTGGCCTTCTGCGCCAAGATGCGTTCGGCCTTCTCCACCTCGGTCGACGGCACGTGGTCGGGCAGGTCGCGGAAGAACTTCTGGATCACCCGTAGGTGTTCACCGTCCAGCTCACCCGCGCCCCAGGCGGTCGCCGTCTCAGGGAGCAGGGGTGGCAGCGGCTCACCGGTCAACGCCCGCCGCTGCACCAGTTGCTCGGCATCCCGGATCCGCCGCTTCGCCTCGCGCGGACTGACCCGCAGCACATCGGCCAGCGTGATCGGGACCGGAGGACAACCCTCGAACTGTTCCAAGCGCGCTACCAGCGCATGCGAGGCCGCCACTTGGCGGCGCCGCGCTTTCTCCAAACGCTCCAGGACCACAAAGCGCTCGGGCGCAGACAACGCATCGAGATCGACGGTGGCCAGTGCCTCGACGCAATCGTCGAGCGCCCGCAATACCGCGTCTATCGAACGCATGTTCGAAAGGCTACTCCGACCCTCCGACAGAAAGTGCCGGCGTGAACGGCAGCGCTCAGCCGACCTTGATCAGCTGGAACGGTGCCTGGGTGATCTGACCGCCCGGGCAGTCACCGTTGGAGTCGGCGGTGATGGTGCCGCTCATCGTCGCGGCATTGACCGAGTAGGCGATGCGGACGGGCGCGTAGCTGCCGTCGTCGCACACCACGCCGTCGGGCTTGGTCACCGTGAAGTTCCACCGACCATCGGTGAAGGTGGCGACGCTGGTCCAGCCCACGGTGCTGCTGAGGTTGGCGGTACAGCCGTTGACGGCTGCAGGGCAACTCGACGACGCCGTCACCACAGCGCCGTCATCGCCGCCGCGGACAGCGTACGTGCCATTTATCAGTGCCGGATCGGCAGACGCAGAAACAGCAAATCCCAGCGCGGTAACCGCCGCTGCGGAAGCAGCGGTCATCAAAGTGCGTGCGATCTTCACGTTCATCCCTTTGTGCCGTCGGTAGTGAAGCCCCAAGTTAACAGCCGATTCACCCAGCAATCACTGCTGCTGTTCAGCGAAATCACAGTTGTGTCCGAGGCGTCCCACAATTGAATTCGAACCGTGACTTCTCACGTCACAGCAAAGGCACAAAACGGCACACGGGAAACCAAGTTGCATAGCAATGGGACACTTAGCCGGTGAGTACGCACCAGTTACCGTGGCACGGCACCAGCCAGCACCCTCGGCAACGTACGTTCACGCAGTCCACCAAGCTGCAGGACGTTCTGTACGAGATCCGCGGGCCGATCCATGAGCACGCCAACCGGCTGGAGAACGAGGGTCATCGCATCCTCAAGCTCAACATCGGCAACCCCGCGCCGTTCGGCTTCGAGGCACCCGACGTGATCATGCGCGACATGATCGCCGCGCTGCCCGACGCCCAGGGCTACTCCGATTCCAAAGGCATCCCTAGCGCCCGCCGCGCGGTGTTCACCCGCTACGAGCTCGTCGAGGGCTTCCCCCGCTTCGACATCGACGACGTCTACCTCGGCAACGGCGTATCCGAGCTCATCACGATGACGCTGCAGGCGCTGCTCGACAACGGCGACCAGGTGCTCATTCCCGCGCCCGACTACCCGCTGTGGACGGCGTCGACCGCATTGGCCGGCGGTACCCCCGTGCACTACCTGTGCGACGAGACCAACGGCTGGATGCCCGACGTCGCGGACCTGGAGTCCAAGATCACCGACCGCACCAAGGCGCTCGTGGTGATCAACCCGAACAACCCCACCGGCGCGGTATACAGCCGCGAAGTTCTCGAGCAGATGGTCGAATTGGCGCGCAAGCATCAATTGCTGCTGCTCGCCGACGAGATCTACGACAAGATCCTGTACGACGACGCGAAGCACATCAGCCTGGCCACGCTGGCGCCGGATCTGCTGACGCTGACGTTCAACGGGTTGTCCAAGGCCTACCGGGTGGCCGGCTACCGGTCCGGCTGGCTGATCATCACCGGACCCAAGGAACACGCCAGCAGCTTCATCGAAGGCATCAGCCTTCTGGCCAACATGCGTCTGTGCCCGAATGTGCCTGCGCAGCATGCCATTCAGGTGGCTCTGGGTGGCCATCAAAGCATCGACGACCTGGTTCTGCCGGGCGGACGCCTGCTCGAGCAGCGCGACGTGGCCTGGAACAAGCTCAACGAGATCCCCGGGGTGTCGTGCGTCAAGCCCACCGGCGCGCTGTACGCGTTCCCGCGGCTCGACCCCGAGGTCCACGACATCCACGACGACGAGCAGTTGGTGCTGGATCTTCTTCTGCAGGAGAAGATCCTGGTCACTCAGGGCACCGGCTTCAACTGGCCGGCACCCGATCACCTGCGAATCGTGACACTGCCGTGGGCACGCGACCTGAGTAGAGCCATCGAACGGCTAGGCAACTTTCTGGCCGGCTACCGGCAGTAGCTCGCCCCGGCGCCGTCGGCGCAGTTTGGCCTTCACCAGCGCAAAGATGAACGCGGGGTGGAGAAGTCGAGTCGGCGGGTCGAGGAAGTTGTTGATCCTGAAGAACTTCTCGGCGACCACGGCGTCGTACGAACACACCTGCAGCACCCAGTCGGTGGCGCGGTTCGCCGCCCGGGTCGCAAGGGTTCGACGGCCCTCGACCTGCGGGAAGGCCAAGTCGGCTCCGGCCGCCATTTGCCAAGCAACCGCAATGGATTTCGCGGCTTTCCGAAAGTACCGCAGCGGCAGATCGTCGGCGCCCGAGTGCAGGCAGTCCCGCAGGGCCATCGCGTCCAGCGCCCCCACCGTCATCCCCTGCCCGTAGACGGGGTTGAAGCTGCAGATCGCGTCACCGCACACCACCAGACCGGCCGGGAAGCGCTGCAGCCGGTCGTAGCGCCGCCACTGGCTCCAGGGCATGCGGTGCCGGATCACCTCACCGATCGGCTCTGCCGCGCTCACTGCAGTCCAAACATGTTGTGGTGCATAGCCGTAGGCGAAGTCCAACATTCCGGCGCGGTGGCATGGCGGCTCGTTGCCGAGCATGCCCCAGACGGTGAACATCCACTGGTCGTTCTCATAGCTCGACAGGAACAATCCGCTGGGGCGGTCCGGGGCGGCACCGATCACCACCACCTGCTCGACGAGTCCGGGCGGAATGCGCAACAGCTGACTGACGTAGGTGGTGCGCACGACGATGCGGTCTTCCGACGGACGGTGGTATCCCAGCCCTTCCAGGAGCGTCGGCGTCCGCGACCCGCGGCCCATGGCGTCGACGACCAGGTCTGCCGTCAGCCGCCGCTCGGTACCCCCGTCGTGGTCGGCCGTCTGCACCCCGGTGATGCGGGTCCGGTCGGGCGTCGATATCAGGTCGACGACGTCGCGGCCCTCCAGAATCGTCACATTGGGCACGGCCCGCAGCCGGCGCCGAACGTGATACTCCAGGAACGGCCTGCTGGACAGGTATATCGCGGACCCGGTCTGCTGCGAGACACCGGACCTGACCATCGTGTGACCACCGAAGGACACGTAGATCTTCGAGAAGTCCCCGTCGTCGAGGGACACTCCCCCGGCGTCGACGAGCTCGGTGAGGAACCCAGGAAACAGCTCGTCGACGATCTGGCCGCCGCGCCCGAGCAGGGCATGGACGTGCCTGCCCTGCGGGATGCCGCGCCGGTTGACCGGTTCGTCGGGCAGTTCGTCGCGGTCGATCACCGTGACGGTTCGATAGAAATCGCTCAGTACCTTCGCGGCCAGCAAGCCGCTCATGCTGGCACCCAGAACAATGGCATGGTCCCCGACGACGGCCATCCGCTCCTCCTCGCCCCTGGTCACCTGAGCATGGGGCGCGTCGCGGAGGCCGCTTAGCGTAGTGGCCTACTCGACTTCGCCGTCGATGCCGCGGTGAGGTCCACCAGCTCTTCCCCAATCAACGCCTCTACCCTGTCCGGGTGGCGCATTCGCATTCGCATTCGCATTCGCACACCGGCCCGGCGCCGCTGAGTCCGCTGGCGGCCCGCGTCGTCGTGATCGCGCTGGCCGTGATCGGACTTGCGGTGGTGATCGGTGCGGCGCTGCTGTGGCCGAGCGGGTCGAAGGCGGACATTCCGCTGCCATTCCAGAACAGCGCGGGCGGCGCGGTCACCACCGAGGGCGGCCACGTGGTCTCCTCCAGCCTGGCCGACTGCGGCAGCCCGTCGGCGGGTCAGGTGCTCACCGCAGCGCCGACACCGGGCATCGCGGGCAGCGGCAGCTGTGTGCAGACGGTGGTGGCGATCGACAGTGGGCCCAACCGGGGTGCGTCGACGATGTTGGAGTTCTCGCCCGGCCCGGGTCAGCCAAACCTGTTGGCAGGCGATTCGATTCGGATCTTCCGGCAAGTCGACCAGCAGGGGGCGACCAGCTACGGGTTCTACGACTACGAGCGCACCTGGCCGCTGATCGCCCTGGCGGCGGTGTTCGCAATCGTGATCGTGGCGGTCGCCCGCTGGCGCGGACTGCGCGCACTGGTCGGGATCGTCGTGGCCTTCGTGGTTCTGGTGATGTTCCTGCTTCCGGCCTTGCGGGACGGCGCCCCCGCGGTGCCGCTGGCTCTGGTGGCCTCAGCGGCGATCCTCTACGCCGTCATCTACTTGGCTCACGGCATCAGCCTGCGCACCAGCGCCGCTCTGCTCGGCACGTTGACCGCGATGCTGTTGGCCGGCGGCTTATCCTGGGCGGCAATCGAACTCGCGCACCTGACCGGGCTTTCGGAGGATCAGAACAACGAGGTTGCCGCCTACATGGGGCACGTGTCCATTCAGGGCCTGCTGCTGGCCGGGTTCATCATCGGCTCGCTGGGCGTGCTCAACGACGTGACGATCACGCAGGCCTCGGCGGTGTTCGAGCTCGCCCACGCAGGCCACGGTTCCCGCAAGCAGATCTTCGTGAGTGCCATGCGGATCGGCAGCGACCACATCGCCAGCACGGTGTACACGCTGGTGCTGGCCTACGCCGGCAGCTCACTGCCGCTGCTGCTGTTGTTCAGTGTGGCCAACCGCTCGCTGTCGGATGTGCTGACCAGTGAGAGCGTGGCGATCGAGATCGCACGCTCGGCGGTCGGCGGTATCGCACTGGCGTTGTCGGTGCCACTGACCACTGCGATCGCCGCGGTGCTGGCTACCCCTGGTCCAGCAGTTTCATCAGATAGCCGCCATAGCCCGACTTGACCAGCGCCGCCGCGCGTTTGGCCAGCTGCTCGTCGTCGATGAAACCCATCCGCCAGGCCACCTCTTCGGGGCAGGACACCTTGAGCCCTTGGCGGTATTCGATGGTGCGCACGAAATCGCTTGCGTCCAAAAGTGAATCGAATGTTCCGGTGTCCAGCCATGCGCTGCCGCGGGCAGCACCTCAACCGTCAACCGGCCCTGGTCCAGATACGTCTGGTTGACCTCGGTGATCTCCAGCTCGCCGCGCGGCGAGGGCCGCAGCCCGCGGGCGATCTCGATGACGTCATTGTCGTAGAAGTACAGCCCGGGCACGGCGTAGCTCGACTTGGGTGTGGCCGGCTTCTCCTCCAACGACAGGGCGGTGCCGTCAGCAGCGAACTCGACGACGCCGTAGGCGGTCGGGTTGGCCACCCGGTAGGCGAAGATGGCCGCGCCCTGCAGGTTTCGGAATCTATTGAGGCTGGTGCCGACGCCGGGTCCGTAGAAGATGTTGTCGCCCAGCACAAGTGCGACGGGTCCGGTGCCGATGTGCTCGGCGCCGATCAGGAATGCCTGGGCGAGCCCGTCGGGCCGGTCCTGCACGGCGTAGCTGATGGTGATGCCGAGTTGGGAGCCGTCACCGAGCAGGCGGTGGAACGCCGGGGCATCGTGGCCGGTGGTGATCACCAGGATGTCGCGGATGCCCGCCATCAACAACGTGGACAGCGGGTAGTAGATCATCGGCTTGTCGTAGACGGGCAGCAGCTGCTTACTCACACCTTGGGTGATCGGGTACAGCCGCGTCCCCGACCCACCGGCCAGGATGATCCCGCGCAAGTCGGTCAGACCTGCAGGTCTTCGTCGGACATGTCGGTGGCCGCCAGGGCCGCTGCCAGGTCGTCGTGGCGGAACACCGAGGTGACGTGGTCGTGCACCACCCGGAACGCCGCGGCTGTGGTGCGCACGTCGGATGGGTCGGTGTTCGAGGTCAGCCGCTCCTGCACGACGACGACGCCGTCGCGGTAGTAGATCTGACCCACCTCGACTGTCGCCGCCACGCGCTGCGCCCAGTCCCTCAGCGCGGCATGGCCCTGCGCGGCGCCGTCGGCGTCACCGATCTCGATGTCGTCGCTGGACAGCGAGATCAGCGTGTCCAGGTCCGAGGTGCTCAACGCGTCGTGCCAGGCCAGCACGGTGGCGATCTCTGAAGTGCTCATTTGGCTCAAACTACCGGTCTAGAACGGCGTACGTGCCAGCCAGGTGTCCCAGACACCCGCGTCGCCGAAGACCTCCAGGCCTTCCTCGGCGACGGTGCGACGGCGCACGACGGCCAGCAGCAGGTCGCGCGCCGGGCCGCGCAGCGCCACCGTGGCCTTGCCGTGGCCCTGTTCGACGGCGATGCCGTCGGGACGTCCGAGGATGGTCCACTCGCCGGCCTCCCCGAGTCCGGGGTCGGTGGCGTGCAGGTGTATCGAGTGTTCGTCGGCCACCGGCCGGTCGCCGCCGGCGGGCCCCTCCTCGTCGGCCTGGATCTCCACGCGTTCCAGCCACTCGGTGATGGCATCGGCGGCCAGGGCGGGATCCACCGTGTAGTCGACGCCCAACGCGATGGCGGCGTCGGCGCGATGCACCACGACCTCGTGCAGGCGCCGCCGGATCCACCACGCGGCCGGCCGCGGGCCCAGGAATGTCCACACCGGGGTCTGCGCGCCGGTGGCGGCAACGGCGTCGATGAGTTGCTGCGGACCGGCCTGCAGCCAGGCGATCTCGTTGTCCCGGCCGGCCGGAGGCTTGCCACCTTCGACGGTGCGCGGGTCGATGAAGTCCATCGACTGCTCGGCGACGATCTGGGCGCACCAACGGTCGCCGCGCCCGACGTGTCGCATCAACTGCTCCAACGTCCACTCCGGGCAGGTCGGCACCGGGATCGACAGGTCGGCGTCACGCAGAAGGTCGGCGAGCGCGGCGTTTTCGGCAATCAGGGCAGTTGCGAAGTCCACGAGGGAAAACCTACGTCAACGCCGGGCGGCCCAAGGCGTAAACCTTCCATCCCGCCGAGGTCCAGCGGGTTGTGTCCAGGCAATTGCGGCCGTCGACAACAACTCTGGCCCGCACCGTCTGGGCCAGCTCGTCGGGATCGATGTCGACGAACTCCTGCCATTCGGTGAGCAGCAGGACCGCGTCGGCGCGGTCGCAGGCCTCCCGGGCGGACGTCGAATAGTTCAACGTCGGGAACAGGCGCTGAGAGTTCTCCATCGCCTTGGGGTCGTACACGTTGACGGTGGCGCCGTTGAGCTGCAACAGGCCGGCGACGTTGAGCGCCGGAGAATCCCGGACATCGTCGGATTCGGGCTTGAACGCGGCCCCGAGCACGGCCACGTTGGCACCCAACAGCGACCCCCCGCATGCGGTGGTAGCCAGCTCGACCATGCGGGTGCGCCTGCGCATGTTGATGCTGTCCACCTCACGCAGGAAGGTCAACGCGTGGTTGGCGCCGAGCTCGCCGGCGCGGGCCATGAAGGCACGGATGTCCTTCGGCAGGCAGCCGCCGCCGAAACCCAGTCCCGCGTTGAGGAATCGCCGCCCGATCCGCGGGTCGTGCCCGAGCGCGTCGGCCAGGACGCGGACGTCGGCGCCGGCCGCCTCGCACACCTCGGAGATCGCGTTGATGAACGAGATCTTGGTGGCCAGAAAGGCATTGGCGGAGACCTTGACCAACTCCGCGGTCTGCAGATCGGTCAGCAGGAACGGCACATCCTCGGCGAGCAGTGACGCGTACATCTCCCGCAGCACCGCCTCTGCGCGTCGCGAATCGGGTTGTACGCCAACGACGATGCGGTCCGGATGCAGGGTGTCCTGCACTGCGAAGCCCTCGCGGAGAAACTCCGGATTCCAGGCGATTTCGACGTCCACGCCGTCGGCCGCCAAGGACTGGGCGCGCCGGCTCAGCGCGGCCGCGGTCCCGACTGGAACCGTTGACTTGCCGACGATTACGGACGGACGGGTCAGGCGCGGCACCAATTCGTCGATCACGGCGTTGACGTGGCGCAGATCCGCGCCGTATTCGCCCTTCTTCTGCGGAGTTCCGACGCCCAGGAAGTGCACGTCGGCAAAGTCGGCTGCCACGTCGTAGTCGGTGGAGAACTGCAGGCGACCGGCAGAGAGGTTGTCCTGCAACATCTTTGCCAGCCCGGGCTCATAGAACGGGATCTCCCCCGAGGACAGTTTCGCGATCTTGCCGGGGTCGATGTCGATCCCGACGACGTCGTGGCCGAGCGCGGCCATTCCAGCGGCGTGAGTCGCGCCCAGATACCCGGTGCCAAAGACAGTGCAACGCATACTGCCTCTGTACGCAGCCCCGATGATGGGACCGCATCGCGACACTGAGCGCGAGGCTAACGCCTGGTGAACTCGGGTGTCAGTGACCGAAACTCGGGAACGGCCACAGCGGGCTTTGCGATCCCCGACCACTGCGCGATCCACCGGAATCACCCGAGCGTGAACCACCGTCGGACCCCGAACTCGAGCCTGAGCCTGAACCGCCGCCGTAGCCACCCGAGCCACCCGATCCGTAACCGCCCGAGCCACCAGCGGCCGGAGGGGGGTTACTCGGCGCTTCCGTGACCGGTGCCTGCGGCTGCTGCGACGGCGGCTGCTGGGTCGGCGGGGTCGACGGCTGCTGCGTGGGAGGCGACGACGGGTAGGTCGGCGTCTGAGGCGGCGACGAGGGGTACGACGGGTAGTTCGGGGATGAGGGGTACGTCGGGTAGTCCCGCTGCCGCGGCGGCCGCAGGAACGGCGGCAGAATCGGTTGCGGCAACACGATGATCGGCGGCGGCAGGATCGGAGCCGGGATCACCGGGGCGATCGGAGCCGGCGCGGGAGCCGATGCCTCCGGAGCGGGTGCGGGGGCTTCGGGAGCGGGTGCCGGGGCTGCTGGGGCCGGTGCCGGGGCTTGCGGGGCCGGGGTCACGAAGACGGTTCGGGGGGCCTGTTGCACCACCGGGATCGGCTCCTGGATGGTGTCGGGCACCGAGGGAGCCGAGGGCGGGGCCGGCGGCGCGGCCTGCTCGACGGCGGGTCCGGCCGGCTGGCTGCTGGGGACGATCACGGCCTCGGCCGGGCTGGGCCGCTGGTCGACGGTCGGTCGGATGCTGACCGCCAGTGAGATCACGAGCGCCACCACACCGACCACGAAGATCGACGTCAGCGCGCTTCCGACCAGCAGGAACGGCTTGCGTCCGGAGTCGTCGGGAGCGAAGTCGAGCTCCTCGGGAGCCGAGTCGTACGGCATCGAGTCGTAGCCGAGGTCGCCGTCCATCTCGTCGAGCACTTCGCTGTAGCCGAGCGGGGCCATGTAGCCGGCGGCGGCCATCTGGGTGCCGGCTTCCGACATCTCGGTGTTCGCGCCGGCCGCGTACACACCGGCCGCCGGGTAGACCTTGCCCGCGGTGGTGCCATCGGGGTCCTGGGCGTAGGCCAGGCCGACTGTGGACGCGTCGTAGCGCGGTGCCGTCGCGGACGCCAGTGCAGCGCCGCGGGCCAGCGCGAGTTCGGCTTCGTCGGGAGCGTGCACCGGCAGCACTGTGCCCAGCGCGAGCTGGGATTTGACCGCCGCGACGTCGACTCCGGAGCCGAGCACGAACACACCCTGCGGCGGTTCGGCGATGGCCTCCAGGCCGGCGATCATCCGCTGCAGTTCGGCGACCGCATCCTGGGCGTGCAGGTGTTCGGTCTGCACCTTGACGATGTCGCCGGTCGCGGTGTCCACCACCGAGACGGTGGCGGTGTCGCGCTCCAGGAACATCAGGGCCGTGCGGTCGTAGCCGACGGTCTGGCCGACGGCTTGCGCCAGCGCACCGGCAGCGTGCAGTTCGGACACCAGGACGACGTCGTCGATCTTGCGGGCCGCGAGGGCATCGCGCAGTCCGGCCGCGGCGGCATGGTCGGTCCACGTGACGCCGGTCGACACCAGACGGTGTCCGCCTTCGGCGGCGCTTTCCCGGGTACCGAGAATCGCCGCGACCACTTGATCGGCCGTGGTTGCTGCACCTTCGCCGGTCTGGATGTCGAAGGCGTCGTGGTCGACGGTCACGCCGTCGGCTTTCTCGCCTTCGACCAGCACCATGCGCACCGTCGTTGGCGTCATGGACACACCGAGTGCGATGTCCACTACCCCTCCAAGGTTGTTTGCTGGATCTCCCCGACCCGTTACTGCGCTCCACCGTGCTAGAGCCGCTCAACCGTAAAGTTCATCGCCGCTGCTAGCGGCGCTGTTACAGCCAAACGGATTAGCTGGTGGGCGGTGCCTGACCCTGGAGCTTCGAGGTTACGCGCCCGCCTCGGACTGAAGAAAGTTCTGATATGACCGAGACGGAGTGGGCCCGCGTTGCCCCTGGTATTTGGAGCCGACGCTGGCGCTGCCGTACGGATTTTGGGCGGGGCTGGTCAGGCGCAGCAGGCACAGCTGGCCGATTTTCATCCCCGGCCAGAGCGTGATGGGCAGGTTCGCGACGTTCGAGAGTTCCAGGGTGATGTGCCCGGAGAAGCCTGGGTCGATGAAGCCCGCGGTGGAGTGAGTCAGCAGGCCGAGGCGGCCCAGCGACGACTTGCCTTCGAGCCGTCCGGCGAGGTCGTCGGGCAGGGTGCAGCACTCCAGCGTCGAGCCGAGCACGAACTCGCCGGGATGCAGGACGAACGGCTCGCCTTTAGCGGGTTCGACCAGACTGGTCAGCTCGTCCTGCTGCTTGGCGGGGTCGATGTGGGTGTAGCGGGTGTTGTTGAACACCCGGAACAGGCTGTCCAGCCGGACGTCGACGCTCGACGGTTGCACCAGGGCGTCGTCGAACGGGTCGATGCCCAGTCGACCCTCGGCGATGGCGGCGCGGATATCGCGATCGGAGAGCAGCACGCGACGAGCGTACTGGCGCACGGTCAGCGGTGCGGTTGCTATCCTTCGTCAGCACCATGCCGATGTAGTTCAATGGCAGAACATCAGCTTCCCAAGCTGAATACGCGGGTTCGATTCCCGTCATCGGCTCCACAGTCCACTGCTTCAGCCTGACGGGCGCGTGGCCTCTCGCAGCGCCACATAGACCAGCCAGCCACTCATGCACAGCAGCTGCAGCCGCTGAGCTACGCCCAGCGCACCGCCTCGGTCGGCGCTGTCGAGGAAGACGCTGACGACGGTCGCCACTGTCGTTGCGGCAAGTCCGCCCAACACCCACAGCCCGAATCGGTGCACCCGCCGGCTGATCTGCTCCATTGCATCGACACGCAAGAATGCGATCAGTGAAATCAGCGCCGCGGCAACAGCTATCACGCTGCTCACGGTGTGCAGCTGATGCGAAAGCGGCACTGTGCCGGCCGCTTCCCGTGCAGCACATGCGGGATCGGCATGCGGCGCGCACGACATCGCCCACGCACTGTCGAGTGCGGTGGCCACGGCAAATACGGCCAACGTCGCCCACGCAACGGCGGCCATACCGCCGCGAACGCGCCCGCCGACCACGCTCAGGATGACGCCCACCCCGATTACGGCGGCCGTCGCGAAGTCAGCCGCACGCAACAGCCCGCTCAGCGGCTGGTCAGTCGCGATGAGTTCGCTCACGTAGTCGCTTGCCTGCGCAGGACCGGAGTCAACGAAGACCGTGATTATCCAGCTGCCGTAGAGCACGGCGCCGATGAAAAAAGCTGCGGCCGCGACGTGTGAGCTTCGCGGCGGTCGCACCTGGGCAAGGCTAGGTGATTTTCGCGAGGGCACCGGCGGTTTGAGATGGGTTTGCGGACACGACTCCACGCGAACCGCAGACCGGCGTCATGAACCTGCCGCCAAGCTGCGTTCGACACCCGCCACCGCAACTGCGGCCAAATCCCCCGCCGCGACGTCACGCGCCGTCGAGAACGCCATCAGAGCGCTGCCGCGCAGCAGCCCGATGATCGCGACGGCGGCAGTCTGAGGGTCCACGCCTGATCCGATGGAGCCGTCATCGATCCCGTCGACGATGTACTGCGCGAGGACTTCTCGGAACTGTGCGTCGCGCTCGGCGAAAAGCTCGGCCAGCGACGGTTCGGCACCCGCAGACTCGGTCCACAGTTTCAGGAACGCCTCTGAGCGCGGCGAGCGGTCGTGCAGGCCGCCCAGGTAGGCCCCGACGAAATCCGTCAGCCGGCTGAGCCCAGTCGCCGAGTCAGCCGGGACGTCGAACGTCTGGGTGTACTTGATGACCTCCTCGAGTAACCGCGCCTTGCTGCCGAAGTGATGGTGGACGATGCCGCGGCTGTACCCGGCGGCCTCGCCGACGGCAGCCAACGACACCGCACGCGATCCGTGTCTGGCAACCAACGCGGTGGCGGCTTGCAGCACGCGGTGTCGGGCTTCTTCGCGACGTTCGGCCTGTGTTCGGCGAGCCGTTCGCAACTCCTCCATGCCTGGTCATCCTGCCTGGAGCCGAACTTGTCGGTCCCGTCCAGTAACTTGCGTGTTGTTCAGCAAGTAACTTACCAAGGGAGAAAGCCATGTCTGTTCTCGACGCGTCCGCACTCGAGAAGTTTGTCGGCGCCGACCCGACTGCGCCGGTCGTGATGCTCAACCTCGTGCGGTTCGCACCCGGCGGCGCGGACAAGTACAGGGAGTACATCGAGCACTTCAGCACCTCCGGCGTCCAAGAGCGCTACGGGGTGACAGTGGTCTACGGCGGTGCCGGGCATCCATCTCTGGTTGCCGACGCAGGCGGCGACTGGGACCTGGTGGCGTTGTTCCGCTACCCCACTCGGCGCCACTTCGTGAGCATGGTCAACGATCCGGACTACCAAGCCTTCGAGCATCTGCGGGCGGAGGCCGTCGCCACCGCGGTCCTGCAGCCCACCACTCCGGCGCTGTAGCCGCACTCAGTGTGTGAAGAATTCGATGATCTGCACCTGAAGCTCACCGACCACGCCACCGAGCACCGCGCCGACCGCGATCATGAGCGGCTCGTCGTCCTTGAACACCGGACGCAGGATTGACTCGTACTCTTCCTCGGTCAGTTGACTCATCTTGTCGATGACGACCTGCTCGAGGTTCAGTGCGTTCGCCGCGTACTCCTGCGCCTCCAGCAAGGTATCGGGGAGCCGCTCCAACACCAGGGTGACGACGCGGTCCTTCAGCGCCCGGTATCGCTTGGTGCCGACCGCCAGTGTGACCATCGGTCGCGCGACGCCGGTCTGGGCATCGATGGCGGCGTCGATTTCCTTGGCCGCCAACGCGAATAGCTTGTCCGAGCCGGGGCCTTTGATGATGGCGTCGAACATGAGCTCGGGTGAGAAAAGATCGTCGGCCAGGATCTTGGCGTAGTCGCGGGTGATCTTGTCGCGCTCGGCATGCAACAGCCCTTGAAAGGGGATGAAGCCCAGGAATTTTCGCGGGTGCATCGGCCGGAAGAGCATGTTCAACGCGATGTAGTCGCTGATGAAACCGACCGCGAAACCGAAGGCCGGCATGATCCATGGGTTCTTGAACAGCGCCCACGCCACCATCTGGACCAGACCGATCACCAGACCGAAGTAGATACCGCTGCGCCGCACGAACGCCATGGCGTCGGTGGTGACGCTGCGCATCAGCTTGACGAGCTTCTCTTTGTTGCGCACCAGCGCGGTCACCGCCATGAAGTGCAGATCGAGGTAGCGCGGAAGATCGGCCTTCATCTCGGTCAGCATGTTCTCGACGATGTGGGGCGCCTGCTTGCGCATACGCTCCTGGATCCCGCGTCTGGCGGATTCCGGCAGCGCATCCCACAGGCCCGGGCGAATCTCGTCGGCAAGGTCGCGGGAGATGTCGTCGATCGCTTGGGCGAGCGGCCCGCGCAGCGCGTCGACCGCCTCGTTGGCGTCGATGCGGTCCAGCAGCTCTTCGGGTTTCAGCAGATTGGACGTCAGCAGATCGATGGTCTTCGAGCCGACCTTGCCCGCCCGCCGCGGCACGATGCCCTGCCATCCGAACGGACCCCAACCCCTGAACTCGATCGGGCGGTAGAGCATTTCGAGCGCGACGATTTTCGTGCTCCACCCGACGAAGGCCGCGACGAACGGCATCGACAGGTACACCATCCAATAGGCGCTGAAGTCGGCCTTGATCTCGGTCCAACTCGAGAGGGCGAGCAGCACTTCCGGTGGAGCGGCGCTCACCGACCGAGTTCCCCTGTGGCGGCCGCCCACAGCGACGTGCCGAGCGGCGACAACGTCAGAGTCGACTTTTCGACCTTGGCGGCCAGCGGACCCCGCGACGCGCTTTTGATGGCCGCGAGCACCGACGTCTCGGCCATCAACACCTCGTACTCGGTGGCCAGCGCGGGGTCTTCGGGCCCGGCTTCGACGAGGCCGAGTGAGAGGAGGTGGCTGACGTATTGCGGAACCATCTGCGGCAGGGCCACGTTCGCGGTCCGGCCGATCAACGAGGCATTCTCCAGCGCCGCCCGTCCCGGGACACGGGGACTGAGCCAGGTGTAGATGTTCACCATCGGCGACGACGACCCGTCCGACAGCGCACCCAGGATGCGCGCCTCGTCGGCGACGAGCTGATCGAGCAGGTGGTGGTAGAGCTCGACCTGACTCCCCTTGGTGTTCTGGTCGAGAGCGCGGTCCAGCAGCCGGCTCATCTTCCCGGACAGCGAGTCGGGGTCGGGCACTGATGCCTCCGACACTGCCTCGGGTGCGGCATCCTCGAGAGCCTCAGCGGGGTCCAGCGAATCGAGTCCGTGCCGAATCGCACCGACGACCTGTTCCTCGGCCCAGCTGTAGACATCGAGACCCACCCGGGCGGCGTCCACAGCGCGCCCGATCAGTCCTCGGGGGTCATATGAGAAAGCCATCCGCAGAAAATAGCCCGCCGCACGTCTCCGGAGGTGGCGGAGGCATCGATTAATCCGTATTGCAATCTCCGCAATCGACCCAAGATCGGCGTCGCGGCCTCGATCCCGCAGCGCATAATCCGTCGATGACCACGTTTTCGCGCCTCTCGCGAACCGACAAGCTGCTCTGCGGCATCTACCTCGTTCTCGCAATCGCCGCGGTCGTATTCGCGTTCGGGAGCACCCTTGCCTACATGCTCAGCGACGGCAACGGCGGCCTGACGGGCTTCTTCGCGGCCGGGTACGTCAACTATGCGACCTCGTCGCTGACCAACGATCTGTTGATCGTCGCGCTGGCGGCAACCGTGCTGATGATCGCCGAGGGCCGTCGACTCGGGGTCCGCTATGTGTGGGCCTTCGTCGTGGCCGGCTTCGTGATCGCCATCAGCGTCTCGTTCCCGCTGTTTCTGATCGCCAGGCAGTTCAAATTGGCTGAGCGAAACAGTCTGGCAGCCAACTAAACTCGACTCAATCAGTGAGCTGCTGATCGTCGAGCCGTGCCTCGGGCAAGCCTTGAGCGCCGACGTCGACGAGAAACACCGCGCCGGCGAGTGGTTCGGTCTCGGGCACGTCAGGCAGAGCCGATGTGATGGCCAGCGTGCGCAGGTCGCTGCCCACGAACATGCAGCTGGTCGGGCGCGACGCCGGCACCTCCACTTCACGATCGATCCGGCCGTCCGGCGTGTACCGGACGACCCTGCCCCCATCCCATTTCGCCGACCAGACGCACCCATCCGCATCGACGGTGAGGCCGTCCGGATCAGAAGGTTTGACGTCCGTCGCGAAGATTCGCCCGTTGTGGATCTCACCGGCTGTCGCGTCGTAGTCGAAGACCTGAATCGTCTGGGTAGGCGAATCCGCGTAGTACATCAGCGTGCCGTCCGGCGACCAGCCGAGGCCGTTCGACACGGTGACGCCGTCGAGCTGTGCCTGCGGACGTCCGTCCCGAAGGCGATAGAGATGCGCGACGGGCTCGGTCTCGGCGTCGTGCATCGTGCCGAACCAGAGAAGCCCGTTGCGGTCGGTTTTTCCGTCGTTGGACCGCACACTCGAAGTGTCCCAACTACCGGTCCACTTCGACTCCCATCCGCCATCGTCGTAGCAGTAGAGGCCGTCACGGCAGCCGGCCAGTAGGAGCCCGGACCGGGTCTTCACGACGAAGCCCACTTCGCCGGGCGTGGAGATCGTGGTGACGTCACTGCCGTCCAGGCGCACCCAGTGGACCGAACATCCGGTGCTGTCCACCCAGTAGAAAGTGCCGTCCTCGGCGTCCCACCATGGTCCTTCACCGAGGTCGTCGCGATGGTCTGACAGGACGTCTGGCGTCGGTGGCACTTGGTCTCCCTGCTGGCGGTTGATGCCCGCTCATGGTCCCAGTTCCTCGGCAATGTTTCTTGGCGAGAGTTGATCTATCACCCCCACTACCGGCGCAAATCTGCGACCGTGTCAATTGGTAGGTCTCTTCCATGGAGGTCGGGAACATGAGCGCTCGGATTCTGCCGGTGTTGGCAGTGGGGTTGTTGCTGGCCGGATGCGGTGGCAGCGGCACCGAGGAGAAGGCCGAATCCTCGGGTGGCCCCGTGACATCGGAGACCGCGAAAGCCAAGGGCCCCGAGGACACTGCGTCGTCGGACGCCGGCGGCAAGATGGTCGTCACCTACGACGACGCCACCAGTCCGGAAGCGCAGAACGGCAAAAAACTGTTGCAGGACAACAAGGTTCTGGAGGACCTTGCCGATGACATCAACCAATCGCTGAAGCTACCGCAGGACATCCCCTTGCATGGCTCGCAGTGCGACCAGGCCAACGCCTTCTGGAGCCCGAGTCAGAAGACCATCACCATCTGCTACGAGGACGCCGACCTCGGCGAGAAGATCTTCACCAAGGCCGGCGACAAAGACCCCGTAGCCTCGGCCATCGGTTCGGAGGATGCGACGTTCTATCACGAGACCGGCCACATGGCGATCACCCTTTACGACCTGCCGATCACCGGCAAGGAAGAGGACGCGGCCGACCAGCTGGCCGCCTACATCTTGCTGACTCCCGGCGACAACGGGAAAGCCGATGCGGAGTCGTTGAAGGCGATCACGAACTTCGCGCGCGCATTCCAAGCATCCGCGGCCGCACGCACTGAACTCGGCGCGGCGGACATGGCCGACGTCCACTCATTGGACCAGCAGCGCGTCTACAACCTGCAGTGCTGGATCTACGGGTCCAACCCCGACGCCAATACCGACATGATCACCGACGGCGGTCTCCCCGAAGAACGTGCGCAGGGCTGCGCGGACGAGTGGAAACAGCTCAGCCACGCCTGGTCGACATTGCTCGACGAGCACTGGAAGTAGCGGCCGCGCATTAAGTAGTCGCCTACTTCAATTTCGCTGATCAGGCGATGTCGCTTGACGAGGCCGCCGAACCGGGCGCACTGTGTGATTCAAGTCATAAGACCGGGGCGAAAGGCGACAGCTCGTGACCACTAAAGACAAGTACACCCAGGTTCCCGACCCCTACTCATGGGAGGTCCCCAGCGCCGGCGACGCCCGCTTCACCTGGGAATACGACGAGGGACGGTCCCGACTTCTGTCGCTGTATCAGAAGGGCAAGGACAAGCAGTGGGATGCGCAGTCGCGCATCGACTGGAGCCTGGACGTCGACCCGATGAACCCGGTCGGGATGCCCGACGAGTTCCATCCGCTGTTCGGCAGCCCGGCGTGGGAGTCAGCGGACGAGAAGCGCCGCGCCGAGATGCGCCAGCACAACCAGGCCTGGAACTTCTCGCAGTTCCTGCACGGGGAGCAGGGGGCGATGGTGTGTGCGGCCAAGATCGTCGAGGTCGTCCCGGATCTGGACGCCAAGTTCTACGCCGCCACTCAAACCATGGACGAGGCCCGGCACGTCGAAGCGTTCTCACGATTCCTGCAGGAGAAGATCGGTCTGGTCTACCCGATCAACTCCAACCTTTCCGCTCTGCTGGCAGACACCCTCAGTGACTCACGCTGGGATATGCCGTACCTGGGGATGCAGGTCCTCATCGAAGGTCTGGCACTCGCAGCGTTCGGGGTGCAGCGCGACCTGGCGCCGGAGGGCTCGCTGGCCAAGCAGTTGCTCGCGTATGTCATGCAGGACGAGGCCCGCCACGTTGCCTTCGGCCGAATCTCGTTGAAGGACTACTACTCCGAGTTGACCACGGCCGAGCGCGACGATCGTGAGGAGTTCGTCGTGGATGCCTGCTACCTGATGCGTGACCGGTTCCGCGGCGAGGAGGTCATGGAGCGGCTGGGTCTCAACGTCAAGGAGTGCGCCGAGTGGGTTGATCATTCGCCGCTGATGATCCAGTTCCGCTCGCACCTGTTCAGCCGCATCGTGCCGATTGTCAAGGACATCGGGTTGTGGGGTGACAAGGTGCAAAAAGCCTTCCGGGACATGGGCGTTCACGATATGGCTGACCTCAACATCGAGGCCTTGATGAAAGCCGACGAGGATCAGGCCGAGTCGCTGGACAAGGCGCACGCCGAAATGGCGGCCCGTGCGACCGAGGTCGACGAGGTGATCGCGGCCGGCATGAGCTAGCCCACCTATCGAAGGGGGCAGCAATGCCCGCGCTTCGCAAGCCCGCTTCACGGGCGCTGGTGCTGGGTACGTCGGTGGTGATCGTTGCCGCTAGCACTGGATGCGAGAGGTTTGTCGCCGGGCAGGAGTCAAAGGCACACGCCCCCAACGCCTCCGTGTCGGCACCGATGGCATCCGGATGCGCGTACAGCGGCTACCCACTGCTGACGCTGAGGACCCGGTTGGATGAGCCATCGATGGCCGTCCCGAGGCCGCCGAGTTGGACGCCTGCACGATTCGGCGACCCGGGAGCTCCCATCCGACTCGCGATGATCGACAAGGAACATCGCGACACCATCGCACAATTCTCGCCGGTAGCCCTCGTCGCTCTGGATGACTTCACCGGCAAGGCCCGCACCGCGGAAGAAGCTCTTGACTACGAACTCCGGTTATTTGAAGCAGAATTCGTGTCGAAGTCGCCCGGAATCCTATGCGGGCACCCCAGCGTCACAGTGTCGTATAACCGCCGCAACCATCGGCCCGGTCTCATCACGTTGCGCGCCGTCGCGGGCGAGTTCGGCAGCCGGATGTACGTGGCGAGCGTATCGACGATGTCCAGTCAGCCCTACAACGAGACCTACCTTGCCGACAAGCAGGCCATCCTCGACGGATTCGCCGTGGTGTTCGCCGGCAAGTTCTAGGCGGGTGTCACCACACCCGCACGTAGTCCACGAGCATGTCCGCGGGATAGGTGCCGGGCCGCGGATCGCCACCGCCCGAGCCGCTGACCGCAAGGTTCAGCACCGGGAACATCCGATAGTCGGGGAAGTTGAACGGCCAGTCGTCGATGGAGTTGGCCGGAACCGTGAAGTACGGTTCGGCGCCGTCGACGTAGTCCTTCCAGAAATACATTCCGGAGTCGTTCCATGTGACTCGCCAGGTATGCCAGTTTCCGTCGATCGGCGTCGGCTGGGTGGCGAAGGATGTTCCGTCCAGGCGCGCGTGAACGGTTGTCCCCGAGGGCCATTCGCCGTTGCCGTACCACTCGGCGAGGTCCACCTCGCCACCGACTTCGGGGTGATCGTTCATCAGCCACCAGGCCGGCCAGCAGCCCGCGGTCAAGCAGTTGAACTTGATGCGGGCTTCCCAGGTGGTGCCGATTCCGCCCCACCAGTTACCCATCACCTTGCCGCTGACGTACTTGTTGTTGTCGCGGGTCGCACGGATCACCAGGTTGGAATTGCCGTCCACGAAGACGTGCTGTCGATCGTCACGGTACTGGCCCATGTTCTCGGGCCGATCCCAGAACACCGGGTTCTTGATGGTTTCGCGGGCCTTCGCGATGCGCCACTTGGAGGGATCCGGGGCTGAGCCGGCCGGTCCGTCGAACTCGTCGTGGAAGAGATACGCGGGAGCCGTGGCGTTCGGCGCCGGTGCTTGCGGGCGGGTGGGCGTGGCCCCTGCCACGGGCATCGGCAGCGCGGCGGCGACCGCGCCGAACCCCGCCATGAGCATCAGGCTACGACGATCAATTTCTGGCACGGCTAAACCATAGATTGGAATCCTCGCCGGCCTCGTAACCGGGGCCGTCTGTTCTACTCCGTCTCGCCGAACTCACGGTGAACGGGCGATTGACCTGCATAAACGACACGGCCAACAACCATCGACACCCTCTTGGGTGTCGATGTCCACCCCGGGCGCAAGCGCGTGTCGCCACGCCGACGACACCCTTACGGCGCCGCTAATTTTTGACAGTTGATTTCGACAAGACCGCCGCCACACCGGGTCGGCCGCGCAAACATGCGATGACCTCGGATTCTGCTCCGACGGCCCGCTCGCGGGGCCTTTCTGTGACGCGGCTGGGTAACCCTGGCGTTGAGCGAGGGCAAGCATTCGGAACCGCGCCGTTTACCGTTTGGGGTGGCCCTGACCTGCCCGCTCCTCTACGATGCCCTAGAGCTAACGAAGGGTCAGCAAATGGGGTCAAACAAATACGTCGGGTACGTTGGCGGACTCGCGGTTGCGGTCGGGGTGGGCGCGGCTGTTGCCGCAGCAAGCCAAGGCGTAGCAAGCGCTGATACCGGCAAATCGGACTCATCATCGAGCGCGTCAGATTCGGCCAAGCCCAACGCCGGGCCGAAGAAGTCCGCGACGGGCACCACCAAGCGCACCAAGGCGGTGTCGAAGCCCGCCGACAAGGTCAGCAGCGCAGCCGCTTCCGACTCCGCAGTCACCCCGACGGCGACCAGCGCGAAGACCACGGCCGCCGCGTTCGAGGCCGCCCAGGTCGCGAAGCTCGAGGGCCTGTTCAAGGGCACCGGACATGCCGCGCCCCGACCGGCCGCGGCCACCGTGACCACTGAAACGACCACGGCGGATGCAGCTGTCACGCCGACCGCTGCCGCAACGCCGACCGCGGCCGCTACCCCCGCGACGGCGTTCTGGAACCCGTTCCGCTGGATGCCGCCCGAGCCGGCACCGCAGGACATGCCCGGCCCGATCTGGACTCTCGAGCAGTCCTTCATGGCCGTGTTCCCCAACCCGGTAAAGGCAGTCGCCCGCGAAGGATTCGAGCTCGGTTACCGCCTGACCCAAATGATCCCGTGGGTCAACATCATCGTTCCGGTCACCAACATCATCACCGAGCTGCCCGACGCTCTCGCCGGCGATAAGGCTGCCGCCCAGCGCGTCATCAACAACCTGATCGTCACGATCCACCCGATCGCGGTGTTGTACTACGGCTACAACGAGATCGCCGACGTCCTCAACCTGGAAGCGCCTGCCCTGCAGTTGCAGTCCTGGTTCATTGGCTCGCTGTGGAACCTGTTCGATCCGTTTGCGTTGCTGCACATCCGCGGTGAGTCCGGCTTGCCGCTGTCGACCACGACCCCGCCGCCGGACCAGGTGACCCCGGAGGCGACGGCCACGCTCGCCGCTGCGGTGACTCCGTCGGCCAGCGACATCACCCTGCCCGACATCCAGCTGCCGGATGTGGTCAACCCGTTCCCGGCCACTGACCCGAAGCCCTACGGGATGCCGACCGCGGTGTACAACACCGAAAAGGGTTTGGTCGCAGCATTTCCCGTTGAGGCGCGGCCCGTCGTGCGTGAGCTCTACGAAGCCAGCTGGCGTATCTCGCAGATGGTGCCCGGCCTGAGCGCCGCAGTGCCGATCGCCAAGCTGCTGCCCGCCCTGTACCAGGCCGCCCTCGGCCACCGGGACACCGCGCAGAGCGCGATCAACGATGTGCTGCTGGCGACTACGGCGCTGTCGATCCTGTACTACGGCTACGACCAGTTGGCCGACCTGCTCAATGTCGAAGTGGCGGCGCAGGCGCTCAAGGTGCAGATCTACGCCGCAGTGTGGGACGAGGCCGACCCGAATGGCTACCTGCACGTGCCCGGCCACTCGGGATTACAAACCGTGTGATCGGAGCGGGCTGTCCGGGGATCCGCAAATCGCTAGCGCGGCTTGACAACTAACCCAGACACCCGCTCCCACTACGGCTTGCTCGGCGTGGTGCAAGAAACCAGGTACGCCATGGCGTCCCTTCAGCAACGACCGAACCGGTAACGCGAGCGTTTCCTACCCTCGTGACCGCGCTTTTCTCCGGATGCGGTCGCGCCGTTCTGCCCCCAAGATCTAAGAGTTGCGGCAGAGTCTCCTATCACTCGACTCTGTCCGGTTGCTGTTGATCAAGGGAGCGATATGAAGCTACGCAACGTCATCGTCATCGGAAGTGTGGCGGCAGTGGCTGCATTCGGCGTCGCGGCCTGCGGCGGTAAGGGCGGCGGCAGTCAAGGCGGAGACATCAACGTCTCCATGACCTCGTTCCCGGATTATGTGGACCCGCAGCTGTCGTACACGCTGGAGGGATGGGAAGTATTGTGGAACGTCTACACCCCACTCTTGACGTACAAGCACCAAAAGGGCGATGCGGGAACTGATATCGTCCCCGGCTTGGCCAAGGACATGCCGCAGATCTCGCCGGACGGCAAGACCTACAAACTGACCCTGCGACCGAACATGAAGTACTCCGACGGCACCCCCATCAAGGCTTCTGACTTCACCTACGCCGTCAAGCGCCTGTTCAAAGCGGACTCCGGTGGCTCGGTGTTCTACGAAGGTATCGTCGGCGCAAAGGATTTCGCGGACGGTAAAGCGGACACCATCAGCGGTATCACCGCCGACGACAACAGCGGTGACATCACCATCCAACTGGACAAGCCCAACGGGACGTTCAACAGCGTCCTGGCCTTGATGTTCGCCGCGCCGGTACCCCCGACCACGACGCTGGACAAGGACGTCACCAACAACCCGCCGCCCGCCAGCGGCCCGTTCGTGATCACCAAGGTCGATGCGCCGAATACCCTGACGATGGAACGCAATCCGCAGTTTAAGACCGTCAAGGACGCCGGTGCCAGCGAGGTCGCCGACGCACAGGTCGACAAGATCACCGTCACCCAGAACAAGAACAACTCGTCACAGGTCACCGGCGTCGAACAGAATCAGATCGACTTCATGACCGACCCGCCCGACGCCGACCGCCTACCCGAGGTCAAGGCGAAGTACAGCAGCCGATTCCGCCTCGAGAATTCGATCAACACGTACTACTTCTGGATGAACACCCAGAAGGCTCCGTTCAACGATCTCAAGGTCCGTCAGGCCATCAACTACGCTATCGATCCCGAGGCGCTCAACCGGGTGTTCGGCGGCCGGCTCCACCCGACCCAGCAGATCCTTCCGCCCGGCATGCCCGGGTACGAGGAATACAAGCTGTATCCCGGCCCGAATCTGGACAAGGCCAAACAGCTTCTGGCCGAGGCGAATCCAACAGACAAAGACATCACCGTCTGGACCGATGACGAGCCGGATCGCAAGCGGATCGGCGAGTACTATCACGACCTGCTGACCCAGTTGGGGTTCAATGCCCAACTCAAGGTGATCGCCGGCGACGTGTACTTCACCACGATCGGCAACACCTCGACACCAGATCTGGACACGGGCTTCGCCGACTGGTTCCAGGACTTCCCCCATCCGGACGACTTCTTCCGTCCTCTGCTCAACGGCGCGAATATCCTTCCGACGAACAGCAACAATTTCTCGCAGGCCAACCTGCCGGAGCTCGACGCCAAGCAGAACGAGCTGCTGACTCAGCAGCTCACCGGCGACGTGAAGAAGCAGTACGCGGCGCTGGACAAGGCCTACATGGAGCAGGCGGTGTGGGCCCCGTACGGCAATGAGGAGTACACCACCTTCGTTTCCGAGCGCATGGACTTCGACAAGTCCTATCACCATCTTCTGTTCAATCAGGACTACACGTCGTTCGCGCTCAAGTAATGGTGGCTCCGACCGCTGTCCGAGGGCGCAGTCCTTGGCACTTGGCTTGGATTCGGCTGCGGCGCAACAAAGTCTCGCTGGCATTCGGCGTGCTGTTCTTGCTCATCGTGGTGTTCTGTCTTGCAGCACCACTGTGGGCCGACCATGTCGCCCACACCGGGCCGAACCAGAACCACATAACCGACAAGATCCTGATCGACGGGCAACAGACCAACATCGTCGCGACTGACGGAACTCCGTTGGGGCCGGGACTTCGCGGCCGCTACCTCCTTGGGGCCGACCAGAATGGCCGGGACGTGATGGTCCGCCTGATGTACGGCGGCCGGACATCGATCTATGTGGGCGTCGCGGCCGCTGTGATCACCACGCTGCTGGCCGTGATCGTCGGCATGCTGGCCGGCTACTACCGGGGCTGGATCGACTCGATCCTGTCGCGAATTCTCGACGTCGTGTGGGCCTTTCCGGTGCTGCTGCTCGGTATCGCTCTGGGTACCACCCTTGCCCTCGGCGGACTCAGTATCGGTGGGCTGCAAATCGCCGGAGACTCGTTGTGGATTCCCATCCTGATCATCGGGTGCGTCTACGTCCCGTACATGGCCAGGCCGATTCGCGGCGAGATCCTCGCCTTGCGAGAGAAAGAATTCGTGGAAGCCGCTGTCGCCCAGGGGAAAGGCCCGGTGCGCATCATGGTTTCCGAACTCCTGCCGAACATCGTGTCCACGATCATCGTGTTCTTCACGCTCAACATCGCCAACAACATGCTGCTGGAGTCGGCGCTGTCGTTTCTGGGCGCCGGCGTACGGCCGCCGAACGCGTCGTGGGGCACGATGATCGCCGACGGCTATCAAACCATCTACACCGCACCGCATCTGACGATCGTTCCCGGATTGATGATCGTGCTGACCGTGCTGTCGCTGAATGTGTTCGGCGACGGCTTACGCGACGCGCTGGACCCGCGGGCCAAAATCAGGCTGGAGCATTAGGCCATGGTCCGGTTCATCGCGCGACGGCTGATCGGCATGATCGCCGTGCTGTTTGCCATCTCGGTGATCGTGTTCTTGATCTTCAACGTCATCCCCAACTCCGATCCGGCCGCCCGCATCGCCGGCAAGAACGCCAACCCCGCCCTCATCGCCCGTGTCAGTGCCGATCTCGGCCTTGATCAGCCCCTACCGGTGCAATACCTGACGATGATGAAACAGATCTTCACCGGGGAGCTCACCTCCTACGCCAGTAATCAGAATGTGGCGCAGCAGATTTGGAACGGATTGCCGGTGACGTTGTCGCTCACCATCGGCGCTGCAGTCTTGTGGATGGCACTTGCGGTCTGGTTCGGCTACCTCAGCGCGGTACATGCCGGTGGCTTCACCGATCGCGCACTGACGATTCTGTCCTTGGTCGGTATCTCGATGCCGGTCTTCTGGCTGGCAGCAATACTGCTGTTCTACTTCAGCTTCAAGATCCCGCTGTTCCCGACCGGTAGCTATGTTCCCCTGACCGAGGACCCGCTGAATTGGTTGTACCACCTGATACTGCCGTGGATCACCCTGGCGGTTCTCTATGTAGGTTTCTACAGCCGCGTGTTGCGCTCAAACATGCTCGACGTCATGAACGAGGACTACGTGCGGACTGCCCGCGCAAAGGGAATAAGTGAGCGGCAGGTGCGTATTCGCCATGTGCTGCGCAATTCGATGATCCCGATCGTCACGCTGTTCGGCCTCGACTTCGGCGCCGTGGTCGGCGGCGGCGCCATCCTGACCGAAACTGTCTTCAACCTCAACGGTGTCGGCCTCTACGCCGGCCAGGCGATCGGCAAGCTGGATCTGCCGCCGCTGATGGCGGTCACGATGTTCGGTGCCTTCTTCATCGTGCTGTTCAACACCATTGTGGACATCCTCTACGCGGTGCTCGATCCGCGAATCCGCCTGGGAGAGGCGGCCCCCGCATGAACCCCATCCTCGCCGTCACCGACCTGCGGGTCAGCTTCACCACCGAGGACGGAGTGCTGCATGCGGTCGACGGGGTGTCATTCGAGGTTCATCCCGGCGAGGTCGTCGCCGTCGTCGGCGAGTCGGGCAGCGGCAAGAGTGTGACCGCGCAGACCCTGATCGGACTCACCCGGGCACCCAACGCGAGGATCAGCGGCTCGGTGACGTTCGACGGCCGCGAACTCACCGAGTTGTCCGACAGCGAATTACGTTCCGTCCGTGGCGAACACATCGCGATGATCTTTCAGGATCCGATGACGTCCCTGAATCCGGTGTACCGAGTAGGGGATCAGATCGCCGAGATGATTCGCGCTCACCGCGACGTCTCCAAGTCCGAAGCCCTGTCCAGTGCCGTCGACCTACTGCGTTCCGTGGGCATCCCGAATCCGGAACGCAGAGTGCGCGACTACCCGCACGAATTCTCCGGCGGCATGCGCCAGCGGGTGATGATCGCCATGGCGCTGGCGTTGGAACCCGAAGTGTTGGTCGCCGACGAGCCCACCACTGCTCTCGACGTCACCATCCAGGCCCAAATCCTGCGCCTGCTCGAATCGTTGAACCGTGACCGCAACCTGTCGGTCGTCCTCATCACCCACGATCTCGGCGTCGTTGCCGAGATGGCCGACCGTGTGGTGGTCATGTATGCCGGGCAGATCGTCGAAGACGCGCCACTGGAGGAGCTCTTCTACAACCCGCAGCATCCCTACACCTGGGGACTGCTGGGGTCGATCGCCCGCCTGGATGAGGACCGACCACACCGACTCACCCAAATCGGTGGGTCACCGCCGTCGCTGCTGAATCCACCGACCGGATGCCGGTTCGCTCCACGGTGCAAGTTCGCCTTCGACAAGTGCACGCAGCCACCGACTCTGGAGGCGCGTGTCACGGAGTCAGTGCACCTGGATCGGTGTTGGTTGACCCCAGCCGAGAAAGCGGCGAATCGATGAAGGGCGATCCTCTGCTCGAGGTCACCGATCTCGTCAAGCATTTCCCGATCAAGTCCGGCGTCGTCGTCGACCGGGAGGTGGCCCGGGTACGGGCCGTCGACGGGGTCAGTTTCACTCTGCACGAGGGTGAAACACTCGGTCTGGTCGGCGAATCCGGCTGCGGCAAGTCAACTCTGTGCCGAGCCATTCTTCAGCTGGTGACGCCGACGTCGGGATCGGTCCGCTTCGAGGGCCAGGAGCTGGTCGGTCGGTCACGTCGCGATCTGCGGCCGCTGCGTCGCGAGATGCAGATGGTCTTCCAGGATCCGTTCGCCTCGTTGAACCCGCGCAAGCGGGTGGGGCAGATCATCGGCGATCCCCTCGCCTTGCACGGTCTGGCCAGTGGCGCCCAGTTGAAGCGACAAGTGCATGAACTGCTCGACCGGGTGGGGCTGCAGGCCGAACACTTCAACCGGTATCCGCACGAGTTCTCCGGCGGTCAGCGCCAGCGCATCGGCATCGCCCGCGCGTTGGCCTTGCGACCCAAGTTGATCATCGCCGACGAGCCGGTCTCGGCGCTCGACGTCTCGGTCCAGGCTCAAATCGTCAATCTGCTCGAGGAGTTGCAGGACGAGTTCGGCCTGTCCTACCTGTTCGTCGCCCACGACCTCGGTGTGGTCCGCCACGTCTCGGATCGGGTGGCGGTGATGTATCTGGGCAAGATCGTCGAGCACTCGAACGCCGATGCCCTTTACGAACATCCCCTGCACCCCTACAGCAACGCGCTGCTGTCGGCGGTGCCGATCCCCGACCCTCGCAGGAACGCCGCCCGAGAACGCATCACCCTCGAAGGCGACGTCCCGAGTCCCATCGACCCGCCACCGGCGTGCCGGTTTCACACCCGCTGTGCCTCCGCCACCGACATCTGCCGTGCCGAAGAGCCACTTCACGCCGAGTTGGAGCCCGCACACTTCGCGGCGTGCCATCATCCCCGGTTCTGATCGATCGGCGCGCACAAGTTTCGACCGGCCGCCAGGTGGGGATATTAAGCCAGCACAACTCGACACTAGGGGCGATCATGAACGACCAGGACGGCGGCACGGGCGAAGTTCTCCGCACGTTGGGCCTGATGCTGAATCTGTCGGCAATCGTGGCATTTGCGCTGTTCCTGAGCACGCTGGGTCCGGGTGGCCCGGGTCCGTCGGCGCTGGCTGCGGCGATTACCGTCGTTGCTTTCCTGGCCAGCCTGGCCTGCTTCGCCATCGACCGCCGCCGGACCGAGGAAGAGACCTTCTCGCCCGCTGGCGGCCCGGTCACCGCCGCTGCCGAGGTCTAGACTTTCGCTGTGCCGACCGTCGCCCATCACCTCATCGCAGCGCTGAAATCCAGTGGTATCAACCGCGTCTACGGTCTACCGGGCGACAGTCTCAACGGATTCACCGATGCGATCCGCCGTTCCGAGGGCATGACGTGGGAGCACGTACGCCACGAGGAGACGGCCGCGTTCGCCGCGACTGCCGACGCAGCGTTGACCGGCCAGCTGGCGGTATGTGCCGGTAGCTGCGGCCCGGGCAACACCCATCTCATCAACGGGCTCTACGACGCCCAGCGCACTCGGGTGCCGGTGCTGGCGATCGCGGCGCACATCCCGCTCAGCGAGGTCGGCACGGGCTACTTCCAGGAAACGCGTCCGCAGGAGTTGTTCCGCGAGTGCAGCGTCTACTGCGAGTTGGTCAGCACTCCGGAGATGGCCCCACGGCTCGTCGAGATCGCGATGCGCACCGCGATCGAGGAAAACGGTGTCGCGGTCCTGGTGATTCCGGGCGAGGTGTTCCTGGCCAAGCTTCCCGACCGTGAGTGGAACACCAAACCGGTGCGACCGACCCGCTCGGTGCTGCGCCCCGACGACGAGTCACTGCGCCGCGCGGCGGACATCCTCAACGCCGGTTCGCGCGTCACCATCCTCGGTGGTGCCGGAACCGCGGGCGCCCATACCGAGCTGATCCAACTCGCCGAAACTCTGAATTCGCCTATCGTGCATGCCTTCCGCGGCAAGGAGCACATCGAATACGACAACCCGTTCGACGTCGGGATGACCGGGCTGCTCGGGTACGCATCCGGCTACAAAGCCATCAAGGAAGCCGACGTGTTGCTGATGCTGGGCACCGACTTCCCGTACTCGCAGTTCTATCCCGACAACGCTCAGGTCATTCAGGTCGACATCCGCGGCAGCCACCTCGGTCGGCGTACGCCCGTGGATCTCGGCTTGGTCGGTTCGGTGAAAGACACCATCGACGCGCTGCTGCCGCTGCTGTCCCGCAAGGCCGACCGGGCGCACCTGGACCGGTCGATCAACCACTACCAGCGCACCCGGAAGTCATTGGACTCGCTGGCCGTCAACGACCGCGACAAGACTCCTATTCGTCCGGAATACGTTGCGGGCGTGGTCAATCAACTCGCCCACGACGACACCGTGTTCACCTTCGACGTCGGCTCACCCACCATCTGGGCCGCGCGATACCTGACCATGAACGGCAGGCGACGGCTCACCGGATCCTTCACCCACGGCACGATGGCGTGCGCGCTACCGCACGCGATCGGCGCGCAGACCGCGTTCCCGGGACGTCAGGTGATCGCCCTGGCCGGTGACGGCGGGCTGGCCATGGGGTTCGGTGAGCTGCTCACCCTGGTGCAGAACAACCTGCCGGTGAAGGTGATCGTCTTCAACAACTCGTCGCTGAACTTCGTCGAGCTCGAGATGAAGGCTGCCGGGGTGGTCAACTTCGGCACCGAGCTGACGAACCCTGATTTCGGCGCCGTCGCCCAGGCGATCGGGCTATTTGGACGACGAGTCGAACAGCCCGCCGATCTGGAACGGGCGATCGCCGACGCGCTGGCCCATGACGGGCCGGCCCTGGTCGATGTGGTGGTGTCCCGGCAGGAATTGTCCATTCCGCCAGCCATTTCCGCGGAGCAGGCCAAGGGTTTCACGCTCTATGCGATCCGCACCATCCTGGCGGGCCGGGGAGACGAGCTGCTCGATCTGGTGAGCACCAACGTCGCCCGGCGCATCCTCGACTAGGTAGTCCGGTCGGCCCACGCCCGTTCTCAAACAGGACCCGGCGAGGCAGAATCGGGATGACCACCGCTACGCTGAGTCAAGTTTAGTAGACTCAGCAGTGCCGCCGACTTGAGGGAGTGCCATGGCCACGCATCGCGCCGTCCACGTGAAATCAGCCAATGCGCCGCTGGAGCTGACAGAGGTGGAAACCACCTCACCCCCACCAGACCATGTGCGCATCGCCGTCAACGCCTGCGGGGTGTGCGGCACCGACCACGCGTTCGTCACCGGGTCGTTCCCGAACCTCACCTGGCCCATCACCCCCGGCCACGAGATCGCCGGCACGATCGCCGAACTGGGTTCGGGCGTCGAGGGTTTCGCGGTCGGTGACCGGGTCGCCGTGGGTTGGTTCGGCGGCAACTGCAACACCTGTCTGCCCTGTCGCAAGGGCCAGTTCATGCAGTGCGTGAATCTTGAAGTGCCGAGCTGGAACTATCCGGGCGGCTACGCCGAATCCGTCATCGTGCCCCGCACCGCGCTGGCGCGCATCCCCGACGGACTGTCGTTCGCCGAAGCCGCCCCGATGGGATGCGCAGGGGTCACGACCTACAACGCGCTGCGCACCACGCGCGCGGTGGCCGGCGATCGGGTCGCCATCCTGGGTATCGGCGGCCTCGGACACCTTGGTGTGCAGTGGGCCCGCGCCATGGGGTTCGAGACCATCGCGATCGCGCGCGGGGCGGGCAAGGCGGACGACGCCAAAGAGCTCGGCGCCCACCACTACGTCGACTCCACGGCGAGTGACGTCGGCGCGGCGTTGCAGGCACTGGGCGGTGTTCAGGTGGTGCTGGCCACCGCGGCCAACTCGGCCGCCATGGCTGCCACGGTCCCCGGGCTGGCGCCACAAGGCGAGCTGGTGATCGTCGGCGCCACGTTCGATCCGCTGCCGATCACTCCGGGCGATCTGATCTTCGGCAACTTCAGCGTGGTCGGACATCCGTCGGGTACCTCGGCCGACGTCGAGGACACCCTGCACTTCGCGCTGCAGTCCGGGGTGCGGGCCCGTATCGAGGAGCGGCCGCTGGCCGAGGTCGCAGAGGCTTACGCAGCGATGGACGAGGGCCGTGCGCGTTACCGCATGGTCCTGACGATGTAGCTACTCGGGCTGGTCCTCGGCCTTGGTGTCCTCAGCGTGCTGGGATGCGTCGAGCACGCTGGCGTCGATGCCGTAGGGCAGGAACCGGACGTTTCGGGTGGGGTCGGTGTTGTGCTTGTTGGCGCGCAGTGCGTCGAGCTCGCTTCGGTACACCTGCTCGACGTGGGCTTTACCGTCGGCATCGGTGGTGTAGACCGTCCACACTCCGTCGCCGGCTTCGCCCGCGGTCTCTGGTTCTGGTCGGGGCCGTGAGCGGCGGGTGACCTCGTCGAACAGCCCTCCGAACGCGGCGCCCTGCCCTGAGCTGCTGAGGAATTGCCCGAAGGCGTCGCGAAGGCCTTCGCTGGCCTGCCGCACCACGCGATCGATGTCGTCGGGATCGAACCCGAACGGTCCGTTGTTATCCATGACTGCCAGTGTGCGCGCAGTTCGCGGGCGCGTCGAGGAGATGAACTTCGCGCACGGCGAAACCGTGTCCCCAGCATGTCTGCTTCCGTGCGAACCCGTTTACTCAGCAGCACCGCAGCCACCGCGATGGTCGCGCTGTCGCTTACTCCGCTGGCGCCGCCCGTCGAAGCCCGCATCGCCACTATCGCCGCCCCGGAAATCGAATTGACCGCTGCTCCGGTAGGGGCAATACCGCTGGCGTTCCTGCGCAATCAGCTGACGTTCTGCAGTCTGATCTGTCCGTTCATCGTGCAGGGCGCGGTCACTGTCCCGATAGGAATCGCCGAAGCGCCGGGCACGTTCCTGACGACCTTGCTGCAGACCGGCAATGTCGTTGGCGCACTTGGGTCGGCAGCCGCTGGGGTCACCGTGCCGGCCGATGCCGCGGCCGAGAAGATCATCGGCAATGACCTGAATCTTGTTCTGCCCAAAGCGCAGGGCACGCTCGAGGTCGCCGTCGTCCAGGCGATGGACGTGGTGTCCGGCCGCACCACGCCCGGTGCCGCGCGCGACGCAATTCTCGCGGCGTTGAATCAGCGGCCCGGGCAGCCAACGGTTCCGAAGGGCGCACACGGTCTTCTCCAGGTGGTCACCGTCGAGGCGATCAACGTGGCCTCGGCGGTGGAGTTCCAGGCCGGCGAGACGCTGCTGCTGGGCGTCGTTCAGACCGCCAACGCCGCGGCCACAACGTTGGCGAACACCGGCAGTGTGCGCACCGCCCTTGCCGCCGGGGTCACCCAGGCGCGCTCGGTGCTCACCACGGCGCGCGGTCAGGTCTCTACCGCGGTGAACACCGCGTTCACCAACATCAGAGCTGCTGCGGGACAGCCGGTTTCAGCGAGCGCCTCGGTAAAGACTCAGCGGCAGATCCGCCATCGTGACGAATCCAGCAGCGGCGTCGCACACCGCACCGACAGCGTTCACCGCCTGCATCGCGGTGGCCACGCTGGCTGATCGCACATGTTCCTCTAGTGGAACGTCGCGACGAAAACTGGCCAGCGTCATCAGATGCGCCTGCATCGAGGGGGTTCCTTCGATGGTGACGGTCCAGCCGTGGCGGGGCGCCGGCCAATGCTTCGGCTGCGGTTCGCCGACGGTCCAGAGCGTTTCGACCTCGACGACCGGAACTCCCTTGCACCGGCCCGTCCACTGCCAGTGCTGGCCGGCGACGGTGCCGGCGCGCAGGGTTCGCCCGCACACGTCACGGTCGGCGCTGGCGGGAATCACTTCCAGTTCGGTGGTGACCTCATCCACACCCAGATTGAGCGCATCACCCAGAAGCCACACTTGCTCCTGGAAAAGCTGACTGGTGAAGTGCAGCCCGTCGGTGTGCGCGTCCACCTCGTCGAGCGGGCTGCCGAATTTCATCTGATCGAACGTGATCTCGGTGCTGTCGTACACCGACCAGTCGGCCCGTTCCTGCACTGTGACGTGCTCGACGGTCCGCGACATGCCGGTCAGCGCCAAGGGAACCACCACACCGAGGTTGCCGGGGTTCAATCCGGTGCCGTGCAGCGAACTTCCGCCTTCTACGCAGGCCCGCTGCAGCCGATCGCGATCGGCGGGTGCCATCCGCGCAGGGTGGAACGCAAAGGCGGTGGTGATCAGATTGGCGCCGGAGGCCAGTATCGCGACCGCGTCGTCCACCGATGGGTGTCGCGGCGCGTACAGAACAGCATCTGCGGCAGTGGTGTCGACGTCGATCGTGGCGGTGACGCCGATCGGGTCCCGTCCGGCCAAGACGCCGGCGTCGGTGCCGGCCTTGGCCTCCGAATAGACCTTGACGCCAACCAATTCCAGCTCAGGATGGTCCAGGATGCCGCGGATGGCTTCGACCCCCACCGCCCCGGTGCCCCATTGCACCACGCGGTAGGTCACCGGCTACACCACAGTCAGCGGCAGAGAGAGGCGCTCTTCGAACTCGAACGTGACGCCCCTGCTGAATTTGGTGACCTCCACCTCGGGTGAATCCTTGGCGGCGGTCTCGGTCTTCTCGAACTCGGCGGTCCAGTCGTCATCGGTACCGGCGATGCGCACCGCGAGGTACGGGTCGACCGCGGTGGCGATGGCCTGCAGCGGCCCCGGGGATGCCGGCGAGCACAGCGACACCCACGACCCGTCGTCATGCGACGGTGAGGGGTGCACGTGCAGCCGGCCACCCTCGATCTCGGCGACGACATAACCGGCCGGGTTGAACAGCGGATGCAGTTCGATCACCTTGGCCAACCCATCAAAGTCCTTGGGCAGCTTGAGAGCTCGCATGATGCGCTCGGCAGCCACACCGGCGATGCCGACGAGCTGCTTGGTGCAGATGTCGGTGGCCAGCTCAGTGTTGTCACCGGCGCGGGCGCGCACCGCGATGCCGAAGGACAGGTTCAGCAGGTGCATCTGCAGCACGACTTCGTCGGCGATGCGCACCAGTGCGGAGTGCGAGAACGCCCCGAAGTCGACGTCGGAAACCAAAGCACCCGAATAGTCGGCTTGGCCTTCGTCATTCGGATCGATGGGGCCGAGTTCCCAATTGGCAGCCTTCGTCTTGGCCACGATGTCCAGCGCGGGGATGCCGGTCACCTCGGGATAGGACTCGTCGATGATGACGGTCCACGCGCAGTGCGGTGTGCGGTCGGCGGGCGTGCGCGGCGGCCGGTGGATCGGACGCACCTGCGCCTTGGCATTGGTAGCGACGGCGGTGGCGTCGAAGGTGGGGTCCTCGATGTCATGGCACATGCCCTTGACGTAGTCGGGGCCCATCGGTTCGACGTCGAGCAGCGCACCGCAGTGGTCGAGGTGGAATTCACCGTGCCAGCGGTCGTGGACGGTGTAGCGGAAGTCCATGAACTGCGGCGGAGCACCGATGTCGAGTTGCAGGCCCTTGAAGATCGTGAAGATGTCGACGCCCTCGTACTTCAGGGCCTTCTGCATGCGCTTGGTGTAGATGGGGCTGGCGCCGGCCCATTCCTCGATGGCGATCTGCAGCATCTCGGGCCGGCCGAACGACTGGATACACCAGGCCATGCCGGAGCGGTCGATCATCTGGCCGACCAACAGCAGTTCGGGGACCAGGGTGGCAAGTTCGGCCCGGGACAACTGGGCATAGCGGCTGAGGGGCTGGCTCATACGCGAAACATAGTCGGCTCAATGTTATAAAGTCAACGATGTGAAAGCGCTGGGCACTCCCCCGACGCGGCAGACCCAGTCGCCGCGCAAGCGGGGCGACGACACCCGGGCCTTGATCATCGACGAGACCGTGCGCTGCGTGGTCGAAGAGGGTTTCCACGCCGCAACCGCCAAACACGTCGCCGAGCGCGCCGGGGTCACCTGGGGAGTCATCCAGTACCACTTCGGCGACCGCAACGGGTTGCTGATGGCTGTCGTCGACGAGGGTGTGGCCGGCTTGCTCAAAAGTCTCGGCGAGGCCGATGTCGCCGATCTGGGACTGCGGGAGCGCATCGAGGTCGTCGTCGACACCGCATTCCGCTGCTACAGCAGCCCGACGTCATTGGCGGCATTCGAGATTCTGCGGGCCACCCGCGGCACCCACGGCGACAGCGCCAAACGCCACCTGTTGGAGATCAATACCGCGATCAATCAACTGGGCCGGCTGATCTCCGACGATCCCGGCGTGGCCGAAGTGATCTGGTCGTCACTGCGCGGCATGGTGCTGGTCGAGATGATCGTGAACTCACACCTGGAGTGGCAGCGCGAGCGTCAGCTGTTGGTGGACATGGTCACTCGGTACTTGCAGGACTGAGCCCGCGCTACAGCGAACGCCGTCACCCTTCGTCGTTCATCGTGTGCGCCGTCACATGACCTAGGCCACAAACATGGCGCACTCGCGTGTGCCTGTCGCGAATCTCACAGGGCCAAAGTTGATTTACCTGAAATTAACAAGGAGCATCGAGGTGTTCCTTCAGACAGGCGATCCCTGATTGATGGACGTCTACAGCAAAAAACAAATCCCCTGCTGAACCGGGGGACATCAAGGAGTTGAGAAAATGTCGTCGATTGCGCAGTTCCGCAAAGACATGAAGCGGGCAGTGACGCGTCGCCGTCTGTACGCACGAATCAGTGCGATGCCGCCGTCAACGGTTCGCGAAGAACTCGTTGCCATTGCCCAGCGCTACGAAAACGAGCTTGGCTGAGGCTTCCCCATCCTCAAAGTTGTGACACCGGAACGGCGATCGTAAAGCCCAGATCCTTGAGCACGCCGATCTCGTAGGCGCTGAGGATCCTGACCCCCTTACCGTCATCGGTTGCCGAATTCATCAGCTGCAAAGCATTTTTGGCCGTCGGGTCGGTGTTGTCGAACACCTTGTCATCGAGGTGCGACGGTGAGCCGTCGTAGAGCGGTACGACACCGCCGTAGGCCGCTCGGGCGTTGGGTCCACCGAAGAACAGCCCGCCATTGCCGCCGGTCAGGTTCGGGGTGAAGCCAGCACCGAATGCGTAACTGCTGCCGTCGATTACAGGCGTTCCGTTCGCATCGGTGATGAATCGGTCGTAGGTGGTCCAGACGTCACGACCCTCCGGGTTGGGGTCGGTGACAGAGTCGAAGAATCCCAGCGCGTGCAGTAGCTCGTGCATCATCGTGGACTCGAAGTCCATCTCGTCCTCGCCGACTTTGTCACCGAACGCCCAGTCGTTACCGAAGTTGACCGTCACATTGCCGTCGGCGATCTTGCCATTGGGGTCGGCGCCGGTGATGAGCTTCTGCTGGGCCACCAGGTTGCGGAAGCCGGGGCCCTCCCCGCTGACCATCGGGCTTCCGGCCGATGCCAGGGTGTCGGAGCAATAGCCGGTGGAGCAATCCTTTTCGTAGATCGGTTGACCGCCCGGTCCGATGCCGACGACCTTCGGGCGCGCCAGGGTCGCCTTGACGGTGAGATCGATGTTGATGGCAGCGCCGGCGACTACGTAGGCAGACACTTGGGTGGCCGACCACTCCAGTGCGGCCTTGGCTTGCGGGGTCCAGTACTGAGACCCGTTGACGAAGCTGAACGTGAATGTCGCTCGGCTTGCGTCGCCTTGAGTGATGACGACGTTGCGATAGGCGCCGGCCGGCCGGTTGAGATCCAGAATATTGAGATGAGTACCGGTGTCGGACGCGGCGACGATGAAAGAGTCCAGGCCGGTGAAATCGGATCCCGGGGTGTAGTTGTAGGTCCCGTCACGGTTGACTACCACGCTGCCATGCATCGGAGCCTGCACGACGGTGTAGCGAATCGCGTCTCCGTCAGCATCGCTTCCGTGTAGGTCGCCGGTGATGGCTCCCTCGGTCTGGCCGGTCGTCTGAATCGGATTGACAGTGGGGACTTGGTTGAACAGCGTCCGGCGCGTGAGGAGCGCTAGACCTTCGAAGAATGTGCGGATGGGAGCCAGCACTCTGCCCAGCAGTGCCCTCAACCCGCGCAGCGCGGGCGGGACGTTGGTGAGCGACGGCGCCTGGGTCGTGGCGATCTGTTGTGCCCTCGGCGTGAGCGTCGTTGTCACGGATGCCGTTGGCTCGACGGACGCTACACGGGTCGATGCCGCTGGTGGTTCGGTGTGACTGACCGATGTCGCGGCACCTCGTGGGCGAACGGTTACGGTCACCGAGTTGCTTGTGCCGGAACGAGTCTGACCGATCCGTGGTGGCGTCCGGCCGGATCCGTCGCTCGCTGCCTTGGGGGCTCGTCGCGCGGCGCCGTGGCCGGCCTTGCCGGTGCCGCTCGACCGCGCTACCGGCGCGGTTTTTGATCCGTGCCGGGCGGCGGGACCGGCCGACGCTGTGGAAGCTCCGGCGTCCGCACCGTCGGCGACCGCGATACCGGTGACTTGCGGACTGGCCAGGGAGAGCCCGAAAACAACGGCCGCAACTCCGATGCCGGTACGGCGCGACGCTACAGACATCCAGATACCCCCGAGTATCAATGGTTGCTAGCAAACGAGACGAGGGTACCCCAAGCGGGTTTGCGATGGTGCGTCATTGAGAAAAGACCACCGGCAGAAGTTCTCTGAGCTACATCGTGAGCCCGGCCCTCACGGGCGGCCGGGCTTCAGCGAAGCTTATGCGGGATCGGCGGGTCCGAGCCGTCCGGCGATGGTGACCACCCGTCGTGCCAAGTGCTGCAACGCCGCGGTGGTTTCCTCGGCGATCGGATTCTGATTGTCCGGGCCGGTGATATGGCTGACGCCGTAGGGGTTGCCGTCGGCGAATTTCAGCGGATCGGTGTATCCGGGCGGTACGAGGATGCCGCCGAAATGCATGAGCGTGATGTAGAGGGCAAGCAACGTGGTTTCCTGGCCACCATGGGCGGTCTGGGAAGACGTGAACGCAGAGTAGACCTTGTCGGCGAGTTTGCCTTGCGCCCACAGACCGCCCAGCGAGTCGATGAAGGTGCGGAATTGCGATGCGGGAGAACCGAATCGGGTGGGCGTACCGAAGATGACCGCGTCGGCCCAGACGATGTCGTCGCCGGTGGCGGCCGGCAGGTCTTTGGTGGCTTCGTAGTTGTCGGTCCACGCCGGGTTCTGAGCGAATGACTCCGGATCGCGGGTCTCGGCGATGTGCCGAAGGCGCACTTCTGCGCCCGCCTCTTCGGCGGCTGCGACAACCGTCTTGGCCATAGCTGTGCCGTGGCCGGTGGCCGAGTAGTAGATGACCGCGAGCTTCGTCATGTCGTTTCCTCTTTCTCTTCCGGGAACAGTTTTCGCACGAGCACCCCTGCGAGGATGCCGACCACGATCAGTGCGATACCCACTGCTGCGGCAAGTGCACCGCTGACCCAGCCCGCGATTCCGATGCCGATCACGAAACCAGGCAGCCAGTCCAGAAGCTTCCCGAATGACGGCGGTGCTTCGGCAGATTCGCCACTGGCGGCCAAGGACTTCGCTCGTGCGTAGTCGGGGTAGAACTCGGTGATCGCGACGGCGATCAGTGTGATGGCGAGTTGGACGATCCAACCGGTCCAGAAGTTGTCACCGTCGTGCAGCACCGCGTCACCGAAGGTGCCGACCGCCGTGTTGATGACGAAGGCGCCGGCCCACACCGCGCTCAGTGTGTAGTTGACCCGGATGAACAGTGGGCTGTCCCAGTGTTGGGGGTCGACGGTGTCGCGGGCGTAGGCAATGGTGAACGGCTTGCGGATCGCCAGGGTGGCCAAGGCGTAGGCGGCGAGTAGTCCGTTGGTGATTTCGCCGGCCCACAGCTCGAGCCAGTTGACGAGCGCTGGCGAGCCGAAGATGCCCAAGACAACGAACCCGGCGAAGACCACGGCGCCGAACACTTCGAGGGAATGCACCTTGATGCCGCGACGGCTGCCCGCCCACATGACGATGAGGGTGAGTGCCAGCGCAGCGGCCGCGGCCTGCCCGAAGCGGCCCGGGCCGGACATGATGGCCATGACAATCCAGGGCGCGATGCCAGAGAACGGTGACCGAAGGAAGCCGTCGATGCAGTTGGTTCGCGGGACGGCGGCGTCGGGCTTGTCCGAATCAGCCATGGGCACATTGTCACCGGGACAACCGCCCCCGGCGACAGATTCGGTGTGCTGCAATGACCGGCATGGCTGATGCGGAAGCAATCGAAGCGATCAAACAGGTCAAGTACCGCTATCTGCGGGCGCTGGACACCAAGCATTGGGACGATTTCGCCGACACCCTGACTGAGGATATCGTCGGTGACTACGGCTCGTCATTGGGTGAGGAGCACAGCTTCACCAACCGCAAGGATCTGGTGGAGTTCATGCGCAAGTCGATGCCGGCCGGTGTGCTGACCGAGCACCGCGTCACCCATCCGGAAATCAGCGTGGACGGCGACGAAGCCGAGGCCATCTGGTACCTGCAGGACCGGGTGATCGTGCCGGAGTTCAATTTCGTGCTGGAGGGAGCGGCGTTCTACCGCGACCGCTACCGCAAGACGCCCGATGGCTGGAAGATCAGCAAGACCGGATACGACCGGACCTACGAGTTCACGATGTCGACCGAAGCGCTGAACTTCAAAGCGACGCCGGGCGCCGCGATCAACCCGAACCCCTAGTTGCGTCGAGCGTGGGGGTTGTCGGTGACGATCGTCGCCGATGTCACCGACAACCCGCACGCTCGATCAGCGCTATTTGGCGACGGCGATCAGCGCGCCGGGCTGAAGCCAGCGCATGATCTTGACGAGCGTGTCGTCGTCGAGGGAGACGCATCCGGCGGTGGGGCCGCCGTCGGTGGTGTGGACGAAGAATGCGCCGCCGTTGCCGGGAACGCGAGCCTTGTTGACGCCCATCACGATCGCATGGGCGTACTGCGGGATATAGAGGTTCTCGGTGCCGCTGGCCGGGTTGGTGTCGAACGGGCAGTCGGCTTTCTTGCAGACCTGCATGGTGTTGTAGGTCGGGCTCTTCATGTCGCCGTCCCACCAGTGGTCTTTCGTGACCTGGACGTATTGCAGGCCACCGCCCGGGTTGGGCTGGGTGCCGAAGGCGAAGTCGAGGGTGAAGATGCCCATCGGCGTCTTCATTTCGCCGTCGTGCGATTGAGGAACCATGCCGTTGGCGCCGACGTGGGTGGGGACTCCGACGAGGACGGGCTGCCAGCCGTTGGCGCCGCGCTGCCAGACGTCCATCTTGGCGGTGGCTCCGCCGGTGCTGACGACGGACAGGACCTGGGTAGCGCCGCCGACGTTGGACTGAAACCACGGGGTTTCGGCGTGGCTGGGCGGCGCCGAGGACAGCGCGAGCAGCGCCGCGGTGAAGGCAGCACAGATCGAAACGACGGCTCGGCGCATCGGTTCATGGTCCCTGTGAGGTTCCTGGCGGGTCAAGTCAAGGTTCGGTGACGGTTGCGTCTGGGCCAGCTAACGATGTCTTGTCAGTGCTGGGGTATTTGCATCCGTTCCGGGGGCACTTGAACTGCGTGTACCGGCTGGTCGGAGCGGGTATTGCACCTTTTGGTGAATAGCGGACCGGCAAACGCAAGGGATACCATTTCGACATGTCGCAAGTGCCGTACGGACCCGGGCCTGCAGGACCAGCTCCGTGGCAGGGACCTCCCCGTCGGGAGGCCCGTCGCGGTTGCCGACGATCATCGCGATCGTCATCGCGGTAATAGCTGTTGCGGTCGCAATTGGCGCGTGGTTTCGGCCGGCGCCGAAGCCTGAGACTCCGGCGGCCAAGACATACAGCGAGCAAGAAGTCTTGGATGCGAAGAAGGCTGTGTGCGACGCTTTCAATCGCGTGTACGACACGCTCGACGTCAACAACCGAAAAGTGCCGAATCAAACCGGCGATCCATTCGCAGTCGCTGTTAATACTCGACTAGCGGTGCACATGGCGGCCGAGTATCTACTGCAGAAAGTAAATGAAAATCCTGCCTCGCCTGACGAGTTAACTTCCTCGATTCGAGAACTCGCCAACGCTTATAATGAAACCGTCCTCGAACAAATCGGTAACAGCGATAAAGCCCGGCTTGATTCGTATTATCAAACTTCGATGGACCTTCAAACCCGGCTTCAGGGTGACTGCAAGTGACCGACTACCCTCCGGGTGACTGGTCGCCGCTTCTAGTCGGCCACCAATGGCCGGACGCGAGTTCGTTAGCTTTGTTGCACGCGGCGACCGGAAACCGCAGGAATATACAAACGTTGTTGCACTCCTACGCGGATCAACTCGGAACTGTCCGAACGGGTGTTCTCGGCGAGCAGGAAGGGGTAACTGCGGAAGATGCTCGGTTAGCCTTTCAATCTGGCGAGCAGCAGGCTCGGGAGTTAGCTACGAAAAATGGAACTAAAGAGACGTCGTACGAGTCAGCAGAGAGATCAGTTACAGAACTTCGCTCTAACTTGTCTACAATAGCCGCTCAAGGAAACGATGAAATAAGGGGAATCCAGAACTCAAAGGATCCGCTGCCAGTCAAGATCGATCGAATCGTCGAAGCGGTCATGAAGGGTCAAACTCTCGCGAATACCGAAGCAGCCAAACACGCCGGTTCCCTCTACGGAGCTATCCAGCCCGTCTTGGACAGCGAGCTTGGCGGAGTTTCAGCCCAGTCCTTCGCAAAGTCGAATGGCGCTGACCTAGATCGCGCGTTTGGGTCCCCTAGCCCGGACGGCGTACGCGAACAAGTGACCAAAACGTTGGAAGACCTAAAGCGAGCACCTGCCGCAGGCGGGGCCAGCACACCCGGCCAAAATTTCTTGACTTCGGGTGCTGACGACGCACCACCTGCACCGAAGATCGCGGGCACTGGACACTCCAACGTTGGTCAGGGGCTGACGCAAAGCGGTGAGACCGTGGGAGCGCCGGCCGGCGTCCCAGCCGCGGTAGGTGAGCCCCGCAATCTGAGCGCAGGAGGAGCTACTTCGACCCCGGCAATACCTCCAGCGCCCCAGAACATCACTTCTAACCCGCTGGCCTCTGGAGGTCAGACCTCGTTACCCGGCAGCGGGGTGAGCATGGGCCAGGGCGGCTCGATTGGTGCACCCAACATTTCGGCAGGTGCATCGCAGCCCTCTCTCCCCTCAACCTCCGCCCCCACAAACGCGCTCTCCCCCGAAGGCTTCGCCCAGAATTTCAACAGCGGCGCACAAGCCGGCGGCCCGGTTTCGTCGGGCGCTGAAGGTCTCTCGAACACCGCTGCCCACGCCATGCAGCCGCAAACCCCCCTCCACCCCGAGAGCATGGCTGCACCGCCAATGGCGCCCACAGCGCCGACCGCAGGAGCGCCGCTCTTCGAAACAGCCCACGCCGCACCGACATACGACGCCGGCCAGGCACCCGTCGCTCCCCCAGCAGATACCACCCAGGCCTACGTCGCCGCCCCTGCCGCCCAAGCGCCCGTCATGCCCTCGACGGCCGCCCCCGCCGCTCCTCAAGGTCCGCTGCCTGCCTACGGTGCGGACCTGAGACCCCCCGCGGCCACCGCACCCGCCGCACAGCCGGCCATGCCGACCGCCGCATCCCCCGGGTCGGCACCGGTCCACCCGTCCGCCGGCACCCAGCTCAACCAGCCTGCCGTCGTCCGCCAAGCTCCGACAGCCGCATCGACCGCAGCGTCCGCACCAGCCGGACTCACCGAAAATGCCGTCGCCGCAACCACTACCGGCGCCATGGCCGGCGCGAGCGCCGTCGTGACCCAAGCCCAACAACGCCTCAACAGACTGCTCGACGCCGTCGCCCGTCAAGAACCCAAGTTGCGCTGGGCCATCGGCGACCGCGACGACGTCACCACCGTCCTGGCCACCGACCTTGCCAGCGGCTGGATCCCACCCCAAGTCGAAATCCCCACCGGCATCAAGCTTCTCAAGCCAGGCAACCGCGCCAAGACACTCGACGCCCTCCTCGGCGAGACCACCCTGACCGCCGCCTATGCCCCGGGCCAGTACCTCCCGCCCGAAGAAGACGCACAACCCACGCAGATGTCCATCCGCGCCCGCGACACCGCAGACGTCGAAGACCTCGGCTGGGAGCTCGCCCAAGCCACCAAGTGGCGCGACGGCCTACCCCGCCTCGCCCACACCCTGGCCAAAGCCGCATCGACGGGCACCGGCTACCTGGACTCCGAAGTCGAACTGCTTCGCGAACACCTCGCGACCGTCGCAGGCAAGGTCCTAGGTGACTACCCCGATCACGTCGACACCGCTAACGTCGGCAACTGGCAGCTCCTGGCGACCATCGACGCGCTGATCAAGGGCGAAAAGACCGCTGCCAACTACCACTTCGCGTGGTTTCAGGCCCTGAACCTGGCACTGAAGGGAGAGGTGCACCGATGAGTGGCGGCGGACAGCTCAACGTGACTCAGGGCGGCTATGAATCGGCCAACGCTGGGAACATGCCCCCACCACCCATCACCTCCGATCCGCTCGTCGCCGGCGCGACCCCGATCGAACAGCTGCTGCGCGTCCTCGGCCTGGCCGCCAATCTCGGTGACCCCAAGGACAACACCGAAAGCATCGAGGAACACGCCAAGCGCGATTCCAAGACCGCCGAGGCCGCCGCGAAATTCCCCGCCCAGGACGAGCAGGCCAACGCCGAGATGAAAGGCGTCGCCGGGCAGGGCCAGGCCGATCAGATGGCCCAACAACTTCCGCAGATGGCCTCTCAGCTCGCCGGCGCCCTGGCCGGCGCGATGGGCGGAGCCTTGCAGCCGCTGGCCCAGATCCCCCAGCAGGTCGCCCAAGGCGCCCAACAAATGATGCAGGCCGGCATGGGCATGATGCAGCAAGCCGGCGGCGCCTCGGCAGAACTCGACAAAGCCAGCCTGACCGACCCGTTGGGCGAATTCGGTGAGACACCCGGCGAAATGGGTTCTGGCGGTGGCGGATCCGGCGGTGGCGGCGGCGGAATCGGCGGTACCTCGCCGACCGCTATGCTCGGGCCGCCCCCGGTGCCCGCCGCAGGAACCTCGCCGTCAGCAGCAAACACCCAAGTGCCGGCACCGCGAATGGCTGCGCCGACGTCGGCCCCCGCAGGCGGCATGGGCGGCATGCCGATGATCCCGCCCGGCGCGATGCACGGCGCGGGCGGATCGGAGAAGGACGCCAAGGCCGACACCAAGCGAGTGTCCGTGCCGACCGTGAAAAACGGCGCCCCAGTTCAAGGCCGCATCACCACCCCGCCGCCCGCCGACCCTCACGTCACCAAGAAGGTCGACGGCAAGCCGGTCGCGACCAGGCGCATCATCCTGCCCGACAGCAAGCCGGCAGACGAGGGATCCGGCGAGCCGAAGTCCTGACCCCGATACCGTGGAGCGATGACATCGCGAAGCTTGCTCGAAGGTCAAGGCATCCGTCAGATCACCGGAGGGCTTGGCACGCTGGATCGCGAGGTGTTCGAGGCCGTCGCCGAATCGCCGAGCCTGCTTCTCGACAAGGCCATGCCGGTGCTCACCCGCGCCGCCGACCACTCCAAGCTGTGGTTCGCGATCGCCGCTGTCCTGGCTGCGACGGGTTCGCCCTCGGCGCGCCGGGGCGCCGGCCGCGGGGTGATCACGCTGGCCATCACCAGCCTGGTGACCAATCAGGGCGCCAAGCGGGTGTGGAAACGCGATCGTCCGAACCGCACCCTGGTTCCGCTGGTCCGACGGTCGCGCCGAGTCCCGACGTCGAATTCGCTTCCCTCCGGCCACTCGGCCAGTGCCGCCGCCTTCGCGGTCGGCGTCGGACTGGAGAACCCGCCGCTGGGCCTGGGCCTGGCGCTCCTGGCGGGCTTGGTGGGCCTGTCCCGGGTGGCCACCGGCGCGCACTACCCCGGCGACGTGTTCGCCGGATTCGGGATCGGCGCGGCGATCGCTGTGCTGGGTGGCCGGCTGGTTCCGCCGATCGTGCCGGCGAAGTTGCCGTCCAACGAGCCGCTCATCATCGACACCCCGGAGCGTCCGGAGGGCGAAGGCGTCGTGCTCGTCATCAACCCCGCTTCGGGCAGCGGTACCGGAACTCGGGTCATCGACGAGGTCCGCGAAAAGCTGCCGAAGGCCGAGATCGTTGAACTCGGCGAGGACGACAATCCGGAGACCGTCCTGAAGGAGGCCGCCCAGCGCGCCGAGGTGCTCGGAGTGGGCGGCGGCGACGGGACCGTGTCCGCCGCGGCGTCGGTGGCGATCGCCACCGGGCTGCCGCTGGCGGTGTTCCCCGCCGGAACGTTCAACCACTTCGCCAAGGACATCGGCTGCGAGACCGTCGACCGCACTGTGTCGGCCATCCGAGGTGGCAACGTCTCGTGCGTCGACCTGGTGTGCCTCAACGAAGACCAGATGGTGATCAACACCGCCAGCATCGGTGCATACCCGTTGTTCGTCCAGACCCGCGAGAAGCTCGAGCACAAGGTCGGCAAGCCACTGGCCGGGATGTACGCGATGCTGCATACGCTGCGCCGCGGGACGCCTGTTCGAATCCGGTTCGACAACAAGACGATTCAGACGTCGCTGTTCTTCCTCGGCAATTCCGTCTATCTGCCATCGGGTTTCGCCCCGGCCCGTCGCACCCGCATGGACGACGGACTTCTCGACGTTCGGATCCTGGAAACCGGGAAGCGATTCAGCCGCCTGCGCATTCTCACCGCGGTCGCGCTCGGCCGCCTCGAACGCAGTCCGCTCTACCACGAGATTCAGGCGCCGGAGTTCACGTTCGAGGCCGTCGACGGCCCGACGCCGCTGGCCCGCGACGGCGAGGTCGGCGACACCTACGACAAAGCCAGCTTCAGCGCGAAGTACCGAGTGCTGCCGGTGTTTCGGCCGCTGGTGTGAGCGGCAGCGGCGGCACCAGTCGCACGCACAGCAGGTAGTAGAGGTAGCCCAGCGCCCATCCCGCCAGCACGTCGGACGGGTGGTGAACGTTGAGGATCACCCGCCCCACTCCGACCAGCACGATCAGCAGGCCACCCACAACGGCCAGCACCCGCCTGAGCTGGGGACTGAGATGCGGCCAGAGCACGGTGAGCAGGGCCAGCACGCCCACCATGACCCCCAGTGCGTGACCGGACGGGAACGACGTCGACGACCCGTGGGCAAGCGCCGTTGCCGGGCGGGGACGGCCGGCGAGGAACTTCGCGCCCTCGGTGACCAGGCCCATGAGCCCGATGCTGATCACCAGGAACACCGCGGTGGGCACCTTGCGGCGCACCAAAGCGATGATCAGCAGTATCAACGCGACCACCCGGAAGCCGTTCGGGCCGAATACGACGCAGAACACCACCCAGAAGGACACCCAACCGGGGCGTGAAGCGCCGATGTTGTGGAAAGCCTGGAGGAGGTCGGTGTCGATCGAATCCAGCCAACCCCAGTTGAGCGCATACCCGACCCACATCGTCGCGTAGACAGCCACGGCGACGACGATCGAGGCGGTCAGCCAGGTTTTCTTCGATGCCATCTGTTCTTGAGTACCACGGCACCCTGGCACGTTCGTCGGAGTGACCGTCCTGCTATCAGGATTGTTCGGAATCGGTAATCTTCCGCGCGCAATGACCCGACCAAACTCCGGCTGTCGATAACACTTGCGCCGGGCACCGGATGCAGGCACCGTCACCGGGCGGGGCAAGCTAGACCCCAGGAGCCGAACGGAGGCGTACGTGAGCCGGGACAACCTGTTGATCGTCCATTGGCACGATCTGGGCCGCTGCCTGGGCGCCTACGGATATCCGGGGGTATCGAGCCCGCGCCTGGACCAGCTCGCCGACGAAGGTGTTCTGTTCACCCGCGCACACGCCACCGCCCCGCTGTGCTCGCCTGCGCGCGGATCATTGTTCACCGGCCGCTATCCCCACAGCAACGGACTGGTCGGCCTGGCGCATCACGGCTTCGAGTACCGCACCGGCGTGCGCACCTTGCCGCACATCCTTCACGAGCATGGTTGGTATTCAGCACTATTCGGTATGCAGCACGAAACGTCGTTCCCGGCGCGGCTGGGTTACGACGAGTTCGACGTCTCCAATTCGTACTGTGAGTACGTCGTCGAACGGGCCCAAGCGTGGCTCACCGACAGCGCACCACTCGCGGGAATCAGCCCGTTTCTGCTCACCGCGGGGTTCTTCGAGACCCACCGGCCTTATCCGCATGATCGCTACGAGCCCGCCGAGACGGCCGACGTCGAGGTCCCCGACTTCCTCCCTGACACCCCCGAGGTCCGCGGCGACCTCGCCGACTTCTACGGCTCGATTGCCGTCGCCGATGCCGCAGTAGGCCGATTGCTGGACACCCTCGACGACACCGGGCTCGCCGCCAACACCTGGGTGGTGTTCCTCACCGACCACGGCCCGGCGTTTCCGCGCGCGAAGTCCACCCTCTACGACGCCGGCACCGGCATCGCGACGATCATCCGGCCGCCGCGCCGGCTTCAGAGCAAATCCTTGGTGTATGACGAACTGTTCAGCGGGGTCGATCTGCTACCGACTTTGTTGGAGCTGGTCGGAATCACCCCTGGCGATGACGTCGAAGGGCTCTCTCACGCAGCCAATTTGATTGCCGGGCAGGGTAATCCAGTGCGTGAGCATGTTTACACCGAGAAGACTTATCACGACTCATACGACCCCATCCGGGCCATCCGCAGCAAGAAGTACAGCTACATCGAGAACTACGCGCAACGACCACTGCTCGACCTGCCGCTGGACATCGAGGAAAGCCCGTCCGGCCAGGCGGTGGAGCCGTTCATCAACGCACCGCGCCCGGCGCGCGAACTCTACGACCTTGAAGCCGATCCGGCCGAATTGAACAATCTTCTCCTCGAGCCGACCGAGGAGGCCGAAGCCATCGCTGAGGAGCTCGCGGTCCTGCTCAACGAGTGGCGTCAGAAAACAGGCGACGCCATTCCTTCCGAGTTCGCCGGAACACGGATCGCGGCCCGCTACACCGAGACCTATTTCGAGATCAACGGACTCACCCTGACGAGCCGTTCGGCGGTCGCCTCGGAACGAGGTTTGGACGACGAAATCGGCTTCCCGCAATAGTTTTCGTCACAGCGAATTAAAGCCACCTGACCTGGGCGTCGGTATCTGAGTGCCGTTAGGCTCAGGGCATGCCCGATCATCCGACCGCCTATCTCGTACTCGCCTCTCAACGCAGCGGCAGCACGCTGTTGGTGGAGTCATTGCGAGCGACTGGCGTCGCTGGTGAGCCGCAGGAGTTCTTCCAGTACCTGCCGAACACCAGCATGTCGCCTCAGCCCAGGGAGTGGTTTTCCGAGGCCGAGGACGAATCGATTCTGCGACTGCTCGATCCACTGATCGAAGGCAAGCCAGACCTGGCTCCCGCGGAGATCTGGCGCGACTACATCCGCACGGTCGGCCGCACCCCGAACGGCATCTGGGGCGGCAAACTGATGTGGAATCAGACCGCACTTCTGCTCAGTCGAGCCAAAGATCTTCCCGAGCGGTCGGGATCAGGGCTCCTGTCCGCCATCCGCGATGTGGTCGGCAGCGATCCCGTGCTGATCCACGTGTACCGTCCCGACGTTGTCTCGCAGGCGGTTTCGTTCTGGCGAGCGGTTCAGACCCGGGTCTGGCGCGGCCGGCCGGACCCGGTGCGGGATGCGCGAGCCGAATACCACGCCGGGGCGATCGCCCACGTGGTGCAAATGCTGCGGGCGCAGGAAGAGGGCTGGCGCAACTGGTTCGCCGAAGAAGATGTCCACCCGATCGACGTGCCCTATCCGGTGTTGTGGCGCAACCTGACTGACGTTGTCGCGCAGGTGCTCGAGGCACTCGGCCTTGACCCTCGACTGGCGCCCGCACCCGTCCTGGAACGCCAGGCCGACCAGCGGTCTGACGAATGGGTGGACCGCTACCGCGCCGACGCCGAACGCGACGGACTGCCCACCTGAGCGACGACGAAGATCCGCCGGAACGGGAAGTACGTGCGCCCGTCGGGCCGAGCAGGGTAGGCCTCGTCGAGCATCGGGATCAGTTCACTTCGGAACTGGTGCCATTGGTCGTCGTCCAGCCGATCACGCACCGGGGTGAGCGCGGTGCCGGTGATCCAGTTGAGCACGGCGTTCTCACCGTCGAGCTCATGGATATAGATGGTCTCCCAGGCGTCGACGTGGCAGCCCGCCTCGGTGAGCAGCTCGGCATACCTGATAGGCGTCTCCACGACCTTTGGGGTTCGGAAGGCGAAGTCGCCCAGGATTTTTGACCAGTGCTCCTGGTCGGCGAGCCGGCGCACCGCCACATGGGACGGCGCGTCGAAGTTGCCCGGCACCTGGACGGCGATCCAGGCACCGGGATCCAGCTGGCCTGCCCAGCGCGCCATCAGCTCGGGATGCCCCGGAATCCATTGCAGCGCCGCATTACTGAATACAACGTCGGTGTCCGGGTGCGGTGTCCACGCGGTGATGTCAGCGAGCTCGGCGTCGATTCCGCGCTCCCGCGCGGCGGCGACCATCTCGGGCGAGCTGTCCACGGCCTCCAACACCGCATCCGGCCAGCGCTCAGCGAGCTGTTCGGTGAGATTACCCGGGCCGCAGCCCAGATCAGTCACCCGCCGCGGTGACTCGGCTCCGACCCTGCCCAACAAGTCGAAGAACGGCCTGCCGCGCTGGTCGGCGAACGCCAGGTAAGTCTGCGGGTTCCACATGCCGCCCACTTCACCACATGCGCGTGAATCATGAAATACACAGCGACTTCCCAGCTCCGCCAACCAGCGCCGGCCAGCACTTTCAGGCACGGTGGTGCGGTGACCGCCACCGCCGACCACACCGAACTACTCGGTGCGGCCATCGCTGAGGTCCCGGTGCGCGCCGCGCCCCGGTGGCCGGCCTTCGCTGTGACCGCACTTCTGGTCGCCACTGCGGCGCTGTATCTCTGGAATCTTCCGATCAACGGTTACGGCAACGCCTTCTACGCGGCGGCCGCCCAGTCCGGCGCCAAGAACTGGGGCGCGTGGTTCTTCGGCTCGCTGGATCCCAACAACTTCATCACCGTCGACAAGCCGCCCGCCGCGTTGTGGGTGACGGGGTTGTCGGTGCGGCTGTTCGGGATGAACAGCTGGGCGGTCCTGGTGCCGCAAGCACTGATGGGGGTCGGGGCTGTCGCACTCCTCTACGCCGCGGTGCGTCGCGTCGTGGCCGACCCCGGGCGCGGTGCGGTGGCGGGCCTGATCGCCGGCGCCGTCCTGGCACTCACCCCGGCTGCCACGTTGATGTTTCGCTACAACAACCCCGACGCACTCATGGTCCTGTTGATGGTCGCGGGTGCCTACTTTCTGATTCGCGCCATCCCCGGCGCGTCGTGGCGATGGCTGATGCTCGTCGGCGTCGTGCTGGGGCTGGCGTTCCTCACCAAGATGCTGGCCGGGCTGATGGTGCTGCCCGCCTTCGGTCTCGCCTATCTACTGTTCGCACCGACGACTTGGTGGCGACGACTGCTGCATCTCCTGGGTGCCACTGGTGCGCTGATGATTTCGGGCGGCTGGTGGGTCGCGGTGGTCCAGCTGTGGCCGGCCGCGGCGCGCCCCTACATCGGCAGTTCGACCAACAACACGGTGCTCAATCTCGCACTGGGATACAACGGCGTCGACCGGATCGTCGGAGGCGGCAACGCGGTGTCCCACGGACACCCCAGCGGGTGGACCACCCACGCCGGGGTACTGCGACTTCTCTCCGCGGAGATGGGTTACGAGGCGTCCTGGCTGCTGCCCGCCGCCGTCGTCGCCATCGTGGCAGGCGCGTATCTTGCGTTGCGCCGCAAGCTAAGCCGCGTCGAGGCCGCCAGCTTCACCATGTGGACCGGGTGGCTGGCGGTGTGCACTGTCGTGTTCAGTTACATGACCGGCATGGTGCACCCGTACTACACCATCGCCTTGGCGCCGGCGGCCGGCGCGCTGATCGGTCTGGCGGCGGTGTGGAGCAGATCCGCGGCGATCGTGATGGTGGTGGCCGCCGCCTGGTGGGCCGTCATTCTGCTGCACCGCGCACAATTGGGCCCGACCTGGGCCCGCTCGGTCATCGGGTGGACGGGCGTTGCGGCCGTAGTTCTGCTGGCCGCGGCGCTGACCCGATGGCCGCGGCTCACCCCCGTCGCGCTGGCGGTCTCGCTCGTGGCGGGCCTCACCGGCACCGCGATGTTCTCGGTGGCCACCGCTGCCACCCCGCACAACGGCTCGATACCGAATGCCGCCCACACCGCCGACGTGTGGCCGACCGTCGGCAACCGTTTCGGCACGAAGATGATGATGGGCGCCAGTTCGGACAGAGTCGACCCGCAGCTGGCCGAGATGCTGGCCGCCACCCCCACTCTGTGGTCGGCGGCGACCTCCGGTTCACAGGCGGCGGCCTCCCTGGAAATCGCGTCCGGCACCGCGGTGATGGCGATCGGCGGCTGGAGCAACGACCCGGTGCCCACCCTGGCGCAATTCATCGACGACGTGCACGCCCAGAAGATCAGTTACTACGTCGAAAGCGGCCGGATGCGCAGCCACGACCGGGTCGGTGGGCAGATCGCCGACTGGGTACAGCAGCATTACCGACCGGTGAAGGTCGGCGGCGCGACGGTGTATCACCTGTTGTGAACCGCGCGCCCAGTTAGCATCCGATGACAGATGCCGACCTCGAAAGGCCGCGACAATGACGTCGAACGTCGACTTGCCCATTCCTGTGCCGGTGCCCGATGTGCCGGGTGCCGACGCCGGATACGAGGGATTGCCCGACCGCTCCGATCTGACCGCACTTCAGCGGCTCACCGTCGACGCCTCCGCGGTGGCCGACATCGGTCTGCGCACGGCGATCGCGTCGCTGGTCGGGGCGTCCATGCTGCCGACCGTAGCCAAGAGCATCGTGCGCCGGTCGGACCTGCACCGCGAGCGCAGCAATCTCGAGTTCTACGCCGAGCTCGCCGCGCGCCGCGACCCGGTGGCATCCTTTCCCGCGCCCACCGACGTGCCCGCCGTGACGACCCGCCCGGCGAACCCTGTCGCGCAGTACATCGCACACGGCAACGTGGAGAATCTGCGATTCGAGAGCAGCTTCGTACCGATCAATCCGGATATGCGTAAGCAGTGGAAGCGACTGGAGCGCAACAACGTTGTGTGGGCCCAGCATTGGCGCCACGACGACGGTCCGCGGCCGACGTTGTGTGTGATCCACGGTTTCATGGGTTCGCCCTATCTGTTCAACGGGCTGTTCTTCTCGCTGCCGTGGTTCTACAGGACCGGATACGACGTGCTGCTGTACACGCTGCCGTTCCACGGCCGTCGCGCCGAAAAAGGCTCGCCCTTCAGCGGATACGGCTTCTTCTCCCAAGGCATGGCCGGATTCGCCGAGACCATGGGCCAAGCGGTCCACGACTTCCGATCCGTCGTGAACTGGTTGCGCGACACGGGAGTCGAACGCATTGCGCTCACCGGAATGTCGTTGGGCGGCTATACCTCAGCGCTGGTCGCCTCGGCCGATGACCGGCTGGAGGCGGTGATTCCCAACGTTCCGGTGGTCACTCCGGAGTCGACGTTCGACGAGTGGTGGCCGGCCAACAAACTGATCGAAATGGGCCGCAAGTTCGGCACCATCGGACGTGACGAGTCCGCGGCCGCCTCGGCGTACCACTGCGCGTTGAACTACGAGCCGTTGGTGCCGCGGGATCGGCGACTGATCATCACCGGCCTCGGTGATCGGCTGGCGCCGCCTGAGCAGGCCGAGGCGCTCTGGGAGCACTGGGATCGCTGTGCGCTGCACTGGTTCCCGGGCAACCACATCCTGCACGTCAGCCAGCCCGAGTATCTGCGCCGCATCAACCGGTTCCTCCGGCCGGTGATGTGGAATTAGCGCCTAGCTTTTGATCGCGCTCACCAGCGTGATGCTGGACAGCATGTTGGCCGCCTCGGCGTCCGCCGACTCGACCGAGCGGCCCACGGTCTTCAGATAGTCGATCAACGTGGTGTCCTGCGCCGTCCACCCGCGCTCGGCGAACCACTGCGCGGCCGGCGCATGCTGCTCGTTGTACACCAGCTGCCACCACTGGCCCCGCTCGTCGTCGCTTGCCTTCGCTTCGTCGACCTTCTCGCGGAAAGCATCGCGATCCATCGGTCGGCCCTCCTCGACCGCCGCATGGCTGCCCGGAGCAGCCAGCGCGTCGATCCCGGTGAACAGCTGCTCCTGGGCGCTGGCGGGCAGATAGATCAGCAGGCCTTCGGCGATCCATGCCGACGGCTCGTCGGGCCGGAAACCGCTGTCGCGCAGGGCTTGCGCCCAGTCGTCCCGCAAATCGATCGCAATCTCCCTGCGCTCGGCTTTCGCGGTGGCGCCGTGCGCGGCCAGGGTCTCGCGCTTGAACTCCAGCACCTGCGGCTGATCAAGTTCGTAGACGGTGGTGCCTGCCGGCCAGTCCAACCGGTAGGCGCGAGAATCCAGGCCCGCGGCGAGCAGGACGACCTGACGCACGCCCGCCTGGGCCGCCGCACGGAAATACGCATCGAAATACCGGGTCCGCGCCGCCTGGAAGGTGACGAAATGTTGACCGAACTCCGGGGTCTTCAGCGGATGGTCGGGCGCCTCGCCGTCCAGGACCGCAGCCCATGGACCACCGACGGCGCGACAGAACACCTCGGCGAACGGGTCGACCGCCAGCGGGTCGGGTTTCTGCGCCTCCAGTGCCCGGGCGGCGGCGACGAACAACGCCGTCGAGCCGACGCTGGTGGTGATGTCCCAGGTGTCGTTGTCACTTCGCACTGCCGCGAGGGTACTCGCGGAATCTGGCAATGCGGGAGTGGCAGGGATCAGTGCGAGGGAATCTGGATGTCCGAGAAGAGGACTCGAACACCTCCGGTCGACAGCCGCGCCATCGCCTCGAAGAACGCACCGGCCTCCGCAGTGGCCACCGCCGCGCTGGCCGCGTCGTAGTCGGGGTAGTACAGGTCGATCATGCGGTAGGCCGGAGTCGGCGACCCGTCCTCCTTGGGCCACACCTTCGAGGTCTCGAACCGGATGTGGCCCGGAATCTTGCGGGCGGCGTCGAGTTGTTCGGCCTCGTATGCGGCCTCGAAGGCATCCGGATCGGTGGGGTTGTCGTAGATGACCGTGATCTTGGTTTCCGGCACCTGATCTCCTTTGACGTTACTGACGCTGCGACGCCCGCCAGTATTGCCGGTCAGGCCCCGAAGCGATACCCGAACCGGTTCCGAACGTCGTCAGACCAGCGGTCGGCCGGTGCGAATCCGCCAATCCACATCGCGCAGAAGCAGATTGAACGGGAACTCGCGGATGATCCGTGGAGTGAGGTTGTTGACGAACCGGATGCGCGCCATCAACCGGTCGAACTTGCGCTGTTTGTCCGGATTCCAGTCGAGGTGCATCTCGTCGCGGAAGCGCTGCGGCAGGAACCCCGTGGTGATCAGCAGGTTGAACTGTTCGAGCGGTTCCTGCACGCGCTTCGGCAATCGCACGCCCCGGATCCGGGACACCGCGAACGGGTACAGATATTCGCGGATCGTGTCGTCGATGTGCAGCTTGTCCAGTGACTCCTGCCAGTACTTGTCGAACGCGGCCCGGTCGGCGGGCCACATCTCGGCGGGCACCTGCAAAGTGGTGGCCAGTGCCGCGCTCTCCCGGTAGTGCCGGTCTGCGGTCTCGTCGTCCATCTCGCCGATGAACACCCGGGCCACGTCGACCCCGCCCTTGTAGAGGCACGCGGCTACCCAGAGCTGCAGGTTTTTGTCGAACGCGTTGTACTCCACCGGGCTGTCCGGCGTCGAATACACCTGCGCGTGCGACTTGTTGACCGCACGTCGATACGCCTTCTTCTGCTCGTCGGTGCCGCGGGTGGCCACCGCCAGGTAGGTGAAGGTCGTCCTGGCTCGTTTGATCGGGTGCCGGTCGGCTCGTCCGCTTTCGACCCGGCTCTCCATCACGCCGTAGCCGACGCCCGGCAGGGCCAGCTCCATGATCACGTTCGCCGGACCGGCCAGCAGCGCGACACCCATCAGTCCGTCGTCGAATCCCGGCCCCCAGGTGCGGCGCCGAGCCGACGGCATCGGCGGCGCGCTCACCGCCCGATCGACGTGGCTGATGACGGGTTCACGGATCGCCACGCTGGGCCACCTATCGAATGAGAATCTGACAACGAATGTTTCCCAATATTGCCGCGCTGGCCTCAGCAATGTCAAGATGGGCTAATGACGCAGGCACGGCCCTATGGCGGCGTGGATGCCGCCGACCGGCTGGCCCGGAGACGGGCCCGCCTACTCGAGGCCGGGCTGGAGCTGCTGGGCAGCAACGTCGACCCCGCTGAGCTCACGGTTCGAGGCATCTGCCGGGAGGCCGGCGTCGCCACCCGCTACTTCTACGAGAGCTTCGCCGACAAGGACGAGTTCGTCGCGGCGGTCTTCGACTGGGTGGTCGCCGAGCTGGCCGCCACCACGCAGGCCGCGGTGGCAACAGCGCCGGTCGATGCGCAGAACCGGGCGGCCATGGCCAATATCGTGCGGACGATCGAACTCGATCCACGGGTGGGTCGGCTGATGTTCAGCTCGCAGCTGTCCAACACGACGGTGGTCCGCAAACGGCAGGAGTCCGGCGCGCTGTTCGCCATGCTGTCGGGCCAGCATGTCGAGGCGTTGTTACACCGCCCCGCCAACGACCGGATCAAGGCATTCGCGCACTTCGTCGTCGGCGGCGTCGGCCAGACCATCAGCGCCTGGCTGGGCGGCGCGATCACATTGACACCCGCCGAACTCGCCGATCAGCTCACCGCGATCATCGACGAACTCGGCGATCCGCGGCTGTTCCGCGACTAGCCTGCGGCGATCGGCTGCTTGCGGTCGGCTGCCGTCTTGGGCGCAGTTGCGGCTTCGTGATCGGTGAATTCTCGCGTCCAGCAGGCGAATTCGAGCACGATTCCGTCCGGATCGCTGAAGTAGAAGGACCGTACGTACACCCCGGGGTGGAGCTCGCGAGTGGCTCCCTGGGGACTGTCGTCGTGGTTGAGCACCGGCCCGACCCGCACACCCTTGTCCTTGAGTCGCTGGCGGTACTCGTCGAACTTCTCCTCCGGCACATGGAAAGCCAGATGATTCATCGAGCCCACGGCACTGACGATCGACCCCAGGCCGGGCAGCGCCGCCGGGGTGGTGCTGCCCGCTGTGCCGTCCGGCGCTTCGGTGAACCAGAAGAACGCCACGCAATCGCCGTTGCCGGCGTCGAAAAAGAAGTGCTGCCCCAGTCCGTCGGGCAGGTTCAGCGACTTGACCAGCGGCATACCCAGCACGTTCGAGTAGAAATCGACCGTGCGCTCCATGTCCGAGCACACCAGCGCGATGTGGTTGATACCCCCGAGCTCGAATTCTGGGTTGGTGTTGTGCGGCTTGATCACGGTGTGCCCCCACAGATGCTGGTCGACTCTCCCAACCGAACCTAACACCGCATTCAGGCATGCACATCGACGCTGACGAATATCGTCTCCTCAGCGATCAACACCCGCAGGAGGCCACCGACATGCCCACACCCGGAGTCGTGCGCGAATTCATCGGGGTGTCCTCGCCCACCGCGCGTCGGGCCGGTGCGGGCGGCCACCCCTGCCAGGGCCTGTATCACCGCGGCGTGGGCCGCAAGCCGAAGGTCGCCGTCATCGCCACCCACTACCAGATCGACTTCTCCGAGCACTACCTCGCCGATTACCTGGCCACCCGCGGAGTCGGGTTCCTCGGCTGGAACACCCGCTTCCGCGGATTCGAGAGCAGCTTCATGCTCGACCATGCCCTGGTCGACATCGGCGTCGGAGTGCGCTGGCTGCGGGAAATCCAGGGCGTGGAAACGATTGTGCTCCTCGGCAATTCGGGAGGCGGCTCATTGATGGCGGCCTATCAGTCCCAGGCCGTAGACCCCAACGTCACCCCCTTGGACGGTATGAGGCCCGCTGCGGGGCTGACCGATCTGCCGCCCGCCGACGGCTACATCGCCAGTGCCGCCCACCCGGGGCGTCCCGACGTCCTGACCGCCTGGATGGACGGCGCCGTCACCGACGAAAACGATGCGGTGGCCACCGATCCCGACCTCGACCTGTTCGACGAGCGCAACGGGCCACCGTTCTCCGCCGAGTTTCTGGCCCGCTACCGGTCGGCTCAGATCGCCCGTAACCACGCCATCACCGACTGGGCGGAGACCGAGCTCAAGCGGGTGCAAGCCGCCGGCTTCTCCGATCGGCCGTTCACCGTGATGCGCACCTGGGCCGATCCCCGCATGGTGGACCCGGCCATCGAACCCACCAAACGGCAACCCAACCTCTGCTACGCCGGTGTTCCGGTCAAGGCCAACCGCTCCGCACACGGCATTGCCGCAGCCTGCACGCTGCGCAGCTGGCTGGGCATGTGGAGCCTCAAGACCGCCCAGACCCGCGCCGAACCGCATCTGGGCCGGGTCAGTGTCCCGGCATTGGTGATCAACGCCGAGCAGGACACCGGGGTGTTCCCATCGGACGCTCAGCGCATCTTCGACGCGTTGGCCAGCACCGACAAGACTCTGTGCGCCATCGACACCGACCACTACTTCACCACGCCGGGCGCGCGGGGCGAGCAGGCGGACACGATCGCGAAGTGGATCGCCAAGCGGTGGCGCTAAGAGTTCTGGCGCACTTTCTCCCTGGCGAGAAGGTGCTGGATATTGTTGCACCAGAGGCAGATTGGCTCGACATTCGCTGGTGCCACGAAGACGACGACGAGACGCTGCACCGCGAGCTGCCCGATGCCGAGGTGATCTGGCACGTGCTGCGTCCGCTGTCCGGCGAGGATCTGCGCCGCGCACCGCTGCTGCGACTGGTGCACAAGCTCGGCGCCGGGGTGAACACCATCGACGTCGAGACAGCCGACGAGCTGGGGATCGCGGTGGCGAACATGCCGGGCGCCAACGCACCCTCGGTCGCCGAGGGCGCGGCGCTGCTGATGCTGGCCGCACTGCGCCGGCTTCCCGCGCTGGACAGTCTCACCCGGCAAGGCCTGGGCTGGCCGACGGATCCCAGCCTGGTCGAGACGGTGCGCGACATCGGCAGCTGCACCGTCGGCCTGGTCGGCTACGGCAACATCGCCAAACGTGTCGAGCGGATCGTGCTCGCGATGGGCGGCACCGTCCTGCACACCAGCACCGCCGACGACGGCACCGCCACCTGGCGTCCGCTGACCGAGCTGCTCGCCGACAGCGACGTGATCAGCCTGCACCTGCCGCTGACCGCCGCGACCGACAAGCTGATCAACCGGGCTGCGCTGGACGCGATGAAGCCACATGCGGTTCTGGTCAACACCTCTCGCGGCGGTGTCATCGATGAGCCCGCGTTGATCGATGCCCTGCGCGATGGCCGGCTGGCCGCCGCCGGACTCGATGTGTTCACCGAAGAACCAGTCGACCCGGCCAGCCCGCTACTCCAGCTCGACAACGTCGTGGTGACACCCCACGTCACCTGGTGCACCGTCGACACCATGCGGCGCTACCTGATCCAGGCCGTCGACAACTGCCGCCGTCTGTACGACGGCCGCGACCTGGTCAACGTCGTCAACGGGAGGCCGGATGTCCGTCGTATCGACCGGTGAGCAGTCGCTGGAAGCGCGCACCCTGCGCAAGGTGGCCATTCGCGCGCTGCCCTTCCTCATGGCGCTGTACTTCGTCAACTACCTTGACCGCACCAACCTCGGCATCGCCAAGGCCGACATCAGCGAACACCTGCAGCTCACGGCGAGCATGTTCGGCCTGGCGTCGGGCATCTTCTTCATCGGATACGTCCTGGTCGAGGTGCCGTCCAATCTGGCGCTTGAGCGCTTCGGCGCCCGCCGTTGGCTGGCACGCATCGCGGTGTCGTGGGGAATCGTCGCCGTCGCAATCGGATTCGCGCCCAACGCGCCCACCCTGCTGGCGTTGCGATTCCTGCTCGGCGTCGCCGAGGCGGGGCTGTTCCCCGGGGTGATCTTCTATCTGACCCGCTGGTTCCCGGCCGCCTACCGGGCGCGGATTGTGGCCATGTTCATGATGGCCAGCCCGATCGCCGCGGCCGTCGGAACTCCGTTGGCGGCGTGGATGATCCAGGCCGGTGAAGGCACGTTCGGGCTGGCCGGCTGGCAATTCATGATGATCGGCGTCGGGTTGCCCGCGATCATCCTCGGCGTGATCTGCTGGTTCTATCTGACCGACCGGCCCGCCGAGGCGCACTGGCTGCAACCCGACGAACGGCAATGGCTGACCGACGTGCTGGCCGACGAGGAACGCGATGTCGCAGGCAGCTTCGACTTCCCACTGCGCCGGGCGCTGACCAGCCCGCGGATCTGGTTGCTGGCCCTGGTGTACTTCGGCGTCGCCTACGGCTTGTACGCACTGGCGTTCTTCCTGCCCTCGATCATCTCCGACTTCAAGAAGACCTTCGATGTGCACCTGTCGATCGTGCAGGTCGGCCTGATCACCGCGGTGCCCTACACCCTTGCCGCGATCGCGATGTACCTCTGGTCACGCCACGCCGACCGCCAGAACGAACACGTCTGGCACGTCGCGATCCCAATGGGTTTGGGCGGCTTGGCTATTCCGATCGCGCTGTATCTGGACTCCCCGCTGCTGGTGATGGTCCCGGTGTGCATCACCGCGATGGGAGTGTTCAGTGCGATCCCCAGCTTCTGGGCGCTGCCGGCGCAGTTCCTCACCGGTGCCGCCGCCGCGGGCGGGATCGGGTTGATCAACTCGATCGGCAACCTCGGCGGATTCGCGGCACCGTACGCGACCGGTGCGCTGAACCAGTTCACCGGCAGCGACAAAGCCGGCATGTGGGCGGTGGGCATCGTCATGCTGATTTCCGCGGTCGTGGTGGTGGTGCTGCGTGCCACCCCGGAGCGGGGCGCCCGCCGTAGCTGAGTGGACAGTGGGCGCCGGGTACCCTGACTCCCAACCCACCGGTTAATAGGGAAGGCACCCAACATGCCCATCGCCATCACCCAGGAGCACAACGACCTCGCCGACTCGGTGAAGTCCCTCGTCGCACGGGTTGCGCCGTCCGAGGTCCTGCATGAGGCACTGGAGACGCCGATCCCCAACCCGCCGCCGTACTGGAATGCGGCCGCTGAGCAGGGCTTGCACGGCCTGCACCTGGCGGAGTCGGTCGACGGTCAGGGCTTCGGCCTGCTGGAGCTCGCGATCGTGATCGCCGAGTTCGGCTACGGCGCCGTGCCCGGGCCGTTCGTCACCTCGGCAATAGCCAGTGCGCTGATCTCCGCCCACGATCCCGAGACCGAGCTGCTGAGCAAGCTGGCCTCCGGCGACCTCATCGCCACCTGCGCGCTGGAGTCGGGCCTGACCGCCACCCGCCAAGACGACTCGCTGGTCATTCGCGGTGAGGCCCGCTCGGTGCCCGCTGCCGCGCAGGCCGCCGTTCTGGTGCTGCCGGTCGCGATCGAGAGCGGCGTGGAATGGGTGATCCTCGATGCCGACCAACTCGAGATCGAGCCGGTCACCTCGGTGGACCTGTTGCGTCCGGTGGCGCATGTCCGGGCCAACGCCGCCGAAGTCGGTGCCGACCGCGTGCTGTCCAACCTTTCGCAGGCGGCCGGCCGCGCGATCCTGACCACTCTGCTGTCGGCCGAGGCGGTCGGCATCGCCCGCTGGGCCACCGACACCGCCGCGGCGTACGCGAAGATCCGCGAGCAGTTCGGCCGCCCGATCGGCCAGTTCCAGGCCATCAAGCACAAGTGCGCCGAGATGATCGCCACCACCGAGCGAGCCACCGCCGCGGTCTGGGATGCCGCGCGCGCATTGGACGAGGCTGCCGAAAAGTCCTGGGACAACGAGCAAACGGCATACGAGTTCGCCACCGCGGTGGCAGCCAGCCTGGCGCCTTCCGCCGCACAGCACTGCACCCAGGACTGCATCCAGGTGCACGGTGGCATCGGCTTCACCTGGGAGCACGACACCAACGTCTACTACCGCCGCACGCTGGGTCTGGTCGCCGCGTTCGGCCGCGCGAGCGAATACCAGCAGAAGGTCTTCGACACCGCGACCAGCACCGGCATGCGGGCCATCAACATCGACCTCGACCCCGAGACCGAGAAGCTCCGCGATGAGATCCGCGCGGAAGTGGCCGCCCTGAAAGCGATTCCGCGAGAGGAGCGCAAGACCGCGATCGCCGAGGCCGGCTGGGTGCAGCCGCACCTCCCGAAGCCGTGGGGCCGGGCCGCCAAGCCGATCGAGCAGATCATCATCGCCCAGGAGTTCACCGCCGGGCAGGTGAAGCGACCGCAGATGGGCATCGCGGCCTGGCTGATCCCGTCCATCGTGGCGTTCGGCACCGAGGAACAGAAACAGCGCTTCCTGCCGCCGACGTTCCGTGGCGAGATGATCTGGTGCCAACTGTTTTCCGAGCCGGGCGCCGGCTCCGATCTGGCCAGCCTGACCACCAAAGCCACCAAGGTCGACGGCGGCTGGCGGATCACCGGGCAGAAGATCTGGACCACCGGCGCCCAGTACGCCCAGTGGGGTGCACTGCTGGCGCGGACCAACCCGAGCGCGCCGAAACACAATGGCATCACCTATTTCCTTTTGGACATGAAGGCCGAGGGCGTCGAGGTCAAGCCGCTGCGTGAGCTCACCGGTCACGCCATGTTCAACACGGTGTTCATCGACGACGTGTTCGTCCCCGACGAGCTGGTCCTCGGCGAGGTGGACCGCGGGTGGGAGGTCAGCCGCAACACCCTGACCGCCGAACGGGTTTCGATCGGAAGCAGTGAGCCCGGATTCCTGGCCAACCTCGACGGGTTTGTGCAGTTCGTCAGCGACGGTCACTTCGACCAGATCGGCCATCACCGAGCCGGCGAACTGATCGCCGAGGGGCACGCGGCCAAGCTGCTGAACCTGCGCTCGACGCTGCTGACCCTCGCCGGTGGCGACGCGATGCCGTCGGCCGCGATCTCGAAGCTGCTGTCGATGCGCACCGGGCAGGGGTACGCCGAGTTCGCGGTGTCGTCGTTCGGCATCGACGGCGCCATCGGCGATCGCGGTGAGCTGCAAGGCAAGTGGGCGGAGTATCTGCTGGGCAGCCGATCGACGACGATCTACGGTGGCACCTCCGAGGTGCAACTCAACATCATCGCCGAGCGCCTGCTGGGCCTGCCCCGCGACCCGTAATCCTGGACGTCAGGACTGCGGGTAGGGCGCCCAGCGCTTGTCGAAGCCGGCCTTGCGCAGGGCGAGCTGTTCGGCCCGCTCCGCCGATGTGATCAGGGCCGTGCCGTTCGTGTCGTGGGTGAGCGCGTCGAGCTTGACGACCTCGGCTTGGACACTGGGTTGGGCCGGGTCGGCGGTGTCCAGGTTCTGGAACCGCATCGAAATGATGCCCTGGTTGAGCCCACCGGTCGAAATCCAGTTCGCGACAAGAGGATCGGTAGGTGAGATCACTACCGTGTAGGTACCGTCGTCGTTCCGGACGGCTTGTTCGGAGTTGAGGCTGGTCGGCTGGTTCCAGTAATCGCCAGTGATCGTCCAGTCGTTGTAGACCGGAACGCTGACGAATTTGGCGTTACCGGGATCGATCGTCAGGACGAGAGCCTCGTCGTCGGAGAGTTGAAAGTAGCCGTTGCTCTGCAGCTGATTGGCCAGGAACTCGGCGTTGCTGGCCGGTTGCGTCATCGTATTGGGTTGCCGCAGCATCCCGGTCTGCGCGTCGGTGGTGGCCAACGCCATGTACCTGGCTTCCTGGTTGGCGCCACGGATCACCATCAGCAATGCGGTCAGCGTGCCGCGCACGATCGGCGCGTCCGCGATCGGCAACGGCGGCACCAGGGACACCAACTTGGCCAGCAGCGGATTATCGTTGACCACCCTGCCGAAGAACAAGAAGCCGCCCAGCTGGGCGAAGAGGCTGTTCGGTGGCCCGCTCACCTTGTGTACCGCCAGGTCCATCGGTTCTTCGGCGTTCCAGTCCCCCAGCGTGTTCCGTACCGCAACGAGGGTGGAGCTCGAGGTCAACTGCAGATGGTTCTTCTCCCCTGGCGCGGCAGGATCACCGCTGACGGTGATCACGAACGAGCCGTCGGCACTGACGTCGATGTCCTTGAGGCTCAGGATCTTCGACGTCTTACCCGAGCTCCCTTCCAAAACGCTGAAAGTAGTGTCGGCAGGGATGTCGTCGTAGAAGCGCCCGGTGATCACGTACTCCGACGTCTTGTTGACCGCGATGAACCGGTAGATGGTGTCGGGGTTGTCGTAGAGCAGGCGCGAGCCACCGACGTTCACGCCGTACCAGTTGTGCGGGGGCGCAACCTGGGTGACGACTGCGGGGGTCATCGGGTTGAGGATCTGCTCGGAGAATGCCGAGGCGAGCGCATACTCGTTGACCGCGTTGTCCAGCGCGGCGAGGTTTGCCGCGTCGGGGCCGCCGACGAGGGCGAACTGTTTCTCAGCTGCAGCCAGAAATCCCTGGCGCAGAATGATTTTCATCAGCTTCACCGGAAGCGTGTTGACCGCCTCCATAGCGAGCTGTTCGCGGGAGATCTGTTGTTGGGTGCCCAGCGGGCTGACCTCGTTGGTCACGGTGACCGCACTGGTGGCAGCGGCGTTCTGCTGCGACAACGCGGGCCTGCGGCGCAGATAGGCCACCGCGGCCAAGTCCGCGGGCGACGCGGCTGGAGTGCCGGTCGGGCTGCCGCGGTCCACCGAACCGACGGTGCGGTGCACCGCGGTCACCGTGGATGACGCTGACGAGACGGCGACGCGAGCCGACATGCCCTGAGCGCGCTGACCCGAGGAGCTACCGGACTTCTTGGCGCTCGTCGAGTGCGACGACGAGCCCGACGAGGGCGCCGATCCTCCGGTGTCGGCATGCGCGGCCGGCATGGCGATCGCCGCGCCGACACCGAGGAACACGGCAAGTGCACCTACCCGGCCGACGTACTTGGCGTGGCTCGTTCGCGGCGGCGAGCCGCCGTCGACACCTCGGACGGGCCGGGCCGCGTGGTGCATGTCGCCTCCGCTGTGCGGTGTATCACTCAGGATCTTTGGTGTAGCACAGATCACAGGCAACCTGCAACAGCGTGGGGACTATGCCTTACAAATGAAACACGTAGCGGGTTTTGTCTCGGATCTACCCGCTACTGCACCTCGATGTCGCGCAGCTCCCGCTTGAGGATCTTGCCGGTGGGGTTGCGCGGCAGCTCGGCGAGGAACACCACCTCGCGCGGAACCTTGTAGCGCGCAAGGTGTTCGCGCACATAGTTCTTGATGGCGTCCTCGGTGAGCTCGGCTTCTTCGCGCAGCACGACGAATGCGCGAAGCCGAGCACCCCAATCGGGGTCGTCGACGCCGAGCGCGGTCGCCTCGACGATGTCGGGGTGGCCGCTGATGAGGTCTTCGACCTCGGCCGGGAAGACGTTCTCACCGCCGGAGACGATCATCTCGTCGTCGCGGCCGATGACGAACAGCAGGCCGTTGTGGTCGAAATAGCCGACGTCACCCGACGACATCAAACCGTCGATGATCTGCTTGTGACCGCCACCGGTGTAGCCCTCGAACGGGAAGCTGTTGCCGACGAAGATCCGCCCGACCTCGCCCTGCGGTAGCTCGTTGCCGTTGTCGTCGAGGATCTTGACGGTGACGCCCGTGACGACGGGTCCGACCGTGGCCGGGTTCATCTGCAAATCCTTGGGCCCGGCGATGGTCGCGAACGCGACTTCCGTTGAACCGTACATGTTGTAGATCACCGGACCGATGTCCTTCAGCGCCCGGGTGGCCAGTTCCGCGCCGAGCTGAGAGCCGGAGACGAACACGATCCGCAGCGATGACAGGTCCGGCTTGGTCTCCATCTTCTCGAGCGCATCGAGCATCCGCGCGAGCATCACCGGGACCACCACGATCGCGGTCACCTTGTGCTTCGGCACATCCTCCAACACGTTGGCCGGCTTGAACTTTCGGTGCAGCACCAGCGTCGAGCCCAGGGTCAGCGCAATGGTGGCGTGCAGGTACCCCAGGGCATGGAACATCGGCGACGGCAGCGACGTGACCTCGCCTGCACGGAACGGCACGGCGGACAGAATCCCGCCGATCGGCGCCAGCGTCGGCGGGGTGTTCCTGGTGGCTCCCTTCGGAGTGCCGGTGGTGCCGCTGGTGAGGATGATGATCGACGACCGCTTGGTGGCCTTCGGCGCGGGTGCGCTGCTGCTGCGCTTGATGACGTCGGCCAGGGTTTCGTCGGTGCTGCCCGACGGACCGTCGGCATCAGGGTTCGTCCCCAGCGCCCGCAGCTTGCCCAGCGGCGGCTCGGCGAGCTTGACGGCCTCGGAGTATTCATCGTCGTAGATGATCAGCTTGGCGCCCTCACGCTCGGACACGTCTCTGATCTGCGGCCCGGAGAATTCCGTGTTGAGCATGATCGTCCTGGCGCCGACGCGCGCGGCGCCGTAGTTCGCGATCACGAACCAGCGGTGGTTCCGGGCCAGGATGGCCACCCCGTCGCCACCTCTGACGCCTTTGGCCAGCAACGCGTTGGCGACGGCGTTGGCGGCGTCGTCGAGTTCTTTGAAGGTCATCGACCCTTCGTCGTCGACGATCGCCGCCTTGTTGGGTGTGCGGCGGGCGTTGAGCGCCGGAACCATCCCGATCTCACCCCAACGGCGGATGTCGGCCACCATCCCGATGAGATTCTGGGGCGGCTCGAGGCGGAACGCGCCCGACTCGATCATCTTGGCCAGGTAGTGCAGCTCAGCCGAGCCACGGTCGGCCAATCGCTGAGCCTTGGCCAGTGCCTGCGCGGGGAGATCGAAAAGACTGGACATGCCTCCAACCCTAGGTGACGCACGTCGCAGTCAAGACGGAACGAGCAGCCTAATTACCATGGCGTCATGGCCGACTCCATGACGATTGCCGGCCGCCAGGTCACCATCAGTCATCCCGACAAAGTGGTCTTCCCCGCGGTCGGTGAACGGGCTGCGGTCACCAAGGCCGACCTCGTCAGCTACTACCTCGCCGTGGCCGACGGTGCGCTGCGCGGTGTCGCCGACCGGCCGATGATCCTCAAGCGGTTCGTCAAAGGAATCACCGAGGAAGCGATCTTCCAGAAGCGTGCCCCGGAGAAGCGCCCGGACTGGATCGAGGTGGCCGAGCTGCGCTACGCCCGGGGCACGTCGGCGAAGGAGGCGGTGCTCCGCGAACCCGCCGGGCTGGCGTGGGCGATCAACCTCGGCTGCGTCGATCTCAATCCGCACCCGGTCCGCTCGGGCGACCTCGACCATCCCGACGAGCTGCGTATCGACCTCGATCCGATGCCGGGGGTCGACTGGCCGCAGATCCTGGATGTGGCCCAGGTGGCGCGCGAGGTGCTCGAGGACCACGGGCTGACGGCCTGGCCCAAGACGTCGGGATCGCGCGGATTCCACATCTACGCCCGGATCGCACCGCACTGGCCGTTCAAGCAGGTGCGGCTGGCAGCGGAGACCGTCGCCCGCGAGGTGCAGCGCCGAGCGCCCGACCTGGCAACCAGCCAGTGGTGGAAAGAAGACCGCGGCCAACGAGTCTTCGTCGATTTCAATCAGAACGCCAAGGACCGGACCGTCGCCTCGGCCTATTCGGTGCGGGCCACCCCGGACGCGCGGGTGTCGACGCCGTTGACGTGGGACGAGGTGCCCGGCTGCCGCGCCGAGGACTTCACGATCCTGACCGTGCCCGCCCGCTTCGCCGAACGCGGTGATCCCTGGGAGTCGATGGACGACGCCGTCGGTTCACTGGACCCGCTGCTGGTGCTGGCCGAGGAACTCGGCCCGGCCGAGAAGCCGCCGAAAGGCAACAAGCCGCTGATCGAGGTGGCCCGCACCAAGACCCGCGACGAGGCGATGGCGGCGTTGGATGTCTGGCGGGCCCGCCACTCCGAGGCCGCCACGCTGCTGCAGCCCACCGACATCCTGGTGGACGGAATGCGGGGGCCGAGCTCCATCTGGTACCGCATCCGGATCAACCTCGAACACGTTCCCGAGGCTCAGCGACCTGAGCAGGAGGAGCTGATCGCGGATTACAGTCCCTGGGAAGGATATTCGGGTCGCCAAGGCCGGCCCTGAGCGCCAGATGCCACGCACAGTGCGCGCACAGGGTGAACAAAGCCGCGAACTCTATCGTGTACGTCGATAGCAGCTCTGACGATAGGACGTCTCACGTGCCTGGCCCCACCCCACCGGCTCCGGCCGCCCTCGACGTTGTCACCCAGGTGGTCTACTACCTGAGCTTGTCGATCCCGCTCGGAATGGGGCTGACCGTAGGCGCTTTGGCCATACCCGAGTCGCGGGGTGGTCTCATCGCACGGCAGGTTCGCAGCCTGGCCGTTCCGGCCGCGATTGTCGTGCTGCTCGGCGTCGTGCTGCAATTCCGTGCCGCCGCGCACCTCAGCGTGATGACGCTCGCCCCGCTGTTTGCGCTGATGCTGGCCGCCTGCGGTTTGGTGGCGATGCGATGGAGTCAGTCGCGGACGCTGCCGCTCGGTGTCGCGGTTGTCGCGGCGGTCGCGGCGGTGATCCCCGAAATCCCGGTGACGTTCGCCAATCTGAGCCGCGTGGTGTCGAATGTGCTGACGGCGGTGCATGTTCTCGGTGCGACCACCTGGGTGGGCGGACTGGTGGTCTTGGGCGCGACCGGAATTGCAGTACGGCGCAACATGACCCGCGGCGACGAGGGCGTGGCGGCGGACTGGGCACAGATCTGGGAACGGTTCAGTTTGGTGGCGATGATCGCCGTCGGCGCGCTGGTGGTCAGCGGCTCCTGGCTGGCGTGGACCCACGTCGGAACGCCGGGCCAATTGCTCACCACCGCCTACGGGCGTGCGCTCGCGGTCAAGCTCGTTCTGGTGGTGGTGCTGTTGTGCGCCGGTGCCTACAACGTACGGGTGCTATTGCCGCGCATCCGTGCGCTGCAATCCGACGGCGATACTCGCGGTCTGTTTCACCTTGCCGCCCAACACTTTCCCGCGGTGGTCTTCGCCGAAGCCCTGGTGGCGATCTGTGTTCTGACCGTGGTTCCGTTCCTGCGCGGCTCGGCGCGCGCTCAAGCGGGCAGCCCTGCGGCGGTGTCGTTCGACCTGGGCACCTTCGGCGTCGGGGCGGTTCTGATCGCAGCGGTCGCGGCCGCCATGTGGGCGGGCAGCCGCCGCTCGGTCAAGCCCCTTGCGCCCAGTACGCCTGTGCCTTGATCGAGGTGCGCGGGATCCGGTATTGCTCGCGGAGGACCTTGGCGACGGCCCGGGTTGTCCGGTTGTCGCACGCGACCCAGCCGAAGTGATCGCCCGCGTCGTACGCGGCCTCGCTCACGGCGTCGACCAGCCCCTCGCCCGATTCGGTGCGGTCGATCCAGTCGACCCCGGCGTCGCGAACCACCGGCAACTCTTTGTCGTCGTCGTGGCCGGCCGCGAGGAACACCCGCGCGGGAGCATCGCCGATGGATTCCAGCAGCGAGTTGATCGCAGGCAACGACGCTGTGTCACCGACGATCACGTAGCCGGCCGGCGCCGGCTCGGGCAACGTGAAGCTGCTGCCGAGCACTGTGGCGCCGATCGTGTCGCCAGGCTGAGCCGCACACGCCCACCGCGAGGCGATCCCGTCGTGCAACGCGAACTCGACGTCGAAACGGTCGGCGGCCACGTCGGGGTTGGCCAGGGTGTATCCCCGCTGGTGCAGTTTCGCGCCGTCCGGGAACCACATCCGGATCCACATCGTCGGATGCACGTCCCGCGCGGTCAGAAGTCCGCCCGCATCGAAGTTCAGTCGCAGGTAGTGATCGCTCAGCTGTTCCCGCCCTGTCACCGTCAGTTCGTAATCGGCGGCGCCGAACAATTTCAGAATGGTGCCCTGCCAGCCGCGGGACGCCGTCTCGTTCGCCATTGGCGCTCCTTTCCTCAGACGAGTCGCACGCCGGACAACGGGTGCAGTGCAGCCAGAGCGCGGGCCTGTCGTCCGGAGATAGCCACCAGCCCCGGCAAAGGAGATGATGTGGAAGGCGGACCGTCGGTTCGAATCGCAACGCCGGCCTTGAGATCGGTGCGCCGCGAGGGCCCGGCGATCTCCACCACCGTCCAGACCTCTTGCGCCCCGGCAGCACTCACCCCGCCCAGCGCCGTCCGGGGATCGGCGACCGTGTAGGTCGTGAGGTAGCCGCGCGCGTCGGTGACCGATCGCCACCGCTCGCGGGCATCCGTCGCGGCGAGGGCGGGCACATCATCCGCATCGACGAGCGTTGCGGTCCAACCGCTTTCATATAGATGGCCGGCCAGCCGCCGAGCCGCGTTCTCGGCGGTCTGATGCAGCGGTATCGCCGCCGATCGGCCTTGCAGCGCCGCCAGATTGCGTGCGCCACTGAATGTCAGACCGATCCACGTCGTGGCCGCGTCGGGACCCGTGCGGGTGGTGACCCGAACGGCGTCGCACACCAACCCATAGCGGTCGAGGTAGCCGGTGAGTACGCCGAGGGGTAGTTCACCCTCTCGGCTGTCCACCCGCAACAGAGCAGTCGTGACCGCGTCAGTGCCCGCCCCGCGGAGGTCGGCCGACGCGCCCTCAATCGGACTGCGGTTCAGCAGAACTCGCAGGCGACGCCACAGGATTGTCGTCATGAAGTGACCGCGCCACCAGATCAGCGACACCAGCATCACGGCAACCGCGGTACCCAGCGCCCACCGATCGGTGGTCGACCGCCAGGGGTATGCCAGCACCGCGGTGACGATCGCCAACCCGACAACAGTGAGCCGACCGGCGCCCGGTCCCTTGATTTCAGTCATTCTCGTTCTTCCTTGCGTCTGCGGGTGACGACCGCGACCATGATGACGGCAGCCGCGAGCACGGCCGTTCCGATGAAGGCCACCGTGCGCGGGGTGTGATCGACCGGCGATGGCGGTGTCGGCGCCGCAACGCGTTTGGTGGCCGGTGCCATGTCACTGGCCGGGCTGACGGTCCAGGTGAGGGCGCCGACCGGATCCAGCGCTCCGGCACCGACCAGATTGGACGGTGCCTGCGCCGCGTTGTGCGCGGTGGCCGTCAACCGCCGGACCACCTCGTCAGAGCGCATCCCCGGGTTGCGGCTACGGACCAGGGCGGCGGCCCCGGCGACGTAGGCAGCGGCGAAACTTGTTCCGTTCAGCGGCGACATCCCGCCGCGCCCGTCGGGCATGCCGTTGGCCAGCCCGCCCCCGGCATCGTTGCTCAGCGAGACGACGTTCTCCCCCGGTGCGGCGACGCCCACCCACGGGCCGGCCATGGTGAAGTCGGTCGGCTGTCCGTCCGCGGTGAGCGCCGCAACCGACAGGACGTAGGGCTGCCACCACGACGGGACCGATACGGAACTGACGCCCGCCCAGTTGCGCGGGTCCCCGGTGTTGGCCGAGTCGCCCGGCGGATTCGACGCGCACTGGGTGCCCGGCGTGCCATCCATGGAGGCCCCGGCGTTGCCCGCGGCGGCGACGATGACGGCGTCTTTGTCGATCGCGGCGTAGCGCAGCGCGGCGCCCAAAGTCTGTTGATCGCCGAGCTTGTCGGGCGTCAGGCAGGTGGTGGTGGAGATGTTGATGACGGTGGCGCCGAGGTCGGCGGCATGAACGACCGCGCGGGCCAGGGTTTCGATCTCCACGTTCGCCTGGACCGAGGCCGGGTCCCTTCCCCCGGCGCTGGGCGAGAACCGCGGCGAGGCCTGCCGTATGGACAGCAACCGCGCGCCCGGTGCGACTCCGCTGAATCCGTCGGGTCCGGGTTGTCCTCCGATGATCCCGGCCACCAGCGTTCCGTGGCCGTCACAATCCGTCAGCCCGTCGCCCGAGGAGAGGTAGTCACCGCCACCGACCACATTCGGTAGCCGCGGGCCCGGCCGGACACCGGTGTCGATGACGGCGACGGTCTGACCCTCGCCGCGCGAATACTTCTGCGCTCCTGCGAGATCGAGCATCTTCTGATTGGGGCTCACACCGGCTGGATCGCTGCCGGGACGCAGCCCGGTCGTCACGCATTCGGACCGCTGGGACATCCCGGCGGTCGGTCCAGCGGTCCCGGCCGGCGGTTGCGCCCCGGGGTCGGCGACGGGTGGGTTCACGGCGCCGGCCGCCGGGGCCGCGACCAGCAGTACCACCGCGGCAACCGCGGCGGCGCGCATCATCGATCGAGAACCCATGTGAAGAGGCCTACGAGATAGGCCATCACCGGGATCAGCGATGCGTCCACGCCGGCGGCGAGGAAACCCACCAGTCGCCGCACCGGTAGCGAATAGCGGTCCGCGGAGGCTGTATCCGGATTGACGGCCACGATCACCCACACCGCGGTGAGCGCTCCGAGCACCACGAGCGCCCACAGCGCGGGGACGAAGCGGTGCTCGGCGGCGAAGGCGACCAGCAGTCCCGCGGTCACCAGGAACGGCTGAGCGAGCAGCCAGCCCTTGCACGCCGCGGTGTCCCACACCCTGGCGCGCAGCACAGCCGCGGCTGCGGCAGCCGCCACCAGATACCAGCCCCAGATCCCGGGACCTTCGGTGCGCCCGGCCACGATCAGCGACCCGGCGCTGGACAGCACCACGCTGCCCGCGATAACACCGGTCTGGTGCGCCTCGCCGACCCGGACCCGGCGCGGCAGATCGGCCAGCAGCCGTGCCGCGGGGCTCGACGGCGTCGGATCACCGGGGGCCGGGATCACCGGCAGCGGGAACCGGGCCCACATCGCCGCAAGCGCGGGGGCCGACACGGTGAGCAGCAGGGCAACCAGGATCAGGGCACACCCCACGGTCCGGGCGGGGAGTTGCCACAGCGCAGCGGCACCGGCCACCAGCAACGCACCGACGCCGACAACGGCTGTGGCGGTGAACAACCCGACGCCGTCCTCGGTCTGGGTCAACACGATCAACGACCACGCGGCCACCCCGGCCGCGGCGAGCATCACGTGCGGGGATCCCCACAGTCCCGGCACGGCGAGCCAGAAGGCCGACGCGATGGGCAGCAAGGCCGCCGCCGACACCTGGGTGGCGAGCCGGGCGGACCTGGTCCGCAACACCAGTCCGGTGACCGCGGTGAGTACCGCCAGCGCGGCGACCGCGTACAGACCGATCACCGAGGCGGTCACGGCGCGGTGGGTGATCGCAACCGCGGACAGTGCCACGATGAACACCGCGGCGGCCAGTCGCGCGCCCACCTGCAGGCGGTGCGGTCCCCACGGCCGGGTACGGGCGGCCGAGAAGATGACGGCGGCGTCGGCGACGTCCTCCACCACGCCGGTCGCGGCCGGTCCGGCCGGAACAGGCTGCAGTGCAAGCAGATCACCGTCCACCACGCCGACGGTGTCCAGGCTCGCGTCGACGCTGAACGGCGGCCCGCCGATCGGGGCGAGGGTCATCGGGGTGGGGCTCGCGGTCTCGTCCTCGGAGTCCGGCGGCACCAACCGCTTCACGGCGGGCAGGATCTCGCGTAGCGGCAACTCCGCGGGCAGCGCCACGTCGGTGATCCGGCCATACGCCAGAACGGCGACCCGCACGATCGGCAGCACCGGGGTTTCGGTCATTGTTGTTCTCTCTCTTGTCAATTCATTGTGAAGTCGCGCGTCAGCGCGACGGACGGGAACCAGCGCCCATCCGCCAGCGTGTCGGTGAGCCGGTCGAGGGCCAGCGCGATCGCGAACGGGGTGCCCGGCGAGAAGGTCGACAGCCACTCCCCGTCGGCTGCGCGTTCCGGGTTCACCAGCACGCGGCCGGCCTCACTGTCGACGATGCCCACGCCGACGTCGCTGAGGCTGTGCACACCGTCGTGGGCGGAACCCGCGCGGATCTCGACGTAACTGCGCGGCCCGGTGAACACCGATCGCACGACCGGAACCGCGGAGCCCGGTATGCCCAGGTGTTCGAGAACCCGATCGAGATCGGCTCCGGCCCGCAACTTTTCGTCGGCGCGGAGCCCAGCCCGGGTTGGCAGGGTGAACTCCCCGAACCGCGCCGGTGAGCGACCGGCCAACCCGGCCGTAACGACTACGGCAAGCGCTGACGGATCACTGATGTCGAGCTCGGTGAGAGTGACGAGCTCCCCACTGCGCAGCGCCACCACGGTGCGCTCTCCGCGACGGGCCACCAGGCCGCGCAGCATCTCGGTGCCGGCGCCCCGAACGTAGCGAAGCTCGAGCCACCGGTCCGGCGCGCAGACCGTACGCGTCCAGCGGGCCACCGCGGGTTCCACCGTGCCGTCCTCGGACATCACCCGTGCGCGAGTCAGCTCGGTGCGTAGCCGGGCCAGGATCGCTGGCGCCTCACGCTGGTCGGCCACCGCAGGCGTGATCGCCAGCACCCACGGAAACGAGCCTGCACCAATGCTTTCCGCCACACACCACGCCGCGTCAGCGGTCAGCTCGACCGCGTTAGGTGCGGCCACGCCTCAGCCCCACTTGGCACCTTCGGCCTGATCACGCGCATGCATCGACAAGGTGTTGGTTTCGTGGGTGCCTGCCATCGCCCGGTACGCGCGCACCAGTTCCTCCATGGCGAGGTTCCACTGTGCCTGCCATGCCTGGTAGGTCATCCCGCTCTCGCCTTGCCAGGCCCCCTGCAGTGCGGACTGTTCAGTGGCGATATCGGCTCCGACGGCCTGCAGCGTGCCTGCGTAGCCGGCCATGTCACCGGCATGCCCCAGCATGGCCGGGTAGTTGTACATGATCTGGGACATCAGAATCCTCCGTATGTCGTTGCCGCTGCGGCATCTTGGGCTACGTAGGTCGCGCCGGCCTCGCCGAGGTTCACCTGCGCGATGTCGAGCAGGGAGTTGACCTTTGCGGCCACCTCGACGAACCGCGCATGCGCGGCTTGGAACGCGGCCGAGGATTCGCCCATGTGGAACGCCTGCGAAGACATCGCGGCTTGTTCGGCCTGTGCGATGGTGCTGCGCATCAGCGCCGTCTTGGCCCCGAAGGCGGCCTCGGCGGCCACGAGTTGCGGTATGTGCGCATCCAGCATGCTCACGGTATTTCTCCCATCATTCTCGGTGGTGATCTCTCTCGAATGGATCGCTGTCCCACGTGGCCGGAAGCATCGGCGTGACAGGGCTTTCGTGGTGTGTGTCACCGGTGAACTCGGTAAGACCCGCGGCGGTGACATCGCGAGCTTTGGTCGCGGTGCCGGTGAATCCGAGCGTTCCCGCACCGCGGTCGGAGGACGACGTGGTGGGCGGCGCAGGCGGTTCGGCGGATACGCCGGTGTCGCTGTTGAGGTCCATGTACTCGTCCCGGTGCCCGCGGTCCTTGAGTCGCTGGGCACGTCGTCGCTGCGCGCGTTCCTTGGCTTGCACCGAGGACAGCGCAGCCGCGGCGGGTGCCGCCTCGGACACCGGGGCCTTGGCGCCGCTGCCCTCGGTCAGTGACGGGCCGGGGCCGTCGTCGGGGTCGGCCCCGCCGACCGCGTAGAACATCGCCTGCGCTGCCGGTGCCGGCGTCGCCGGTGCCGGGGCGGCGGCCGGCGAACCGGCGGCGGACGGTGCCGCGGGCGCGGTGGCGGGCGCGGTCGGCGCCGCCGACGACACCGGCCAGACGTTGGGTTGCCGCGCTTGGAGCGGCGCCGGGGCCGGCTCGGGTGCGACATCAGGGGCGGCCGGATTCGGTACCAGCGTCAACAATCCCAGCAGGGGCAGGCCGGCGACGAGGAGCATCGGGGCCCACAGCGGTGAGCTCAAGACCAGCCCCCACGTGGTCCACCCGACCGGCTGGAAGATCGCCTGGTACAGCAATGCGGACAGCAGCGGACCCCATGTCTGCCAGGCCTGGACCGGGTTGGTCAGGAAATCGACGATGATCTGCTGAAGGCTCTGAACCGGATGGGTGAGAAAGTCCCAGATCAGATCGCCGTCCGGGAGTGACTTGATGTAAGCCTCCAGCAGATCCAGGATGCTGTTGGAATTGGTCAGTGCCGAACCGGATTCGCCGGCCTGCGGCTGCGCTGCGGTCGCCAGCGCCATCGTCGACGATGCGGCTTCTGCACCCGGCAGCACGATCGTCGGAGCGGGCACGCTCCGAGGGGCTGCGGCCAGCGCGGTGCCGGCGACGGTTTGGTAGACACTCATCGTGGTGGCCGCCTGGATCCACATCCGGACATAGTCCGCCTCGTTCAGGGCGATCGGAATTGTGTTGATTCCGAGGAAGTTCGTGGCCATCAGCACCCCGTGGACCGTGTGGTTGGCGGCCAGTTCGGGCAGCGTCGGCATCGCGGCCAGCGCCGCGGTATAGGCGGCGGCGGCCGTCTCCTGCTGGGCGGCGGCACCGGCGCTGTGCGCGCTGGCCTGCTCGAGCCACGCCAGGTAGGGCGCGTGGCTCACAACATACTGTTCTGCGCTCGGCCCCTGCCATGATCCGGCCTGAACGGCAGCGAGAATCTGGGTGAGTTCAGCTGCGGCATCGGCGTATTCGACGCTCAGCGCCGTCCACGCCGCGGCCGCGGCGAGCATCTGACCGGCACCGGGGCCGGCACTCAACAGCGCCGAATGCACCTCCGGCGGCGACGCGAACCAGATTGGCGCGGTCATCAGCCTCCCCGTGCGATCACGTAGGAGCTCGCCGAGGCGGCATCGGTGGCAGCGTAGCCGGCTCCGGACTCGCCCACCGCGGCGCCGGATCGGCCGAGTTCGATCGCACCCTGGGTGGCCGTCGAGGTGTGCTCGAGTCCCTGGGCGCTGAAGCCGGCAGCGGTCTGCAGCGAGACGGGATCCGAGCCCGGCGGCAGCACCGCCGTGATCAACGGGGCGGCAGCCGCGTTCGCGGCGGTCAATCGTGCCGTGAGAGCCGTTACCTGGGCGCTGGCCGCGGCCAGCCCCTCTGGGACAACACGCAGGGTCATGACGGATCCTCCTCTGGGTAGCGCGCGTGAGATGCGCTGTGCGCGAGGGCAAACGGGTTGACCAGTTGGACATGATCGACGCCGTCGCTGTCACCGAGCAGCATCGCCCGCCCGGCGGGAAGCCTGGTGAACCGATGTCCGCGGATCTTGGCGCCATCGGCCGGATTGCCCGACAACATCAGCACTGTTGCCTGCAGATCGCTCATGCGGCGCAGCAGCGGATTGGTCATCAGCGCGTGCGCCGACCCGCTCGCTCGGCCGGTGACGATCACTCGGAGGCCGAGATCACCTGCAGCGGAGAGCAGTCCGATCAGTGGTGTCCATGGTCGGTGCCCGGCGTACGGGCCACTCATCGCCGGGCCGTCCGGGATCTGGTCGACGTCGTCGATGATCAGGAAGTGGGTGTGCGCCGAAGCCGTGCGGGTGCGGTAGTCCCAGGCCGACAGTTCACCGGCGGTCAGGCCCGCCGGTGGCCGGCGCTGTTCGATCAGTGCCGACAGTCCCATCACGGCCGGCGTCACCCGGTCGATGTTCGCGCTGTACTCGTTGTCCGGGAAGAGCGGTTCGTCGACGAGGTGCAGGCGACGGTCGAACACGGTGAACGCGACGTCCTCGGCGCCGGAATTGTCGCGGACGGTGCGGATGAGGTGGCGCAGCAGGGTGGTTTTGCCCGACTTGCTGTCGCCGAGCACCATCAGCAGCGGGTGCTCGGCGAAATCGTGCACCACCGCGCCGAGATCGAACTCGCGTTGTCCCAGCACCACTCGCTCACCGCCCCGATGCAGGGGGGCCACGACCTGCGGCTCCAGATCGGCAGGCAGCAGCCGCACCGCCGGGGCGTGCAGCCCCGGGTACGCGGCGTTGATCGCCGGTATGCGAGCAAGATCAGGCTCGGCGAACAGGAAGTGCTCCCCGGCCATCGTCAATCCCCGGCCGGGCTGGTTGTGCGGCACCGACTCGGCGGGCCTGCGCAGGCTGTCGGTGACCCGGACATTGCTGTCACGGGGGTCCGGCAGCCGCAGTTCCAGGCGCAACCCGAGCCCGTCGCGCATCGCCAGCGGCACCTCGAGCCAGTTCGGCGTGGTGATGACGACGTGGATACCGTGTGCCAAACCGGTATTCGCCAGTTCGGTCACGTCAGCCAACAGCGGGTTGCGCGTGTTGAACTGGTCGGTGTTGTCGCGGCCGAAGGCGTACAGATTGTCGATCAGCAGGAACACTTCACCGTAGGAGTCGGAGTAGCCGCCCTGGTGTCCGGCATTGCGCTGCCGCGACCGCAGCAGCTGCTCCAGCTCGCCGAACGTGCGCCGGATCCGCTCCGGTTCCAGCGGCGAGGCCACGCTACCCACGTGGGCCAGGTCTTCCAGGCCGCGCAGACGTCCGCCACCGTAATCCAGGACGTAAAACGTGACGTCGCGCGGCGAGTGCAGCTGCGCCGCCGACAGCACGAAGGTCTGCAGCGCCGTCGACTTCCCGGACTTGGCACCGCCGTGGATCACCACGTTGCCCGCCGACGAGGTGGCATCGAAAACCAGCGGCTCGCGACGCATCTCGAACGGCAGGTCGATCTCTCCCAGCGGCCAGCGCCACTGCCGCTCCGGTACGGCCGCACCCGCGAGCACGTCGTGCAGCGCGATGTGCTCGTCCAGCGGGGGTAGCCACAGTGCCGGCGCTTTCGGGCCGTACTGAGCCAGTTGCTCACCGATGGTGGTGATCAGCTTGCGGGGCACGGGGGCCGGCTCCATCTCGTGCTCGGAGAGCACCACGATGTCCTCGTCGAGCGCGGCCGGCCCGGCCGTGAACGGCACCGGATCAGGTGCGGACGGCACCGCGTACGACGTGACCGGGCGCGGCGGGTCGTAGATGCCGTCGACATAGGTGCTGCGGAATTTGATCGGCGCGGCTCCCGGCGAGGGCACCAGAAAGCCGACTCCCTTGTGTTCCCTGCCTGATTCGATGTGATACGCGTCCTCGACACCGATGACTTGCCGCGAGACCGCGGGGCTGGCCACCTTGAGACCGATTCGATACGAGGTGTTCTTGTCGATATCGCGGATGCGACCGATGTCGAGAGTCTGCGAGGCGAACAGGATGTGGATCCGGAACGAACGCCCCTTGCGAGCGACGTAGTCGAACAGCTCCGCGTACTCCGGGTGCTCGGCCAGCATCAAGGTGAACTCGTCGGCGACGACGAACAGCGTTGGCAGTGGCGGCAGTTCGATGCCCACCGCCTCGGCGGCCGGCCGCGCGGCCTCGTACTCGGCGACCGAGCCGAACGCGCTGCCCTGCACGCGACGGCCGGCATCACGCAGCAGACCCTCCCGGCGGGCGACCTCACCGCGCAGCGTGTCGGCGAACCGGTCGGCCAGCGACTTCTTCTCCGCCATATTGGAGATGACGGCGACCACCTGCGGAAAGTTGCGGAAGATGTCGGCGCCGGCCTCACCTTTGAAGTCGACGTAGATCACGATGAGCCGGTCGGCCGAGTGAGTCGTCAACAACGACAACAGGATCGACATCAGCATCTGCGACTTGCCGGAACCCGTCATGCCGATCATCAGACCGTGCGGACCCATCCCGCCTTCAGCCTCGTCTTTGAGGTCGAAGTACAGCGGCACACCGGTTGCGGTGACACCGATCGGTACCCGTAGCTCCTCGTCACGAAGGCGGGGCGCCCATACGTCCGCGATGTCGAGTGCCGACGCGTCCGGAATGCCCATCAGTGTGGTGAAGCTCGCGCCCCTGGTGGCCGGTGAGCGAAGTCCGGTGTGGGTGGGGTTGGAGTCCCATCGTGCCAGGCCGCGCGCCAGATGCACGGCGTCCTCCTGTGTCAACCGGTCGGCGTGGGCGACGTAGGTCCGCCAGCCGTCGCTCTCCCAACGCTCGATCGTCCCGCCCACAACCCGCAAGATCGGCCGCTCCGGGTCGGCGTACTGCCCCGGCCGCGGGGCGGATTGGGATGCGGCGGTGTAGATCACCGTGACCCCGGCCAGGCCGGTGGCGAGCACCGAGTCCTCCGGCGCGTGGCCCGGATCGTCGACAACCACCAGCAGGTGGCGCAGCGGATCGTCGGCGTCGACGCCGAACAGTGGGCGGTCGGCGAGCGCAGGCCCGATCGCCGCGATCAGGTCGTCGGTGTTCGCCGCAAGGTATCGAGCCGGACCGCAGCCGTCGAGCTGACCCGGAATATCGCTGTGCGGCAGCCATTTCAGCCAGTTCCAGGCCGGAGACTCCAAGTCGGGGCTGGCCAGCGCGATACCCAGGGACGCCGCGTCATGCCACGTGACCGCGTGAGCCAACCAGGCACGCAACACAGCCCTGACCTCGTCGGCGTCGCCGTGGACGGTGATCCGCGACACCGTCGTCAAGTCGATTCCGCGCGGAGCGTCGTGAACAGTGCGCTGCGTGTCCAGCAGGGCACGTAATGCGCTGTGTGACACCGGCTCCAGGTCGACCTCGTCGGCAGTGTCCTTGACGCGCAGCGTGGTCGCCAGCGGTACGTCGTGCAGCCCGACACGCAGGACCAGGAAGTCGCTGTCGTGCGGATCGCGCTCCCACTGCCGGCGGGATCCCGGGATGACGGTCAACGCCGAGGGGTCGGGGTGCGACCACAACAGCGCATCGCGTTGCGCGGCGGCCTCGGCGCGCACGTTGTCCCGGATGACCGACAGGTAGCGCAGGTAGTCGGCGCGTTCGGCGTCCACCTCCTCGGTACGCATCTTGTTGTCGGTGCCGCGGTACAGCGCGGTAGCCGCCAGCAGCAAGACGAACGGGAAGAACAGCGTCTGCGGCGAGATGAGTTTCATCCCGGTGGCCACCATCGCGACGATCATGCCGACAATCAGGATCACGATCAGGAACGGCAGCGCGCGGCGCAGCAGCGACGCGGGCACAACCCGCGGCAGCTCGGGTGGCGGCTCGATGACGATCGCCCCCTTGTTGGCCTGGGGGCCGGCAACCGCCGGCCGGCCTCGAAGATCAGGCGGGTCATCGGTTCTCCTGTTGGACTACGGGCCGGACGGCGTCGTACGCGACGAGAGCGTCGGCCTGGGATAAGGCCGGACCGGGGGCGAACAGTGTCAGTACCGACCACGGGATCGGCATCGGCGGTTCAGACAAACCCAATACGGCGATGGTCTTTTCACCTGTCCTGGGGTCGCCGCCGATCCCGTATCTGACTCCGGTATCGGAAACCCAGAACAGCGACCCTGCCGGAGGCGATTCCGGCTGCTGGCCGACGGTACGGACGAAGTACCCGCGCCCGGGCGGCAGTGCGACTCTGGTCGCCGTGCCCGGATTGGTGCCGCCGACCAGGTCGACCGAGTGCGTCCCAGTGGCGACCGGCAGTACCGAGCCGGACAGCAATGTCATCGAACTCGTTGCGGCGCCGTCGATCTTGGTCCACTGTGCGCAGGTCACCGGCGCCGCCGCAGCGTCGACCAGCTTGATCGGGGCGGACGGGAATGCCGCCACGTCGAGCATCGACGAGACAGGCAAGCGGGCGATGTCGTCAGCGCCGAGTTGCGGCGGCTGCGCCAGCCCGTAGGAGTTGGCGTTCCGCAGCGCGGCGGCCAGGACCGGGCTGATCGGCTGAAGTCCGTCGGACAGCACCGCATAGTTCACCGGGGTGCCGTCGTTGCGGTAGGCGATCACCACCGCGCCGATCGGGGTGGTCGCGGGCAGCGGATAGCCGGCGGGTGAACCTGCCTCGGGGATCTGGGGGATCCGCAGTGCCGGTGCCTCGGGGATCGCGTTGAACAGGCCCGGCGCGATGGACCGCGGAGTGGGGTTCGCGGCGGGTAGTCCGAGCGCATCGGTGACAGCGCGGTCGGCGAGGTCGATGGCGCTGCGCCGGCCGTCCCAGAGCAGCCAGGTCCCCTCGGCGTCGGCGACCAGCACGCCACGACCGTCGCCGAGCTCGCCTGCGCGGGCTCCACCGCGTTCCAACTGTCCGGCGATCACGGTGACCCCGGGCTGGTCCGATCCGGCGGCGCCGTCGCACACCGCCCAGTGTGCATCGCGAGAGGTGTTCTGCACCATGCGTTCCGGAGCTCCCGGGATGCCGATCAGGCTGCCTCGGGCGAACTTGTCCAGCTGCTCACTGCTGACCGTGGTGGGATCCACCGCCCGCCCCACGGCGAGCCGCGCGGACGTGAGGTTGAGCACCGGATGCAGCCGGTCACCCAGGCGCACGTAGAGCGCGGCGGTGGAGCGGTCGGCCAGCACCGGGTCGCTGCCCGGCACGCCGCCAGGGCGCAGCACCGAGAACACGAAGCAGCCGAGCACAGCGGTCACAACCAGCAGCACGCCCATCAACACCGCGCGCGACTGACTGCGCAACGGGTCGACCAACATCCGGGTGTCGTGGAGTGCAAGGCCGGATGCGATGCGGCGCATGACGAATCGCCAGCCCGTCACCTGGTGTCGAGTGATGAATCCGCGCCGGTACGTGACCTGGTCGGCGTTGTCGTTGGCCGGCGTACGCGACGAGAAGGACCGTCTTTCGTCGCTCATGATGGGTCAGGCACCGTCAGACCGAGCCCACCCAGCAGCGGCACGACCGAGGCGCGCACGTCGGACGCGGTGATCGTCATCAACTGCTCGTCGGTGAAGTCAGCCCCGGCCAGGTCCGTGTGATCCAACCTGAATTCTCTTTCCTCCTCGGACCGTTCGACCACATTGCGGACGAAGCGCCCGTTGCCGGCGATGTCGAGGCTGCGCCGCGCCACGCCGGTCGAGTCGGGGGTCGACGAATCGGCCAGCCGGCCGAACAGTTCCTCGAGATGATGCAGGGCGGCGGGCTCGAACACGCTGTCCCGGTTGGCCGCCATCGCGACGGCGATCTCGACGAGTTCGGCTGCCGAGTACGACGGGAAGACGATGCTGCGGGTGAACCGGGACCGCAGACCTTCGTTGGTGTCCAGGAACCGGTCGAGGTCGGCGCGATATCCCGCGATGATGACCACGAGGCGATCGCGGTCGTTCTCCATCCGCGCCAGCAGGGTGTCGATGGCAACCAGACCGAAGTCGTTCTTCGCGCCGGTCGCGACCAAGGCGTAGGCCTCATCGAGAAAGAGCACGCCATCGAGGGCACTGTCGATGAGGGCGTTGGTCTTCGCTTCGGTCTCGCCGATGTGCTGACCGATCATGTCCGCGCGGTGCACCTCGCGGACATTCTCCCGCTTGAGCAGTCCGAGACCGCAATAGATCTTGGCGACGACGCGCGCAATCGTCGTCTTGCCGGTGCCGGGCGGGCCGGCGAACACCAGGTGATGGGTGCGTTGAGCCACGGCCAATCCGCGCTCCTCGCGCCGCAACGCCATCGCCACCGAGCTCTTCAACCGCGACACCTGGTTCTTCACCTCGTCGAGGCCGATGAACTCGCCCAGCTCACGTTCGGCCTCTTCGAGGAGTGCGGCCTTCCGCTCGCGGGCTTCCGGATCGATGAAATCGTCTGCGGTGGGCTCGGTTTCGACATCCCACGGGTCGGTGCGGGCGTCGATCCGCGCCGCGGTGGTGGTGACAACGCCGAACGTCGGGTCGGACAGTGCATGTTCGACCTGCTCGTTGTCCGGGTTGGCGGCGTAGAGATCCTGCAATACGTCGGCGGCGGTGTCCTCGTCACCGTAGGCACGCAGTGCCAACGCCTTGACCAGTGCGCCATCCACCGCGGCCACGGCCACCGGGCCGGCTGGCTCCTCGAGATAGGACAACGCCGGGGCGAACATGCCGAGCCGGGCGAGTGCGACCCCGAGCGCCACCTTCGCGGCATGCGCGAAGAAGGGGTCGAGGCCGGTGTCGTTGACCACCGGGGTCAGCAGCTTCACGACATCCGACCAGCGGTGAGCGCGGGACCGCAGCGCCACGTCGACCCAGCGTGCCTCATGCCACTGCGGCCGGCGGGAGCGGATCTCGCCGACGATCTCGTCGGCGGCATGGAACGCACCGTCGGTCGCCAACGCGGCGGCATGCGCGAGGCGGAAGTCGTCGGTGGTGGTGGCGCGGAATCGCAGGTAAAGCCCGGTGTCGTAGTCGAACCCCAACGCACCGGCAGGCAGCTCGATGCGCCGCTGCAGCACGCCACTGGTGTCGGCGGTGCGGACGACGGCGGCCAGCACCTCGAGCGAGTCCGCCCCGCCGGCGGCCGCCAGCCCGGTCCACGCGTCGCACTGATCGTGCGCGACCCGGGTGAGTTCGGTGAACGCCCGGTGCGCGGCCGGCATGTCGGCGGGGCGGCGCCGGTCGTACACCGGCAGGCCGAGCGCTTTGCAGCAGGTGGCGAATCGGCTCACCACATCCGCGTCCACGCGCGCCGCACGCGCCTGCGTCACTACACCGTTGTTCATCCGCATCGTCTCGGGGTGACGGTCGAACCCGGCCCCGCCTCCTTAGGTTTGCCTAACCAATGTATGGAGAAGTTAGCATTGCATAACTTCACTGTCGAGTCGCTGCGCGCAGGCTCTTCGGCCGGATATCCGACCAGTTCTGCTCGACGAACTCCGCGCAGTCCGCGCGGCCGGCCACGCCGAACGCGACCTGCCAGCCGCTGGGGATCTCGGCGAAGGCCGGCCACAGGCTGTGCTGCTCCTCGTCGTTGACCAGGACATAGAAGCGGCCGCCCTCGTCGTCAAATGGATTGGTACTCAACGTTCCTCCCGTTCGTTTGGGTCAGCTGCGCGCCGGGGCGGGCTCCGAGTATGCGATCGGAGAGCAGCCCCAGGCAGCTCAGGTTGGGAAATCCGGGACCCTGATTGAGCCCGGAAAGGTTGGGCAGGAACAACTTCGGCGCCACCCCGCTCAACGCGAGGTCGTCGCCGATCGCCTGCTGCAATCGGTCGCTGGTCAGCGGCCCGTTCAGCCTGACCTCGAGCAGGTCCAGGGCGTCCTGGGCCAACAGCGGCAGAAACCACAGCGAGTCGGCGCCCGAGCCGTCGATGACGAGGTCGAATCCGTGCACCGTCTCCAGTCGCTCACCGTGCCGGTTGGTGTGCAGTGTGATGCGGATCCGGCCGTCCGCGGCGACACCGTGCGCCACCCGGCCGCGCAGATGCCGGATCCGATCGTCGGCGAGCAGCGAATCCTGAACGCGCGCAGAGAAAACCCCGCGATCGGTTCGGGCCATCACGTCTCGCCGCTCGGCCGGGGTCAGTCCGACCCAATCCGTCGGGTCGCTGAACATCCGGTTCTCGAAGAAGCTCTCACCCCGGGTGAACAACGTCGCCTGCGGCGAGATCACCGTGATCGTGGACACCCGGTGCCCGAACAGCTCGTTGAGCATCGACGCCGCGGTCTCACCACCGCCGACCACCGCGACCCGCTCGGCATCGATCCGTTCTTTCGACGCCGACAACTCCCAGAACTGGGCGATCGAGAGGACCTGCGGATGGGCGGGTAGCACCGAGCGACCCGGCTGTCCGGGGCCGGTGATCATCACCGCGTCTGCCTCGACCGTGCCGCCGCCGGTGTGAAGCACCCACGACTGGCCGTCGAGGGACATCCGGATGACCTCGCCGTCCACAACATTCAGCGCGACGGCGTCGGCCACCCAGCGCAGGTAGTTCGCCCAGGTCTCATGGGTCGGCGCGGGCTTGCCGCGGTCCACCCACTCCGCGAAGCGTCCGGTGCCCACCAGGAAGGACTGCCAGCTCAGCCGCATCATCCGCTGGTCGAGTTCGCCGTTGCGGCCCGGCAGGATCATCGACCGGTACGGGAAACCGACGTCCTTCTCCGGGCTTGTGCCCAGCCGGTGCTGGCCGTCGGTCCAGCCGCCGCCCGCGCGCCAGTTCGCCGCGACCGCCGTGCGCTCGACAGCAACGATCTCCGGCGTGGCGACGCCCATCTCCCGCAGCATCGCCGCCTTCGCGGCCACCGCCACCGCCTTGGCTCCGGCGCCGAGAACAGCCAACCGTCGTATCACGATGTCACCCCCGCCAACTCCTGCAGAACATCGGACCAGATCTGCTGCAGCGCAGCGATATCCGTCGCACTGAAAATGTCGGGCAGAGTTCGCCACTGGGTGACCAGCTTTCCGCCGGCGACGGCAGCGACCAGGGTCAGTTCGTGTCGCACCGCGACGTTCGGTTCGGTCATGATCGACAGCTGGGCGAGTAGACCGCGGTCCAGCAGTGCTCCGGCGTCGAGGTCGAGCCTGCCGAGGTAATTCAGGAGAACCTGCGGACCAGGGAAACCTCGCAGCAGCTCGGCGGTGTCCTGCCTCAGGTAGCGCAGCACAGCGTAATCGGTTGACTGACCTGGTATCTCGGGCATCGGATGACCCGGCGTGATTCGCAACGGATAGATGGCACTGAGCAGGCCGACGGTATCGTCCGCACCGGTGCGGCCATGGGTTTCCAACGCCAGCAGGGGAACCGCGCTGACGTCGCCGCGCTGCTCGCGCCAGCGAATGATCAAGCGGGCACACGCATCGGCCAGCAGGTCTTGGATCGGTGTCTCTGCGCGCACCAACGCACCGGTGACGTCGGCCTCGGTGACCGTCACGGTGATCGCGAGGTCGGCGAACCGATCCTCCCCGGGGCGCACCCGCCGGTCCCCCAACGCCGGATCTTCGCCGTCGATCTGCGCGAGCCAGAAGCCGGCGGTGTCGAGTGCGGCCGCACGGTCGGCAAGGCGGTGCGCCCACCGGCGATAGCTGACCTGTTCACCGCTGACGGGGCCGAACTCGGCAGCACCGGCCGCCGACCAGTTGGCCATCAACTCGCCGAGCACGACCCGCCATGACGCGGGATCCATCGCCAGTACGTGAACGACCAGCACGAGAACGCCCGGCTCGCCGGGGCCGTGCAGCCACAGCGCTTCGGTCAGGTGCCCACGCTCGGGATCGAGCCGTTCGATCGCGGCGGCCGCGTGTTCGGCGACGGCGTCACCGAGTTCGCCGGCGACCACGACCTCGGCCAGGGGATGTGGTCTCGACCGGTCGGAACGAACGTCATCGTGGCGCGGTCGAGGCGGCTGCGGAACATCTCGTGTCCCGCGGCGATCCCGTTCAGCAACAGACGCAGCCGCGCGGCGGTCGCGTCGACGGGCAATCGGATCGCCTCCACCTGCGACAGGCGTCGCGGATCGCCGTGCTCATAGAGCCAGTGCACGGCAGGCAGCGCGGGGATCGGGCCCTGCGGCTCCGGGCCGGCAGCGAGTTCGTCGTCGGTGTCGCGATCCACTGCGGCCGCGAGTTCGCGCAGCGTCCCGCACTCCAGGACCAGCCGAGCCCGCAGCGACAGCCCACTGCTGCGCGCGAGCTGGACCAAGGACAGCGCGGCGATGCTGTCCAGCCCCAGCTCCAGCAGGTCGGCGTCGAGGTCGACGGCGGGAAGGCCCAGCAGCTCCGCGACGGCATGGCCAAGGGCGATCTCGGTCGGGGTGCTCGGCGGCTCCGGAGCCTCGTCGGGTGACACCGTGGCTGCCAGCGCCGCCTCGTCGACCTTGCCGTTGGCGGTCAGCGGAATCGTCTCGACGACGATCAGCCGGTGCGGAAGCATGTAGCGCGGCAACCTGTTCCGCAGCAGCGGCCGCAGCTGCGCCACCGTCACGTCACCGGCGACATACGCGACCAGCCGGGGACCGGCGGTCTGTCCCTGCACCGCGACGTGTACGTGCCGCACCCCGGGCATCTCTTCCAGCACCGCCTCGATCTCGCCCAGCTCGACGCGATGTCCGCGGACTTGGATCTGGGCATCGGCCCGGCCGACGAAAACCAGTGCGCCGTCGTGATCGCGACGCACCAGATCGCCGGTGCGGTACATCCGGGCGCCACCTGGAGCGGCGACGAATCGTGTCGCGGTCTCGGCCGCGCGACCGAGGTAACCCCTCGTCACCTGCTCGCCGGCCAGATACAGTTCGCCCACCACGCCGTCGGGAACGGGCTGCAGCCAGGAGTCGAGGACAACGGCGCGCGTCGACCGCGTCGGGTAGCCGATCACCGGTGCGTCGTGGTCCGCTATCGCGGCAACGACGGCCTCGACGGTCGTCTCGGTCGGGCCGTAACAGTTGTGCGCCGCCAATAGCGTTCCGGTACAGGCTTTCCGGATATCGGTCCAGTCCCCCGCTCCGACCGCTTCACCGCCGAGCGCGAGCACCGAGAGTCGGCCCGAATCCAGCAGCCCGGCCTGACGCAGACTGGTGAACAGCGAGGGGGTGACGTCGAGCATGTCGATCCCGTCCCGTTCGATGATGTCGACGAGCACCTCGGCATCCCTGCGGTCACTCTCGGAGATGAGGTGCACGGCGTGGCCGAACAGCAGTCCCGCCAGCGGTTGCCAGGCGGCGTCGAACGCGAACGACCAGGCGTGGCCGATGCGCAGCGGCCTGCCGAGGCGTTCGGCTGCCGGCGTCAGCATCCGCTCGGCGTGATCGTCGATGTAGGCGAGCAGTGCCGCATGAGTTCCGATGACACCCTTGGGTTCTCCGGTGGTGCCGGAGGTGAACACCACGTAGGCGGCTTGGCCCGAATGGGTTGGCCTGCGCAGCCGCGGTGCGGTTCGGGCGGCAGCCACCGTGGTGTCGTCGATGACGATGGCAGCTCCGGTCTGGGCGAGAATGGACTCCACCCGACCCGCCGGCATCGCCGGGTCGAGCGGCACATACATGCCGCCGGCCTTGAGTACCGCGAGCATCGCCACCACATAGTCAGCGCCTCGCGGGAGCTGGATCGCAACAGGCGTCTCCGCGCGCACGCCGCGATCGGCCAGGAACCCCGCGATCCTGTCCGACTGCTCGTCGAGCTCGTGATAGCTCAGTTGGCCGCCATTCCACCGAAGTGCGATGGAATCACGATGCACCACAGCGGCTTCAGCGAACCGCTCGGCCACCCCGACCTCGGCGCCACCTGCGGGCACCTCGATCGGTGGCGCCTCACCCTCGAGCAGGATCCCCATCCCACCCAGCGGCCGGTCCCACTCCTCGATGAGGCGGCGCATCGTTTGCAGCACGCGACGGCCGAGCTTGTCCGGCGACATCATCCCCAACGCATTGTCGGTGACCTCGACCAGCAGTGTCAGCTCGGCGGTGTTGCGGTAGGCGGCGACCGTCACCGGGAAATGGGTCAGGCTTTCCATCGCTGCGGGCCGGAAGGTGACGTCGCCGGCGGCGAACTGCTGACCGCCGACCACGCCGCCGGGCGGAAAGCTCTCGTAGACCAGCAGGGTGTCGAACATCTCGCCGACGCCGGCCAGTGTCCGAAGCTGCGAGTGGCTCAGGTAGCTGTGGTCACGTAGTTCGGCCGCGTCCCGCTGCAGCGCGGAACAGTGCTGTCCCACAGTCTTGTTCGGGTCAAGGCGCACCCGCAGCGGAAGGGTGTTGATGAACAGGCCGACCATGGTTTCCACGCCGGCGAGCTCGGGCGGCCGGCCGGAGACGGTCACCCCGAAGACGACGTCATCACGGTCGGTCAGCCGAGACACGATCAGCGCCCAGGCCATCTGCATCACCGTGTTCAGGGTGATGCCGCGCGACCGGGCCGCGGCGGCAAGTCGTTCGGTGTCGGCGGCGGGCAGCGACAGCTCGGTGCGCTTCGGCAGACCCGACCCGTCACCGCCCAACGCCGGTGACAACAACGTCGGCCCGGGCACATCGGCCAGATGCCGGCGCCAGAGGTCTTCCCCGGCCTGCAGATCACGGTCGGCGAGCCAGCCGATGTAGTCGCGGTACAGCCGCGGAGTCGGCAGCGCGTCGAGGTTGCCACCGACGCGGTACAGCGTGAGCATCTCACCGATGAACACCGGCGACGACCAGCCGTCGAGCACGATGTGATGCGCGGTGACCACCAGCCGCCACTGCCGGTTGGGCAGCTCGATGAGCAGGAACCGGATCAGCGGGCCGTCGTGCAACGCGAACGGCCTGCTGCGTTCGCGCCGTTCGATATCGGCGGCCTGTCCCTCACCCGCGGCCGACAGGTGCTGCCACGGCAGTTCGACCGAGGCGGGCACGATCTGGACCGGTTGCGGTAGATCCTGGTGCCAGAAGCTGGCCCGCAGGTTGGGGTGGCGCACCAACATCGCTGCCGCGCAGTCACGTAACAGGTTGGCGTCGAGCGGACCCGTCACGTCGGCCGTCATCGCGATGACGTAGGGATCTTCGCCGTCGGGTCCGGTCAGCGTGGCATGCGAGTAGAGGCCACGTTGCAACGGCGAGAGGGCCAGGACATCCTCGATGTCGACATCGGCGGTCACGACGGGCGAGCCTTCGACCACGAGGCCTTCAAAGCCGCCAGGTCACCCGCCGACAGTCCCGACACGCTCATCGCCTGGTGCCGGGTGTCGGCGCGGCCGTGCGCCGGGTCCAGCTGTCCGTCGTCGATCGCGGCGGCCAGCGACGCCACGGTGGGATGGGAGAAGATCGTCCGGGGCTCGACCGTCAACCCTGCCGCACGAATCCGCGCCGCGAGCTGTACCGACAGAATGCTGTCCCCGCCGAGTGCGAAAAAGTCGTCGTCCCTGCCGATCCCGGCCACATCGAGCAGCTGCTCCATCGCTGCGCCGACGGCCCGTTCGGTGTCGGTTCTGGCCGGCTCGCTCGCACCGGTGGTGTGAACCTCGGGGCGTGGCAGCGCCGGGCGGTTCAGCTTTCCGGATTCGGTCGCCGGCATCACGTCGAGCACCGAGATCGTCGCCGGTGTCATGTAGCCCGGCAGCGCCGCAGCCACCGAGGCACGCACCGAAGCGGCGAACGCCGCCGGATCGTCCACCGGATCCCGCGGTACGACGTAGCCCGCGAGGGAGGCGCCGCTCGGCCCGTCCCAGGTCCGCGCGGCGGCGACGGCGACACCGTCAGCGGCCTTCAGGGCGGCTTCGACTTCGGCGAGTTCCACCCGGAACCCGCGCACCTTCACCTGGTGGTCGGTGCGGCCCACGAATTCCAGATGGCCGTCCTCGGTCCACCGTGCCCGGTCGCCGCTGCGGTAGAAGCGCGACCCCGGCTCGGCCGCATAGGGATTCGCGACGAAACGAGATGCGGTCAAGGCAGGCTGCTTCCAGTACCCGCGCGCGATCTGCTCGCCGGCGTAGTAGAGCTCGCCGACGACGCCGACCGGCACCGGCTGCAGCGCCTCGTCGAGCAAGTAGACCTGCGACCCCTCCATCGGCGTGCCGATCGTGGGGACGGGCAGATCCAGCGGGCCACGGATCAACGCACCGGACGTCTCGGTGGCACCGATCGCGTTGAGCAACTCGACGGTTCGCGCCGCACCATCACCTACGCAGTCGACCAGCCGCTGCAGCAGCGAAACGTTCACCGGCTCACCACAGGTCACCAGCCGGCGCAATGCGCGCACGGCATCCGGTGCGCTGTCGACGAGCGCGGACACCAGGCTGGCGACACCGGTGACCTGAGCGACGGAATGCCGCTCGATCAGCCCCGCGATCGCCTCGGCGTCGCGGTGCTCGGCGTCGTCGGCGACGATGAGTGTCGCGCCGGCGGCGAGTCCGGCCAGCGTCTCGATGCACCCTTCCAGGAAGGTCATCGGCGCCTGCGCGAGCCGGATGTCCTGTCCCGGAACCGGATAGTGCTTGAGCTGCCAGGTCAACCGGGTGCTCATCGCACGGTGGGTGCCCACGACGCCCTTCGGTTTCCCGGTGGAGCCGGACGTGAACATCAGGTACATCGGGTCGTCGGGGTGCGGCGGGGTCAGCGCGGGAACGGGATCGGCGGACGCCAGCTCGGCGCGGACCGCAGGATCGTCCATCGAGATCACCGTGACCCCGTCGGCGGCCGGCATCGACGCACCGGCCTCTGCGGTGACCACCACGACGCCGGGTTGGACGTCGTCGAGCATGAGCTGCTTGCGCGCGACAGGGTAGGTGGGGTCGAGCGGGAAGAACCCGGCACCGGCTTTCATGATGCCCACGAGCGCGACCACCAGGTCGATCCCCCGGCGCATCGACATGCCGACCAGGGATCCCGGGCCGACGCCGTGGCTCACCAGCAGCTGCGCGAAGCGATCCGAACGGTGATGCAGCGCGGCGTAATCGAGCTCATCGTCACCGCACCGCAGCGCGATCCGGTCCTGCCCCGACGCCCGGCCGGCCTCGAGCAGTCCCGGGACGGTGCGAGGCCGGTCAGCCGGCGATTCGATGCCTCGGCTCTGGCCGAGGACCTGCTGCCGTTCCGAATCGCCGAGCAGGTCGACATCACGCAATCGCACATCAGGATCGGCGGCGAACGCTTCGATGACGTGACCCAGCCAACCGGCGAAGCGCTCCATCGTCGACGGGTGGTACAACTCGGTGCGGTAGATCACGTGTCCGCGATAGCCGCCGTCACCGACGAAGAAGTTCACGCTCAGATCGGCGTGGGCCACGTCGAATGTCGGCTCCAGGGCAGTGAATCGGGTGTCGCCGCCGGGTCCTGATTCGATCAGCTGATTCTCGGGAAGCTCCTCGCGCACATGGACGACCACCTGGAAGAGCGGGTTACGCGACAACGACCGCACCGGGTTGACCGCATCGACCACCCGGTCGAACGGAAGGTCTTGGTTGGCGTAGGCCGCCAGCGCCATCTCACGGGAGCGCAGCAGGATCTCGCGCAGCGTGGGATTGCCCGACAGGTCGTTGCGCAGCACCAGGATGTTGACGAAGAAGCCGACCAGCCGGTCCAATTCGGTGTCGGTGCGGCCCGCAACCGGAGTGCCCAGCGGGATGTCATGACCACCACCGGCTTTGCTCAGGACCACCGCGACGGCTGTTTGCAGCAACATGAACTCGGTGATCCCGAGCTCGCGGCTCAGCATGGTCAGCCGTTCTCGTACAGCGGTGTCGAAGTGCAGCGGGATGGCCGCTCCGGCACCGCCGGCCATCGGCGGCCGCGGCAGATCCGGGCGCAGGCCGGTGTCCTCGGGGAGCCCGTCGAGTTCGCGCACCCAGAACTGTCGTTGCGCATCCATCAACTCGGTATCGGAGAGCAACTGGATCTGCCAGGCGGCGTAGTCGCGGTACTGGATCGGCAGCGGTTGCCAGGACGGCGCGGTGCCGTCCCGGCGTGCCCGGTAGGCGGTGAGAACGTCGGTGAACAGCACCCCGGCCGACCAGTGGTCGGCGGCGATGTGGTGCACGACCATCGACAGGACACATTCGCCGGGCGTGCGCAGCACGGCGACGCGGATCGGCAGTTGCGTTTCGAGTTCGAACCGATGTGCCCGTTCGGCATCGAGTTGGGTTGTCAGCCAATCATTGTCGGGCCCGTCGAGCCGCCGGACGTGATCGCCGTCGCCGGTGTCGACAATCTGATGGGTTACCCCGTCGATCTCGCGGTAGACGGTCCGCAGGATCTCGTGCCGGGCGATCACGTCGTCGACGGCGGCGGCCAGTGCATCGGCATCGCAGGGACCGGTCAGGCGGGCGGCGAACGGGATGTTGTTCACCGGGCTGGGTCCGTCGACGCGGTACTGGAACCAGCTTCGCAGCTGGGCGGCCGACAGCGGCGCGCGCTCGGGGTCGCCGCCGGTGGCGACCAGCGGCGGCCGGGCCGACGGTGCCTGACGGCCGGGGCGCCCATCGATCACCGCGGCGAGTTCGCCGACGCTGCCGGCTTCGAAGATGTCGCGGACGGTCACCTCGACGCCGCAGGCCTCGCGGATCCCGGCGACCAGTTTGGTCGCCAGCAGTGAGTGTCCGCCGAGGGCGAAGAACGAGTCGTCACAACCCACTTCGCCGGCGCCGAGCAACCGGGCGAACAGGGCGGCGACCGTGCGCTCGGTCTCGGTTACCGGTGCGCGGTAGTCGACCACCGGCCCGATCTCGGGGGCCGGAAGGGCTGCCCGATCCAGCTTTCCGTTGGCGGTGACCGGGATCTCGTCGACGACGACGTAGGCGGCCGGGATCATGTAGTCCGGCAACGCGGCGGCGACCCGGATCCTGATCCGCTCGACGTCCACGACATCGCCGGCCGCCGGTGCCACGTAGGCAACCACGCTCTTGCCGAGCTGGGGCAGGTCGGCGGCGACCACGACCGCATTCCCGACACTCGGGTCCACGGTGACGGCCGCGGCGACCTCGCCGAGTTCGATGCGGAAGCCGCGGATCTTGACCTGTTCGTCCGCGCGGCCGACGAACTCGAGGTCGCCGTCCCGGTTTCGCCGTGCCAGGTCGCCCGAACGGTAGAGCCGTCCGCCGGGAGTGAAGGGGTCGGCGACGAACCGTTCTGCGGTCAGCGCCGGCCTGTCGTGGTAGCCGTGCGCCAGTTGTGTTCCACCGATGTAGATTTCGCCGATCACGTCCGCTGGGACGGGCCGCAACGCGTCGTCCAACAGATAGATCGCGGTGTTGATCTTGGGCGTGCCGATCGGGACCACCCGGGTGCCCTGCCTGCCCTCGACCTTGTACCGGGAGGCGTTGATGACCGTCTCGGTGGGCCCGTAGAAATTGTGCAGCAGCGCGTCGAAGGTCGCGTGGAACTTGTCGGCCAATTCGCCGGGCAGCGCTTCCCCACCGATCGGCACCCGCCGCAGGCTGCGCCACTGCTCGACGCCGGGCAGCGACAGGAACAACCCGAGCAGCGACGGCACGAAGTGCATCGACGTGATGGCCTCGCGCCGCAGCAGATCGGTCAGATAGCCGATGTCCCGCAGTCCGTCGCTGCGTGGGATCACCAACCGGGCGCCTTGCGCCAGGATCCCGAAGGTCTCACCGATCGAGACGTCGAAGCTCGGCGAGGCCACCTGCAGGAGGCGGTCGTCGGGACCGATCTGGTATTCCTGGGCGAACCACCGGAAGTAGTCGGCGACGGGACGGTGGGGTACCTGCACCCCCTTGGGCAGGCCGGTCGACCCCGAGGTGTAGATCAGGTAGGCGGTGTTGGCCGGGCCGAACGGGCGCACCAGATCCGACGGACCGGGGTCGTGGTCGGGGAAGTTCTCGACACCGCTGACGGGTTGGCGGATCACCACCTTCGGATCCGCGTCGCCGAGGATGTAGGCGATGCGGTCGGCCGGATACTCGGGATCTACCGGCAGATAGACCGCGCCCGCCTTGGCGATACCCAGCGCGGTGATGACCAGCTCCGGCGACTTCTCCAGCAGCACCGCAACCCGATCTTCGGCGCCGATGCCCTGGGCGGCGAGCCAATGTGCGTGCCGGTTGGCAGCCGCGTTGAGCTCGCGGTAGGTGTAATGGCGGCCCTCGTAGACCACTGCGATCGCATCCGGCTGGCGGACAGCCTGCTCGGCGACCAGGTCACCGAGTGTCATCGGCGGGCAGGCGAAATCCTCACCCCGGGACATCTCGAACAACCGCGCGGTGTCCGCCTCGTCGAGCACGGCCAGATCGGCCAGCACCCGGTCCGGATGGATCAGCGCGTCCTCGAGGAGAATGACGAAACTCCGCAGCATCTGCTCGGCCAAACCCGCATCGATGACCTCGGTGAGGTACTCGATCTCCACTTCTGCCTCGCCGCCGGCGATCTCGACCATGAATCCCAGCGGAAGTTGAGCGAACTGGCCGCGGAATTCGGCGCGCCGGCAGGTGATGCCCCCCGGTTGGAAGCCGTCACCGTCCGGATGGCGCATGCCGAAGCTCACCCGCGCCATCCGTTCGACGCCGTAACGGCGGTCCGGGTTCAGCTCGCGGACCACCCGGTCGAGGTTGACCCGCTGATGGGCGAAGGCACCCAGGGCGGCATCCCGCGCGGCGGCGACCAGATCACCGAAAGTGCTCCAGCGATCCGGCCGCATGCGCAGTGCGACGGTGTTGCCGTAGTAGCCGATGACGTCATCGGAACTACGGTTGAGAACCGGTGCGGCAACCAGGAAATCGTCGGCGTGCGTATACCGCTGCATCAACGCCGAGAACGCCGCCAACAGAACCATGTACGGCGTCGCCCCGGTGTCGTGCGCCAGCGCGGTCACCGCATCGACGGTGCGGGAGTCCAATCGGGTGGTGTGCCGGGCGGCCCGCCACTCGGTGGGAACCGCAGATCCCCTGGGACCGGGCAGTTCCAGCGGTTCGGGTGGGTCGGCGAGTAGCGCGCGCCAATACTCCACGTCGGCGTCGTCGCTGCCGGAGGCGGGTGTTTCGACCTGGGGAGCCGGCGGTAGGTGGTTGCCGTGGTAAGCGGTGCTGAGGTCGGCGAAGAACACTCGCCACGAGGCGTCGTCCCAGGCGATGTGGTGCGCCGCCAGCAGCAATACATACTCGTCGGAACCAGTGCGGGCCAATGTGATCCGCAGCGGTGACTCAGTACTCAGATCGAAGGGCGCCGTGAACGCGCGCTGCGCGAGAACTTCCAGGCGCAGTCCGCGAGCTTGCGCGCCGAGCTCGCGGAGGTCGTGCTCGGCCCAGCCGGGGGCGAGCTCGTCGTGGACGGTCAGGCGCGGTTCACCGTCGGCGCCCGTCTGGTAGGTGGTACGCAGGATCGGATGGCGCTCGGCGACGGCGCTGACGGCCGCACGCAGTCGGGTCGCGTCGACTTCACCGCTCAGCCGGTACGAGACGCAGACGTTCAGCAGCGCCCCTGTGCTGTCGATGGAGTGGACGAACCACATCCGGCGCTGACCGTCGGTCATCACGGCCGGGTCCGCCAGCGTGGACGGTTCGGCCAGCAATCCACGCTGAGACAGCTTCTTACGCAACAACTCCAGCCGCTGCTGGTCGAACGGGTCGGTGAGGGTGTCAGTCATCAGATCTCCGGGTGAGCGCCAAGGCGACCTCGGCGGTGTCCATGAGGGCGACTTCGAGGTACAGCTCGGCGATCGCGTCGAGCCGGTCGGCAGGCTCCAGCTCACCGAGTCGCCGGGCCAGGGCTTCGACGGTGCGGGTGGCGAAGATGTCGGCGACGCTAACCTCCGTGACGTCCAGTCGTTGCCGAATCCGTGCCACGACCGTGGTCGCCAGCACGGAATCGCCGCCGAGGGCGAAGAAGTCGTCATCGGCTCCGACCGTGGCCGCGCCGAGGACATCGGCGACGATCGCGGCCAGCGCCGACTGCACCGGACCCGTCGGGGGGCGGTGCCCGCTTCCGGCGTCCACCCGCTCGGCCAGCCGTCGGGCGACGGCGTTGCGGTCGACCTTGCCCCCGACGGAGTAGGGGATCCGGTCGAACACCTCGATATGTCGCGGAACCATATGAGCGGGTAGGTCTTTGACGATCCGCGTATGAAGAGAGTCCAGGCTCGCCCCGGCCGCCAGCTGGACGGCGGCAGCCAGGCGGTCCGCAGACTCGGTGCGCCCGGGGACGGTCACCGCCACGGCACCCAGCACGCCGGGCACACGATGCAGCGCCGCTTCCACCTCACCGAGCTCGACGCGGTAGCCACTGAGCTTCACCCGGTGATCGGCGCGTCCGACGAATTCGCAGGTCCCGTCCGGCCAGAACCGGGCCAGGTCACCGGTGCGATACCAGCGCAGCCCGTCGTGTTCGACGAACCGCTCCGCGGTGAGGTCCGGCCGGCCGCGATATCCCCGGGCAAGTCCCCGCCCACCGATCCACAGCTCGCCCACCACCCAGTCCGGGCAGTCCGCGCCGCCGGCACCCACGACGCGGCATCGGTTGTTCGGCAACGGCTTTCCGAACGGAATAGCGGTCCAGTGTGCGGGGACGTCGGCCACCTCGCAGATGGTGTTGTGGATCGCGGTCTCGGTGGCCCCACCCAGCCCGGCGAACCGTACGTCGGGAGCCAGGTCGCGCAGCCGGTGCGCCATCGCCGGGGTGACCCAGTCACCCCCGGTCGGTACCACCCGTACCGTCGGCAGCGAGCCGGCGACGTCGAGCAGCATCGCCAGCCAGCCGGGCAGGAAGTGCAAGACCGTGACCCGATGGCGTTGGATGAGCCGCACCCAGTGGTCGGGGTCGCGGCGGTGTTCTTCGTCGACCACGACGATCGCCCCACCGGTGGCCAGGGTGGCGAACACATCCAGCACCGAGATGTCGCACTCGAGTGTGGACAGCGCCAGGCACCGGTCCTGCGGCCCGAGCCCGAAATGGCCGGTGATGAACTCGACGGTGTTCATCGCGGCGTCGTGGGAGACCTCGACACCCTTGGGCTCGCCGGTCGATCCTGAGGTGAACAGTACGTAGGCCAGGCGGTCCGGATCCCCGGTGACAGTGGGTGATTCGCAGCCGTCACCGCGCGTGATCGCCTCGGCGACCGTCATGCACGGAATCGGCACCTCCGGTAGTTCGGCGCCGCAGGCCAGGGCCATGTCGACCGCCCCGCTGGTGAGGATCCGCTGGGCCCGCTCGGCCGGCTGGTCGATGCCGATCGGCAGATAGACTCCGCCGGCCGCGTGGATACCCAACAGCGCCGGGATCTGTTCGGCCGTCTTGGGCCCCAGCACCGCAACGGTGCCGCCGTCGGGAAGTCCCGTGGCCCGCAGCGCGGCGGCCACTGCCAACGCCTGTCGGCGCAGGTCCTCATACGTCAGGTCGCCCATGCTGCTGAACACCGCAGGCGCGTCGGGTTGACGCGATGCGAGGTCGAAGAAGCCGTCGTGCAACATCTTTCCGCTGGGTGCGGCGCTGCTGTTCACCGCTTCCCGCGCGGCGCGCTGCGACGGGGGAAGCAGCGGGCCACGCCTGCTGTCCCAGGCGTCGTCGTCGCGCGCCAGGCGCTGCACTTCGTCGATGTGATGGGCGAACATCGCGTCGATGACGCCGGGGTGGAATGCACTCTCCCGGACATCCCAGTTGAGCAGGATGCCGCCGGCGAACTCGGTCACCTGGGCGTCGAGCAGGACCTGCGGCCCTTGGGAGATGATCCACTCCGGAGTGCCGAATTGCGTTGTCACATCGGCAGGGAACAGCTCGCCGAGACCGAGGGCGCTGGTGAACACGACCGGGGCGAGCGCCTGTGTCCCGCGATGTCGGCTGATGTCCCGCAGCACCGACAAGCCCGGGTACGACGCGTGCGCCGCCGCTTCGTGCATGGTGTGCTGCAGCACCTGTGCCCGCCGACTCGGGGTGTCGGCGGCAGCGAGGTCGACATCGAGCAGCAGCGACGAGGTGAAGTCGCCGACCACGTTCTCGATGTCGGGATGCAGCGGTTCCCGCCCGAACAGCGGGACGTTGAGCAGAAAGCGCGGGTCTGCCGACCAGCCGCCCACCGTGTCGGCGAAAGAGGCTGCCAGCGTCATCGCCGGAGTCACGCCGTGGCGGCGGGCCCGGTCGAAAAGCCCGTCGCGGGTGTGTGGGTCCAGCCAATGCCAGCGGCGACCGGGCCGGTGCGGGTCGGTCTGTTCCGCGGCGGGCACCACCGGCAGCGCGGGGGCGTCAGGTAGCTCCGGCACGCGGTCCGACCACCACTGCCGGTCGGCGTCGTACCGGTCCGGCGGCGAAAGCTGTTGGCGGTATTGCTGATACGTGTAGCCGATGTCGGGGAGTGTGACACCGCGATACAGCGCGGCCAGATCGGCCATCAGCGCTCGGTAGCTCATCGCGTCCGCGGCTTGCATGTCCAGGTCGACGTGCAGCCGGCTGCGCCGGCCGGGCAGAAGGGTCAGCGTGAGTTCGAAGACCTGCCCGTCGAGCTGCTGGCGCGACTTCTCCGCCCGTATCGCGGCCAGCCGCCGCTCGACGTCATCGGACTCACGCAGGTCGATGACGTCGACCGGGAAGGTGGCCGGCGGGACGCCGATCCGCTGGGTGCCGTCGGGCAGGAACTGCACCCGCAGCATCGGGTGGCGGGCCGCCAGCAGGGTGGCCGCTTGCCGGATCCGCTCCGGGTCCAGCGCGTCGCCGTCGAACTCCACGTAGAGGTGGCCGGCCACGCCGCCGAGTTGTTGATCGGCGTGCCTGCCGACCCACATCGCGTGTTGCATCGGCGCCATCGGGAACGGCTCGCCGACAGCCGGTTGTGATTGCGCAGGAAGCGGATTCGCAGGGTGGGCGGTGGTCAGCAGTTCGGCCCAGGCACGGACCGACGGAGCGGCCGCCAGCCGGGCGAAGTCGACGTCGAATCCCGCGCGGCGCCAGCGACCGGCCAGCGTCATCATGCGAATCGAGTCCAAACCCTGCGCGATCAGGTCGCCGTCCGGGTCGATGTCGGCGTGATCGACGCCGAGCACCTCGGCGATCCGGTCGGTGATCATGGCCGCTTCAGCCGCGGTCACTGTCGCCTCCCTATCTCAGAACAGCCTCACCTAACTTTGGGAAGGCTACCCTATGCTGACTGCTCGGAGATGCCTACGTCAGGGAGCGCAATGAGCGGATTCACCCCCTTTCCCCCGAACCGCGCGAGCCACTATCGCGACTCGGGATACTGGGCCGGCCAGCCCCTCGACGAGATCTTGCGGTCGGCGGCGACGCAGTGGCCCGACCGGCCGGCAATCGTCGATGATTCGGCTCGCTTCACCTACGCCGAGCTCGACCGTCGAGCCGACGCTGCCGCCGCCGGGCTGTCCGCCCTGGGCATCGGGCCGGGGCACAGCGTGTTGGTTCAGTTGCCGAACAGCTGCCAATTCGCGGTCGCGCTGTTCGGTCTGTTGCGTGCCGGCGCGCTGCCCGTGCTCTGCCTGCCCGGTCACCGGGACGCGGAGCTGGCACACTTCCTCGACGTCAGCGGCGCGGTCGGGATCATCGTGGGCAGCGATCCCAGCTTCGACTACCGGGCGATGGCCGAGCGGCTTGTGAAGCGCCCCAGCCAGTTGCGACACGTGATCATCGACGGTGATGCGGGTCCGCACATCGCGTGGTCGCAGCTGTGCGAGGGCAACGGAAGGCCGCCGCGGCTGCAGCCCGCCACCAGCGACCCAGCTCTGCTGCTGGTGTCCGGTGGTACGACAGGTGCCCCGAAACTGATCCCCCGCACGCACGACGATTACGTCTACAACGCCACCGCCAGCGCCGCGCTGTGCCGCCTGACGAGCGACGACGTCTACCTTGTCGCGCTGCCTGCCGGCCACAACTTTCCGCTCGCGTGCCCGGGCCTGCTCGGCGCCATGAGCGTGGGCGCCACCGTCGTGTTCGGCCGCGACCCCAGCCCGGAAGCCGCATTCGCCACCATCGCCCGTCACCGTGTCACGGCCACCGCGCTGGTGCCCGCGCTGGCCCGGTTGTGGGCGCAAGCCTGCCAATGGGAGGACCAACTCCCGACCACGCTGCGGCTGCTTCAGGTCGGTGGCGCCAAGCTGGCCTCAGACGATGCCGGCCACATCCGGTCTGCGCTCACTCCCGGCCTGCAGCAGGTATTCGGGATGGCCGAAGGCCTGTTGTGCTACACCAGGATTGGAGACCCCCCGGAGATCGTCGACCACACCCAGGGCCGGCCGCTGGCCGATGACGACGAGTTGCGCATCGTCGACGACACCGGCGCTCCAGTGCCGGACGGCCAGCCGGGAGAGCTTCTGGTTCGCGGGCCGTACACCATCAACGGGTACTTCCGGGCGGAGGCAGAGAACCAGCGTTCGTTCACCCCGGACGGCTTCTACCGCAGCGGGGACAAGGTCCGCCGGTTCGCCAATGGGTATCTCGAGGTGACCGGCAGAGTCAAGGATGTCATTGTTCGTGGCGGGGAAACCGTGGCCGCCCTGGACCTGGAGAGCCATCTGCTGACCCATCCGCGGATCGCGGCCGCCGCCGCGATCGGCCTGCCCGATCCTTATCTGGGCGAGAAAATCTGTGCGGCAATTGTTTTCCGCGGCAGCCCGGTTACGCTGCCCGAGCTCAACGAGCATCTCGACGCCCGCGGCGTCGCTGTACACTGCCGCCCGGACATGATCGCGCCGATGCCCGCCTTGCCGACGACAGCGGTGGGCAAAATCGACAAGCGCTCCATCGTCGCGCAGTTGAGTGGCTGAGCCGGCTCACCGCGCGACGAGGTAAGGCGCCAGGCAGGCCATCTTCTCGCAGGTCTCCTCGAACTCCCGCTCGGGCGTCGAGGCGGCGATGATGCCCGCGCCGGCGCGCAGCCAGGTTCGGGAATCGGCTTCGTACACCGCGCGTAACGCCAGCGCGGCATCCATCCCACCGTCGGGGGTGAACATCGCGACCGCACCGGAATACAGGCCGCGTGGCATTTCGTCGAGCCGCAGAATCGCCTCGACGCCAGGACCTTTGGGGATTCCGGACGCCGTCACGGCCGGGAACAGCGCCTCCAGCGCGTCCATCCGGTTGCGGGTGGGAAGCAGGGTGCCGCCGACGGTCGAGCCGAGGTGCTGAACACTGCCCCGCTCCCGCACCGTCATGAAGTCGGTGACCGCGACGCTGCCCGGCTCGGCGACCTCGGCGATCTCGTCCTGAGAGGTCCGCACCGACAGCGCGTGCTCGACGATCTCCTTGGCATCGGATTCCAGATCGTCCCGGGCTGCGCGGTCGTCGTTGGGTCCGCGTCCGAACGCCCTCGTGCCGGCCAGGGGTTCGGTCACCACCGCACCGTCGCTGCGCACCGCTGCCACCAATTCGGGACTGAATCCCAGAGCGCGAATTCCACCGTGCCGCAGCAGAAATGATCGCGCAGGCGTGTTGTGCCTGCGCCCCAGGCTGTACGTCGCCGGGAAGTCAACGGAGAATGGCACGTCGACGGTGCGGGACAGGATGACCTTCTGGTAGCGCCCATCCCGGATCTCGGCGACCGCCGTCGCGACGCGATCGCGGTATCGGCTTGGGTCAGCGGTCACGTCCACCACGCCGACCCGTGCGTTGAGGCGGTCGGGCTGCAGTGCCCGGATCGCCGCGTCGAGCTCCTTGTCGGCGTTGACCACCTGGATTCCGTCGTCCGAGACGATGACCCGGCTACGCGGGGTGAAGATACGGGCCAGAGGTGCATCCACCGGAAGCTTGTCGAACAAACCGTGGCGATGCGCACCGAGCTCGAAGGCGATCCAGCCGAATGCCGGCTCACCGTCCACCAACGTGGACTCGAGCGCGGTGGCGAGCACATGCGCCGGGCGCCCGCTCCACTGGTGGGCGACCACAGTCTGGCCATCGCGGATGCGGCATTCGTCGCGATCGAGCTCGATGGACGTACGCGCGCCGATCGCCAATGTCCAGCGGCCGTGTTGCTCGTAGATGAGGTAGTCGTCCCCAGTCCGTTCGGGAACGGCGGCCGCCAGCTGTGCGACCACGTCGGCGGGTGTCATGCCGTCGGGAGTCTCGGCCCGGCGGGCCGCTTCGATCGGCGCTCGCGGTGCTGCGGTTACGTCGGTCATGTCGACAGTCCTCACTTGAAAAAGCCGGGCCCCCATGCGGGGGCCCGGCTCTTCATAGGTGTTACTTGGCGTCCGACGAGCTCGACGATGAGCTCGAGGACGAGCTCGACGACGAGGCCTTGCCGCGCGGGCTGCGGGCACTGCCTGCGGTGGACTTCTTGCCGTCGGTGGCCTTAACGGCCGACCCGGTGTCACCGCCCGCCTTCGTCGACGAACCGCTGGCCGTCTTCTTCGCGGTCTTGCTGGCCGCGGTCGGGACCGAAACCTCGCTCTTGGCCACGGCTTCCGCGGCCTCGGTCGTCGTGCTCTCGGTCGAGCCGGCCGCCGAGGTCGCCGTGGATCCCTCAGCCGTGGTCGTGGCCACCTCGGTGGTACCGGCCGTCACTGCCTTGGTCTGCGCCGACTCCGCAGCCGCGGACACCGCGGTCGCCGCCGGGGTGCTGCTGGCCGTTGTCGTGGTGACGGGGGTGATGGCCTTGGCGATCGCCTGCGGGATGGAGACCAGCAGCCGGCCCAGCAGACCGATCGAAGTACCGGTCACGGTCACACCGTTGGCCGGGTCGGTCGGGGGTGCGACCGGGATGAAGGTCAGCAGAGCCGGGAACGGCGCGGCGGACTTCGGGTTGTTCCAGCCGTTCAGGACGGCGTTCACGAACAGACCCGGGGTGTTGACCACGGTGTTGATCGCTCCCACGGCGTCGCCGGCCGACACCGACTGGACCAGACCACCGACGATGTCTCCCGCGGTGGCCAACACGCTCAGCGCCGCACCGTAGATCGGCTGGAAGATGCCGTTGACGAGCGTGGTGCTGCTGAAGATCGCGCCGACGGCATTCGCAAAGTTCTGCGCGATCTGTTGGGGGATACCGGGATTCGGCACGGTGCTGCCGCGGGGGGTGTAGGTGAGCAGAGCGTTGTAGATCGGCGTGATCGTCGCCAGTGCGCCGTACAGCACGAAACTGCTCAACTGGTTCACGATTTCGGCGTTGTTGCCCTGGTCGATCGCGACCTTGAGGTTCGCCAGGAACGTCCCGCCGCGACCCGCCATGTAGGTCTCCCACCCGGCCGGAATGCCGGCGATGGCGTTCCCGATCTCGGTGGCGTAGCCGAGCTGGTTGCGGGCGACCTGAGACAGAACGGGCAGCGGATCGGCCGCGATCGCCTGGGTCAGAGCCGCGATGTTGGTGACCGTGTTGGTGACGATCTGCGGGTAGATGGTCAACGGTGAGGCGGTGACCGACAGGCCGGTCAGCTCGACCGCCTGGATGGCTCGCCGCTGAATTTCGTCGGGCAGCGACTGGGTGGCCGGACCGGCGACCAGCGCGCCTGCGGTGATCATCGCCGCACCGGCGATGGTGAATCTGCTGGCGCGGCGCGCCGAGATTGCCGGGCTGGCAACAAAATCAGCCCCCGAATAGTTGACAGCGGCGTGCACGAAATCTCCTTCTGCAAGATATTGACGAGTAAGTATCGCCGTCGGAGATTAGCTAAGACTTACCTAAGTTTCAATAGGTACGCCTAACCATACTTAGTTGAGCTCAGCAGGCCGCTCGAACGCATAGAGCGCCATGCGCCGGTTCGACATGTCGAACTCGCCGAGGAACCTGCATCCCGCGGCTTCGCACACCCGTCGGGCGGCCGCATTGCGATGGTCGGGATCGAACATCACCCGCCGGCACCGTGGCTCGGCCGCGAACAGGTTTGCGATCAGCTGGGGAAGCAGATCAAGCCCGACGCCCCGGTTGAGGAGAGCCGTGCTGGCGATGGCGGCATGCAGTCCGAGATCGTAGGGATCCGCGTCATAACACGGTGCTATCGAATCCTTTGCCGCCCTGTACAACTCGAGGTAACCGTCGTCGACGCCGTCGAGGCTGACGATCAGCGGTACGGAGTACGTGCCGTCGAGTTGCGCCTGCAGATGCCGCCGCCAGCGGTCGACGGGCCAGTCGTATTCCCACGCCTGCGCCAGATGCGGGCGGTTCATCCACTCGGCGACCATCGCGGCGTCGGCGGCCGTCGCCACCCGTAGCGCATACGGTGGATCGACGGCCGGTACGACGGGAGCCGGGACTCGAGCCACCTCCACCGGCAGGTCAGCGAGCGCGCGGGCAAGAACAACCTCGTTCATCGCGCGCAGCGTAGCCGAACTGCGGTCCCGACGGTGGCCTCCACATTCCCGACATCACCACCACGGATGCGGTTGAATGATCCGGTGGCCGACATTCGCCGCAGCCGAGCAATCGCCGCCGACCCGCAGAAGATCTGGGACGTGCTGGCCGACTTCGGTGCGGTCAGTTCGTGGGCCGACGTCGTCGACCACTCGTGCCTGCTCGATCACGGCGCCGCCGGCGGCGCCGTCGGTACGTCACGCCGCATCCAGCTCGGGCGGACGACGCTCGTCGAGCGAATCGTCGAATTCGACCCGCCGCACACACTCGCCTACGACGTCGAGGGACTGCCCCCATTGGTGCGCCGGCTCCGCAACCGGTGGACTCTGCGGCCGATCGCCCGGGGTCTCACCGAGGTCAGCCTGACAAGTGCGGTGACCGTGGGATCCAATCCGCTGCAACGGATCGCCGAACGAGTGTTCCTTCGCGCGTCCGTCACCCGGCTCGACCGTCTGATCGGCTGCCTGGCAAGAGAATTGGAGGGCCACCGTGTCTGAAGCGCGTGAAGCGTCTGAACGTCCCGACATCATCATCGTGATGACCGACGAGGAACGCGCGACTCCGCCGTACGAGGCCGATGACGTTCTGGCCTGGCGGCAGCGAGTATTGAGCGGCCGACGGTGGTTCGACGAGAATGGCGTCAGTTTCGGGCGCCACTACACCGGCTCGCTGGCCTGTGTGCCGAGTCGGCCGACGATCTTCACCGGGCAGTATCCCGACCTGCACGGCGTCACCCAGACCGACGGCATCGGAAAGGTATTCGACGATTCGAGGATGCGCTGGTTGCGCCGCGGTGAAGTGCCCACCCTGGGTAACTGGTTCCGCGCGGCGGGCTATGACACCCACTACGACGGCAAGTGGCACATCTCGCACGCCGACCTGACCGATCCCGACACCGGTGGTCCGCTGGCGACCAATGACGACGACGGTGTCGTCGACCCCGGAGCGGTACGGCGCTACCTCGACGCCGACCCGCTTGCGCCGTTCGGATTCTCCGGCTGGGTCGGTCCCGAACCGCACGGCGCAGGACTGGCCAACAGCGGCGTCCGACGTGACCCGCTGATCGCCGACCGGGTGGTGACCTGGCTGCAGGATCGCTATGCCCGCCGACGTGCCGGTGACGCGACGGCACTGCGGCCGTTCCTGCTGGTGGCGAGTTTCGTCAACCCACACGACATCGTGTTGTTCCCCACCTGGGCGCGGCGAAGCCCGCTGGAACCCTCGCCGCTGGACCCACCACCGATTCCGCCCGCCCCCACCGCGGCAGAAGACCTGCGCACCAAGCCCGCCGCGCAGATCGCTTTCCGGGAGGCCTACTACTCCGGGTATGGTCCCGCGGCGGCGATCCAGCGGGTGTATGACTCTGGCGCGCAACGCTATCGGGACCTCTACTACCGGTTGCACGCCGAGGTGGACACGCCTATCGATCGCGTTCGCCGAACGGTGACCGACGGCGGCTCGGAGCATGCCGTGCTGGTACGCACCGCCGATCACGGCGATCTGCTCGGGGCGCACGGCGGACTTCATCAGAAGTGGTTCAACCTCTACGACGAGGCGACCCGCGTGCCGTTCGTGATCGCGCGGGTCGGTGCCGGCGCCACCGAGCGGCGACTGGTGACAGCACCGACTTCCCACGTGGACCTGCTGCCGACCCTGCTCGGCGCCGCCGGTATCGATGTGCAGTCCACGGCCGCAACGCTTTCCGAATCCTTCACCGAAGTTCACCCACTGCCGGGCCGAAATGTCATGCCGATCGTCGACGGGGCGCCTGCCGACGACACACGAGCGGTGTACATCATGACCCGCGACAACATGCTCGAAGGCGACACCGGGGCCTCAGGACTGGGCCGCCGCCTCAAGCAGACGGTGAATCCTCCTGCGCCATTGCGTATCCGGATTCCGGCACACACCGCCGCGAACTTCGAAGGGCTCGTCACCCAGGTCGACGGTCACCTGTGGAAGTTGGTGCGCACGTTCGACGACCCGGGCACCTGGACCGAGCCCGGGATTCGGCATCTCGCCGCCAACGGCGTCGGGGGCGAGACGTATCGCACCAGTCCGCTCGACGACCAATGGGAGCTCTACAACCTGACCGACGACCCGATCGAGGCGATCAATCGCTGGGCCGATCCCGAGTTACACGAGCTGAAAGCGAATCTGCGAACCCAACTCAAGCAGGTGCGCGCCGATGCGGTTCCCGAGCGCAACAATCCTTGGCCCTACGCGTCACGACGGCCTCCGGCGCGGCGTCGCCGGCACCTGTTCGGCTAGCGGTCTTTACTCCGAGGCGATCTGGTGGCTGTCGACGAAAACCAGGGTGCCGGCATCGGTGAGGACCGCCCAGCGCCGCGCCGCATCCGAGATGTGCACGTCCCCGACATCGACCGCGTGGCCGGCCAGGTCGCCGAAATCCTCGACGATGACGCCCCGCACCTCGTCGTCGGTGTCGGCATAGACACGGACGCGCTGATCGACGGCGATCTTCTCGTCGCCCTCAACGCGCTTTCCCGCTGACTTCTTGACCACCCAAATACCTTCCCCGGCACCAAACTGTCTGGTCAGTAGAGCACGTTCAGGCCCGATTCGGGTCCGAAATCCGTGGGATCGGTGGCGTGATCGACCACAATACCTCGCTGACATCCGGTCCGGGGTTGTCCCAGGAATGCGCTGCCTTCGCCGAGAAGGTGTAGCAGTCGCCGGTTTTGAGGACCGATTCCTGACCATCGACGGTCAGGCGCAGGCACCCGCGCAGCACGAAGACGAAGATGGTTTCGGACTCCAATGTGTAAGCGCCGCCCGTCCCGCCGCCGGGGTGTAGCACCGTGCGCATCACCTGCAGGTTGCGTTCGGTCTCCGGCGTCAGCAGATACTCGCGGATTCCGGTGCCGCCCATCTCTACTGGCGCACCCCCGCCGCGCACGACAGGCGAATCCGGATAGTCGAACAGCGAACCCACTGAGACACTGAGGATTTCGCACACGCGGAGCAGGTTGGGCACCGAGATGGTGGTCTGACCGCGCTCCAGGAGACTCAGGAAGCCTTTGGTCAGACCGGCCGAGGAGGCGACCGCTTCCAACGTCAGCGCACGCTCTTTGCGGAGCTCGCGCAGCTTCGGGCCCAGCCTGGTCATCCAGCCGTCGACCCCCGCGAGAACCTCGACGCCGGCGCCGTCCTGCATCGGGACACCTCACTTCGGCGGACGGCCAGCACCCTGCCCTTGTGGCATGGGAGTTTAGCGGTATATAACTTCGTTAAGTTTTACACCACTAAACCCTGAGGACGAAGCATGAGTCTGTACGCGGTGGTCGACCCGAAATCCGGTGAAGTCGTGCGGGAGTACCCGACGGCCACCGACGAACAGATCGAACAGGCGCTGGCGTCGGCCGCCGCCGCCTTCCGGGACTGGTCGAAGACCTCGACCGTGGCCGACCGGGCGAACCTGATCCGCCGGGTGGCCGCCCTGCACACCGAGCGTCGCGACAAGCTGGCCGAGATCATCAACCGCGAGATGGGCAAACCGCTGGACCAGGCCCTCGGCGAAGTCGACTTCAGCGCGGCGATCTACGAGTACTACGCCGACAACGCCGAGAAGTTCCTCGCCGACGAGCCGATCGAACTGCTCGACGGCGACGGCAGCGCGGTGATCAAGCGCGGCCCGGTGGGCGTCCTGCTGGGCATCATGCCGTGGAACTACCCGTACTACCAGGTCGCCCGGTTCGCGGGTCCGAACCTGACGCTGGGCAACACGATCGTGCTCAAGCACGCCCCGCAGTGCCCGGAATCCGCCGAGGCCATCCAGCAGATCTTCGACGACGCCGGCTACCCGGCCGGTGCCTACGTCAACGTGTATGCGACCAACGAGCAGATCGCCGACGCCATCGCCGACCCGCGAGTGCAGGGGGTGTCGCTGACCGGTTCCGAGCGTGCCGGTGCCGCGGTCGCCGAGATCGCCGGGCGCAACCTGAAGAAGGTGGTGCTGGAGCTCGGTGGCTCGGATCCGTTCATCGTGCTGTCCAGCGACGACCTGGACGCGACCGTCGAGGCCGCGATGGCGGGCCGCTTCGAGAACACCGGTCAAGCCTGCAACGCGGCCAAGCGGTTCATCGTCTCCGCCGACCTCTACGACGAGTTCCTGGACAAATTCACCAAGAAGGTGGTCGAAGCGGCCGACGGGCTGGCGCCACTGTCGTCGTTGGGCGCGGCCCAGCGGCTGGCCGAGCAGATCGATCGCGCGGTGGCCGACGGCGCCAACCTGGTCTCGGAAGGCAAGCGCGACGGCGCCTACTTCCCGCCGGGCGTGCTGACCGGGGTCTCCCCCGACTCGGCGACCTATCGCGAGGAACTGTTCGGTCCGGTGGCGATGGTCTTCAAGGTCAGTTCCGAGGACGAGGCCGTCGAACTGGCCAACGACATTCCGTTCGGGCTCGGCTCCTACGTGTTCACCACGGATGAAGAACAGGCCAAGCGGGTAGCCGACAAGATCGACGCCGGAATGGTGTTCGTGAACGTGGTCGGCGCCGACGGTGTCGAGCTGCCGTTCGGCGGAGTGAAGCGCTCCGGTTTCGGACGGGAGCTGGGCCGGTTCGGCATCGACGAGTTCGTCAACAAGAAACTGATCCGGATCGGATAACCCATGAGCACCACCACGGCTCCGGCCAAGAAGGACACTTACACACCGCTGGAGCTGTTCGCGACCGACCGTCTGCTCGACGCCGACGAACGCGACATCGCCGCCACCGTCCGCAAGTTCGTCGACACCCGGCTTCGGCCGAATGTCGAGGACTGGTTCGAATCCGGCACCCTGCCAAAAGAACTCGGCAAAGAGTTCGGCGACATGGGCTTGTTGGGCATGCACCTGCAGGGCTACGGCTGCGCGGGGACCAATGCGGTCAGCTACGGCCTGGCGTGTATGGAGCTCGAGGCCGGTGACAGCGGGTTCCGCAGTTTCGTGTCGGTCCAGGGCTCGCTGTCGATGTTCTCGATCTATCGGTACGGCTCCGAGGAACAGAAGAACGAGTGGCTGCCCCGGCTGGCCACCGGCGAGGCGATCGGGTGCTTCGGCCTGACCGAGCCGGACTTCGGTTCCAACCCCGCCGGGATGCGCACCCGGGCGAGGCGTGACGGAAGCGATTGGGTGCTCGACGGCACCAAGATGTGGATCACCAACGGCAATCTCGCCGATGTGGCCACGGTGTGGGCGCAGACCGACGACGGTGTTCGGGGTTTCCTGGTACCGACGGATACTCCCGGGTTCACGGCCAATGTCATTCACAAGAAGCTGTCGCTGCGGGCCTCGGTCACCTCGGAGCTGGTGCTCGACAACGTGCGGCTGCCGGCGTCGGCCCAGCTGCCGGAGGCCACCGGCCTGGGTGCGCCGCTGTCGTGCCTCAACGAGGCCCGGTTCGGGATCGTGTTCGGCGCGCTGGGAGCGGCGCGCGACAGCCTGGAGACCGCGATCGCCTACGCGCAAGCGCGTGAGGTCTTCGACCGGCCGCTGTCGAGTTTCCAGCTGTCGCAGGAGAAGCTGGCCAACATGACCCTCGAGCTGGGCAAGGGCATGCTGCTGGCCGTGCACCTCGGCCGGCTGAAAGACGCCGAAGGCGCCCGTCCCGAGCAGATCAGCCTCGGCAAGCTCAACAACGTCCGCGAGGCGCTGGCCATCGCGCGCGAATGCCGAACCCTGCTGGGCGGCAGCGGGATCACGCTGGAGTATTCGCCGCTGCGGCATGCGAACAACCTCGAGTCCGTCCTCACCTATGAAGGCACCTCCGAGATGCACCTGCTGTCGATCGGACGTGCGCTGACCGGCCAGGCTGCGTTCCGCTGAGGTGACCGACGCGACCGAACTGCGGCATCTGATCGCCGGAGAATGGCACGCCGGCCACGGCGATGCCGTCAGCAGTGTCAACCCGACCCGGCCGAGTGTGGTTGTCGCCGAGGGACTTTGCGCAACACCGGCCGACGTCGACAGTGCCGTCGGCGCGGCAGGTGAGGCGCTGAAGGGCTGGGCCCGCACACCCATCCATGAGCGTGGCGCCGTGTTGCTGGAGGCGGCCGCTGTAGTCGAGCGCAACGCCGGAGCGTGGGGTCTCGAGCTGGCGACCGAGGAAGGCAAGACCAAGGCCGAGGGTATCGGCGAGGTTCGCCGGGCTGCCCAGATCCTGCGCTACTACGGCAACGAAGGCGACCGCCAGGCCGGCGAGATCTTCGCCTCGCCGCGCGCGGGGTGAGCAGATTCTGGTGACCCGCAAGCCGGTCGGCGTCGTCGCCGTCATCACCCCGTTCAATTTCCCCATCGCGATCCCGGCCTGGAAGATCGCTCCGGCCCTGGTCTACGGCAACACTGTGGTGTGGAAGCCGGCGACCACCGTTCCGCTGCTGGCGATCCGGCTCGCCGAGGCGCTGACAGCGGCGGGCCTTCCGCCGGGTGTGCTCAATCTTGTGATCGGCGAGTCTGCGATCGGTGAGGCGCTGGTCGAACACCCCGACCTCGCCGCGATCAGCTTCACCGGCTCGACCGCGGTGGGCCGTCGCATTGCTGCCTCGGCCGCAGCCCGGGGTGTGCCGGTCCAGGCCGAGATGGGCGGAAAGAACGCGGCCGTGGTCCTCGACGACGCGGATATCGAGCTCGCCCTGGACCAGGTGATGCTGGGAGCATTCCGTTCCACTGGCCAAAAATGCACGGCCACATCACGATTGATCGTCACCGAGGGGATCGCCGACCGGTTCCTCGACGAGCTCGCGACCCGGGTCGACGCGCTGGTCGTCGGCGACCCGACCGAAGACGCGACGCAGATGGGTCCGGTGATCACCGGTGCTGCGCAGCGGAATATCTACGGGGGCCTGGGCACCGCCATGAACCAAGGCGTCGAGGTGCTGACCGGCGGGGGGCCTGGGCACCGCCATGAACCAAGGCGTCGAGGTGCTGACCGGCGGCGAGCCCTACTTCAAAGGCCTGCTGGCGGAAGGCTTCTTCGTCGCACCCACGCTGGTGGAGTTGACGGCACCGGCCGACATCTGGTCCGAGGAATTGTTCGGCCCGGTGCTGGCCGCGCGGCGCGCCACGGATGCCGACGGGGCGTTCGCATTGGCCAATGAGAGCGAATTCGGGCTGTCGGCAGCTATTTCACCCAAGACCTGACGCGTGCACTCCACGCCGTCGAGCACGTCGACGTCGGGGTGCTGCACATCAACTCCGAGTCGGCTGGGGCAGATCCCCATGTGCCGTTCGGCGGGGCGAAGAAGAGCGGGCTCGGCCCCAAAGAGCAGGGCACCGCGGCCCGCGAGTTCTTCACCCACACCACCACGGTGTACCTGCGCGGCGGGAAAGCCTGACTACGCCCTCCCGCCGCCACGCGCGACCTACGTGGTGCCGTTCCCGGCTGCCCGGGCTTCCTGTCGCTTCTTCTTCTCTGCATCGGCGAGCTCGGATACCCGGTCGGCATCGTTGCGCGTGGCCACGGCTTCGCTGCGCTTCTGCTGCGCGTCGCTGAGCTTGGCGTCAGCGGCCTTGGTCGTCGCCTTCTGCACCGCGTCGATTCGAGCTTGTTCGTCTTGCTTGGCCTTCTGCACTGCGGCAGCCCGCTGGGCCGCAGTGTTGTCAGCGCGGTCCTTCGCGGTGTCGGCACGTTCTTGGGCGCTCTGCGCCGCGTGCCGTTTGCGCGCTTGCGCGTTGAGCCGCGCCTCCTCTACCGCCTCCGCCTTGGCGGACTGAGCGTCGTCGCTCTGGCGGATCGCCTCGTCACGGCGGGTGGTGAATTCTTCACCGGCGGAACGGGCTTCGGCCTCCGCCTCAGCGTCGAGCCGGGCCGCCTCGCGCAGCGTATCGCTGCGCTTGGCCATGGCCGCGCCGCGCTCGGTGAGTCCGCGATCTCCGAGGGTTCTGCCGACCCTGACATCGAGCGCACCCAGGGAGCGCTCGTAGAACAGTCGGGCCGGCGACTCGGCGGCGAGCCGTGCGACCAGGTGGTCCTCGACGATTTGAAGGGGGATGCGGGCTGCACGGTATTGCAGACGCAAGACCGCGAAGGGCAAGGTGGTGACATTCATGGGCTGGGCTCCTAGAGTCCGGTAGTCGCTGACGCTCAGGGGAGGTCGGCGTTGTTGGTCAGGTCGTCGGCCGCACGCCTGAGGCGATCGGCTTCCGCCTTCGCACTGGCGGCATCGAGCACGGCGTCTTGATGGTCTTCAGCAGCCGCCGCCAGCTTCTCGCCGGCCTGCTGCGACTCGAGCCGTGCCCGCGCGTCCGCACTGGCGGCGTCGCGTTGGGCATCCTGCTCGGCTCGGGCAGCCTCAGTGACCGCCTGCTGGTGAGCGGCTTTTTCGGCAGCGCGCTTCTGGGCTTCCGCCTGGCCGTCGATGAGCTGTTCGGCCGATGCGGCCCGGCTGTTCACCTCGGTGCGGGCATCGACTCCCGCCGATCTGGCCTCGGCCTTCTGCGACTGCGCCTCGGCCGCCTCGGCATCCGCGACCGCTTCGGCCGCGTTGGCTTCCTTGCGGTGCTGCGCTTCGACCTGGTCGAGTTGCCCCTCGGCGGTCAACGAATCGTTGCCGGTGACAGCGCCGAAGGCCTCTTTGACCTTGCCCTTGATCGAGCCGACCAGGCCAGCCCGCGCCTGCTCGGCATTGTTGTGTTCCATCATGTCCTCTCGTGGAGTGCGTAAACACACGTGTTCCACCAGAGGTGAAGCCGAAACCCTTTGGGTCTATGGCTCGACGGTGACCTTGATCGCCTCGCCGCTTTTGACGATGCCGAAAGCGTCCATCACGTCGTCGAGCGAAATATGGCGGGTGATGAGGTCTTTCACGGGGACCTGCCCGGTGGAGATGTATTCGAGCGCACGCTTGTTGTGCTCGGGCGCCGAGCCGTTCGCGCCGTGGATGTGCAGCTGGCGGTAATGCACCACGTTCGAGTCGCAGGTGATCGTCGGATTGGTCTTGGGTAGGCCACCGAAGAAGGAGATGCGCCCGTTGCGCGCGGCCATCGCGATCGCCTGCTCCTGAGTGATGTTGGCGGCCGTCGCGGTGATGATCACGTCGGCACCACGGCCGCCGGTCAGCTCCATGACCTTGGCGACGACATCGACGTCGGCGGCGTTGATGACCCCGTCGGGGTGGACTGCGTCAGCGGACATCGCCAGGCGGCTGTCGTTGACGTCGACGAGATATACCGGTCCGCAGTTGTGCACGCCGCGGGCGATCCGGATGTGCATACAGCCGATCGGGCCGGCGCCGAAGACAACGACGGTGTCACCTTCCTCGATGCCCAGCAGCTCCTGGGCGTTGATGGCGCACGCGAATGGCTCGGCGGCGGACGCCTCGTCGAAGCCGACGTTGTCGGGAATCCGGTTCAGCCCGTCGACGGCGAGGACCTGCTTGGGCACGATCATGTACTCGGCGAAACCGCCGTCGTACTGGTAGCCCACCGAAGTCTGGTTCTCACACACCGCCATCCAGCCCTTGCGACATTCGTGGCAATGCCCGCACGGCACCGCGGCGATGACCTGCACCCGGTCGCCGACCTGCCATTCGCTGCCGTACGTCGAGTTGACCTCGGCGCCGACCTCGACGATCTCGCCGGCGATCTCGTGGCCGATCGTCCGCGGCGGGGTCAGGTTCTGGTGGCCGTTGTGGAAGATCTTGACGTCGGTACCGCACGTCGAACAGTTGCGTACCCGGATCTTGACCTCGTCAGGCCCGCAGGTGGGCTCCGGGACATCCTCGAGCCGGACATCCTCGGGTGCGTAGAAGCGCAGGGCTTTCATGGCGATCGTCCTTCCTACGGGTGAGCTGACCCACACTCTAACGGTATTCCGGGCACAAAACCACAGCGATTTCTGCCCGTTTATGACCGGATGCTTGCATCCATGCCCATATGTGGGTTTTACTGGTCATCAGATGTGATCGGCATCACCCAAGAATCGGAGGCACCGAGTTGTCCACCACCGAGACACCACCGCGGACCGGGGCACGAGTTCATGTTCAGAAGCTGGGCACGTCGCTGTCGAACATGGTCATGCCCAATATCGGCGCCTTCATCGCCTGGGGCCTGATCACCGCCCTGTTCATCAAGGCCGGCTGGCTGACCGGGATTTTCCCGGGGCTGCGCGACCCGGGCGGTTGGGTGGCCAAGATCGGCGGCTGGGGGGACTTCGCCGACGGCGGCATCGTCGCGCCGATGATCACCTACCTGCTGCCGATCCTGATCGGAGCCACCGGCGGCCGGATGGTCTACGGGATCCGCGGCGGCGTGGTCGGCGCGATCGCGACCATGGGCGTGATCGCGGGCACCGACATCCCGATGTTCCTCGGCGCGATGATGATGGGACCTCTCGGCGGTTGGGTGATGAAGAAGGTCGACGCCATCTGGGACGGCAAGGTCCGTCCCGGCTTCGAGATGCTCATCGACAACTTCTCGGCCGGCATCGTCGGGCTGATCCTGGCCGCCTTCGGCTTCTTCGGAATCGGTCCGATCGTGTCAGGCTTCAGCCACGGCGCCGGCCGGGTGGTGGATTTCCTGGTCGCCCACGACCTGCTGCCCCTGACGTCGATCTTCATCGAGCCGGCCAAGGTCCTGTTCCTCAACAATGCGATCAACCACGGGGTGCTCACGCCGCTGGGCACCACTCAGGCCCTGCAAACCGGCAAGTCCGTGCTGTTCCTACTGGAAGCCAATCCCGGCCCCGGACTGGGAATCCTGCTGGCGTTCATGGCATTCGGACGAGGTGCCGCCAAGGCATCGGCACCGGGCGCGGCGATCATCCAGTTCTTCGGCGGCATCCACGAGATCTACTTCCCGTACGTCCTGATGAAGCCCAAGCTGATCGCCGCCACCATCCTCGGCGGCATGACCGGCATCTTCATCAACGTGCTGTTCGGATCCGGACTGCGCGCACCGGCCGCACCGGGTTCCATCATCGCCGTCTACGCCCAGACCGCCACCGGCAGCTACCTCGGTGTCACGCTGTCGGTGGTGGGCGCCGCCGCAGTCTCATTCGCGGTGGCCGCACTCCTGCTGAAGACCGACCGCTCCGACGACGACGGAGACCTGGCCGCCGCGACTGCGGGCATGGAGGCACTCAAGGGCAAGAAATCGAGCGTGTCCTCGGCACTGGTCGGCTCTGCCGACGGGGGCCCCATCACCAACATCGTGTTCGCCTGCGACGCCGGCATGGGCTCGTCGGCGATGGGCGCCTCGGTGCTGCGCAAGAAGGTTCAGGGAGCCGGCTTCTCCGACGTCAAGGTGACCAACCAGTCCATCGCCAATCTCACCGACACCTACGGTTTGGTGGTCACCCACCAGGATCTGACCGCACGCGCACGGCAGAAGACGCCGTCGGCGGTCCACGTCTCGGTGGACAACTTCATGAACGCGCCCCAGTACGACGAAATCGTCGAGCTGCTCGGAAAGGCCAACGGCGGCAACGGCACTGCGCCCGCCCCGGTCGAACAGGCCGACGAGGCACCCGGCGAGGACGTGCTGGCCCTCGAGTCGATCGTGCTGGCCGGCACGGCCACCACACGCGACGGAGCGATCAGCGAAGCAGGCCGGCTGCTGGTGGCCTGCGGCGCGGTCGAGCCGTCCTACGTCCACGCGATGCATGAGCGGGAGGGCTCGGTGTCCACCTACATGGGCAACGGCCTGGCGATCCCGCACGGCACCAACGAGGCCAAGGGCGCCATCCGGCGCACCGGGATCTCGTTCGTGCGCTATGCCCAGCCGATCGATTGGAATGGCAAGCCCGCCGAGTTCGTCGTCGGTATCGCGGGTGCCGGCAAGGACCATATGGCGTTGCTGACCAGGATCGCCGGGGTGTTCCTCAACAACGACGAGGTGACCCGGCTTCGGAACGCCACGAGTGCCGACGAGGTCCGGGCGGTACTCGGCGGCAACGGCGGGTGAGAATACCGAGGTGGATTCGGACACCCGCCAAGGCCGCATAGTCGAGTTCGCCCGCACCAGGGGGCGAGTCGAGGTGGCGGCGCTGGCCGAGGAACTCGATGTCGCGGCCGAGACGATCCGCCGCGACCTGAAGGTGCTCGCCGGTCGCCGAATCCTCAAACGCGTGCACGGCGGCGCCATACCGCTGGAGACCGCGGCATTCGAATCAACCGTCGAATACCGCAGCCAGGTGGACCTCGCCGAGAAGCACCGGATCGCCGGGGCGGCCACCGAGCTGTTGCACGGAGCCGAAACGGTGTACCTGGACGAAGGTTTCACTCCCCGGCTGATCGCCGAACGGCTGGCCGATCAGGAGCTGACGGTGGTGACCTCGTCACTGCTGGCCGCCGAGGCGCTGGCACACAGTGAGTCGGTGACGGTCCTGCTGCTCGGCGGCCGGATGCGGGGCCGCACGCTGGCGACGGTGGACCATTGGGCTACCGACATGCTCGGCAGCCTGGTGATTGACGTCGCTTACCTTGGCACGAACGGCATTTCGCCCGAGCATGGCCTCACCACGCCCGACCCGGCCGTCGCCGCGGTGAAGCACATGGCAGTCAAAGTCGCCCGTCGCCGGGTTCTGGTGGCCGCGCACACGAAATTCGGCGTCAGCAGCTTCTGCCGATTCGCCGACGTGGCCGATTTCGACTCGATCGTGACCGGCACGGAGTTACCCGCCGTCGATGCCCGCCGGTATGAGGCGATGGGGCCCGCCGTCGTGCGAACCTGACTCGCCCGGTAGGCCACAAAAGGCCCCGAAAAACTATGCTTCACCGCCGAGTTCATTCTGTCGTCGCTCGGCATCGGCCCGGTCCGGTGTCATCTCAGACTGGTCCAGCCACCGCTGCACATCACCGCCAAGACGGTCGGCGGAGAGGTTCGCAAAGTCCAGGGCGAGCACCGCCATGGCCGCCAGCACCTGCATGGCCCGCCCACTGCGGTGAATCTCTGTCATGAGTTCGCCCAGTGTGTGGTTGTCGTCGTCGCACAACGCGGAGAGGTACCGCCGGGCGTCGGCGAACTCCCGGTCGACGTGCCCAGCCCGGCTACGGAAATCGTCCACCGAAGGCAGCCCGTCGGGCGGTTCGATGCTCATGTGCGTGCCTTCCGGTGGTAGGTCAGCCGGCGATCTCCCGGTGACCACGCCGCGCTGCTACTGGCGAAACCCTAACCGCTGAACTACACCGGCCGATGCCGTTCAACCAGGAAGGGCCCACTGCGGCCGCGCCGAATTCGACGGTGAAGCCGTGGTTACGGTACCGTAGGTTACTAGTGGGTAACTTAGGAGGTTCCATGACTGGGCTCAAGTACGTGCGGCTGCACGGCGAACTCGTCGCCTACCGGGACAGCGGGCGCGGCCCCGCCCTGGTGATGTTGCATGGGATCGGCAGTAGCTCACGCACGTGGCGCGCGGTCACCCCACAGCTGTCCGAACATTTTCGGGTGGTGGCGCCGGACCTGCTCGGTCACGGCCAGTCAGCGAAGCCGCGGACCGACTACTCGCTGGGCGCCTTCGCGGTGTGGTTGCGAAATTTCCTCGACGAGTTGGAGATTCCTCGGGCGACGATAGTGGGGCACTCCCTCGGCGGGGGTATCGGCATGCAGTTCGTTCACCAGCATCCCGAATACTGTGAACGGCTCGCGCTGATCGCCAGTGGCGGACTGGGGGCCGAGGTGGGCCTGAGTTTGCGGCTACTCGCCTCGCCGGCCGCCGAACTCATCGCACCGCTGATCGCACCGAAATCAGTTGTTGCCGTCGGCAATCGACTTCTGAGCCGGCTGGAATCGGTCCGGCCACCTCAGATGGCGACGACCGAGACGTGGGAAGCCTATGCCTCGCTGTCAGATCGCCCCACCCGCCAAGCATTTCTGCGCACCCTGCGCTCGGTGGTCGACTACCGCGGGCAGGCAGTCAGTGCTCGTTCACGGTTGGACGTCACCCACGGCCTGCCCGTCTCACTGGTGTGGGGCGAGCAGGACCCGATCATCCCCGTCGCCCACGCTCGGGCTGCGCACGCAGCTCTTCCTGGCAGTCGGCTGCTGATCCTGCCCGGCGTCGGACACACACCTCAGCTGGAAGCGCCCGCCGCCGTTGCGGACTCGCTCGAAGCCTTCGTCAACTCGACGGCACCATGGACGCCGATGGCGACGGCGTGACGCCCTAGTCGCACGGGCCGCGCCGGGTGAGCCGGTGATACAGCGCGGCGGCCTCAGTTCTGTTGGCGGCACCCAATTTTCGCAGAATGTGCTTGACATGTACTTTCACCGTGTTCTCCGTCAGGAACAGGGTGGCGGCTATCTGCGCGTTCGTCTTGCCGAGGGCGATGCTGCGCAACACATCCCACTCGCGCGGCGACAGCCGCTCAGTGGCTCGCTCGGCGCGCGGCAACGGCGACACCGCGGCCAGCCGCGGTGGAGGCTGCTGGGCCGACGGGCCGACCGGACCGTCGTCGCCGGCCCGGTCACCCAGGGATGTCGATGCCTGGTTGATCACTTTCAGCCGGTCGGCGAGTTGGGCCCGCTCGATGGCGAGACCCAGACCGCCGGCGTACAGGCCGAGTAGGTCGCGGTCGATGTCCTGGACACTGCGGTCCGGGTATCGATCAGCGTGGATCATCGCCACCGGAGCGCCCCACACGTGGACCGGTGCGGCCACGTAGTCGGTGGTCCGGGTGAACTTCACGATCTTGTGGAACACCCGGGGATGAGATTGCGCATCGCACACCAGGATTGGGGCGCCACTCAGCAGCATCTCGGATTCCAGCAGTTGACCGGCCAACTGCTGAGAGTGCGCGGTTCCGAAAGCCACGAGCTGCTCGGCGAAATCGGCATCACCAGCGGTGTAGGCATTATGCGTCACCCAGATCCCGTGGTCGATCCTGGAGAACAGAACGCGGGTGAACCCGATTCTAGCCGCCGCCTCGGCCGCCAACCCGAGCAGTTCGTTCATCGATGACGCCAGAACCAGTTGACTGACGGCGTCCTGCACGCCGGCGACGAGACCGCCGGAGCCGGGCTCCTGCACGGCGCTTCGCGCCCGGGCGGTGCCGCCCACCACGGCAGGCAGACGGCTCAGCGAAGTCCCGCCAGATGTCTTCACCGCGGTGTCGAGACGACCGATCACCTCCGCGAGCGTACGCGGGATGGTGATTTATGTCTATAGCTGATAACAGTTTTATCCGGGCTGTGACAGCCGAATAAGCCACGCAATAACGCTATTTCTCGCATCAATGTACTTTTTTGTTACGTTCTGCAACCGGCGAAGAGGCGATCTGGGAGGATGTTCCAATCCGGCCGTCAGGAAGGGACACGCCAGCGATGCAGCCAACCGTCCCGGCCGTCAGGCGCAGGCCGAAGGACCGCAAGAAGCAGATCCTCGATCAGGCCGCCCGGTTGTTCATCGACCGCGGGTTCCATTCGGTGAAACTGGAGGAGATCGCGGAGGCCGCCGGCGTGACGGCTCGCGCCCTGTACCGCCACTACGACAACAAACAGGCGTTGCTCACCGCGGTGATTCTCAACGCGCAGGACGAATACCAGAGTTTCCGCAATCCCGAGGGGCGCACACCCGAGGCGGCCGCCCGCCCGCTCCATGACGAGTTGCCCGACCTGATCGCGGCGGCCGTCGAGACCCGAGCGCTGACCGTGCTGTGGCAACGCGAGGCCCGGTATCTCACCGACGACGACCGCGCCGAGGTTCGGCAACGGATCAACGCCATCGTGGCGGGCATGCAGGCCGGCGTGCGCCTGGAGATGCCGGAGCTGAGTCCCCCACACGCCGAGCTACGGGCATGGGCCGTGTCCAGCACCCTGACAAGCCTTGGGCGACACAGCCTCAGCCTTCCCGGCACCGAGCTGAGGGTCCTGCTGTACCGGGCGTGCATGGCTGCCGCGCGTGCCGTACCGGTCGGAGCACTCGAACCGATGGAGGGTCCGGCAGGTCGAGAGTCGGCGGCGTTCTCGCGTTACGAGACGCTGCTGGCCGCAGGTGCGCAGTTGTTCCGGGCCCGTGGATATCCGGCTGTGAGCACTGCCGACATCGGCAAGACCGTCGGAATCGCAGGACCCGGCCTGTACCGTTCCTTCTCCTCCAAGCAGGCCATCCTCGACACCCTGGTACGCCGGCTCGACGAATGGTCGGCCCTGGAGTGCATCCGGGTGCTACGGACGAATGCTCCTGCGGCGCAACGGCTCGGCCAGCTCGTAGCCGGGCGGGTACGGATCAGCCTGGACGACCCCGACCTGGTCTCGGTGTCGATCACCGAACTGTCATCGGCCTCCGACGAGGTACGCGAGAGCGTCGTCAGGAACCAGGCCGACCGCGACGGGTTGTGGATCGACCTCATTCGCACCCTGACCCCACAGACCACCGTCGCGCAGGCCCGACTACTGGTCGCGGCCGCGGTCAGCTTCATCGAAGATGTCTCGCGGACATGGCATCTCACCCGCAGGACCGACGTCGCGCAGGAGATGACCGCTATCGCGCTGGCAATCTTGACCAGCCAAGCAGACGGACCCTAGCAGTCCGGCGAAAAGACCGATCACCACAGCGCCGCGAGAGTTCCGCCGTCAGCGACCTGCGTCGTCCCGTTGATCATCGACGCGTCGTCGGAGAGCAGGAAGGCGACGATGCCCGCCATCTCGTCCGGTCCGGCCATCCGGCCCTGCAGACGACCGATCATCGTGTCGGCCCCGCCCTCTCCGAGCGCCTCGTCGAACATCGTCATCGCGGTCTGCTGCATCGGGGTGTCGACGAACGCCGGCAGCAGGGCATTAGATCGCACGTTGGCCGTGCGGAGTTCGGCGGCGGTGATCCGGCTGAGGTGAATGATCCCCGCCTTGGACATCCCATAGGCCGCGGTGCCCGCGGCGGCGACCTGGCCCCCGAGGGAGGACATGTTGACGATGGCACCACCCCCGCGCTCGACCATTCGGGGCGCGGCGTGCTTGGTGCACAGCCAGGCGCCGCGCAGGTTGATTCCGATCACCCGGTCGAAGTCAGCGACTTCGGTGTCCAGCAGCGGGGCGAAATGCACGACACCGGCATTCGCAACAAGCTTGTCGACGCCACCGAACTCTGCGACGCATGCCTCGACCATCCCGGCCACCTGCGACTCGTCGCTCACGTCGACCTGGTGACCGACGGCACCGCCGCCGATCTCGGCCGCCGCGGACTTCGCGGTGTCGGCGTTGATGTCCGCACACAGGACCTGGCACCCTTCGGCTGCCAGCCGCCGGGCGATGGCCAAACCGATGCCGGCACCCGCCCCGGTCACAATCGCGGACTTGCCGGCCAGGTCGGGATGCGTCATCGCTTCTCCTCTGCGAACCCGTTGCGTACGAGCATGTGTCAGCCTGCCACCGGCCACACCGTCGCAGCCGATTCGACGTGCAGACCATGTTCCCGGATGGCGCCGAACATGAGCAGCCCGAGCTCCGGGGCGTCGTCGGACAACCGGACGGTGTACACGCCGAGGTCGCGCAGAATCCATGCGACGGTCTCGGACAGCAGATCCGGTGTCGTCGCGCCGGACAGCAGACCGCAGGCGCGGGCGGTCGGCGGCCGCAGGTAGATGATCATGCCGGTGCCACGGGCCTGCATCGCGGCGACCGCATGGGCCAGTTCCGTACCGCAAGCGCAGGCCAGCGAACCGAACACGTCACCCCCGAGGCATTCGAGGTGGATGTGCAACGGCATCGGCGCGTCCGCACCGGCATTGCCGGCGATCACCGCAAGGTGCTCGGATCCTTCTCGGGGATCGCGGTAGCCGACCACCGTGAAGGTACCCGAATCGGTCGGCAGTGTGGTCTCCGCCGAACGCACGACCTGCGGCTCGGTGCGGCGCCGGTACGTCGCCAGCTCCGCCACCGAGATGAGCGGCAAGCCATGCCGGCCCGCGAACGACACCAACTCGGGGCGATCCGCCATGCCCGCCGGGTTTCGTTGCGACACAATCTCGCACAACACGCCCGCAGGCCGTCGCATACCGAGACGGGCCAGGTCGACTGCCGCCTCGGCCGCACCGGCGGACCGGCCGAGCACCCCGTGCTGCCCGGCCTGCACCGGGATCACATGTCCGGGCCGGCGGAAGTCGGCGACCGTGGACTCGGCGTCGGCGAGTGCGGCGATGGTGCGGGCCCGGTCGATCGCCGAGATCCCGGTGCCGGTCTCGCGAAAGTCCACCGTCACCCGCTGAGCGGCGATACCCACTGTCTCACCGTCTCGATGACACACCGGCGGCAGGTTGAGCCGCTCACAGTCCGCACCGGGCAGGGCGATCCGCACGTAACCGGAGGTGTGCCGGACCGTGAACGCGAGCAGTTGTGCCGTGGCGGCATCCGCGGCGAACACGAGATAGCCCTGGTCCTCCGAGTCGTCGACCACGATGGCGGCACGACCGGTGGCCACGGCGGCGATGGCGCGCCGTACCCGTCCATACGCGGTCTTCATCGTCGGGACACCACTAGCTCAGTCCGCCAAGGAAATCGAGCAGTAGCCGATTGGTCTCCTTGGGTTGCTCCTGCTGGATCCAATGCCCGACGCCGTCCACCATGTGGGTGCCGCAGTAGTTGGGCATCACCTCGTGCGCACGTTCGGCCGCCTCGGCACCCCAGGTGGTGCCGACGTCGTACTGACCGCCGATGAAGAGTGCGGGCGGGGTCAGCGGGGTGCCCTCGTACTCGGCGAGGTCGTGCCAGTCGTTGTCGATGTTGTGATAGAAGCTCAACGGTCCGCCGAGTCCGGATCGCTCGAATTCGCCTGCGTAGAAGTCGAGATCAGCGTCGGTGAACCACTCTGGCATGGTCTCGGGATAGACGAAAGCATCCTTGAGACGCGCACCGTGCGGCATGCACAGCGGGCCGGACCGGATCACCTCGATCGGATCCATCGCGGCGAGATCCACCCCGGCCGCCTCGGCGGCCTGCGTCGCGGCGGCCATCGCATCGCCGGACACCGTATAGGTCAGACCGAGCAGCCAGCTGCGCAGATCCTCTTCGACCTCGGCGATGATGCCGTCCTGCTCGGAGAAGTAGTCCTGGTACCAGACCTTGCCCGGGCCGGCCAGTTCCAGGTGGTAGTCGTTGGGCCGGTGTTCACCGAACGGGCTGCCGGGCAACCCGATCACTCCTCGTCCGGCGAACGGCACGCTGATCCCGACCACACCACGACACCGCTCGGGGTGCAGCCAGGCGAATGTCCAGGCGACCGGGGCACCCCAGTCGTGCCCGATGACCACGGCCTGCTTCTCGCCGTAGGCGTCGATCACGCCGAGAACGTCACCGACCAGTTCCTTGATCCGATACGCGGTCTGCACGCGGTACTTCGAGGACTGGCCGTAGCCCCGCTGGTCGATGGCCACCACCCGGTAACCCGCCTCGGCGAGCACCGGAATCTGGTGGCGCCACGAGTACCACGACTCGGGGAAGCCGTGGACCAACACCACCAACGGCCCCTCGCCCTCCTCCACGGCGTGGATCCGGGTGCCACGGCAGTTGAGCATCCGATGGGTCTGCGACATCACGACCTCTTCTCTAATGGGACCGGGTGGCAGCCAAACCGATTGATACTTCCTCGGTTCGGATCAGATCGTCGACGGTTGGAATGGTGCTGTTCTCGTAGTTGCGCGCGATGAGGGTCTTCTGGCCGGAGAGTTTGGTCCGAGCCCATTTGCCGACCACGCGTGCCGCCACCTTCGGCGTCATCAGTGCGGCGGCGGGTTTGACCAGATGCACGACGGCCAGGAACTCGTTATAGGTCTCCGGGTCGTCGTGTACCAACTCCATCACGCGGTCCATGTACCAGGTCAATGCGCCGAAGTAGAACGGTCGCTTCTTGTCGGCGTCCTTGAGCCAGTCGAACCGCAGGTTCTGTTCCCGGATCACGAACCAGGCGGTGTCGGCCAACTTGGCGATCGTGCGGAAGTAGCGCCGAGGCAGATCCGGGTCGGTGGGCCCGTACTTGGCCAGCAGCAGCTGCATTTCCCGGACTTCCTTGAGCGCCAGGGTCATCCCGAGTCCGGATACCGGGTCGGCACTGGTGTAGGCGTCCCCGACGACCACGAGTGCGCGCGGCAGGTTGCGCTTCTTCTCATAGTGCAGCCGCAGCATGTTGGGATAGCGGAAGTTGTAGATCGGCGAGGCCGGTTCGAGGCCGTCGATGTTCTCCCCGATCACCGCTGACGGCATCCGGTTGGCGAACTCACGGAACTCCTGCGCCGTGCGCGGTGGCGAATAGCAGTTGTAGGCCACCAGCGATGTGGACAGGATGGAACGTGAGCTGTCGGTGTAGTACTGCGCGGCGTAGGTGTCCTCATATGGACGGTACGCGTAACAGATGACCATCACTTTGTCGTCCCACTGCCGCTCCGGCGGCACGTGGTGGAACATGGTGGAGTAGAAGCAGTTGATGATGTCCTGCTCGACTTCCGGCGCCCCGACGCCGATACGGTCCAGGAACTCCGGGAAGCGGGTGTTCTTCCCTGATGCGTCGACCACGAATTCGGCTGGTATGACGCCGAGTTCGTCACCGTCTCCGGCGATGGCGACACCGATCACGGTGTCATCGGCACGATCGTAGACCAGATCGGCCACTTCGGATTCATAGCGGAAGCTGATCCGCGGTTCGTCGTCGAGGCGGCGTCGAACGCACCACTCCAGCAAGGGTCTTGCGGCACAGACGATCTGGATCGGTCCGGTGCCCGGTTTCTTCCAGCTACCGCCGAGCCGGATGCGGTACTGGGCGGCCATGTCGACGTCGAACGCGCCCTCGCGGACCATGTCGTCGATGATTCCGGGGAAGAACCGCTCCAGTTCGATGCGCCCCGCGGTGAGCAGATGGTGCAGGTGCCAGCCCTGCGCCGCGCCCGGCCTGCCCTCGCGGCGGGTGTGCGGTGCATCCTTTTCCAGGACGATGACCTTGTCGAAGGTCTCACTGAGCACCTTGGCCGCGGCGATTCCCGCGATGCTCCCGCCGACCACCACCGCGGTGCCACGTCCGCGACGGCGGACATCGGCCAGATCGACCGTCGCGTAATCCAGTCGTGGTGCTGTTCGCCGGCGCGCGGCACCGCTGGCCACGAACTTCTCGTAGTACAGGCCGGTGCCGTGGATACCGTTGTCGTCAAGCCATTTCCGGGTGTCGGTGATCAACCCGGCCGGACCGCACAGATAGACGTCGGCGTTACCGCCGTCGAACATGCGCGCGTCGAGCAGATCGGTGACCCGGCCCACCGCTCCAGTCCACTGGGCACTCGGACGCGAGACGACGGTGTGGACTTCCAGCCCGGGCAACCGCCGCTTCAGTGCCTCGAGCTCGTCGAGCTTGCACAGGTCGTCGACCTCGCTGACACCGTAGAGCAGATGGACCGTCCCGCGGTGGTCGTCATTCAGACTCTGCGCCATCGCGAGGATCGCCGACAGCCCGGTGCCGCCGGCCACCAGGACCACCGTGCGCGCAGTCGGTCGCAGGTAGAAGCCGCCCTTGCTACACCGCATGGCAATTCGATCACCGGGTTGGGCCTTCTCACGCAGATAGTCCGACATCACGCCCTGGGGTAGCAGCCGGACGATGAACTCCACCTCGGTGCGTCCGTCGGCCGGATGCGCATAGGAGTAGTTGCGCCATACAGTGCTGCCGGGCACCTGCAACTGGGCGAACTGCCCGGGCAGATAGACCAGTGGTCCGAGTCCCGAGACGTCGACGCGCAGTAGCGCCGTCGTCGGGGACACGTGCTCCACCGCGGTGACCACGCCGGTACCGGTGACCAACCGGGCGGCGTTGTCGTCGGCGGGGTACTGCACGCTGATCAGGCAGTCGGACTTGGCGAACGTCTGACAGGTCAAGACCTTACGGGCGTCGCGTTCGACTTCGGACAGCCCTTCGGTGCGCCCCATCTCGTAATCGCCTGCGACACAGGTGGCCACGCAGGTCCCGCAGATCCCGCTTTGGCATTCGTTGACGATCGCGATGCCGTTTTCCTCGGCTGCCTCCAGAATCGACTGGTCCTGTTGCACCGCCATCGTCTTGCACGTTCCGTCCGAATACCGCACGGTGATCTCGGGCATCTGCATGTCTTTCGGCCTTCTCCTCAGACGATCGCCGACACGGGCTTCTTGGCGATTCGGGCATTGAGGCGCGGCATGACCTCCTCGGCCAGCAGCCGCATGGATTCCTTCCACGGACCCGGATTGTCGAGGTAGTCGAATCCGAGGATCAGCAGATGCCCGAAGCCACCGACCTGGTCGTAGGTGGCCTCCAGCTTGTCCACCACGGTCTCGACGGACCCGACCACAAAGGTGTTCTCCGCCAGGTACTCCGGCGTCACATCCTCGTCGGGCACCGAGGGGTTGTGCTTGTAGAACTTGGTCATCCCGAACATCCGGAACGTCGGCAGAACGTACTCACGCATGTTGCGGCCCATCATGCCGTCGACCGCGTAGCGGAACGCCTGTTCATCGGTTTCGGCGACAACCACCTCACGGACCAGCCGCCAGTCTTTCCGATCCGGCGTGCGTCCGGACCGGGCGGCACCCTCGAGCACCGCATCCCAGTGCGAGGCAACGTATTCGGTGTTGAGGTCCAGGCTCATCGGGAGGTAGCCGCGCTCGCCGGCCATCTTCAGCGTCTCGGAGCCCGCGCTGAACCCGGTCACCCCGATCGGGGGTGCGGAGCCTGGAAGGGCTTGATATGCCGCTTCATCAGGCCTTCGAACATCGGCGCTATTCCGTTGGCGTTCCAGTACTTCCCACGGAACTCCCACGGCTTATCCTCGGTCCAGACCTTCAGCATGATCTCGAGCGCCTCACGAGTCATCTCGCGGTGCTCGCCGTTCTGGCCGTCGACGTCGAACAGTGCCCAGTCCCCCGGGATGCCACTGGCGCCGACACCGAGCATGAACCGGCCCTGCGCGAGGTGGTCGAAGTACGCCACCCGGTGGGCCAGCTCGACCGGATGGTGATACGGCAGTAGATGCGCGCCGGGAGCCAGCTTGATGTTCTTGGTGCGCAGCAGCGCCTGAGCCAGCAATAGGTCTGGCGCGCAGATCGGTTCCCACGGCACCGTGAAGTGCTCACCGACCCACGCCTCCACGTAGCCGAGTTCGTCAGCCAGCGTGATCAGGTCAAGGTCCCACTGGGTCGCGTCGTACAGGCTGCGCTCCGGTGGATGCGCCGGCATCAGGAAAAGTCCGATCTCCATCTTGAACCCTCTCGGTAGTGGTCGAGCAAGCGCACCTGATCCGATGGCTGCGAGGTGCAACCCCTCTGCTGCGATGTTCAACACAGTACTAGCAAGATACTTGATCGGATGCAAGAACCATTTTTCTTGCTTGTTTACTGAGCTGCTAGTTTTCAAAAGAGCGTATCGGCTATGGACATTTTGATCGGTATCCGCGTAGCGTGCTGCATCAGCGGCGGCCATACGCAACGAAGGAAGGGAGCATTCGTGCAGCATTTCGACTACATCGGGTACGACGTGATCGACGACGGCCGGATCGCCGTGATCACGCTCGATCGCCCGAAACAGCGCAACGCGCAGAACCGGGGAATGCTCGTCGAACTCGGGACGGCATTCGAGCTGGCCGAAGAGGACGACACCGTGCGCGTGGTGATCCTGCGCGGCGCGGGCCCCTGCTTCTCGGCGGGCCACGACCTCGGTTCCTCCGATGATGTCCGGGAACGCTCAACCGGCGCGGGTCAACACCCCTCCTACCAATGCAATGGCGGAACGCTGACCGGTGCCGATGCCCGGCACCGGCAGGAATGGCACTACTTCTTCCAGAACACCAAGCGCTGGCGCAACCTGCGCAAGATCACCATCGCCGAGGTGCACGGACTGGTCTTGTCGGCGGGTCTGATGCTGACCTGGTGCTGCGATCTCATCGTCGCCGCAGAAGACACGACCTTCGCCGACGTGGTCGGTACCAGGCTTGGGATGTGCGGGGTGGAGTATTTCGGCCACCCCTGGGAGTTCGGCCCGCGCAAAGCCAAGGAATTGCTGCTCACCGGTGACTCGCTGAGCGCCGATGACGCCCACGCGCTCGGGATGGTCAGCAAGGTCTTCCCGTCCGATGAGCTCTCGGCGCGCACCATCGAGTTCGCCCGCCGCATCGCCAAGGTGCCGACAATCGCGTCGCTGCTGATCAAGGAGTCGGTGAACCAGACCGTGGATGCCATGGGCTTCTCCACCGCGCTCGACGCCTGCTTCTCGCTACACCAGCTCAATCACTCGCATTGGGCCGAACTGAACGGCAATCCCCTGGGCATCGGGACCGTCGAGGACGGACTCGAGGACTGGCGGCTCGCTCCGGAGATCCTGCCCGCCACCAAGAACCGGCCCTGATCGGGAGAGCGAAGCACAGGTGGACATCGACTATCCCCCCGAAGCGCAAGCCTTCCGTGACGAGATCCGGACGTTCCTGGCCGAAAACCTGCCGGCCGGCTGGGTCGGCCCCGGCGCGCTACCACCCGAGGAGCGTGAGCAGCTCCGGCACCAGTGGCGCAAGGTGCTGGCCGACCGCGGACTGGTAGCGGTCTCCTGGCCCAAGGAGTACGGCGGCGGCGGTCTGTCCGTGATCGAGCAGGCGGTGCTGGCCGAGGAATTCTCTCGCGGCGGAGCACCCGAACGCGACGAGAACGACATGTTCGGCATCGATCTGCTGGGCAACACCCTGATTGCCCTGGGCACCGAGGAGCAGAAGAAGCATTTCCTGCCGCGCATCCTCTCCGGCGAGGACCGCTGGTGCCAGGGCTTCTCCGAACCGGAGGCGGGGTCGGATCTCGCATCGGTGCGGACGAAGGCTGTGTTGGAGGGGGGCGATGACGGGGCGAGCGAAGCGACGGGAGAACAACACTGGCTGATCAACGGGCAGAAGATCTGGACGTCGGCGGGTCCGACGGCCAACTGGATCTTCGTCTTGGCCCGCACGGACGCCGAGGTGCCCAAGCACAAAGGCCTGTCGATGTTGTTGGTGCCGGTCGATCAGCCGGGTGTGGTGGTGCGGCCCATCGTCAACGCGGCCGGCCACGCGTCGTTCTCAGAGGTCTTCTTCACCGACGCCCGCGCCAAGGCCGGCGATGTGCTCGGCGGGATCGGCGGTGGCTGGGGAACCGCGATGACGGTCCTCGGCTTTGAGCGTGGCTCCCAGATCACCACGGCAGCAATCGAGTTCGGCCGCGGTCTGGAATGGCTGCGACAGCTCGCCAGGGAGCGGGGCCGGCACACCGATCCGCTGATCCGCGACGAACTCGCGTGGTGCTACTCCCGCGTGCAGATCCTGCGCTACCAGGGCTACCGCGGCCTGACCACCTTGTCGAACGGTAAACGCCCCGGCGCGGAAGCCGCCATCAACAAGGTCGTCTGGAGCGAATACTTCCGCCGGTACACCGATCTGGCCGTCGACATCCTCGGAACCGACGCGCTCTGCGCGGACGGTCCGGGAAACGGTGCCGCACTGATCATCCCGGCGCCGGGCACGGCGAATTCGGTCTCCTGCTGGCTCGACGAGTTTCTCTACGCGCGCGCCGCCACCATCTACGCCGGCAGCTCACAGATCCAGCGCACCGTGATCGGTGAGCAGTTGCTCGGGCTTCCGAAGGAGCCGCGCTGACATGGACTTCCAATACAGCAGCGAACACGTGGCATTGCGGGATTCGACCCGTGACTTCCTGCATGTCCACGGCCGTGACGAACGTGGCTGGCGCAGAGTGTGCACCGAACTGGAGTTGCCCGGGTTGGCCGTGCCTATGGAGTACGGCGGCGTCGGCGCAACACTGGTGGAATCGGCCATCGTGTTCGAGGAGTTCGGCCGCGCACTGAGCCCACTTCCCTTGGCGGCACATGTTTTCGCGGTCCATGCGGTGCTGCGCATGGGCGACGACGAACAGCGTCATCGCCTGCTGCCCGGCCTGCTCAGCGGGGCGCACGTGGCAGCATTCGCGGTGACCGGGCCGGGCGCCGGTGACGCGGCGGCGGCGACGGTCTCGGCCACCCGAGACGACGGCCGCATCGTCCTGGACGGCCTGTGCGGTCCGGTAGTGCACGGTCACGGCGCCGATCTGCTCGTCGTCGCCGCCCGCACCGGTGACGACGTGGGGCTGTACGTGGTCGACACCGCTGCCCCAGGAGTCGACGTGACAGAGCTGCCGTCCTTCGACACCTCCCGGCCGGTTGCGCGGGTGACACTACGACAGGCCGCCGCCGAACGTCTTGACGCAGTCCCGGACGCACTGGACCAGGTACTGGACACCGCGCGGGTACTGCTGGCCGCCGAGATGCTCGGCGGCGCCGAATCCTGCCTGGCCCGCAGCATCGAGTACGCTTGCAGCAGAACTCAATTCGATCGCCCGATCGGCACGTTCCAAGCGGTCAAGCACATGTGCGCGGAGATGGCGATCGAAATCGACGCGACCCGGGTGGCGGTGATGTTCGCGGCAATGAGCGCGGACGACCCCGGTGAACTGGCCGTCGCCGCGCCTCTGGTGAAGGCCCAGGCGGCGGATACGTTCACCCTGTGCGCCAACACCGCCACCCAGGTACACGGCGGCATCGCGTTCACCTGGGAGCACGAGCTGCACCGTTATCTGCGCCGGGCAAAGGCATGCGAAGCGCTGTTCGGCAGCAGCAGCCAGCACCGAGCCCTCCTGGCCGACCGGGTCGGCCTATGACGTCCGCGTCGACGGGAATCACTCTCAGCGATGTCCTGGCCAGGCACGCCCGGGTGCGCCCGGACAACGTCGGATTCGTGGACCCACGCCGCCGCGCCACCTTCGGCGAGATCGACGCGCGGGTAACGAGATTGGCCAACGCACTGTCCGAACGCGGAATCGGCCGCGGAGACCGGGTCGCCGTGCTGGGGCTGAACAGTCTGGAGGTCGTCGAGACCTGGTTCGCCACCGTGCGACTGGGCGCGGTCGTCGTACCCCTGAACTTCCGTCTGGTGGCCGACGAGATCGCCTACCTGCTGGCCGACAGCGGTGCGGCGGCGGTCGTGGTCGACGAGGCGCTGGCCCCTGTCGTCGAGCGGGCGCGGGCGGCGTCGGTGCATTCGGTGCTGACCATCGGTGGCGACTTCCAGACCGCGATCGATCTCGCCCCCGGCGAGCCCGTTGACATCGTCGTCGGCGACGAAGAACCCGCCTTCATCATGTACACCTCGGGCACCACCGGATTCCCGAAAGGTGCTGTGCTGACGCACCGCAACCTCTATCTCCATGCCTTCAGTTCGATCGCCACGCTCGGTCATGCCGCCGACGACTGCTGGCTGGGGGTGGCACCGCTGTTCCACACCGCAGGCGTGTCCGGGATGCTGCCGGCATTCTTCACCGGGGGCACGGTCATCATTCCGCCCTCGGGCGGGTTCGACGCCGAGGCGACGGTGTGCACCATCGTCAGCGAGCGGGTCACCTCGTGTTGGATGACCCCATCCCAGTGGCAGGCAGTCTGCGCGTTGGACCGCCTCGGGCAGTGGGACCTGTCGTATCTCCGGCGAATCTGGTGGGGCGCGGCCCCCGCGAGCACCACATTGCTGCAGAGCATGACCGAGGCGTTCCCCGATGCCGAGATCGTCGCGGCGTTCGGACAAACCGAGTGCAGCCCCATCACCTGCCTGCTGCACGGCGACGACGCGATCCGCAAGATCGGTTCGGTCGGAACGCCGATGCTCAACGTCGAGGCCCGCATCGTCGACGACGCCATGAACGATGTCGCCGCCGGGACGGTGGGCGAGATCGTCTACCAGGGTCCGCTGGTGATGAAGGGGTACTGGAACAACCCCGGTCATACCGCGGAAGCTTTCCACGGCGGGTGGTTCCATTCCGGCGACCTGGTCCGGCAGGATGAGGATGGCTACATCTACGTGGTCGACCGGAAGAAAGACATGATCATTTCGGGCGGAGAGAACATCTACAGCGCCGAGCTGGAGAACGTCCTGGCGGCCCACCCGAAGATCGCCGAGGTCGCGGTGATCGGCGTGCCGGATGCGAAGTGGGGCGAAACGCCGCTGGCGGTGATCGTGGCCCGCGAGGCCGGCGATCCGCCGACCGATGGCGAGATCGAGGCGCACTGCCGCGAACACCTGGCACCCTACAAGCGCCCGCGGCGTATCGCGGTCGTCGACGCGCTACCCCGCAACGCCAGCGGCAAGGTGCTGAAAGGCGTTCTGCGCGAACAGTACGGTGCACTCCCGTCGTACGCGGCGGGACCTGACGGCGCTCCGCTGCTCGACGAGACGATCGGCGCCAACTTCGAGCGCACCGCCGCGGCACACGCGGGTGTCGACGCGCTGGTCGAGGTCGCGACGGGCCGGTCGTGGACCTATGCCGAACTGAATCGGGAGATCGACCTGGTGGCCCGGGCGTTGATCGCCTCGGGCATCGGCAAGGGAGACCGGGTCGGTATCTGGGCGCCCAACTGCGCGGAGTGGACCGTGGTGCAGTACGCCACAGCCAAGGCCGGCGCGATCCTGGTCACCATCAACCCCGCGTACCGAACTCACGAGCTGTCCTATGTTCTGCAGCACGCCGGCGTCCGAATGCTGTTGTCGGTCACCGAGTTCAAATCGTCCCACTACCGCAACATGGTCGCCGAGGTACGCCAGGAGTTGCCTGATCTGACCGAGGTGGTGTTCCTGGACTCCTCGGACTGGGAGTCGCTGAGGCAGCGCGGGGAGACGGTGTCCACCGATCAGTTGCGCGCCCGAATGGACACACTGACGCCGTCGGATCCGATCAACATCCAATACACCTCCGGGACAACGGGTTCCCCGAAGGGCGCAGTGCTCTCGCATCGCAACATCCTCAACAACGGATACTTCGTCACCGATCTGATCAACTTCGGTCCCGGCGATCGGCTGTGCATTCCGGTGCCGTTCTACCACTGCTTCGGCATGGTCATGGGCAACCTCGGCTGCACCACCCACGGCGCCACGATGGTGATTCCGTCGGCCGGCTTCGATCCGGCCGCGACTCTCGCCGCCGTGGAACAGGAACGCTGCACGGCGCTGTACGGGGTGCCGACGATGTTCATCGCGGTGCTCGGACATCCGGACCTCGCGCACCGTGACGTCTCGTCGCTGCGTACCGGCATCATGGCAGGCGCCCCCTGCCCGGTGGAGATCATGAAGCGTTGTGTCGACGAGCTCAACATGACGCAGGTGTCCATCGCCTACGGGATGACCGAAACCTCGCCGGTGTCCTGCCAGACGCTGCACGACGACGACCTGGAACGACGCACAGCCACCGTAGGGCGCGCGCATCCGCACGTCGAGATCAAGATCGTCGATCCGGAGACCGGTGCGGTCGTCGAGCGCGGTGCGACCGGTGAATTCTGCACTCGCGGTTACTCGGTCATGCTCGGCTACTGGAACGACGAGGGCAAGACCCGTGAGGCGATCGACGACGAGGGCTGGATGCACACCGGCGATCTGGCCGTGATGCGAGACGACGGCTACTGCACGATCGTCGGCCGGATCAAGGACATGGTGATTCGCGGCGGCGAGAACGTCTATCCCAGGGAGATCGAGGAATTCCTGCACACCCACCCCGATATCGACGACGTCCAGGTGATCGGTGTGCCCGACCCGCGCTTCGGCGAGGAGATCTGCGCCTGGATCAAGATGCGTCCGGGCAGCACACCCCTGGACGCCGACGGCGTACGGGCGTTCTCGGCCGGACAACTGGCCCACTACAAGATCCCCCGCTATGTGCGAGTGGTCGACGAGTTCCCGATGACCGTCACCGGGAAGGTGCGCAAGGTCGAGATGCGGGACGAGATGGTCCGGCTGCTCGACGCGCAGCCCTAGTGGACGCCCTCCATCAAACGGCTCACCCGGGGTGCGAACGCCCACACGATGATGCCGACCCCGACCGCGACGACACCGAGGATGCCGAAGTAGGCGAACTCGCGGTCCGGGTGGTAGTACCCCGACAGCACACCCGACATCGACGTACCCAGTCCGACCGAGAAAAAGTACAGCGCCATCATCTGCGCCCGAAATGCGTTGGGGGCCAACTGTGTCGTGACCGAGAGGCCGATCGGGGACAGCATCAGCTCGGAGATCGCGAAGACGGCCATGATCGCCGCCACGAACAGTGCGGGCACGCTGCGTCCGGTCGTTCCGGCCATCGGCAGGAACATCAGGAACGCCACGCCCATGCCGATGACGCCGTAGGCGAACTTGCGTGGGGTGGTGGGTGCGCGCCGGCCCAGCTTGGTCCACATCGCCGCGAACACCGGCGACAGCAGGATGATCCACACCGGTTCTATCGAGCCGATCCAGTTCGACGGTGCCCGCCAACCGAAGATCGACCAGTTCATCCGCTCGTCGGAGTACACCGCGAGCACGGTGAAGATCTGCTGGAACAGCGACCAGAACACCGCGTTGGCGATGAACAGCGGGATGAAGGCCCGCACCCGCGTGCGCTCGAGTGGTTCGACACGTGGGCTGCGCAGCATCACCGCGAAGTAGGCGATCGAGGCGACGACCAGAATCCCGGTGGTCACCTGGGAGAGGGTGGCCAGGGTGATCAGACCGAAGACGAAGGCGACGACGACCACCGCCACAACCACTGCGGCAATGCTCGCGGTGCGCACGAAATGACTGCGGGACAGCGGATTCGGAGGAGTCCGGCCGTTGCTGCCGAGATTGCGCCGGAACACCACGTACTGGGTCAGGCCCAGCGCCATACCGACGGCCGCGGCACCGAACCCGTAGTGGAAACCCACCTTGGTCTGCAGGAGGCCGGTGATCAGCGGGCCTACGAACGAACCCAGGTTGATACCGAGATAGAACAGCGTGAATCCGCCGTCGCGACGAGGGTCGCCATCCTCATAGAGCGTGCCCAGCAGCGATGAGGCGTTGGCTTTGAGCGCGCCGGACCCCAGCGCGATCAGTATCAGGCCGACGCCGACGCCCGTCAGTCCGGGCAGCACCGCCAGCGCGATGTGGCCGCACATGACCACGACGCCGCCGTAGAGCACCGTCCGCTCCATGCCGAGCAACCGGTCGGCCACCCAGCCGCCCAAGACTGTGGACAGATACACCAGTCCGCCGTAGGCGCCAACCACGCCGGTGGCAGTGGCTTTGGGTAAGCCGAGACCGCCCTCGGTGAGCGAGTAGTACAGGTAATACCCGAGAATCGTGAGCATCCCGTAGTAGGAGAAGCGCTCCCATAACTCGACCCCGAAGAGGTTGGCCAGACCCACGGGGTGGCCGAAGAATGTTCGTTGCGCGGGCGCGTTCTCGGTTCCGACGGCATCGGCCATGGATTTCACCATGCCATATCGGGGCCTTCACCAGAGCAGGATGATGGTCTCCGGCTCACGCTCGTCGTCCTCGTCCGCCTGGTCGCGATGACCGGCCTCACGGGCCAGCGGCAACGCCACGACGTCGGCGAGGCGCGGCTCCGCGTCCGGGGATGTCACACCCCCAGTCTCGTGGGACGGACGTTGCGTGTCACGAGTAGTCGCTACCCGAAACCGCCCCACGCCGGCTAGGCCCACTGATCCCACGGCACGCTCCAGTCTCCGTTCTGCCACAGCTGGAGCGGCTTGCCTCCGGTGTTACGCACTTCGACGACATCACCGGGAACGGAGAAGTTGTAGAACCAGATTGCATTGTCGCGGTTGAGGTTCAGGCAACCGTGGCTGGTGTCGGTGTTGCCCTGCGCCCACACTGTCGCATCCAGTTCGTGGAGATACACCCCGTCGGTGCTGATGCGCACCGCGTAGGGGATCGTCTCCTTGTAACCGAGGTGTGAGTTGATCGGCAAACCGTACGTGGACGAATCCATCACCACGGGATTGCTCTTGTCCAGAACGGTGTACACGCCGGGCTGAGTCCAGAAGCTCAGAGTGGTGTTGCCGACTTTCTCTGTGCCCCCTCGGCCCATCGATGTGGGCATGGTCCGGACCGGCTTCCCCCCGTCGAACACCGTCACTTGCTTGGTCGTGTCATCGGCGATCGACACGTGCGAGGCACCGATGGTGAACGAGACGGGCGCCCCGGGTCCGGGAGTGACGGTGACCACGGTGCCCGGCGCGTAGTACTGCGGCGGCCGCCAGTGCATGGTGCGGTCGTCGACCCAGTGCCACGCACCGGCCACCGGTGGTGAGGTGTCCACCTGCAGTGCCTGCTCAGCCAGACCACGATCTCCGACGGGAGCGTCGAAGTGCGCGACGATCACGGTGCCGATGCCGTACGTGCCGCCGTTGTGCAGCGGCGCATTCGAGGTGGTGGTGAATGCCACCGGCGGCAGAACATCGTCGGCGTGCGCGACGACGGCCGGGCCCGCCTGAACCGCCATCAGAACCAGCACCACCGACAGCAGAACTCGCGCTCTACGACCCACTACAGCCATTCACGTCTCCACGATCTCTCGCCCAACCGATCAATCATGCTGCATCACAGCGATTCCGCCCAGTTGCGCTGCTAGCCGGGCTCGGCCGAGGTCGGTGTGGTGGTGATCTGCGGAGTCGCGACGGGCGCAACCAGAAATACGCTCGCCAGGACCTCGCTTGCACCCACCGATGCCGCGACGATCTCGGAGCGGGAAAGTCGGCTCCCGTTCATGCCGCCCGGTTATCCGCATCAGCACGTTGGCAAACCGTTGTGGAGTGACTGTGATCTTTCTGTCAGCCCCGCCGCAGCGCGCCGGCGGCGGCCAGCACGGTCGCGGTCAGCGACTCCATCAGCGGGCTGTCGAGCTTCCAGCACTGCCAGAACAGCGGGACGTCGAGGTGGACATCGCTGACCTGGACGAACGACCCGTCCGCGAGCGCCTGTTCCGCCGACTGCTCGGGATACATCCCCCACCCGAGGCCGGCGTGTACCGCGGCGCCGAAGCCTTCCGCGGTGGGCACGTATGTGACCGGACGCTCAACAGGACGACCGAATGCCTTGCGCACCAGCATATTCTGCAGTGCATCGTCGCGATTCCAGGCAAGGGACGGCGCCTGCGCCACCGCTTCTTCCGTGAAACCCGCTGAAAAGTAGCGTTTTACGTAATCGGCACTGGCCACCGGCAGATACCGCATCACGCCCAGCGGGTGGACCCGACAGCCGGGTACCGGGGTGCGCTCGGTGGTGACCGCACCCATGACAACACCCTCTCGCAGCAGCCGCGCGGAGTGGTCCTGGTCTTCGATGCGGATGTCGAGCAGCACGTCGGACAGTTCGGACAACACCCGGACGAACCACGTCGCCATGGAGTCGGCGTTGACAGCCATCGCGATCCGGGGGCGTGGCGCGGCCTCACCGCCACCGGCCATCTCCGCGATGGCCTCGGCCTCCAACATCGCAGTCTGGGCGGCCAGCCTGAGCAGCGGCGTGCCGGCCAGCGTTGCCACACATGGCTTTCCGCGCACCAAGAGCACCTGGCCTACCTGCTTCTCCAGAGCCTTGATGCGCTGACTGATCGCCGACGGCGTCACATGCAACCGATCGGCCGCCGCCTCGAAACTGCCGAGTTCGACTATCGCGGCGAAGGCCGCGAGTTGGCCCGCGTCCAGGCGAGCCTTACCAGGGGCGCTCAGTAGCAGGGATCCGAACCGGGCGTGTAATACGGGACACCTTGCGGCGTGTAGCACGGCGGCTGCCCCGAAGCCGCCTGCGCCGCAGCGTCGTCATCAGAGGCCACCGCGCCCGCGACAGCGACATCACCGGCGACATTGGTGCACCCGCCGACATTCACATGACGTCCTCCGACGTCTCCGCACACATCTGCTTGTGCACCGGGCGCGACGGCCACCGGTACAACAGCCAGTGCCATGGCGCTCACGAGCGCCGCTGCCAGCTTCTTCATCGTCAGTACTTCCCCTCGTGCGACCGACTCACCGGCAATTATCGCCGCTGACGCGGGTCGCCGCGGGAAATCACGCCAGTGAGTACCGGATCGGCAGGTGCTTGATCCCACCGACGAAGGTGGTGGCCATCAGCTCGGGGTCGCCGGCCAGTTCGATCGACTTGATCCGCGGCACCAGTTCGGTGAAGAAGCTGTTCATCTCCATGCGGGCCAGGGCGGCACCCAGGCAGAAGTGCACGCCATAGCCGAAGGACAGGTGCTTGTTGGGGTCGCGCCCGACGTCGAAGCGCATCGGATCGTCGAACACCTCTTCGTCGCGGTTGGCCGAGACGTAGGACAGCAGGACGGCTTCGCCCTTGGCGATGGGGACGCCGCGGACCTCGGTGTCGGCCTGGGCGGTGCGCATGAATTCCTTGACCGGCACGATGCAGCGGATCATCTCTTCGACTGCGGTGCCCATCAGGCCCGGATCATTCTGCAGCCGCCGCAATTCGCCTGGGTTGCGGATGAGTTCGAGGAGTCCGCCGGCGATTCCGGCGCTGGTGGTGTCGTGGCCGGCGCTGGCGACGATCACGTAATACGAGGCGGTGTCCATGTCGGACAACGGTTCTCCGTTGATCGTGGCGTTCGCGATCGCCGACGTCAGGTCCTCGGTGGGATTTTCGCGGCGGGACGCGGTCAGCGCCGAGAAGTAGCCGAAGAAGTCCAACAGCACCGCGATCATCGCGTCTTTGTCCTGATCCCGCTGGAACTCGGTGTCGTCGCCGCCGAAGAGCTCCTGAGTGAGCTTGAGCATCCGCGGAAAGTCGGACTCCGGGAGGCCGAGCAGCGTCAAAATGACATACAGCGGAAAGTTGACCGCGATCTCTTGGGCGAAATCGATCTCCGGTCCGCGCTCCACCATCTGGTCGACATACATCTTGGCCAGTTCGTCGCAGCGAGCCTTCAACGCGCGCATGGCTTTTGGCCGGAACCAGTCCGCACCGATCTTGCGCAAGTCGCGGTGATGCGGGTCGTCGATGTGAATCAGCGTGCTCAGGCCCGCCCCGGCTTCCCGGTCGGCGCGCAGTTTGTCGTCGAGGTCCTGCACCACCAGGATCGGGCGGGGGTCGTTGGTGAACAGGTCGTTCTGACGCTCGATGTCCATGATGTCGGCGTGCTTGGTGATCGCCCAGAACGGCCGGTAGCCGTCGACGTCCACCCACGACACGGGGGCATGCGCACGCAGGTGCGCGAGCGCGCTGTGGAGCCCCGCCTCGTCGGTGTAGGCCTGCGGGTTGGCCAGGACGCGCGCCGCCTCATCCATGATCCGTGTCGTCATCGGTGACTCCTTGCGCCATACGAGTAATCTGGAACGAATTCGTTCTGGATTATGGCGTGGCACACACGATGGGTCAAGATGGCGTCATGGTTGTCGAAGGACGCACCTACGGCGGGCTCAGTTCCTTGCAGCGCACGCAAGAGCGCCGTGCCCGACTGCTGGACGCCGCCCGTGACCTGATCGCCGAGGTGGGCGTCGCGCCGCTGACCGTCGACCTGGTGTGCCAGCGGGCGAAACTGAGCAAGCGCTACTTCTACGCCGAATTCAGCACCAAAGACGATCTTCTGGACGCCTGTGCCGAAGACCTGTACAGCAGGCTCAAGGCTGCGATGGAGGTGGTGCTGGCCACCGCTCCCAAGCCCGAGCGCGCTCACGGCGTCCTGCGCATGGTGGTGCATACCTTGGTAGCCAGCGCAGCTGATGCGCGCCTCTACATGGAATCGCCTGGATTCCCGCGGCTACGCCAGCTTCAACAACGGGAGATAAGCGCGTTCACCGAACGCATCGCGGCCGAAGCAATGCCGTTCGAGGGACCGCCGAAGCCGTCGGTGGACCGGCTGCTTGCGACCAGGACGATGGTCACCGCTGCCACCGAGCTCATCGCCGCCTGGCTGCACGGCGACGTCGACACCGACGAGCACACCCTCGTCGCCACGCTGACCGCCACCACGCTCGGAGCGGCCGGGGCGGTTTGATGAGCTTCACGTCCGCGACCGTCGTCGAGACGCTCGCGCCGAACCAGCGGCTGCGTCGCGTCAGGCTGCGGGTGGACACCCCCGAATCGCTCGCCGTCGCACCGGGCGCCGATTGCGCCGTCGGGGTGTACTTCGACGCGGCGACCCCGAACAACGGCCGCACCTACTCCGTGCGCCGCCAGGCCGGAGACCTCATCGAGCTCGACATCCTGGTGCAGCCCGGCGGTCCTGGCAGCGTGTGGGCGCAGGCCGCCAGAGTGGGCGATCGTGTCGGACTCGACCACGCCCGCGCGTGGTACCGGCCGCCACCGAGTGCGACGCGGCAGCTGCTGGTTGCCGATCTCGCCGGGCTACCCGCGCTCGCCCGCATCATGGCCGAGGCGCCGCAGGCCGTCTCCACCACCGTCGTTGTCGAGGTACTCGATAACGACGATCTCGACTATCTGCCGGCTCGGCCCGACGTCACGCTCATACCCAGCGTGGGCAGCGGGAACGGCGTCGCGGCGAGCCGGCTCGCGCAGTTGGTCCGCGGCCTTGACCTTCCGGCGGACGGCTACTGCTGGTTCGGCGGGGAGGCGGCCGTATCGCGGGACATCCGCAAGCATCTGCGCGCCGGCGGCTGGACCATCGACCAGTACGACGTCATGGGGTACTGGCGGCAGGACTCGGCCGCCTGGGACGCGCGGTTTGCCCTCGTCGGAGACGACTTCCTCGCCACATACCGGCAGGCGATCGCGGACGGTAAGAGCGACAAGGCGGCCGCAGAGGAGTTCGACGACGCCCTCGAGCGGATCGGCCTCTAGCGACACCCCCCGCGACGACCCGGCAACCGTTATCTGGCAGTGCTTGTGATCCGCATCACGTATTCCTAGGATCATGAACTAAGTCACATACGGAGGTGTTGGATGACGGGCATGGAACGTCCTCAAGGACCGAGAGTCGTGCCGCTCCCCCGCGCCGCCATCAACCCGCACAGCGGGCTGATGGCTTTCCTCATGGTCGCGATCTTCGTCGCCGGTGTCGTCGGCGTGGTCGTGGCACTGTCGATGGGCCACGCAGCGTTCGTGCTGAGCATCGTGCTCATCTCGTTCGGCCTCATCGCCGCCGCCGCCATCTGCTGACCACGCCGCCGCATTAGCGGCACTTACGCACCTGAAACAACTTTAGTTGGACTGTTGCGTAGGTCCTTCCTACGGTCGAGTCATGACCTCGCCCCTGCTCGTCGGATTCCTGACGTCGTTCACGCTGATCGCCGCCATCGGTGCGCAGAACGCGTTCGTCCTGCGTCAAGGAATCCGGCGTGAGCACGTCCTCGCGGTGGTCAGCGTGTGCGCGGTGTCCGATTTGCTGCTCATCACCGCAGGCATCGCGGGTATCGGTGCCATCATCACCGCGCACCCGAACACCGTCACGGTGGCCAAGATCGGCGGGGCAGCCTTCCTCTTCGGCTATGGCGCCATGGCGGCACGCCGAGCGCTGAAATCAGCAAGCATGGCGCCAGCGCAGAACGGCTCCACCCGGCTGATCTCGGTGCTGCTGACGTGTCTGGCCATGACCTTCCTCAACCCACACGTCTACCTGGACACCGTCGTGCTGCTCGGAACGCTGGCCAATCAGCACGCCGACGGCCGGTGGTTGTTCGGCATCGGCGCGGTGACCGCCAGCGTCGTCTGGTTCTTCAGCCTGGGGTTCGGCGCGCGCCGGCTGGCCGGGCTGTTCGCCACTCCGCTGACGTGGCGGATCCTCGACGGTCTGATTGCGGTCGCAATGATTGGACTCGGCATCTCGCTGGTGGTGGGTTAATCTCGCGCCGTGAGCGCGCAGTGGACGAGGCGTGGATTCCTGGGAGCCGCTGGGGCAGCGGGCGTGCTGGTTGCTGCGGCGTGCTCGTCGAACAAATCCGACGACGCCAACCCCACCTCGGTGACCATCAAGCACATCTTCGGCGAGACCACGATCGCCGCACCGCCGAAACGAGTCGTCAGCGCCGGCTTCACCGAGCAGGACGACCTGCTCGCGGTCGGGGTGGTCCCCATCGCCGTGACCAACTGGTTCGGTGACCAACCCCTCGGCGTATGGCCATGGGCCCGCGCCAAGCTCGGGTCGGCCCAGCCTGTTGTCCTCAACCTGGACAACGGGATTCAGGTGGATCAGATCGCGGCGCTCAAACCCGACCTGATCGTCGCCGTCAACGCCGGGCTCGACGCCGACACGTACAAGAAGCTCTCAGCGATCGCGCCGACCATCGCCCAGTCCGACGACGACGCCTTCTTCGAACCCTGGAAGGACCAGGCCAGCGCGGTGGGAACCGCGGTGTTCCAGGGCAGGCAGATGAAGCAGTTGATCGCCGACGTCGACACCAAGTTCGCCGACGTGGCCAAGAACAACCCCGGTTTCAAAGACAAGAAGGCGGTGCTGCTGGCGGGCAGTTTCACCGGCGGCACCGTGACCGCGACGCTGCCCGGCTGGCGCACCGACTTCCTGACCGCGATGGGTTTCCAGATCGCCGACAGCATCACCGCGTACGCCGTCGACGACCACCGGGCCGCGATCCCCCGCGACAAGCTCGCCGACGCCCTCGACTCCGCCGACGTGCTGATCTGGTCCACCGAGAGCGACGCCGACCAAGCTGCGCTGTCCGCCGATCCCGGGGTCGCCAAGCTGGCCACTCGGAACGTCTTCACCGGCCTGGACCTCGCCGGGGCGATCGCGTTCGCCTCGCCGCTGTCCTACCCCGTGGTGGCCGACCAGTTGCCGCCGCTGCTCTCACGCGCACTGGCCTGACCTGCCGTGCTTGGATAGCACCTGTGACAAGCAGCCAGGCCACCGCACGCGCCGACGTTCCCACCCCCGGATTCGCGCAGGTCGGTTCTCGCTACTATCCGGTCTTCGTTTCGGTCTTCACGGCGCTGGTGATCATCTCCAATGTCACCGCCACCAAGGGCGTCGCGTTCGGGCCCGTCATCGGAAACTGGTCGATCATCACCGACGGCGGTTTCATCGTCTTTCCGCTGACCTACGTGATCGGCGACGTGCTGTCCGAGGTGTACGGGTTCACAGCCGCGCGCCGGGCCATCATCCTCGGCTTCGCGATGAACATCCTGGCGGCGCTGGCGTTCTGGGTGACGATCTATCTCCCGTCGGCCGACTTCTACACCAACCAGGAACACTTCGAGAACATCGTCCACGCCTACACCCAGTTGATCGTCGCCGGCTTGGCCGGCTTCATCGTCGGGCAGACCATCAACGCGTGGACCGTCGTCAAGATCAAAGAACGCACCAAGGAGAAGCATCTGTGGGCGCGGCTGATCGGCTCGACCTTCGCGGGCCAGCTCGGCGACACCCTGGTGTTCTGCAGCATCGCCGCCGGCGCCATCGGCATCACCAGCTTCGGCGACTTCGTCACCTACACCGCACTCGGCTGGGTCTACAAGACGGCCGTCGAAGTGATCATGCTGCCGGTGACGTATCGGGTCATCGGCTACATCAAGCGGCACGAGCCGACGTACACCCTGATGGTCTGATCTTCGGCAAGGGCGACAGACCTCGTGGTGTCCAACACAATTCGCGACTACGGCGACCGGGCGCTGCTGCTGGAATGCCCGTCCACCGACGAGGTGCTGGCACTGGCCGCGAGCCTGCGCGAGGCACGGTTGCCCGGCGTCCTGGACATCGTGCCGACCGCCGGCACCGTGCTGCTCACCCTCGCCGACCCGTCTGACCAGGCGCCGACTCGGCAGCGCCTCAGCCGACTGCGCATCGACCCCGGACGCATCGAGCACCGTCCGAGCGGCGAGGTCGACGTGACGATCGACGTGGTCTACGACGGCCCCGACCTCCTCGACGTCGCCACGCACACCGACATGACCACCGCCGAGGTGATCGAGGCCCACACCGCAACGCCATGGCGAGTCGGATTCGGCGGATTCGCACCGGGTTTCGCCTATCTCGTCGGCGGAGACTCCCGCCTGACGGTGCCACGGCGCAGCGATCCCCGCACCGCGGTGCCGGCCGGATCGGTAGGGCTGGCAGGCGATTTCAGCGGAATCTATCCGCGGCCCTCGCCCGGCGGCTGGCAATTGATCGGACGCACCGACGCGGTGTTGTGGGACACCGATCGCCCGCAACCCGCACTGCTCCTGCCCGGCATGTGGGTGCGGTTCCGGGCTGTCACGCGAGGCCCGTCGTGATCGCGCTCGAGGTCCTGCGAACCGGCCCCCTTGCACTGCTGGAAGATCTCGGCCGGCCCGGTCTGGCGCACGTCGGGGTGACCCGCTCAGGGGCCGCGGACCGCAGCGCACACCGGTTGGCCAACCGGCTGGTGGCCAACCCCGACGACCGGGCCACCGTGGAGATCACCCTGGGCGGATTCGCCGCACGGGTACACGGCGGCGACGTCGACATCGCTGTGACGGGCGCCGACGCCGATCCATCGGTAGACGGAATTCCTTTCGGCAACAACAGCATTCATCGCGTTCACGCCGGAGAAGTGATCTCTCTCGGCGCGCCGCACGCCGGCCTGCGCAGTTACCTGGCGGTGCGCGGCGGGGTCGACGTCGAACCGGTGCTGGGCTCGCGCAGCTACGACACGATGTCCGGAATCGGACCCCGGCCACTGCGCGCGGGCGACGTGCTTGCGGTGGGCACCCAAAGCGAGCAGTACCCCGAACTCGACCAGGCGCCGGTGGCCGCGATCGCGGCGGGCCGAATCGAGCTGCGCGTCGTGCCGGGACCTCGCGACGACTGGTTCACCGACCCCGAGGCCCTGGTCCACACCGACTGGATTGCCACCGACCGAAGTGACCGAGTCGGCATGCGGCTGAGCGGGCGCCCCCTGACGTACCGATGGCCCGGCCGCCAGTTGCCCAGCGAAGGGGCCACCCGCGGCGCAATTCAGGTGCCGCCCAACGGCCAGCCGGTAATCCTGGGCCCCGATCACCCCGTGACCGGGGGCTACCCCGTCATCGGCGTGGTCACCGACGCAGATACCGACACGGTGGCGCAGATCAGGGCCGGCCAATCCGTACGACTGCGCTGGACCAAACCCCGTATCCCAGCGGACGGCTCCCCGGACTGGTAGAGCTGAGGGTGTGCACGCGCAGGTTCACACCGCCCGGCTGATCCACACCAGCGACCTGGATGCCGAGACCCGCCTGAGCGCCCGGCAGCTACTCACCGATGCGTTCGGCGGCCCGGCCGAATTCACCGACTCGGACTGGGAACACGCCCTCGGCGGGATGCACGCGATCATCGCCCACCGCGGCGCGCTGATCGCCCACGCCGCCGTCGTTCAGCGCCGACTGCTCTACCGCGGGACGGCATTGCGCTGTGGCTATGTCGAGGCCGTCGCGGTGCGTGACGATTGGCGGGGGCAGGGACTGGCGCATGCGGTGCTCGACGCCGTCGAGCAGGTGATCCGTGGCGCCTATCAGATCGGAGCACTCAGTTCGACCCCGCTCGGCGAGACGATCTACCGCCCCCGCGGCTGGCTGCACTGGCAGGGGCCGACCTCGGTGTTGGCGCCCGGCGGGCCCACCCGCACACCGGATGACGACGGTTCGATCTTCGTCCTGCCGGTCGACGTCGAGGTCGATGCCACGGCGGAGCTGGCGTGTGACTGGCGACCCGGCGACGTCTGGTAAGAGCTCGATAGATAGGCGACGGCATACAACTCGCCATGCCCGCGCCGTCGGCTCATCGTCCCACTGACCGGCATCGCCGCTGGACAGCGTCGACAAACCTGGGAAATCGCTGTGACCGCGCGGCACCCGGGTTCCGATTGCCGCTATATAGCCCTCGTGATATAGATACCCGGTGAGAAAACAGCTGACCGATCACGATGTCAGCGATTGCGTGGGCGATGCCCTCGACCAGGCGATGGACTTGACCATCCGATTCCTCAGCGACCGTGCCGATCTCAGCGCTTCCGCGGCGTTCACGATGAACCGGGTGTACCGCGAAGGTCCCGTCCGGTTGACCACACTTGCCAGCAAGGAAGGCGTCAGCCAGCCGTCGATGACCCAATTGGTCCAGCGGCTGGAACGCGCCGGGCTGGTGACTCGACTGCCCGACCCCGACGACGGCCGGGCCTGCCTGATCGGAATCACCACCGAGGGTCAGGCGTTGCTTGATGATCGCAAGCGTTTACGCCGGGAACGTCTGGCGGCATTGATGACGACCCTGACCGCCGAAGAGCAGTCGGCGCTGTGGCTCTCGGCGCGAGTGGCACTGCCGCTCATCGGCCGGCTCGTCGCCAATGCCGACTGCGGGACAGACGGTGCTACAGAGCAGGCAGAAGAAGGGCCGGCCGCGCCGCGGCCGGGCAGGTGACGGAAGGTGTTCGGGTGAAAGCTATTCCGGTCGGCCGCGTGCTCAAGCGCATCTGGATACCGTTGATTCTCATCGTGGTGTTGTCCGTATCGGGCCTCGTCGTCTCGCGACTGCACAAGATGTTCGCGTCCCAGGACCTGAATGCCGGAGCCGGCTCGGGCATCGAGATCGTCCAATTCAACCCCAAGGTCATGGTTTACGACGTCTACGGTGCGCCCGGAACCAACGCCCAGATCAGTTATTTCGACCCGGAGGCCAAGGTGCACACGGTCACCGTCCCGCTGCCCTGGTCGATCACCCTGTCGACAACATTGCCTGCGGTCAGCGCGAGCCTCATGGCGCGGACCGACGGAGATCAGATTGGATGCCGCGTCACTGTGAACGGAACCGTCCGTGAGGAGCAATCGGCTGATGGCGTCAACGCCCAGACCTACTGCCTGGTGAAGTCGGCATGACCCACACCGTCACCGCGCCCGAACCCGGCAGCAAGCCCAAGCGGCCGGTCGTCCCGCACCTGCTGCGCATCCTCGCACTGCCGATCATCCTGTTCTGGATCGCGATGGCCGTGCTGGTCAACGTGGTCGCACCCCAGCTCGAAGTCGTCGGCGAGATGCACTCGGCGCCAATGGCACCCGAAGACGCCCCGTCGATGAAGGCGATGAAGTTGATGGGGGCCAACTTCAAGGAGTTCAACTCCAACAGCACGATCATGGTCGTCATCGAGGGCCAGAAACCCCTCGGTCCGGAAGCCCACCAGTACTACGACGAGATCATCCGCAAGCTGGAACAGGACCCCGAGCACATCCAGCACATCCAGGACTTCTGGAGTGACACGCTCACCGCTGCCGGTGCCCAAAGCGCCGATGGCAAAGCGTCTTACGTGATGATCAACCTCGCCGGTGAGCAGGGCCAGACGCTGGCCAACGAAGGCGTCGACGAGGTTCGCAAGGTCATCAAGGAGACCCCGGCACCGCCCGGCGTCCAGGCGTACGTCGCCGGACCGGCCGCGCTCACCGACGACCTGCACGTCATCGGTAACGCCAGCCTCGCGATGATCACCCTCATCACCCTGGCCGCGATCGCGGGCATGCTGCTGATCGTCTACCGATCGATCCGGACCACGCTGATACAGCTGTTCCTGACGTTCCTGGGACTGTTGACCGCCCGTGGTGTGGTGTCGATCCTGGCTGTGCACGGCGCGTTCGGGCTGACCACCTTCGCCGGCAACATCCTCACAATGCTGGCGATCGCGGCCGCCACCGACTACGGCATCTTCATCTTCGGCCGATATCGCGAAGACCGCGCCCTGGGATTGGACCGCGACGACTCCTATTACGCCACTTTCAAATCCGTCGCGCCCGTCATCGTGGGTTCCGGGCTGACGATCGCGGGTGCCACGTACTGCCTGTCGTTTGCGCGCCTGCCGTACTTCACCACCATGGGCGCGCCCGTCGCGATCGGCATGCTCGTGATCGTGGCGATCGCGGTCACCCTCGGACCGGCCGTGCTCTACCTGGGCAGTCGGGTCGGGCTGTACGAGTCGAAACGGCCCGCCCACAGCAGGTTCTGGCGGCGCGTCGGCACCGCGGTGGTCCGTTGGCCCGCACCGATTTTCGTGGCGAGCCTGTTCGTGGTGCTGATCGGTGTCGTGGCGATCCCGGGATACAAGCCGGCCTACAACGACCAGCACTACCTGCCCAAGGACGCCCCGGCCAATCAGGGCTTCGCCGCAGCCAATCGACACTTCACCGAAGCCCGGATGAACCCGGACATCCTCATGGTCGAAGCCGACCATGACATGCGCAATTCCGCGGACATGCTGGTGCTGAACAAGATCGCCAGCAATGTGATGCACACCGAGGGCATCGCGATGGTGCAGAGCATCACCCGGCCGCTGGGCATCCCGATCCAGCACAGCTCGATTCCGTTCCAGACCAGCGTCCAGGGCCAGACGAGCAACATGAACCTGCCGTTCCAGCGCGATCAGCTGGACAACCAGCTGAAGACGGTTGACTCGATGAACGTCTCGATCGACATCCTGGAAAAGCAGTATCAGCTGTCCCTGAAGCAGACGCAGCTGACTCAGGACTCGGCGGCCCGGTCCCAGGATCTGCTGGAGACCACCAAGCAATTGCGGGACAACATCGCGAACTTCGATGACCAGTTCCGGCCGATGCGCAATTACTTCTACTGGGAGCCGCACTGCTACGACATCCCGCTGTGCGCCGCGGCCCGGTCGCTGTTCGATTCCCTCGACGGGATCGACCAGGTGACCGACAAAACCGAAGGAGTGCAGGGCAATACCGATCAGCTGGCCTCGCTGGCGCCACAGCTGACCGCGCTGCTCCCCCAGACGATCGCGTCGATGAAGGTCAGCCGGGATCTCGCGCTGGCGTCGTACAACTCGCAGAAGGCCCTGCTGGACCAGATGCAGGCGTCCAACGACACCGCCCTGGCGATGGGTGAGAGTTTCGACCAGGCCAAGAACGACGATCTGTTCTTCCTGCCGCCGGAAGCCTTCCAGAATCCCGACTTCGAGCGCGGCCTGAAGATGTTCTTCTCGCCGGACGGCAAGTCGACCCGCATGTTCATCACCCACGAGGGTGACCCCGCGACAGTGGACGGCATCGCCCGCGTCAACTCCGAGCGCAAGGCCGCCCAAGAGGCGCTGAAGATGTCGTCGCTGTCGAACGCCAAGATTCATCTCGGTGGCGTGGCGGCGACCTATAAGGACATGTCCGACGGCGCGAGGTACGACCTCCTGATCGCGGTGGTGTCGTCGCTGACGCTGATCTTCATGATCATGCTGATCCTGACCCGCAGTGTGGTCGCCGCACTGGTCATCGTCGGGACGGCGGGCAGCTCGATCGCCGCGTCGTTCGGTATCTCGGTGTTGCTCTGGCAGGACCTGTTCGGGATTCAGGTGCAGTGGCTGGTCATGCTGATGTCCGTCATCATCCTGTTGGCGGTCGGGTCGGACTACAACCTGCTACTGGTCTCACGGTTCAAGGATGAGATCCACGCAGGGTTGAAGACGGGCATCATCCGGTCGATGGCCGGTACCGGCAGCGTGGTGACGTCCGCCGGTCTGGTGTTCGCCGCCACCATGGCCGGCATGATGTTCAGCAAGCTGGTGGTGCTGGCCCAGATGGGTTCGACGATCGCGATCGGCCTGCTGATCGACACCTTCATCGTGCGGTCACTGCTGATGCCGTCGATCGCGACGATGCTGGGCCGGTGGTTCTGGTGGCCGCAGGTGGTCTACCCCCGAGGGGACTACCACTTCCTGCCCCCGCAGCCTCGCAAGCGACCGAGCGACGACGCCGACACCGCGGCGATGCCGGCGCAGGCCTAGAGACCTCACCGAGCGTGGGGGTTGTCGTCGAATTTTCGCGAGTTCTCGACGACAACCCCCACTCTCGGCGGAACCGCTAGCGCCAGCGGTCCAGGATCTCGTTGGCCCGCACGGTCAGCGCCCGCTGCCAGAACGGCCCGAAGCTGATCCGCCCCACCCCCAGCGGCCCGAACGACGCCGGGTCGTCGGACTCCGGCAGCGCGATCGCGTTGATCGGCAGCGGCAGCTCAGTTGCCAAGCGGCGCAACGTCTCCGGTTCGTGACGGCCCACCGGGTAGAGCACGTCGGCTCCGGCGGACGCGGCTTCGGTCAGCCGGGCGATCGCCCGGTCCACCCGGTCGGCGTCGTCGCCGTCGTTGCGCACGAACAGGTCGGTGCGGGCGTTGACCACCACGTGCACCCCGGCACTGTCGGCGGCGGCACGCAGCGCGCCCACCAATTCGGCGTGCTCGGCCGACGACCGCAGCCGCTTGCCTTCGCTGTGCACGGTGTCCTCGATGTTGAGGCCCACCGCGCCGGCGCTCAGCAGTCCCTCGATGAGGCGCTCGGCCGGCTGCGCGTAGCCGGATTCGATGTCCACCGAGACCGGCACGTCCACCGCCGAGGTGATCTGGGTGACGCGGGCGACGACGTCGTCGAAGCTCATACCCTCGCCGTCGGGCTTGCCGACGGAATCGGCCATGGGATGGCTGCCGACGGTCAGCGCCGCGAATCCGGCCGCCACCGCCAGATTCGCCGACCAGGCATCCCACACCGTCGGCAACACCACCGGGTTGCCCGGCTGATGCAAGGCCAGCAGTGCGTCGGCGCGCGTGGCAAGACTGCTCTTATCGGACACCAGGTCCCCTATCTGTCGGCTTGATCCTGGGCTGTGCAACACGACTGCCGCAACGCCATTCCCGACGTGACCTGTCTCACGTTGAGTTCCGAATGTGGCTAGCATCGGGTGTCGTACTGTGATCCATAACACCTTCAGCCCAGGGAGGTCCCCTTGACCACCACCACAGAATTGGCCGAACTTCACCATCTGATCGGTGGATTGCGGCGCTGCGTGAGCTCGTTGAAGAGCCGTTACGCCGATACTCCGGCAATGCGCCGAATCGTCAACGATGCCGAGCGCATCCTCAATGACGTGGAACTTCTTGACATCGACGCCAATGAGCTTGCCCTAACCCAGCAAACGGCGGTGTCGGCAGGAGAGAAGATCGGGATCCCCGACACCCCTTACGACTCCACCTTCTGGCGCGACGTCGATGACGAGGGCGTGGGCGGGCACAACCGCCGCTGACCCGAATTTAACCGGGTGCCGTGATCTGGGTACCCTCCGATGAGTTCATGCGAAGGGGATCACAGTAGATGAGCGCACCTGCGGGTAACCGCCCGAAAACCGGCGTCTTCTCACCCGGCCGTGCCCAGATACCGCAACGCACGCTGCGGACCGACAACTGGCTGAAAGCGCCGATCTGGACCGACCTCGGATTCGCCGCTTTCGTCATCTACGCGACGGTGCGCGCGTTCCAGCGGGACCACTTCTTCGTCCCGCAGTATCACTATCTGACGCCGTTCTATTCGCCGTGCCTGAGCAAGGCATGCGGTGAGGCGAGCGACTTCTGGCCGCAGATCCTGCCCACGACCGGGCTGCTGTCGTTGGTGCCGTACGCCTTCCTGTCGCTGCCGTTCCTGCTGCTGTTCCGGTTGACCTGCTACTACTACCGCGGCGCCTACTACCGCTCGGTGTGGCAGTCCCCGACGGCCTGCGCCGTGGCCGAGCCGCACGCGAAATACACTGGAGAGACCCGCTTTCCGCTGATCATCCAGAACACCCACCGGTACTTCTTCTATATCGCCGGCATCATCTCGCTGATCAACACCTACGACGCGATCGTGGCGTTCCACTCCGAGACCGGCCCCGGTGGCTTCGGATTCGGCCTGGGCAACATCATTCTGGTCGGCAACGTGGTGATGCTGTGGGTCTACACGATCTCCTGCCACTCCTGCCGGCACGTGACGGGTGGGCGGCTCAAGCACTTCTCCAAGCATCCGGTCCGGTACTGGATCTGGACCCAGGTCAGCAAGCTGAACACCCGGCACAAGCTGTACGCCTGGATCACGCTCGGCACCCTGATGTTCACCGATTTCTACGTCATGCTGGTGGCCAGCGGCACCATCTCTGACCTGAGATTTGTTGGCTGAGAAGAACTTTCAAACCCATAGCTTGAGCGAGGTCAAATGACGGTGGAAGTCGAACGGCATTCCTACGACGTGGTCGTGATCGGTGCCGGCGGCGCAGGCCTTCGAGCAGTCATCGAGGCCCGGGAACGTGGTCTCAAGGTTGCCGTGGTGACGAAGTCACTGTTCGGCAAGGCACACACGGTGATGGCCGAGGGTGGATGTGCGGCCGCGATGCGCAACGTCAACACCAAGGACAGCTGGCAGGTCCACTTCGGCGACACCATGCGCGGCGGCAAGTTCCTGAACAACTGGCGGATGGCCGAGTTGCACGCGCAGGAAGCCCCGGACCGGGTCTGGGAGCTGGAGACCTACGGCGCACTGTTCGACCGCACCAAAGACGGCAAGATCAGCCAGCGTAACTTCGGCGGCCACACCTACCCGCGCCTGGCGCACGTCGGTGACCGCACCGGTCTGGAGATCATCCGGACCCTGCAGCAGAAGATCGTCTCGCTGCAGCAGGAGGACAAGAAGGAACTCGGCGACTACGAGGCCCGGATCAAGGTCTTCCACGAGTGCTCGATCACCGACCTGATCAAGGACGGCGACAAGATCGCCGGCGCCTTCGGCTACTGGCGCGAGACCGGCAAGTTCATCCTGTTCGAGACGCCCGCCGTGGTGCTCGCCACCGGCGGCATCGGTAAGTCGTTCAAGGTGTCGTCGAACTCGTGGGAGTACACCGGCGACGGGCACGCGCTCGCCCTGCGCGCGGGTACCGGCCTGATCAACATGGAGTTCATCCAGTTCCACCCGACCGGCATGGTCTGGCCGCTGTCGGTGAAGGGCATTCTGGTCACCGAGGGTGTCCGCGGTGACGGCGGTGTTCTGAAGAACTCCGAAGGCAAGCGCTTCATGTTCGACTACATCCCCGATGTGTTCAAGGGGCAGTACGCCGAATCCGAGGAAGAAGCCGATCAGTGGCTGAAGGACAACGACTCGGCACGCCGCACCCCTGACCTCCTTCCTCGCGACGAGGTCGCCCGCGCCATCAACGACGAGGTCAAGGCCGGCCGCGGCACCCCGCACGGCGGCGTCTACCTCGACATCGCCTCCCGGATGCCTGCCGAGGAGATCAAGCGCCGGCTGCCGTCGATGTACCACCAGTTCATCGAGCTGGCCGAGGTCGACATCACCAAGGACATGATGGAAGTCGGTCCGACCTGTCACTACGTGATGGGTGGCATCGAGGTCGATCCCGACACCGGCGCCGGCGTGACGCCGGGCCTGTTCGCCGCGGGCGAGTGCTCCGGCGGTATGCACGGCTCCAACCGCCTGGGCGGTAACTCGCTGTCGGACCTTCTGGTGTTCGGCCGGCGCGCCGGGCTCGGTGCATCCGACTACGTGCGGGCGCTCTCGGAGCGTCCGACGGTCTCGGAGGCGGCGGTCGACGAGGCCGCCAAGCTGGCGCTGGCGCCGTTCGAGCCGAAGGACAACCCCGAAAACCCCTACACCCTGCACGCCGAGCTTCAGCAGTCGATGAACGACCTGGCGGGCATCATCCGCAAGGAGGGTGAACTCCAAGAGGCACTGGGCAAGATCGACGAGCTCAAAGCCCGCTATGCGAATGTCGTCGTCGAAGGCGGCCGCCTCTTCAACCCCGGCTGGCACCTGGCGATCGACATGCGCAACATGCTGCTGGTCAGCGAATGCGTCGCCAAGGCGGCGCTGGCGCGCACGGAAAGCCGTGGCGGACACACCCGCGACGACTTCCCGAAGATGGATTCGCACTGGCGCAACAAGCTGCTGGTGTGCCGAGTCGCGCCGGGCGAAGCGGACGCGGTCGTGCCCGACGTGACGGTGACCCCTGAGCAGCAGCCCGTGATGCGGCCCGATCTGCTGGCGACGTTCGAGCTGACCGAGCTCGAGAAGTACTACACCGAAGATCAACTGGCCGAGCACCCTGACCGGAAGGGCTGAGAATGGCTGCTTACGACGCAAAACTGCGGGTTTGGCGCGGCGACGAGGACGGCGGCGACCTGCAGGACTACACCGTCGAGGTCAACGACGGCGAAGTGGTGCTCGACATCGTGCACCGGCTGCAGGCCACCCAAGCCGGCGACCTCGCCGTGCGGTGGAACTGCAAGGCCGGCAAGTGTGGTTCGTGTTCCGCCGAGATCAACGGCCGGCCGCGACTCATGTGCATGACCCGGATGTCGACGTTCGGTGAGGACGAGGTCGTCACGATCACGCCGCTGCGGACGTTCCCGGTGATGCGTGACCTGGTCACCGATGTGTCCTTCAACTACGAGAAGGCGCGGGAGATCCCGTCGTTCACTCCCCCGAAGGACCTGCAGCCCGGCGACTACCGGATGCAGCAGGAGGACGTGAACCGCAGCCAGGAGTTCCGCAAGTGCATCGAGTGCTTCCTGTGCCAGAACGTGTGCCACGTCAACCGTGACCACGAGGAGAACAAGAAGTCGTTCGCCGGCCCGCGCTACCTGATGCGCCAGGCTGAGTTGTCGATGCATCCGTTGGACACCATCGACCGTCGCGACATGGCCCAGGAAGAGAACGGCCTCGGCTTCTGCAATATCACCAAGTGCTGCACCGAGGTGTGCCCCGAGCACATCAAGATCACCGACAACGCGCTGATCCCGATGAAGGAGCGCGTGGCCGACAAGAAGTACGACCCGGTCGTGTGGCTGGGCAACAAATTGTTCCGGCGCGACAAGTAGAGACTCTGGGCTGAGGGCCGCAGGAATCTTCGGATTCTTGCGGCCCTTGGCATTTCACCGATCGTGAGTAGCCTCGAACAGATGGGGACTGTCCACAGCATCAATGACATCCGGACCGCGATCCGCGAACTGTCCGCCCGCGCCGAACTGGCCCGCAAGCAGGGCCGCTCCGACGATGCGGATGAACTCGAACAGCGCGTCGCCGGCTACCGCGACGAGCTCGCCGAAAAGCGCTGACGGCGGGTGGAGATCAGGCTGGGCTAGATGCCCAGTCTGCGAAATGTGCTGCGGTGAAACACAATCGGCGGCACGTCGTGCACAGTGATGTCCTGGACTCGCAACACCACGATGGTGTGGTCGCCGGCCGGCACCAACTGATCGATCGAGCTCTGCATCCACACGCTGGTGCCGTGCACGAACACCGCACCGCTTTCGTGCGAGTGCGTCTCCAGCCCGGCGAAGCGGTCGCCGGTCTTGGCCGCCAAGGTGCGGGCCGCGGCGTCGTGCGATTCACCGAGCAGGCTGATGCCCAAGGACGGCAGGTCCTTCAGTTTGGGCCAGGTCTCGGAATTGTTCTGCACACAGAACGAGACCAGCGGCGGGTCCAGCGACACCGGCACGAACGTGCTGGCAGCCAGGCCGACCCGGACGCCGTCGACTTCCGCGGCGATCGCGATGACACCGGAGGGGAAATGGCCGAACGCCTCACGCAGCGAGGCGGGGCTCAGCTCTGTGTTGCTCATAACGCCGCCATCTTCCCATGCAGCGGTCGGCGCGGCCAGAATAAATCCCGGCCAGAGGTGAATTGAGACTCGTAGGGGCGGGCGCAGCTCAAATATTCGTTGAGTAGCCTTGGGCAGTGCCGAACGTCTCCATCCTGTCTGTGCTGCGCGAGCGCGCCAGTACGACGCCAGACGACGTCGCCTTCACGTTCACCGACTACGACCGGGATTGGGACGGTGTCGCCGAAAGTCTGACCTGGTCTCAGCTGTACCGCCGCACCCTCAACGTCGCGCGAGAGATCAGCCAGCAGGGCGTCCCGGGCGACCGGGCGCTGATCATCGCGCCGCAGGGCCTGGCCTACATCGTGGCGTTCCTGGGCGCCATGCAAGCGGGCTTCATCGCCGTCCCGCTCTCGGTACCCGTTCCCGGTTCGCATGACGAGCGGGTCAGCGCGGTGGTGACGGATACGTCGCCGACCGTCGTGCTGACCACCTCCGCGGTGTTCGAGGTGGCCGCGCAGTACGTCGACGACGGCGCCGCCGTGATCGCCACGATCGCCGTGGACACCCTCGATCTCGACGCGCCGCCCGGGGACGACTGTGTCGAGGTGCCCGACGGCCCCGACATCGCCTATCTGCAGTACACGTCGGGATCGACTCGGCTGCCCGCCGGCGTGATGATCTCGCACCGCAATATGTGTGCCAATTTCGACCAGTTGATGGCCGACTACGTGCCGCACTTCGGCGGCGAATTCCCACCGGGGACCAGCCTGGTCTCGTGGCTGCCGTTCTACCACGACATGGGACTGATGCTCGGGATCGGTGCTCCGATCTTCAGCGGGCACCCGGCCGACCTGATGAGCCCGATCGCGTTTCTGTCCCGGCCGGCGCGGTGGCTGCAATTGCTGGCCCGCAATCCGAAAGCGTGGTCGGGCGCACCGAACTTCGCCTTCGACCTCACCGCGCGGCGCAGCACCGACGCCGAATTGGACGGCCTCGATCTCAGCGGCGTCATCGGCATCATCAACGGAGCCGAACGCATCCACCCGGAGACCGTGGTCAGATTCAACGAACGCCTCGCCCCCATTGGCCTTCGCCCCGAGGTGATGGCGCCCTCGTACGGCCTGGCCGAGGCCACCGTCTACGTCGCCAGCAGCACCGCCAATGAGGTGCCCGAGGTGATCGAGTTCGACGCCGAGGAGCTGACCCAGGGCAACGCCATTCGCAAACCCGGTGGCACCCAGCTGCTGCGATACCAACTGCCGGTGTCGCCGCTCGTGCGGATCGTCGACGCCGATACCTGCGAGACGTGCCCGGACGGCACCGTCGGCGAGATCTGGACGCACGGTGAGAACGTCTCGGCCGGCTACTGGCGCAAACCCGAGCAGACCGGTTCCGCGTTCGGCGCGACGCTGGCGGGTCCGGCGGCGGACGTCCCCACGACCGGTTGGCTGCGCACGGGTGATCAGGGCTTCGTCTCCGAAGGTGACCTGTTCATCGTCGGGCGTATCAAGGACATGCTGATCGTGCGCGGCCGCAACCACTACTCCGACGACATCGAGGCGACGGTGCAGAAGATCACCGGCGGCAGGGTCGCGGCGATCGCGGTGTCCGATGAGGAGACCGAGAAGCTGGTCACCGTCGTCGAACTCAAGAAGCGCGACGACACCGACCTCGAGGCAGTGAAAAGCGATGTGGTCGCGGCTATTTCGCGCGCCCACGGTCTGCAGGTAGCTGACATCGTCCTCGTGGAGCCCGGTTCCATACCGACCACCACCAGCGGCAAGATCCGCCGGGCCGCGTGCATCGACCCGTATCGGCAAGGACAGTTCGTGCGGTTGGATGCGTAGCTGATCATCCGATGTGGTTCACCCTGCTGGTGATGGCCGTGGCCGTCAGTCTGGAACCGTTTCGCATCGGCATGTCGGTGGTGATGCTGAATCGGCCTCGTCCGCATCTGCAGTTGGCCGCGTTCCTGTGCGGCGGATTCCTGATGGGATTGTCGGTCGGCGCGGTGGTGCTGTTCGCGCTGGAATCGCACATCCCGGCCTCGGCGCACTTCACCCTCCCGCGGGTGCAGATCGTGATCGGTGCGCTCGCCCTGGCGGCAGCGGCGATACTGGCGGTCACCAAGGGCCGCCGCGACCGGACCGTGCCGGCGTGGTTGAGCCGTCTACTCGACGGCCCGTCGCTGTGGGTTGCCGGTGTCGCCGGCCTGGGGATCGCGCTGCCCTCGGTGGACTATCTGGCCGCGCTGGCCGTAATCGGCGCGGGCACCGCGGATCCCGCGGTGCGGTTCGGGGCGTTGCTCACGTTCAACGTCATCGCGTTCGCGCTCGTCGAGATTCCGCTGCTGGCCTATCTGGCGGCCCCGCAACGCACACATGCGGCCATGACCCGACTGCATGGCTGGGTCCGGGCGCGGCGCCGCCGCGAGGTGGCGGTGCTGCTGGCCGTGGTCGGCGTGGTGCTACTCGCGGCGGGTCTTCTCGGCGTCTGAGATCTGACAGCCGTCTGGGTCAGTGCGCGCTGGGACCGTGGTTCAGCACATACTGCAGCCCCGCCGTCAACTGAGACAGCGGATCGGTGCCGCCACCGAACGCGGCCTGCGTGGCCGGAGCCGTCACGGCGGCCGGGTCGTAGCCGTTCACGGGATCGACCTCGATCGGCGCGGTCAGCGGATCGTCATTGCGCGAATATCCGGCATCCACTGAGGGTTTCATCACCGCGTCCAGCTTGTTCAGGGTGTCTTCGTCCACGCCGAGGTACTTGAACGGCAACACCAACGGCAGGTGCTGTTCCGGAATCAGGTACGTCGTCGTCTTCGCGCCCCTGGAGTTGACGGTGGTCCTGATGTTCTGCGGCGGGACCATGCTCGGATTGGTGAACGCGACAGCGGTGTGACCGGTCGCCAGGCCCACGACCGCATTAGCCAGTGCCATCCAGTTGTCCTGCCGGTCCGGCCAGTCGGCGATGCTGTCGTAGGCGGAGACGAACCGGTACGAGTCGTACTGGCTGTCCACCTGCGGGGGCATCCGGTAATCCAGTGCCGGGACGACACTGCCGACCGGGAAGTTCTGGGCCAGGAAGCCGGACCCGAAGGCGTGCGGGGCGATCGGATCGCCGTAGGTGGCGAACGACAACTGGTCCGGTGGCGGCGCATTCGGATCGGTGGCCAACCTGTTCTGCACGGCGTTGAGCACCATCGCGCCCTCCGACAGACCGATCGCGGTACCCGGCCCGCCCGCCTGAATCGCCCGGATGACGTTGCCCTCACCCTCGTCGACCGATTCGCCGATGCTCGGGCCGTCGATACCCAGACCCGGGAAGTTGTCGTCGAGCTTTCCGATACCGGGGAACAAGCGCTCGAGGGTGTGGCCCTGAACCTGTCCCGCGGGGTAGTCGACGATCTGCCGGTCCAAGCCCGGGAACCACTCGGCACCGGTACGGCGGATGTACTCGTCGTAAGGGATGCCCAACACGTGCGCGCCGCCGAGGGCATATCCCCGGCCGGGCGTGCCGATCGGCGGACCGTCGCCGTTCGGCTGGTCGGGGGTCGGTTGGTCGGCGGCCGCGATTCCGCCCGTGGCGCACACCGTGATCAGCGTGGTCGCCGCCGCGAGTAGCTTCTTCATGCGTTGACGCTCCCCTGCGAGCTCGATCGTCACGGCCACCAGTTCGCTTTTCCGACCAGCGTAGCCATGGCGGGTACGGTGACGGTCCGGACCAGGAACGTGTCCAGCAGGATTCCGGCGCCGATGACGAACCCGCCCTGAACCACGGTACCGATGCTGGAGAACAACAGACCCCACATCGACGCCGCGAAGATCAATCCGGCCGCGGTGATCACGCCACCGGTCGACGACAACGTCCGGATCACGCCGTAACGAGTGCTGTCCGCGGACTCGTCCCGCAGCCGCGACGCGAACAACAGGTTGTAGTCGGCGCCCACGGCGACCAACACGACGAAGGCCAGCGGCGGCACCGTCCAGTGCAACTGTTGATGAAACAGATATTGGAAGACCAGGACGCCGATACCGAGTGCCGCGAAGTACGAAAGTACGACGGAGCCAACCAGATACAGCGGCGCAATGATCGCCCGTAGCAACAGCATCAACGTCAGCAGCACCACGATCATCGTGATGGCGATGATGAAACGGATATCTTTCTGGTAGTAATCGCGGGTATCGCGCAGCGCGGCGGGATACCCGCCCATCGAGATCGTGGCATCTGCCAGATACGTGTTCGGCTGTGCGCTGCGGGCGGCGTCACTGATGGCGTTGACCTGATCCATCGCCGCGGCGCTGAACGGATCGAGCTTGGTCAGCACCAGGTACCGCACCGAGTGCCCGTCCGGCGAGATGAACATCTTCGACGCCATCTTGAAATCGGGCAGTTCGAGAACCTCGGGCGGAATGTTGAACCCCGCCATCGCCGGCGACGCGGCGTTCTGCTTCATCGACAGCAGGAACGCGGCCGCCTGATCGAGCCCGGTGCGCATGAGCTTGATCTGGTCGACGACCAGGTCCACACCGTTGGCCACGTCCCGGCTTCCGCTGGCGGCGCGATCGGCCCCCTGCCGGAGCTTGGTCGTGCCCGCCTGCGCGCCGCCGGGCGAGTCGAGCCCCATCTGCTTCATCAGCTTCGTCAGCCGGGCGAACGCGTCATTGAGCTGGTTGAGCGTTGCGTTGAGCGACTGCTTGTCTTGCATCGACTGCAATTGCGTTGCCAGCGAATTGATCTCGTCGAGGGTGCCGTCGTTGCGCGCGTCGACCAATGCCTGGAAATGCCCGCGGGTCTCGGCGCAGGACGGATCCAGGTCGCAGACCGCATTGCCGTGCAGCGCGACCAGAACCGGGCCCACCCAGGCGAACATGTCCCTGGCCGCCGTGAAGCTCACGCCCATCGAATTGCCGAGCCGGTTGACCGCGTTGACGAGCTTGGTCGCCACCTCGACGTTCTTGACCAGCTTGTCGCCACCGTATTGGCCCTTGATGGAGCCGAACGCGTCGACCACGCTCTGCACGCTGGTGGTGATCTGACCGACCTGGCCCCGCACGTCGCCGAGATTGTTCGCCAGCGTGTTGGCGCCGCCGGCCAGCCGGTCAAGGCTGCCCATGTTGTCGGCGATCATCGCCGAACCGGTGCCCAGCCGGTCGCCGACCAGGCCCGCCTGATAGGTGGCACGGAACTCCTGCGGCACCTCACCCAGGGGCCGGGTGATACCGCTGACCATCGCGATGTTCGGCACTTGGCTGATGCGCTCGGCCATCCGTTCGAGGTCGGCGAGCGCCTGCGGGTTGCGCAGATCGCGCGGAGAGCGGACCAACACGTAGGACGGAATGGACTGGTTGAGGTCGAAATGACGCTCCAGAGCCGTGTAGCCCACCGAGCTCGAGGCCCCCGGTGAGACCGCCTTGCGATCGTCGTAGTTGTAGTGCGCCAACCCCACACAGCTGGCCAGCAGAATCAGGATCAGCAGGCTGGCCACGAGATGGGCCCGCGGCCTGCGCACGATGCGAACGCCGGACCGTCGCCACCACAGTGCGGTCAGCTCGCGGCGCGGCGAGATCCAGCCGCGCGGGCCGGCGAGCGCAATGATGGCCGGCAGCAACGTGATCGCGGCGAGGAAGGACACCCCGACGCCGACCGCCGATGACACGCCGACCGTCGAGAACACGCCCATCTTGGCAAAGCTGATGCCCAGGAACGTGATTCCGATGGTGGCCGCGGATGCGGTGATCACCTTGCCCACCGAGTTCAAGGCCTGCCGCACCGCCGCGTCGGAGTCCTCACCGCGGCGCATGTAGTCGTGGTAGCGGCTGATCAGGAAGACGGCGTAATCCGTTCCCGCACCGGCGATGATCGCGCTCAACAGGATGATCGCCTGGTTGGACACCCCCAGACCGGTGGTGTGCGACAACCCTGCGACCACGGATTGCGCGATCACCAGCGAGATTCCGATGCCGATCAAGGGCAGCAGCATGGTGATCGGATTGCGGTACACGATCAACAGCACCAGCAGCACCAGCACACCGATCGCGATCTCGATCGGCAGGCGGTCCCGTTCGCCGGCCACGGTGAGGTCGGCGACGGTGGCCGCGGGTCCGGTCAGGTGCACCTCGAGCGGGCTGCCCGCGGTGCTCTGTTTGACGATGTTGGCCACCCGGTTGTAGGCCTCATAGGACTGCGGGGTCCCCAATGCGCCCGCGAGCCCGACCGGCACCACCCAGGACTTGTTGTCCTTACTCGTCAAAAACGAACGCAGAGCTGGTGTTCCGACGAAATCCTGCAGCATCACGACGTCGTGCTGATCGTCGCGCAGCGCGGTGACCAGCTTGCGGTAGGTGGCTTCGTGAGCGGGGGTCAAACCCCTCTCATCGGTCAGCACCACCAGGAGCAGGTCGTCGCCGCCCGGTTCGGAGAACGCTTCGGTCATCTGTCGCGCCGCCACGCTGGACGGGGCATCGCCCGGCAACATCGACAACGGATGTTTCTGGGCCATCTCGGTCAGACTCGGAAACGTCAGCGGCAACGCAACCGCCAAGGCAACCCAGACACCGATCACAGCCCAGGGCCACCGCACCACAAAATCGGTCAGCCGTCGCACAATTTCCTCACACCGCGCGAGGCCCTGCGGCCCCGTGCCCCTTCACTGCATCGACCTTCACCAAATCCAACAAGAAACGTCACCAATGCCCGCTGTCGGCGATCCGTCCACACACCGACTTCATCGCGGCGATGTAGCGAGCGACCGATTTCTGGGCGGTTGGATTGTCCGGAAACATCACCGCCATCGCGGTGCCGGCCTCGTACCGGAATATATAGATCGTCAGCTGATAGCTGAAGCGGCCGTCGGAGTAGATCCCGATGTTGTTCGAATAGCCCATGTCAGCGGCCGCGAGCACAGCGTTGAGCGGTGCGGCGCCGCCATGCAGAAAGTTCGAGACCGGGAAGTTCGGGTGCGGCTTCTCCAACCACGGAGCCAGCTCCAGCACCCGGTAATACGGCACCCGCGCCAGGCTCAAACCGGAATCGAACGACGTCTGCGCCGCCCAGGCGGCTTCACCGAACGTCGTCGCGGCGATCGGCACGGTGATCGGCACCAAGCCGGTGAACCAGCCCTGAGTGGTGAAATTGTCCGAGGTCCTGCGGGTGTCCCGGGGCGTGAGCCCGTAATAGGTTGTCGCACCCGTCAATTCATGTTCCACCATGGCGGTGCAGGCGTACAGGCCGCCGACGAAGCGAACACCGGCCGCCGTACACGCCGCGTCGAACCGCGCGGTCTGATCGGCGTCCAGGATCATCTCGCCGACCATGTCAGCGACCGTCGGCTCCAGGGCGTTCCCCAGCGGCAGCGGGAACTCGGGAAGCGTGCCGTTGTTGTTCTCGGCAAACTCGATCCAGGCTCGGACCTCAGGCGAATCGACGGTCAAATCCGCGGTGGCGTCGCGCTCCTGGATGCAGAAATCGTCGAAGCTGCCGGCCTCGGGCAGCGCCATGGGCTGACCGGTCATGGTCAGTGACGTGTACATCCCGTGCGCCTCGAGCATGGTGATCCCGATCAGCGCCGCGTCCCCGTGAACGTGGTCGATGCTGGCATAAAAATCGAAGTGATCGTCACTTTGCACGACGCCGAAGGAAAAACAACCCCATTCCATGGGGGTGGGAATATCGACGATGTGTTTGCGCGCATCCTCGGCGGCCATGACACCGTTGTTGATCGGCTCGAATTCAATATCGGCGGCATCGGCGATAGTGCGCCGGATAATATCGCCGGACCCGGAGTATTCGAACCAACTCCGATACGTGTCGTGCCGGCGAAGATACGCGTTCAACGCGTGATTCATGGCGTCAATATCGCACTGACCAGGAACTTCGCACGTTGCGATGATCTGCCGCGAATAGTCGAGTCCGGCCTTGTCCTGTTCGTAGACGCCACGAATGTGTTGCCCCTGCATATAGCTGACGGGCACCGAACTGACGGGCGCTTGTCGCGCTTTGTCCATTGCGGATTTTGTCGGGTGCCAGGAAATCACCACACCGGGGCTCGGCGACCAATCATCGATTGTGCCGATGGTTATCTTCCCGATGTGCAAAATTCCCCTCCCGGATCTTCAGCGGCTACGGCGTGGAGACCGGCAACCTGGTGGCCAGACCAAGATAGCGCCTGTCCCTGTGGCGGTTTGCCGTCGACCCGTAAAGCCCCTGGTCAGAAGTAGTGACCAAAGGCCCTGAATAAGCCGGTAACGCCTGGCCACGCACCCGTCGACTCCATGGTGAAAGCCGTTCGTTCAGCAACGCCCGTGCAATACTGACCGTCGGGAGATGAGCCGGCCGTCGCTGTCGGGAGATGACCGAGCCGTGGCCGTTCGGAAGTTGTTCCTGGCCCTGACGTGGTCTCCCACGACAGCACTGCGACACTTCACCGGCCCGATGCGGAGAACACAACCTGATGGCACCCACCGAACGTCCGACGCAGCAGACGCCCCGTTTCGCAATCATCGGTTACGCGGCACGTCTTCCCGGCGCAGCGGATGCGGACCAGTACTGGGACGTCCTGCACAGCGGCCGGGACGCGATTTCGGAGGTCCCCGCCGACCGGTGGGACATCGAGGAATTCTTCGACTCCGACCCGGACGCGGCCGGCAAGATGGTCACCCGGCGAGCAGGGTTCGTCGACGACGTCACCGGGTTCGACGCACCGTTCTTCGGGGTGTCAGCGCGCGAAGCCAACCTGATGGATCCGCAGCACCGCCTGCTGCTCGAGACGGCGTGGCGGGCGGTCGAGCATTCCGGCACTGCGCCAACGACTTTGGCGAACAGCAGAACAGGCGTGTTCGTCGGATTGGCCACCCATGACTTCCTGGGCATGGCATCCGATGCGCTGACCTACCCCGAGATCGAGGCCTATCTGGCGATCGGCACGTCCAGCGCGGCCGCCGCTGGCCGGATCAGCTACCGGCTGGGGCTGCAGGGCCCGGCGGTCACCGTCGACACGGCGTGCAGCTCCTCGCTGGTGGCCATTCACCAGGCGTGCCAGGCACTGCTGCTGGATGAATGCGATCTGGCGCTGGCCGGCGGGGTGAACGTCATGCTCAGCCCGGCCACCATGATCACGTTCTCGCACTCCCGGATGCTGGCCCCCGACGGCAAGTGCAAGACGTTCGACGCCTCGGCCGACGGTTACGTACGCGGCGAGGGGTGCGGTGTCGTCGCCATCAAGCGCCTGGACGATGCGCTCCGCGACGGCGACCATATTCGCGCCGTGATCCGCGGCAGCGCGGTCAACCAGGACGGCGCCTCGGGCGGGCTGACAGTCCCCAACGGTGTCGCCCAGCAGCGCGTGATCGCCGAGGCGCTCGATCGCGCCGGCCTGACACCCACCGACATCAACTACCTGGAAGCGCACGGGACCGGGACGTCGCTGGGTGACCCCATCGAGGTCCAGGCCGCCGCCGCAGCGCTCGGCAAGGGCCGCGCCGCGGACCAGCCGCTGCTGATCGGGTCGGCGAAGACCAACATCGGCCACCTGGAGGCCGCCGCGGGCGTGGCCGGCGTCCTCAAGGTCGTCCTGGCGCTCGAGCACTCCGAGCTGCCCCCGCACCTCAACTTCACGAACCCGTCCCCGCACATCCCGTGGGACCGGATCCCGGTCCAGGTCGTCGACAAGGCGCGCCCCTGGGAGCGTTCGGAGCGGCCCCGCATCGCCGGTGTCAGCTCGTTCGGGTTCTCCGGCACCAATGCGCACGTCATCCTCGAAGAGGCGCCGGTCACCAACCCGGTTGCTGCCGGTGCAGCGCCGGACGACCGCCGGTTCGCCGTGCTTCCGCTGTCGGCGCGCACCCCGGCCGCCCTGGTGCAGGCCGCACAGGACTACCGCAGCTGGCTCGGCGAGCACCCCGACGCCACTCTCGCCGACATCTGCCTGACCGCCGGAGCGGGCCGGGCCCACTTCGAACACCGCGCCGCCCTCGTGGTCAACTCCGTCGAGTCGGCGCGCGAGCTGCTCGGCGCGCTCGCCGACGACCTGCCCGCTCCAGGACTGGTGCGCGGCGACTGCGTCGATGCGCCGAAGACCGCCTGGTTGTTCCCCGGACAGGGCAGTCAGTACGCCGGCATGGCCCGCGAACTGTTCGAGACCGAGCCGGTGTTCGCCGACACCATGAAGCGGTGCGCCGACGCCGTCGCCGGTGTGCTCGAAAAGCCGTTGCTGGACATCGTCTTTGGAACCGACCCGGCCGATCTGGATGGCGCCGAAACCCTGAAGCAGACCCGGCACGCCCAGCCCGCGATCTTCGCGGTCGAGATGGGCTTGGCCAGGCTCTGGCAGTCGTGGGGATTCGAGCCGGACGTGGTGCTCGGCCACAGCGTCGGCCAGTACTCCGCCGCCTGTGTCGCAGGGGTTTTCAGCCTCGAGGACGGCGCGCGGTTGCTCGCCGAGCGGGGCCGCCTCTTCGGCGACCTGCCGGCTGGCGGGCGGATGTGCGCCGTCTTCGCCGACCCGGACCGGGTGGAAAGCCTGACCGACGAGTTTCCGAGCCTGTCGGTGGCCGCCTACAACGGCGCCAACACCGTGCTGTCGGGACCGGCCACCGACCTGGAGCGCGCAATCGCCCAGCTGTCGGACGAGGGCGCCCGCTGCGACTGGCTGGACACCAGCCACGCTTTCCATTCGTCACTGCTCGACCCCGCGCTGGACGCCTTCGAGACCTACGCCAACGGATTCGAATTCGCGGCACCCCAGCGGATCCTGGTGTGCAACCGGACCGGGGCGGCACTGGGCCGCAACGCCAAGCTCGACGGGCAATACTGGCGCCGCCACGCGCGTCAGCCGGTGCAGTTCGCCAAGGGGGTGTCGACGCTGGCCGAACTCGGCTGCGCGCTGCTGCTCGAGGTGGGGCCGCAGCCGGTGCTCACCGCCGCCGCGCTGCGGGCCTGGCCGGACCCGGCGACCGCACCCAAAGCCGTTGCATCGCTGCGCCGTAACGGTGCGGACCACCGCCAGCTGACCGAAGCGCTGGCCGGTGCCTACGTCGCCGGACATGTTCCCGACTTCGCGGCACTGGTGCACGAGCCGGCCCGCAAGCTCGATCTGCCGACCTACCCGTTCCAGCATCGCCAGTACTGGTATCAGAGCAAGCAGTCCCAGTCGACCGCGAACGATGCCGCCCCCACCGAGGCAGTGCAGCTACTCCAGGATGGCCGGATCGAGGAACTGGCCGCGCTACTCGGCGGGGACGGATCCACCACGGCCGCTGAGGTGCTGAGCAAGCTTGCCGCCCAACACAATCGGCAGCGCAGTGCACAATCCATCGCCGACATCCGCTACGAGATCCGCTGGCAGAAGGCCGTCAGCTCGTCGGCCGAGGTCGGTGAGGGCGCAGCGTGGCTGCTGATCGGCGATGACGCCGCCGTCATGCGCCCGCTGGTCGATGCGCTGACCGCACACGGACACCGGCACCGCGTCCTCGGTCTGCCGGTGTCCGACGCCGACGAGGAGCGCCTGGTCGCCGAACTGACCGCGGCGGTGCAGGACGAGCCCGCGTTGCGCATCCTGCACGTCGGGGCACTGGACTCCGACAGCGCGTCGTCGATGCGGTCGCTGCTGCGGATGCAACACCGGGTACTCGGGGGGACCCAGCGCCTGTTCCGCGCCGCGGCCGCCGCCGAACTGCGCACCCCGATCTGGGTACTGACCCACGGCGCGCAGCGCGTCACCGACGCGGACACGGTTGCGCCGGAGCAGAGCGGGTTGTGGGGATTCTGCCGCGTCGCCGCGCTGGAGTACCCGCAGGTGTGGGGCGGTCTGGCAGATCTGTCCGGGACCGGCGCCGACGAGTGGACGCGGCTGATCAAGCAGGTCGTCACCGCATCGCCCGGCGAGGATCAGATCGCGTTGCGCGACAGCGGTGTTCACGTTCCGAGGCTGGTCCGCCGGACCGGCCAACCGAACTCGACCCCGCTGGAATTGCGCTCCGAGGCAACCTATCTGGTGACCGGCGGACTGGGCTCGATCGGGCTGGAGATCGCCGGATACCTGGCCGCGCACGGCGCCCGCCAGCTGGTGCTGACCAGCCGCCGCGCCCCCGATGAGGCCGCGCAGCGCCGCATCGACGCCCTGCGCGAACAGCACGGCTGCGCGGTCCGGGTGATCGCGGCCGACGTCGCCGACCCGCACGACGTCGCCCGTCTGCTCGCCACCGTGGCCGCCGAGCTGCCGCCGCTGGCCGGCATCGTTCACGCCGCGGGCGAGAACAGCACCACCCCGCTGAGTTCCCTCGACAGCACCGAGATCGATCGGGTGTTCTCCGGAAAAGTTTGGGGTGCTTGGTATCTCAGTGAGGCCGCCGCTGACCTGGAACTGGACTTCTTCCTGTCCACCTCGTCGATCTCGTCGGTATGGGGTAGCTACGGCCAGAGCGCCTACAGCGCGGCCAACGCGTTCCTCGACGGGTTGACGTGGCGACTGCGCGAGCGCGGCGTGTCCGGCACCAGCGTGAATTTCGGTCCGTGGTCGGCCGGCATGGCAGACCAGGACGCCCGCGCCCAGCTGGACCGGCGCGGGATCCGCACCCTCTCACCCACCGATGCACTGGCCGGAATGGCCGACATCATGGCCGCCGCCGGTTCGCAAGGTCCGGCCGAAGCCGTTGTGGCGCGGATGGATTGGGCCCGATTCCTGCCGATCTACCTGCAGGCCGGCCGCCGTTCGCTGCTGGCCGAGGTGGCCCGCGAGGTGCCGGAGTCGCTGCCCGCGGCCACCGGGGCCTCGGGCACCACCCGGCTGGTCGAACAGCTCACCGCAGCACCGGTGCAGCAGCGCAAGAAGCTCGTTCTGGAGTACCTGCGCAACACCGTCGCGGAGGTGACCCGGGTCGACGCGTCGGAGGTCCGCGAAGAGGCCGGATTCTTCGACCTCGGCATGGACTCTCTGATGGCTGTCGAACTTCGGCGCCGTTTGGAACAGGCTGTCGGCAAGGAACTTCCGGCGACACTCGCCATGGACTTCCCGCGGCTGACCGATGTGGCCGACTATCTGCTCGGCGACGTGCTCAACCTCAACGAGAAGGCCGGTGCGCAGCGTGCGGCCGCGCCGGCGTCGCTGGCGGGCGCGGCGACCGACGAGCCGATCGCCATCATCGCGGTGGCCTGCCGGTTCCCGGGTGCGGCCGACGCCGATGCGTACTGGGATGTGCTGTCCGGCGCCGTGGACGCGATCCGGGAGATCCCCGAGGACCGCTTCGACGTCGACCAGTACTACGACCCCGACCAGCAGACCCCCGGCAAGATCTACACCCGCAGCGGCGGCTACCTGGAAAGCGTCGACGGCTTCGACCCGGAGTTCTTCGGCATCTCGCCACGCGAAGCGGTGTGGATCGACCCGCAGCAGCGTCTGATGCTGGAGATCGCGTGGGAGGGCCTGGAGCGGGCCGGCTACGCGCCGTCCGCGTTGCGCGGCAGCCGCACCGGTGTCTTCGTCGGCGTGGGTGCCAACGAGTACTCACATCTGCTGTCCGGCGAATCGGTGGAGAACCTCGAGGCCCACTTCATCACCGGCAACGCGCTCAACGCGATCGCGGGCCGAGTGGCATTCACGCTCGGCCTGGAAGGGCCTGCGATGGCGGTGGACACCGCGTGCAGCTCGTCGCTGGTCGCCGTCCATCAGGCCAGCCAGGCGCTGCACTCCGGCGACTGCGACATGGCCCTGGCCGGTGGCGTCAACGTCCTGCTGAGCCCGGCGTCGATCGTCGCCGCGTCACGCGCCCGGATGCTGGCCCCCGACGGCCGATGCAAGACCTTCGACGCGGCGGCCGACGGCTACGTCCGCGGTGAAGGGTGCGGCATCCTGGTGCTCAAGCGGCTGTCCGACGCGCAACGCGACGGCGACCGGATCGCCGCGGTCATCCGCAGCAGCGCGGTCAACCAGGACGGTGCGTCCAGCGGTCTGACGGTGCCCAATGGCGGTGCGCAACAACGCCTCATCTCCGCTGCGTTGACCCGCGCCGGTCTCGGCGGCGCAGACGTCGACTACCTGGAAGCGCACGGCACCGGCACCCCGCTGGGTGACCCGATCGAGGTGCAGGCCGCCGCGGCCGTCTACGGCGCCGGTCGAGATCCGATCCGTCCGCTGCTGATGGGAACGGCCAAGACCAACATCGGGCACCTGGAGTCCGCTGCCGGTGTGGCCGGTCTGATCAAGGTCGTGCTGTCGCTGCAGAACGAAATGCTGCCGCAGAACCTGCACTTCCATAACCCGTCACCGCACATCCCCTGGGACTCGTTGCCGGTGCGGGTGGTCGACGAGGCCACCCCATGGGTCGCCAACGGCAGGCCGCGGCGCGCCGGGGTCAGCTCGTTCGGCTTCACCGGCACCAACGCCCACGTGTTGATCGAAGAGGCACCGCAGCCCGCGCTCGGTGACGATCCCGCCGACGAACCGGTCGAGGTCGTCGCGCCGGAGCCGGTGCGCGAGCCGCTGAGTGTCCTGCCGCTGTCGGCGCGATCCGGGCCGGGCCTGCTCGCGTTGGCACAGCGCTACTCCGATTGGCTGACAGCCCATCCCGACGCCTCGCTGGCCGACGTGAGCTACACCGCCGGCGCGGGACGATCACACTTCGAGCACCGGGCGGCAGTGGTCGCGAACTCCGTGTCCGAGGCCAAGATGCTGCTCGACGATCTGGTGGCCAACCGGTTGCGGCCGGGCGTGCTCCGCGGCGAGTGCACCGACCCGCCGACCACCGCGTGGTTCTTCCCGGGACAGGGCAGCCAGTACCCGGGTATGGCGAAGGAATTGTTCGAAACGGAGCCGGTCTTCGCCGACACCCTGCGCCGCTGCGCGCAGGCCGTCGATCCGATGCTGCCGCGCCCGTTGCTCGACGTGCTGTTCTCCGGTGACCGCGAGAACGCGGAAACCTTGCGGCACACATCATTCGCCCAGCCCGCGATCTTCGCCGTCGAGATGGGCCTGGCCCGGCTTTGGCAGTCGTGGGGCGTCGAACCGGACGTGGTGCTGGGCCACAGCGTCGGCCAGTACGCGGCCGCGTGCGTGGCAGGCGTTTTCAGTCTCGAAGACGGCATCCGGTTGATCGCCGAGCGGGGCCGGTTGTTCGGCAGCCTGCCCGAGGGCGGCCGGATGGTCGCGGTGTTCGCCGACCCCGATTATGTGGAGCGTGCCGCGGCGAACTTCCCGCGCGTCTCGGTCGGCGCCTACAACGGCCGCAACACGGTGCTGTCGGGTCCCGGCGAGGATCTGGAGCAGATCGTCGCGGCCTGCAGCGAGGACGGCGCCCGGTGCACCTGGCTGGAGACCAGCCACGCCTTCCACTCGGAACTGCTGGATCCGGTGCTCGACGAATTCGAGACGTTTGCAACGCAATTCGACTACGCGGTGCCGACCCGTCCGCTGGTCTGCAACCGGACCGGCGCGGTGCTCACCGCCGAGACGCCGATCAATGCGCAGTACTGGCGCCGGCATTCCCGGCAGCCGGTGCAGTTCACCGAAAGTGTGCGCACCGTAGCTGCCCTGGGCTGCTCGGTGCTGATGGAAATCGGCCCACAACCGATCCTGACCGCCGCGGCACTGCAGATCTGGCCGGAGTCCTCGGCAACGCCGCGGGCAATCGTGTCACTGCGCAAGGGCGCCAACGCCCAGCGCCAGATGACCGAAGCGCTTGCCACGACGTACATCTGCGGACACCGACCGGACTTCGCGGCCAGGTTCCACACGGCGGGCCGGCGACTCGAGCTGCCGACATATCCGTTCCAGCGCCGCCGGTACTGGCCAAAAGCCTCCGGGATTGCAGGCTTGGGTTCGGACGGCGTTCGACTCTCGGGCATCCTGGGCAGTGCGAAGGATCTGGCTTCCGGCGACAAGGTCTACACGAACGTGCTGTCGGTCAAGACCCAACCGTGGCTGGCGCATCACGTCATCTACGGCACCGTGGTGGTGCCCGGCGCGACGTACGCGGCAATGGCCATGGCCGCCGCAGGCGCACCGGCACGGGTGAAGGAAGTTTTCTTCTACGAACCGATCATCCTGCCCGACAAGGCATCTCGCGAGGTCCAGCTCAGCCTGCACCCCGTCGATGACGGCTGGAAGTTCCAGGTGCACAGCCGGCCGTACGGGGTTCGGGAGGCCGAATGGTCGCTGAACTCGGACGGCACCCTGCTCTCCGGCATCGACCCGGATGCGGAACCGGCGGAAACGGTGGCCCCGGACGAGGCGATCGAGCAGATGGATCGCACCCGTCCGCAGGAACTGTTCGACATCTTCCACGACATGGAATTGGCCTGGGGCCCGACGTGGTCGACCTCGCTGAAGTCATTGTGGGTCGGCAAGGGTGAGGCGATCGGGGACATCGCGGTCGGCGAGGAACTCGGCGAGCATCTCGGCACCGAGCCGATCCACCCGGTCCTGCTGGACCTGTGCACCGGTGTGGCCTTCCCGGCCTTCCCCGCCACGCTGGCTGCCGAGCAGGGGATGACGGATCTGTTCCTGCCGTTGCGGTACGGGCAGGTGACGATCGCCGAGACGATGCCGCGCCGGTTCTACTGCCGGGCCCGCTGGCACGAGAACACCCTCAACAACGAAACCCAGGTCTTCGATATCGATTTCCTGGATCGGGACGGACGGGTGCTCGGTGGTATCGCCGAGTTCACCGTCAAGCGTGCCCCGCGCGAGGCGTTGATGCGCGGACTGGGTGGTGACTCCACCCGGCTGCTGTACAGCCTCGGCTGGCAGGAGATCGCGGCGGCCCCGACGGCAGACGAGGCCGAAGACGGCACCGGCAAGAGCGCGAACGGCACCTGGCTGATCGCCGGTTTCGACGCGCTGGCGACCGAGGTGCCGGGGGCGGTGACGGTCGACGAGGCGACCGATCCGCAGTCGTGGCAGCGGGCATTCGCCGAGGCTGCCGAACGTGGTGCGCCGGTCACCGGAATCGTCTGGCGCAGTTCGGGACACGCTGGCGAGGACGGCTCCGCCGCGGAACTCGCGACCCGGCTCGAGGCGCAGGTCGCCACGCTGCTCGGGGCCGCGCAGGCCGCACTGGCCGAGCAGAAGGGCACGCTGGCCGACGGGCTGTGGATCGTCACCGATCGCGCGGTGGCCACCGAGCCCGGCGAGCTTGTCGATCCGGTCCAGTCCGCCCTGTGGGGATTCGGCCGCACCCTGATCGCCGAGCAGCCGAGCCTGCGTGTTCGCCTGGTGGACTCCGACGGCGGCGATGAGTCGCTGAGCTGGCTGCCCGGCGCGCTCGGCGCCCCGGTCGTCGAGCCGGAAATGGCAGTGCGACAGGGACGTTTCCTGGTCTCGCGGCTGCTGCACTGGGCGCGTAACGGTCAGCTGCCGATGCCGCGCAGCGACGACTACGCCCTGGCGCCGACCGAACGCGGCGCTATCGACAACCTCCGCCTGACCGAGGTCGACGTGACCCCGCCGAAGGACAACGAGGTTCAGGTCCGGATCGAGGCCGCCGGCCTCAACTTCCGGGACGTGCTCAACGTGCTGGGCCTCTACCCCGGCGATCCGGGCCCGATCGGTGGCGACCTGTGTGGTGTGGTCACCGACGTCGGCTCCGCGGTCACCGGATTCGAGGTCGGCCAGCGAGTCTTCGGGTCCATGCAGGGCGCCTTCGCCAGCCGGTTGAATGTGCCTGCGCCACTGTTGACCACGGTGCCGGACGGGATCAGCGCGGTGGATGCCGCGACGATTCCCGCTGCGGCGCTGACGGTCCGGCTCGCGTTCGACTGGGCGAAGCTCAAGCCCGGCGACAAGGTGCTCATCCACGCCGCCAGTGGCGGTGTAGGCCTGGCCGCGGTGCAGATGGCCCGCGCGCACGGCGCGACCGTGTTCGCCACCGCGAGCAAATACAAGCGCGCCACCCTGCGGGACATGGGTGTCGAGTACGTCTACGACTCGCGCACAACGGAATTCGCGGACCAGATCCTTGCCGATACCAACGGTGAGGGTGTCGATGTGGTGCTCAACTCGCTGACCAGCGAGGGCTTCGTCGAGGCGACGGTGCGGGCCACGGCCAAGGGCGGCCGGTTCGCCGAGATCGCCAAGCGCGACATCTGGACGCACGAACAGATGGCCGAACTGCGTCCCGATATCGACTACGAGATCGTCGCGCTGGACGTCACGATGATGACCGATCCCGACCACATCCAGCGACTGATGGTCGAGGTCGCCGACGGCCTGGCCAAGGGCGAGTGGACCCCGGTGCCCGCCGAGGTCTACCCGCTTACCGAGGCCAGGACCGCGTTCCGGCGGATGCAGCAGGCGCGCCACATCGGCAAGATCGTGGTGCAGATGCCCAAACCGCTTCAGCCGCGCGGGGATCGGAGTTATCTGGTCACCGGCGGTCTGGGCGCGCTCGGCCTGCACACGGCGTCGTACCTGGCTCAGCTCGGCGCCGGCGACATCGTGCTGACCAGCCGACGCACCCCGGATGCGGAGGCCAAGGCGGCCATCGACGCCATCACCGAGCGGTTCCACTGCCGGATCCACGTCTTCTCGGCCGATGTCGCCGAGGAGTCCGAGGTGGCCCAGCTGCTGGACAGGATCCGGGCCGAGCTGCCGCCGCTGGCCGGCGTGGCACACCTGGCCGGTGTGCTCGACGACGCCCTGCTGCCGCAGCAGGACCTCGATCGGTTCCGGAAGGCATTGGAGCCCAAGGCGTATGGCGCGCACCATCTGCACCGGTTGACGAAGGACGACGATCTCGAGTTCTTCATCCTGTACTCGTCGGCGTCGGCGGTGCTGGGCTCGCCCGCACAGGGCAACTACGCGACCGCCAACGCACTGCTCGACGGGCTCGTCGCGCAACGACGGGCGCAGGGACTACCTGCCACCGCCGTGAACTTCGGCCCGTGGGCCCAGGGCGGCATGGCCAGTTCGGCGGCCGCGGTCGCCAACCTCAGCGCCCAGGGCATGATGCCGCTCGAGCCGTCGGCGGCACTGGCCGCCCTCGGCGAGGCCATCCGGCAGGGCGCCGCGCAGGCCACCGTGCTCAAGGCGAACTGGCAGCGGACGGCCAAGATGCTCGCCGGCATCCGTCCGCCCCTGCTGGACCAGGTGCTGCCCAGCGGTGACGGCACAGTGGTCGGTGACAGCGAGTTGTTGCGGCAGCTGCAGGAGCTTCCGGTGGCGGCGCGAGCCGGCTTCATCACCGAGTTCCTGCAGAAAGAGGTGCAGGGCTTCCTGCGGCTCGCCCAACCGCCCGCCGCATCCAGCCGATTCCTCGATCTGGGCACGGACTCGCTGATGGCGGTCGAACTGCGTAACCGGTTGTTCGGTCAGTTCGGCGGGAAGTTCGACATCAGCCCGACAGCGGTGTTCGACCATCCGACCATCGGGGAGCTCGCCGAGCATCTGGTCTCGCAGCTGCCCGATTCCGACGAGCCGGCGGCCGAGCCGGCACCGGACGGTTCTGCGGACGCGGCGGAGTCTGCTCCCGAACCCTCGTCGGAGGAATGAAACGCGGCCATGCCGCGGCGGTGTGACGAAGATCGCACCGCTGCGGCGTTGCGCCCGCCCGTCACGCCTCGGCGCATTCGCACTGCTCAGGGCCCTGAAAGAGCCAGCCGATACTGAATTTTGCGCCGCGGTAATGCCCCAAACCGACCGGTGGGTTGGTTAGTCGGCTGAACTTGCTCACTCGCGGTTGATTTCCCATTACCCGTGGGTATAGTAAGCCAGTGTTACTGGTGGGTAACTTAGACCGAAGTACTCAACCACAAAGCCCAAATTCAGATGACATTCTCGCTGAGGAGGAGCCGTCATGAGCCATTACAAGTCAAACGTGCGCGACCAGGTATTCAACCTGTTCGAGGTCTTCGGTCTCGAGAAGGCGCTCGGCCAGGGCAGCTACAGCGATGTAGACGCCGACACGGCGCGCGACATGCTGCAGGAAATGAGCAGGCTGGCCGAAGGCCCGGTCGCCGCATCGTTCGTCGAAGGTGACCGCAACCCGCCGGTTTTCGATCCCGAGACCCACTCCGTGAAGTTGCCGGAGGCGTTCAAGAAGTCCGTTCACGCCGTGACCGAGGCGGGCTGGGACAAGGTCGGCATCGAGGAGGAGCTCGGCGGCACGCCGGTCCCCCGCGCCTTGGTCTGGGCGCTGGCCGAGCACGTGCTCGGCGCCAACCCGGCGGTCTGGATGTACGCCGGTGGCGCAGGCTTTTCCAGCATCTTCTACAAGCTGGCCACTGATGAGCAGAAGAAGTGGGCCGTCCTCGCCGCCGAGCGCGGCTGGGGCTCGACCATGGTGCTCACCGAGCCGGATGCCGGCTCCGACGTCGGCGCCGGACGCACCAAGGCCGTCAAGCAGGACGACGGTTCGTGGCACATCGACGGGGTGAAGCGGTTCATCACCTCGGCCGACTCCGACGACATGTTCGAGAACATCTTCCACCTGGTGCTCGCCCGCCCCGAGGGCGCGGGCCCGGGCACCAAGGGCCTGTCGCTGTTCTTCGTGCCGAAGTTCCACTTCGACCCCGAGACCGGCGAGCTCGGCGAGCGCAACGGCGCTTTCGTCACCAACGTCGAGCACAAGATGGGCCTGAAGGTCTCCACCACCTGTGAGCTGACCTTCGGCCAGCACGGGGTGCCGGCCAAGGGCTGGCTCGTCGGCGAGGTTCACGACGGCATCGCCCAGATGTTCGATGTCATCGAGATGGCGCGAATGCTGGTGGGCACCAAGGCTATTGCCACGCTGTCGACCGGCTACCTGAACGCCCTGGAGTACGCCAAGGAGCGCGTGCAGGGTGCCGACCTGACCCAGATGACCGACAAGACCGCGCCGCGGGTCACCATCACCCATCACCCAGACGTCCGCCGCAGCCTGATGACCCAGAAGGCCTACGCCGAGGGACTGCGCTCGCTGTACATGTTCACCGCGACCTACCAGGACGCTGAGGTCGCCGCGGCTCTGCACGGCGTCGACGCCGAACTGTCGGTCAAGGTCAACGATCTGCTGCTGCCGATCGTCAAGGGTGTCGGTTCCGAGCAGGCCTACGCCAAGCTGACCGAGAGCCTGCAGACCTTCGGTGGCTCCGGCTTCCTGCAGGACTACCCGGTCGAGCAGTACATCCGCGACGCCAAGATCGACTCGCTGTACGAGGGCACCACCGCCATCCAGGCGCAGGACTTCTTCTTCCGGAAGATCGTGCGCGACAAGGGTGTTGCGCTGGCGCACGTGGCAGGCCAGATCGAGTCGTTCATCTCCAACGAGTCGGGCAATGGCCGGCTGAAGTCGGAGCGCGAGCTGCTGGCCAAGGCGCTTGAGGACGTCCAGGCGATGGCCGCCTCCATGACCGGCTACCTGATGGCCGCGCAGGAGGACTCCGCCAGCATCTACAAGGTGGGGCTGGCCTCGGTCCGCTTCCTGATGAGCGTCGGCGATCTGGTCATCGGCTGGTTGCTGCAGCGTCAGGCCGCAGTGGCCATCGCCGCACTCGACGCCGGTGCCAGCGGTGCCGACCGCTCGTTCTACGAGGGCAAGATCGCGGTCGCGTCGTTCTTCGCGAAGAACATGCTGCCGCTGCTGACCAGCACTCGCCAGGTGGTCGAGACGCTGGACAACGAGATCATGGAGCTCGACGAAGCTGCCTTCTGAGTTATCCAAGCACAACGGCTCCGGGACCTTCGGGTCTCGGAGCCGTTGGCGTTTCGGGGCCGTTGGCGTTTCGGGGCCCTGTGACCGGGGACTTTGGACCCTTGTTGCCAGCTGACGGCCGCAATTGGCTTATATCGGGACTTTGGGCCCTGGCAGGGTGCTGGGCATCCGCTACATTCTAGGAATGGCAATGCTCGACAGCAACGATGCAATCCCCGCGCATACCGCGCCCACCGGCAAAAAGCCGAGTGGTGGAGCTCCGCTGGCGAATATTGTCGCGCCGTTCACCAAAACCGCTGGCTACTACGCACGGTCCTGGGGCGCATACCTCGACGGCGGCAGCGGCGAGTTGCCCGTCGCGCGACCGACCCTCTCCCTGGCCACCCACGCCCTGCGGGACGAGATCGTCCTGGTCGGCCTGCGCATGCGTCGTCCGCTCAGCGACGCCGCGGTCTACGACAAGATCAACACCGAAGTCGTCAAAGCCATCGACTTCTACGGCAAGCAGGGCTGGCTGGCCAGGCCGGAAGGGTTCTTCGCCGCGCCGCCGACGCCGACCAACGTGTCGATCCGGACGTTCGGCAAGGGCAACCGCAAGCACGAGCGGATGTCGTTCGACAGCGGCTACACCCCGTACTCCCGGGAACCGGGACGCCAGCGTTGGCTCAGCTACACCGGCAACCGCCGCGAGTACGCGCTGATGCTGCGCCACAGCGAGCCCCGCCCGTGGCTGGTGTGCATCCACGGCACCGAGATGGGCCGGGTGAACCTGGACCTCACGTTGTTCCGGGCATGGCATCTGCACGAGGCATTCGGCCTCAACGTCATCCTGCCGGTGCTACCGATGCACGGCCCGCGTGCCAAAGGTCTGCCCAAGGGCGCGGTGTTCCCCGGTGAGGACGTGATGGACGACGTTCACGCCACCGCCCAGGCGGTGTGGGACGTTCGCCGGGTTCTGGCCTGGATCAGGTCACAGCAACCCGACGCGCGGATCGGGGTGAACGGCATCTCGCTGGGCGGCTACATCGCCGCCCTGGTCGCGAGCCTCGACGAGGATCTGACGTGTGCCATCCTCGGGGTGCCGCCGGCCAACCTGGTGTCGATCCTGGGCCGGCACGCCGGACTGAGCCTCGACGATCCGCGGCACCGGACCCTGGAGCTGGCGGCGCCGATCGGGGACATGATCTCGCCGCTGTCGTTGCAGCCGAAGGTCGCGCCGGAGGGCCGGTTCATCTACGCCGGCGTCGCCGACCGGATAGTGCACCCGCGCGAGCAGGTGCTGGGATTGTGGGAGCACTGGGGGCGGCCGGACATCGGCTGGTATCGGGGCGGGCATACCGGGTTTTTCCAAGCCCGTCCGGTCCAGCAGTTCGTGGACGCCGCACTTGTGCAGTCGGGGCTCGTAGACCGGGGCTAGCGGAGAGAAGTCTCCAGCAGGTACGAAGGACCAATCTTTGGGCCTCGTAGAGACCGCCGCTGGAATCCCCTCTTGTCCAGCGGCGGTCCTCTGTTTGTGCACTAGAAAGCACACAAACAAAGAGGATGCCCCGTGTTGCCGTCGGGTCGGGGGGTCAGACGGCAACACGGAGCTATCCAATACATCTGTAGCCCGCACGGGTTCGTTACAAACCCACGGAAACTTTTTTCGATTTTTTTCTACGCCTCGAGAATCGCCGTCACGCCCTGGCCGCCGGCGGCGCAAATGGAGATCAAGCCGCGGACCGGCTGACCCGTCTCCTTGTGCTTTTCCGCCAGCTGTTTCGCCAGCTGAGCCACGATCCGGCCGCCGGTCGCGGCGAACGGATGGCCGGCCGCGAGCGAGGAGCCGTTGACGTTGAGCTTGGAGCGGTCGATGCTGCCCAGTGCGCTATCCAAGCCGAGCCGCTCCTTGCAGTACTCCTCGGATTCCCACGCCTGCAGGTGGGCCAGCACCACCGACGCGAACGCCTCGTGGATCTCGTAGAAGTCGAAGTCCTGCAAGGTCAGGCCATTGCGGGCCAGCAGGCGGGGCACCGCGTACGTAGGTGCCATCAGCAGGCCGTCGGCGCCGTTGACGTAGTCGACCGCGGCGGTCTCGGAGTCGACGAAGTAGGCCAGCGGAGTCAGCGAATGTGACGTCGCCCACTCATCGCTGGCGAGCAGTACCACCGACGCGCCGTCGGTGAGCGGCGTCGAGTTGCCCGCCGTCATCGTCGCGTCGCCGTTGCGCACGCCGAACACCGGCTTGAGCTTGGCCAGCTTCTCGGCGGTGGAGTCGGCCCGCAGGTTGTTGTCCCGGTACAGCCCGAGGAAGGGGCTGACGAGGTCGTCGAAGAAGCCGGCGTCATAGGCGGCGGCCATGTTGCGGTGGCTGGCGGCGGCCAGCTCGTCCTGATCGACGCGCTTGATCCCCATCTGCTTGGCGGTGATCGCGGCGTGGTCGCCCATCGACAGCCCGGTGCGCGGCTCGCCGTTGGTCGGGATCTCGATGCCGAGGGAGGCGGGCAGCTTGCCGACCAGCTTCAGCCGGTCCACGTTCGACTTGGAGCGGCGCAGATTGAGCAGGGTGCGACGGAGTTCGTCGCCGAGGCCGATCGGGGCGTCGGAGGTGGTGTCCACCCCGCCCGCGGCCGCGGCCTCGTAGCGCCCGGCGGCGATGCCGTCGGCGGCGGCGATGGCAGCCTGCAGACCGGTGCCGCAGGCCTGCTGCAGATCGATCGCCGGGGTGTACGGCGACAGTTGGCTGCCGAGCACGCTCTCACGCATCAGGTTGAAGTCGCGGCTGTGCTTGAGCACCGCGCCGCCGATCACTGCGCCGAGCTGCTCGCCGGCCAGGCCGAAACGGTCCACCAGGCCGCCGAGGGCAGCGGTGAACATGTCCTGATTGGATGCCTGGGCGTAGGCGCCGTCGGAGCGCGCGAACGGAATGCGGTTGCCGCCGATCACGGCGACCCGACGGCTGTTTCTAGTGGTAGAGGCCACGTCAATCTCCCCTTTGGGTTCGGTTTGAGAGGGGGTATACCCACCCATACTACGCACGGTCCTTACTCTGGAGTAAGTTCGTTCCCGGTCCACCCGCATCGCAACTCGAAAGGCATGTTCGTGGCTTCCGACCTCTTCTCGCAGATCGTCAACTCAGCGCCGGGCTCCCTGCTGGCCAAGCAGCTCGGCATTCCGCAGCCGGAAACGCTGCGCCGCTACAAAGCCGGTGAGCCCCCGCTGGCCGGCTCGCTGCTGATCGGTGGTGACGGCCGCGTGGTCGAGCCGCTGCGCGCGGCGCTGGCCGAGGACTACGACGTGGTCGCCGACAACCTGGGCGGCCGCTGGGCCGACTCGTTCGGCGGACTGGTCTTCGATGCCACCGGCATCACCGAGCCGGTCGGGCTGCGTGGTCTCTACGAGTTCTTCACCCCGCTGCTGCGCAACCTCGGCCCGTCGGGTCGCATCGTCGTGATCGGCACCACGCCCGACGAGGCGGGCAGCGCCAACGAGCGCATCGCCCAGCGCGCCCTCGAAGGATTCACCCGGTCCCTGGGCAAGGAGGTGCGCCACGGGGCCACCGTCTCGCTCGTCTACCTGTCACCGGCGGCGAAGCCCGCCGCGACCGGACTGGAGTCGACGCTGCGGTTCCTGCTGTCGGGCAAGTCGGCCTACGTCGACGGGCAGGTCTTCTATGTAGGGGCGGCGGATTCCACCCCGCCCGCCGATTGGGACAAGCCGCTGGACGGCAAGGTTGCGATCGTCACCGGCGCGGCCCGCGGCATCGGCGCCACGATCGCCGAGGTGTTCGCCCGGGACGGCGCCAAGGTCGTCGCGATCGACGTCGAGAGTGCGCGTGATGCGTTGAGCGAGACCGCTGTGAAGGTGGGCGGCACCGCCCTGCCGCTGGATGTCACCGCCGAGGATGCGGTGGACAAGATCACCGAGCATTTGCGCGAGCACTACTCCGAGCACAACGGGGGCCGTGCCGACATCCTGGTCAACAACGCAGGCATCACCCGCGACAAGCTGCTGGCCAACATGGACGATGCCCGCTGGGATGCCGTAGTCGCGGTGAATCTGCTTGCACCCCAACGCCTTACCGAAGGCTTGATCGAGAACGGCAGCATCGGTGAGGGCGGACGGATCATCGGGTTGTCCTCGATGGCCGGGATCGCGGGCAACCGCGGCCAGACCAATTACGCGGCCACCAAGGCCGGCATGATCGGCCTCACCGAGGCGCTCGCACCGTCGCTGGCGGAGAAGGGCATCACGATCAACGCCGTCGCACCCGGTTTCATCGAGACCGCAATGACCGCCGCGATCCCGTTGGCCACCCGCGAGGTCGGCCGCCGGCTGAACTCCCTGTATCAGGGCGGCAAGCCGGTCGACGTCGCCGAGACCATCGCCTACTTCGCCAGTCCCGCGTCGAATGCCGTGACCGGCAATACGATCCGAGTCTGCGGCCAGGCGATGCTGGGAGCTTGAGGTGACAACCGTGACCGAACAGCCGAGCGGACTGCGCAACATGCTGCGCGCCGCGGCGGGCTCGCTGCCATTCATCCCGCGCGGCGACCACCTGCCCAACCGCACCCTGACGGTCGATGAATTGGCCATCGATCCGTCCAACGTCGCCGCCTACGCGGCGGTCACCGGCCTACGGTTCGGCGACACCGTGCCGCTGACCTATCCGTTCGTGCTGACGTTCCCCACCGTGATGTCACTCATCACCGGCTTCGACTTCCCGTTCGCCGCCATGGGCGCAGTCCACGTGGAGAACGAGATCACCCGGTACCGCCCGATCGCGGTCACCGACACCGTGAAGCTCGCGGTGCACGCCGAGAACCTGCGGGAGCATCGCAAGGGGCTGCTGGTCGACGTCATCGCCGACATCCATGTGGGCAACGAGCACGCCTGGCATCAGGTCACGACGTTCCTCCACCAGCAGCGCACCAGCCTGTCCGGTGGGCCCAAGCCCGAGCCGCCCAAGCGGCCGAAGCTGCCGCCGCCCAATGCGATCCTGCGGATCAGCCCCGGCCAGATCCGGCGCTACGCCTCGATCGGCGGGGATCACAATCCGATCCACACCACGTCGATCGGCGCCAAGCTGTTCGGCTTCCCCACTGTGATCGCCCACGGGATGTTCAGTGCGGCAGCGGTTTTGGCCAACATCGAGGCGCAGATTCCCGATGCGGTCCGCTACTCGGTGAAGTTCGGCAAGCCGGTCATCCTGCCGGCCACCGCCGGTCTCTACGTCGACCGGGTGACCGACGGCTGGGACATCTCGATGCGCAACCTGAGCAAGGGCTACCCGCATCTCACCGGAACGGTGCGCGGGCTCTAGCGATTTCGGCGCGCTGTCGTTCGCCCAGCGGCGATTCGCGCGCCCAAATCGCAAAAGATCAGGGGGTCGCGGTCGAGGCTTCCTTGTCCGCGGGGGCGCCCTTGAGACCGCGCCAGAACAGATTGATCAGCATGTCGGCGGCCTCATCCACATCCGCGTCGCCCGTGCTGACCCGGGTCGCGACGGCCTCGCCTGCGCCCACCAGAGCCACGGCCATCATGTGGAAGTCGGTGTCGGGCTCGGGATGCCGGGTGCCGGCCTCCAATAACCGCGAGACCATCTCGATGATCTTTTCGCGGCCCTCGCGCACGGTGTGGGCGAATGCCTGCGAGCTGGTGGCCTGGGTATAGAGCACTATCCACGAGGCGCGGTTGGCGTCGATGTAGCGCAGCACCGACGAGATGACGCTGCGCAACAGCTCGTGCGGGCTCTGCTTGAGGTCGATGTCCGCACCGACCGCTTCGGTGAAGCGGCTCAGTTCCCGGCTCAGGCAGGCCCCGAAGAGTTCTTCCTTCGAGCCGTAGTACAGATACAGCATCGGCTTGGAGATCTGCGCCTCCCCGGCGATGACGTCCATCGACGTCTCGTGATAACCGTTGACCGAGAACATCTGCACAGCGGCGTCGAGCATCTGCTGCTCCCGCACGGCACGGGGCAACCGCTTCGTGCCACCCGCCATCGCCTTGCCTTCCTGCCCGCCGAATCTCTCAGGCTAACCGCCGCAGCGGGGACTTTGCCCTTTCAAACGCGCCATTCGCAATATCGAAGTCTCGATCGCGGGCAGCGACAGCTCTCCCGCATTGACCGCCTTCTCGAGCCGGTCGAGCACCGCGGGCACCTCGTCGGTGGTCACCCACAGCGCGACGTCGGTGCCGGCCTGCAGGCTGCGCAGCACCGCCTCGGCGACCCCGTACCGGTCGGCGATGGCCGCCATGCTGGACAGGTCGTCGCTGAAAACCGGCCCGTCGAAGCCCGGGCCGCCGTAGCCGCCGCTGCGCAGCAGACCCACCGCCGCGGCGCTCAGGCTGGCCGGCGTCGTGCCGGTCAGCCCCGGCACCTCGAGGTGGCCGACCATCACGGCGACGGGCGCTTCGGTGGTCAGCGTGCGGTAGGGCACCAGGTCGTTGGTCATCAGTGCGTCCAGCGGCGGGGTGGTGACCGCGCCGGCGGTGTGCGAGTCGCCCGAGCCGTGGCCGTGGCCGGGAAAGTGCTTGAGCACCGGGAGCAGGCCGGCGTCACGCAGACCGCGGGCGAACGCACCGGCGTACTCGGTGACCTTCGCCGGGTCGCCGGAGAACGACCGGTCGCCGATCACGGTGTCGTCCGGGGCGTCGGTGACGTCGACGACGGGCGCGAAGTCGATGGTGATGCCGAGCCCGCGCATCTTCTGTCCGCGGTCCAGCGCCAGCTGATAAACCTGCTCCGCGGTCTGGGTCTGCGCCAGCACCCGGGCCGACGGGGCATCGCCGATCAGCGACGTCAGCCGCTCCACCCGGCCGCCCTCCTCGTCGACGCTGACGGCCAGCGGGAGCGGGCCGGCGTTGGCGTAGTCGGGCAGCGAGCCGTCGGTCAGCATCGACAGGTCGGTCCAGCTGCCGATGAAGATGCCGCCGACGTGATAGGTGTCCACCACGTTGCGCGCATCGGCGGCGCCCTTGACCCCGACCATCAGCACCTGGGCGAGCTTGTCGCGCGTCGACATGGCACTCAGCAACCCGGGGCCGTCGCCGCACGCCGGCGGCGCCGGGGCGGCCGGTGCCGGGACCGGTCCGGCCAACGGCACCGAGCTGGCCGACGACGGCTTGCTGGCCGGGGCCGACGACGACGCCGCGGGGCGCGAAGCGGTCCCTGAGCAGCCGACGAGCAGCAGGGGTAGTGCCGACAGGGCCGCGACTCCGCGAATCGAGAACAGGCGGTTAGGCATCCGCACATGCTGTCACGGCCCTCGCCGAGGGCCAACCAAGGTTGGCCGCGTGCTAGGTTTGCCAGCGGGTATTCACCCGTGACATTGCGGGTCTTCACCCGATGATCTGCACCGTCCCAGCACCCGCGAGGAGAAGCGACCATGACCCGGTTCGTGGTTCCTGCCGCCGCCAGCATCGTGGTCGGTCTGCTGCTCGGAGCCGCCGCGATCTTCGGCGTGACGCTGATGATCCAGCAGGACACCAAACCGCCGCTGTCGCCCGGCGACCCGGCGTCGTCGGTGCTGAACCGCGTCGAGTACGGCAACCGCGGCTAGCCTGAGCACGCTCGCCGCCGCCTCCCCCGCGGTCACGGAGGCGCCCATTACGACCCCGCCGCTATCGCGGCGTTGGCTCTCCTGTGTCTTCCTTGTCGCGCTGGTGTTGTGTTTCGCCCAGTCGCCGGGACTGATCTCGCCGGACACCAAGCTCGATCTGACCGCCAATCCGCTGCGTTTCCTCAGCCGCGCGGCCAATCTGTGGAACAGCGACCTGCCGTTCGGGCAGGCACAGAACCAGGCGTACGGCTACCTCTTCCCGCACGGGGCGTTCTTCCTGCTCGGCGACACCCTCGGGTTGCCCGGCTGGGTCACTCAGCGGCTCTGGTGGGCGTTGCTGCTGACCGCCGGATTCTGGGGCCTGTTGCGGGTGGCCGAGGCTCTGGGCATCGGGACCCGCTCGTCGCGCATCATCGGCGCTCTGGCGTTCGCGCTGTCCCCGCGGGTGCTGACGACGCTCGGGTCGATCTCGTCGGAGACGCTGCCGATGATGCTGGCGCCGTGGGTGCTGCTGCCGGTGATCCTTGCGCTGCGCGGCAGTGACGGAGCCACCGGACCGGCGTCGGGGAGAAGCAGATCGTTGCGGGTGCTGGCCGGGCGGGCCGGCCTCGCACTGGCGTTGATGGGCGCGGTCAACGCGGTCGCAACGCTCACCGGCTGCCTGCCTGCGATCATCTGGTGGCTGTGTCACCGGCCCAACCGGGTGTGGCTGAGGTTCAGCGCGTGGTGGGCGCTGGCCTCGGCGCTCGCAGTGACCTGGTGGGTGGTCGCGCTGCTGCTGCTGGGCCGGATCAGTCCGCCGTTCCTGGACTTCATCGAGTCCTCCGGGGTCACCACGCAGTGGGCGTCGCTGACCGAGATGCTGCGCGGCACCGACAGCTGGACGCCGTTTGTCTCGCCGAACGCCACCGCGGCGGCCGAGCTGGTGACCCAACCGGCCATGGTGCTGGCCACCACGCTCGTCGCGGCGGGCGGGATGGCGGGGCTGGCCTTACGTTCGATGCCGGCCCGCGGCCGGCTGATCATCATGCTGCTCACCGGGGTGGTGCTGCTGGGCCTGGGCTACTCCGGTGGACTCGGCTCGCCGGTGGCCCAGCACGTGCAAGCCTTCCTCGACGCGGCGGGCGCCCCGCTGCGCAACGTCCACAAGCTGGAGCCGGTGATCCGTCTCCCGCTGGTCCTGGGGCTGGCACACCTGCTCGGCCGAATCCCCCTGCCCGGCAGCGCGCCCCGGCCGGTATGGGTACGGGCGTTCGCGCATCCAGAGAACGACAAGCGGGTGGCGGTCGGCATCGTCGTGATGGCCGCGCTGATGGTCGCCACGTCGATGGCATGGACCGGCCGGCTCACTCCCCCCGGTGCATTCAGCGCGATCCCGGATTACTGGCACCGGGCGGCGGACTGGCTGACCAAGAACAACACCGGTCAGCCCACGCCGGGCCGGGTTCTGGTGGTTCCCGGTGCGCCGTTCGCCACCCAGGTATGGGGTAACAGCCACGATGAACCGCTGCAGGTTCTCGGCGAAAGCCCTTGGGGGGTACGCGATTCCATCCCGCTGACCCCGCCGCAGACGATTCGTGCGCTGGATTCGGTGCAGCGGCTGTTCGCCGCGGGGCGGCCGTCTGCGGGGCTCGCCGACACCCTGGCCCGGCAGGGCATCTCCTACGTGGTGGTCCGCAACGACCTGGACCCCGACAAGTCGCGCTCGGCCCGCCCGCTGCTGGTGCACCGCGCCATCGACGGGTCGCCGGGTCTGCAGAAGGTGGCGCAGTTCGGTGAGCCCGTCGGACCGGGCACCCTGGAAGGTTTCATCAGCGACAGCGGGCTGCGGCCACGCTATCCCGCGGTGGAGATCTATCACGTTGGCGCCCAGGGTAATCCGGCGTCACCGTACTTGACCGATGCCAGCCGGATGGCACGGATAGACGGCGGCCCCGAAGTGCTGCTGCGCATCGACGAACGCCGCAGGCTGCTCGGACTGCCCCCGCTCGGCCCGATGCTGCTGACCTCGGATGCCCAGCGCGCCGGGCTTCCGGTGCCGGTGGTGACCGTGACCGACACCCCCGTCGACCGGGAAACCGATTACGGCCGGGTCGACGACCACTCGTCGGCGGCCCGGGCCGAGGGCGACCAGCGCAACACCTTCAACCGGGTGCCCGACTACCCGGTTCCCGGGGCCCGGCCCGTCCACGGCGCCTGGACCGGAGGGCGGCTGTCGGCGTCGAGTTCGTCGTCGGACGCCACCGCGCTGCCCAACGTCGCGCCGGCCAGCGGACCCGCCGCCGCCATCGACGGGGACTCGGCCACCGCCTGGGTGTCGAACTCGTTGCAGGCCGCGGTCGGACAGTGGCTGCAGGTCGACTTCGACCATCCGGTCACCAATGCGACGCTGACGGTCACCCCGAGCGCCACCGCCGTCGGGGCCCAGGTTCGCCGACTGCAGGTGTCCACCGAGAACGGAACCACCACAGTGCGCTTCGACGAGCCGGGCAAACCGCTCACGGTGGCGTTGCCGTACGGCGAGTCGCCGTGGGTCCGGATCACCGCGATCGGCACCGACGACGGCTCGTCGGGCGTGCAGTTCGGCATCACCGATCTGTCGGTGACCCAGTTCGACGCCTCCGGATTCGCCCATCCCGTTGACATCAGGCACAGCGTCGTCGTGCCCGGCCCGCCCGGCGGGTCCGCGATCGCCGCCTGGGATCTGGGCTCCGAACTACTCGGGCGCCAGGGCTGCGCGGATTCCCCTGACGGGGTGCACTGCGCGGCGTCGATGTCGCAGGCCCCCGAGGAGCCGGTCACCTTGAGCCGCACGCTGACCGTGCCCAAACCGATCGACGTCACCCCGACGATCTGGGTACGTGCCCGCCAGGGGCCGCACCTGGCCGACCTCATCGCCCAGCCGGGCACCGTCCGCTCGCGCGCCGACGCCGATCTGATCGACGTCGACGGATCCGCCTATGCCGCAACCGATGGCGACCCGCGCACCTCGTGGACGGCACCGCAGAACGTAGTGCAGCATCGCAGCGCCCCCACCCTGACGGTCACTCTGCCGAAGCCGACCGAGGTCACCGGGCTGGTGTTGACCCCGAGCTCATCGGCGCTGCCCACCCATCCCACGATGGTGGCCGTCGACCTCGGTGACGGCCCGCAGGTCCGCCGGATGGACGCCGCGCCGGATGCCGGTGCGCAAACGGTGACGCTGCGTCCGCGACTGACCGACACCATCCGGATCAGCTTGCTGAACTGGAATGACGTGATCGACCGCACCGCACTGGGTTTCGATCAGCTCAAGCCTCCCGGCCTGGCCGAGGTAGGTGTGCTGGGCCCCGACGGTAAGCCCGTCGCCGCAGCCGACGCGGCCACCAACCGCAAACGCACCATCGAGATACCCTGCGGCCAGGGACCGATCGTCGCGGTGTCCGGCCGGTTCGTGCAGACCTCGGTGACCACCACCGTCGGTGCTCTGCTGGACGGTGAACCGGTCCCGGCCCGCGCGTGCGACCCGGCGCCGATCGCTCTGCCCGCCGGCCAACAGGAGCTGCTGATCAGCCCCGGCTCGGCCTTCGTCGTGGACGGAGCCCAGCTGTCCGGCCCGCTGGCGGGCCAAATCACCACCGCACCAACGACTCCCGCCGACATCACCGGCTGGGGTGCCGACCGTCGGGAATTCAACGTCAGCCGGGCCCCCACCGCACGCGTGCTGGTGGTCCCGGAGAGCGTTAATCCCGGCTGGGTGGCCCGACTGCCCGACGGGGTCACACTCACGCCGGTCATCGTCAACGGCTGGCAACAAGGCTGGGTGGTGCCCGCCGGTGAACAGGGCACCGTCACGGTCAGCTTCCCGTCGAACCGGATCTACCGGATCGGCCTCGCCGTCGGCCTGTCCCTGCTGCCGTTGTTGCTGTTGCTGACGCTGGTGCCACCGCGCCGGCCGCCTGCAGCGTACGAGCCGGCCCGGCCCTGGGCTGTTCCCCTGCTGGCCGGTGCCGGGGTGCTGGCCGCGGGAGGACTGATCGCGGGCGTCGGCGGCCTGGTGGTGTTCGGGACCGCGATGCTGCTCAGATACCTGCTGCGCCGGCGGCCCCGGCTCCGCGACCGGCTGACGCTGGCGGCCAGTGCCTGCGGGCTGATCGCAGCGGGCGCGCTGCTGTCGCGCTATCCGTGGCGCTCGGTCGACGGCTACATCGGCCACTCCCCCTGGGTCCAGCTGCTCGCCCTGATCGCGGTCGGCGCGCTGGCCGCATCGACACTGTCCCCGGTTCGCTTCGCTGCCCGGCGAAAGCGAACTGACAGCGAAACCACCGAGGACACAAGCATTTCCCGTTAGGGTGTCACCCATGACAGAGCCGTCACAGGTCGAGACCGTGCGAGGCCCGGTCGCGACCAGCGACCTGGGTGTGGTGTTCATGCACGAACACGTTTTCATCCTGTCGCAGGAGATCATGGCCAACTATCCCGAGGGCTGGGGTGACGGCGAGGCCCGCGAGGCCGACGCGGTCGCCAAGCTCAACGAGCTGAAGGCACTCGGGGTGGACACCATCGTCGACCCGACGGTCATCGGGCTGGGCCGCTACATTCCGCGCATCCAGCGGGTGGCCGCGCAGACCGACCTCCAGATCGTGGTGGCCACCGGGATCTACACCTACAACGACGTCCCGATGTACTTCCACTTCACCGGCCCGGGAACCCTGCTGGACGGCCCGGAGATCATGACCGATCTGTTCGTCCGGGACATCACCGAGGGCATCGCCGACACCGGCGTCAAAGCGGGAATCCTCAAGTGCGCCACCGACGAACCTGGCGTCACCCCGGGCGTCGAACGAGTGCTGCGCGCGGTGGCCCAGGCCCACAAACAGACCGGGGTGCCGATCACCACCCACACCCACGCGCTGAGCCGGCGCGGTCTCGAGCAGCAACGGATCTTCGCCGAGGAGGGGGTCGACCTGCGCCGGGTGATCATCGGGCACAGCGGCGACACCACCGACCTGGGCTACCTGGAGGAGCTGATCGCCGCCGGCTCCTATATCGGCATGGACCGCTTCGGCCTGGACGGCTTCCTCAGCTTCGACGACCGGGTCGACACCGTGGTGCGGATGTGCGAACGCGGGCACGCCGACAAGATGGTGCTGTCCCACGACGCGTCCTGCTACATCGACTGGCTGCCGGAGGAAGTCGTCCCGGTGGCCATGCCCAACTGGCATTTCCGGCACATCCACAACGATGTCCTTCCCGCGCTGCGCCAGCGCGGAGTGACCGACGAGCAGATCACCACCATGCTGGTGGACAACCCCCGCAACATCTTCGCCGAGCACGGTGCCTATGAGTGACGAGATCCCGGCGCTCGGGGCCCGGCTGAGCCAGCTGGCCGCCGAGGCGCCCGATCGCCCCGCCGTGTCGTGCGAGGGCCGCACCATCACCCGCGCTCAGCTGGAGTCGGCGTCGAACCGGCTGGCCCGCGCCTATGCCGAACTCGGGGTCAGCCAAGGCGATTACGTGACGATCGCGGTGGCCAACTCCATCGAGTGGGTGCAGGCCACGGTGGCGGTGTGGAAGCTCGGCGCCATACCGCAACCGCTGTCGCCACGGATGCCGGACGCCGAATTCGAAGGCCTGCTGGACTTGAAGCCGCGCGCCCTGCTGGTCGGCCGCGCCGACCCGCGCGGGGTGGTGCCGTCGGTGGCCGCCGACTTCACCGGCAGTCCGGATCTTTCGGATAGTCCACTGCCCGAAGCAGTTTCACCGGCGTGGAAGTCGATCGCCTCCGGTGGCAGCACCGGACGGCCGAAACTGATCGAGGCCGGCGGGGACAGCCGGTATCCGGCCGACCTGGTGGCGATGGGGATGGGCAACGAACCGACCGACACCCAGCTGGTGCCCGTGCCGCTGAGCCACAACACCGGATTCACCTCGGCCACCATCGCATTGGCGACCGGGCAGCACCTGGTGCTGCTACCCAGGTTCGACCCGGAGCGCTTTCTGCGGGTCCTCACCGACTACAAGGTGAACTACCTGACCACCGTGCCGACGATCATGCAGCGACTGCTGCCGGTCTACCATGCCAACCCGGACGCCTACGACCTGTCGTCGCTGCGCCGGCTGTGGCATGTCGCCGCGGTGTGCCCGCCGAACGTCAAGCAGGCGTGGATCGACCTGCTCGGCCCGGATGCCGTGTGGGAACTCTACGGCGGCACCGAACTTCAGGCACTGACGTTCATCAGCGGCTCGGAATGGCTGACCCACCGGGGATCGGTCGGGCGGGTGGTGGCCGGTGAGATGAAGGTGCTCGACGATGACGGCGCCGAATGCCCGCCGGGGGTGCTCGGGGAGATCTACATGCGCCCCAACCCGGGTTCGCGCCCCACCTACCGCTACATCGGCAGCACCGCCAAGTCCCGCGACGGCTGGGACTCGCTCGGGGATCTCGGCTGGTTTGACGCCGAGGGCTATCTGTACCTGGCCGACCGCCGGGTCGACATGTTCACCGTCGGCGGCCGCAATGTGTATCCCGCCGAAATCGAGAGCGCCCTGTCCGAGCACCCCGCAGTGCTGTCCTGCCTGGCCGTCGGGGTGCCGCACGAGGACCTCGGTCAGGTGCCATATGCGTTGGTGCACACCGACGGTGAGGTGCTGACCGAAGACGATGTCAAGAAGTTCGTGGCGCAGCGGCTGGCTGACTACAAGGTGCCCCGCGCGGTGGAGTTCGTGGACACCCCGCTGCGGGACGACGCAGGCAAAGCCCGCCGATCCGCAGTACGGGATCAGGTGATCGCCCGGCTGCAGGCCTAGCTTAGCCCTTCGCCGTCTCCTGCCAGGCGCGGGCCGCGACCAGTTCCGGCACCAGAACCTCGGTCAGCAGTCGCACATCGTCGTCCTCCTCGCCGGGGTACCGGACCTCCAGCCGGGCCCCCGGCACGGTGCCGCCCACCGCGACAACGGTGGTGCCGCGCAACGTCGTCCACTCCGCCATCTGCTCCTCCCACTCCGAGCCGGCGAACACCAGCATCCGGTAGTCGGTGGTCTTGGTGAGGTAGACGTCGACGTGGCTCCAGTCGCCGGTCTCGCATCCGACGGCAGGACGGCGCGGCCCCTCGCGCAGCATCAGCGCACCCTGCTGCGCCGAGCAGAACCGGTGCGCCGGCGCGACCAGGTGAGTGCCCGTCGGCCCGAGCAGCGCGTCGGCCACCTCGGGACGCCAGGCCGCCTCGGTGTCGAGCAGGTGTGCGCTCGCCTGCGCTGTCTGTGCGATGGCGGCGACCAGACCCGCGGTGTCCTGCCCGGCCAGGTGCGACTCGAGCGCCATCAGCAGCGCCAGCGTGTGCTGATAGCTCCGGCAGGCCACCCCGCCGCGCTCGGGCTCGGCCGCCAACTCAACGACGGCGGAGCAGGATTCGGTGATTGTCGATCCTGCGGTGTTGGTTAGCGCCACCGTCGTCACCCCGGCGGGCAGCCGGCGCAGCGCATCCAGTGTTTCCGCCGAACCCCCCGTCGCCGAGGTCGCCACCACCAGGGTGCCCGGTCCCCAGCCCGGCAGCAGACGGGTGGACGCCAACTCCGATACCGCGAGCAACCCTCGCGCGCGCATCCGCGCGGCCACGACGCCCGCGGCGTAGGCGGAGGACCCCATCCCGACGAACACCACCCGCTCGACGGTGGCCGGAAGCACCGGCGCCCAAGGATTGTCGGCGGCGAGCCGCTCGGCGAGCCGAGACAGCGTCTCGGGCTTGCGGGCCAGGTCCGCGGCAAAGCCGTCAGGGTCCACCGGTGATTCCTTCGTCGAGCAACATGGGCAGTGCCGCCTCCGGAACGTACATCCAGCGCGGCAAATGCCTTGCCGCGTAGACGACTTCCCGCAGCACCTGCTGCAAGCGGAATGCTCGCAGACCGGCCGGATCGTACAACTCGCCGTGCCCCAGTGCGGCCAAGTGTGTGGCGTAGCTGCGGGTGAACTGATCGCGAGCCAGCAGGTCGACCCTGGCCAACGCCAGCTCGTCGACGCGGTGGTGACGGCGGGCGACGATCGCCGCGTGGGTCAGCGACTGTGCCAACCCGGCGACGTCGAGGACAGCCGGGATCGGCAGAACCCGCTCGGCGGGCGGCAGTACCGGGTTCCCGTCGAAATCGATGACCGCGTACCCGCCGGGATGTCGCAGCACCTGGCCGACGTGCAGATCACCATGGCCCTCGATCACCGGAGTCCCGGCCATCGCGCCGAGGCTGTCGAATATGTCGCTGACCACCCGGCTGTCGAGAAGATCGCGGACAGCCGGATCACTGTGCGCCCGAGCCTCATCCAGGGTCACTGCTGCCGCCGCCCGCCACCGCTCGGCGTCGGCGGACGAAGCGATGGTCGCGGTGACCGCCAATGCGGCGTGCAGTTCGGCGATCACAGTACCGACGTCAGCGGCCGCCGACACCAGGTCATCCACCGGGGCGTCGGGCCCGGCTGCCGCCGCCGCGATCAGGTCCACCGCCCACGTCCACCCGTCGACGGCGCCGGGCAAATACTCGTCGGCCCCGGCCACCAGCGTCTCCGTGCCGTCCCCCGATCGCCAGGTGAGCAGCCCCCACGGGCACGGCATGTGTCGAAAACCATTGGCGCGCAATATCTCGATCCGGCGTGGCGCCGGATGCGGTCCGGCCTGGAGATGCGCGGCCCACTTCACCACCGCCGCATCACCCACGATCACCGATTCGTTGGTCTGATCCACGGTGATCGCCCGCTCGCCCGCCGCGACCCGCGCCGACCAGGCGTGCACGGTGAACGATCCGATCTCGGACACCTCCGGCGCAGCCGCCAACAGCGCCAGCAGCGCCTCGGCGACACCATCGCCGGGCCGGGCGCGCAACCAGGATCCATTGGAGTCGCGGGTCTGCGGTTCGGCGGTCAACCCGTCTGCGGTCGCGACGATCGAAAGTCGCTTACCATCAACCAGATCCAGTGAGTCGAGTTCACCGCTCACGTCGTCAGCCTGACGTGCTGTCGCGGTTCCGATTCTGCAGACCCACCTGCTCGATCACGTCGGCGCCGACTCGCAGACCGTCTCGGGCCCGGATCGACTCGCCGATGCCGGCCAGCCGGTCGCGGAGCTCGGTATCGGCGAGGATCGTGTCCACGGCCGCGATGAGCTCCTCGTCGCGGAAGGCATACGTGTCGAGTCGGGCACCGAAGCCGAGTTCATCGATGCGCTGGGCATTTTCGTACTGGTCCCAGAACAGCGGCAGCACGATCAGCGGCTTGCCGAAGTGCAGGGTCTCGGTCACCGTGTTGTTACCGCCGTGCGAGATGACCAGATCGACCTGCGGGATGACCTTGGTCTGCGGCAGCATCTGCTCACCGACCATGTTGTCGGCCAACGTGATCCGATCGGCCTGCGGACCCTTGCTCACGATGTACCGGTGCTCGGTCTTGGCCAGCACATCGACCAGGCGCTGCATGAGTTCCACGTCGGCGCCGCCAAGCGATCCCAGCGACAGGTAGATCAGCGCGCTGGAGGCCGGACGGTCGGCGAGCGACGCGGGCAGCTCGTACTCCGCGTCGGTCTCCCGGACGCTGGAGTCCATCCGCGTCCAGCTGTCGTCGAGCGGACGCGCGTCGACGTAGTCGGCCTCAGCCGGATAGACGTAGAGATTGGCGGCGTTGTCGCGCGGCATGAACTCCAGATCCGGTAGCGGGTCGGCGCCGTGGCGCTGAACCCACGCGTTGAAGTCGGACCACATCGCACGATGGGTGCGGTCGAACTCGGCCCGGTAGGCGTCCCACTGCGCGGGGTCGGCACTGGGCAGCCCGGAGAACGGCGGCGGCACATTCGGTCCGGGCACTTCGAGCGGGCTGCACGACACGATCCGCACGAACGGTGCGCCTGCGCTCACCAACGCCGGGAACAGCACCACGTTGTCTTCGACGATCACGTCGGGCTGATGCTGGGTCACGATCTCCCGCAGCCGCGGCTCGCAATACTTGGCGCCGTCGATCAACGCCTGATAGGTCGGCTGGATGAAGGTTTCGAGCTGCAGATGAGTCGGCTTGCGAAACTCCGGGGCGGTCTCGGCGATGAAGTCCGTCCAGAATTTGCCGGGATCCTCGTCGGCGGCTCCCTCAGCAGGTTCGGCCAGATCGACGAGCTCTTCGGTGAAGCCCAGTGCCGCGAGTTTGCCCGCCCAGGAACTCTCGGCGGCAAACACGATCCGGTGGCCGCGGGCCTGCAGAATCGCGGCAAGGCCGATGCACTGATTCGTCGGGCCGTAGGCCGATTCGGGCCAGAACATGATGGTCAACGGCTCGGTCACGACGATCCCTTCGGCAGCCAGTCTCTTCGGCACAGATCTTCGCTTACCGGGCTGACCCCCGCTGGGCACCCGGCAGGCGAGCATCCCGCCCTGTCGGCGAATACTACGGACGCCACCGGCACTGCACTGTCCGAAGAGTCCGGCCGCCGCCGCCGGACCAGCCGGATCAGGTCTGAAATTTTCTTACATCCTCGCCCCGATGTGCCCATCCGCGGCCGTCGCCAGCTACCGTCAGAGACGGCCCCCGACCCGCGCCGTTGAAAAACCTGCGGCGAACTCTGTTCATCTTCGGGAGCAAACCCCGAATCTCGTCCGGAGGCCGGATGGACAACACCACACCGCCCAGCGCCGGCACGTCCATCGCCGGTCCATGGGATGCCGTGCCGCATCCCGTACTGGTGATCGACCACTCGGGGACCGTCAGTGCGATGAGTCCCACGGCCGGCGCCCTGTTCCCGGCTCTCGCACCGGGCACTCCGGTGGACGGCAACGCCCCGACCTGGCTCGCGGCCGCATGCCGTGAACAGAGCCCGTTGGCATCGGCGCAGGAACCGGTCACGGGACCCGCCCCGGGCGCATCAGACGGCCGGGACCTCTCAGCGCACCCGACTCTGCTTCCCGGCGGCGACGTCGCCTGGTGGTTCTTGACCGATACGCACCGTTCGCTGCAGTTGGCCGAGGACGCGTTGCAACGCGAACGCAAGCACGCGGCGTTCCTCGATGAGGCGTCGGCAGTGCTGACGGTGTCCTTGAACGTCGACCGCTGCATGGAAGCCACGGCGCGGATGGCAGCCCGCCACCTCGCCGATGCCGCTGTCGTGGTCGGGCCGCACACCGGCCGGGTCCTACCGGTGTTCTGCGCTGGAGCGGACGGAGCGGTCCAGCGACGTGACATCGCGGCGGACCCCGCCGACGTGGCCGGGCTCAGCGAGGCGCTGCGCGGATTCCCGCCCGTTCCCTCCCGCTGGATCGACCCGGCGACGGTGCCGCAGTGGATGATTCCCGACGATTTCGTCGGTCACGTCGGTTCGGTGGTGATCACGCCGCTGCCCGGACACGGCATCCCGGCGGGGGCGCTGGTTCTGCTGAGGCGAACCACGCATTGCGCGTTCAGTGACGGCGAAGAGGTGCTGGCCCGGCTTTTCGCGGCCCGCGCCGGCACCGCGCTGTCGTCGGCGCGGCTGTATGCCGAACAGTCGGCGATCACCACCACCTTGCTGCGCGAGCTGCTACCGCCGCAGTTGCACCGTATGCACGGCTTCGAACTGGCCGGGCGGTACCGGGCCTCCGAGGATCACCAGCTCGTCGGCGGCGATTTCTATGACGTCCACCCCGCGGCGACAGCGGATGAAGAAACACTGGTGGTACTCGGCGACGTCTGCGGGAAAGGGCTGGAGGCCGCGGTGTTGACCGGCAAGATCCGGAACACACTGCAGGCGCTGGCCCCGCTGGCGGAGCACCACGAGGACGTGCTCAAGCTCCTCAACAACGCTCTGCTCTCACCGGACAACAGCCGGTTCGCCACAGTCGTGCTGGCCTCGATCACTCACCGCGATGGCCAGCTGCGGCTCCGGCTGACGTGCGCGGGGCATCCCCCGCCGCTCATCGCACGCGCCGACGGGACGATCGAAACGGCCGACACCCGCGGCATGCTGATCGGCGCATTGCCGACCTTCCGGGCTCGGACCTTCGACACCTGGCTGGCGCCGGGCGAAACGTGCCTGCTGTACACCGACGGGATCACCGAAGCACGTGGCGGTCCACTGGGCACCGACCTGTTCGGGGAAGAACGGTTGGCGTCGGCGTTCAAGCAGTGCGCCGGCCTGCCCGCCGAAGCCGTCGTCGAGCGGATCATGATGCTCACCTCGCAGTGGGTGGACCGTCGCCCTCATGACGACATCGCGGCCGTCGCCATCACCGCCCCGCGGCGCAACCACCTGTCCGCAGTCGACGGCCACACCGCAGGCAGGTACACCGCATGACCGAGGCCGATACCGACGTCAAGCCGGCACCCGCCCCCGCCGTCGCCGACCGGGCAGAGACGCAGGAGCGGCTCTGGGGGGCAGCGCTCGCCGGCGACGAATACGCCGCGGTGGCCGTGGTATTCGCCGCACTGGATGCGGGAATGGCGCCCGAAGAAGTCCTGCTCGACGTGATCGCGCCGGTCCAGTACCGCGTCGGCACCGAGTGGGCGGCCAACCGGATTTCGGTCACCGAGGAACATTGCGCGACGGCGATCAACGATCGCGTCATCGGGGCGCTGGCCCATCACCCGTCGTCGCGAAGCCCGGCGACAACCGGTCGGGTCACTGTCGCCTGCGTCGACGGTGAGTGGCACGCCCTGCCTGCCCGGCTCCTCGCCGAGGTGCTCCGAATCCGGGGCTGGCAGGTCGACTTCCTCGGCGCGCAGGTCCCGACACCGCATCTGGTTGCTCACCTTCACCGCACCGGCCCCGACGCGGTCGCGCTGTCCTGCTCGATCCCCAGCCGGTTGCCGGTGGCCCACGCGGCGATAACGGCCTGCCAGGCCGCGGGTGTCCCGGTCCTCGTCGGCGGTGCCGCATTCGGACCCGACGGGCGTTACGGCCGTCAGTTGGGTGCCGACGCGTGGGCGGCCGACGCCCGTGCCGCGGCAGAAACGTTGGTGCGCGGGCTAACCCGCGTGCCCGTTGCGGGTGGTACGCACCTGCTGACCGATCTCCCGCATCTGGTGGATCAGGAATACACCATGATCACCGACATGGCTCCGCAACTGGTGCACGCATGCGTCGGTGAGCTGGAGCGGCGACTGCCGGATATGCGCTCCTACAGCGATGCTCAGCGTCAGCACACCACCGAGGACATCGGATACATCATCGACTTCCTCGCCGCGGCGCTCTACACCGATGACGACGACCTGTTCGGACGGTTCATCAGCTGGACCTCCGATATCCTCTGCGCACGCGGGGTGCCGGCCGCCGCGCTCCCGCCCGCGCTCGACATACTGATCGCTCAACTTCCGGATTTCCCCCGCGCGCAACGCATTCTGCGCACCGCCCGAATCACCTTGGCCGACAAGGCCACCGACCCCACTCAGATGCCATGAAATTGACATTGACCTTTGACACCCCCACGGCGGCAAGGCTTCACATCAGCGGCACCCTGGACTTCGTCTTCGCGTCGGAGTTGCTGGACAACGCCTCTGAGGTGCTCGCCGGCCACGACCGGCTGCGGCAGCTGCACCTGGACCTGAGCGACCTCGACTTCTGCGACTCCGCGGGTCTGTCCGTGTTGATCCTCGTCGACCGTCTGACCACCGAGCGTGGAGTGCGTCTGCATCTCGACAATCGGCCCGAGCAACTCAACCGCATCCTGCAGGTGACCGGGTTGTTCGACCATTTCACCTCGGTTGCCACCGCCGACTCGCCGGCGGCATCCGCGGAGGGCACTCAGGACGAGACGGTGGGCTGAGGCCCGAGTCAGTGCGCGATCACCGGCTCGGGTGCATCGCTGACCGAACTGTCCAGTGGTGGAACCGGAGCCTTCTTGCTCCGATATTCCCAGCGCCGCAACGCATTCCGGCACGGAGATTCGATCAGGGCGTAGCTGACCGCCGCCATCGCGAAGCCCAGCACCAGAGTCAACACCAGCGTCACGATCAGGTTGCCGTTGAACATGAACCGGCCGACCATCGGGAACACCATCACCAGGGCTGCCAGATGCCACACGAACAGCCCGTAGGACCACCGGCCCAGGGTGACCATGAACCGGCTGCCCAGAATCGGGTGCGGGGTGTCGGGCCGGTCGAGCACCAGCGGCGCCAGCAGCGCGCCGGCGACGATGGCCCCCATCGAGGTGCGGATCACGAACTGCCCCAGCGTGGCGGGAACCAGGTCCTTCGGGCCTGCCAGTGGCGAGGCCGAGATCAGATACGCCGCCAGGGCGATACCGGTGATGGCCCAGCGGTTGCGGGCCAGTTTGTGCGCCCAGCCCAGCGGGCTGACCGTCCACTCCGCCAGCAGCATGCCCGCCGCGAACCAGGAGGCGTAGGCCGGCGGCCAGTTCAGGAAGTTGACCCCCTGCACGGTGTGGATCGGCAGCAGACCCCAGCCGAGGCTGGCCAGTGCGACCGCCGCGATCACCGGGACCCGCGCCCGCACCGGCAGCCGGCGGGCCGCAAACGCCAGGATCGGCAAGGCCAGATAGAAGCTCACCTCGACCGACAGGCTCCACATCTGCGTCAGCCCCGCGGTCAGCGTGAGCGGGACGTAGACCTGGGTCAGCGTCAGGTTGGCCCACCACACCGTCCAACTGGCGTGGTTGGCCTCCGGAAGCAGCGTCAGGATGACGACGACCGCCACCACATATCCGGGCATGATGCGCACCAGCCGCGAACGCAGGTAATGCCCGGTCGGCGGGCGCCGGCGCAGTCCGCGGGCCGCGGCGGCGTGCCCACGCCACAGCAGGAAGCCGGAGAGCGCGAAGAACACCGCGACGGCCAGGTCGAAGCGGTGCAGCAGCCGTCCGACCACGGCGCCGGTGGTGCCGGTCTGAAACGCGACGTGGGTGAGCACCACCCCCATGGCGGCGCACGCGCGCATGCCCTCCACGGCGGGCAGGAAGCCGCGGGTGCCCCCGACCCCCTCCGCGTCCGAAGTCATGGATGCCAGTGTGCGCCGGACACGGGTGGCCCGCGAAAGTGGGTACACCTGGCCTGCGGTGGCGACCTCCTAATGAACCGGTGCCTTGGGCTGGGCTGTTAGGGTCGAACACGGTTTGCTTCGCCGTCAGGCGGGGTGCGGCACGATCGGCAGTGAGGAGGCCACGGCAGCGTGAATCGCGCAGGCATGGTGCGTATCGCGGCATTCGGCATCATCGGGCTCGGAGCCGCCCTCCTGATCGCCGCGTTGCTGTTGACGACCTACACCTCCAGCAAGATCAAGAAGATCCCGCTGAACATCGACGAGACTCTGGTCAGCGACGGCACGGGGAGTGCGCTGGATCCGGCGTCCCTGTTGGGTGAGAAGTTCGTCGTCGACAAGAACGTGCCGCTGGTCTCCCAGCAGCAGTTGACCGTCGAGTCGCCGGCCAACGCCGATGTGGTGACGCTGCAGGCCGGCACCAGTGTGCGGCGCAGCGACAAGCAACAGGACAACGGGCTGCTGCTGGCCATGGTCGACACCGTGACGGTCAACCGCAGCACCGCGATGGCGGTGTCCGACGACACCCATCCCGGCGGGTCGGTGCAGAAGCCGCGGAGCATCGAGGACAACAAGCCGCCGACGAACATCGCGCTGCCCCACGACGGCCTGGCCTACCGGTTCCCGTTCGACACCGAGAAGAAGACCTACCCGTACTTCGATCCGATCGCGCAGAAGGCGTTCGACGCCAACTACGACGGTCAGGAAGACGTCAACGGGCTGACCACCTACCGGTTCACCCAGAACGTCGGCTACGACGCCGACGGCAAGCTGGTCGACCCGATCAAGTACGCCTCGCTCTACGACAAGAACGAGGACGGTGAGGTGACCGCGCGGGCCGAGCTGTGGGGCCTGCCCGGGCCGCCGGAGGAGCCGGTCACCATGACCCGCTACTACGCCGCGCAGCGCACCTTCTGGGTCGACCCGGTGACCGGCGTCATCGTCAAGTCCACCGAGCACGCCAACCACTACTACGCCCGCGACGCGCTGCGCCCGGAGATGGAACTGGCCGACTACAAGGTCACCTCCACCGAGCAGACCATCGAGTCCCGGGTGGCCTCCGCCCGCGACGAGCGCGACCGGGTGGGGCTGTGGTCGCGGGTGCTGCCGATCAGTTTCACCGCCGCCGGCCTCGTGGCACTCGTCGGCGGGGCGCTGCTGGGCACGTTCAGCCTGCGCGCCGAGTCGGCGCTGATCGATCCCGGCCTGGACACCGCCGACCACGGCTTCTTCGGCAAGGACGAAACCGGACCGATGCCGGCCGCCGAGGCGGCCACCGAGAAGCTGCCCGCGGCCAGACCGGACCTGGAGCCTCCGCCACCGCAGCGGTGAGCACTCCCGTGACCCAGGCGCGCCGGGCCGTCCGGTGGGTGGTGCCGGGGTACGCACTCCTGTTGGCCCTCGCGGTCACCGCGCCGCTGCTGGCGCCCGGGTATCTGTTGTTGCGCGATGCGGTGTCCACACCGCGGTCGTATTTCACCGACGCGGCGCTCGGCCTGTCCGAGTCGGCTCCCCGCGCGCTCCCGCAGGACTTCCTGATCGCCGCACTGACGCCTGTGCTCGACGGCGGCGTACTGGTGAAAGCGCTGGTGATCGCCGGGATTTTCGTGGCCGGCTGGGGAGCCGGACGGTTGGCCGCCGAGCTGGTCCCGGATGCCGGAATGCCCGGGCAGCTGGTGGCGGCGACGCTCGCGGTGTGGAACCCCTACGTCGCGGAGCGGCTGCTCCAAGGGCACTGGAGCTTGCTGGTCGGCTACGGCTGCCTGCCGTGGGTGGCCGCCGCGGTGATTCGGGTGCGGGCGGAGGCGACCGTGGCCCGGTGGGCGGCGGTGGTGTTCTGGATCGCGCTGGCCGGGCTGACGCCGACCGGGCTGTTGCTGGCCGCTGTGGTGGCGCTGGCGTGTGTCGCGGTTCCCGGGACGGGGGCGTCGCGGACCTGGTGTGCGGCCGGGGTGCTGACGACCGCGGTGCTCGCGGCGTCGCCGTGGCTGATGGCGTCGGCATTGGGTGATGGGCTCGGCTCGTCGCCGTCTCCGGGTGTGACGGCGTTCGCGGCTCGGGCGGAGCCGGGCCTGGGTACCCTCGGCAGCCTCGCGGGTCTCGGCGGAATCTGGAACGCCGAAGCCGTTCCCTCCTCCCGCACAATGCTTTTGGCGCTGCCGGCGACCCTGGTCTTGCTGGCCGTGGTGGCCATCGGATTACCGACGGTGCTGCGCCGCCGGTCCGTGCTGCCGCTGCTGGTGCTAGCCGCGCTCGGTGTGCTGCTGCCCGCGGCGGCGGCCACCGGACCGGGATTGGCGGTGCTGCGTGACGTGGTGCAGGCCGTGCCCGCCACCGGGATCCTGCGCGACGGTCAGAAGTGGGTGGCGCTGGCGATGCCCGGCTATGCGGTCGCCGCCGCGGCGGCGGTGGTGACGCTGCAGGGCCGGCTCCGGCCCGGCGTCACAGCGATGGCGGCCGTCGTGGCGCTCATCGCCGTGCTGCCCGATCTGGCTTTCGGCGCCTGGGGCAAGGTCACGCCGGTGCGTTATCCGCCGGGCTGGGCGGCGGTGGCCGGCCTGATCGACGCCGACCCGGCCGACGTCGCCGTGCTGCCCGCCGACAGCATGCGCCAATTCGCATGGGCCGGTTCAGCTCCGGTGCTCGATCCGTTGCCGCGCTGGATCCGCGCCGAGGTGCTGGCCACCGGCGACCTGACCATCTCCGGCCGCAGTGTCCCCGGTGAGGGCGGTCATGCCCGCGCTGTCCAGCGGATGCTGCTGGCCGGCGGTTCCCCCGAAGCGCTCGCCGGCGCCGGGGTGGGCTGGGTGGTGGTCGAATCGGGCAGCGCAGGCACGACCGGCAACGCGCAGCGGACCTTGGCGCAGCTGCCGATGGTTTACCGCGACGGCGAGCTCGCGCTGTACCGCGCCGGGGGCACAAGCGTCGGTGCGCCAGCCGGAGCGCGGGGCGCGGTGTTCGCGGCCCACCTGGTGTGGCTGCTGACGCTGGGCGCCGCCGGGGCGGTGGCTCTGGTCAGCGCGGCGTGCCGGCGACGTGGGTCAAGTTCGGCGACCCCCGACGCGGCGCCCTGATCGCCCGTATCGTATTCGAGGACAAAGCGATTCGCTGCGCGGGAACGAGGATGACGGAGAGTATGGCTGCACTTGACGACGAGGTTCCCTCCCGCCCTGAAGATCTCGACCAGGGTCGGATGCGGATCCTCGATGCGAAAGCGGTCAACCTGGACGGGTTCAGCGTGGCCGACCCGACTCTTGGCCTGGCCGCGATGCACAGCCCGTACGACCCGGCACCGTCTCTGGTGGTGCGCGACGGTGTCGTGGTCGAGCTGGACGGAAAATCCGCGAGCGACTTCGACGTCATCGACGAGTTCATCGCCCGGCACGGTATCGACCTCGACACGGCCGGCGAGGCGATGGCACTCGACGACGTCGCACTGGCCAGGATGGCCGTCGACGTCAATGTGCCCCGCTCCGAGGTGGTGCGCCTCATCGGCGGGACCACTCCGGCGAAGCTGGCCCGAGTGGTCGCGTTGATGACGCCCGTCGAGATGCAGATGGCGATGGCCAAGATGCGCGCCAGGCGTACCCCGAGTAATCAGGCACACGTCACCAACCAGCTCGACGATCCGCTGCTGATCGCCGCCGATGCGGCCAGCGCGGTGGCCTACGGCTTCCGGGAAGTCGAGACGACGGTGCCGGTGCTCGGTGATGCCCCGTCGAATGCCGTCGCGTTGCTGATCGGCAGCCAGGTGGGCGTTCCCGGGGCGCTGGCCCAGTGTTCGATCGAAGAAGCCTTGGAGCTGCGGCTGGGTCTGCGCGGGCTGACCAGTTACGCCGAGACCATCTCGATCTACGGGACGGAGCAGGTGTTCGTCGACGGTGACGACACCCCGTTCTCGAAGGCCATTCTCACCTCGGCCTACGCCTCCCGCGGGCTGAAGATGCGGGTCACCAGCGGCGGCGGTGCCGAAGTTCTGATGGGTGCAGCCGAGAAGTGTTCGATCCTCTACCTGGAGTCGCGGTGTGTGTCGCTGGCCCGCGCGCTCGGGTCGCAGGGCGTGCAGAACGGCGGGATCGACGGTGTCGGTGTGGTGGCGTCGGTCCCCGAGGGCATGAAAGAGCTGCTGGCCGAGAACCTGATGGTGATGCTGCGTGACCTCGAGTCCTGCGCAGGCAACGACAATCTGATCTCCGAGTCGGACATCCGTCGTAGCGCCCACACCCTGCCCGTCCTCCTCGCCGGGGCGGACTTCATCTTCTCCGGATTCGGCTCGATTCCCCGCTACGACAATGCCTTTGCGCTGTCGAACTTCAACTCCGACGACATGGACGATTTCCTGGTGTTGCAGCGAGACTGGGGTGCCGACGGCGGGCTGCGGACGGTATCGGCCGAGCATCTGGCGCGAGTGCGCCGGCGCGCGGCCACGGCGGTGCAAGCGGTGTACCGGGATCTCGGTCTTGCCGACTACGACGACGCCCGCGTCGACGACGTGGTGGTGGCCAACGGATCTCGCGACCTACCCGCCGGGCATCCCAAGATGGTCGCCGAGGCGGCCGCCGCGATCGAGGCTCGCCAGCTGACTGTCTTCGACGTCGTGGCCGCGTTGCACCGCACGGGCTTCGAGCCGGAGGCCGAGTCGATCATGCGGCTGACCGCCGAACGATTGCGCGGCGACCAGCTCCAGACATCGGCCATCTTCGACCAGGACTTCAACGTGCTGTCCAAACTCACCGATCCCAACGACTATGCCGGCCCGGGAACGGGTTACACGTTGTCCGAGCAGCGGCGAGCGGAGATCGACGACATCCGGCAAGCCCGGACGACGGCAGAGCTGACCGCCGATCAAGCCGACCACCACGGCCACATCACGTTCACCCCGGTCGAGACCGCCAGGCAGGGCAGCGATCCGCGCGAGGTGTGCATCGGATTGTCGCCGGCATTGGGGCGCAGCGTGTGGCTGACGCTGTGCGGGCTGACCGTCGGCGAGGTCCTGCGGCAGATCGAAGCCGGGCTGGAAGAGGAAGGCTGCGTGGCCCGGCTGGTCCGGGTGCGATCGACCATCGACGTCGGGCTGATCGGATTGACCGCCGCCAAGCTGTCCGGATCCGGGATCGGAATTGGCTTGCAGGGCAAGGGTACTGCTCTGATCCATCGACGAGACCTGGCACCGCTGGCGAATCTCGAGCTGTTCAGCGTGGCCCCGCTGTTGAACGCAGACATGTACCGTCAGCTGGGCAAGAACGCCGCCCGCCACGCCAAGGGCATGGCGCCGGTACCGATCTTCACCGGTGGCACCGACGAATCGATATCGGCCCGCTATCACGCCAGGGCGGTGGCGCTCGTCGCCCTGGAGCGCGACGCGTGTGAACCGGGCGAATCACCCGTGACGGTCGAAGCGAGGCGAGGATGACCGAGGATCGTTTCACCGTGGCGGCCGCCGTCGACGGCAAGCTCACACTGGCGGATCTGCGGATGGAGCCTGCGGCACTGGCTCATCAAGCTGACGTCGCCGCGGCGGGCGGCAATCCGCAACTGGCCGAGAACTTCCTTCGCGCAGCCGAATTGGCAACGATGGGCGACGACGAGGTGATGAAGCTCTACGAGGCGCTGCGCCCGCACCGGTCGACGGCGCCGGAACTGGACGCACTCGTGGCTGCTCTGGAGGCACGCGGAGCGAGCCGGTGCGCGGAGCTGGTGCGTCACGCCGCAACGGTCTACCAGCGCAGGGGTCTGCTGCGTTGAGCGTGGTGGCCGGAGTCGACGTCGGAAACCACACCACCGAGATCATCATCGCCCGGACGTCCCCTGGCTCCGTGGAACCCGTATGCCACGGACAGGCACCGACCCGGGGGCGCAAGGGATCTCGGGAATCCCTTGCCGGCGCGGCGGCACTCCTGCACAAACTCGAGGTGCAGGCTGAGTGCACGGTCGACGAGGTGGTGCTGTCGGTACTGCGTCCGGTGGACACCGCCACCGCACCGCTGCCGCCACCGACACCACCGCACTGCCCGGTACGAAGCCTGCGCCGGCCCAGCGCCAGCACGCCGGCGGGGGCGGGATCAGCGGTGGGTGTGCACGTACCGCTGGCCGATGTCACCGGTCCCGCGGTGGCCGGTCCGGCGATCGTATCGGTGAGCGCGACAGTCGATTTCGAGGTCGCGGCGCGGCAGATCAGCGGAGCCGTCGAGCGCGGATGGCACATCGCAGGGGTGATCGTCGAGCGCGACGAAGCCGTGTTGATCGCCAACCGGATACCCGCCGGCATCCCGGTTGTCGACGAGGTCGAACTCACCGGTTTGCGACCGGGCGCGCCGGTGGCGGTCGAGGTGGTGGCGCAGGGGCGGTCGTATCGCGCGCTGGCCGACCCGCTCGCGCTGTCGGCGGCGTTGGGGGTGGCCCACGAGCACATTCACCAGATCGCGGAGTTCACCCGCGAATTGGCCGATTCACCGGCCATCGCGGTGACTCTGCGGCACGGAGAACCCGAGCCGCCGTCCGCCGACGACGACTACGCGGAATGTCGCGTCGACGGCGTCGTGCGGCGCTATTCGCCGGCCGAGGCCGAAAGCCTGCTGCGGGTCCGGCCGCCCGGCACCGTGGTGGCGGTGCGCCTGGCCGCACTGCCCTCGGCCGCATCCGGAATCGCGGTCGACGACGCCTACTTCACCAGCCTGAAGGCCATCGATGACGGCGCGTGGCTGCGCCGCGGTGTCGCGGAGACCAGCGGTACGGTGGTCGCGCTGCTGGCCGCTGACGAGGTGGCCGACGCAGCCGCCACCCTGGCGGAGCTGTGCGGGCGGCCGGCACGGACCATCGCGTCAGAACCCCGGGCCGCCGCGCGCGGTGCGCACACCACCCCCCATCTGCCGCCGGGTTCGATCGTCTGCGATATCGGCGGCGGGACCATCGACCTGATCGGCGCGGATCGGGAAGTGGTGGCCGCCGGTGCCGGCGAGGCCATCACCACCGCGGTCGCGGCGACCCTCGGAGTGCCGAGGGCACTGGCCGAGCAGATCAAGCGGTCACCGGCGATCCGGGTGGAGGGGCCGCACATCGCTCACGAGGAGGACGGCCGCCGGGTGTTTCTGGACGCGCCTGCCCCGGCCGAGGCGATCGGCCGGCTGTGCACCCGCGGCAACGCCGGGCTGGTCCCGTTCTCCAACCGGCTGGCAGCCGAGGAGTGGCGAAGCCTGCGGTTGGCGGTCAAGCAGCAGACCGTGGCTGCCAACATCGCCCGTTGCCTGAAGGCTTTCGACCAGCCGCCCGTCGCACTGGTGCTGGCAGGCGGCGGAGCGTTGGACGACGAACTGTTGCGGACGGTCGGCGAATCGCTGCGCTCGGTTCCGGTGGCCGTCGGCCGGGCGAACGTCGACGGCGCACACGGGCCGCGCTATGCCGTCGCTTCCGGGCTGGTCCACCTTCACGCCGAAGGCGGTTGAGCTGCAGCGTCTCAAACATGTACCATCTGGTACATGTTGACTTCGAGCAGTGTCGGCATCGAGGCACCGGCGGATCTGGTGTGGGACGTGTTCAGCGACGTCGAGCACTGGCCGGACTGGACCGCATCGGTCACCCGACTGCGCGGCCTGGATGGCGCGCAACTCGCGGTCGGACGGCGCTTCGAGATCACGCAACCGCGGATGCCCCGGCTGGTCTGGACGGTGACCGAGGTCGAACCCGGTGTGTCGTGGACCTGGGTTCAGCGCTCCCCCGGTGGGCTGACGTCGGCCCGTCATGACGTCAGCCCGACCGCTGACGGCGGGACGCTGGTGCGCCAGGAACTCGCCCAACGCGGAATCGTCGGGTCTGTGGTCGGGGTGCTGGTGCGACAGATGACGCGCCGCTATCTGGCGATGGAGGCGCAGGGACTGAAGGCGCGCAGCGAAGGCTTGTGGAAACTTCGTGGCTCGAACGCCTGACCTCCGGCGGCGCCGGGAGCTGCTGGACGCAGTGGTCGACGAATGCGCCGCGAACGGTGTCGGCGGGCGGTCGTTGCGGGAGCTGGCCGATGCGGTGGGGACCAGTCACCGAATGCTGTTGCATCACTTCGGCTCTCGCGACGAACTCATGCTGGCCGTCGTCGACGAGGTGGAGCGGCGGCAGATGGCGTTGCTCAGTGAGCTGATGGCTGACGGCGCGGGGTTCGCCGCGATGTGGGAACACCTGCGGCGGCCCGAACTGCGCGCGCTCGAGCGGTTGTTCTTCGAGTGCTATGCGCGCGGGGCGCAGGGCGAGGCGCCGTTCACGACCATGCTGCCCGGCGCCGTCGACCGGTGGCTGGCGCACGTGACGTCGGCCGGCACCAGCGCAGCCGATCCCGCGCTGGCACGGCTCGGCCTGGCGGTGATGCGGGGCCTGCTGCTGGATCTGGCCGGCACGAACGACGACGCCGGAGTCGATGCGGCGGCACAGCACTTCGTCGCACTGATCGGTGCGCGCGAGAATACTTCGCGCTAACCGGCTTTCCGCTGTGAGTTCTTCCGCCGTCGTGCTAGATGACGCCGCTGACCCGGCTGCCGGAGTGCACCGCCTCCAGGACCGTGCGCATGGCGTCGGCGCTCTGCTGCCAGGAGAAGTCCCGGCTGCGGGCTTTGGCCTTGGCGCCGAGCTCGTCTCGCAGAACGTGGTCTGCCAGCAGGCGTTCCAGGCGGTCGACGAGGTCGTGGTGATCGTCGGCCAGCACACCGGTGACCCCGTCGATCACCGAGTCGGTGAGACCACCCGACGACCGGTAGCCGATGGTCGGCACGCCGTGCTGGGCGGCCTCGATGACGGCAAGGCCCCAACCCTCCTTGCGCGACGGCAGCACGTGCACCCAGGACCGTTGCACGACAGCGTGTTTGGTGTGGTCATCCACATGGCCATGGAAGGTGACGGCGTCGGAGATGCCGAGATGCTCGGCCCGCTCAACCAGGCGGTCGTGCCACCAGCCGCCGCCGACGACATCCAGATGCAAACCGTCCACGCGGGGCCGCAACGCCGCTACCGCATCCAGCGCGTCCTCGATCTGCTTGTGCGGCACCAGCCGTGACAACACCACGACCCGGGGCGTCGAAGACCGTTGCGCGGTCAGCGTTTCCGGCGGAGCGTCGTCGAGACCGTTGCGCACGACGGCGATCCGGCCGGGATCGACGCCGAGGTCGGACAGGTCGCGCGCCGACGGCAGGGAGACGGTGACGTACTGGTTGTGCCGGTGCATGCGCGGCGACAGCCACGATTCGACCAGCCAGCCCAGCCTGCCGAAGAAACGGCCGGCCACCGGCCACTGTTCGCGGTGGCAGTGGTGCACCAGGACCGCGACCCGCCGGCCGAACGCGAGCCGGGCCAGGAACGGCACCCCGTTCTGGGTGTCGATCACGACGTCGGGCCGCACCCGACCCAGCGGCCCGAGGCCGAGCCGGGCGGCGACCATGGCCAGCCCCGCCCAGATGTACACGCTGTAGGGCCCGCCGCCGCGGCTGATCCGGACACCGTCGACGAGCTCGCGACGGGGAGCGCCGCGGTACCGGGCGGTGCGCAGGGTGACGTCCATGCCGGACTCAGCCAGCAGCGTGCCGATGCGCTGGACGTAGGTTTCGCTGCCACCACCCTGCGGGTGGCCGGTGTCCCGCCAGCACAACAGCAGGACGGAGCGAACGGGTGTGGACATCGACGCCAGCCTAGTCCGCTCATCGAATTTCACTTTTGGCAGCTTTCCACTCGAACTTTTCCTGCCAAACGTGAATCTCGACGCTGGCACTAGGGTGGCCCGATGGCCGTCACCGACCTGTTCGCCCGGCGTGCGACGCTGGGCCGATCGACGCGGCTGCTGAGTGAATTCCGCTACGAACAGTCCGACCCCGCCCGCTTCTACGGAGCGCTGGCCGACGACACCGCGGACATGGTCACCGACCTGTGGCAGGCCGTGAATGGTCCGGTGGCCGGGCACACGCTCGTCGACGTCGGCGGCGGACCGGGCTATTTCGCCACCGCGTTCACCCGATCCGGCTGGCACTACGTCGGCGTCGAACCGGATCCGAGCGAGATGCACGCCGCCGAGCAGGTCCGGCAGGCCGGTCCGGGCTCCTTCGTCCGGGCCTCCGGGATGGCGCTGCCGTTCGCCGACGGCAGTGTCGACGTGTGCCTGTCGTCCAATGTGGCCGAGCACGTGCCGCGCCCGTGGCAGCTCGGGGCGGAGATGCTGCGGGTGACCCGGCCCGGCGGCCTGGCGATCCTGTCCTACACCGTCTGGCTGGGGCCGTTCGGCGGCCACGAGATGGGCCTCACGCACTACCTCGGCGGGGCCCGGGCGGCCGCCCGCTACACCCGCAAGCATGGCCACCCGCCGAAGAACAACTACGGGTCGTCGCTGTTCGCCGTGTCCGCTGCCGCCGGCCTGCGCTGGGCGACGGGCACCGGAGCGCTGGTGGCGGCATTCCCGCGTTACCACCCACGATGGGCGTGGGGGCTGACCGGCGTGGCCGGCGTACGGGAGTTCCTGGTGAGCAACCTGGTGCTGGTGCTACAGCCGCCGATTCGCCCGAAATGAACAGGTTCTAGTTTCTGTCTTCAGTAGGTAATGTGACGGTCATGACACAGAGCACGGCTTTCAAGACCGAATGGGACAAGCTGTTCATTGGCGTCAAGTGGACCGAACCGTCCACCTCTGAGGTCATTGAAGTGCATTCCCCTGCCACCGGCGAGTTGGTGGGCAAGGTGCCGCTGGCCAGCAAGGCCGACGTCGACGCCGCCTGCGCCGCCGCCCGTAAGGCCTTCGACGAGGGCCCGTGGCCGCAGATGTCGCCCACCGAGCGCGGCGAGATCTTGGCCCGCGCCGTCAAGATCCTCGAAGAGCGCGCCGAGGAGTTCAAGTTCCTGCTGGCCGCCGAGACCGGCCAGCCGCCGACGATCGTCGACATGATGCAGTACGGCGCCGCGATGTCGTCGTTCCAGTACTTCGCCGGTGCCGCCGACAAGTTCACCTGGCGCGACTTCCGCGACGGTGTCTACGGCACCACGATGGTGCTGCGCGAGCCGATCGGCGTGGTTGCCGCCGTCACCGCGTGGAACGTCCCGTTCTTCCTGGCCGCCAACAAGCTCGGCCCCGCGCTGCTGGCCGGCTGCACCATCGTCGTGAAGCCGGCCGCGGAGACCCCGCTGTCGCTGTTCGCGATGGCCGACGTCTTCGCCGAAGCCGGTCTTCCGGAGGGTGTGCTCTCGGTGGTGCCGGGTGGCCCCGAGACCGGCCGCGCCCTGACCGCCAACCCCGAGATCGACAAGTTCACCTTCACCGGGTCCAGTGGGGTCGGCAAGGAGATCGCCAAGATCGCCGCCGAGAAGCTCAAGCCGTGCACCTTGGAGCTGGGCGGCAAGTCGGCCGCGATCATCCTCGAGGACGCCGACCTGGACTCGACGTTGCCGATGCTGGTCTTCTCCGGACTGATGAACTGCGGGCAGGCCTGTGTCGGCCAGACCCGCATCCTGGCGCCGCGGTCGCGCTACGACGAGGTTGTGGAGAAGTTGTCCGCCGCCGTCGCGGCCATGCCGATCGGATTGCCCGACAACCCCGGCGCGATGATCGGCCCGCTGATCAGCGAGAAGCAGCGCGAGCGGGTCGAGGGCTACATCAAGAAGGGCGTCGAAGAAGGCGCCCGGCTGGTCACCGGTGGAGAGCGTCCCGAGGGGCTCGACAGCGGCTGGTTCGTGCAGCCGACGGTGTTCGCCGACGTCGACAACTCGATGACCATCGCGCAGGAGGAGATCTTCGGACCCGTCCTGGCGGTGATCCCCTACGAGACCGAAGAGGACGCCGTCCGCATCGCGAACGACTCCGTCTACGGTCTGGCCGGTTCGGTCTACACCACCGACAACGACAAGGCGATGAAGATCGCGGCCCAGATCCGCACCGGCACTTACGCGGTCAACATGTACGCGTTCGATCCGGGTTCGCCGTTCGGTGGCTACAAGAACTCCGGCATCGGCCGCGAGAACGGGCCCGAGGGTATCGAGGCGTACACCCAGGCCAAGAGCGTGCTGCTGCCGTTCGGGTACACCCCCGAATAGTCTCCGCACACGAAGAAGCCCCGCACGCGCGAGCGTGTCGGGGCTTTTTCGTGTCTGCTCAGAAAAGCGCGCGGACGATCATCTCGGCGACGGCGGCGGGCTTGTCGACACCGTCGATCTCGATGGTGTGCTTGACGGTCAGGTTGACGGTGTTGTCGTCGACCTTGTCGGCGCCGACGAGTTCGGACCGCACCCGGATGCTGCTGTCCACCGGGACGGCCGCCACGAACCGAACCTTGTTGAGTCCGTAGTTGATCGCCATCTTGGCGTTCTCGATGCGGAAGTTGTCCTTGGACAGCGCCGGGATCAGCGACAACGTCAGAAATCCGTGCGCAATCGGCGCGCCGTAGGGACTTTCGGACTTGGCCTTCTCCACGTCGACGTGGATCCACTGATGGTCCCCGGTGGCGTCGGCAAAGTCGTTGATGCGCTTCTGATCGATCTGCAGCCACTCGCTGACACCGAGTTCCTGGCCGACCGCCGAGGCGGCGTCGTCGATGGACGTGATCACCTTCATGGGCACACCATAGCCAGAGTCAGAACGCGTCTTCGGGCAGGTCCATGATCGATACGTCGATCGACTCCGCGACCTTGCGCTCGGCGGCCAGCCGCGGCAGCACGTTGCCGGCGAAGAACTTCGCCACCGCCACCTTGCCGCGGTAGAAATCCTGCTCGCGCGGGTCCGGGTCACCGTCGAGTGCGTGCAGCGCGATCTCGGCCTGGCGCAACAGGAACCAGCCGATCAGCAGGTCGCCGACGGCGAGGAGGAAGCCGACCGATTCCAGTCCCACCCGGTAGAGCTCGCGGGCGTCCTCCTGCGCCCCGAGCAGATAGCCGGTCATCACGGTCGCGATGGCGCGCACGTTATCCAGCGCGTCGGCCAGCGATGCACGGGCGTCGGCCAATTCGGGCCGTGGGTCGGGGCTGTCGATGAACTTCTCGATCTGGGTGACGACGTGGCCCAGTGCGCCACCCTGGTCGCGGGCGATCTTGCGGAAGAAGAAGTCCTGGGCCTGGATCGCGGTGGTGCCCTCATACAGCGAGTCGATCTTGGCGTCGCGGATGTACTGCTCGATCGGGTAGTCCTGCAGGAAGCCGGATCCGCCGAAGGTCTGCAGCGACTCGGTCAGGCACTGGTAGGCGCGTTCGGATCCGACACCCTTGACGATCGGCAACAGCAGGTCGTTGACCCGCTCGGCCATCGAGGCATCGGCACCCGAAACGATCTGTGCCACTGCAGGATCCTGATGCGCAGCGGTGTAGAGGTAGAGCGCGCGCAGACCTTCGGAGTACGCCTTCTGCGTCATCAGGGCACGCCGCACATCAGGGTGGTGGATGATCGTCACCCGAGGTGCCGTCTTGTCGGTCATCTGGGTCATGTCGGCGCCCTGAACCCTGGTCTTGGCATACTCCAGCGCGTTGAGGTAACCGGTGGACAGCGTGGCAATCGCCTTGGTGCCCACGAACATTCGCGCGTACTCGATGACCTTGAACATCTGGGCGATGCCGTTGTGGACATCGCCCATCAGGTAGCCGATCGCCGGGGTGCCGTGCAGGCCCAGGCTGAGTTCGGTTGTGGCCGAGGCTTTCAGGCCCATCTTGTGTTCGAGGTTGGTGACGTAGACGCCATTGCGGTCGCCGGGTGCACCGGTCTCGGGATCGAGAAGGAACTTCGGGACCAGGAACAGGCTCAGCCCCTTGGTGCCGGGTCCGGCGCCCTCGGGGCGGGCCAGCACCAGGTGCAGGATGTTCTCGAAGTAATCGCCGGTGTCGCCGTTGGTGATGAAGCGTTTGACGCCTTCGATGTGCCAGGTGCCGTCGCCGTTGTCCACCGCCTTCGTGCGACCGGCGCCGACGTCGGAGCCGGCATCCGGCTCGGTGAGCACCATCGTGGCGCACCAGTTGCGTTCCGCGGCCAGTTGCGCCCAATGCTTCTGCTGCTCGTTGCCGATGTGGAACACGATGTTGGCCATGATCGGCCCGGCCATGTACATGAACACCGCCGGATTGGCCCCGAGTACGAGTTCGTCGATCGCCCAGGTGACCATCGCCGGCGCCGGGACGCCGCCCACCTCTTCGGACAGCCCGATACGGAACCACTCGCCCTGCTGCCAGGCCCGCATCGACGTGCAGAAGGGCTCCGGCAGCGTCACCACATGCGTCGCGGGATCGAAGGTCGGCGGGTGCCGATCTGTCTCGGCGAACGATTCGGCGACCGGCCCCTCGGCCAGGCGGGATGCCTCGGACAGCATCTCCCGGACCGAGTCCCCGTCGAGGTCGGGGTAGGCGTCGAGGGCCTTCTCCAAGTCGAGGAACTCGAAGAGGTTGAACTCGAGGTCGCGGACATTGCTCTTGTAGTGGCTCATCGGCGTGCGTCCTCCTCATCGGCGGCTGAGCCCGAGCCTAGCTCGGTTCACCTGCACTGATCAGGGTGTTCAGGCACTGTCCAGAAATATGGTCCGGACCATATAAGTGCACGTCGGCACCCTTGGCGGTCAGGTCCGATGTGGGCGTTTGCCTGCTGTTAACGTGGCCGTCAACCTCCGTGTTGCACTCACCGCGTTCTTATCTTATGGTCGTAAGCATAGTTATGGAGCTGGTCTCCAGACCTGCCCCCGCAAGGAGAGAGAAATGTGGCTGATCGAGCTGAACATCGCCGGCCACCGGTTCACGCGCCACGTACCCGACAAGCGCCGTCAGCTGTTCGGTCGCGGAGCTCGGGCGCTGGCGTGGCGGGGTAGCCATATCCGTCACACCCCCGCCGCCTGAATGACCCGGACACCGCCGACCGATCGGAAAAGCCGCGGCTCCACCCGCACCAAGATGCTGGTGAGTGCCGCCGAGGTGTTGCGCGAACGTGGCGCAGCCGGCGTGACGATCGACGAGGTGCTGGCCCGCAGCGGTGCGCCGCGCGGTTCGGTCTATCACCATTTCCCCGAGGGGCGAAGCCAGATCCTGCGCGAGGCACTGGAGTACGCCGGCTATGTCATCACTGAGAGCATCGACGCGGCTGCGTGTGAGAACGCCGGGGTGCTGCTGCGCCGCTACGTGCAACTCTGGGAAGACGCCCTGATCACCAGCGATTACACCGCCGGATGTCCGGTGCTGGCCGCCGCCATCGGATCCGGCGAGGACGAACAACAGCTCACCGCGGTCGCCGGCCAGATCTTCAGCCGCTGGCGCGAGGCATCCAAGCAGGCCTACCTACGGGAAGGCTTCGACGCCGCCGACGCCAGCGCACTGGCCGACACCACGCTGTCCGCGATGGAGGGTGCGGTCGTGCTGTGCCGCTCGGTGCGCAGCCTGCAGCCCCTTCATGACGTCGCCGCCCAGATGGAATTCCTGATCAAGGCAAAGGAATTCGTGACGAAGTTCGGCGTGCCGACACTGAACCCCTGAAATGGCCAACGGGCACAGCCGAAATGGCTGTGCCCGTTGGTTTCCAATCGATCAGGGGTGATTGGTCCCGTTGGTTCCGGGAGTGCCCGGGGTTCCATTGGCCTGCGCGTCGCCACCGTTGGTACCGGCGGTGCCCACGCCCAGGACGCCGGAGGCGTTGCCGCCGTTACCGCCATTGCCGCCGACACCACCGATACCGGTGCCGCCGGTGCCGCTGTTGGTGCCCTTGCCGCCGGCGCCACCGTTACCGCCCGCATTGACACCGTTGGTCGACGTCTGGCCACCGGACAGCTGGAAGGTGCTGTTGCCACCGGTGCCGCCGGCGCCACCGGCCGCAGCGTTCGTGCCGGTGCCGTTGGCCCCGCCGTCACCGCCGTTACCGCCGGTCGACGTGCCGTTGACGATCGCGGTGCCTGCGGCGGCCGCATCGCTCGCCGTGAGCGTGGCGAACCCACCGTCGCCACCGAGAGCGCCCTTGGTGGCACCACCGTTGCCGGCGATCGCCGAGCCGCCGGTGATGGTGCCGTTCAGACCGATGACCTCCGAGAAACCGCCGTCGCCGCCGGCCTTGCCATTGACGCTGGACGCACCGCCGTTGCCACCGGTGGACGTGATGCCGATAGCCGAGCCGATGAGACCTGCGGCCGTGACCGAGGAGTTGCCGCCCGTACCGCCGGTGCCGCCGGCGCTGGCCGCACCGCCGTTTCCACCGGTAGCGCTGCCGCTCGCAACGCCGGAGTTGGTCCCGATGATGCCCGCCTGCAGCTGAGCCGAGCCGCCGTTGCCGCCGACGCTGCCCGCGCCGGTGGCGTCACCGCCGCTGCCGCCCTTCGCGCTTCCGGCCGCGGTGCCGTTCGGGCCGGCCTGGATTCCCGCGGCGCCGCCGGCGCCACCCTGGGCAGCGCCGGTGCCGCTCTTGCCGCCGGCACCGCCGGTTGCGGTACCGGTGGCCGAGCTCAAGGCGCCGTCCGCAACGATGCTGGCGCCACCGCCCTTGCCGCCCGCGACACCGGCCACGGTCGTCGCGTCACCGCCGGCACCGCCGGCGCCACCGATGGCAGTACCGGCAGCCGCGCCACCGTTGAGGCCTTCGACGTGGGCGCCGCCGCCACCGCCGCCACCGCCACCGCCGAGGCCGGCCGCAGCCGCGGTGCCTGCAGCACCCTTGCCGCCCGAGCCGCCCTTACCGCCGGTGGCTCCGACACCGTCACTCGCGCCGGCACCGCCGGCACCGCCGACACCGCCCGTGCCGAACGCCGCACCGGCAGTTCCCGTTCCACCCTTGCCGCCGGTGCCGCCGTTGCCGCCGGCTTGCGTCGAACCGTCGGCCAGCACGCCCTTGCCTGCACCACCGACACCGCCGGTGCCGCCCGTGCCACCGACGCCACCGCTGCCGGTCGCACCGTTGGAACCGAAGATGAACAGGAACCCGCCCGTACCTCCTGCGCCACCGGCGCCGCCGACACCGCCTTCGCCACCGGATCCGCCATTGCCGGCTGCGCTGACGCCGTCGACGCCGTCCACACCGGTGCCACCGGTGCCACCGGTGCCGCCCCTGCCGCCGGCACCGCCGCCGCCACCCGAGCCGAAGATCATGCTGCCCTTGCCGCCTGCGCCACCCTTGCCGCCGGCCTCACCCTTGCCGCCCGTGGCGCCGGTGCCGCCGGTCGTTCCGGTCACTCCGGATCCGCCCGCACCACCGAAACCGCCGCTGCCACTGACCGACAGGGCGCCGACGCTGCCACCGTCACCACCGTCGGCTCCGCTCCCGGCCAGACCCGCACCGCCGTCGCCGCCGCTGCCGGTGATCAGACCGCCGGCACCGCCCTTACCGCCCTTGCCGCCGTTGACGGTGGCCACGCCCGCTCCACCGTTACCGCCGGTGCCGAACCAGCCGGCCGCGCCGCCGTTGCCGCCGTTGAAGCCATTGCCGCCGGTACCGAACAGACCGGCGTTGCCGCCGTTGCACGCAGTGGTGCCGGTGCACGAGGTCGAGGTGTAGCTGTAGCCGTTTCCGAAGAGGATGCCGGCGTTGGGGTGGTCGGCGGTGCCGTTGCCGACGTAGATCCGGATAAAGTCAGTGATCGGGTTGCCGGCCAGCGCGGCCATCGCGGCGGCTCCGGGCGACGACACACCGGCCGCCTTGGCGGCGGGCGACGTCGACTTGGCAGGGGCGCTGGGGGAATCGGTCGCGCCCGCGGGTGTAGCGGCCGCGGCCGGGGCATCGTCCTTGACGGCCGGCGTCGAATCAGAACCGCCCGCCGAGGTCGACGGCTTGGCAACACGGTGCCGGGGGGCGCTGCGCGCTGTGCCTGCCTTCGAGGAAGCCTTGGCCGACGAGTCGTCGCTTGCGTGCGACGAACCCGACGACGAACGGCCCGAGCCCGAACCGGTGGAGCCGCCCGCACCGCCGGTATCCGCTGCGGCCACCGGCAGGGCTGCCGATGCCGCGCCAACTCCGAGAGCGACCGCCAGCACACCCACCCGGCCCACCCAGCGGGCGTATCCGGCCGATGAGGTCTCGGTGTGGTCGGTGCTCTGCGACAAATTGCGCACGGTCATGTGATTCCTCGCCCGTTTCATGCGAGAACCCCGTGCCCCCGCCCGTTACAGGGAAGTTACCGAACCCTCAGCAGTGCAAGGGGTATTTCGGAGTTTTGCCCGCAGATGGGCGTTTCTCGGCACCGCCGCCACCTCGGCACAATGCGCGGCAGCGAAATGTTTCGCCCGGAGCTCACCCCGAGTTCCGCTGCCGGTCACCACGATTTCGCGATCGCATCGCCGGTGCGCGGACCTGCCTGCGCAGCGCGACGGCCAGTGATGCTCCAATACGAGGGTGACGACGCCCGACCGAACGACCGGCATGCAGGACCCGGAGACGCCGGAAAGTGTCATCACCCGGTTCGGCATCGAGACGCTCGACGAGAACTTCACCGAGTTCACGGTCGTGGCCTCGATGCCGGTGGGCCGGTTGACCAACCCGTTCACTCAGATGCCGACGATCGGTCCGCTGGCCATCCTGGTCGACGATGTCGGCGGCCGGGCCAACTTCTATCGCCGCGGCGCCGGCCAGTGGACGGTGTCGAGCGAGCTCTCCGTCGAACTCAGCCCCGACGGGATCGACAGCCTTCAGGCCGCGCCGGACGAACCCGTCGTCGCGAGCAGTCGCCCGCTCGGACCGCACGGCGCGACGTTGCTGTCCATCTGCACGCTGAGCCACCGCGGCAGCACGATCGGCGGCGGCACCGTGCGCACGGTTGCCATCAGCGGCGGTCCCGACGCACCCATCCAGCGGGGACCGGACACCCTGGCGCGCACGCGGGAGACGACGCTGGCGCAGTTGATGTCCGCCGACCCACGACCGGACGAGGACGGCACCTACCGGCTGGACCAGCGGCCGGATCCGATCATCAACAACCTGATCGGGATCGTGCACGGCGGTGTCAGCAGCGCCGGACTGGAACTCGCGGCCTCGGCGGCGATCAACCACGGGCAGACCGAACCGCTGCGCACCGCATCGCTGCGGGTGAACTTCCTGCGCCCGTTCTTCGCCGGCGACCAATCCCGTTACGAGGGAACCGCATTGCGGGTCGGACGGAATTCCGCGGTCGGCGACGCCCAGGCTGTCGGTGACGACGGCAAGGTGGCCATCCTGGCGCGTATCACCGGATATCGGTGAGCACCATGACCGACGACTTCGCGACACTGTGCGCCAACGAACCCGAGCTGGCCGCCTTGCGGGCCTCGATCCGGGCGTTCCTGGCCGCCGACCGCGACGAATTCGGTTGGCAGCCAACCGTCGACGCGTGGCTGTCGAGCTGGGACGAGGCATTCAGCGCCCGCCTCGGCGCGGCAGGGTTCCTCGGCCTGACCATTCCGCGCGAGTACGGCGGGCAGGGACTGAGCCACCTGCATCGCTACGTGGTGACCGAAGAGCTGCTCGCCGTCGGCGCGCCGGTGGCTGCACACTGGATCGCCGACCGGCAGGTCGCACCCGGGCTGCTGGCCTACGGCTCCGAAGAGCAACGACAACGGTTGCTGCCCAAAATCGCTGCTGGACAATACTTCTCCGCGATCGGCATGAGCGAGCCGCAGGCCGGCTCCGACCTGGCCGCCTCGGCCGCCAAGGCGACCAAGACCGACGGCGGCTGGCTGCTGTCGGGCACCAAGGTGTGGACCAGCGGAGCGCACCTGGCCCATCAGATCGTGGTGCTGGCCCGCACCAGTCCGGTCGACCCCGACCGTCGGCACGCCGGCTTCAGCCAATTCATCGTGCCGACGGACAGATCGATTCCCGGGTCGCTGCGCTCCTGCCCGCCGGAACCCGGCATCACGATCAGTCCCATCGTGATCATGTCGGGTGAACATCATTTCAACGAGGTGACCTTCGACGAGGTGTTCATCAGCGACGACAACCTGCTCGGCGAGGTCGGCAACGGCTGGCACCAGGTCACCGCCGAGCTGTCGTTCGAACGCAGTGGCCCAGAACGCATCCTGAGCACCGCTGCGCTACTGACGGCACTGGTGCGCCTGCTGGCCGGTCAGGCCGACCTCGACGACCACGCCGCCGCGGCCGTCGGCGACCTGCTGGCCCGGGTCATCTCGTTGCGGCAGCTGTCGGTGTCGGTTGCCAGGGCGCTGGCCGCCGGGCAGTCACCGGTCAACGAGGCCGCCCTGGTCAAGGACCTGGGTACCCGCTTCGAGCAGGAGTCGGTGGAGTTGGCGGCCGACCTGTTCAGCTACGCCACGACCGACTCACCGGATCGCGACCGGGTGGCCGCACTGCTGAATGTGGCGCGGCTGCACTCGCCGCTGTTCACCCTGCGCGGCGGAACCAACGAGGTGCTGCGCGGTGTGGTGGCCCGCGGAATGGGGCTGAGATGACGCGGGCATTGGCCGGTGGGGTTTTCGTAACCGCCAGCGGCACAGATGAATTGGCTGAACTGCGGCAGCTGGCGGAGGATATCGGCGCTCGCTCCTTCGACGAGCGGATCGGCCGCCGCGGCCTGCCGGACGACTTCGACACCGCCGCGTGGGGGCATCTGCAGGACGCCGGGCTGACCCGCCTGACCAGTGATCCCGAATCGGGCGGTGGCCCAACGGAATCGGCGGTGGTTCTGCGGGCGTTGGCCCGCCATGCGGTCACCGTCCCGCTGGCTGAAACCGATCTGCTGGCCGCCTGGTTGGCTGTGAAGGCCGGGCTCGAGGTCCCCGACGACGGGCCGCTGACGATCGCGATCGGCCAGACCGGGACGACGACCGTCAGCGGTGTTCCGTATGCGGGCTCCGCCGATGCGGTGGTGGTGGCCTTACGCGACGGCGCCGCACTCGCGGTCGCCGTCACCGAGCCGACGATCACCAAGACCGGGCACACCCTGGGCGGTGAACCCCGCGACACCATCGCCGTGCCCGCCGACGGGTTCGTCACCATCGACGGCGCCGCCGAGGAGCTGATGCGGCGCGGTGCCTGGCTGCGATGCATCCAGGCACTCGGTGCGCTGGACGCCGCGGTCGAGTACTCGGTGGCACATACCCGGGACCGGGTGCAGTTCGGCCGTCCGTTGAGCGCGTTTCAGGCGGTTCAACACACGCTGGCCTCGATGGCCGGCGAGATGGAACGGGCGCGCGCAGCCACCGAGTTGGCTGTCGCCGCCGTCACCGTGCACGGATTCGACAGCGCCCAAGCCGATTACGCCGTCACCGTCGCCAAGGTGGTACTGGGCCGCGTGGTGCCGAGCGTGATCACCGCCGCCCATCAGCTGCACGGTGCGATCGGCGTCACGCTCGAGCACCGGTTGTGGCTGGCCACGATGCGGGCCCGCAGCTGGATCGACGAATTCGGTGACACTGCCTGGTACGCAAGGAAACTGGGCCGAATGGCGCTTACCTCCGGCAGCGACCCGTGGGACTTCGTGGTCGGCGCGGTCTGACTCAGCTGCCCGTCCAGTTCGGGGCCCGCTTCTCGGCGAACGCGATCGCGCCCTCCTGGGCGTCCTTCGACCCGAAGACCGGCATCATGATCTTCGCCTGCTTCTTCCACTGTTCCTCGGGCGACCAGCCGCGCGACTCGGTGATGATCCGCTTGGTGGCGGCCACGGCCAGCGGGCCGTTGACGGTGATGCGCTCGGCCAGCTCGATCGCCGCATCGAGCGCGTGCCCCGGCTCGGCCAGCGCGTTGACCAGGCCCAGCTCGTGGGCGCGCACCGCGGACAGGTTCTCACCGGTCAGCGCCAACTCCATTGCGATCTGATACGGAATGCGCTGCGGCAACCGGAGCAGGCCGCCGCCGCCGGCCACCAGGCCACGCTTGACCTCCGGGATGCCGAACGCCGAGTCGTTGGCCGCCACGATCAGGTCGGTGGCCAGCGCCAGCTCCGTCCCGCCGGCCAGCGCGTACCCCTCGACCGCGGCGATCAGCGGCTTGAGCGGCGGACGCTCGGTGAAGCCCAGGCCACGGCCCTCGGCCACCACGTTCTCCCCGCGGGCGAACGCCTTGAGGTCCATGCCCGCGCAGAACGAACCGCCGGCCCCGGTGACGATGCCGACGGACAGGCCGGCGTCGTCGTCGAGCTCGTCCATCGCGGCGGCCAGACCATTGCTGACCGCGGCGTTCACGGCGTTCTTGGCCTTCGGCCGGTTGATGGTGATGATCAGAATTCGGCCGCGGCGCTCGGTGAGGACGGCGGGCTCTTCGGTAACGGCGTTTTCAGTCACGTCCGCAATGGTAACTATCGAGGTACGGCGAGCGCGGACAGCCCGGTACCATCAAAACTAGAACACGTTCCAATTCCTAGGAGGATGTGTGAGCACCGACGACGTGACACCCACGGAGACGGCGAAGTGGGATCCGGGCCTGGTCGAAAAGACGATGGGGGTGCTGCGTCCGTTCCTCAAGCTCTACCACCGCAGCGAGGTCCGCGGCTTGGACACCTTCCCGGCCGGCGGAGCGCTGGTGGTGTCCAACCATTCCGGCGGCCTGTTCGCGATGGACGTGCCGGTCTTCGCACTCGGCTTCTACGAGCATTTCGGCTATGACCGGCCGGTCTACACGCTGAGCCACGACCTGGTCTTGACCGGTCCCACCGCCGGCTTCTTCAAGCGCAACGGCTTCATCCGGGCCAATCACGAGAACGCCGACGAGGCTCTGCGCTCCGGTGGCGTGGTGGTGGTGTTCCCTGGCGGCGACTACGACGTCTATCGGCCGACGCTGGCCCAGAACAAGATCGACTTCGACGGCCGCACCGGCTACGTGAAGGCCGCGATCAACGCCGGGGTGCCCATCGTGCCCTCGGTCGCGATCGGCGGCCAGGAGAGCCAGATCTTCCTCACCCGCGGCACCGGCGTTGCCAAGGCGCTGCGGCTGGACAAGCTGTTGCGGGCGAAGATCCTGCCCATCTCGTTCGGTTTCCCGTTCGGGTTGAGCGCCGTCGTTCCGCTGAACGTGCCGCTGCCCACCAAGATCGTCGTCCGGGTGCTCGAGCCGATCCACATCACCGAGCAGTTCGGCGAGGACCCCGACATCCACGCCGTCGACGCCTATGTGCGGGGAGTCATGCAACGGGCGCTGGACGAACTGGCCTCCGAACGTCGCCTTCCGGTGATCGGCTGATGGACCTGCTGTCCCGGCTGACGTCCGTCGGCGACGCCGTCGTCACGCTGGCCAAGGCCGGCTTCCTGACGCCGATGCGTCCGGACCGGACGGTCGCGATGGTGAACGCCGCGCGCGCCGAGGGGTTGTCGATCGCCACCGGGTTCGCGACGGCCGCAGCCCGCCGCCCCGACAGCCCCGGTCTGATCGACGAACTGGGCACCCTGACGTGGCGCGAACTCGACCAGCGGGCGCATGCCCTGGCCGCCGCGCTGCAGCAGCTGCCCGGCGGAGCACCCGAGGTAGTCGGCATCATGGCCCGCAACCACCGCGGGTTCGTCGAGTCGCTGATCGCGGCCACCCGCATCGGCGCCGACGTGCTGCTGCTCAACACCTCGTTCGCCGGCCCGGCGCTGGCCGAGGTGGTCAACCGCGAACACGCCGACGTCGTGATCTACGACGAGGAGTTCACCGAATCGGTGGACCGTGCGGTGGCCGACCGCCCGCACGCCGTCCGCATCCTGGCCTGGACCGATAAGCCGACACAGGCGCCCACCGTCGAAAAGCTGATCGAAGCGCACGCCGGCCAGCACGCCACCAAGACCGAGCGCAAGAGCAAGCTCATCCTGCTCACGTCCGGTACCACCGGAACTCCCAAGGGCGCCAAGCACTCCGGCGGCGGGGCGAGCAATCTCATCGCGATCCTGAGCCGAACGCCGTGGCGGCTGGGCGAGACCACGGTGGTGGTCGCCCCGATGTTCCACGCCTGGGGCTTCTCGCAGCTGGTGTTCGCCTCGGCGATGGCATGCACCGTGGTGACCCGGCGCAAGTTCGACCCGGAGGCGACGCTGGCCCTCGTCGACCAATACAAGGCCACCGGATTGTGTGTGGTCCCGGTGATGTTCGACCGCATCATGGACCTCCCCGATGACGTTCGCGCGAAGTACAGCGGACGCACTCTGCGGTTCGCGGCCTGCTCGGGATCACGGATGCGGCCCGACGTCGTCACCAAGTTCATGGACGAGTTCGGCGACGTCATCTACAACAATTACAACGCCACCGAAGCGGGCATGATCGCCACCGCGACCCCGACCGATCTGCGGGCCGCACCCGATACGGCGGGAAAGCCGGCCGTGGGTACCGAGATCCGGATCTACGACGACGAGTTCAACACCGTTCCCACCGGCGAGGTCGGGCGGATCTTCGTGAAGAACTCCACCCAGTTCGACGGCTACACCTCGGGCAACACCAAGGACTTTCACGACGGCTTCATGTCGTCGGGCGACATCGGCCGCCTCGACGACGCGGGCCGGCTGTTCGTGGTGGGCCGCGACGACGAGATGATCGTCTCCGGCGGTGAGAACGTGTACCCGATCGAGGTGGAGAAGACGCTGGCCGCGCACGAGGAGGTGGCCGAAGCCACCGTGCTCGGTGTCGACGACGAACAGTTCGGCCAGCGACTGGTGGCGTTCGTGGTGCTCACCGACGGCGCGACCGCGACCCCTGACGACCTGAAAGCGCATGTCCGGGAGAACTTGGCCAACTATAAGGTTCCGCGGGAGATCACCATCCTGAGCGAACTGCCACGCGGAAGCACTGGCAAAATCCTGCGTAATGAACTCATCGCTCACACGGCTGACGGCTGAGCTGCGGCGCCCGCGCCCCCTGGGGCGCGCGATCGTCGAAGTGGCCAATGCCGCCAACGGATTTCGCCCCCTGGGACGCCAAGGCTACAAGACGCTGGCAGTCTTCTCGTTCGGCTGGCCCACCTCGGAAGTGCCGATGCTCTACCTGGGCGGCTCCGTCCTCGATGCGGCGCGACGCGGGCTGCGCGGCGACTTCCGCGGCCGGCGCGGTGTCGCCGCCCTTGCGCTGACTTCCGCGTCGTGGCTGTTCTTGCTGGCGATCCAGCGCCGCAACGTGACCACACCACGACCGGTGTTGCGTGACGCGCTGGTCGAGGGACTCGGCGCGGACTTCACCGACGTTCTGGAAACCTTGCCGGGCACACCGTCCGCGTCGGGGCGGCCCACCGCATGGCGGACCACCTGGTCGCGGCGACGTTTCGTCGACAAGACGAGCACGATCAGCTACGGGCCACACGGCCGCGCCAATCTGGCCGACGTGTGGCGCAGCCGCGACCTGCCCCGCGAGGGTAAGGCGCCGGTGCTGCTCGAGGTTCCCGGTGGCGCGTGGGCGATCGGCTGGCGCCGCCCGCAGGCCTACCCGCTGATGAGCCACCTCGCCGACCGCGGCTGGATCTGTGTGGCGATGAACTACCGGGTCAGCCCGGCACACACCTGGCCGGACCACATCGTCGACGTCAAGCGTGTGCTGGCCTGGATCAAGGAGAACATCGCCGACTACGGCGGCGACCCCAATTTCGTTGCCATCACCGGTGGTTCGGCCGGCGGACATTTGGCGGCATTGGCGGCCCTGACTCCCAACGACCCGGAGTACCAGCCTGGGTTCACCGACGCCGACACCTCGGTGGTGGCCGCGGTCCCGGTGTACGGCCGCTACGACTGGTACACCACGCACGGCAACGGCCGCCGCGAGTTCATCGGCTACCTCGAGCGCCTCGTCGTCAAACGGCAGTTCACCAGGTTCCGCGAGATCTACACCGCCGCATCACCGATCCGGCGGTTGCGCGCTGATGCACCACCGTTCTTCGTCTTGCACGGCGAGCACGATTCGGTGATCCCGGTCGATGAGGCGCGGGATTTCGTCGGCGAATTCCGCAAGGTGTCGCAAGCGCCGGTGCTCTATGCCGAATTGCCGGGCGCGCAACACGCCTTCGACATCTTCTCCTCGCCGCGGGCGCATCAGTCCGCCGAAGCGGTCGGACAGTTCCTGTCCTGGGTATACGCGAAGTGGATGAACAAGGGGGAGCATGCGTAAGCACATCCGACGCGTCCGCGATGTCGGCCTGCGTCGAGTGATCATCGCCTCGGCGCTGCTGGTGGCGGTGATCGCGGCAAGTGTCGCGGGGTATCTCACCAGCCGGAACAACACCGACCAGGAAAGTTACTTCGGCGACGCGAGCAATCCGGACCGGGTCAACGTCACCGCCTGGATAACGAAGGTGGACTCAGCGACACAACAACTTTCGGTGACCATCGTCGATGTGGCACCCAGCGGAACGCTTGCCGACCCGGACGGCAACTTCGCCCAGGACGTGACGCTGACGACGGCCGCGATCGGTAACTGGAAGGCGGACATCAAGGCCGGTAATCCCGCGCCGGACATCGATCAGAAGGTCGGTGTGGACGGCGCGGTCACCGACTATCCGTTCGACCGGTACTCCGGACGGCTGGAAGTCCACGTCTACGGCGCTGACGGAAACAATGTTCCGGTTGCTCTCACCGTGATCAACACCGACCCGTTCTTCGGGCTCAGAACCTCCGCGGGCACCGCCCAGAGCGGCGGCGTGCTGGTGAATCTCGGCCTGCACCGCAGCATGCCCACGATCATCTTCGCGGTGTTCATCATGGTGCTGATGCTCGGCCTGGCGATCGGTGCGGTGGTGGCCGCCTTCTACATCCTGAATTGGCGGCGCGGTCTGGTCTTCCCGGCCTGCTCGATGATGGCGGCCATTCTCTTCGCGTTGATCCCGCTGCGCAATGCGGTGCCCGGCAGTCCGCCGATCGGTTCGATCATCGACTTCGGGTCGTTCTTCATCGCCGAGGCCGTGATCTCGATTTCGCTGATCTCCAGCATCATCATCGGCTTCCGGCACCAGCGAAAGATAGAGATCGCCGAGAGCACCCCCACCGAGGTGCTGGACGAGACTCCGTCCGAGGACACCTCGACGGTGATTATGGAGCGGCGCTAGGCCTGTGCCATGGCGGTCTCCACGACCGCCAGCTCGCCGGAAAGTCCTGCCGCCACCCGTATCTCGGAGAAGGCCGCCAGCATCGCCTCGGTGACCTCGTGCGGGTCGCCGACGGTGATGCTGTCGGTGAGCACCGAGATGTTGAGCTGGTCGACATAGCTCCACACGGTGATGTTCATCCCGCTGCCGGTGGTCAGCGGGCCGACCGAGTAGATCTCGGTGACCAGCGCGCCGCCGACCCGGCCGTGTTCACGCGGGCCGGGCACATTGGAGATCGGCAGATTCAGCACCTTGTTCTGGCCGTCCTTGGTGGACAACCATTTGAACAGCGCTTGGGCCGGCGCCGGCGGCAGGTAGGTGGACCACCGGCTGATCAGTTCCGGCCCGATGAGCTGATGGCTCTCCTTGGCCAGCACCGCGGCGTCGTGAGTCTGCCGCACCCGCTCCAGCGGATCGGCGACATCGACCGGAACGGCCACCATCATGCCGGTGAAGTAATTGCCCGACACCCGATCGGGGTCGAAGTTGAAGCTCACCGGCACCGACGCCAGCAGCGGGTGATCGGCCACCCCGTCGTAGCGCAGCAGCAGCGTGCGCAGAGCGCCTGCCGCGGTGGCCAGCACCATGTCATTGATCGTGACGCCGAGGAGCTTGCTCGTCTCTTTGACTTCGGCGAGCGCCAAAGTTGCTGTGGCGAACCGTCGTTCGGGGGTGAGCATGTGGTTGAGGAAGGACGGCGGCGGGGTGAAGGGCATGGTCAGCTCGGGCGACAGCTTGCGGCTGCTGCGGCGCACCCGGGCCATACCGTCGGCGGTGTACTTGATGACACCGGGCAGCTTGGCGATCTGCCGGAAATGGTCGGCGAACGCCGAGCGCACCAGCTCACCGCGCCGGGGTGAGGGATCGGTCGAGAAATCCTGGTCCGGGTCGGGACCGCTCTGCAGATCCATCCCGCGCGCCATCAGGTTCCCGGAGGCAACACCATCGGCCAGCGCGTGGTGGATCTTGCCGACAACGGCGATACGCCCGTTGGCGAGACCTTCGACGAAGTACATCTCCCACAGTGGGCGGTCCCGGTCCAGCGGGGTGCTGGCGATCTCGCCGATCGCCTCATCCAGTTCGCGACGCCCACCCGGCTCCTTCACCCGCCACGGGCGAATGTGGTAGTTGAGGTCGACGTCGCAGTTCTCCCGCCACATCGGGTGGTGAAACTTGAAGGGGATGTTCACCAGTTGATAGCGGAACGGGTCGAGCTTGTAGAGCCTGCCCCGGATCACCTGACGGAACTCTTCGACACCGAAGGTGCGGTCGCCGATGTCCTGCAGTTCGATGATCGCCACCTTGAGGGTGTGCATGTGCACATTGGGCGCCTCGCTGTACAACAGCACGGCATCCCAGCCACGCAATCTCTTCATCCGTGTGCCTCTCCGCCCCTGCCCCGTCCCGATCGGGACGATACAGCCGAGTAGGTCTCAGATGACCTCTTTGGTGGACATCGCCGCGCGGTCGCGGTGAATCCGATTGAGGAACAGGCCGATTGCGGTAGACACCGACCCGGTGCGGGCACCGTCGGTCATGTCGAAACCGTGTCCGGCACCGGGCAATTCGACATATCCGACCGGCGAATGGGACACCCCACGCAACCGCTCGACGAAGCTCTGGGCCTGCGCGACGGGAATCACACTGTCGCCGGAGCCGTGCACCACCAGGAACGGCGGCGCCTTGGGATGGATCCGCGCGATCGGTGAGGCCTTGCGGAACACGTCGCCGTGCTTGCTCTGCTTCTTGTTGACCACCACGCGCTCGAGGAAGTCGACGAACCGGGTGCGTTCCGGCGTCGAGCGGTCTTCCCAGTCGTACCGGCCATAGATGCCCACCACGGCATCGACGGCGGTGTCGGAACCCTCCGGCAGGTGCTCCTGGAACTCGGGGTCGTCGATGGTGAGCCCGGCCAGCGCGGCCAGGTGGCCGCCGGCCGAACACCCGGCGACGGCAACGAAGTCACGGTCACCCCCGAACCGGTCGACATTGGCGCGGGCCCAGGCGATCGCGGCCTTGACGTCGTGGATGTGTTGCGGCCACGGGTGGTGCGGTGCGACGCGGTACTCCACGGACAGGCACACCCAGCCCTGCGCGGCCAGGTGCGACATCAGCGCGTAGCCCTGCAGGATGCGGCTGCCGTGCACCCACGCGCCACCCGGGACGAACACGAGCACCGGCGCGGGCTCGGCGGGCAGGTCCTTGCGGCGCCAGACATCGAGAACCTGGGTCGGGTGATCGCCGTAGCGCACCGACGAACGGTAGAGATGCTTACGGTGCTCCAGCGCTCTGGCAACCGGCGGCTTGGTGTCGGGCTTCGGCCAGTCGATCTGCAGGTCCTCGGGCAGGACCACACCGCGCAAGCCGGCTTCGGAGACCTGCCGGGTGCTCTCCCGCTGGACCCGCCGCACCCGGCCGGCGTCGGGCGCCAGCCACGACTTGGCGGCCGCGCCGAGGAGCTCGGGCATCTGCTTGGCGCCCCAGACACTCATCGCGCTCAGCGCACCCAGCGGTTCGAGATGCTTGCCGACTACCGGCAGCTGGGCCGACGCCATGCTCATCGCCATCAGATAGTCGGCCGGACCCGCCTGCATCAGCCAGCGGGCCGTCGTCCACGGTCTAACCGTCATGGCGCGAAGCGTACCCCGCTGACACTTTCTGAAACGACAAATTCTTGGGAATGTTCACTGCTTTGCTGGCCGAATCGAGATTCAGTCGTGCCCAGCGAATCCCGCGGTGCGCAGGGGTTTGCCCGGGCGTCAGTGTCCGGCGTTGCGGGCCAGCTCGATCGCGAACGAGTTCACGAAGTGGCCCGGGCCCGGATCGCCCCGTCCGCAGGACCCGTCGGAGTCACCCGGACGCTTCACCCACAGGAACGCGTCGATGTGGCCGTTCCCGGTATTGGTGGTGGGCTGGACGCCCAGCGCCCGACCGCTCGGATTGCACCAATACAGTTCGCCGTCGGCCGGTCCGTTGCCGTTGCGAGAGGTGTCGATGACATACGGCTTTCCGCCGGTCATGCCGGAAATCGCTTCGCCGTAACCGATTTCCTCATCGGTGGTGAAGAAGTTGGAGACGTTCAGGCTGAAGCCGCGGGCTTTTTCGATACCCACCTGGTTGAGCCGGTTGGCGATCTCGTCGGCGGGCAGCCACCGCGAGTGACCGGCGTCGACGTACACGGCGGCGGCGGGATTGCGGGTCAGCGTGTCCACGCCGTAGCGGATCAGGTCGAAGCGTTCCTGACGCGCGCTGCCCGACAGGCAGTCAGCCATGTCCAGGGCGTCCGGTTCCAGGATGATCGTCACCGGGCCGCCGCCGATCTGGGAGGCGACGCGGTCGATCCACCCGCGGTAGGCGTCACCCGAGCCGAACCCGCCCGCCGCGAAACTTCCGCAGTCGCGGTTCGGCAGCGAGTAGATGGCCAGCATCGGCATGGCGCCCGCCGCCCAGGCCCCATTGAGATAGGTGCTCACCGCGGCGGCCGGGACCAGGTTGTCGATGAAGTAGGCCTGGGGGCGCCCCCGCGCGCGCGCGCGCGCCCCGCGCGCGTCACCGCGCGCGAACCCCCCCCCCCGCCCCCCCCCCCCGCGCGCGCGCCGCGCGCGCGCGCGCAGCCGCAGCGCGCCCCGCCCCCCCCGTGCTCACCGCGGCGGCCGGGACCAGGTTGTCGATGAAGTAGGCCTGGGGGTGTTGGCGATGTAGGCCAGTTCGGGGCTGTCCGGGTTGGCCTTCGAGGCCCGCATGGCCGCCGAGTTCGGGTCGACGTAGAAGGGCGAGCCCCCGACCGGTGCCGCATCGTCGGCCAGGCGAATCGGCCCGGTGTGCACCGGCGCGGTGCTGAGTACCAGCCCGGCGACGACGGCGAGGGTCAGAAACGGGGCGATCCACCGTGCGAGGGCACCGGCAGCGAAGGACATCACCGAAGAAAAGCTAGTGCGCACCGGCGGCAAACGCCAACTGTCCGCCGCACCGAACGGCACTTCTTCCCTACACTCAGGTGACCCTGAAGGAGGCCGGGATGACCGAGGCCGCAGATGTTATTTACGCGGGCGGCAATATCGTCACCATCGACGACCGCAACCCGTCGGCGACAGCGTTGGCGGTTCGGGCAGGCCGGATCACCGCGGTGGGCGACCGGGACGACGTGGTGGCGGCACAGCAGGGGCCGGGCACCCGAGTGGTCGACCTCGACGGGGCGACGTTGCTGCCGGGTTTTCTCGACCCGCACAGCCACTACATCAACTCTCTGACCGTCGCCAATCAGGTGAACGTCTTTGCGCCGCCGGCCGGACCGGGCGCGGATGTCGAGGCAATCCTGACTTCCCTCAGGTCATTTCGGGACTCGCAGCGTCTGGCGCCGGGCGAGATGATCGTGGCCTACGGCTACGACGACACCCTGATGCCCGGCGGGCGGACGCTGCACAAGGACGACCTCGACATCGACTTCCCCGCCAATCCGGTACTGGTCGGGCATGTTTCGATGCACGGCGCGGTGCTCAACTCGGCGGCAATGCGGATGTTCGGTATCACCGCGGACACCGTCACCCCGGCGGGCGGGGTGATCGTCCGTAAGGAGGGCTCCACCGAGCCGGACGGACTGGTGATGGAGACGGCGTTCTTACCGATCTTCGCCGCCATGCCCAAGCCGACACCGTCGCAGGAGATCGCCTGGAGCAAGGCGGGGCAGATGCTCTACGCCGCGGCGGGCATCACGACGGCGCATGAAGGCGCCACCCACGCCTCCGACGTGGAATTGATCTACCGGGCCGCCGAAGGCGGAGCGACCCTGATCGACGTCGTTGCCTATCCGTTCATCCTGGAACTCGACGAGGTGCTGCAACGTCACCCTCCGGAGACGTTCGGCAGCTACCACAACCGGGTCAAGCTCGGCGGGGTGAAAGTCACCCTGGACGGCTCACCGCAAGGCCGCACAGCATATTTCACGACGCCCTACCTGACCGATGGCCCCGACGGGCAGCACAACTGGTGCGGAGAGCTCGGCTTCTCCCAGGACACCGTCAACGGCTGGTTCAAGAAGGTCTACGACCTCGGCCTGCCGCTCGACATTCACGCCAACGGAGATGCGGCCATCGACGTCGCGCTTGCCGCCCATGAATTCGCGGCCGCCGACGATCTCGGCAAGGACCGCCTCACGGTCATGGTGCACTCGCAGTTCGTTCGTCGAGATCAGCTGCAGCGGTACGTCGAATACCAGATCACCCCGTCGTTCTTCACCCCACACACCTTCTACTTCGGGGACGCGCACGTGCGGTTGCGCGGCAAGACCCAGGCAGATTTCCTGTCCCCGATGCGCGCGGCGATCGACCTGGGGTTGCACCCCACCAACCACACGGATTTCGTGGTGACCCCGCTGGATCAGATGTTCGTGGTGTGGAGCGCGGTGAACCGGATCTCGCGCAGCGGCGACGTTATCGGCGCCGACCAGCGCGTCACCGCATTAGAGGCGCTGAAGGCCATCACGATCAATGCCGCACGCCAGTACCGCGAGGCGGATACCAAGGGCTCGCTGGAGGTCGGCAAACTCGCCGATCTCGTTGTGCTGGATGATAATCCGCTGACGGTTGACCCCATGACGATCAAGGACATCACGGTCGTCGAGACGATCAAGGAAGGGTCGACCGTCTACCGCGCCTAGGTCAGCGGGTCACGGCGTGAGCAGGACTTTGACGACCTCCCCCGACCGCGCCGCGACGGCCGCGTAGCCGTCGGCGGCTTGCTCCAGCGGCAGGGTGGTGGTGAAGATGCCGTCGACGTCGAGGCGCCCGCTCTGCAGCAGCGGGATGAGCTCCGGCCAGGTCTGCTGCACCGGCGCGGTGGTCATCCGGAAGGTGAGGCTGCGCAGCAGGGCGGTGATCGCCGGGAACGGGTACGGGTTGAGGTTGTGCACCCCGACCACCGACACCGTGCCGCCGGCCCGCACCGTGGCCAGCGAGTCGTCGAGCGTCGTGTCGTTGCCGACGGCGTCGATCACCGAGTGCGCCCCGAGACCGTCGGTCGCCTCCATGACGGTCGGTGCGGCTGCCGGTTCGATTGCGATCGCACCGAGGCGGGCAGCCCGATCCCGCCGCTGCGCGACCGGGTCGACGGCGTAAACCCGTGCCGCACCCTGGAACAGCGCGCTGCGTACCGCGCACAGTCCGACCGCACCCAGGCCGATGACCACCGCCGTGCCGCCCAGCGGGATGTCGGCACGTTTGGCGGCGATCCAGCCGGTGGACAGGTTGTCGGTGAGCAGCAGGGCCTGCTCGGTGTCGATGTTCTCCGGCATCTTGAGCAGCTGGAAGTCCGCGGCCGGCACGGCCATCAGTTCGGCCTGCGCGCCGCCGAGCACCCCGGAGCCGAACACCTGCGGACCCGACGCGCACAGGATCGGATCCTTGGTCGCGCATCCGGTACAGGCGCCGCAGCCGGCCACCGACGACACGATGACCCGGTCGCCGACCTTCACCGTGCGAACGTCCGAGCCGACCTCGACGACCGTGCCGATGGCCTCGTGGCCCAGCGAAAGAGGCTGGAAGAGCGGGTAATCGCCCTCGTAGAAGTGCAGGTCCGAGCCGCAGATGGCGGCCGCCGTCACCTTGACGATCGCGCCGGTCGAGCCGGGCAGCACCGGGTCGGGCCAGTCGTCGACCCGGACCGATCCCGGCGTGTCGATGAGCACCGCGCGCATGGTGTCCTCACTCTCCCTTTGTCACAACGAAGTTCGACCAGTCCGGGGTGCGTACCGCATTCCAGTAGACCGGCAACCGCCACGGGCTCACGGTGTGGATCTCCCCGTCCGGGTTCTTGAAGTACGAATGTTCGATCGACGGGTGCGCCCACACCATCAGGTTGATCTCGTCCTGGTGCTTGCGGTGCCATGCTTCGGTGGCCTCGGCCGTCGGTTCGATTGTCTTCCAGTCGTTTTCGATGATGTCGGCCAGGCAGCTGTTGATGTAGCGCATTTGCAGCTCGGAGTTGAAGATCAGGCTGCCGCCGTGCGCCAGGTGGTTGCCCGGGCCGTACAACATGAAGAAGTTCGGGAACCCGGGCACGGTGATGCCCAGATAGGCGGCTGGCCGCTCACCCCACGAAGCGCGCAAATCCACTCCGTCGCGGCCGGTGATCCGCATCGGGTAGAGCACCTCGGTGGCACGGAAACCGGTGGCGTAGACGATGACGTCGACATCGTGGGTCACCCCGTCGGCGGTCACCACACCGTGCGGCGTGATCCGCTCGATCGGGGTGCGCACCAACTCGACGTCGTCGCGGCGCAGAGTCGTGAGCCAGGTTCCGTTGTCCTGCAACGTGCGTTTGCCGGTCGCCGGATAATCGGGCAGCACCTTGGCCAGCAGTTCCTGGTCGTCACCGACCTGGGTGGCGATCCAATCGGTGAACATCAGGCGGGCCATCGCGTTGATCTCGCTGACCGCGTAGTTCGGGTCGTCGGGGTGGACGTAGTCCGGGTCCGAGCGGGCCGCCTCCAGCCCTTTGTCAGCGCCCGGCCACAAGAGCAGGAAACGGTACCAACGGTTGTAGTAGGGAAGGTGATTCATCGCCCAGCGCACACCATCGGGGACGCTGTCGTGGTACATCGGGTTGGGGAACATCCACTGCGCGGTGCGCTGGAACACCGTCAGATGTGCCACCTGGTCGGCGATCGCCGGAGCGATCTGGAAGCCGCTGGCCCCCGCGCCGATGAGAGCGACTCGCTTGCCGGTGAGGTCCACGGAGTGGTCCCACGCCGCGGAGTGGAAGGCAGGCCCTTCGAACGTGTCGGCGCCCTCGATGTCGGGCAGGGCGGGCCGGTTGAGTTGGCCGACTGCGGTGATGACGGCACGGGCGTCAATCGTGGATTCGGTTCCGTCCTTGTCCCGCACGATCACTCGCCAGATGCCGTCGTCGTCACTCCACTCGGCCGAAACCACTTCGGTCTGCCAGCGGACATTGGCGTCGAGCTGGTGCCGGGCGAGCACGGTCTGGAAGTAGGCCCGCAGCTCGGGTTGTTCGGCGAAGAAGTGCGACCAGTCGTTGCTCGGCTCGAAGCTGTAGCAGTAGAAGTGATTGGCCACGTCCACCCGGGCACCGGGATAGCTGTTCTCCCACCAGGTTCCGCCCGGACCGGCGTTCTTCTCCACGATCGTGAACGGGATGTTGGCCTGCTTGAGCCGGATACCGGCGAGCAAGCCCGATTCCCCACACCCGATCACCACAACCGGGAAGTCGGCGGTCGCGGCCGGATCGAGCGCGACGGGGCGGCGTGGGTCGACGTCTTCGAGGTCCATCTCCTCGAGGACCATCGGACGGTACTCGTCGTCGACGTGCTCGCAGGCCGTCCAGTCCAGCATCTCCCCGATCAGTTCCGGGCTCAGCGGCACCGGACCTGGGCAGCCCCGGTCGCGATAGTCGGCGATGATCGGCAGCGCCAGCGCCCGCGCCTTGGCCTTGTCCTCCTCCGACATGAAGCCCTGAACCTCGTTGAGGAAGACGCCGGCTTGGGTGAACTCCCGGATGAAGCGCGGATCGCCGGTGATGTGCACCAGCGACAACAACAGCGTGGGGATGCTGACCTGCTCCAACGCCGCCGCGATCTCCTCATCGGTTGACGTGAACGGTTGGCCCGCATACGGATTGGTCGTCATCGACGGTGTCCTCTCACCCAGCGGCAATTACGCTACGCGTAGTTCCGTAATTGCCGCCACCACGATACTGTCGGCGCCGTCGAGGATCAAGGTCCAGTCCTAGATGCGGTCTTGCCATACTGGGCGGCGTGGCCAACACCGACATCCATCCCGAGCTGCGCAAAGCCGCGCGGTTCACCCCACGCGCGCTGATCTCCGCCCGGACCCTGCCGGTCCTGCGGCGGCTGACGGGCCTGCAACGACCGAAGAACGACGACGTCGAGGTCCTGACGTTGGAGTCGGGCGTCGGTGTCCGCCTCTATCGGCCTGCCGGTGGGACCACGACCACCCCGGCGCTGCTGTGGATCCACGGCGGCGGTTACGTCCTGGGGACCGCGGCGCAAGACGATGCCCTGTGCCGCCGGTTCGTCGCCGCGTTGGGTATCACGGTCGCCTCCGTCGACTACCGCCTGGCCCCCGAACATCCGTACCCCGCCCCGCTGGAGGACTGCTACACCGCCCTGCAGTGGCTGGCCGGCTTGCCCGCCGTCGACGCGGACCGGATCGCGATCGGCGGGGCCAGCGCCGGTGGCGGACTTGCCGCCGCACTGGCACTGCTGGCCCGCGACCGCGATGGCGTGAAGCCGGTCTTCCAGCTGCTGGTCTACCCGATGATCGACGACCGCAGCGTGGGCCAGCACCTCAACGATCCGGGCCAGCGCCTCTGGAATGCCACCAGTAACCGGTTCGGCTGGCAGGCCTACCTGGGTGGCGCCGATCCCGAGATCGCGGCGCCCGGGCGTCGCACCGATCTCGCGGGATTGCCGCCGGCGTGGCTCGGCGTCGGCACGCTGGATCTCTTTCACGACGAAGACCTCGACTATGCGGCGCGGCTGCAGGCAGCGGGTGTCCCGTGCGAAGTCCACGTGGTACCCGGCGCGTTCCACGGGTTCGACGGGATCGTCGCCAAAGCCGACGTGTCCAAGGCGTTCTTCAACAGCCAGTGCGAAAGCCTGCGCGCAACTTTCGGGAGCTGAGCCGATGTCCGCGTTGACCACCGAACAGCGGGACCTGGCCGAAGCGGTGACCGACCTGATGGCCAAGCGGTCCCCGGAGGCCGAGGTGCGCCGGCTGATGGCCACCGACACCGGGTACGACCCCGCAGTATGGGCCGAGCTCGCCGCCATGGGTCTGCTGGGCCTGGCGATACCCGAAGAGTTCGGCGGGTCCGGGGCCGGTGCCGTCGAGGTGGGTCTGGTGATGGAGGCCATGGGACGGGCGCTGCTCTGCGCGCCGTACCTGTCCACCGCGGTCTTGACCACGCATTTACTTGCGGCACTGGGTGATTCGGATGAGCAAGCAGATGTGCTGCCGCGGATCGTCGCGGGTGAGCTGATCGCAGCGGTGGCGTTCGCCGAAGAGGGGTCGGCACGGCCTCCCCTGGCCTCGACCACGACGGCGCGCGCCGACGGTTCAGGCTGGCGGTTGTCGGGCAGCAAGACCTACGTGCTGGACGCGGCGAGCGCCGGACGCATCTACGTCCTTGCCGGGGACGGGGTGTACGCGGTCGAAGCCGGTGCGCCGGGTCTGGCGATCAGCGTGCTGTCGACCGTCGACCAGACCCGCAAGCAGGCCCGGGTCGTGTTGAACGACACGCCCGCCCGGCTGGTGGGTGCGACGGGCTCCGGTGCGGAAGCGCTCGGTCACGCCCTGGACCTCGCATCGGTGGCGATGCTCGGCGAGCAGGCCGGCGGCGCGATGTGCGCCATGCGGATGGCCACCGACTACGCCAAGACCCGGTTTCAGTTCGGACGCGCCATCGGCAGCTTCCAGGCGATCAAGCACATGTGCGCCGACATGCTGCTGGAGGCCGAATCGGCGTTGTCGGCGGCCCGGCACGTCGCGGCGGCATTCGACGCCTCCGACGAGTCACGATTCGTGGATCTGGCTGCCGCACAGGCCTATTGCTCAGAGGCGTTCGTCACGGTCGCGGCGAACGGCATTCAGGTGCACGGCGGTATCGGGTTCACCTGGGAGCATCCCGCCCACCTCTACCTGCGGCGGGCCCGGACCGATGCCGAACTGTTCGGCGACCCGGCGTGGCACCGGGAACGTTACGTGCGACTGCGGGAGGCCCAGTGATGACCGACGACGACGTACGCAACGAGGTCCGGGGCTGGCTGGCCGACAACTGGGACCCCGCGTTGGACCGCGGCAGCTGGGCACAGATGGTGTTCGACGCCGGCTGGGCGGTGCCCAGCTGGGAGCCGCAGTGGTGGGGCCGTGGCCTGAGTGACCCGCAATCCCGCATCGTGGCAGCTGAATTCGCCGCGGCGGGCGCACCAGGCACCGGGCACGACCGAGCGAATCTGTTCGCCTGCACCCTGCACGACCTCGGCACCGACGAGCAGAAGCAGCGGCTGATCCCGCCGTCGATCCGCGGCGAGACCAAATGGTGCCTGCTGTACTCCGAGCCGGGCGCCGGGTCGGATCTGGCGGGGCTGCGCACGCGCGCCGAACGAGACGGCGACGACTGGGTGATCAACGGCCAGAAGGTGTGGACATCGTTCGCCAAGACCGCCGACTACGGTCTGCTGGTGGCACGCACCGACTGGGATGTGCCCAAGCACAACGGGATCAGCTTCTTCATGTTCCCGATGCGTCAGCCCGGCGTCGAGGTCCGCCCGATCCATCAGATCACCGGCGAGTCGGAGTTCAACGAGGTCTTCATCTCCGGAGCGCGGGTGCCGGACGCCAACCTGGTCGGCCAGCCCGGCGGCGGCTGGTCGGTGCTGCAGGTGGCGTTGGCCTACGAGCGACGGCTGATGGGCGACCTGGCCCGCACGTCGCGCGGGGCGCGCAAGCCGCAGGCCGATGCCGACAGTCTGGTGGCGATGGCGCGCCGGGCCGGCAAGCTCGACGACTCGTTCATCCGTCAGGAGATCGCGCGCGTCGAAGGGTATGCGGCGGTGAACCGGTGGAACACCCAGCGGGCCAAGGCAACCTCTGATCGGGCCGAGGCCGCCACCCTGCTGGCGCTGGGCAAGATCGCGATGTCGCGGATCCTGCACGAGACGGCGAAGGTGCAGACCGAGATCGCTGGTCCGGAGTCGATGTTGACCGGCCCGGACAATCCGGTCGGCGACGCGGTCACGTTCCGCACGCTCAATGCGTACTTCACGTCGATCGGCGGCGGCACCGACCAGATTCAGCGCAACATCGTCGGCGAGCGGGTGCTGGGTTTGCCGAAAGAGCCGGAGCCGTACCGCAATACCGCGTTCCGGGAGTTGCCGACCTCGAGCTAGGTTGATCGCGGGTTCCGGGTTATCCACACTTTCGAACTCATCCACAGCCTGATCGCATCGCCGCGTTTCTGTCGGTATCCGGGAGTAGCGTTTCGAACATGAGTTCGATTGCGTGTGCGTTGGATGCGCTCGACGCCGCGATCGAGCTCCTGGGCGCCGCTGATATCGAAGACGTGCGCGCGCCCCGGCGATTCGCGGTTCTGGAGCGTCTCGAGACCGCGATGCGACGGCAGGTTGCGATCTCGCACTCACAACTCACGCGGCTGGAGCGGTACGAGGGGTGCCCGCCGATTTCGATCGTGGTGGCTGATGTGTTGCGGATCAGTCGTGGTGCCGCCAAGCGTCGCGTTCGTGATGCCGAACAGCTGACGCCGCGTCAGACACTGACCGGTGCGGAGCTGCCTGCGTTGCTGCCGGCCACAGGTAAGGCGTGGAACGCAGGTCTGCTCGACGGTGAGCATGTGCGCATCATCCAACGGTTCTTCCGAGACCTACCCGATCACGTCGGTCCGGTCGAGGTCGAGAAGGCTGAACGCACCCTGGCTGAGCATGCGCAGGTGATGCGGCCTGATCAGTTGGAGAAGATCGCTGATCGGCTGGCCACCCATCTCAACCCCGACGGCAAGTTCTCCGACGAGGACCGTGCCCGCAAACGTGGCTTCCAGTGGTGCGGTGGCCAACGAGCCGACGGCATGAGCGTCGGAAAACTGATCGCCGACCCGGCACTACGGGGGATGCTCGACGCGTGGCTGGCGAAGTTCGCCGCTCCAGAGCCCGAGGACAGCCGCAGCCACGCACAACGCCAGCACGACGCACTGGCCGTACTGATCCGTCGTCAGCTGGGTGATCCGAAATTGGGCAAGCACAACGGACTTCCGGTCACGATGATCGTCACGACGACAATGCAAGACCTGGCGGCCGCAGCCGGATACGGGTTGACCGCGGGCGGGACCTTGCTGCCGATCTCAGACCTGCTTCGGATGGCCACGCCCACGTACAACTACTTGGCGGTGTTCGACGGCATCACCGGGCAGTCCCTCTGGCTGGGCCGGTCCAAGCGACTGGCCTCGGCGGATCAGCGCATCATGCTGCTGAGCAAATACCGTGGCTGCACCGCACCCGGTTGTACGGTCAACGGCTACAACAGCCAAGTCCACCACGCGACCAAAGACTGGAAACACGGCGGCACCACCGACATCGACCACCTCACCCTGGCCTGCAAATGCGACAACCTGCTCGTCGAGAACGACGGCTGGACCACCCGCCAGCTACCCAACGGCCAAACCCATTGGGACCCACCACCCGACGTGCCCATGCGCGGCGGCATCAACAACTACCACCAACCTGAACGTCTTCTGCCCAAAGATGACGAGAAAGACTAGGTCCGCGGGTGCAGGTGGCCGCCGATGACGGTGGCGGTCACCAGGTCGGCGTCGAGGGCGTCGAGCACCTCGGCGGGCGCTGCGCTCAGCACACACAGGTCACCGGGCTGGCCCGGCTCGACGGTCCTGGGCACGTCAGGGCGCTCGGCACGCCCGGTGAACAATGTCAGTGCCGTTGTGGCTGAAACACATTCGGCCGGGTTCAGCACGACACCGGATTTCGTGGTGCGGTGTACCGCGGCGCGCATGGACGCCCACGGGTCGGCGTCGCCGAAGGGCAGGTCGGTCGACAATGCCACCCGCACACCCGCGTGTTGCAGTGATGCCAGTCGCCACAGCGCGGGCTGGTCAGCGGCTTCGACATCGATCAGGTACTGGTCTCCACGTTCGGCGACGAAGTTCGGCTGGGTCACCACCAGCACACCGGTGTCGGCGAGGTCGGCGAGTGCATCGTCGGGAACCACCGCGGCATGCTCGATCCGGTCGTCGGGGTGGCTGCCCGCCGCCCGCAGCGCGGCCAGTGTGACCACCAGCTGGCCTGCGGTCACACAGTGCAGGGCGACAGCTCTGTTCTGGCGGTGCGTGGCGACGATCCACCCGGCAAGTTCGTCGAGATCGAGCGAATCGTCATGCAGGATGCGCTTTCCCGGCGCCAGCCAGTGCACATGCTGATGCAAACCGCCGTGCCGGTGTTCCTCGGTCAGGGTGATGATGTCGTCGGCCCCGAGGTTCGGGGTGGCATCGGTGACGCCGGTGACGCCGTAGCCGAGGAGCCGCCTGCTGACCGTGGCCAGCGAGGTGTCGCGGCGCGCGACCGCATCTGACCAGTTGTCGTAGCTGCGTAGCCTGCCGTCGGGGTGGTCGGGCAGCCCCACTGCCGACAGGCCCGCGGAGTTGAGGTACCACAACACGCCGCTGCGATGTTGAATGCGCACCGGCACAGCAGGAGTGAGCTCGTCGAGCAACCGGCGGTCCAGCGGGCCCGCGGCGGATTCGTGGTAGCCGACGGCCCTGATCCAGCCGTCCTCGCCGACCGGCGCGTTCGCGAGCACGGCGGCGAATTCCGCGCGGCTGTGGACCAGGGCGGGGCCGACCTGCACGGAGTCCAGCGCCGCCGCCGCGGCCCGCAGGTGCACATGGTGATCGTGCAGGCCCGGGATGACCGTGCCGCCCACGGCGTCGTACACGTCCTCGCCACGGCGTGGGGTCAACGAGTCGGCGACCTCGTCGATCGCGGCGCCCAGCCTGATGTCGACCATTCGCCCGTCTACCAGGTGGGCTCGCTGGATCAGCATGGGACCGTATTTCGTTGGGCGACAAGTTTTTCCACCACGGCGTTATCAGCGCCCAGCGCCGATGCCGACGCACTGAGCGGCGGAGCCTGCGGCCGCGCCGCTTGGTTGGCCGACACCGACGACCCGGTGGGCAGCCCCGCATACGTGGCCGCGACGGCGGCCATCGCCACGTCGATCGTCTCGCCGCCACCGCGCTGCAGCGAACGGGCAACGGCCAGTGCAGCTTCCAGACCGGTCAGAGGATCGGCGATGGCGTCCCCGCAGAACACCGGTCCGCTTGTGCTGGTGTCGACAAGTCCGCCCGCGACTGCCGCATCGTCGCCGAAGGCGACGCGCTGCGAGGTCTGGCCGTAGCCGGTGATGCGCAGCCAGACTCGGCCGTCCGGGCCGGGCAGCATCTCGGGACTCAGACCCCGCCGTTGCAGCACACCCGGCCGCGAGCCTTCGATCACAACGTCAGCGACCGCCAGCAATGCCCGCAGCCGGCTACTGCCGAAATCCACGGAGTACGAGAGCTTTCCATGATTAATCCAGTCGAAAAATCGGTGGTCGCCGGATCGGGTTCCGTCGGGGCGGGCCGGGCTCTCCACCTTGACCACCGTCGCGCCCGTCGCCGCGAGGAGTTGACCGCACAGCGGACCCGCCCACATCGACGACAGGTCGGCGACGAGTAATCCGGTGGCCACGCGAGATTCGGCTCGCCTCCCCGAGATCCGCACGACCGGCGCCTCAGGCGCCGTCTCGCCGAGTCGTGCTGCAGGTAGCCCCAGTAGGGCAGCCCGCTCGACGGCGTCTACGCCACTGCGCGCGGCGCCCCACTCCTCGACCACCGGCCACGGGTCTTCACCCACGGCGTCAGCCTCGACCAGCGCGGGGACCGCCTCGATATCGTCAGCGCGCGACAGCGTCAGGGCCCACCAGCCATCGCGCGTGGGCATCAGCCGGGTTGCACCTCCCGCCGAGATGCGCCCCTGCCGCCGCAGGCCGAGCAGCGCGGCCCGCCCAGTCACGACGGTGGCGGCGTCCACCTGGACGCCGAGCAGGTCGGCGAGCTCGGCCGTGACGGCGTCAGTGCGGGTCAGCACGCCACCATTGTCGCCCAAACCGACGATTGGCCGGGGAAGTACGAGTGCAGAGCCGCAAAACGTCGATCTCGGCGCTGGACTAGAAATGCAGGGCGGTGAATCGCCAGTCCAGCACCTGCCGGTCGTCACCCTCGTCGGCGACGGCATAGACCAGCGAGCGCAGGGTGAGGACCCCGCCGCGGTCGCCGGGCAGCGGGTCGGCCGCCTCGATGTGCAGCTCGCTGTACAGCGTGTCGCCCTCGTGCACCGGACCGGTGTGGTCGCACGACGCCCACCCCAGCACGGTCGCGAGATTCGGCAGCAGCTGACCGGCCTGGGCCAGCGCCAGCCCGATCGTGTGCCCGCCGTACACCAGGCGCTGGCCACCGACCCGCGAATCATGATGGGTGGCAGCGACGTTCAGGGTCAGCCGGGCCAGCTCGGGCGCGGAGCTCACCACGTCGCCGGTGCTGCGCAGAACCGAACCGGCCATGTCGGGGTAGAAGTGCGGGCCCGGGACCCGCTCGCGGAAGGCCACCGCGTTCCAGTCGGCTGTCGGCTGCGGCGGCGCGGGCAGCTCGGCGCCGATCAGCGACAGGTCGTCGGCGTGCCCGGTGTCCGGCGCTCCCGGGCTCATCGGGAGCATCGCGCAACGATAGAAATCGAGGACCAGCCGGCCGACCTGATCGATCGTGGTCATTCGCAGCGCCGCCAGGCCCGTCGGCGCCCGCCCGGGCTTGGCGCTGTTCTGCCGCAGCCCGACCACCTCGGTTCGCGTGAAAATCGTGTCGCCGATGACCGGATAGCGGTAGAACGTCAGCCCCCGGTAGAACAGATTGGCCTTGACCCGCTGGGTGGCCAGCGTGCTCTGGCCGATCGCGACGTCACACACCAGCGCCGGATGAGCCAGCTCGGTGGTGCTACCCACCACGGCGTATGCCAGCCCGGCGTCCAGGGACAACCGCAGCCGATCTCCGACGATGGCCTGATGGCTGGCGGCGGCACCAGAGGTCAACGTCATCGACGGCGCCCAGTCGAAGACCTGGCCTACCACCAGATCATCGAAATACGGTCCGCCCGACTCGCCTCCGCCAATATGGCCGTACAAAGTCACAGTCGTTCATCCTGGTGCTTCTGCGCGGCGTGTGTCAATATGGCCGTACATTTCCTGACTTCTTGGAGCCGACTACGTGAGCACTGCACTCAACGACGAAGAGACCATGCTGGTGGAGACGGTGCGGGCGTTCGTCGACCGCGACGTCAAACCTTCGGTCCGCGAGGTCGAGCACGCCAACACCTACCCCGAGGTGTGGATCGAGCAGATGAAGCAGCTGGGGATCTATGGCCTGGCGATCAGCGAGCAGTACGGCGGCAACCCGGTGTCGATGCCCTGCTACGTCGAGGTCACCCAGGAACTCGCCCGCGGCTGGATGAGCCTGGCCGGCGCGATGGGCGGGCACACCGTGGTGGCCAAGCTGCTGGAGATCTTCGGCACCGAGGAGCAGAAGCAGACCTATCTACCGCGGATGGCCACCGGCGAGGTGCGCGCGACGATGGCGCTGACCGAGCCGGGCGGCGGTTCGGATCTGCAGAACATGGCGTGCATCGCCCGCGCCGACGGCGACGACCTGGTGATCAACGGAGCCAAGACGTGGATCTCCAATGCCCGCCGGTCGGGTCTGATCGCACTGTTGTGCAAGACCGATCCGCAGGCCACGCCGCGCCACAAGGGCATCTCGGTGGTGCTCGTCGAGTCACCCACGGCCGGGCTCACGATCTCACGAGACCTGCCCAAGCTCGGCTACAAGGGCGTGGAGTCCTGCGAGCTGGCCTTCGACGACTGCCGGGTGCCGGCCTCGTCGATTCTCGGTGGCGCGCCCGGGCGCGGCTTCAGCCAGATGATGAAAGGCCTTGAGACGGGTCGTATTCAGGTCGCGTCGCGTGCCCTCGGTGTGGCGACGGCGGCATTGGAGGATGCGCTGGCCTACGCCCAGGATCGCGAGAGCTTCGGCCAGCCGATCTGGAAACACCAGGCGATAGGCAACTATCTGGCCGATATGGCCACCAAGCTGACCGCCGCCCGCCAGCTCACCCGCTACGCCGCCGAACGCTACGACAGCGGCGAGCGGTGCGACATGGAGGCCGGGATGGCGAAGTTGTTCGCCTCCGAGGTCGCGATGGAGATCGCGTTGAACGCGGTTCGCATCCACGGCGGCTACGGCTACTCCACCGAATACGACGTCGAACGGTACTTTCGGGACGCGCCGCTGATGATCGTCGGTGAGGGCACCAATGAGATCCAGCGCAATGTGATCGCCGGTCAACTGGTCGCGAGAGGCGGCATCTGACCGGCCATGAAACCCGAGCCCGCGTATCAGGTTCTGCAGCAACGGCTTCGCGACGAGATCGCGGCCGGGGCCTACCCTGACGGCGTGCGTCTGCCGACCGAGTCGGAGCTGGTCGCCGAACACGGGCTGTCCCGGCAGACGGTCCGCCGCGCGTTCCAGGATCTGGTGGCCGAGGGGGTGGTGTATCGGGTGCCGGGACGGGGAACGTATGCCCGCGAGCAGACCTACTTGCGGCAGCTGGGCTCCATCGAAGACCTGATGAGCCTGTCCGAGGACACCAGCATGGAAGTGCTGCAGGGGCTTTCACGCCGAGTCGACGTGGCGGCGGCCAGCCGGCTGCGGCTGGAGCACGACGTGGTGTACACCGTGGTGTTCCGCCGCCTGCACGACCGGCGGGCAGGAGCGGAGCGACCCGGGGAAATCGACGGTGTCCCGTTCGTGGTGACCACGGTGCACTTGCCGGAGTCGGTGGCCCGGCTGGTGATCGGCTCGCCGGAGCTGGCCGACGGCGCCGTCGGCACCAACACCGTGATAGGTGTCCTCGAACCGCACCTGGATCAGCCGATTGCCGAAGCGGCCCAGTCGATCACGGTCGCCCCCGCCGACGACCTGGTCGCAGCCGCCGTGGGCTGCGAGCCCGGCCACCCGATGCTGAGGGTGGACCGGCTGTATTCCGATACCACCGGCACCCCGGTGGAGCTGTCGGTCAGCCACTTCCTGCCCGAGCAGTACACCTACCGGGTCACGCTGCGCCGCTCGAGCTAGGCGACCTCGTCGACCAGGCCCCACGCCAGCGCGGTGGCCGGGTCGATGGTCCGGCCGGACAGCACCAAATAGGCTGTGCGCCAACGCCCGATGCGCCGGGTGATGCTGACCGTGCCGCCGGCGCCGGGGATCAGGCCCAGCGTCAGTTCCGGCAACCCGAGCACCGCGTCAGGGCGGCAGCTCACCCAACCGCAGAACGACGCCATCTCCAGTCCACTGCCGAGAACACGGCCGTGGATGTCGGCCCGGCAGGCCCGGTCGAGGCGCCGGCTCAATTCGTCGAGCGCCAACGCGGGGCTGTGCCGGGTGCGCGCCAGATGCGCCGACGCCGGGTCGGCGAAGGTGCCGAACTCGCCGAGATCACCACCGCTGCAGAAGGATGCACCGTTGCCACTGAGCACCAGCTCGGTGACGGTGTCGTCGAGCAGTGCGACGGTCAGCGCCTCCAGCAGCAGGGCCCGGGCATCGGTGCTGAACGCATTGTGTCGCTGCGGGCGGTTGAATCGGATCCGCAGCGTGCCGCCGTCACGCTCGGCGAGCACCGGGTCGGCGATATCGGGCAGCGACGCCGGGCCGCGCGAGTCCAGCCATCGGGCGAACTCCGGTCCGGACTGCAGCGTCGAGTACGCCAGCGACTCGGTGATGATGCCGGGGAGCGCCGGGCCGGTCACGTCGACCGACCGCAGCACGTCGTCGCAGACAGCACTGGCGTGCGGCCAGCGCCGGCACCGGTCACGCAGCAGGGCCACGGTGTCGCTCACCGACTCCACCGCGACGAATCGACGGTCGTCCAGTTCCCGCTCGGCCAGGGCGAATGTGGCTGTGTCAAGCCAGAATTCGCCCTCGGGCGTCGACGGTTCGCCGACCGCGACGACGACGCCCGGCGCACCGGTGACCCCGATCGGAGGCGGGTCGGACAGGTCGACGAGATACATCTAGCCGGTCGGCGCGGGCGAGTACTTGACGATCAGTTCCTGCTTGTACAGCTTGCCGGTGTCGGTGCGCGGCAGCTCGGACTCGAACGAGATCGATCGCGGACACTTGTAGTGCGAGAGCCGCTCACGCAACCACGCCAGCAGCTCGGCGGCGAATTCCTCCGTCGCGTTCGAGGCGTCGACCAGCTGGACCACACCCTTGACGCTTTGGCCCATCTCCTCGTCGGGCACGCCGAACACCGCGGCGTCCATCACCAACGGGTGCGTGACGAGCATGTTCTCGGCTTCCTGCGGGTAGATGTTGACCCCGCCCGAGATGATCATGTGGTGCCGGCGGTCGGTGAGGTAGAGGTAGCCCTCCTCGTCCAGATAACCGATGTCCCCGACCGTCTTCCAGCCGTGGCTGTCGCGCGATTTGGCGGTCTTCTCGGCGTCATTGAGGTACTCGAAGTCCATGCCGCCCTCGAAGTAGATCTCCCCCGCCTGACCGGGCGGCAGCTCGTTGCCGTCCTCGTCGAGGATGTGCAGGGCGCCCATCATCGGCTTGCCGACCGAGCCCGGGTGGGTGAGCCAGTCCTCGGCGAAGATCAACGTCGAGCCGATCGCCTCGGACGAGGCGTAGTACTCGTCGACGATCGGACCCCACCAGTCGATCATCTGCTTCTTGATCTCGACCGGGCACGGCGCGGCCGCGTGCATCACCCGCTGCAGACTCGAGATGTCGTACGAATTGCGAACATCCTCAGGCAGTTTGAGCATCCTGGTGAACATCACCGGGACGAACTGGCCGTGGGTGACCTTGTGACGGGCAATCGCGTCCAGGCAGCCCTGCGCGTCGAACTTCTCCAGCACCACGGTGGTGATGCCCGCCGCGAGTGTCTGCATCGACCACACCGACGGGGCGGTGTGGTACAGCGGGGCGGGGCTGATGTACACCGCATCGGGGGTCATCCAGAAACCGATGAGTGCGGACATCATGCCGGGCACCTCGCTGGGTGGCAGGTGCGGAAGCTCGCGCTTGATTCCCTTGGGCCGCCCCGTCGTTCCCGACGAGTACTGCAGCAGGTCGCCTTCGATCTCGTCGTCGATCGGCGTAACCGGCTGATCCGCAACGCATTCCGGGTAGCTGCGCCAGCCCTCGAGTTCACCGTCGGTGATGATCAGCAGCGGCGGCATCGTCGGCAGCTCCGCGGCGAGCCCGGCGAGGGTGTCCTTCAGCCCGGCCGAGCCGACGACGGCCTTGGCCTCACTGTTGTCGATGATGTACGCGGCTTCGGCCGCCGTCAGGTGCGTATTGATCGGCACGTAATAGAGCCCGGAACGCCGCGCCGCCCACAGCACGGTGTGGAAGTGCTCGTTGTTCTCGATGAGGATCGCGACGGAGTCGCCCTCGCGCAACCCGGCCTGCCGGAACAGGTGTGCCAGCTGGTTGGCCCGGGCTTCCATCTCGCCGAACGTGACGGTTTTTCCGGACGGATACAGGATGACGGCCGGCTTGTCGGGAGTGGCCTGCGCATGCTCGCGGATCTGCATGGGAGCACTGTACGACAGCACGAATTGACAGGCGTCAACTAGGTGCCGCCAGTCAGTCGCTGTGCCGAGCCCAGGCCGCCAGGTAGATCACCAGCGCCGCGACCAACGCCACCAGCACCCAGAAGACAAGCGCCTCGTCGATCCAGGACCCCGGCGGCGGATCACCGGGGAGCACGTTGCGGATCGGGACGACCGCGAAGAGCATCGCGGCGAACCAGGTCGAGAACGGCGGCTGGAATTTCTTCTTGCCCAGCAGCATTTCGATCGCGGCGTACAGCGCCAGCGCCGGCAGCGTCAGCAAGACCAGGCAGATCCCGAAGATCAGGGCCAGCGGTCCGCGGGATCGGGAGAAGGTGACGGTCGCGTTGTCGTTGGCGCCGCCGGAATGGGTGACGGGCCCCGTCCGATCGCTGCGAACGTCCCAGCCGTACAGCGATCCACTCACCTCCACCCGGGCAGGCACAAAGCGCCTCGAGTCGCCCGAGCCGACATACACGTCGGCGCCGATGGTCTCGGTGGTGTACTTATCGAACGGCCACCTGTCGGCGTCACCGGTGGCCAGCAGCGAGGTCTTGACGACTTTGGGAACCTGCCCCGTGGGGAAGGTCAGTTCGCCGAACTCGATACACGGACACAGCTGCACCACCATGTCGGTGGTGAGATTGCCGAACTCGGGATCCAGGAAGCCCTTCTGCGGGATCACCAGAACCTCGACATCCACGCGATTGTCGAGTGGATGAATGGCTGTCAGTTCCAGCAGGACAACGGTCTCGTTGGCGGTGTCCATGCTGGTGGGCTTGAGTGAATGCGCCGAGCTGTCGATCCAGAAGTAGCCGGCCACCGACCCGACGTAGATGGCGAGGATGACGCCGACCGTGGCAATCCGGCGCCACCACGACTGGGCGGGCGCTGGCGCATTCTGCACCGGCGCCGGCGCATCGGCCGACGGGACCCCCACCGAACGGATATTAGCTGGGGTCAGCGGCCGAGAAGGCCGTAACGGCCCAGGTCAGTCGGCTTCGGCGAGGCGCTGCTTGAGCGCCTCGAACTCGTCCTTCACCCCGGTCGGCAGCTTCTCGCCGACGAACTCGAACCACTCCTCGATCTGCGGGAGCTCGTCGCGCCATTCCTGGACGTTGACCGCCAGCGCCTCGTTCACGTCGGCCGGATCGGCGTCCAAGCCCTCGAGGTCCAGGTCGCCGGCGCTCGGCACGATGCCGATCGGCGTGGTGGAACCGTTGGCCTTGCCCTCGACCCGCTCGATGATCCACTTCATCACGCGGCTGTTCTCGCCGAAGCCCGGCCACAGGAAGCGGCCGTCGTCGCCGCGGCGGAACCAGTTGACGAAGAAGATCTTCGGCATCTTCGACTCGTCGGCGTTCTTGCCGAGGTTGATCCAGTGGGCGAAGTAGTCGCCGACGTTGTAGCCGAGGAACGGCAGCATGGCCATCGGGTCACGACGGACGGTGCCGACCTTGCCCTCGGCGGCGGCGGTCTGCTCGGAGCCCAGCGTGGCCCCGATGAAGACGCCGTGCTGCCAATCGCGGGCCTGGGTCACCAGCGGCACCGTGGTCTTGCGACGGCCGCCGAACAGGATCGCCGAGATCGGCACGCCCTGCGGGTCGTCCCACTCGGGGGCCAGGGTCGGGCACTGCGACATCGGGGTGCAGTAGCGCGAGTTCGGATGAGCCGCCTTCTCGGACGACCCCGCTTCCCAATCGTTGCCCTTCCAGTCGATCAGGTGCTGCGGATCGCCTTCGAGGCCCTCCCACCACACACCGCCGTCGTCGGTCAGCGCGACGTTGGTGAAGACGGTGTTGCCTGCCGCGACGGTCTTCATCGCGTTCGGGTTGGAGCTCCAGTTGGTGCCCGGCGCGACGCCGAAGAAGCCGAACTCCGGGTTGGTGGCGTACAGCCGGCCGTCCTTGCCGAAACGCATCCAGGCGATGTCGTCGCCGACGGTCTCGGCGCGCCAGCCGGGGATGGTCGGCTGCAGCATCGCGAGGTTGGTCTTGCCACACGCCGACGGGAACGCGGCGGCCACGAAGTACGACTTGTTCTCCGGGGAGATCAGCTTGAGGATCAGCATGTGCTCGGCGAGCCAGCCCTCGTCATGCGCCATGGCCGAGGCGATGCGCAGCGAGTAGCACTTCTTGCCCAGCAGCGCGTTGCCGCCGTAACCCGAACCGAAGCTCCAGATCTCGCGGGTCTCCGGGAAGTGGGTGATGTATTTGGTGTCGTTGCACGGCCACGGCACGTCTTCTTCGCCCGGCGCGAGCGGCGCACCGAGTGAGTGCAGCGCCTTGACGAAGAAACCGTCGTCGCCGATCTTCTCCAGCGCGGCCTTGCCCATCCGCGTCATCGTCCGCATGGAGACGACCACATATTCGGAGTCGGTGATTTCGACGCCCAGCTTGGGGTCGTCGGCGCCGAGGGGGCCCATGCAGAACGGCACCACGTACATCGTGCGGCCGCGCATCGAACCGCGGTACAGCTCGGTCATCAGGCCGCGCATCTCGGCCGGGTCCATCCAGTTGTTCGTGGGGCCGGCGTCGATCTCCCGCTCCGAGCAGATGAACGTGCGCGACTCGACGCGTGCCACGTCCGAGGGGGCTGAACGGGCGAGATAGGAGCTCGGCTCCTCGGAGTCGCTCAGCTTGGTGAAGGTTCCGGCGGCGACCAGCTCGTCGCACAACCGCTGGTATTCCTCTTCGGAGCCGTCGGCGAAGACCACCCGGTCGGGCTGCGTGAGTTCGGCGACTTCCTGGACCCAAGCGAGCAGGCCCTGATGCTTGGTCGGTGCGTTATCCAGACCGGGGATGGTCGCTGAAGTCATCGCTCTATTCTCCTGCTTATTTTTATGGCCAGGACGCAGGCCGGATTCCGCGCCGAGACACGGTCCTCCCTGAAAAGTAGGTTAACGCGGGTGAGATACCCGCGGTTAATCGGGATTATGTCCGATCACTCACAGGAACGATTCAGAAGCCGCTAATTCGCCTGTTTGGCTGTATGGAGCGCGTCTAGTTCGTCGCGGACCGCTGCCAGCGCCCGCTCGATCGCCGGCGCCTGCCGGTCCCGCAGCACGACCGCTCGGGCACTCGCGGTCGCATGTTCGCGGATCTCCCGGTCGATGCGGGCGACGGTGTCCTCGGTGCGGGCGCGGTCGGCGGCGTCACGTTCGGCGGCGACACACCCCAACGACGCCTCCGCCCCCAGCATGTGGGTGGCCACCCACTCCTCCAGCGCGGTGCGCTGCCGGCCGAGGACCTCCGCCACCCACCGATCCAGGATCGCCCGGTCATGCAGGAGGCCGCGGACTCCGACCACCCACAGGGTCAGGGCGACCCCGATCACGGCGCCGGCGATCCCGCCACCCACCGTCCACTGCGGCGCCAGCTCGGCGAACAGCCGGCTCAGGGTCAGCGCCACCCCCGCACCGAAGCCGCCGCCCAGCAGCAGCATCAACCGGGTCTCCGCACCGCGGGCTCGCGGTGGCGCGGCGCCCACCTCGACCTCGGGACGCGACTCCACCGGCTCGACCGCCAGACCCAGTTCCTCGCCGACGTCGGCCAGTTGCCGGGTGACGCCGGCGGCGACGTCGTCGGCCACCTCCTCCGCCCGGCGCCGCACCTCATCGGGGAACCGGGGCAGGCTGCGTCGGCTCAGACCCGCCACGTCTTCCTGCAACTCCGTCCGCACCGACGCGCATCGGTTGCGGGCGAAGTAGGTCAGCTCAAGCCGGGCTTGCTGAATCCGGGCGCGCAGCGCGATGGACCGCTGCGACTTGTCCACCCGGTACCGGTGCACCGCTGAGGTGCGCTGGACGCGCAGCGCCGCCAGGCGCGCTTCCCGGCCGGCGCCTGCGACGTCGAGCTCCAGCCGTCGGTGCACCGTCAGCAGTCGATTCTCCATGGCCCGCAAGTGATTTCGCCGATCTCGGGTGTCGTCGGCGAGGATCTCCCGGAGCGCGGTGACGAGTTCGTCGACGACGGGCTCGCCCAGATCGGGCGCGGCAGCCGCGCCGACCCAGGGCATGTCGCGGTAGCGGGGTGCCCGCTGCTCCACCAACGCACGGTCGGCGGCGAGCACGTCGCGCCAGGTGCGATAAACGTCGATCTTGGCCACCACCCCGAGAACGGCGTCGGTGTCGGCGGTGACGAAATCCAGCAGCGCACAATCCGATTCGGTCAGCGACGCGGTGGCCGAGACCACGAACACCACCGCTGCGGGCGCCTGGCCGGCGGCCAGCTCGTCGGTTTCGACCACCGCGTGGTCAGGCAACCGCTCCCGCAGAGCGGTGACCACACTGCTGGTCCCGGACAGCCACGGACCGGCCACCAGCACCACGTCGCGCCGGACGATCGAGGGCATCGGCAGGCTCGGATCGAGCTGCGACACCAGCGAATCCACCGGGTCGGTCACGGCGTCAGCTCCACCGGTTCCGGGACACCGCCCGCGCGTTCCCACAGCCGCAGCGAGCCGCGGGCGATGTCAGCGCCGCACCGGCCGTGCAGCCGCGACACCGGTCCGCGCGAATACCGCTGCCAGACAACGCACGCCGCAGGTGGGCGTCAGCGCTGACGCCGGCATCGACGGTCATCCCGGCGGCCTGCACCACCTCGATCGCCGCGGCCATCCTGGCGGCGACAGCCTCGTCGGCGGCCGACTCGGCGAACTCCTCGGTCAACCGCCGGTAGCGCACCGGTGCCACGGCCGCCTCGAGCCCCGCGAGCAACCCGTCGAGCGCACTCGCCCGACGCAGCGCCGCGATCACTCCGGCTCGATCCGCGCCGTGGCGCAGCGCCAGCACCGCGTGCGCAATACCGAACAGATCGAGGTCGACGAGCAGGCGCTGCCGGATCGCGCCGGGCAGCCGGTGCTCGCCGGCCGCGAACCGGTCAGTGGAGCCCAGGTCGGCCGGGTCGAGGGTGAGCGTCCGCAGCGCGCCGAGCATCTCGTCGTCCAGGATCCGGTCGTCCACCGCGGCGACCGCCGCCAATCCGGCCAACGGATAGACCGGCACACCCATACGGTCGCCGAGCAGCCGGCAGCGCTCGGCGGCCGCGGCGACCGGCCCGCTCCCGCCGAATCCGGTCAGATCGGCCTTGTTGAGGACCGCGACGACGGGCCGCGGCGATGTGGTCAGCGCACGCCGGTCCTCGGGCTTCATCGTCTCGGCGAAGACGTGAACGTCCAGGTCGACAACGCCCGCCGGCGCCACCACCGTCACACCGGCACCACGCAGCACGCGGGTCACCGTGCGCAGGCCGCACCCGGGCCGGCCGACCACCCCGACCCGCACCGGCAGCCCCACCACAACGGACATGCTGGCATCAGCGGGCGTGTGGCGCGAGCCACTACCAGGAGAAGGCAACTGTTGGGTATCAATATGCACCACGGAGCGGGTACACCTCTGTTCATGAGCGACCATGGACAAATGCATGCGCAGCGCCACGGTGGCTCAGCCACGCCCGATGTCTGGCCGGCGCATCCCTATCCCCGGATCACCAGCTTCCGTTCGCGGCGTTCCACGCTGACCGAGGCGCAGCAGGATGCGTGGGACCGGCTGTGGCCGGAGATGGGCACCCAGGCAAGAGAAGGCGAGAAGCCTGCGGGGCTACTGGACACCACGGCGTGGTTCGGCAGGCAGGCGCCCGTCGTCCTGGAAATCGGCTGCGGAACCGGGACGTCGACGCTGGCGATGGCGATGGCCGAGCCGGACATCGACGTGGTCGCTGTCGAGGTCTACAAGCGCGGGCTGGCTCAGCTGCTCAGCGCGGTCGGCCGCGAGGGGGTGCCCAACATCCGGCTGGTCCGCGGCGACGCCGTCGACGTCCTGGAGAACATGTTCGGCCCTGGCTCGCTGACCGGGGTTCGGGTGTTCTTCCCGGACCCGTGGCCGAAGTCACGCCACCACAAGCGCCGGCTGCTGCAGCCGAACACGATCTCGCTGATCGCCGACCGACTGCGACCCGGTGGTGTGCTCCACGCCGCCACCGACCACGCGGGCTACGCCGAGCAGATCGCCGAGGCGGGTGACGCCGAGCCCCTGCTGCGTCGCATACAGCCCGGCGACGAGCTGCCGATCTCGGTGAAACGTCCGCGGACCAAATACGAGACGAAGGCCGCTGAGGCGGGCAGCGCGGTGGCCGAACTTCTGTGGTTGAAACGACCCTCTGTGGTTGAGCGAGACCGTGGGTGAGGCAACGATGAGTGTGATCGACGACGCGACGGCACCCGCACTGCCGGACAGCGGAGAACAGCCGGTGAGTCCGCCGATTCAGCGGGTACTTCTGGTCTGGGATGCACCCAACCTGGACATGGGCCTGGGTTCGATCCTCGGCGGCCGACCGACGGCCGCACACCGGCCGCGGTTCGACGCGCTGGGCCGCTGGCTGTTGGCCCGCACGGCCGAACTGTCGGCCGGCCACCCGGAAGTCCCGGTGGAACCGGAGGCGACAGTGTTCACCAACATCGCACCCGGCAGCGCGGACGTCGTTCGGCCTTGGGTGGAAGCGCTGCGCAACGTGGGTTTCGCGGTGTTCGCCAAGCCCAAGATCGACGAGGACAGCGACGTCGACTCCGACATGCTGGCCCACATCGAGTTGCGTCGCACCGAGGGTCTGGCCGCGGTACTGGTCGCCTCGGCCGACGGGCAGGCGTTTCGCGCGCCGCTCGAGGAAATCGCCAAGGCCGGCACCCCCGCCTACGTGCTCGGATTTCGCGAACATGCCAGCTGGGCGTTAGCGTCGGATACCTTGGAGTTTGTCGACCTGGAGGACATTCCTGGTGTTTTCCGAGAGCCGCTGCCGCGAATCGGCCTAGATTCGCTCCCAGAGCAGGGGGCATGGCTACAACCGTTCCGGCCGCTGTCCTCATTACTGACATCGCGCGTCTGAGTAGGAGAAACCGATGCGCAGGTCGCAAAAGATTTGGTTAGGAGCTTAGGTGTTCGCCTGGTGGGGTCGAACTGTGTATCGATATCGATACATCGTGATCGCGGTCATGGTCGGGCTATGCCTCGGTGGCGCCGTATACGGGGCCTCGTTGGGCAAGCATGTCACCCAGAGTGGTTTCTACGACAACGGCAGCGAGTCGGTGCGGGCCTCGACGCTCGCCGACGAGGTGTACGGCCGTGACCGCACCAGCCACGTGGTCGCCATCCTGACGCCACCGGGCGACGAGAAGGTGACTGACAAGAACTGGCAGAAGACCGTCACCGAAGAGCTCGACCAGGTGGTCAAGGACCATCCCGATCAGATCGTGGGTTGGGTCGGCTGGCTGAAAGCTCCCGACACCACCGACCCGACCGTCAATCAGATGAAGACGGCGGATCTACGTCACACCTTCATCAGCATCCCGCTCAAGGGCGACGACGACGACACCATCCTGAAGAATTACCAGACCATCGAGCCGGCGCTCAAAAAGGTCAACGGCGGCACTATCCAACTCGCCGGCCTCAATCCGCTGGCCAGCGAGCTCACCGGGACTATCGGCACCGACCAGCAACGTGCTGAGCTCGCGATCGTCCCGCTGGTGGCCGTGGTCCTGTTCTTCGTCTTCGGCGGCGCCGTCGCGGCCGCGTTGCCCGCCATCATCGGTGGCCTCACCATCGGCGGGGCGCTCGGTATCCTCCGGTTGACCGCCGAGTTCGGACCGGTGCATTTCTTCGCTCAGCCCGTCGTGACGATGATGGGCTTCGGTATCGCGATCGACTACGGATTGTTCGTGGTCAGCAGGTTCCGGGAGGAACTTGCCGAAGGTTACGACGTCGAAGCGGCGGTACGGCGGTCGGTGATGACATCGGGCCGTACCGTTGCGTTCTCCTCGGTCATCATCGTGGCGTCCTCGCTACCGCTTCTACTGATTCCACTTGGCTTCCTGCGGTCGATCACCTACGCGATTATCGCGTCGGTGCTGCTCGCGGCCTTCCTGTCGATCACAGTGCTGCCCGCGGTCCTGGGAATTCTGGGCGCCAATGTCGACGCCCTGGGGGTGCGGACTCTGCTCCGGGTGCCGTTCCTGGCCAACTGGTCGTTCTCCCGCAGGATCATCGACTGGTTCATCGAAAAAACTCAGAAGACGAAGACCCGCGAAGAGGTCGAAAAGGGATTCTGGGGCCGCTTGGTCAATGTGGTGATGAAGCGACCCATCGCTTTTGCCGCTCCCATCGTGATCATCATGACGTTGCTCATCATCCCGATGGGGCAGCTGGCGTTGGGCGGGCTCAGCGAGAAGTACCTACCGCCGGACAACCCGGTGCGCAGCGCCCAGGAGCAGTTCGACAAAGAGTTCTCCAGTTTCCGCACCGAACCGCTGACCCTGGTCATCAAAACCAACAACGGCTCACCGGTCACCGATCAGCAGCTCGACGATCTACGTGCCGAAGCGCAGACGGTGTCCGGCTTCGCCGGCAGCGACGATCCGTCGAAGATGTGGGAAGAGCGCTCGGCCCAGAATGGCGGATCAAAAGATCCGTCCGTACGGGTGCTCCAGAACGGCCTGATAGACAGCAGTACCGCACCCCAGAAGATCGAGCAGTTGCGCGCGCTGACTCCACCTCGCGGTACTACGGTCCTGGTCGGTGGTACCCAGGCGCTGGCTCAGGACAGCATTTTGACGCTGTTCGACAAGCTGCCGCTGATGGTGCTGATCCTGGTGCTCACCACCACCGTCTTGATGTTCCTGGCGTTCGGCTCGGTGGTGCTTCCCATCAAGGCCGCATTGATGAGCGCATTGACGCTGGGCTCCACCATGGGCATCCTGACCTGGATGTTCGTCGAGGGCGGACACGGTTCCGGGCTGTTGAATTACACGCCACAGCCCTTGTTCGCCCCGATGATCGGTCTGATCATCGCGGTGATCTGGGGTCTGTCCACGGACTACGAGGTGTTCCTGGTCTCCCGGATGGTGGAGGCCCGTGAGCGCGGCCTGTCCACCGCGGAGGCCATCCGGATCGGCACAGCCACCACCGGCCGACTCATCACCGGTGCCGCGCTGGTGCTCGCCGTGGTGGTCGCCGCGTTCGCGTTCTCCGACCTGGTCGTGATGAAGTATCTGGCCTTCGGTCTGCTGATCGCTTTGCTGTTGGACGCCACCGTCATCCGGATGTTCCTGGTCCCGGCGATCATGAAGCTGCTCGGCGACGACTGCTGGTGGGCGCCACGCTGGATGAAGCGCCTGCAGGTCAAGATCGGCCTCGGTGAGACCCACCTGACCGACGAGCGCAAGCGACCCGTCGTGCGGGAAACGGATTCCGCCCTGGTGGGTGCCGGTGCGCCGGTGTCGGCAGCCGAGGCCCGACGCCCGGCGCACGACCCGACCCATCCCGTCGAGGGCCGCGCGATGCCGCGTGTCGTCGGCCGCGCCGAATACCGCAACCCGCCGCCGCCGCAGGAAGCCCCGTCAGCCGCCGGAACCGCGCGGATGCCCGATCCGGTCGAAGCCGGCACCGAAGCACCGACGACCCGGTTCTCGGTGGCCAAGAACGCCGTGAAGAACGCGGTGAACACCGCTGCCTCGGCCGCCAAGACCAACCGCCCGCCCACGCCGCCGGCGCCGGATCGGGAGATCGAGTCATGGCTGGGTGAGCTGCGGGGATCCGGCGGGCAGGAGCGAAGCGACCGGGGGTCGATGCAGCCGGGCTCGACTCCGACTCCGACTCCCCCGTCGCCGCCGTCGGCGCAACCGACTCAGGCGATGTCGGCTCCGGAGGACGCGACGACGGCGATCCCCGCTCAACACGATCGGACCGGCGGCGACGACGTCTCCCCCGCGATCAGCGCCGAGGAGACTCGCGCCATCCCGGTCAGCCGACCCGATCAGGGCGACTCCGAGGTGGCGACCGAGAAGCTGAACTCACGCGGCAAGAAAGAGGGCGACGACCGCCCGCGCCGCGGTGGCGGGGCCGGCGGGGTGAGCGCAGCGGATCTGCTGCGCCGCGAAGGCCGTTTGTAGTCCATCCAGAGCTCCGAGTGACGATTCGGCTCGACTGTCACTCGTAGCTCCGGATCGGCCGAAATCTATTTGCTGTGTGCGCCCCCGTCGCGCGTAGTTGCCTGTTATATATAGTGCTGGAACTTTTTCACAAGTAACTTCCAGTCATTTCACAGACAACTCGGGGGAGTCCGTGTCGGGGCAGCAGTCACACAAGCGCGCACGCGCCTCACGTCAGAACACCCGTCGCTTGATCCCCTTTCAGTGGCTGGGCGCCGGAGCGGTCACCGTGGGAATCGGTGCGGCGCTCGCCGGCGCAACCGGGATGGCGCACGCCGACAGTGATTCGGGTGCTACAGCGGGCGGATCCTCGGCTGATCGAGCCTCCTCGGCAGCATCACCTGGACCGAAGGCAACCACCAAGCCATCGCGGACAGGCTCCCCGAAGACCGGGGTCAGCGCTCGTGCGCAACCGTCGCGTGCGCTCAACGCACTCGGGTCCGTGAAGTCCAAGCGGCCCGTCGCTGTCGCGTCCAAACCGTCGGGCGGTCAAACCCCGGACGCCCCGAGCGCCGAGGTGCTGGCGGCGGCGCTGGCGACCACCACTCGCCGCGACACCGCGACGGCGTCGGCGGTCGCTGCCGCTGTCGCCAACTCGCCTGCCGAAATCGCTCGCGAAAAGGCCGTCGCCGACATCAACATGTCGGTCGGCTGGGTTCCGGGCGTCGGCACAGTTGTCAACGGGATAAGCCTCGTGTCGGATTTCGTCGACTTCACGAAAGCGGCGCTCCGCGGCGATGCCGTGGACATGCGCGACGAAATCGGCGACATGACCCTCGATCTGGTCGGGATGATTCCGGTGGTCGGGGCGCCTGTGGCGGCGACGATCCACCGGTCTACGGTGCCGGTCAATCGCGCTCCTCGCCCGGTCGACGACAGCTATAGCGTCGACCAGGACACGCAGCTCACAGGCAATGTGTTGACCAACGACAGCCACCCCGGCGGCGATTCGATGACGGCCGTCGTGAGCACTGCACCCAGCCATGGCAGCCTCACCCTCAACACCGACGGCTCCTTCGTCTACACCCCAGCGGCCGGCTACTCCGGCGCCGACTCGTTCAGCTACACCGTCACAGACACCAAGGGCGCCAACGCAATTGGTAACGTGACCATCGCGGTCAAGTACGTCGCTCCCCCGCCGGTGGTCGACCAGCAACATCCATACACGATCGACGCGACCGACCCCGCCACCGGAACGATCAGCGGGCACTTCAACGTCACCCACGACAAGCCCTTCACCTATCACGTGGTCAACGCACCGGATGCGACCCTGGGCAGCTTCGAGCTCAATGAACAAACCGGCGAGTGGACCTTCACCCCGAATCCGCGCACCCGCGTCCTCGCCGGTACTCTTGGGCCGACTTCTCCTGCGGCAGTGAAGCTTTCGTTCTCGGCCACCGCCACCGACGGCATGGCCACTACGGCACCGATCGTGGTGACCGAACACATTGCCGGGGCCGACCGTGCCGCGCTTTCGTTGCCGCCCGGCACGATGCCGGTGCTGTCATTCGTCGATTCCCGCACCGGTAACGCCTACATCTTTGGTTATCGCGGGAACCTCATCGACGGCCCCGACGATCAGAGCGTCTCCTACCTGGCCGCAGTCATCCACGCCGACGGCACCTCGAGCATCCCGTCCGGCGCCAGTCCAGTATCCGGTCTGGTGCGCGAGGCGTTCGCCGTCGGTGACACCACCTTTGTGGTGTCGCAGACAGGTGGCGACGAATCCAGCTTCCAGACTTACCTCTCGATATTGGGGTCAGACGGCCTGACTCCTCTGGGTGAGCCGATTCCTGGCGACTTCAGACAACCGCTGACGGTTGCCGGCACGACCTACCTGTTGACCCAGACCGGCACGTACGAATCCGGCTACCAGACCCACCTGACCAGGCTGCGAGCCGACGGCGTGACCTCAACGACGGAGATGCCCGGCGCGTTTTACGGCCGCACGATCGTCATCGGCGAAACCACCTACCTCGTGACCGATACCGGCACGTACGAATCCGGTTACCGAACCCAGCTGACCACGCTGGGAGCCGACGGCGCGACCTCGACAACGTCCGTACCCGGGCGTTTCTCCAACCACACGCTCGTCGTCGGTGACACCACCTACCTGGTGACTGTTAACGGCAGCCAACAATCCGGCTACCAGACCCACCTGACCCGGCTGGGACCCGACGGGGTGACCTCGACAACGTCGATACCCGGACAGTTCTACGAAGACTCCAGCGGTTATTCGGTTGTCGCAGGCGACATCACCTACCTCGTGACGCAGACGGGTGATTACGATTCCGGCTACAACACTCACGTCACAGAAGTGAGGACCGAGGGCGTGTCACCGACGACGACGATCCCCGGCTGGTCCTGGGGCGGTCCGACCCTCGTGGGCGACACTAGGTATCTGCTCGTGCCCACACAGTCGGGCACCGCCACCCATGTCGTGGCATTGACGCCCGACGGTGCTACATCCGTGGGATCGATTCCCGGTGTGCTGAGCGGGGATCCGATCGTGGTCGGCGACACCACGTACTTCATCTCGCACATCGGCGACTCCGGTGTGGCCGCGACGTGGCAGTCCGTGGTGACGACGCTGGCACCGACGCCGGGCGGGGTCACGGTGATCGATGACCCGATCCCGGGATACCGGTGGGCGATGCGCCCAATCGTTGTCAGTGACACCACCTACCTGGTGACGGAAACCTGGAACTCCTCGGTCGGATACGAGACCCACCTGACCGCTTTACTGCCGGACGGTGTGGCGCCACTGGGCCTCGCGACCCTCGGCACTGTGAGCGGAAACCCGACCGTCGTGGTGGCCGGAGAAACCACTTGTCTTATCACGACGGTGAGGTACTACTGGCTCTCCGACGGGACCTACGCCTACACCAGGACCCTCCTGACAGCGGTCGAACCCGAGGGCCTGACCCTGTGGGAGGACCCACTTCACGGATACCCGGGCGTCGCGCCGATCACCATCGGCGACACGACGTACCTCGTGTTGGAGACCGACGATCCGACCTCCGGCTACCAGCTCCAATTGCTATCGGTTACGGCCGGCGGCGTCAGGGCGATCGGCGCCCCGACATCGGGACGGGTGAATTCCCACAGCGATTTCGACACGGTCGTCGTCGGTGACACCACATATTTGATCGTCGAGACCTCCGATGCTGCTGGTGGCCAACAGACTTCGCTTGTCAAGGTGGGACCGGGCGGGCTCACCGCAGTGCCAGGATCGCTGCCAGGACACCCGATCAGTGCCCCCGTCGTGGTCGGCGACACCACCTATTTGGTGACTCAGACAGGCCAATACGATTCGGCCCAAACCCATTTCACCGCATTGGATCCCCAGGGCGTCTTGCAGCCTGCCTATACCGTCTCCGGCACATTGGCGTATGAACCGCTCATTGTCGCGGGTGATCTCATCTATGTGAAGACGGACGGATGGGAGACAACGGGCGAGGGCAGCCACTCCACGAATCACGTTTACGTCACTGCGTTGGCACCCGAAGGTCCGTCGTCGGTGGACTATCCCGTGCAATACGGTGAACCAGCGATCGTCGTCGGCAACACCACATACCTGATGTCCACGGTGTTTCCGGACGAGTTCGTCACGGGGACCGACACCACCAAGACCTACATCGTCGCGCTGACACCCCATGGCGCGGTGCAATTCGCCGAGCCGGTAAGGGGTTACTCGCCCGGTCCGATCGTCGCCGGCGACACCCTGTATCTCGAGTTTGCGTCGTATCCCGACGACGTCGACGACGCAGACGACGTCACGACCTACCTTGTGACGTTGACTCCCGACGGCCCGGTGTTCGCAGAGCCGTTCCCCGGGCTGGCACCGTTCTATATGGATCCGATCTTCACTCTCGGGGATACCACGTACGTGACTACGACTTCAGGCGTGTGGGCGATCGGTGTCGACGCGCCAAGCCCCGCCAGCCGGTTGTAATCCATCCAGAACTCAGCGCGGAAAAGTCAGACCAGATGTCGCTCTGGGTTCTGACTCGACGGTTCAGTCCTTCTCGCGCTTCGGCGGGACGACGTCGGGTTCGGCATTGAGGATGATCCCGTCGTCGTTCTCCTCGAGTTCGGCCGCTTCCTCGGCAGGGTTGTCCGCGACGAGAACCCGGATGGCGCTGTTGAGGAACGCCACCAACGGCACCGACAGCAGCGCGCCGACGATGCCGGCCAGCACGGCACCGGCCGAGATGGCGAGCACGATCGCCAGCGGGTGGATCGACACCGCGCGACCCATCACCAGCGGCTGCAGGATGTGCGCCTCCAGCTGCTGCACCGCGATGATCAGCCCCAGCGTGATCAGCCCGTAGACCACGCCCTTGGCCAGCAGCGCCACCACCACTGCGAGGAATCCGGTGACGACGGCACCCACCAGGGGAATGAACGCGCCGAGGAAGACAAGTGAGGCCAGGGGCAGTGCCAGCGGGATGCCCATGATCGCCAGACCGGTGCCGATACCGACAGCGTCCACCAATGCGACGAGCGCGGTGGCCCGCACGTAGCCGATCAGCGAGCCGAAGCCGGCCCGGCCTGCGTCCCGCACCCGCTCGCGGGCGGACGACGGAACGATCTTGGTGACGAAGCTGTAGATGTTGCGGCCGCCGTGCAGCAGGAAGATCAAGGTGAACAGCACCAGCAGTGCGCCGGTGACGAGTTCGGTGAGGGTGGCCGCCGTCGACAGGGCACCGGTGGTCAGCTGCTCCTGGTTGTCGCGCAGCGCCTTGATGGCTGTATTGCCTGCGTTGTCGATCTGTTCACGACTCAGGTGCGCCGGGCCGTCGACGAGCCACCGACGCAGGCCGTCGATACTGTAAGTGACCTGCTCCACCAGGCCGGGCAGGCCCGAAACAAATTGGCTGACAACGAAAGTCAGGATCCCGCCGAATATGGCGAAGCCGCCGAGGAGGATCAGGGCCACCGCCCCGCCCCGGGGAGCCCCACGACGGTCGAGCCAGTCCACGGCCGGCAGCAACAACGCGGCCAGCATGGTGGCCAGGGCCACCGGGACCACGATGACCTCGAGTCGGCTGACGACCCACAGCAGGGCCACGATGGCCGCCCCGACGACCAGCAGGCGCCAAGACCACGCTGCGGTTTTACGAAGGAAGGGATCGACCGAGTCGTCGTCCGAAACGCGGGTGGCCGGCATGCGGCCAAGCGTAGTGCGAGAGATTCCGCCCGCTCGACGAAACCTGCGTTCCGACGCGAGTTCTTGTACAGCAGCAAAAAACATAGGCGGTAAAACCTTGCACCGGAAAGAAAAATAAGTGTCGTTATAGACGGTGGCGCGCATTGACCCTATGATCCCTTTTGCCACGTCGCGGACATCCATGTCACGCGGCCGGCATTCTTATCGATTCGTACCCAAACGGGGGGTGGGTTCGTGAATTCTGTCGACTCAAAATCAGCTCATGCCGACTCAGGCCGCACCGTGGAGCACGGTCGCCGCAGCTGCCGCACCAACAAGATGCAGCTGAACCGAGTTGAGTTTGGCCTTGCTGCGCTTGCCAATTCGCATGCGTTGGCCTGGATCGGCGCGTCGGCTGTGGCGCTCGGTGTCGGTGCTGCAATCGCATCGATGCCCGCGGTGGCCGCCGCCGACGCCACCGGATCGGCGGGCCCCAACGGACCCTCGGCCTCCAATAGCTCCTCGGCGAATGGGCCGTCGAAATCCACCGGACACTCGGCGGCTCCGAAGTCCAATCTCCGGCCGAAGGCCTCGAAGAGCACGGCGTCGCCGAGCGGTTCAGCGTCGGACTCCGACACAAAAGCAAACCAGACAGCAAAATCGACCACGCGGCTCGCCACGCCCACGGCCGCGCTTCCTCGGGCCGCTGCGCTGCCCACGCCGGAAGCCGCAGCCCAGAACCTCGTCAACTTCTTCGTCGGCGACGGGACCGCTGCGCACCCGAACGCCGGCATTCTGGCCGGCAACGGCTACTCCTGGACCGAGAGCACCTGCCCGTCGACCAAGTCCTGCAAGGGCGGCAATAGCGGCGTCTTCGGCAATGGCGGCGACGGTTTCAACGGCGGCAACGGCGGCAGCGCAGGCTGGTTCGGCAACGGCGGCGCCGGCGGAGCGGGTCTGGCGACGATCAACGGCGGCGCGGGCGGCAACGGCGGACGCGGCGGCATGATCACCGGCAACGGCGGCGCCGGCGGTGCGGGAGCCACCACCGCGGCGGGATCGGCAGGCGGACAGGGCGGCTCGGCCGGGCTGTCGGGTAACGGCGGCGCGGGCGGCGCCGGTGGAACCTCGACCGGCAACTTCCAGGGCGGAACCGGTGGCCGCGGCGGCACCGCCGGCTTGTGGGTAGGCAACGGCGGCGCGGGCGGTGCGGGCGGCAACGCCATCAAGAACGGCCAGACCGGCGGTACTGGCGGAAACGGCGGCGATACTGGCCTGGTCTCGTTCTGGGGAACCGCCGGTGACGGCGGCGAAGGCGGCGGGGCCAGCGGCGGCGCCAGCGGTGGCGAGGGTGGCGCCGGCGGCGCGGCCAGCATCGGTGGCCGCGGCGGCAACGGCGGCAACGGCGGCCTGTTCTCCCTCTTCGCTTTTGGCGGTGACGGCGGTGCCGGCGGCGACAGTCCCGCCAAGGGGCTCAACGCGACCGACCGCGGCGGCAATGGCGGTAACGGCGGACGCGGCGGCCTCTGGGCGGGCAGCGGCGGCGACGGCGGAGCGGGCGGGGTCGGTGGCGGCGACGGCGGCATCGGCGGCAACGTAGGAGCGCTCTCGTTCTTCGGTGCGGGCGGCGACGGCGGAAACGGCGGCGTGGGCCAGGGCGGCATCGTCGGCACCAACGGCGCCGATCCCGGCAAGAACCCGTCGTACTCGATCGACGGCGGCAATGGGGCACCCGGAGGCAAGGGCGGCTCGGGCGGTCGCGGCGGGAACGGCAGCTCGATCATCGGCACCGGTGGCCACGGCGGCAGCGGCGGCCAAGGCGGTGACGGCGGCCAGGGCGGAACGGGCTTCTCGCCAGACAACGAGACCATTGATCCCGGGCTGAACGGCGGAAACGGCGGGAACGGCGGCGCAGGCGGAGCTGGCGGAGCTGCCGGCGGCGCCGCGGGCACGGGCCGCGTCCTGTTCCTCATCGCCTCCAACGGAAGCGCCGGCAGCAGCGGCGCCGGTGGCGCAGGCGGAAAAGGCGGGCCCGGCGGCTACGGCCGGTCACTCAATGGCTTGAGCGGCGGTGACGGCGGAAACGGCGGCAGCGGCGGCCCCGGAGCGATCGGTGGCGCTGGCGCAGCCGGCGGTGACGGCGGTGCCGGTGGCGCCGGCGGCGGAGGCGCATTCGGCGGCGGCAAGGGCGGCTCAGGCGGCAACGGCGGCACCGGCGGCGACGGCGGTGTGGCGACCGCCGTGGACGGCCCGGGCCGTGGTGGTGCGGGAGGCAACGCCGGCGACGGCGCGGCCGGGGGCGACAGCGACCTCGACGCAGGCCCCGGCGCGGCCGGCGGCGACGGCGGGAACGGCGGCGACGGCGGGAACGGCAACGAAGGCGGCTTGGGCGGTGACGCCGGGCAGGGCGGCATCGGCGGCACCACACGCGGTGGCTCGGTCGGCGAGGAAGGCGCCGCAGGAACCCGTGGCGCCGACGGAACCTCGACGACGGCGACGGCGCTCGCCGCGCGATCGGCGTCGGCACAGCCGGCGGGTCCGCAGGCGTTCTTCGAAGAAATCGGCAAGCAGATCGCCTACATCTTCTTCAACCGCGCACCGAGCGTCGACCCCGATGTCGGCGGCCAAGCCGGCCCGGACAAGCAGATCACGGTCAAGGTCAACGGCGAGGGCAACAACGGCTACGAGGTCAGCTACTCCATCAAGGAAGGCCCCAAGTACGGCACCGTCGTGGCGGGCAGCACGCCGGGTTCGTTCGTCTACACGGCCAACGATGCGTTGATCCAGCCGGGAATCGTCGATCACTTCACCATCACCGTCAACAACGGGACGGCGGCCAAGCTGCCGGGATTCGCGGGCATGATCCAGGGAATGCTGCATTCCTTGGCGATCATGGTCGGTGCGGCCAAACCCGATACCTTCGACGAAGAGATCTGGGTGACCGTCGACGGCACCGGCCAGTACGGCAACGCCGCGGCCGCCGCGGACTACTGGGTGAACCAGAGCTACTCCAACTGCCAGTTGCAGGCCGCGGCATCCGCCGCCCTGCAGGCGACGAAGACGTTGCCGACGTCGACGACTGAGCAGACCTGGGTCGACTGGGCGAAGACCACCGACAGCGTGAAGACGCCGGGCGCCAAGATGTACCTCGACGCCAACATCGAGGAGGGCGTGGCGACCGAGGACGCCGTAGCACTGATCAACGAGCACTTCGACGTCACCGCGACTTATCGGGAGTACGACAAGACTCAGGAGGGCGGCGAAGAAGCACTGCGCGACCTGCAGGCCGCCCTGGCCGAAGGCAAGGCGACCATGGTCGCCTACCCCGTGTCGATCGTCTGGACGGCCGTCACAGACTTCAAGCCCACTCCGAAGGACAGCTATTTCGTCGCCGACCACGCAGCGGTGGTGACGCAGGTGGACCTGAAGAACGGGCTGGTGTACGTCAACGACAGCTCGATGACGAACGCGAATCAGAGCGTGGGGCAGGCCAAAGCGCTGCCGATCGGAGTGTTCATGAGCGGGTGGCAGGCCGCCGGCTATGACTTGACGATCATCACGCCGAACGCACCGACCACCGTCTAGGGCGCTGGTGCTCCGACATCCCGCGGCGGACACCGTCGCGGGATGTCTGCACCGTTACGCTGATCTGCGTGTCCTACGACGCGTCGGTGAACGCCGCCCGCGAGGATCACGGCCCCCCGGCGCGCGGGAAGTACTGGTGGGTCCGCTGGGCGGTGCTCGGCGTCGCGCTGATCGTGCTGGTCGTCGAGGCGACGCTGGTGTGGGATCAGCTGGCCAAAGCCTGGCGGAGCCTGTTCTCGGCGAACGGCTGGTGGGTGCTGGCGGCGGTCGCCGCGGCCATGCTGTCGATGCACAGCTTCGCCCAGATCCAGCGGACGCTGCTGCGGTCGGCCGGGGTGGTTGTCCGCCAGTGGCGCTCTGAGGCGGCGTTCTATGCGGGTAACGCGCTGAGCACCACGATGCCCGGCGGTCCGGTGCTCTCGGCGACGTTCGTTTATCGCCAGCAGCGGCTGTGGGGCGCCTCCCCGGTGGTCGCGTCGTGGCAGCTGGTGATGTCGGGTGCGCTGCAGGTGGTGGGTCTGGCGCTGCTGGGTCTCGGCGGCGCATTTCTGTTGGGCGCCAAGAACAATCCGTTCTCGCTGCTGTTCACCCTCGGCGGGTTCATCGCCCTGCTGTTGCTCGCGCAGGCGGTAGCGACCCGTCCCGAACTCATCGACGGCATCGGCGTCAAGGTCCTCGGCTGGGTCAACTCGGTGCGCGGCAAGCCCACCGACACCGGTCTGCGCAGGTGGCGCGAAACGCTGAACCAACTGGAGTCGGTCAGCTTGAGTCGCCGCACCCTCGGAGTGGCATTCGGCTGGTCGTTCTTCAACTGGGTGTGCGATGTCGCGTGCCTGGCGTTCGCCGCCTACGCCACCGGCGGGAGGCCGTCGCTGGCCGGTTTGACCGTCGCCTACGCCGCCGCCCGCGCCGTCGGCTCGATCCCGTTGATGCCGGGCGGCCTGCTGGTCGTGGAGGCCGTGCTGGTGCCCGGCCTGGTGTCCAGCGGGATGGCCCTGCCCGGTGCGATCTCGGCGATGCTGATCTATCGGCTGGTCAGCTGGATCTTCATCTCGACGATCGGCTGGGTGGTGTTCTTCTTCCTGTTCCGCACCGAAGGTCCCCTGGACCCGGACGCCGTCGCCGACGAGATCGCCGCGGCCGAAGCCGAAAGCGGCGGCGCGCCCGTCGACGACCCGGCCGACACCGCGCTCCAGGGCCCGGTGCCGCCGCCGTGCCCGGACCCCGACGACGACAAGCCCTGACCGGGCGGTGTGCTTGAATCCGAGCATGGCAGTTCGTAGCGACACCCGCCCGGCCGCACTGGCGCTGGCCGGCGACATCGTCAGCGTCGTGGTGTTCTGCGCGATCGGTCGCCGCAGCCACGCCGAAGGGCTGACGCTTGCCGGAATCGCCGAGACCGCATGGCCGTTTCTGTCCGGCACCCTGGCCGGTTGGCTGATCTCCCGGGCCTGGCGGGCACCGACCGCGATCGCGCCGACCGGCGTGATCGTCTGGCTCTCCACCATCGTGGTGGGAATGTTGTTGCGCAAGGCCAGTTCTCAGGGCGTCGCGGTGAGCTTCATCATCGTCGCGTCGGTGGTGACGGCGGTGCTGCTGTTGGGCTGGCGCGGCGTGGCCGCCGTCGTCCGCAAACGCCGCGGTTAAGCCTGCCCCGCCGGAGCGACGGGCTCCGGGGCGGTCGAGACCGTCAACACGGCACGCAATCCGCCGAGCGGGCCATCGGAAAGTTCGATGTCGCCACCATGCAGGGCCGCCTGCTGAGCCACCAGCGCCAAACCCAGTCCCGACCCTCCCGCGGTGGCGGTGCTGCCACGAGCGAAGCGGCCCAACACTTTTCGATGCTCCTCGGCAGGCAGGCCACGGCCGTTGTCATCGACGGTGATGGCCAGCAGCGGGCCCTGGCGGCGGGCACGCAGCACGATGCGGGTGGCTTCCCCGTGTGTGATCGCGTTACGCACCAGGTTGTCCACGGCCAACCGCAAACCGGCCGGCCAGCCCCACACCGTGCCGGCCTCGTCGGCCTCCACGATGATCTCCCCCACCCCGGACCGGATGTTCTCCCGCGCAACCCGATCGAGCATCTCGGCGACGTCGATCGGCTCGCGGTCCTCGGCGCGGGCCAGCTGCCCCGACGCCAGCTGCCCCAGCGCGGTGATGATCGCCTCCACACGCCGCTGCGCGCGTGCCAGATCGGCGACCACCTCCTCACGCTCCTCGGGCGGCAGGTCGTGGATACGCAGCGTGTCCAGATCGGCGCGCATCGCGGTCAGCGGGGTGCGCAGTTCGTGGGCGGCGTTGGCCGCGAAATCCTGGGCTGCCTGAAGCGAATTCGTAGTCGCCGCCTGGGCATCCGCGAGCCTGTTGAGCATCGCGATCATCGCCTCGGACAGGTCCTCGGCCTCCCGGGAGCCGTGCACCGGGTCGAGCCGATCGTGGCCGGTTCCGAGCCGCCTGGTCTGCTCGGTGAGTTTCAGCAGCGGCCGGATCGCGGGCCCGGCCAGGATCCAGCCCAGCGCCAGCGCGACCATCACCGCAAGACAGACGATCAACACGTAGAGCGGAATTCTGGCGCGGCTCAACAGGATGCTGTCGGCGCGGATACCGATCGAGACCAGGATCCCGCCGGACTGGTCGACGTTCACCGTCCGCACCCGGTAGTCGACGTTGTTGACGGTCACCGTCGCGGTCCCCGGCGGCAGCGGCGGCAACTGGAACCCGCGCTGGAACATGACCTGCCCGGTGGACCGTGACCGTCCGGTCGTCACCACCCGGCTGGGATCACGCAGCTGTTCGGGATACATGCTGGCGTCGACGATCGAGTCCAGGCGCTTGTCCAGTTGTGCCTCATCGTTGTTCGCCAGCACCACCGAGGTCAGCGCGGCCAGAAGCGCGACCACGATCGCGGCGGCCACCGCGGCGGCCAAGGCGACCCGGCTGCGCAGGGACAGGCTCTGGCCCAACGAACTCACGACCGGATCACGGCTCCGACCGGAGGACGTACCCGATGCCGCGCACCGTGTGGATCACCCGGGGCACACCCTCGCGTTCGAGCTTGCGGCGCAGATAACTGATGAACACGTCGGCGACGTTGGTGTCGACGTCGAAGTCGTAGCCCCACACCAACTCCAGGAGCCGCTGCCGGGACAGCACCACACCGGAGTTCTCGGCGAGCACCGCCAACAGGTCGAATTCGCGTTTGGTCAGCTCGACCCGGTCACCGTTGACGAACACCAGCCGCCGGGCGGTGTCGATGGTCAGCCCTCCGATCGTGACGGCATCGGAACCCTCGTGTGAATGCGAGGCCCGTCGCAGCAGTGCATGCAATCTGGCCACCAGCTCGCCCAGGTCGAACGGCTTGGTCAGATAGTCGTCGGCCCCCGCCTCCAGGCCGGCGATCCGGTCGTTGACGGTGTCGCGGGCCGACAGCACGCAGATCGGAATGTCGTTGCCCAGCGCACGCAGCGCGGTGACCACCGCGACACCGTCGAGCTCCGGCATCTGGACGTCGAGCACCAACGCGTCGTGATTCTCGTTCGCCAACAGCCGCAACGCTTCCTTGCCGGTAGCCGCGACCCGGACGTCGAACCCGGAATGCCGCAAACCGCGGGCAACCGAAGTCCGGACATCCGGGTCGTCGTCGACCATCAGGACGGTGCGGCCAGCGCCTTCCTGCGCGGGCTGCTGTCCTACCCGCACTGCGGACTAGGAGACAGGAACGTCGGGGCTGGTGCCGCAGCGATTCTTCAGATCGACCAGCGGCTGGCGGATGCCCTGCAGGTCGGCCTTCACCGAAGGGTTGTAGTCCAGGTACTGCTTCACCTCGGACCGGATGGTGTCACGCGGCGCACCCTCCAGACCCGTGAAGAACGCGTTGACGTCCGGGTGCGTGAACAGGTAGGCCGACGTCGCCGCGGACACACCCGCAGCCACACCGGCAAGGTCGGCGGCGGTGCAGTTCGGCGGCGGATCGGCCAGCGCCGACGGGGCTGCGCCAATCAGCATCGCGCCGGCGACGGCGCCCGTGCCGATCGCTCCGACGACCGCGCGACGGGCCAGACGGGCATTAAGCAACATGCTCGGACTCCTTAGCGTTGGGAGAAGCACTGCCAGTAACCGGTACTGACAGAAGAAAGCTAAGCAGAATTGCTGCAGACTTTCGCGCCTTGAGCTTAACCAATCGTGAGAATGTTCCGATGTGGCTGCTCAGCGCCACTTCCGGGGGAGCACCGAGCGCGCCGATTCAGCGCGTACCGATCGTGGCCGGGCCGGGCAGCGGGCCGTTGCCCAGCGGAGCCTGGCTGCCGGAGAGTTGTTGTGCCGGTGTGGTGCCCGTCGACGCGCCCGGCGCCGGTGCGGGCAGTCCGCCGGTCTGAGCCGACTGCAGCAGGCCGAGCAGCTGCGGCAGGCTCACCGGCAACTTGCACTGGGCGGACATACTCGTCAGCGGCTGCTGGATGGCCTGCAAGTCCTTGGCGGCCGCAGGGTTGGCGTCGAAATAACTCTTCAGCGCCACCACGGTCTGCGGACCGGCCTGCTGCTGGGAGATCGTCGTCAGCGCCTGATTGGTCTGCGGGTGCGCGTCCAGATAGGTCCCGGTGTTGGTGGCCACCGTGCCGACCGTCTTGGCGATCTGGCTGGCCGCGCACGGGTCGGGGGCAGCGGTCGCCTCCGACATCGACACCGAGGTCGACAGCGCCAGCAGGGCGGCACCGCCGGCCGCGGTGGCGGCCAGCACGGCGCACACCCCGCGGCGCAGTCCCGCGGTCGCGGAGATGGTGGACGCAGACATGGGGACTCCTCGACTTCGCTGACGTCTGTATGACGTCACGCCGCGGCGCAGCATCGCTACGGCGTCGGCACGGTCCCCGACCCTGACGTGGTCGGTGCACATCCTGCCATCGGCAACGGGCGGGCCGCCACTCGTGCGCGGGTAACGAGCGCCTGATCACGAGGTCTCAATCCAGCTAAGACCGCCGATCACGACAGGTCGGCGCACAGGCATCTGCGGTACGCTCGCAACCACGCAATCCGGGGAGAATGCGGGGAGACAGCCATCCAGCAGTTCATGATGCGCCTCAGCAGCAACCTGCGCAGATTCCGCTGGCTGGTGTTCACGTGCTGGTTGCTGGCTTTGGTGCCGTCGGTATACCTGGCCCTCACCCAGTCCAATCACCTGACCGGTGGTGGCTTCGACGTTGCCGGCTCCCAGTCGCTGCATGTGCAGTATCAACTCGAGGATCACTTCCCCGATCAGGGCGCCTCCCCACTCGCCTTGGTGGCCGCGCCTCGTGCCGACGCCAGCTACGCCGACATGAACTCCGCCGTCGCGCAGTTGGAGGACGCGGCCAAGCAGGTTCCCAGCGTCGTGGTGGTGCCCAACCAGGGCCAGCCGGCGCCCGCCCCGGACCGGCCCTACGTGGTGTCGCTGCGGCTGGACTTCAACAACACCGGCGCGGTCGACGTCGCGCGGCAGCTGCGCCAGAAGATCGGTGTCACCGGCGATCAGCCCGGCCAGATCGCCAACGGTCGGGTCAAGCTCTACGTGATCGGTCAGGGCGCGCTCGGCGCCGCCGCCCAGACCAGCACCAAACACGACATCGCCGAGGCCGAGCGATGGAACCTGCCGATCGTTCTGATTGTTCTGCTCGCGGTGTTCGGCTCGCTGGCGGCCGCGGCCGTCCCGCTGCTGCTCGCGGTGTGCACCGTCGTGGTGACCATGGGCGTGGTCTATCTGCTCTCGACCGTCATGAGCATGTCGGTGTTCGTGACGTCGACGGTGTCGATGTTCGGTATCGCGCTGGCCGTCGACTATTCACTGTTCATCCTGATGCGGTACCGCGAGGAACTGCGCGCCGGCCGAGACCCGCAGCAGGCCGCCGACGCGGCGATGGCGACCTCGGGTCTGGCGGTGTTGTTGTCCGGTCTGACCGTGATCGCCTCGCTGACCGGCATCTATCTGATCAACACACCGGTGCTGCGGTCGATGGCGACCGGCGCGATCCTGGCGGTGGCGGTCGCGGTGCTGACCTCGACGACGCTGACCCCCCGCGGTGCTGGCCACGTTCGGCAGACCGGTGGCCCGGCGCTCGCCGCTGCTGCAGTGGTCCCGCCGCGCCGAGGCGACCCAGTCGCGGTTCTGGACCCGCTGGGTCGGCGAGGTGATGCGACGGCCGTGGCTGTCGGCGCTGGGTGCGACGGCGGTTCTGCTGCTGATGGCCGCACCCGCGTTCTCGATGGTGCTCGGCAACAGCATGCAGCGACAGTTCCCGGCCACCCATGAGGTCCGCGGCGGGGTGGCCGCGGCCGCGCAGGCGCTCGGGCCCGGCGCGCTTGGCCCGGTCCGGGTGCTGGTCACCTTCCCGGGCGGCGCGGCCTCCGACCCGAAGAACGCCGCCGCGCTGGACGCGATCAACACCGAGATCTCGAAGGCGCCGGACGTGGTCTCGGTGTCGACGCCGGTGTTCGCCGACAACAACGGCAGCGCGCTGATCTCGGCGATCCTGTCGGTGGATCCCGAGGACCTCGCCGCCCGCAACTCGATCGACTGGATGCGCAGCCACCTCTCCGCACTGCCGGCGGCGAAGGGCGCGCAGATCGACGTCGGTGGCCCCACCGCACTGATCAAGGACTTCGACGACCGGGTCGGGCACACCCAGCCGCTGGTGTTCGTGTTCGTGGCGGCGATCGCGTTCGTGATGCTGCTGATCTCGGTGCGGTCGGTGTTCCTGGCGTTCAAGGGCGTGCTGATGACGGTGCTGTCCGTCGCCGCGGCCTACGGCAGCCTGGTGATGGTCTTCCAGTGGGGCTGGCTGGAAGGGCTGGGCTTCCACCGGATCACGTCGATCGACTCGACGATCCCGCCGCTGGTGCTGGCGATGACGTTCGGCCTGTCGATGGACTACGAGATCTTCCTGCTCACCCGGATCCGGGAGCGCTACCTGCAGGCCGGTGACACCCGTGACGCCGTCGCCTACGGCGTGTCCACCAGCGCCCGCACGATCACCAGCGCCGCGCTGATCATGATCGCGGTGTTCATCGGGTTCGCGTTCGCCGGTATGCCGTTGGTCGCCGAGCTGGGTGTGGCGTGCGCGGTCGCGATCGCCGTCGACGCCACGATCGTCCGGCTGATCCTGGTGCCCGCGCTGATGGCGATGTTCGACCAGTGGAACTGGTGGCTGCCGGGCTGGCTGGCCCGGATCCTGCCGTCGGTCGACTTCGAGAAGCCGTTGCCCAAGGTCGACCTCGGCGACCTGGTTGTCATCCCCGATGACATCTCGTCGCTGGTGCCGCCGACCGCCGATCTGAAGATGGTGGTCAAGGGCGCGGCCAAGCTCAAGACCCTGGCCCCGGACGCGGTCAGCGTCGCCGATCCGCTGGCGTTCACCGGGTGCAGCGAGCTGGCCGGCAAGGTCAAGGGCAGCGACGACGCCCGTGCGCGACCCGTGCGCATCGGCCCGGGTGGCACGTCGACCGTCAAGCTGATCCGCGGTTACCGCAGCGCCAGGACGTCGACGCCGCGACCGGTCCATCCGGTCACGATGTGGCGGGGCCGGCTCGCGATCGCCCTCGACGCGCTGGAGACCGGGGCCGACGAGCGGCACGGCGGCGTGGAGCGGCTCAGCCCGGTGGAGACCACCCACGTCCAGCTGCCGACGGGTGACCGGCTGCAGATCCCGACGTGTGCGGAGACGCTGCGGATGCAGGCGTTTCTGATCATGTGCCGCAACAGCCGGTCGGATTTCGCCGAGTTCGCCGACCTCGTCGGTGGGATGGATACCGAGACCGTTGCAGTGGTACTCGCAGGGATGGACCGGTATTACTGTTCTGGACAACCTAAGCGACAATGGGTGGCGACTCAGCTGGTCCGCCGGCTGGCCGACCCCGACCCGTCCGATGTCGGCGACGACGAGCGGTGGGCAGGGCCGGAGGGAGCCGCCGAATGGGAGCGGATCAGGCAGCGTTGCCTTGCGGTGGCGGTGGCGATCCTGGAGGAGGCGAGGTGACGGTGGCAGCGCAACGCGATGCCGTACCCGCACCGGCCGCGCAGTCATTCATCGACTCCCGTCCCGTCGAGTTCTGGCCTACCGCCTCCATCCGCGAGGCGCTCGAGAGCGGCGACATCACCGTCTGGCAGCGCATCGTGATGGCCATCAAACGCGATCCCTACGGCCGAACCGCCCGCCAGGTCGAGGAAGTGCTCGAGCATTCGCAGCCATACGGCATCTCGAAGGCTCTGGCCGAGGTGCTGCTGCGCGCCCGTAGCCACCTGGAGGCCAACGAGCGCGCCGAGGCCGCCCGGCACGTGCGGCTGCTGCTCGACCGGTCCGGCTTGGCCGAGCAGGAGTTCGCCTCCCGCATCGGGGTGGCCCAATCGGATCTGGTCTCCTACCTCGACGCCACGGTCAGTCCGCCGGCGTCGCTGATGATCCGGATGCGCAGGCTGTCGGATCGGTTCGCCAAGATGCGCGCCCAGCGCGCGTCCGGCGGGGACTGAGCCGGTGACTCCGGATTCGGCTGAGCTGGAACAGATTCTGCGTGACACCCGCACAGTGGCGGTGGTGGGGGCCTCCGACAATCCGGCCCGGCCGAGCTACGACGTGTACCGGTATCTGGCGCGGTTCAGCGATTTCGAGCTGTACCCGGTCAACCCGAACATCAGCGACATCGACGGTGCGCGGGTCTATCCGTCGCTGGCCGAGCTGCCCGTCGTACCGGACATGGTCGACGTGTTCCGCCGCTACGACGACCTTCCGGGCGTGCTGGCCGACACGCTCGCACTGAGCCCGCATCCGAAATGCCTGTGGCTACAACAGGGTCTGTGGCACGACGAGGTGGCTGAGCAGGCGCGCGCCGCCGGGTTGCGCGTCGTGATGGACCGGTGTCTGAAGGTGGACTACGCCCGGCTCATCGGGCGTTGATCGGCGAGATGTCGAGAACCAGCCACCGGCCGTCCTGCTTGGCCAGGCTGACCCGCAGCGCCAGCACCGCGGTACTGGGCTGCTGACCCGGCTGGCTCTGGGTGCCCCGCATCACCACCGCCACACTGGCCGCCGTGGGACCCAGCGCCTCCAGCCCGGCCGAGATGGTCTGCGCCGTGGCGGAGATGTTCTTCTTCGCCAGATCCGAAGTGGACTTGCCGAATTCGTTCTTGAACGCATCCGCCCGGTCGGGTGCCATGAACGTCGCGGCCCGGTCGATCGAGGACATCGGGTCGGCCGGGGTGAAGGTGGCCGTGGCCTCGGACGCGGCGGTCGCGATGCGCACCACCTCGGCGGAGTCGCGGGTGAAATCCCGGTCCGGGAGCGTCCACTGCGTATAGCCGACGACGACGGTGGCGACCAGCGCCGTGGTGGCCAGCGCGACGACGGCCAGGCGTAGGCCGGGGCCGTCGTCGTCGGTGCCGACGGTCACCGAATCCCGGCGGAACAGCACGACGTTGACGATCACGCCCTCGACGATGAGCAGGCACAGCATCGAGCAGACCGCCACCCACCAGAGCGGCCAGCCGAGCACCACGCCGATGGCCAGCAGGGCCGCAATGGCGGCCAGCGGCGCCACGATGTCGAACGCGAGCACCCGGGCCAGGTTCCTCATCGCAGCGACTCCAGCCGCGAGATCATCAGCTTGCCGTCCACGTCGGACACGCCCAGCCGCAGATTCCAGCGCACGGTCGTCGGCTTGTTGCCCGAGTTCTCGCTGACCGAGGTGGCGATCACCAGCACGGAGTCGGTGCGGTTGGCCAGTTCCGGCGGAAGGGCGGGCGCCTGCGGGGCCTGACCCGGCTGCACGTTCAGGTTGTGGTGCACCGCTTCGAAGGACACCGACTCGATCTGTCCGGTGGTGCGGGCCTGCAGGGTGCGGACCACCTCGCGGTAGGGCTTGATGGCGGCTTCGAAATCGGAGTTGAGCTGGCCGGCGGTGCCGTCGTGCAGTTTCGCGAGGCTGGCGTCGACGTTGTCGACGTTCATGTTGATCAGAACACTCGTCCAGTTCGCGGCGGCCGACATCACCTTGGACTGATATGCCCGCTCGTCGGCGGCGTCGTGGTGGCCCGACCAGATCAGGGCGCCCAGTACGACGGCGGCGACGGCCACCACACCGAGAACGGCGGAGGCGACGCCGTAGCCGGTGAAGGTCCGATCGTCGGCGCCGTCGTCGGTCGGTTCGGCCTCAGGCATGCAGGCGAGGCTACCGGGCGGTCGCCTGCGGGCCGGACGCCGAGGTCGGACCTCTGGTAAGGATGGTTGGGTGACGGTAGAAACGCTGCGCTCGGGTATCGACCTGTCCCACGTCGAAGCCCAGGTTCGCCCCCAAGACGATCTGTTCGGCCACGTCAACGGACGGTGGCTGGCCGAGTACACGATCCCCGGTGACCGGGCCACCGACGGTGCGTTCCGGACGTTGTACGACCGGGCCGAGGAGCAGGTCCGGGAACTGATCATCGAGGCATCGGAGTCGGGGGCTGCCCCAAATACCGATGAACAACGCATCGGGGACCTCTACGCCAGCTTCCTGGACGCCGAGGCCGTCGAAAGCCGCGGGGTACAACCGCTCCTCGACGAGCTGGCTCACATCGACGCGGCGCCCGACCCGGCTGCGCTGGCCACGGTGATCGGCTCGCTGCAGCGCACCGGCGTGGGCGGTGGCGTGGGGCTCTACATCGACACCGATTCCAAGAACTCGACGCGGTACCTGCTGCACGTCACGCAGTCCGGTCTGGGCCTGCCGGACGAGTCGTACTACCGCGACGAGCAGCACGCCTCGATCCTGGCCGCCTACCCGGCGCATATCGCCGCGATGTTCGCCCTCGTCCTGGGCGGCACCGCCGACGATCACATCGAGCGGGCCGCGCGGATCGTCGCACTGGAGACCAAACTGGCGGCCGCGCACTGGGATGTCGTCAAGCGCCGCGATGCGGATCTGACCTACAACCTGCGCAACTTCGCCGATCTGCCGGCCGAGGCGCCCGGCTTCGACTGGGCCGGCTGGATCGGCGCGCAGGGCACCACCCCGGACGTGGTGGCCGAACTGGTTGTGCGTCAACCTGATTACCTCACCGCCTTCGCCGAGCTGTGGTCAGGTCAGGACTTCGCCGACTGGCAGGACTGGGCACGCTGGCGGCTGATCAACGCCCGGGCCGCCTACCTGACCGACGCGGTGGTCGAGGCGAACTTCGACTTCTACGGCCGCACCCTGTCGGGCACCGAGCAGATCCGCGAACGCTGGAAGCGGGCGGTGTCGCTGGTGGAGAGCCTGATGGGTGACGCGGTCGGGCGGCTCTATGTCGAGCGGCATTTTCCTCCGGATGCCAAGGCCCGCATGGACGTACTCGTCGACAACCTGCGCGAGGCCTACCGGGTCAGCATCAACGACCTGGAGTGGATGACGCCGGAGACCCGTCAGCGCGCGCTCGCCAAGCTGGACAAGTTCACCGCCAAGATCGGCTACCCGAAGAAGTGGCGTGACTACTCGACGCTGGTGATCGATCGAAACGATCTGTACGGCAATGCGATTCGCGGTGCGGAGGTGGCGCACGACCGGGAACTCGCCAAGCTCGGCGGCCCCGTCGACCGCGACGAGTGGTTCATGACCCCGCAGACGGTCAACGCCTACTACAACCCGGGCATGAACGAGATCGTGTTCCCCGCGGCGATTCTGCAGCCGCCGTTCTTCGACGCCGAGGCCGATGACGCGGCGAACTACGGCGGGATCGGGGCCGTGATCGGCCATGAGATCGGCCACGGATTCGACGATCAGGGCGCCAAATACGACGGCGACGGCAACCTTGTCGACTGGTGGACCGACGAGGACCGCGCCGAGTTCGGTACGCGCACCAAGCAACTCATCGAACAGTACGAGACGTTCGTGCCGCGCGGGCTCCAGCCGTCCCAGCACGTCAACGGCGCGTTCACCGTCGGCGAGAACATCGGCGATTTGGGCGGGCTGTCGATCGCGCTGCTGGCCTACGAGCTGTCGCTGGACGGCAAGGAAGCCCCGGTGATCGACGGGCTGACCGGTCGGCAGCGGGTCTTCTTCGGCTGGGCGCAGGTCTGGCGTACGAAATCCCGTGAGGCCGAGGCGATTCGGCGCCTTGCGACCGATCCGCACTCGCCGCCGGAGTTCCGCTGCAATGGCGTGATCCGCAACATGGACGCCTTCTACGAGGCGTTCGACGTCAGCGAGGATGACGAGCTGTACCTCGAACCCGACCGGCGCGTCCGCATCTGGAGCTAGCCGCGGGCCGCGACCTCGCGGTTGGCGCCGTCGACCACCGATGCCAGCAGCCCGGGTAGTGCCGCGTCGACTTCGTCGGCGCGCAGCCGCTGGTGGGTGAGGCCGCCGAGGACCAATCGCTCGAGCAGTCCGGCTTCGCGCAGGATCTTGAAGTGGTGGGTGGCGGTGGACTTGTTGATGCCGTCGTACAGTGCGCTGCACTGCAAGGGTGCGCCGGCGTTGCGCAGCCGCCGGATCATCTCCAGCCGGGCCGGATCCTGTAGCGCCGCGAGCACCTGGTGCAGCGGCCCGACCTGATGGACGGGATAGCTGTCGGCAGGGAATGCCTGCACCTCAACCACGGTTGTCTCCTGTGTCCGTCGTCACGGCCTGCGAAGTTTGATCAGCATCAAACCTAGCGTACGCTCGAACGGGTTCGATGACCATCAAACCACTCCGGAGTTGTCATGGCCTGTGTGCAGGAGACGTCACCCGCTGACGCCACCGGCCAGCGCTGGGCGTACCCCTTGCTTCTGGTGCTCAGCGGCGTCGCGCTCGGCGTCTCTGGCCTTCCCGCCCCGCTGTACGGCATCTACGAATCGAACTGGCATCTCTCGCCACTGGCCACCACCATCGTGTTCGCGGTGTACGCCTTCGCCGCGCTGGCGGCGGTACTGGTGTCCGGCCGCATCTCCGACGTGGTCGGCCGCAAGCCGGTGCTCCTCGGCGCGCTGATCGCACTGATCGCCGGTCTCGGCATCTTCCTGATCGCCGACAGCATCGAAATGCTGCTGCTGGCCCGCACCATTCACGGCGCCGCCGTCGGCTCGATCGTCGTCGCCGCCGCGGCCGCGCTGCTGGACCTGCGGCCGCACCACGGGGTGCGCAGCGGCCAGCTCAGCGGCGTGAGTTTCAACATCGGCATGACGGTGGCGATCGTCGGCTCGTCGCTGCTGGCGCAGTACGTCGCGCATCCGCTGCGTACCCCGTATGCGGTGGTCGCGGTGGTGTGCGCGATCGTCGGCATCGGCGTGGTGGCCCTGCGGGAAACCCATGAAGGCCGTACCGGCGGCCGAATCCGGATCAGCAAACCGGCAGTGCCGCAGGCGATCCGCGAGGATTTCTGGTTCGCCGCCCTCGGCGCGATGGCGTCCTGGTCGGTGCTCGGGGTGCTGCTGTCGCTGTATCCGTCGCTGGCCGCGCAGCAGACCCACATGCACAACCTGGTGTTCGGCGGCGGCGTGGTCGGGGTCACCGCGTTCTCCGCGGCCATGGCACAGCTGGTGGCCACCAGAGTTCCGGCCCGGCGCTCGGCGGTGATCGGCGACATCGGCATGGCCGCCGCACTGCTGCTGACGATCCCGGTGCTGCTCACCCACCGCTGGCCTTTGGTGTTCGCCGCCGCCGCGCTGCTCGGCGCGACGTTCGGACTCGGCTTCGGCGGCTCGCTGCGTCACCTGTCCGACGTGGTGCCCTCGGACCGCCGCGGTGAGACGATGTCGGCGTTCTACCTGCTGGCCTACACCGCGATGGCACTGCCGACGATCGCGGCGGGCTGGGCGGCCACCAAATGGCCGCTGGCCCAGGTGTTCCCGTGGTTCGCGCTGATCGTGGCGGTGGCCTGCCTGGGCGCTGCGGCAGTGGGCCTCAGGCCGGCGAGTCCGTCGCGCCAGGCGTCTTGATCTGAGCCGCCAGCCACGGCAGCGCATCGGAGAAGGCCCGCTCGGCGAACTGCCAGGTGTGGAAACTGATGATGCGGTGCACCGAGCAGGAGATGCCGACCGTCTTCGCCGTCGCACACAGATCGTCGGCCGCGCCGGCCTCGTCGGAGTCCTTGAATTCGTCGTGCCCGCCGAAGCCGGTCGGCGCGTCGGACTGCGGCCGGTGCCCACCGCCACCGCCGTACGGCGACGCGGTGTTGGTCGGTGTCACGGTGTCCTCGAACCAGCCGGCGACATCCTGATATGGCCCGTGCCGCATCATCACGGTCCGCGGGTCGAACTCATCCCACTTGGCCGCGTCGCCGCCGTACAGCCTGCTGATCGTCTGGTCCTTGGTCCCTGAGGTCGGGCCGTGGTCACCGGCGATGTCCTCGAAGGTGCTGAACAGATCCGGATGCATGACCGTCAGGTCGATCGCGCAGGTGCCGCCCATCGACCAGCCGACCACCGCCCAGTTGGCCGCCTGATCCGATGCGCCGAAATGCTCTGCCAGATAAGGCCGGACGTCCTTGGTCAGATGATCGGCGGCGTTGCCGCGGGGACCGTTGACGCATTCGGTGTCGTTGTTGAAGCTGCCGCCGGAGTCGACGAACGCGAAGATCGGAGCCTGTCCGCCATGGGCTTTCGCGTAGCCGTCGATGATCGGCATCGCGTTGCCGGTGCGGATCCAATCAGCCGGGGTGTTGAACTCGCCGGCGACCATCATGATGACCGGCAACCGGGGTGGGGTGGCACCGGCGAACCAGGCCGGCGGCAGATAGACGTACTCACCGCGGTGCTTGAATCCGCTTGCATCTGCCGGGATGTCGACCTCGACGAGCTTGCCTGCGGTCTGCACCGCGTTGCGCAGGCCGGGCAGTTCGGCGGCGTCGATCTGGTTGGGCAGCGGCCCGGCCGTCAGGGCGCCCCAGGCGGTCTGCACGCTCGGGTAGTACCCGACCCACTTGTTCAGCGCCAGCAGCGCCGCCACCAAGGTCAACGGAATCGCCAGGACCGCGACACCTCGTCGCCACCAGGAATTTCCCCGCCAGCCCAGTACCGCCACCGCGATCCCGGCCGCGAAAACCCCTATCCAGACCCACAAATAGAACGGAGCCGGATCTGAGGCCAGCCCCTCGGAGTTGACGTACGTGCGAGCGGCGAGCGCACCGAGCAGGCCGACGACCACGCAGACCGGCAGCCACAGCAGCCACCAGCGCCGGGTCCGCCGCCACCCGATCGCGACGATCAGCGCGATCGCGGCGACGATTTCGATGGTCAGCGGCAGCCAGCCGCCCAGCAGCGAAACACCGTGCGCGTACTGGTGCAGGTCAGGCGCGGGCAGCTGAGGCAGCGGTGCCGTCGGCGTCGGCGGCGGTGTCGGGGTAGGCGGCACGAACCCCATTGTGGAGTTCGTTTCTGTGCCTAACCTTTGAGACCGGTTAGGCCAGTGGACGACTGGCTAGGACAGCTGCCACTGCCAGTCGTCGGCACCGTCGGGGTTGTTGTACAGGCCCACCGAGTTCTTGATCACGATCGGGTCGCCGCTGCCGAAGTTGTCGTAGAACCACTTGGCGTTGTCCGGGGCCAGGTTGATGCACCCGTGGCTGACGTTGCGCTTACCCTGGTCGGCCACCGACCACGGTGCGCTGTGGACGAAGGCGCCGCTGTTGTCGATGCGCACCGCCCACTGGACTTTCAGCTTGTAGCCTTCGGCCGAATTCACCGGCACCCCATAGGTGGACGAGTCCATGACGATGTCCGGGAACTTCTCCAGCACGTAGTACGTGCCGTTCTTGGTCTCGTGCTTACCGTCCGGCTTGCCCATCGAGACCGGCATGGTCTTCTCCACCTTGCCGTTTCGCGTGATCGTCATCTGATGGGTCTTGTCGTCGACGGTGGCCACCAGCGAATCGCCGACGCGGAAGCTGGATTTGGCGCCGCTGGCGTCGATGTTGACGACTGTGCCCTGCGGCCAGAAGTTGTACGGCCGCCAGCGAACCTGGGTGTCGGTGGTCCAGTAGAAGGCGCCTGGAACCGGTGGCACCGAGGAGATGTGGATGGCCTGCTCGGCCATCGGCCGGTTGGCGATCGGACGAGCGAAGTTGATGATGATCGGCTTGGCCACACCGACCATGGCGCCGTTCACGGGATTGAAGCTCGGCGGCGCGAACACCGGATCCCCGGTGTAGGGCGTCGGGTTCTGGCCTTTGACCGGACCAGCGGCTGCCGCGGCGGCCTGCTGAGCGGCCACCGGGTCGACCGGCGGTGGCGCCGGCGGAGCAAACGGGTCGGGCGGCGGGACGGCCGGGTCGCCCACCGGTGCCGGCGGCGGGAACGCCGCGGGGTCGACCGGTGGCGGCGCGAACGGATCGGGTGCGGGCACCTGGACGGGAGGCACGTCGGCGATGCCCGGATCGGCGGGCGCCTGATCTGGATCGGCGAGCGCCGAACCGCTGCCGAGACTGATTCCGGCGGCCACTCCGACCACGCACAGCGTGGTGGCGATGGCCCCCTTCACCCGCAGCGTCATAACCAAAACTCCCTCGAAACCGACGTTGACCCAGTCTGACATAACACGCTGGGTGCACTTCCCGAGTTCATTCGCCAGCGAACCCGGCCGCGAACTCCGTCACTGCCCTGAACTGTGCAGATCGTCGGGCGAGGGGTGAGAAGCGTTACTTTTCGCTGGTAGCCGGGCGGTCCGCGAACAGGCCCCGGCTGACCATCACGCAGGCCAATGCGCCCAGCATCAGCACGCATGACGCGGTGAGCATGGTGGCGACGCCGGCCCGTTGGTAGAGCAGCCCGCCGGTCAGCGAGCCGGCCATGATGCCGACCTGGAAGCACGCCACGTAGAGCCCGGAGGCGCCGTCGGGATCCTGCGGCGAATGCCGCATCGCGGCGGTCTGCAACATCGGCGGCATCGCGTTCGCGGTGGCACCCCACAGCACGATCGCCACCGCCCCGGCCGCTGCGACGGCGGCGGTGTGCCAGCCGAGGTGACCCAGCGCCGCCAGTGCGGCGAACGCCAGCGACGATGCGGCCAGACAACCCATCACCGCCGCCTTGGGCCGCCGGTCCCCCGGCCGGGCCAGCAACGCCATACCGGTCAGCCCGGCCACCCCGTACGCCGCGAGCAGCCAGGCCTGGTGCGCCCCGTGCACGCCGACCACGTCCCGGATGATCACCACGATGAACGTGTAGGAGATGAAGTGGGCGGTGACACCCACCAGCGTCAGCACGCTCAGCATCAGCAGCGGGCGGTTGCGGTGGTGGACGACTCGCCGCGGACGCTCACCGGCTGCCGCGTCGGTCAACGCCATCACCGGAAGCGCCAGCCGTGCCGCGACGAGCACCAGCACCGACGCCGCGGCGATGACACCGACGGCGGGCCGCCAGCCCCACAGCTCGCTCATCGCCGCCGTCAGCGGGCTGCCGACCACGAGGGCCAGGCCGGTGCCGACGTAGACCGCCATGGTGGCGCGACCGGCGTGGCTCGGCGGCACCAGGCGCGCACCGATCGGCGCGATCACCGACCACATCAGCCCGTGGGTCAGCGCGCACAGCACCCGGCCGACGGCCAGCACCGTGAAGGTCGGCGCCAGCGCGGAGATCAGTTGCGAGAGCGACAGGCAGGCCAGCGTCCACAGCAGCGTGCGCCGTCGCGGCCACGTCGCCGTCCAGCGCACCAGCGGCATCGTGGCCAGCGCGGCCACCAAAGCGTAGCTGGCCAGCAGGGTGCCCACCATCGCTTCGCTGACGTTCAGGTCGCGCGCGATGGCGGACAGGGCACCGACCGGCATGATCTCGGCGGTGACGTAGATGAACGCCGCGGCGGCCAGCACGGCCAGCGCTGTGGCGACTCGCGGTGTCCACGTGCGCGGCACTGTGGGCACGGGTTCACGGTATCGGCTCACGCGCCGACTTCGGCTTATCTGACCGGCCTATGTCGGCCGGCGGTGCCGTGTCAGGAGCGGACCAGGCGCGCGATCGCGGCGGAGGCCTCGGCCAGCTTCTTCTCGGCCTCGTCACCGCCTTCGGCGACCGCATGGCTGACGCAGTGCCCGAGGTGCTCGTCGAGCAGGCCGAGCGCGACCGACTGCAGCGCACTGTTGACGGCGCTGATCTGGGTCAGCACGTCGATGCAGTACTTGTCCTCGTCGATCATCTTCGCGATGCCGCGGACCTGACCCTCGATGCGTCGCAACCGCTTGGTGTAATTGTCCTTCTGCGACGAATAGCCATGTGCGCCAGTCATTTAACCTCCCAGCATCTGCTTCATCTGATCGATCTCGGCCTGTTGAGCGGTGACGATGGACTTGGCCATCGTGGTCAGGTCGGCGCTCTGACCGTTGGCGATCTCGGCCTTCGCCATCTCGATGGCGCCCTGGTGGTGGCCGATCATCGCCTGCAACCACAGTGTGTCGAACTGCGGCCCGTTGAGCGATTTGAGCTTGGTCATCGTCGCGTCGTCGACCATGCCCTGCATGGCGGCGCCGTGCCCGCTGTGGTCTGCCGTCGCGGGGTCGACGTCCCACTGCAGCAGCAGCGCCTTCATGGCGCTGATCTCCGACTGCTGGTCGCCGGAGATCTTGCCCGCCAGGGTGCGGACAGCTTGGTTGGTGGTGTGTACGGAAGCCATCGCAGAAAGATCGATCGCCTGCTGGTGGTGCGGGATCATCATCTGGGCGAACATGACGTCGTCGGCGTTGTGGACTGCCATCGCGTCGACCGCGGTTGTCGTCGTGGTGGCGTGCTCGGTGTGGTCCTCGGTTTTGCTGCAGGACGAGACGACGACGGCGGTGGCCAGTACCGCGGCGACCGCCACGATGCGGCTGGGCGTGGATGTCATGTTTTCACGGTACCCGAATACCCCTCGGGGGTATAAAAAGAAATTTGGTGGGCACCCCCGACCACGGCATACTTGTCCGGTGAGCCAAACCCCCGATCTCAAGCCCCGCAGTCGCGACGTCACCGACGGCCTGGAGAAGGCCGCCGCCCGCGGGATGCTCCGCGCGGTAGGTATGGGCGACGAGGACTTCGCCAAGCCGCAGATCGGTGTGGCGTCGTCGTGGAACGAGATCACCCCGTGCAACCTGTCGCTCCAGCGGCTCGCGCAGGCCGCCAAGGAAGGCGTGCACGCCGCCGGCGGCTATCCGATGGAGTTCGGCACGATTTCGGTGTCCGACGGCATCTCGATGGGCCATGAGGGCATGCACTTCTCGCTGGTGTCCCGCGAGGTGATCGCCGACAGCGTGGAGACGGTCATGATGGCCGAGCGTCTGGACGGCTCGGTGCTGCTGGCCGGCTGTGACAAGTCGCTGCCGGGCATGCTGATGGCCGCCGCGCGACTGGATCTGGCCGCGGTGTTCCTCTACGCGGGTTCGATCCTGCCCGGCCGGGCCAAGCTGTCCGACGGCACCGAGATGGACGTGACGATCATCGACGCCTTCGAGGCTGTCGGCGCGTGCGCACGCGGTCTGATGTCGCGTGAGGACGTCGACACCATCGAACGGGCGATCTGTCCGGGCGAAGGTGCCTGCGGCGGCATGTTCACCGCCAACACGATGGCGTCCGCGGCGGAGGCGCTGGGGATGTCGCTGCCGGGCAGCGCGGCACCGCCGGCGACCGACCGGCGCCGCGACGGGTATGCCCGGCGCAGTGGCGAGGCGGTCGTGGAACTTCTTCGCCGCGGGATCACCGCCCGCGACATCCTGACCAAGGAAGCCTTCGAGAACGCCATCGCGGTCGTGATGGCGTTCGGCGGGTCCACCAACGCGGTGCTGCACCTGATGGCGATCGCCCACGAAGCCAACGTGAAGCTGGATCTCGCGGACTTCACCCGCATCGGCGCCAAGGTGCCGCATCTGGCCGACGTCAAGCCGTTCGGAAAGCACGTGATGTTCGACGTCGACCGCATCGGCGGCGTGCCGGTGGTCATGAAAGCACTGTTGGACGCCGGACTGCTGCACGGTGACGTCATGACGGTCACCGGTGAGACCATGGCCGCGAACCTCGCCCACATCGCTCCGCCGGATCCGGACGGCAAAGTGCTTCGCGCGCTGAGCAATCCGATCCACCCGACCGGCGGCATCACGATCCTGCACGGCTCGCTGGCGCCGGAGGGCGCGGTGGTCAAGTCGGCCGGCTTCGACTCCGACGTGTTCGAGGGCACCGCACGGGTTTTCGACGGCGAGCGGGCGGCGATGGATGCGCTGGAGGACGGCACGATCGTGGCCAACGACGTCGTCGTCATCCGCTACGAGGGACCCAAGGGCGGCCCCGGCATGCGCGAGATGCTGGCGATCACCGGCGCGATCAAGGGTGCCGGGCTGGGCAAGGACGTGCTGTTGATGACCGACGGCCGGTTCTCCGGCGGCACCACCGGGCTCTGCGTCGGGCACATCGCGCCGGAGGCGGTTGACGGTGGGCCCATCGCATTCGTGCGCGACGGTGACCGGATCCGCCTCGACGTCGCCAAGGGCACGCTGGACGTGCTGGTCGATGACGCCGAATTCGAGTCGCGCAAGGCGGGATTCACCCCGCCCGCACCGAAGTACACCACCGGCGTGCTGGCCAAGTACCGCAAGCTGGTCGGCTCCGCGGCGAGCGGGGCTGTCTGCGGGTAGGGACTTCCCCGCGGGCCCGCCTGCCCGCCGGTGCGGGTGTGTGTGCGTTCGCCAACGCGATAGCGCCAGTGATATCGCGTTGGCGAACAAACACATGGTGACCCCACCGACGTGGGAGCACCCACGACTAGCTGGCCCGCTTGGACCCGCCCACGCCCTTCTTGGCCGACGCCTTCGGCGCTGAACTCTTCTTGCTCGACGCCGAACTCGACTGTTTGGACGGCTTGCCCGACTTGGCGGTCACCGACGGCGCAGCCGCTGATGTCGGGGTCACCGCGGCTGCCGTCACGCTGGGCTCCGGCGAAGGTGCGGGTACAGGTGTGGTCGTCGTGGACTTGCCGCTCAACACATCACGGAATCCGGTGAACAGCGCCTTGGCCACATCGCCGGGAACCGCGGCCCACTCCTGCGGCGTCAGCGTCGCCCGTGACAGGAACGGAATGTATTGCGAGGACTGGTTATACGTGCGGTTGTAGGTGCCACCCTCGCTGGGCGTCTGCACATCGGTGTAGCCGATGTTCACCAGAATCGACAGGGCGGGCTGCAGCGCGTCGGCCAGCGGCGTGCCCAGCGTGATCGGAATCTTCGCCGCCTTGAACACCGCATTGAGAATGCGCGACGGGAGCCGCAGCGGCTCCAGCAGGGGCAGATCGGTGGGAACGAGTGTGCTGTATGTGGTGCTGGGCGTGCCGAGGGTCAGCAATGCGATGAGGTTGCCCTCGATCGTGTTGATGCTGGCGCCTTGCAATTCCGCGCCGCCGAGCAGGTAGGTGGGCAGCACGCTGGCCATGACGGAGTTGGCCAGCGAGAACGGGTTCAGCGTCTCCGGGAAGTCGGACAGCATGTCGTAGCCGAGGGCGACGTTGACGAACGCGCCGTTGAACCTGATGCCGAGGCTCGATCCGGAGGTGGCGTTGGGGCTGACCGGGTTCATCCCGAACAACTTGAAGATCGGTGCGAACCGCGAATAGAGACCGCCGTTGGGTGTCTCGGGGTTGCGCACCAAGGCGATCGGCAGGTTGGTGACATTGGTGCCCTGGACGCAGGTGATGCCCGAGGAGCACGGCTGGCCGGTGATCGAACTGACCTTGCCTGCGGCGACCAGCGGATCGTAGCCGGGCAGGGTGTTGCCGTTGGCGCTGGACAGCAGCGCCCGATAGGTCTGCAGCGCAGCGGGAACGCCTGTGCCCGAGGCGATCAGCAGCGGACCGGTGGGACTGCTGGACAGAATGTTCGGCCGGGTCGCGGTGCCGAGGACGAACCCGCCGAACGGCTCCGCATTCAGGACGTTGTTCAGCCCTACCGAATCCGCTTTGTGCCAGTCGAAGGCCAGCGTGATCGACCCGACCACCGGGATGTTGTCGAAGGTGTAGCTGTCCACCCCCAACTCGTTGATGAGCCACAGCAGCGGGCCGGTCGTGGTCGTGTCGAGAGTCAGCGCATTTGCCGCGGGCGCCACCGGTTCGGCGACGCTGCCCATCGTCATGGCCACGGCAGTGGCTGCCGCCGCCCCGAACAGCGCAGTCTTCCTCGTCCCGGCTCTCAATCCCTGCCGCATCTTGTTTGAAAACGCCACAGCTACCATCTGAAACCCCCGTCGCCGCCCCGATGAGACTGTTCTGCGAACATAACCCCTGAGGTCGGCGGCGGTGGTGATTTGGCAATCTCTGTTCCCGAGCGCAACGAGTGTCAGGTACCAGCGAACTCCGCGTAAATTCTCGGCAGGAAGCCCGCGAGGTGGTTCATCTCCTGCGCGCAGTGCACCAGCAGATCCCGCGGCTCGGGCAGCTGGTGTGCGGCGATCGGGCGGATCACCGAATCGGCCAGCCGGTTGCCGCGACGCACCCCGATGTAGGGACCACCCATCCAGAACCGCGATCGCATTTCCGCGCCACCGGGCACCGCGCGGACGTGGTGGATGAACCAGCCGATGTCGACCGGCAACTCGCTGGAGCCCAGCCTCGCGCACACTGCGACGTCGGTGCCCAGCCGGGACGCGTCGAGCCCCAGCGCCGACGGTTCGAGGAATGCGATAGCCGCTTTGGCGTAGGCCGAGCCCAGGTATTCCTCGATGATCGAGGTCCGTCCGACGTAGGTGCCGTCGGGCCCGCTGTCACCCCAGTGCGCGGAGGCATGCGCGCGCGGGTGCCATAGCTTGTAGCGGCTGGACTCGCTGCCGTGCCAGCCGAACCACCAGTCCCACATCGCCGGCGTGACGCCGGGCATGTCGGTGCGGATCGCGACGTGGAATCCGCCGCTGCGCAGCGCGCCGTAGCCGTTCTCGGTCTGTTGATTTCCCTCGTCGAGAAGGGTTGCGGCAGAATCGAACCCGAGCATCGTCTGATCGGCCTGCGGGCCGTGCTCGAGTGCGACGACGGCGTGGCGGGGCAGCTCGGCCATCTGGGGGTCGAAGTACTTGCCCCACGCGGTGTCGCCGTCGCCGGCGCGGTAACCCAGGTAGGTCTCCGCCATCAGAGTCGTCCCATCCAGCTGTGGAACCGGCCGTCGGGGTCGTACTGGGCTCGCACCCGATCGAGCCGGGCCATGTTCTCGTCGGTGACGAACTTGGCGGGGCGGCGGCCCAGATTCTCGTCGGCCAGCTGGATGCCGGTCGCCAGCGGTGCCATCGCCGCCATGTGGGATCGTGGCCAGTCACTGTATTTTTCGTCGTCTTTCGGGTCCATCCAGCCGGCGTACAGCGCCAGGTAGATCTCGCTTTCCAGGCTGTAGGCCATGTCCTGGCGTTGCGGCGACGGGCCCCAGTTCAGCCACAGGAAGTGCGCCGGGTGCGGCGGCAGGGTGTCCAGGATGCGGTGGATGCCCGGCATCAACTCGGCGGCCGAGGCGTTGGTCCACATGTTGTCGGCGGTATAGCGATGGTCCTCCAGATAGTTGCTCATCACCGCGGTGTACCAATCCGCAAGGGGCACTGGCGCATACGGGAACGCGGCCAGCGCCTTGTCGACGACGGGGCACTGGTCGAGCAGGCTGAAGGCCTCCTTGGCTTCGGCCTCGGTGTCGGCGAACGCCGGTGAGGCCATCACGATCGCCGGCCGGTCGATGCCCGCGTTCGGCACGCTCCTGGTGGCGACGATCTGCAGCTCGACGCGACGGTCGACGTCGGCGGAGATGCCGCGGGCCCAGGTGAAGATCTCGTCGGCGAGTTCGATCGGGTAGGCGTAGAAGCTGCTGCCCAGCACCGCCGGCTTCGGATAGAGCTTGAGGTGGAACGCGGTGACGACAGCGAAGAACCCCGGCCCGGCGCCGCGGGCGGCCCAGTACAGGTCGGGGTGGTGGTCGGCGTCGATGAAGATCTTCTCGCCGTCGGCGGTCACCACGTCCAGCCCGATCACGCTTTCGCAGGCCGGCCCGACCACCCTGCTGTTCCAGCCGTAACCGCCCTGCAGCAGATAGCCGCCGATGCAGACGCCCTTGCAGTGCCCGGCGGGAAAGAACAGTCCGACCGCATCGAGTTCGGCGGCCAGCACACTGCCACCCTTGCCCGGCCCCGCGACCGCCGTCATCGCGTCGACGTCGATGCTGGTCTGGTCGAGGCGGCTCATGTCCAGCAGCACCGCGCCGTCGCGCAGGTGGCTGGCCGCCCAGCTGTGGCCACCGGACTTGATGCTGACCTGCTTGTTGTTGGCCTTCGCATAGCGCAGGGCCGCGACGACGTCGTCGGCGTCGACCGCCTGGACGATGACGTCCGGATAGCGGTCGGGCACCCGCTGGTTCCACACCGTCGCCCGGCGTGCGCTCTCGTATCCGTCGTCACCGTGGAAGAAATGCCGACCCTCAGGAAGTGACCCCACCAAAGCCTCCTATGGTTCACATAGCGAATCGCTATGATCCGTAATGCGGCACAATACCGCTGCGGATTCGTCCAGGGAAGGGATGTCAGTTGACTGACGCGAAAATTTCTATGGTCGACGGCGAACGCCCTTCACCGACCCGTGACGACGGCATTCAGGTGTTGCGCCGGGCCGCAGCCGCTCTCGACGAGATCGCCACCGCCCCGGGCCGGCTTCGCCTGGTTGACCTGCACAGCCGGCTGGGCCTGGCCAAGTCGACCACGCGGCGCCTCCTGGTCGGTCTGGTCGAGGTGGGGTTCGCCGCGGTGGACGACGACGGCCGCATCGTCCTCGGGGACCGGCTGCTCGGCCTGGCCAACGCCGACGCCGCCCACATCACGTCCGCATTCCGGTCCACCCTGGAACGGGTGGCCGAGGCCACCGGCGAAACGGTGGACCTGTCGGTGTACCGCGGTGGCCAGATGCTGTTCGTCGACCAGATCGAGTCGCCGCACCGGCTGCGCGCAGTCTCGGCGATCGGCGGGCGCTTCACGCTGTATGACACCGCCAACGGGAAGGCGGCGCTGGCACTGTTCGACGATCCCGACGTCGAGCAGGTGCTCGCCGCCCTCCCGCCGGGCGAGGCCGATCGGGTGCGCGCCGAGATCCGGACCATCCGCGGTGACCGGGTGGCGTTCGACCGCGACGAGCACACCGACGGCATCTCGGCCGCGGGGATCGCCGGCCGTGCGGCCGGAGGCAACATCGTCGCGATCTCGGTACCCGCCCCCACCGGGCGGTTCAACGCCCACTCCGACCGCATCGTCGCCGCCCTGCACGAGGCACTGCAGTCACCGGCGTGGACGGGCTGACTCAAATCTGACCATCCGGTTGGTTGGGCTTGCCACCGGGGTCGGTCGCAGAGCACAGTGACCACATGAGCCGCACCGCTTTGCGAATCTGCCCGCTGTGCGAGGCCACCTGCGGGATGGTCCTCACCATCGACGACAACGACCGGGTCAGTGCCGCCCGGGGTGATCGTGACGACGTCTTCAGTCACGGCTTCATCTGCCCCAAGGGCGCCAGCTTCCCCGAGTTGGACAACGACCCCGACCGGCTGCAGAAGCCCCTGGTGCGCCGCGACGGTGAACTGGTCGAGACCTCCTGGGCGGAAGCCTTCGCCGCGGCGGCCGAAGGACTGCAACGCGTCATCGCCGACACCGGTGGCTCCTCGGTCGCGGTGTACCTGGGAAACCCGAACGCGCACACCATCGCCGGGTCGCTGTACGGGCCGGTCGTCATCAAGTCGCTGGGCACCCGGCAGGTGTATTCGGCCAGCACGCTGGACCAGATGCCCAAACACGTGTCCTGCGGATACCTGTTCGGCAACCCGCTCGCCTTCACCCTGCCCGACCTCGACCGCACCGACTATCTCGTCGTCATGGGCGCAAACCCGTTGGTGTCCAACGGTTCCCTGGCCACCGCCGCCGACTTCCCGGGCAAGCTCAAGGCATTGCGCCGCCGCGGCGGCACGCTGGTGGTGATCGATCCGAACCGGACCCGCACCGCGGAGCTGGCCGACCGGCACCTCGCGCCCCGCCCTGGCACCGACGCCGCATTGCTGTTCGCGGTCGCGCATGTGCTCTTCGACGAGGACCTCGTCGACCTGGGCAGGCTGGCCGAGCACGTTTCCGGGCTGGAGCGGGTGCGGGCCGCGGCGCAGGACTTCCCGCCGGAGGCGGTGGCCGAGCACTGCGGAGTCGATGCCGACGAAATCCGAACGCTGGCACGCGAACTCGCCGCAGCCCCGACTGCGGCGGTCTACGGCCGCATCGGCACCTCGACGGTCGGGTTCGGCACGCTGACCAGCTGGCTGGTCGACGTGGTCAACATCCTGACCGGCAACCTGGACCGCCCGGGCGGAGTGATGTTCGCCAGCTCACCGATCGCCGGGGCGCCGCGCCCGCCGCGCCCCGGGCGGGGATTCACCACCGGCCGCTGGCGCAGCCGGGTGTCCGGCCACCCGGAGGCACTGTCCGAGCTGCCCACGGTCGCTCTTGCCGAGGAGATCGAAACCCCCGGCGACGGCCAGGTCAAGGCGATGATCACGATCGCGGGTAACCCGGTGCTGTCGGCACCCGACGGCGCCCGGCTGTCCGACGCCCTCGATGGCGTCGGCTTCATGGTGTCGGTGGACCCCTATCTCAACGAGACCACCCGGCACGCCGACGTGATCCTTCCGCCGCCACCGCCTTCTCGCGCAGCACATTACGACCTTGCGCTCAGCGGGGCGGCAGTGCGCAACAACGCCCGGTACTCACCGCCGGTGCTGCCGCTGCCCGAAGGCCGGCCCGACGAGTGCGAGATCCTGGCGCGGCTGGCGCTGATCGTGCTGGGGATGGGCCCCGACGCCGACCCCACGCTGGTGGACGAGCAGGTGATCGCGACCACGCTGGGCAAGGAGGTCGCCGACGAGCACTCCCCGGTGGCAGGCCGATCCGTCGAAGAGCTGACCGCAATGCTGCCCACCGGCCGCGGGTACGAACGTCGGCTGGACATGATGCTGCGGCTGGGCCCGTTCGGGGATGGGTTCGGCGCCTCGCCGGACGGCCTGACCCTGCAGCGGCTGAAGGACACCCCGCACGGGGTGGACCTCGGCGCACTGACCCCGCGGATCCCCGAAATTCTCCGGACGCCCTCGGGCACAATCGAATTGGATGCCGAACCGATCCTCGCCGACGTCCCGCGGCTGCACGCGGCGCTGACGTCGGAGCCGGGTTTCCTGCTGATCGGCCGCCGGCACCTGCGGTCCAACAACAGCTGGATGCACAACCTGCCCGCCCTGTCCGGCGGCACCAATCGCTGCACGCTGCAGATCCATCCCGACGACGCCGCCCTACTCGGCCTCGAGGAGATGGCTACCGTCACCGGCCCGGGCGGGAAACTCGAAGTGCCGGTGGAGATCACCGATGCGATCCGCCCCGGCGTGGTGTCACTGCCGCACGGATGGGGACACACCGAGCCGGGCACCCGGATGCGGGTGGCGGCGCAGCACCCGGGCGTGAACGTCAACAACCTCAACGACGGCACGCTGCTGGATCCGTTGTCGGGCACCGCGGTATTGAACGCGTTGCCGGTGGAGGTGGCTCCGGCCGGCTAGTAGAGGAGCTTACGAATGTTGTCCTCGCAGTAGCGTTCTTCGAGTTCGGCATCGGACCAGTCGTGCCGCAACGCCTTGGCCATCTGGGCGACGCTGGGCAATGCGGTCGGATTCCAGGTCTCCGGCTTCCAGGTATCCGAGCGCAGGAATGCCTTGGAGCAGTGGAAGAACACCTCATCGATGTCGACCTCCAACGCCAGCAGCGGCCGTTTACCGTTGACCGCCATGGCGTCGAAGTAGTCGGCGTCGGCCAGGATGCGGCCCCGGCCGTTGATCCGCAGCGTGTCGCCGCGGCCCGGGATCACGAACAGGGTTCCGACTCCGGGGCGCTGCAGCACGTTGAGATACCCGTCGACGCGCTTGTTGCCCGGCCGATCCGGGATCGCGATGGTGCTGTCGTCGATCACGTGGACGAATCCTGCCGGATCACCCTTCGGCGAAATGTCAACGCGGCCTTGTGCATCGGTGGTGGCCACGAAGGCCAGGGGCGAATGTGCCAACCAGTCGCGCTGCACCGGGGACAGCCGGTCCTTGACCTTGTTCGCCACGTAGTGGTCGGGTTCGCCCACGATCTCCCGGAGCTCGGCAACGGTCGTCAGTTCACGATGCATCGCCTCAGTATCCTCCACGCGGCCGGTTATCGGACGCCTTCCTTGGCGTAGACGACGCGCAGCACGTGGCCCACCTCCGGACCCATCACCGCGGCGGCCAGTTCACAGAACGTGGCGACGAACTCCGGGCCGTGGGCGGGACCCTGCGGGTTCAGGTGGTGGGCAATCTCGTGCAGTAACACCAGCTCGCGCATGGCCCAGTCGGCGGACGACCGATCGGGGACGGCGATAACGCCTGTGCCGTCGATGCTTTCGTAGTGGGCGGCGGTCGCGGCCCGGCGCGGTCGCACACTGAGCGGTCCCGGGGCGGGCCAGCGGGTGGTCACGGCGGGCAGCGCGAGCACCTCGTCGACGTAACGCTGCACCGACGGCATCGACGCGAACCGCGCTTCCGGCGGCAGGGTGAGCTGGGTGCCGAAGAAGTCGATGGTGCGTGAACTGTGTTGGGCGGCACGGTCGAAGAGTGTCCGGACGAACTCCTCGGCCGCGTAGACGCGGGAGCGCTGGCTGTCGCGCGCCGTCACCGTGGCAGCCGGGTCCGCGCCCCCGGGAGTTCGGGGCTGGACCCCAGCCGGGCCTGCTTGCCCGCGCGGTCACCGGCCCGCCGGGCCGCCGACGAGTACCCCGCCGAGGCGCGGCTGGCCTGCCAGGTGCCGCGCGCCTTCGACGTCTTGCGGTAGTGCTCCCGCAGTTCGAGCTCCTTGTTGCGCAGTGCCACAGCGGTTCCCGGGGCGGTCGTGCGATCGTGGGTGGCCTCGTGGCGGGCCTCCTCACGCGCCTGGCCCAGACGCTGGGCGACGCGGGCGCCGAAGGCGAGCTGGAAATTGAGCCGTGCGGTGATCGTGGGCGTCGGCTTGTGCGCGCCGGTGGCCAGGTAGGCGTCGCAGGTCCGCACCATCTGCACCACGAGGCTCGCGTACAGGGCGTGGCTGGCGTCGATGTCCTCGGCGAACCCATAGGCGTAGACGAAGGCCGAGTTGGAGGCGACGTCACACTGCACATCGTTGGCTGCGGCGATGCCGGCGAACAGCTGCACGTAGGTGCGCAGACCCCGGGCACCCGGCTCGCCGATGGTGATGGTGCGCTGGGTCGGCGCCTGCGCGGCACTGCGGGTGGCGGAATGCGACCGCGCGACGGCCAGATCGATCGACGTCGCAGTGGCCAGCCGCTGGGCGGCGGCCATGAATGCCTCTGCCTCGTGGGCGTTGTCGGTGCCCTCGGCCTGGCGCAGGAGCGCGGCGATGCGTGCCAGCATCTTGTCGTCGGTCACGCTGTGAAAATCTAGCCGAGCCACCAGACATCGGTGCGCCGGCAGATGGGTCAACTGTTGATGAACGCGTTCAGCGCCGCCGTCAGCTGCGGTGACAGCGGACCCGGCTTCGAGTAGTTGCCGACGTTGTCGCTAGGGTCGTCGCGCAGCACATGGTTGACACCCTTGAGCGCGACCAGTGACAACGACGTGTGCTCCAGTGCGTCGGCGAGCGGGGTGACGTCCGCGCAGTTGGCCTGGCCGTCGGAGTCCGAGCAGGTGAGTAGGACCGGGGTGGCGGCGGGGATCGCCGCGGCCAGCTTCAGCGGGTCGATCGCGTCGGCCTCGACGACCGCTTTGACGTTGCCGGGATTCAGGATGGCGCTCAGACCGTCGGGCAGTTGGGCGGGCACGGTGGTCGTCTTACGCGCCTGCTCGACGGCGGCTGTCCAGGCGGCGATCGTCTGGTCGGCCTGCTGCTGGTTCTTCTGGCCGGCCTTGACCGCGGCCGCGACATCGGCCCTGACCCGGTTGGTGATCAGGTCGAGGTAGCGGCCCGCCAGCGGCTGCAGCAGACCCACGGAGTGGATCTTGGGGGCGCCGGCGGAGGTGTCGTCGGCCAGCGTCATCGCGTGCACGGTTCCTTCGCCGAGGCCGTACACCGAGATGTGGTTCTTGTCGGTGGCGGCCTCACTCGCCAGGAACCGGACCGCGGCCTTCGCCCCGGTGGTGTAGACCGCGCTGCCGACGTCGGCAGGGTGGTCGGCGTACGGTCCCAGGCCGGTCTTTCCGGTGCCGACCTTGTCGTAGCGCAGCGAGGCCACCCCGTGGTCGGACAGGTATTCGGCGAGTTGCCGCATGTTGCCGATCGGCCCGGCGACGTTGTTGTCGCCGTTGCGGTCGGTGCGCCCACTCTCCGAGATCAGCAGCGCCGCGGGCGCTTGCTTGTCACCGTGCTGGTGGCGGTAGGTGCCGTGCACGGTCAGCCCGCCGGCGTCGAAGGTCACCTCGTCTTCGACCCAGGTGTTGGCCGGCTGGCTGTTCGACGAGCATCCGGCGACCAGCAATACGCCCGCTGCCGCCAGGGCGAGGCGACGGCTCAGACTCACAGCCTGGCTTCGATCCAGGCGCACACGTCGTCGAGCACCAGGTCGCGCTCGGGCTCGTTGAACACCTCGTGATAGAGCTCCGGATAGACCTTGCGGTTCACGTCGGCCGAGCCCACGCACTCGACCAGCCGCTCGCTGCCTGCGGCGGGAACCAGCCGGTCGGCGCCGCCGTGGACGACGAGCAGCGGCGCGGTGAGCCGGCGCGCGCGCTGCGGCATGGTCTCCCCGACCTTCAGCAGCGCTTTGGCGATGCCGGCGGGCACCTTGCCGTGCCACACCAGCGGGTCGGCGTTGTAGGCGGCCACCACCGCGGGGTCGCGGGAGACGGCGCTGGCGTCGAGTTCCTCGACCGGCAGGTTCGGCAGCAGCGACCCGACGGCCTTGCCGAAGAAGGCTTTGACGGGCGGTACGCCGACGTTGGCGGCGACGGCGGGGCCGGACAGCACCATCAGGTTGTAGTCCCCCGGGTGTTCCACCCCGTAGGTGAAGACGATGCCGCCACCCATGCTGTGCCCCAGCACGATGCGCGGGAGGTCCGGGTGCTCGGCGGTGGCGATCTTGACCAGGGTGTCGAAGTCGCCGGTGTATTCGTCGATGCTGCGCACCATCACCCGCTTGCCGCCGGAGCGGCCGTGGCCGCGGTGATCGAGGGCGTAGGTGATCAGTCCGGCCTGGCCGAAACGCTCGGCGACGTGGTGGTAGCGGCCGGCGTGTTCACCGAGGCCGTGCGAGAGGACGACCACGCCGCGCGGTTCGGTGTCCGGTGTCCACACGTCGTAGACGATGCGGACGCCGCCGACCCCGTCGAACGTCCGCTCGGTGCGTGTTGTGACCATCAGGGGAGCCTAACGGGGTGCTTGCGCGCACGTCGGTTCCGGCTGTCGGTGCTCGTGCGTAAGCTCGGCACGGTGAGCGTGCTCGCCCATAATCTCGACGACGGGCTGGACCCCGGCCGCGGCGATTTCCTGGCTCAGGCCGAGCCGTACCGGCGTGAACTGCTGGCTCACTGCTACCGGATGACCGGCTCGCTGCACGACGCGGAGGATCTGGTGCAGGAGACCTTCCTGCGCGCGTGGAAGTCCTATGACCGCTTCGAAGGCAAGTCCTCGGTCCGCACCTGGTTGCACCGCATCGCCACCAACACCTCGTTGACGGCGCTGGAGGGCAGGCAGCGTCGGCCGTTGCCGACCGGGTTGGGCGCGCCGAGTTCGAATCCGAGCGACGATCTCGTCGAGCGTGCCGAGGTGCCCTGGCTGGAGCCACTGCCCGATTCGCTGTATGAGGACCCCGCGGACCCGTCGGTGATCGTCGGGTCCCGGGAATCGGTCCGGCTGGCGTTCGTGGCGGCGCTGCAACACCTGTCTCCGCGTCAGCGCGCCGTTCTGGTGCTGCGGGACGTGCTGCAGTGGCGCGCCGCCGAGGTCGCCGACGCGATCGACACCTCGGTGGCTGCCGTCAACAGCCTGCTGCAGCGGGCCCGCGCCCAGCTCGACGCCGTCGGTCCCAGCCAGGACGACGAACTCTCACCGCCGGAGTCCGATGAGGCGCGTGAAAAGTTGGCCAGCTACATCTCGGCTTTCGAGGACTACGACATCGATCGGCTGGTGAAAATGTTCACCGCCGAAGCGATTTGGGAGATGCCGCCGTTCGACGGCTGGTATCAGGGCGGACCGGTCATCGGGGCGCTCATCCACCAGAACTGCCCGGCGGAGAAGGCCGGCGACATGCGGCTGTTGCCGCTGACCGCCAACGGTCAGCCCGCCGCGGCGATGTACATGCGGCTCCCGGAGACCGGCGGCCGGCACGTGCCTTTCCAGCTGCACGTCCTGGACGTGCGCGCCGACGGCGTCTCGCACGTGGTGGCGTTCCTGGACACCAGCTTGTTCGCGAAATTCGGCCTGCCGGAAGTGCTTTAGAGGCCCAGGGAATGCTGGGCTTGGCGCAATGTGGTCGCCGACGCCTGCAGCCCGAGGAGTTCGGGAACCGCGAGCGGAACCTGCAACACCTCACCGGCACCGGCAGCCGACACGACGGTCGGCAATGAGAGGGCCACATCGGTGATCTCGTAGGCGCCGTGCTGGACCGTGGATATCGGCAGCACCCGGTGCTGGTCTCCGAGTACCGCTTCGATGATGCGCGCGGTGGACAGGCCGATCGCCAGATTGGTCGCGCCCTTACCTTCGATGATCTCGTACGCGGCGTTGACCACGGCTGACGAGATGGCCGTCTGAGTCGCCTCGTCGAAGACCGCCGCGCCGTCGGCGCGGAACTGCGCGGCGGGCACACCGCCGATCGAGACGCTCGACCACAGCGAAATCTCGGAGTCACCGTGTTCGCCCACGATGAACCCGTGCACGTTGCCGACCGCGAGATTCGCGCGCTGAGCGATCAGGTACCGAAACCGGCTGCTGTCCAACAGCGTTCCCGATCCGAAGATGCGTCCGGTCGGCGCATCGACGGCCCGTGCGGCGGCGTAGGTGACGACGTCGACGGGGTTCGTGACGAACACGATCACCGCATGCGGGGACAGTTCCAGTAGCTGCGGCGTAAGTTCTTGCGCCATAGCCACATTCGTGGCGGCCAAGGCCAGCCTGCTCTGTCCGGGATGTTGTTTGGCTCCGGCGGTGACCACCACGACCGTGGACCCGGCGGTGACCTCGATCTGGTCGGATCCGGTCACGGTGCAGTGCGGCACGAACTGGCTGCCGTGGTTGAGGTCGAGTACCTCGGCCCGCACTTTCTTGGCGTCGGTGTCGTAGAGCGCCAAAACGCCTGCCGATCCGCGGATCAGGCAGGCGTAGGCGATCGCGGTGCCGACGCTTCCGGCTCCGATGATGGCGACTTTGTGGTTCCGGTGTTCGAACACCACACCATCATCGGGCACGGCGCGCGGCCCCGGGGCGATCAGTCGATACCGACGATTTCGGCAGCGATGGCGGCCACCCGGGTCTGGGCAGCCGAGACCAGGCGCTGACGGTTCTTGTTGGCCTCTTCGTAGGCGATGATCGCCCGGATGTCGGCCGGCTCCTCGAGTTCCTTCACCGCGGCGACGGCCTCGGTGAGGTTCAGCTCGTCGTAACCGGCGATCGGCAGTTCCTCCGGCGACAGGATGCCGGTGGTGCTGCGCAGCGAATGGATCGCGTCGGCAGCGCCGTCGGCGCCTTCTCGGCGAGCCACCTTCTCGGCGGTCTCCAGCGCCGCATCCCGGGCACCCGCCGCAGCCTTGACGGCCACCTCGCCGGCGTGGGCGCCGCGGTTGACCAGCTGGTCCACGGCGGGCCGGGTGTTGCGCAGCGCTTCGAGCGCACGGTCGATACCGCGCACCGAGGAGATCACCGGCCAGTTGGCCACCCGAACGGTCAGGCCGGTCAGGATCTGCAGCGGCGTGCGTCGCAGGGCCGCCGGGCCGCCGAGCGCGTCCTCCGCCAACACGGTGGTCAGCCAGTCGACGGTGGCGGAGTGGGCCGTGATCAGGCGGTTTGCCAGGCTTTCGATCTCGGGCTGGCGTGCGGCCACGGCCAGCGCCTTGATATAGCGAGCGCGGTCGAGCAGCTGGCCCTCGAGCGCGAGGTCGCCCAACAGCGCTTCCTCGAACGGCTGCGCCTGCTCGGTCAGCGCCTTGACCGCCGCGGCGGCGCGTCCGAAGAACGGGCCGATGACGTCCGGGAATCCGCCGAGGTCGCGGATCGCGTTCTCGATGGCCTCCGCACGTTCGCGGCCGTTGGCCGCATTCTGGGTGAGCTCGGTGCGCACCGCGTCGGTGCGAGCCTGAGCCACCCTGGTCTCGGCAATCTGAACTTCCGTATTGGTCAGATCGAGAATGGCTCGCAACTGGGCGAGCAAAGTGGTGGTGTCGGGTTGAGTCATTGTGTTTCTCCCCTGGTGCGTTGACGGATTTCGTGCCGGCGCGGGGTTTGCACCTCGTAATGGCCTCTACCCGATCTCTGCGGTGGGTATGCGCGTTCGGAGCGGGCTGACGGGTTTCTGCAAGCCATCTCACATTCACCAGACACGCCGGCCACACCGGCACCACCAGCCACCGAGAACTTCCAAAACCGTCAATTCCCTTGGGAATTCATCTGCCGGTGGCCGAGAGTTTGCCCACATCACAGTTCGATAACACCGGTGATCACGATCAATTAAGAGACCGGCGCGGCCATTAAGACTTCTCAGTTCTTGCCCAGTCCCCGCGAGACCAAGCGCCTGTTATTGAGAGGCATGTCACCGGGTTGGGCTGTAACACTTCGCAATTCGGCTATCGCCTCTTGGTGCGCGCGGGTTTGCCGCAGAACCTCATGGGTACTTTGGGTTTCAGGACGGGGAACCAATCACCGACCGCGCGTCGGAGAGAGAAGTGATCATGAAGTTCAGCGGGATCGCGTCAAGCAAGAGGGTCGCGGCCGTGGGCACCGGTTTGCTCATGGGGGGCATGGCGGTGGCCACGATGGCTGCGCCGATGGCCTCGGCAGCACCGGACTGCAGCAGTGCCGGAGTCGCCAACACCGTCAGCTCGGTGACCGGTTCGGCGCACCAGTACCTGGCCGGACATCCCGGCGCCAATCAGGTTCTGACAGCGGCCTACAACCAGCCACGCCCACAGGCCGAAGCCAATGTGCGCGGGTACTTCACCGCCAACCCCGGGGAGTACTACGACCTGCGGGGCATCCTGGCCCCGATCGGCGACACCCAGCGCGCGTGCAACGTCACCGTGTTGCCGCCGAATCTGCAGTCGGCCTACACCATGTTCATGGCCGGCTGAGCCGATCTGACACGACATCCGCCGCCACGGTTCACGCTGTGGCGGCGGATTGCCCTATTCGGCCAGCCGGTCCAGCGCCGCGGTGATCACCGCGCCGAAGGCTCGCAGTTGCGTCGGCGTCATCGGATCGAAGAGCACCGAACGAACCAGCGCGACGTGGTCGGGTGCCGCCGCGTGCAGCGCGTCGGTTCCGTCCGCGGTGATCTCGACACTGGCGCCGCGGCGGTCCTGCTCGGTGCCGTGCCGCTCGATCAGTCCACGGCTCCGCATCCGGGCGAGGTGATGTGAAAGCCGGCTCTGCTCCCAGCCCAGCGCGTCGGCCAGTTCGAGTACCCGGGCCGGTCCTCGCTCGGAAAGTGCCACCAGGACCTCGTAATCGGCGAGCGACAGTCCGCACCGCGCCTGCAGCTGGCGGTTCATCGCGGCTTGCAGACGGCCGTTCAACGCCAGGTAGTTGCGCCAGATCCGCTGTTGGTCGCCGGTCAACCAGCGCTGAGCCATACCGCTCACCCTACCGGAATACATGACACATCATCTATGTTGTCGCTGAACAGCCCGCCACCTAGGCTGGCAACGACCCAAGGGGTGATGACATGGCCGCAACCGTCGACATCAGACGTGCCGCCGATCGCGCTGCGACGAAGATCAACTGGCTCGACTCGAAGCACTCGTTCTCGTTCGGGCACCACTACGACTCCGACAACACCCACCACGGCCTTCTGCTGGTGAACAACGACGACATCGTCAAGCCCGGCGCAGGATTCGACACCCACCCGCACCGCGACATGGAGATCGTCACCTGGGTACTGCAGGGTTCCCTCGTCCACCAGGACTCCACCGGGCACTCCGGCGTGATCTACCCGGGCCTGGCGCAACGGATGTCGGCGGGCCGCGGCATCCTGCACTCGGAGAAGAACGACTCCTGGACGCTCACCGGCGACGAAACCCACAGTGAACCAGTGCATTTCGTGCAGATGTGGGTGGTGCCGGACGAATCGGGGATCGATCCTGGCTATCAGCAACTGGAAATCGATGACGAGTTGTTGCGCGGCGGGCTGGTGACGATCGCCTCCGGAATGCCCGAGCACAAGGACCAGACCGCGATCGCCATCCGCAACCGGTACGCGGCGCTGCACGGCGCGCGGCTGCAGCCCGGTGAGGCCGTCGAGCTGCCCGAGGCGCCTTACCTGCACCTGTTCGTTCCGCGCGGTGAGGTGACGCTCGAAGGGGCGGGCGAGCTACACGAAGGCGACGCGGTGCGATTCACCGCCGCCGGCGGTCAGCGGATCACCGCCACCGCGCCATCGGAGATCCTCGTGTGGGAGATGCATGCCGGACTGGCGGGCTAGAGCCGCCTGCGCGGCCGCGGTGCTGACGGCGGCGTGCGGGCATCCCGCGCCGCCGGCTCCCCCGGCCTCGGCTCCCACCGGGTTGGCATCGGTCGCCGTCGGAGTGCCTGCCGGACTCGACACCGCGCCGTTCGACACCCCGCGGCAAGCCTTGGTCCCACCGGGCTGGACCCTGTCGGTGTGGGCCCGGGTGCCACGGGCCAGGCTGGCGGCGTGGGCACCGGACGGGGCGCTGCTGGTGTCGGTGCCGGCCGCGGGCCAGGTACTGCGACTGGCGCCCGGCGAGCCTCAACCACAGAGCACGGTCTTGCTCGACGGGCTGGACCAGCCGCACGGCCTCGCCTTCGATCGCGGCACGCTGTATGTGGCCGAAAGCGATCAGGTCAACGCCTTCGACTATCGCGGCGCCCGGGCCGACGGCCGCCGCGTCGTCGCCGGCGGGTTGCCCGATGCTCGCAGTCCGGATCTCGGTGGGGCATATGCCCATGCCCTCAAGAGCGTGGCCGTCGGCCGCGACGGGGCGGTGTACTTCTCGATCGGCTCGACCGGCAACATCACCGCCGACGACCGGACGGCCGAACCGCCGCGGGCCACGATCATGCGGGTCCCGCCCGAGGGCGGTCCGGCGACGCCCTTCGCCACGGGCGTGCGCAACGGGACCGGCCTCGCCACCGCACCCGATGGAGCGCTGTGGACCGCGGTCAACAATCGCGATCAGGTTCCCGATCCGCGGCCGGGACCGGAGTACGCCACAGTCACCGACTACGTCAACGACCACCCACCGGAGTCGGTGGCACGGTTGACGCCGGGACGCGAACTCGGTTGGCCCTACTGCAATCCCGACATCGACCGTGGGCCGGCCTTCGTGCGGGACGTCCAGATCAACGCCGACGGAAGCAAGCTCGACTGCACGGCGCTGCCGCCGGTGGAGCAGACCCTGGGTGCGCATTCCGCGCCGCTGGGATTGAGTTTCACCACCGGCACGCTGCCCGCACCATACGACTCCGGCGCCCTGGTCGGGGTGCACGGCTCGTGGAACCGTACCCCTCCCAGAGCGCCGGAGGTTTCGTTCTTCGCTTGGCGTGACGGGACTTTGGGGCCGCAGCAGACCCTGGTCGGAGGATTCCAGGACCAGGACGGGTCGCGCTGGGGGCGTCCCGTGGCCGCCGTCGCGGGCCCGGACGGCGCGGTGTACATCACCGACGATTACGCCGGTGCGGTGTACCGCCTCACACCGCCGGGCCGCTGACCTCTTAGTGGTGAACCCGGCTGCTGCGCCCGGTGACCGCGACGTAGATCGCGATCAGCACTGCGGCAACAACGATGCCGACCAGGAAGGGGATGATCGCGAATCCGCCGTTGGAGTTCGCGTATCCGACCTGGTAGGTGATCCACGAGCCCAGGAAGGAACCCACCGCACCGAGCAGGATCGTCATGATGATGCCGATGCTCTGCTTACCGGGCATAACCAGTCGCGCCAGCGCGCCGACGATCAGGCCGACGACGATGGCTCCGATAATCGTTCCGATCATTGCTGCTCCTCAGTTTCCGGCGGGCCCAGGCGAGCGCCGCGCGAAGCAGTGATTCCCCACTCCCGGCGCAGCTAACCGTCGCCCGCGTAATTGCCGCTGCGGAAAGCCGCGGAAAGCTATAGCCGCTGGTCGTGACGACGCCGGTGCCGAACCGCCGCGCGACTGTTACCTAAGTTGACTGTGTGGTTGCTGAGAATGATGGTGTACATGCCGTAGTGCACCGACCGTCATGAAAGGGCAACTGTGCCAACCATCGCCGCGACGCTGCGCCGCCTGGTCGCGGGCAGCATGGCCGCGGTGAGCGCTCTGACCCTGGCCACCACCACCGGCACTCCCGTGGCGTCGGCCGACGCGCGCGCGCAGCTGGCCCAGGCGATCGCCACCACGCGTGGCAGCTATCTGGTCTACAACTTCGGCAGCGGCTTCCCCGCGCCGATGCTCAACGCCGGCGGCAATTGGTACGAGCTGACCAACGGAGGCCACCTGATGATCATCAAGGCTGCCTCGAGTCGGTTGACGCCACGGCTGCTCGTCGACAGCCACTCCGGCTATCAGGCGCGCTGTGAGCGGACCGCCGGCACCCGCACCCGCGAGGGCCTGGTGCAGGCCTCGGAGACCTACACCCCGCTGCAGGCTTGGCAGGCACTCGGCCAGCCCACCATCGCGATCAATGCCAACTTCTTCGATGTCCGTGGGCAGCAGGCCGGTTCGTGGAAGTCGACGGGGTGCAGCTCCCCGCTGGGCGCCTACGTCGACAACACCCAGGGACAGGGCCGTGCCAATACCGCGGTGACCGGAACCATCGCCTACGCGGGCAAGCAGGCGCTGTCCGGCGGCGACGAAGTGTGGACGGCACTGACCACGATGATCCTTCCCGTCGCCGGGGCGCCGTTTGTCGTGACGCCCAAATCACCCGACGACTATGACGCCGCCACCCCGGTGATCCAAGGCTTGTTGGACAAGGGCACCCGCTTCGTCGCGGTCAGCGGGCTGGGACTGCTGGCGCCGGGTGACACCGGGCAGATGAACGACGGCGGACCCAGCGCGGCCCGCACCGCGCTGGCCTACGCCCGCGACAAGGACGAGATGTACGTGTTCCAGGGCGGCAGCTACACCCCGGACCAGATTCAGGATCTGTTCCGCGGTTTGGGCAGCGACACCGCGATCCTGCTCGACGGCGGCGGCTCGTCGGCGATCGTGCTTCGCCGTGACACCGGCGGCATGTGGGCCGGTGCCGGTGTGCCGAAGGGCTCGTGCGACACGATGGCTGTGCTGTGCGATTCGCGTGAGCGCGCCCTGCCGGCGTGGCTTGCCTTCAACTGATCAGGGTTGGCCGAGCACCCGGCGCAGCACCGCGTCGCGGGCGCGGGTCGGCAACTTGGTCATCAGGGTCATCTGCAGCGCGGCGGGCAGACCCACCGGGTACCGCGCATGGGGCTTGGATGCGGTGAGCGCCTCGAGCACCACCTTGGCCACCTTCTCCGGATCCACCGCCAGGCGCTGCGACGCCGGGATCGACTTACGCATCCCCGCAACATGTTTGGAATACAACGCGCGATGCTGCGGCGACAGCGCGGCCTCCATCTCGACGACACTGCGATCCGCATCGCGCCACAGGTCGGTGTCAGTCTGGGCCGGCTGGACCACACTGACCGCGATGCCCCACGGCCGCAACTCGATTCGCAAGGCGTCGGCGGCCGCCTCGAGGGCGAACTTCGACGCGCTGTAGGCGCCCATCATCGGTGCCGAAAGTTGGCCGTTCACACTGGAAATGAACACGATCCGGCCGTGCGACTGCCGCAGCAGCGGAAGCACCGCCTGCGTGACGGCAAGCTGGCCGACGACGTTGACCTCCAGTTGCCGACGGATCTCGGCAGGGGTCAAGCCTTCCAGCGGCCCGCTGACCGCGATGCCGGCGTTGTTGACCACCGCGTCGAGCCGGGCGGGCAGTGCGCCGGGAAGCGCGGCGACCTGCGCCTCATCGGTGACGTCGAGGGTGACCGCGCGGACCCGCGGCAGCGCGGACAGGGCGTCGGCATCGGCGGCGCTGCGCACTCCGCCGATGACGTCCCAGCCGGCAGCGGCCAGGTGACTCACGATTGACTTGCCGATTCCCCGGGCGGCGCCGGTGACCAGGACAGTGGGCATAGCCGCGACTCTAGTGATCCCCGTCCGATGCCGTCACGGGTTGCGGACCGTACCGGAACACGGCCAGGCCGGCTGCCACCACGACCGCCGCCAATGCGATCACCGGCGCGACCATGAAACGCGACATCGTCGCGCCGATGGTCGCACCTGCGCACATCGTCACAACCACGCTGTAGCGCAACTTTTCCCGCTGCCCGGTGCCGCCGGCGAGCCGGCTGTCGAAGCCGATCCCCACCAGCGTCGTCGTCAGCACCGTGGTGGACAGTTCCTGGATACCGAACTGTCGGGCCGCGGCGTTCTGCCCACCGAACGCCAACGCCAGCCCGGCGATCAGGATCAGCTTGCCGTCGTCGTGGTAGTTGACGACACCGCTACCGGCAAGCGCGGCCAATACCGCCAGCAGAACCACCTCGGCGCCCAGTGCCGCGGTCAACCACGTCCGCACCGCCACCTCGTGATCGAGGTGGCGCGCAAAGCGTCCGCCGAGCACCGTGCCGGTCAGGAAGCTGACGAACGCGACGACCGCGGCGGTCATGTCCACCCCGGAATGCGGCACGAACCAGAAGCCCAGAAAGATCACGTTGCCGGTCATGTTCGCCACGAACACGTGCCCGAGAACCAGCACGCTGATCGCGTCGACCAATCCGGTCGCGAACGTCAGCAGCAGCAGCGCGACGACGGTGGATCGTTGCGAGACGGGCGAGGCGACGGCCATGAGGCCAGTATCGCAACGAGTTACAGCTTGGGCGTGAGGTCCAGTGAGGTCACCGTCGTCATCTTGGTGACCAGCCAGTGCGAGCCGTCGCGGGTCAGCTGCACGCGGTACGACAGATACTTCGTCGCGGGAATGTCTTTGGTCAGCGGGCTCTTCGACGTGGTGTTGGTGTAGACGATCGCGGTGGCTTCCGAGCCGTTCAGCGATTCGACGGCCGCGCCGACCACCTCGGTGCTGTTGGTGACCTTGGCCTGCTTGTTGGTCGGCACGATCGCGTCGACGTACTTGCGGTACTGATCCTCGAAATCGCCGGACAGGTACTTCGCCGATCGGTCCGGCAGCTTGTCCATGTCGTCCGGGGTGTAAGTCCACAGCGTCGTGATCGCATCGGCGGCGGTGCGGGCGATCGCGAGCTTGGTGTCGACGGCGGCCTGGTCCGCCAGGTACGGCTGGACGGCGGCACCGGCGAAGGCACCCCCGGCGACGAACACGGCTGCCGAGATCCCCACACCGAGCGCAGTCTTGTTGCGGCTCAACCAGGTTGGCTTCTTCGTCGTCTCCGCGGCAGCCGAGTCCCCAGTTTCGGTTTCGGCGTCGGCGTCGGTCGCCTCGTCTTCGGGCGTGGCCTCCGGTGTGGCCTCGGGTGCGGCGTCGGTCAGATCACCTGAAGCAGGTTGCTGATCTTCCACGGACCTCCTTCACCTCCTTCTTGGGTCGCGGTGACCACCCAGCGGCTGCCGCTTTCAATGGTCTTGCCGTCGGGCATACGGGTTTTGGTCGTCGCGGCCACCACCACGTCGGCACTGCCGTCACGGTTCCAGCGCTCGATACCGAGGTCCTGGACGGTTCCCGTCGTCGGCTCGGCCCGCGCCACCTGGACGACGACCTCATTCATCTTGTCCTGGTACAGCTTTGCGAACTGTCCGGTGCCCTGAGCCAGCACCTTGTCGGCGTAGTCGTTGGCGTGGAACGGGTCGATGGACGTGTAGTGCGTGACGAAGCCGCGAACGAAGCTGAGCACAGCCACATCTCGGACCGCGTCGTGTCGCTGGGTTTCGCGCTTCACCAGCAGCAGTGTGCTGCCGGTGATCGCGGCGATGATCAGCACCGCCGCCAGGCCGGCGACCAGAGGCAGGACCCAGCGGCGCGGTTGGGGGTCGGGCAACCGGAACAGGTCCCGGTGGTCGGCGTCGAGCTTGCGGCGCGGGCTCACTTCGGCTCCCCTGCCGGGTTCGGTTTGGCCAGCACCGACAGATTGGCGACCTGCCACTGGCCGGCCGCCGACCTCTCGAAGTTCACCCGCACAGTGGCGGTGATCAGGCGTTGCTTGGGTGCCTCGCCGCGCTGGCCCTGCATGAGCAGCAGCATGACGGCCGTGTCGCGGGTGTTGGTCAGCACGGCGCCGTTGGTCACCCAGTAGTCGTTGTCGACGGGTCCGGCCTTGCGCACGGCGTCCTGCTGCGCGACCAGCTGCGGCCGGTACGCGTCGGTGGCCAGGCCCCGGGCCCGGGCGAAGTCGTTGTCGATCGACGCCACGTCGTAGCTCAGCATCTGCGCGACGATCCGCGGACCGTCCACCGCCAACTGCTGGCGAGCCTGCTCGACCGCGAGTTCCGGTCGGTACACACCGAAGTAGGCCAGCGCGGTGGCGCAGGCGGCGACCACCGCGAGAACCGCCAACACCACACCGGCCAGGCGACGCCGGTTGGGGCGCTCGCCCTCGACGCGGCGCACTTCGGTGCGGGTGAGCAGGTCGGCGAAGGTTCGGCCGCGCGAATCCCACAGCGGCCACAGCCAGCCGAGGAACACCGCGGCGGTGTCGAGCAGATGGGCAAGGTCGCGGGCCAGCAACCGCCACGGACCGACCGGCGTGCCGTCCCTGCCGACCACGACGATGCCGGCCAGCGAGCGGCCCAACGTCCAGCCGGTGATCGCCGGCAGCAGCAGGCGGTTCACCGCGACCGCCAAGAACACCACCCCGGCCAGTGCGACCGCGACCCACCACAGCCATCCGCGCAGTGGTGCGGTCCACGCCACCAGCAGACACGTGATCACCACGCCGGCACCGAAGAAGACGTCGACTACGAACGCACCGGCCCGCGCCGACCAGTCGGCCGGCACCCCGGCGGAAGCCTCGTGGGCGACCTCGGGTGCGTCGACGTCGGCCTCGGCGCCGGTGTCCGCTTCGGGGACCGTCACCGTCACTTGCTCACCTGGTCGAGGTTGGCGATCTTGTACGTGCCTCCCTCAGGCGCCATCTTGACCCGCAGCCGATACCCCTGCTCCTGGTCCTGGGCCGCGGAGTTGGACACCTTCACCCGCACCGCGACCAGCACGTCCATCGACCCGTCGTCGTTGTGCCGTTCCACGGCCGCACGCATGTTGGAGACCTGAACCTGGACCTTGGCGGCCTGGTAAGCGTCCACCAGCAACCCGCTGTACAGGGTGGCCTGCGCCGCGAAGTCCCCGGTCGAGCATTCGATGATCTTCTGCTGGCTGGCGGCCATCGCACTGGCATCCGGCGCCTGGGTGGCGGTGACGCAGTCCTTGGCCGCGGCCAGCGCGGTGGTCTCGGCCCGCGCCGCGGCGGCGCTCTTGTCGTGCGACCGCAGTGCGAAGAATCCGCCGGTGGCGACGAGCAGGCCGGCGATCACCAGTCCGGCACACACCACGGCCAGGCGGCGTCCGCTCAGCCGCGACCCGCGCGGCGCGACGCTGTCGCTCGGTTCGGTCTCGTCGACCGGTGGGGTCGGATTCGCCGTCTCCTCAGCCGCACTGTGGTCGGCATCGTCGGCCGGGGGTGGGGTCAGCCGGCCGGAGCCAGCATCTCCTTCCATCCGTCGTCTCCTGTACTGCTCGAGTTCTTGACGTCGTATTTCACGCCATCGGGACCGGTCAACTCCCCCCTCTGCGGGGTGTAGACGGCCGTATTACCTGGTGCCGGGCTACCGGCTGCCGGGGTATACGTGCAGGGGTTCGGTTGTTGACCGTTGCACTGAACGGTGCCGGTCCCGGGTGGAGTGAGTGGGTCACTCGTCGGTGGTGTCGGGCCCGGCAGCAGATCGGCCGGCAACGGGTTCATCCCGTTGTTGATCGACGGTGCCGGTATCACGGTACCGGGGTTCACCGGCTGATCGCATCGAGCACCGGGCGCGGGGCAGTTCAGCACCTGGTTCGGGTCGCCGTACCAGGGGTTGTTGCCCAACGGGGTGTAGGGCTCGGGGCTGCGGCACTCCATCGGCGTCGCGGCGCGCTTACCGGGCACGTCGACGCACGGGAAGTTACGTGCGCCGCGGACCACGTTGGCCGGGGTGTCCTTCGGGATCTTGCAGTAGAGGTTGTTCTCCACCGGCATCGGCCGCAGGTCCGCCGGAGCACGCCACTGGCTTGCCGGCAGGAAGCCGGTCAAGCACGGCGGCGGCTGGTTGATCGTCAGGCCGAAGTCCAGCGCGGCCTGGCGCGGGTACGGCGCCGACACCGACTGGGCGACCGATGCGCCCTGGGGAAGAAGGACCAGCGACTGCTCGACGCCCTTGTGATAGCGCTTGAGCATGTCCAGCACGATCTCCAGGTTGGCCAGCGTCTGCGGCAGCGCCTCCTGCACATCGCTGAACACCGCGTTGACCGCGTCGGCGGTCGGTGCGGCCTGGCTCAACCCGTTGCGCAGCGCCTGATCCTGCTCGGCGGTCTGGGTGGTGATGGTGTCGAGGTTCGCCGCCCACCGCTGGATCGCATCCGAGGAGTTGACCTGGCTGTCGACGACGGGCGCCGAGTTCTGGATGATGTCGTTGACATCCTGGATGTTCGTCTTGAAGTCAGTGACGAGCGCCTGCGTGCCGTCGACCAGACGTTGCAGCGCCGGGCCCAAACCACCTACCGCCTGGGCGGTTTCGTTCAGCAGCAACGGGATCTTGTCGGCCGGTAGCGCCGCGAGGCCCTTGTTGGCGGCGTCCAGCGCCGGGCCGATCTCCTCCGGCACCGTCGACTTGGTGATCGTCTGGCCGGGCGAGAAGTACTGACCGGGATTTCCTTCCGACACCAGGTCGAGGTACTGCTCGCCGACCGCCGACACCGAGTGCACGTTGGCGGTGGCGTCGGCCGGGATCTTGTACTTGTCGCTGATGCTCATCGTCGCCCGGACACCGGTCTCGGTCGGTTCCACGTCGGTGACGCGGCCGATCGTGATGCCCCGGTAGGTGACGTTGGCGGTCGAGTACAGGCCGCCCGAGGACGGCAGGTTGGCCTTCAACTCGTACTGCCCGATGCCCGCCAGTGTGGGCAGGCGCAGGAAGTACCAGCCCAACACCAGCAGGGCGATCACGGTCAGCACGCCGAACATGACGAGCTGCGTCTTGATGAAACGGGTCAACATCTAGCCGTCACCCCTTCACTCGCCGCGCTCGACATACGGTCCCCCGTCGGTCATGTTCGGGTGAGGCGTGAACCGAACATCCGGGATCATCGTCTGCGGGTCGCGACCCCATGCCTGCTCGAGCGCACGCAGCATTCCGGACACACCGGTACCGGTGAGGAACGCGTTGTCGATCGAGCTCAGCGTCAGGTCGAAGGTGGCCGACGTGTTGATGTAGTCACCCCGGATCACCTTCGGGATGTTGTCGATCGGGTACGGCGCCGTGATGACCAGCTTCAGCGAGTCGATCAGGTAGGGCGCCGCCCGGCCGAGCTGCTTCAACGGCCGCTGCAGGAGCGCCAGGTTGGTGTCGAAGTTGGCCCGCGCCTCCGAGAAGGTGTCGGCGGTGACCTTGCTGAACCGGCCCAGCGCCTCTACGGCACCGGTGAACCGGTCCCTGGCGTCGGCGAAATACTTGATCAGCGGCGGGAATTCGGTCAACACCCGGTCCAGGGTGTTGTTGCGCGCGGCCACGATCGACACCAGTTCGTTGGTCTTGTCGATCGCCCGGGTCAGATCGTCCCGCTGCTGGTTGAGCTGGTCGGTGAAGGTGTCCAGCTTGGTCAGGAAGTCGCGGATCTGTTCGCTGTTGCCGTCCAGGATGTTGGTGACCTCGGTCTGGATGACGTCCAGGTTCGAGATACCGCCGCCCCGCAGCACGGTGGCGATGCTGGCCAGGGTGCGTTCGGTGGTCGGGAACGACTGCGAGTTCTTCAGCGGGATCGTCGCGCCGTTACGCAACGGCTCGGACGACGGGTTCGGCGGCGGATCCAGCTCGACGTGCTGGGTACCCAGCAAGCTGGTCTGACCGATGCGCGCAATTGCGTTGGCGGGCAGCTTGACTCCGGGCTGCAGCTTCAGCGTCAGCGTCGGGATCCAGTTCTTGAGCTCGATGGCACGCACCGAACCGACGAACACGTCGGCGACCCGGACGCGGCTGTTGACGTTGAGCGCCAACGTATCCGGCATCTGGACGTAGACCGTCATGTTGTCGCTCCCGGTGCCGGGGCCACCCGGCATCGGCACGTTCGCGATACCGCGCCAGCCGCACGACGTCAGGATCATCGCCGTCAGTACCAGTACGAACCCACGCCAGCCGTACCGACGGGTGGTGCTCAGAATCGTGCTCACTGTCCACCTCCCATCTCAGCGGGCAGCGCAGGCCCCGCAGGTGCTGCCGGTGCCGGCCCGGCCGGGGCCGGAGCCCCGCCGTTGATCTGCTGCGAGACCGGCAACGGTCCGGGGACCACGTCCGGACCCGGCGGTGGCGGCGGGATCGCTCCCGGGTACCACGGCGGCGGCAGCGGGTTGTTCTGGTCATAGGAGTTCGACGGCGCGCCACCACGTGGACCACCCGGCGGGTAGTTCACCGGGTCGGGTCCACCCATCAACGCGGCCAGCGAATCCGGGGTCAGCATGTTGGCGGTGAACGCCTGGACGTCGACACCCTGCATGCCCGGTGCCACGATCCAGCCCTGCTCATGGTTGCCGTGCGAGAACAACGTGTCGCGCGACCAGATGCCCGGCACCGTCGTGTCCTTGTATCCGGGCGGCGGCCGCAGCCGTTCCTCGGAGTAGGCCACGTACTTCGGCAGCGTCTCCGCCGTCGAGAACTGGTTCACACCGAACGGCGGGAAGTTGAACTTGATCGCATCCATGATCGGCGCCAGGTACTGCGCGCACATCTCCGCCGAATCCTGGTAGCCGAGACGGCTGCCGGACTGGATCGCGCTGCAGATGAACTGCATCGGGTTGGCGAAGCTCGCGATCGTCGGAATGGCCACCAGCGCACCGTGTGTCGGGTGGTAGATGTTCTGCAGGTTGGCGGCCAGGTTCGGGTAGACGTGCAACACCGTCTCCAGGCCGTTGCGCGACTCCGGCTGGAGCACCTGAGTGGTGACCTCGGAGAGGTTGTTGATGTCCTTGGTCAGCACCGAACCGTTGTCGTTGACGAACTTGCGGGCGGTGGTCAGCAAGGTGTCGATGTCCTTGACCGCCTTGGCCACTTCCTGATCGGAGTTGGAGAACGAGTTCGTGAACGTGGCCAGGTCGGTGTTGAGCGCCACCAGCTGCTGATCGCTCTTGTGCAGCGCGTTGACGAACAACGCCAGGCTCTTGAGGACGGCGAAGAAGTCACCGCGGCCCTCGTTGAGCGCACTCACCGCGTCGGACAGTGCTTTCAACGTGGTGTTGATCTGCTGGCCCTTGCCCTCGAGCCCGTTGGCGAAGGACTCCAGGACATCACCGAACGGGCCCTTGGGCTGTTCGGGTGTCGGGCCGAGTTTGGTGACGAGGTCGGAGATCTGGTTGCGCAGGTCGTCCCATTCCACCGGCACCTGGGTGCGATCGATCGGGATGACGGCGTTGTCGGCCATCACCGGGCCGCCGGTGTAGGCGGGCGCCAGCTGGATCACGCGAGAGGCGACCAGGCTCGGGTTGAGGATCGTCGCGGTCGCGTTGGCGGGCACCTTGTACTTGTTGTCGTAGTGGAAGGTGACCTTCATCTTGTCGCCGGCCGGCTCGATCTTGTCGATGCCGCCGACCCGCACGCCCATGATCTGCACCCGGTCGCCGGGATAGAGCGCCAACGCCTCGGGGAAGTACGCCACCACGGTGTTGGTGGTCAGCTTCTCGTACAGCTTGTAACCGACCACCGCCACGACCAGCGCGATGACCACCACGAGGGTGCCGACGATGACCGATGTCCGAGACATCTTGGGCAGGCCCAGATTACGAATGTTGAAGACTGTCGACATTTACGCTCCCCCTCCCTGGTCGACGGGCGCCAAGTCACCGACCGGCGGCACCTGCGGTCCCGGTCCCGGCGGCGGGATCGGCCCGATCAGGGCGTTGGGCGGCGGGGCGTATCCGGGGATGTCGGTGGCCGGACCCGGTGTCGGGGCGACCGGCACCGTGCGGGCCCCCGGCGGACCGGGCGCCAGCGGCGGGGCGGGCACACCCTGGATCGCCGGCGAAAGTTCGCCCGGGAAGGCAGCACTGGGGACACCCGGGCGGTAGCCCGCGTCGGGGTTGGGCGCCGAGATCGGCACGTCCGGCGGCGGGTAGGCACCTTCTGCCACCGGCCCGAACGGCAGGTTGGTCAAACCGGCACACGGCAGCGGGTTGTTGTTGGTCGGGATCCCGTCCGGGGGCGGGGTGTACGAGCACGGCGAGCCGGGGCCGACCGCGGGACCGGGATGGTCCGGCGTGCCTTCCAGCGGGATCGGTGCCGGCGGCGGCGCCCCGTTGGGCTGGCGCTGGCCGTTGGGATCCGGGAAGCGGAAGGCCGGCAGACCCGCGTTGCGCCAGAACTCCTCGGGATCGATGCCGCGCTTCTTGAACGCGGCGTCCACCCACGGCTGCAGGATCTGGTACGGCACCAGGTTGACGACGAGAACCTTGAAGTACGGGCCGGAGCCGATGGCCTCGGCCAGGGCGCCCATGAACTTCGATGCGGTGATCAGCACGTCGGACAGATCCGTCTTGTGCTTGACCAGCACATCGCTGATCGTCTTCAGCTGCTCCAGAACATGATTCAGGTTCGGGTTGTCGTTGACGAAGCCGGTGAACTGCTGGGAGATCAGCGAGACGTTGGACAGCAGTGCGTCGACCTCGGCGCGACGTTCGTTAACCGCCGCCAGCAGTGTCTGGGCGTTCACCGCCAGGCGGTTGATCTGCTCGCTGCGGTTACCCAACACCGCGGCGACCTTGTTGGCGTTGGCCAGCAAATGCTTGAACTGTTCGTCGCGCTTGCCGATGGTGTCGGAGAACCGGGCCACCCCGTCCAGCGCCGCACTCAGGTGCGGGTAGGTCTGATCGATGGTCTCCGACAACACATTCAGTGATCGCTTGACGGTGTCGATGTCCCAGCCCGCAGCGGCTTTCGTCACGTCGAAGACCGCGTCGTAGATCTGGTACGGCGTGGTGGTCTGGCCCACCGGCAGCACCCCGCTGGCCTGCAGCGGCTTGCCACCGCGCGGCTCGATCTCCAGGACACGCTTGCCCAGGATCGTCTCGGTGCGGATGGCCAGCCGGCTCTCGGTGCCAATCTGCCTGGCGCCCAAGTTGAATCCGATCAGCACCTTGTCGCCGTCGATCTTGAGCGACTTCACCGTGCCGACGTCCATCCCGGCGATGCGGACTTTGTCACCCGGATTCAGGCCGGCACTGTCGGTGAACTGGCCGTAGTAGGCCGGCTGGGCGAACAGCTGGGGAATGCCGGAAAAGCTCTGCCCCACCCCGATGACCAGGATGACGATCAGAATGCCTGCCAGGCCATTCCTGATGCGGTTGGAACCCTCTAGCGTCCTCATTGCGGCGTGCACCTACCCGTGGGCTGCTGAGTGATCTTCACGGTGCGGACCGGTCCGCCCGGCTGCAGGCCGTTGAGCTTCAGGTTGATGTCGCACAGATAGAAGTTGAAGAAGTCGCCGTAGATACCGCCGGCGCGACCGATCATCTTCACGGCTGCGGGCAGCTTGGTCAGCAGGTCGTCGAGCCGATCCTGACCGTCGGCCAGCGGCTGCTGAATGGTCTCCAGCTTGGCGATGGTGTTCTGCAGCTGGGGGCGGTCGTCGGCCAGGAGATCTCCCAACGTCCCTGTCGCATTGCTGATGTCGGCGGTGGACTGGGCCAGCGGGTCGGCGCGGTTCTTCAGCCCGGTGATGAGCACCTCGAAGTTGTTGACCGTCTGGTCGAAGTCCTTCTCGTGCTTGACCGTGGTGTCCAGCACGGTGTTCAGGTTGGTGATTACCTCACCGATGGCCTGATCGCGATCGGCCAGCGCAGAGGTCAGCTGAGCGGTCTGATCCAGGATGTCGTTGATGGTGCCGCCCTGCCCCTGGAAGACGGTGATCAGCGAGGAGGCGATGGTGTTGACCTTCTGCGGATCCAGCGCCTTGAACAAGGGCTTGAATCCGCCGATCAGTGCGTCGAGATCCAGCGCGGGCTGCGTGCGCGACATCGGGATGAAGCCGCCCGCGGGCAGGATTCGGTCGGCGCCCTCACCGGTGCCGCGGTCGAGATTGACGTAGCGGTTGCCGATCAGATCCTGGTAGCGGATCTGGGCGGTGGTCGACTGATACAGCGGCAGCGTGCGGTCGACGTTGAGCGTCACCTGCACCCGGTCGCCGTTGCCGATGAGCTTGATGTCGGACACCTTGCCGACCTCGACGCCGCCGGCGCGGACGAACTGACCGTCCCGCAGACCGCTCGCATTGCTGAATTCGGCTGTGTACGAGGTCGTTCGGTCGAAGCGGAACTGCCCGAACACGATGACGATGATCGCCGTGAAGAGCAGCAGCACGAACGAGAATGCCGCGAGTTTGACTGCTGTGCCAGTGATTCTCATGGGTTGATCGTGTTCTCCCCGACTTGGCGACCCCACACGTACTCGGTGAGAATGGGCTGGCCGAGCTCGAAGTGGTTGTACGGCGCGAGGGAGGCTCCGTCGTCAACCACCATGTGCGGCGCCGGCCAGAAGTTCCGATCGATCTTCTGCCAGCAACCCGGCGCACCGCCGGGGCCGCCGTGCCCGTTGATCCTGGGCAGGTTGTCCGGATAGACGTAGGGGTTGGGGGCACCGAGGAATTCGGTGACGGTGTCCAGCGAATAGCCGTTGCCACCGAACGCATCCAGCGCCTGCGGCAAGGCCTCGGCCTCACCCTTGATCTGGCAGTACAGCTGCGGGCTGTAGGTGTCGAGCAGCTGGGCGGTCGGGATCAGGTCGGCCTGGCCGCGCACGAAGTACGGGCCGCCGCGTTCGAAGATGTCGGCGCCGGTGTTGCCGAATCCGGTGGAGGCCAACAGCGCGGCGTCGAGATCCTTTTGCTGGGCATTGAGCGTGCTGGCGGTGGTGACCGCGTGGTCGAGGGAGTCCCAGAACTCGGGGCTGGCCTTGATGTAGACGTCGGCCAGGTTCGACAGCTGGCGGATGTTGCTGCGGATCTGCGGCATCTGCGGATTGACGTCGTCGAGCACCGCGTTGCCGTTGACGATCGACTGGCCGAACTTGGTGCCCAGCCCGTTGAGCGCCTCGGCGGCCGCGCTGAGCGTCAGGTTCAGCTTGACCGGATCGACCTTCTCCGAGATCGAGATGAGCGTCTCGAACAGCGTGTTGAACTCCGTCGTCACGTGGGACACGTCGATCACGTCGCCGCTGGAGATCCGCTGCTTGGACGGATCGGGCGGGCTGCGGAAGGACACGTACTTGTTGCCGAAGACGGTGCTGGCCTTGATCTGCGCGTCGACGTTGGCCGGGATCAGCGAGATGTAGTGCGGGACAACCTCGAGCGTCAGCTCGGCCGCCGTCTTGCCGTCGCGGTTCACCGCGGCGACTTTGGTGACCCGGCCGATCTCGACCCCGTTGTAGGTGACCTTCGACCCCGGGTCCATCACCAGGCCGGCGCGATCGGACACCATCGTCAGCGTGGTCTTGCGCGTGAGGTCGCCGCGGAATTGGAGGTAGACCAACGTTGCAAGCACGATTGCCAGCACCAGAAAGATCACACCCGCCAACTTGATGGGCGGGCGCCGGGATGCGTTGAGCGGCGACGTCATACCGCTACACCGTGAGGTTGAAGTTCGGGTTGGTGCCGTAGAGCGCCAACGAGGCAAGGAGGACCACGGTCGCGACGGCAACCAGCGATGCGCGCATCGAGATTCCGACCGCCTCGCCCACACCGACCGGACCGCCGCTGGCGTTGTAGCCGAAGTAGCAGTGGTTGATCATCACGAACATCGCGATGATGATCGCCACGACGAACGACCAGAACACGTCATCGGGGCGCAGGAACGTACGGAAGTAGTGGTCATAGGTACCCGTCGACTGACCGTAGAACACCGTCGTGGTCAGCTGCGCCGCCAGGAACGACAGCAGCAACGCCATCGCATACAGCGGAATGATCACGACCATGCCGGCAAGGATCCGCGTCGACACCAGGTAACTGATGGACTTGATGCCCATCACCTCGAGGGCGTCGATCTCCTCGGCGATGCGCATGGCGCCCAGCTCGGCGGTGGCGCCCGCGCCGACCGTCGCGGCCAGTGCGTGCCCGGACACCAGCGGTGCGACGACGCGGACGTTGACCAGCGCGGCGACGAAGCCGGTGAAGGCCTCCACACCGATGTTGCCCAGTGAGGCATAGCCCTGGATCGCGATCAGGGAGCCACCGGACAGGGTGACGAAACCGACGATCGCGATGGTGCCGCCGATGACGGCCATCGCGCCGGTGCCCATGCCGATCTCGGCGATCAGCCGCAGGGTGGCGCGGCGGTAGTAGCGCAGCGCGTGCGGGATCTGGCCGACCGCGGTGACGGTGAACCAGGCAACGTCGCCGACCCGGTCGATGAACCGGCCGGGGGCCGACGCCCACTTGGTGGCGCTGGAGTATGCGCGGGGGTACCGGGACCGGATGACTGCTGCAGTACTCATGTCAGTGCCCCGTTCCGAACTTCACGCCGATAGTCGTCAAGACGACGTTGACAGCGAACAAAGCGACAACGGAGAGCACCAGCGTTTCGTTCACCGCCGTGCCCAGGCCCTTGGCGCCGCCGGACACCGTCAGGCCGCGGTAGCAGCCGACCAGCCCGGCGATCAGCCCGAAGGTGAGCGCCTTGACGATCGAGATGATGACCTCCGGCAATCCGGTGATCAGGGTGAGCGTGGAGACGTAGGCGCCGGCGGAGATGTTCTGCATGTAGACGCCGAAGATGAAGCCGCCGACCAGGCCGACGGTGATGACCGCGCCGTTGAGGAGCACCGCGACGAACGTGGCGGCCACCACGCGGGGCAGCACGAGGCGGTGGATCGGGTCGATGCCGAGGACCTCGAGGGCGTCGATCTCTTCGCGAATGGTGCGCGCGCCGAGGTCGGCGCAGATGGCCGTCGACCCGGCGCCGGCGACGACCAGCACGGTCACGATCGGGCCGAGCTGGGTCACCGCGGCCAGTGCCGCACCGGCACCGGAGACGTCGGCCGCGCCGAACTCCACCAGCAGGATGTTGATCGTGAAGATGATGAGGATGGTGTTGGGGACCGCGACGGCGATGGTCGGCAGGAAGGTCACCCGGAACTGGAACCAGCCCTGAAGGATGAACTCACGCCACTCGAACGGCCACTTGGTGGTCGCTTTGGCGGTGAGGACGCACATGCGGAAGAAGCCGCCGATGGCGGTGAGGGCCGGACGGGCTTTGTCCTGGAGGTAGCCGCCGACGCCAGTGGTCGCGGCGGTCACCGGTTCACCCACATGACGGGACCACGTCGGTCGTCGCGTGGCGGCAGTCCGACTGGCACGTACCCTCCTTGCCCCGACCCGCAGTGAGTGAGTGTCGTCTCCCTACTACTCAGTAGTAAGGCGGACCACAGGAATGTACCCGATGCCTCACGGGCCGTGCGCCGCATCTGCACTATTGACCCTCCATCCCCACTACTCGATTTTTGTCGCATCCGTAATACGTCGTTCCGCTAGGTGGGATCCGGTGCATCCGAACCGGATTCAACGCTCCCATCGGCCGGGGCACTGGCGCTGAACCGAATCCGTAATTCCGTCTTCAGCACCTTGCCCGCAGGGTTGCGGGGCAACGCGTCGACGATTTCAAGTCCCTTGGGATGTTTGTACCGTGCCAGACGTTCGGTCAGAAATTCGTCAAGTTCTTCCAGCCGCAGCGCGGCGGCGTTGATCGCTGCGACGGCCACCGGTACCTCACCCCATTTGGGGTGCGCCCGGCCGATGACCGCCACCTCCACGATCGCCGGGTGGGCGGCCAGCACGTTCTCGACCTCGGCGCAGTAGATGTTCTCTCCGCCGGAGATGATCATGTCCTTCTTGCGGTCGACCACCCAGATGTAGCCGTCGGCATCCGCGCGGACCAGGTCGCCGGAATGGAACCAGCCGCCCGCGAACGCCTCCGCGGTGGCCTGCGGGTTGTTCCAGTAACCGGCCATGAGAGTTGGGGCGCGATAGACGATTTCGCCGACCTCCCCGACCGGGACGTCGTTCATGTCTTCGTCGACGATGCGCGCGGCCACGGTCGGGATCACCTTGCCCACCGACCCGCGTTTACGGATCGCGTCGTCGCCGAGCAGCATGCACGTCACCGGCGACATCTCGGTCTGGCCGAACGCGGCCAGGATCTTGCTGTCCGGGAACGTCTCTGACATCTCGCGCAGCAGGGTGTCCGACGCCGGCGCCGCACCCCAGGACAGCGCACGCAACCGGATGTCGCGCGGCTTGGCCTTCTGCGCCGCGCAGACCGCCTGCCACTGGGCGGGCACCAGGAAGATGCCGGTGACCCGCTCGGCCTCGAGTACGTCGAGCAGCTGGCCCGGGTCGAATCCGCCCAGCGGGTGGATGACCGTCGGAGTGCCCAGCATCAGGCCGCCGAGGGTGTTGCCGATGCCGGCGATGTGGAACAGCGGAACCCCGATGAATCCGACGTCATTGTTGATGTCGGGGCCGGTGGTGTACATCCCGGTCATCGCCTGACCGGCCAGATTGGTGTGGGTCAGCACCGCGCCCTTGGGCCGCCCGGTGGTGCCCGAGGTGTACATGATCAGCGCGGGGCTGTCGTTGGGGATGTCCACCGGCTGGTGCTGCTCGCCCTCTTCGACGATCAGATCCTCGTAACCGAGCACCCCGTCCTCGGTTGCGCCGCCGGCGACGATCACCGCGGACAGCCCGGGCGCGAGGTCGCGCACGGCCTTGGCGACGTCGGCGAGCACCGTTTCGGTGACCAGCACCGCCGCTTCACAGTCCTGGACCAGGAACGCCAGCTCCGGCGGTGTGAGCCGGAAGTTGACCGGTACGGCGATCGCCCCGAGCTGGTTGGCGGCCAAAGTCGCCTCGACGAACTCCGGGCGGTTCAGCATCAGGATCATCACCCGGTCGCCGAAGCAGACCCCGCGGCGGCTCAACGCGTCGGCGAGCTTGGTCACCCGGTGGTCGAACTCGGCCCAGGTGGTCGTGCGGCCCATGAACCGCAATGCGGTGGCCTCGGGCTGCATGAGAGCATGACGCGCCAACTGGTTGGTCCAGTTCTGCCGGCGCGCCAGATACGGCTGCTCGGTCGTCGTGGTCAGCTGGCTGGTCACTGGTCTTCGTTGCCCTCTCAACAGTTCCGAATGACGACAGTTCCCTATGTCGTAAAGGATGCGTGAACCCGGTGGCTGGAGAACGCAGGAATCGTTATATTTGATCAAATCTGTTGTTGCTTGGGTCACACTATTGCTTGACCGCTCGCCACACAAGTCCCCGGAGGTCACGTGAACGCACCGGCTTCCACACGGGTCGGCAACCGCCGGGGAAGCCGTCGCTCACAGCTGTCCGACGAGGTCGCCGCCCACCTTCGCGAAGCGATCATGACCGGCGTCCTGCGGCCCGGGACGTTCATCCGGCTCGACGAGACGGCCGCCCGGCTCGGGGTCAGCATCACCCCGGTGCGGGAGGCGCTGCTGACGCTGCGCGGCGAGGGCATGGTCGCACTCGAGCCCCGGCGCGGCTATGTGGTGCAGCCGCTGAGCCGCCAGGACATCGCCGACATCTACTGGTTGCAGGCCACCATTGCCAAGGAATTGGTGAGCAGTGCGGCCGACCGGCTGACCGCCGAGCAGATCGACGAGCTCGAACGCGCGAACGAGGCGTTGGAGGCAGCGGTGGCCGAGGGCGATCCGGCCACCGTGGGTGCTGCCGAGTTCGCCTTTCACCGGCTGCTCAACCGCGGAGCGGGCCGGATCAAACTGGCCTGGTTCCTGCTTCATGCGGCGCGGTACATGCCGCCGCAGATCTATGTCACCGACCCGTCCTGGGGTGCGAACGCGGTGGACACCCATCGCAGGCTGATCGAGGCGCTGCGCCGGCGCGACAAGGCCACCCTCGCCGAGCTCTCCGCGGCGGAGTTCAACGACGGCGTGCACCGGCTGTTGGAACAGCTCGAGCGCAACGGGATGTGGCGGTAGCCGATCGACGCGGCTACGAGCTGGCGGACAACTGCTCGGCGCGGGTCTTGAGATTGTCGGCCAGGTGCTCGAGCACGTCGTTGATCAGCTTCTTGACCATCATGTCCGGGACCGGCAGGGACACCTCGACCTCCAGGTCGACGGTCAGCAGGCTGGAGGGACCCATCGCGACCACCGAGAACAGCTGATCCTGCTTGGTGAACACCTCACCCTGCTGCAGCACGGTCTGGATCTGGCCCTCGCCGGGGTAGTAGACCGCCTGGATGAAGGTGCCCGACTGGCCCTGGATCTCCATGTCCAGACGCAGCTGGCTGGGCCGGCCGTCGTCGTATCGGGCCAGCACATAGACGGCCTTGGCCTCGGGGTTCCAGTCCGGATAGGTCTCGAAGTCGGCGACTATCCGAAGGATCGTGTCGGCATCGGCGTTGACTTCAACGGTCTTGCTGACGAGCGGCATCGGCCGATCATATCGGCCTCAGGCGGGCGCCTTCTTGGCCGCGCCCGCCACGTCGGGCATGCCCAGCGGGGATTCCACGCGCACCGTTTCGTCCCGAATCAGGCCGCGCAGCAATGCGGTACTGAACTCGGCGGCGATCTCCTTGGCGGTGCGCCGGCCGTCCGGTCGCAGCCACCGGTAGGCGCCCAGCGTCATGCCGATGTAGCCCAGGGCCACCACGTGCGTATCGCACTCGAAGAACTCGCCGCTGGCGATCCCGCGGTCGATCAGACCGTGCACGTGCTCGTAGACCTGGGTCTCCTTTTCCCGGACCTCGGCGACCTGCTCTTCGGTGAACCACTCGGTGATGTAGGGCGCCTCCTGGAAGTACACCGCCGCGCCCTCGGGGTTCTCGGCGATGTTCGTCAGCAGCCGCACGGTGTACTGGTAGAGCGCTTCACGGGCGGTCCAGGACGGATCGTCGTGTACGGCCTCCAGGGTGTTCTCGGCAGCAGTGCGGTAGATGTCGAACAGGATCAGCGACTTGCTGGCGTAATAGTGGTAGACCGTCGCCTTGTTCAGGCCGACCACATCGGCGACGTCATCCATCCTGGTTCCGTGATAGCCGCGCGCGGCGAAGAGCTTGGTGGCGACGGCCAGCAGCTCTTCGCGCCGGGTCATCCCGTTCTCGGATGCCATGGTGTCCTCGCTTGTCCTGTGCCGGCGCCGGCCGGCACGGCGTCATTTTGTTCGCCGACAACGCCGGCTCTCTATCAACTGGTTGGATAGTTTAATGACCGGTGTCGCGGTTGCGGCCCGCGGACTAGACTCCGGTTCTATTGCGGTGACGCTCAGGAGGTGCGAGGGATGGATCCGAATCCGGACTATGACGCGAGCGACGAGGTCGAGTACTTCTTCAGCTGGTTGCCCTGGGCGCTGCGCGGTGTCTACCCGCCGCCCGCCTACCCGCCGGTTTAATCAGCGCTGACCCGCACTTTTGCCGGCCGGCCTGCGGGCGATGCTCGCCCGCGACCCCGATGAACCGCACCGCGCGGCCAGCTCTCTAGAGCTACTCTTCGACCTCGTTTTCGTCGTCGCCGTATCCCAGTCTTCCGGTGCACTGCACCATCTTTGGGAAGAACAGCACTTCGCCTCAGGCTTGGCGTCCTACGCGATGGTGTTCTTCGCGATCTTCAACGCCTGGATGAACTTCACCTGGTTCGCCAGTGCCTACGACACCGACGACTGGCTCTACCGGCTGACCGTGTTCGTGCAGATGGCCGGCGCCCTGGTGATCGCCGCGGGCGCCCAGAGCGCGATGCTGTCCAACGACTTCGGGGCGATCGTCGCCGGGTACGTGATCATGCGGGTGGCCACGGCCGCACAGTGGATCCGGGCCGCGATCACCGATCGCGAGTATCGCGGCACCTGCGTGCGGTACGCGATCGGCATCGTCGTCGTGCAGGTGCTGTGGGTGTCCTGGTGGTTCCTCGACGGCCCGGTTTGGTTGTTCCCAGCGCTGGCGCTGGCTGACCTGTCGGTGGCGCTGATCGCCGAGCGGTACAAGGCGACGGCCTACCACCACCACCACATCGCCGAACGGTACGGGCTGTTCACCTTGATCGTGCTCGGCGAATCGATTCTGGCGGCCGCAAATTCGATCATCGGCGGGTTGTCCAACGACGATGCGCGGCTCGGCCTGATCTTGGTCGCAGTCTGCTCACTGGCGATCGTGGCCTCGATGTGGTGGATCTATTTCGACCGTCCGCAGCACCACCAGACCGCGACGAGACGCCGCTCGTTCTACTGGGGCTATCTGCACTACTTCATCTTCGCGTCGGCCGCGGCGTTCTCAGCCGGGGTGGAGGTCATCGTCGCCGAGCATCTCGGCGAGGGCCACCTGCCGCATGCGGTGGCGGGTCTGACGCTGACCGTCCCGCTGGCGGTGTTCCTGTTGACGACGTGGCTGGTGCTCGACGCCGGCCGGCGTGACGTCGTCCAAAGCGCTTGCGTGGTGGCGCTGACCATCGCGATGGTGGCCGCGGCGCTGCTGCCCGAGCCGACGGTCGGTGCGGCCCTGATCATGGTCGCGGCGGCGGCGCTGGTCAGCTGGCGGCACGCGGCCGATAAGCTTGCGCACTTGTGAGCGACTGGACAACGACCGCGGCCCGTCCGCACGAGATGCGGCTGCGGCTGGACTCCTACCCCGTGACCGGCACCGTCGAGGCGCGCTACGGCGACATGGATTCCAACGCCCACCTCAACAACCTGGCGCTCGAGGCGATGCACGAGAACGCCCGGGCGACCATGAACCGCAGCCTGTTTCCCGATATCTACGACGTGACCACCCGGCGGCTGCGCCTGGTCACCTCACAGAACGCGGTGCACTTCCTCGCCGAGGCGCACTGGCCGGGCACCATCGAGACCGGCGCCGGGGTTGGACGGATCGGGCGCACGTCGTTCGTCGCGTCGACCGGATTGTTCGTCGACGGCCGTTGCGTCGGGGTGTGTGACACCGTGCTGGTGCTGCTCGGCGACGACGGACCGGTCCCGATTCCCGACGACGCGCTGGCGGCGCTGGAAACCGTACGGCTCGGTACGCCGCGGGCATAAGCCTCGATGGGCGGCGCGGGCGTACCCCGCGCCGCCCGTCCGGCTACTGCTCGGCCTTGTCCTGCTGGGCCTTACCCTCGCGCACCAGATCGTCGCGTCCGGTCACCGAGCCCACGACCTCTTTGGCCTTACCCTTGAGGTCCTCGATGATGCCGCCGGCAGCGTCCTTGGCGGTGTCCTTTGCATCTGACATGACATCCTCCTCCTTTGCGCCGCAACGCAATTGCGGCCTCGGGGACCGGCGCGTTGTTGCGCCGACAGGAGTTGGACGGTGGCACCGCGCGCAACCGAACGCCGCATCGCCGTGTCGTCGATCACATAGTGGCCGGCGCCGTCAACGGTGGACGTCGACCACCGTCACGCTGACGGGGACAGCGGTACCCGGTCCGATCACGTCGGCGAGAACACCTGCGGCGCGCTCGCGCACGCGCTCGGTGACCGACACCAGGTCGGCTCCGTAGAGACCGCTGAGCTGGATCTGAATACCTTGCAGCACTTCGTCATCGGAGGTGGCTTCAATCCGGTCGACAAAATAGTCCGGCTGACCGGCCAGCGCCCGGCTCAGCGCCGCGGTCAGTACGAGATCGCTGACCTGGATGCGCCCCGGCGCGGTGCCCGGCTCAGGGTCCTCCACCGTCAGCGGCCAGCCACCCCGAGGGGTGGCGCGCACCGCGGCCAGCACCGCCGGCTCGATGGCCTGCCACTGCGGCTCCGGGACTGCTCGCAACAGCCGTCCGGCGTTGTCGAAAATCTCGAGATCTCCTATCGCCATTGCTGAAGCCTCTGCTGAAGGGTTACCCGCGCCCGGTGATGATGCCCCCGGGCCGCGTCCGGGCTCAAGTTCAGGATGTTGCCAACTTCCGGGAACGTCAACATTTCGATCTCCCTCAGCATCCAGACCGCCCGCTGCCGCGGCGGCAATTCGGCCAGCGCCTCTTCCATCGCGTCGAGGAAGGCGCTGTTGGAGGCGAACGTGAACGGGCTCGCGCCGGCGTCCTGACTGACCGGCTCGATGAGACGGTCGTCGATGGGAATCGCCCGTTTGACCCGATGCGAGTCGGTGACCTTGCGCGCACAGATGGCGAACAGCCAGGTCAGGACGGCGCTGTCACCGCGAAAGTTCCCGATCTGCCGCCAGGCGGCGACGAAGGTCTCTTGGACGATGTCGTTGACCGCGTCGGCATCCCGGGTCATCCGCCGCGCATACCGGTACAGCGCGGGACCGTGCCTGCGCACCAATTCCTCGAAGGCCTCGATGGACCCGGCTGCGGCGGCGGCCGCCAACTCCCGGTCACGGTCACCCGCCGGCGGGGAGATCCCGGTCGCATCGTCGCTGAGCACTAGCAGCCTTCCGCACCTGCATCGAACGTCGCGGCGGTGGCCGGACTCCAGGTATTCGGTACCGGGAGCATTTCGGATGTGTGGTGCACACCACAGAGATTCGGCGTTCGGTTCGCGGCGGCCGCGCCGTCTCACTGGGTGTACGGAAACGAGGACAGAGAGGATCACCCAATGAGCACCACTGCAACCCCGACCCCGGCCGGCACTGCCCCAGCCGCCGCGGCCAACGGCCCCCTGGCCACGAGCCACGGACGCACCACGATCGCCGACACCGTCGTCTCCAAGATCGCCGGGCTGGCCGCACGTGAGGTCAACGGCGTTCACGATCTCGGCGGCAACGCCAGTCGTGCGGTGGGCGCACTGCGGGAGCGCATCCCCGGCGCGTCGACGAACTACGCGCAGGGCGTCTCGGTCGAGGTCGGTGAGAAGCAGGCCGCCGTCGACCTCGACATCGTCGCCGAGTACGGCGTGTCGATCGCCGACCTGGCCACCGGAATCCGCCGCAACGTCATCGCCGCCTTGGAGCGCATGACCGGCCTGGAGGTCGTCGAGGTCAACATCACCGTCCACGACATTTTCGTCGACGACGACAGCGACGACACCGCCGGCCAGCTGACCCGGGTCGAATAGTGCACGACGATCCGACCGCCGCGGACACGGTCGCGAGCATCGCTCGCGCCGTGCCCGGCGTCGCGGCCCTGCACCCCGGCATGTTCGGCGAGGTGGGCACCTACCTGCCCGGCCGGCGCGTCACCGGGGTGCGCATCCGCGACGACCGGGTGGAGGTCCACATCGCGGTCGCGACCGGTGCACCCGTGCGCCAGACCGCTGCCGCAGTCCGCTCGGCGGTCGGTGCCGCAATGCCCGACCTGCCGGTGGATGTGACCGTCGAAGAGATCGCCCCAGCACCCACCAACACCGCAACCGACCCGACACCTCAGGAGGATTCATGACCACCGCTACCGCCGGCATGCTCGCCGGAATTCTTCTCGGGGTCGCCGCTGCCGCCGGCGGCTTCACCGGCTTTCTGCTGGCGCTGCTGCTGGGACTGATCGGCTATGTCATCGGCGGGCACCGGGACGGCGAGTTCGACGCCACCACCTGGCTCAGGAGCCGGGGCCGTGGCTGAGCACAGCACCGTTTCCCTGGAGCAGGCTCCAGAGGATCGCCCGCTCGGCGAGTCCCGGTGCCGACCCGCGGCGGTGCCCCTCGCCCCGGCGGGGGCCAGCTATGCCGCGGCCGCTCTCGCGGTTCTGCTGATCGCGGTCGGCGCCGTCTGCCTACGCGACACCGCCGTCCAGGCCGGCCTGGTGGGCGGCGAGCAGTGGCTTCCGTTGGCGGTCAAGGCCGTTGACGGTCTGCAACCGTCGATCATCGTGCTGGCCGTGACCATCGCGGCGGGCGTCGTCGGCATTCTGCTGACCGGGCTCGCGGTCAAGCCGCGCCGGGCCACCGCGGTGCCGGCCCGCGGCGACAGCGGCGGGGCCGTCTACGTCCGCCTGCGCGACGTCGCCCAGGCCGCCGCGACCGCCGCCCGGGACGTGCCCGGTGTCGAGCAGGTCGACAGCACCGCGACCGCCCGCAAGGTCTCGCTGCGGTGCGTGGTGTCTGTGCCCGAAATTGCCGAGATCAGGCATCTGGTCGCACGAGCGGTCCGCGACGAACTCCAGCCGCTGGCCCGGCCACCCCGCATCACCGTGCGCGTCCGACAGGAGTCCCGACGATGACCCGTTTCGCCATCGGCGTCGACCGTGCCATCGCACTGGTCGTCGGCCTGAGCCTGATCGCATTGCCCATCGCCGCATGGCAGTGGCACATCGGAAAACTGCACGGCGGCAAGGAACTTCGCCTGCCTGAGGTCGACCAGGTGATGCACGCCGGGTGGTGGCCGTTTGCCACCGGGGCGGGCGGGCTGATCCTGGTTCTGGTCGGTCTGCGATGGCTGGCCGCACACCGTCCGGCACGACGCGCCACCCGAGTGACCCTCGACTACGACGACGACCACTCGGTCACCGTGAACGCCAACGCGGTGGCCCGGGCATCGGCCACGGCCTTGAAATCGAATGCCCAGGTTCTGAAAGCCAGTGGCAGCGCCGCCGTTCGCGGCGGCATCCCCACCGTGACGTTGACCGCGACGGTCCCGGCGCGGCACGGACTTCACGCCGGCATCCGGGCCGCCGACGCCACCATGCGCACCGCCGGGGCGATGCTCGGCGACACCGTTGCCATCCGCACGGTCCTGCGGACCGACGCCAACCACCGTCAACGCCGGGTCAGCTGAACGGCTACAGCGCCTTGGGCTGGTCGATAAGACGCTCCCCCGTGCTCGTGACACGAGTAACCACATCGGTGGGCTTCTCCCCAAGCCAGAACGGCCCGCATCGCTACGGGTCCCCATCTGGGGGAGACGGTGGGCCGGTTCAGAATTGTCGCGCTCGACGGGACCGATGACGACGCGGCGCGTCCCCCGCGGCGCGCCGCGTCATCGGTCTAGGGCTACAGGTTCGTCGCGGTATCGATCACCGTGATGGAAGGACCTTGGCCGGTGGTATCGACGGCGCTCGTCACGTAAAGCTTCCCGTCGGGACCAATATCGAGCCCGACCGGAAAGGCAACAGCGGCGAGGTCACTGACTCTGCCGTCCTGGCCGACGGCGACCACGTGGCCGGTGACGTCCGCAATGTAGGCGGTGCCGTTCGGGCCCACCGTCACGTTGTAGCTCGCCCTATTCGGTAGCGCGATGGTCTTCTGAAGCACGCCGCCGGAGCTGAAGATCAGCAACGCGCCATCGATGCTCGTACCGCTGTCACTCGACGCCGTGACCACGTAGACGCGGCCGTCCGGGCCCACGCTGGCGCCCAGTGCCGCACCACCGAGATCGACGGTCGTCATCAGCGAACCGTCGCCATTGAGGATGGTCAACTTGCCGCTCTGCGGTGCATCGGTGTTGGTGATGACGCTGCTCACATAGATGCGGCCGTTGCCGAGGGCGAGCCCGGCAGCCCCGGCGATCGACCGGATCAACTGCGGTGCATAGCCGTTGACCGGGTCGTACGCCGTAACCGTGCCGAGAGCGACATCAGTGACCATGAGGCGACCGTCCGCCCCGATCTCGACGTCGACCGCACCACTGCCGGGACCGAGGTCGGCCAATTGGGTGACCGATGTGCCGTCGGCACTGACCACCACAAGTTTGGAATGGGTGCTGCCAGAAGAGTCGTAGTTGTAGCCCAGGACGTACTTCTGACCGCCACTATCGACGGCGATTCCGTACAAGCCGACGAACTCGCTGAGACCGTTGCTCGTCCCGTCCTCGACCAGATCGGTCGGGTCGAGGACCGAGATCGAACTGGTCACGGTTGCCTGTGTGTAGTCGTTGACGGCGACGTAGAGCAACCCGTCGTTGCCGACCGTGATCATGGTGGGCACGGACGCGAGACCCGAACCAAACCGTACGGTGCCAATGGGACCGCTCGAATCGACCGCGATCACTCGTCCGTTATTGATCACATAGGCAGTGCCATCGGCACCGACCGCCAACCCCGTGGAGCCGCCGCTACCCAGCGGCACAGTCGATTCGACAGTTCCGTTGGACTGCAGGATCGTCATTTCGGCGCTTCTCGTGTCGCTGACATAGCTGGTCAGGTAGATCCGCCCGTCTGAACCAACCGCCAACCCGGTGACTTCGTGGGAAGTCTGGTCGCCGAGATTTACCGGAGGGAGAACGACGTTGCCGTCGGAATCTATGGCCGACAGATAGCCGACGACGGTGCCGCTGTCCGGGTCATAGTGGTAGCCGGTGAAGTAGACCGCGCCGTCCTGGCTGACGGCCACGTGGGACGCTCCACCGGAACGGACCGTAATGATCGCCCGCGAACCGGTGACAGTGTTGATCACGGTGATCCCGCCGGGTCCGGCGGTATAGATAAGTCCATCCGAGCCGGCGTCGAAGGATCCGAAACCGTTCAACGCGACTGGGCCCAGATCTGACACCGTCCCGTCGACGTCGACCTTGGCAATTCTTGTGACTCCCAAGAAGGTGTCGACGACGCCGGCGACATACCTGGCACCGTCGGGTCCTACTGTCAGGCCGACAATGTATTTGAAGTCATCAACGCTGTCGAGGACCGTCTGCACCTTGATGCTGCCCGGATCCACCACTGACAAGGCGTTGTCCTTCAGGACGTAGAGGCCCTGAGTACCCATCGCGATTGCTTCGATATCTGTTCCGTCGCTGGGTATTCCGTTCAGCACGCCGAAGGGTCCCGATGCGTTGACGGTGAAGACCCCATCGTTGGACGCAACATATACGGTGCCGTCCGCCCCGACCGCAATGCTCGACCCCGGCAAGTTGGCCAACGAAATCCGCTTGTCGACCGAACCGCTTGAGCCCACGACCACCACGGTGTACGTGGAGCTGTTGGGATCGACACCGAGAATGTAAGCGTGCCCGTCTGCACCGACGACCAGGTCTTTCGCATCGGAGAATCGGAAGCCGAGATCGACCGGCGCGACCGCCACCGAACCGTCGGGGTTGAGCACTGTCAACGCGGAGGGGATCGCGTCCTCTCCGAAGCCGGCCCATGCGGTGAGATAGATCTTCCCGTCGTTGCCGACAGCCATATGGACCGCGTCTCCGCTCAAGTCCGTGCCGATGTCGACCGAGCCGAGCTCGCCGTCGTCCAAGATCACGTGTGGGGTGCCATAGGTGTCATACACCGTCAATGTGCCGTCTGCACCCGACCAGCCGTTGTCGAGGACATATACCCGACCGTCCGGGCCGACCGTCACGTCGGCGAGGTACGGCCACCCGATGTTGTCCAGGTCGATGACGGGGGTGATCATGCCGTCCTCACCGAGTCGGCCGACAACAAATCGGTCGTATCCCATTCCAGTGTCGCCTATTTCAACGAATGCCTTTCCCACGACGTACACACCACCGGAGGCGGTGATCTGGATCTGGGGTTGGTCGAAACTCGCCAGGGTCAGCGACGACTGGGTGGGTACGGCGACCTTGACGGTAACGGCGGCGCTGTTGCCGGTGGTTCCATCGGAGATGGTGTAGGTGAAACTGTCAGTCCCGGTGTAGTTTTCGTTCGGCGTGTAAGTGATGGTGCCGTCTTCGTTGACTGCTACGGTGCCGTGCGCGGCTGTCCCCGCAACAGTCACGCTCAACGGGTCGCCGTCCACATCAGTGTCGTTGCCCAACACATCGATGGTCACCGCCGTGTTCGGGGCGGTACTGGCCGAATCGTTGACAGCTGTGGGTGCGTCATTGACGGGGGTGATGGTCACCGACACGGTGCCTGTGACAGTGCCGCCGTGGCCGTCGGAAACCGTGTAGGTCAGCGAGTCGACGCCATGGAAATCGGCATCCGGGGTGTAGGTGAGTGTGCCGCCATCGAGCACCGCCGAACCATGCCCGGGCTGACTGATCCCGGTGACGCTCAGCGTGTCCCCATCCTTGTCAGAGTCGTTGCCCAACAATGTCACCGTACTGATCGAGACCGCAGTGTCCTCGGCGGTGGTCACAGCGTCTCCGCCCGCGATGGGAGCGTCGTTGACCGACGTAACCGTCACCGACACGGTGCCGGTCGCAGTACCACCGTGGCCGTCGGAAACCGTGTAGGTCAGCGAGTCGACGCCATGGAAATCGGCATCCGGGGTGTAGGTGAGTGTGCCGCCATCGAGCACCGCCGAACCATGCCCGGGCTGACTGATCCCGGTGACGCTCAGCGTGTCCCCATCCACGTCGGAGTCGTTGCCCAACAGGGTGGTTGTAGAGACCGAGACCGGCGTGCCCTCGACGGTACTCACGGAGTTGGAACCCGCCACCGGCGCGTCGTTGACCGCCGTGACCGTCACTGCCACCGTGGCCGTCGCCGTGCCCCCATGACCATCCGACACCGTGTACGTAAAGCTATCTGCACCATTGAAATTCGCCGTCGGCGTATACGTCACCGTCGTACCGTTCAGCACCGCCGAACCGTGCGCCCCCGACGACACACCAGTGACCGCCAACGCATCCCCATCGGGATCAGAATCATTGCCCAACAACGTCCCCGCCGTGACCGACACCGCAGAGTCCTCAGCAGTCGTCACCGTGTTGTTCCCGGCAACCGGGCCATCATTGACCGCCGTGACCGTCACCGCCACCGTCGCCGTCGCCGTGCCCCCATGACCATCCGACACCGTGTACGTAAAACTATCCACACCACTGAAATTCGCCGTCGGCGTATACGTCACCGTCGTACCGTTCAACACCGCAGTGCCGTGCGCCCCCGACGACACACCCGTCACCGACAACGTGTCACCGTCGGGATCAGAATCATTGCCCAACAACGTCCCCGCCGTGACCGACACCGCAGAGTCCTCAGCAGTCGTCACCGTGTTGTTCCCGGCAACCGGGCCATCATTGACCGCCGTGACCGTCACCGCCACCGTCGCCGTCGCCGTGCCCCCACGACCATCCGACACCGTGTACGTAAAACTATCTGCACCACTGAAATTCGCCGTCGGCGTATACGTCACCGTCGTACCGTTCAACACCGCAGTGCCGTGCGCCCCCGACGACACACCCGTCACCGTCAACGTGTCACCGTCGGGATCAGAATCATTGCCCAACAACGTCCCCGCCGTGACCGACACCGCAGAGTCCTCGGCAGTCGTCACCGTGTCGTTGACTGCCGACGGGGCATCATTGGGCTTGGAGATCACGCCTATTGCCGTCAGCAGATTCGTAATGGTGTTGCTGATCGCGGTGACGGCGGTGGTGACTGCGGTGTTGATGGCGGTGAGGGCGGTGCTCACCGCGTTATTGATCGCAGTCAGCGCGGTGTTGATCAACGAACCGACCGTGCCGATGAAGGATTCCAACGGGCTGGCCGCAGCGCGAGGAGTCACCAAGGCCGACAGCCTCTTTGCCGCGACGGAGTCGACCGACGGCGTGGGTCCGTCGGGTCCGGTCTGTGACGACAACACGGAGCTGGCGACGGCCTGTCGTACGCGGCTGCGCCCACCGAACTCGCGGCCCGCACCCGCCAACAACACCAACGTAGTTGGCGCGCCGACGGGATCACCCCCCCGCCGCAATCCGGTCCCGAGCCCCGGCAATCCGGTGCCCGAGAGCGATCCGAGAGTGCTGCCGATCGCCTGGTCTGCTGAAGGCGCCGCCACCGAGGCGGTGGCTACCGGAGCCGGCGAGGCATCACCCACGTTGACAACCATGTCGATCCGAGGCTGCGCCGGCTGATCGGTCCTACTGCGCACGACGCGCTGGCGCCCGGCTTCCGCAGGGACGGTCTCGCCGCCACCAGCCTCGATGTCGGTCTGTTGGCGTTCCGCTGTGGGCGCCGGCATCGTGGACTCATCTGGTTGTGCCGCGCTGATACTGCGACCGTGACGCCGTTTCGTATCGACGGTGTCACCCGTCTGAGCCGCGCTGCCACCGGAGGTACCGTCCGCGGGGCGACGCCCCCCATGAGTTGACGACCGTCGGCCCGCCCCGACTGATGCGCCCCCCGCGCCGTGGCCTCGCGACGAGGCCTTACTGGTTTGATCGGCGCCGGCCGATGTGGAGTCCGATCCGTCCGCATGGGCGATACCGCATGTCAGCGAGGTGCCCAGCCCCACCCCGACCCCGAGGGCGACGGCCAACGCGCCGATCCGCCCGATCGACTTCTCGATACGCAGCGTCTTGCCGACAAAGATTGAATGCATGATGCGGCCTCCCCGTCCAGCCGGAATATCCGGTCCCGGCGGAATGCTATGGAGACGGGTCAGGGCACCGATACAGGGATTTCCCTGGTACTTGCCAGGCCGATAACAGCGAACGACACGGGCAGTACGCCACCGTCTACATCGACCGGTCCGCGTTTCCTGTCGAAACCAGATATCGACGGCGTCGTAAAGATGAGTACCGCCGCGCCATAAACGAGTAGCGATTCACTCTAAACACCTGCCAGGTCTCTGTCAGGATCCTGTCCGTGGGGGTACAAATCGTCGGTCGCAGCCACGAGCTGCAACGGGTGGAAGAAGTACTCGAACGGGCCCGCCATGCACCAACGGCAATGATCCTCGACGGCCAGGCGGGCATCGGGAAAAGCACCGTATGGCGGGCCGCCATCGAATCGGCAAGGGCCGCTGGGTTCATGGTGTTGACCACTACCGGTGCAGCCGCCGAGGTAGGACTGGCATGGGCCGGGCTCGCTGACCTGCTCGCCGATATCGACGACGCGATGCTGGCCGAATTGCCGGCTCTACACCAACACGCGCTGTGCGCGGTGAGCACCGGCGAGTCAGTCCCGGGTGGAGATGAACGACTGGTGGCAACCGCCTTTCGAGCCGCCATCGATGCGTCCTCTCGCCAGCGGCCAGTGTTGATAGCGGTCGACGACGCCCACTGGCTCGATGAAGCAACCCGGCTGGCGCTGGGCTTCGCAGTGCGCCGACTCTCCGGACCTGTGGGAGTCGTGGCCGCCTACCGCAGCGGTCAGCCCGGCGCCCTCGACCAGGCCTGGGTAGCGCCTCGTGACCCGGAAGCCTTGTCCCGTGTGACCATCGGCCCGATGAGCCTGGGTGCCCTACACGCAGTGGTCGCGACGCGCCACGGGGTCACGCCACCCCGACCCACCATGGTCCGCATCCATGCCCTTTCCGGCGGAAACCCTTTTTACGCATTGGAATTGGCCCGCGGGCTTCGTGAACACGCGGGCGCCGACCTTGCCGTGCTGCCGCCTACTCTGGCTCGGCTGTTGGGTGAGCGGATCGGCGATCTCGACCCGCTCACTGCGCAGGCCGCCGTGACCGCGGCTGCCGCGGCCGAGCCGACTGTGGAATTGATCGCGACGGCCATCGGCCGTCGTCCGACCGAACTCATCGAGATCCTGCAACCCTTGGAAAGCCGGGGGTTGCTCGCCTTCGACGGGCACCGGATCCGTTTTTCTCATCCCTTGATCGCCTCGGCCATCATCGCCGAGGCCGACCCGACTGCCCAGCGTCAGGCCCACCGCCGCCTGGCGAACGTGATCGACAACCCCGAGCTTCACGCGCGCCACCTCGCCCTCGCCACGCCCTATGGGGATCCGGAAACGCTGGCCGCCCTGGACAGCGCTGCCGAGTCCGCCGCAGCGCGCGGCGCATATAGTGTCGCCGCCGAATTGGTCGGGCTGGCAATCGGTCTCGGCGGCGACACCGGATCACGCCGGCTGCGCGGTGCCGAGTTCCACTTCCGCGCCGGTGCCCTCGATGAGGCGGAGGAATTGATCGCGCCCGCCGTGGACGCGCTGCCCGCAGGCCTGTTCCGAGCGCTGGGTTTCATCATTCTGGGCAGTGTCCGCGGCTATCGCGACGGCATGGTCAAAGCCGTTGGAGTACTTCAGCGCGCCGTCGCCGAAGCCGCCGAGATCCCTGCACTGCGAACCCAGGCGCTACTGCTGTTGGCGCTCGCCACAGGCATGGGCGGCGACATGGCCACGTGCGTGGCCTACGCCCGGCAGGCGCGTCACGACGCTGACGAGACCGGGATCGCAGCATTGCGTAGTCAGGCCCTGGCGTTGTGGGTGCAAGTCAGCTTCATGTACGGGCTGGGCACCGACACCGAGGCTTTGCAGACCGCCCTCGAAATCGAAGACCCCGACACCGCGGTCCCTGCAACTCTTCAGCCGACAGCGGTGTACGCACTCAACTGCGCCTGGACCGGTCGATTCGACGACGCTCGCACCGCCATGAGCGAAGTGGCACGCCGTTGCGCCGAACGCGGCAGCGAAGTCGACCTGGTTTGGGCTGCAGAACAACTCACCGCGATCGACCTCGGCTTGGGGCGGTATCACGATGCGCAACAATCCGCAGCCGAGGCACTCGAACGGGCCAGTCAGGTCGACGCCCAGCTTCCACTGATCAGCGCCCACATTTCGGTGGCCAGCGTCGCCGCCCACCGGGGCGACCGGGAACTCACTCGCACCGCATCGCGACGGGCCATCGAGTTGGCCAGTGCCGCGCAACTTACCTATTTGATTCGTCCGGCCCTGATGAGCCGTGCGTTCGTCGAGGTTTCCGCCGGCGACTATGTGACGGCATTGCAGACGCTTCAGCCGCTGCTCGATACCTTCGATCCCGTCCACGACACCGAGATCATCGCCGGTGCCTACCTACCCGATGCAGTGGAAGCGCTGACCGCTCTCGGCCGGGCTGACGAAGCTGAGCGGTTGGTCGCGGCTCTGGAAGCCAATGGCGCTCTGCAGGATCGGCCCTGGATGTTGGCGGCGGGGGCGCGGGGGCGGGCTCAGATGGCGGCGGCCCGCGGCGACCTGGAGGGCGCCTATCGACATGCCGAAAAAGCCGTGACCCATCACGAACGGCTACCCATGCCCTTCGAACGCGCACGCACACTGCTACTGGTCGGCCAGCTACTGCGCCGCCGACGACGCCCGCAGGCCGCCCACGACGCGTTGCGCCAGGCTGCTGACGTGTTCGCCGAGATCGGCAGTCCGTTGTGGATGGCCCGCGCACAAAGCGAGCTGGATCGGCTTGCCGCGCGCTCGGTTGGCGGAGTGCTGACCGGCGCGGAACGCCAGGTCGCCGAGAACGCCGCCGCCGGCATGTCGAACAAACAGATCGCCACAGCCCTGTACTTGTCACCGAAGACGGTGGAGATGTACCTATCCAACGCCTACCGCAAGCTCGGCATCCGCTCTCGTGCCCAGCTCGCCGCCCATCTCGACGTGACGGGTACTGCACCTATTCAGACCACGGGGCCGTCCGCGGCGATATAAGCGCTCACACCGCCGGTGACCCGATCCGGTATGTAGCCTGCGTCTCGACAGACCCGCCACACCGCTTCGGCGGTCTCGGCGCGAAACAGCCCGAAGACCATCTCGTCAAGCGGGGAGGTCACCGTCAACACCACCGACACCTCGGTCCCCCGTAACCGGGCTGCCGCGGCTTGGTCGATGAGCCTGCCGGCGACATCACCCATCGACGCATCGAACAGCGCCGTCTGATACCACTCCGCCAAGAACCGTTGGCCCGGGTTCTGTGCAACCCTCACCTCGCTACGCTAACGCGCCGTCCAGTCGGCTCAATCAGGGATTTCCCTGGTAGTTCCGCTCATTTATCGACGACATCGGTGTCGGGGACGGTCACCACCACCGTCGTACCGCCGCCCGGAGTGTCGATCAGGTGCACCGACCCGCCCATCGCTTCGACTCCCACCACCAGTGACGACAGCCCGATGTGACCCTCGGCGACCTTCTCGTTCAGAACGGCCGGGTCGAACCCGACGCCGTTGTCGACCACCCGCAGCACCAGCGAATCGGCCTCGTGGTCCAGCTCCACCCGCAGTCGGGTGGCCCGAGAGTGCTTGTGCGCGTTGGCCAACAGCTCACGAGCCGCGCGGTAGAGCAGGGCTTGGGCCGCCGGCTTGCCGACTTCCTCGACCGCGCAGTCGATGGTGACGTTCCAGCGCCGCTCGTACTGGCCGACCAGTTCACGCAGGGCCGCGCCCAGGCCGACCTGCGCCAGCACCTGGGGATGCAGCGTGGACACGGCACTGCGCAGCATGTTGATGGCTTCCTGCAGGGCGGTGTCGACCCGCTCGAACCCGATCGTGGAGGGCTGTTCGCGCAGGTCCTCCAGGTCCAGCCGGGCGGCCAGCAGATTCTGCAGCGGGCCGTCGTGGAGCTGTTCGGACAGCTGCCGGTTGTTGCGCTCGTCGGCCTGCATCGACTCCGAGACCAGCCGGCGCCGCACCTCGAGAAGCGAACGCACCCGAGCCCGGCGCCGGGCCAGCACCAAGCACAGCGCGGTGGTGGCCAGCGCCAGCCAGGCCAGGCAGCCCACCTGGACGTAGACGACGTTGGGCAGGCCCATGGTGTCGTCGCGCTTGGAATAGATGATCCAGGCGACCAGGTAACCGACCGCCGTACTGGCACCGATCAGCGCGGTGATCTCCGGGCGGTCCAGGAAGGCGACGGTGATCGGGATCAGGAAGAAGATCGGCAGCAGCCAACTCGTCGCGCCCCCGGAGGCGACGCACATCGCCAGCACCGCGACCACGTCGATGGCCGTCGACGCCCAGCCGAACCACCACTGCAGCGGCCTGCGGAGCACAACGGTCAGCCATATCGCGGCGGTGGCGGTGTAGACGATCAGCACCGACCAGTACACGGCGGGCAGCCAGTGGTCGACGCCTTCGATCCACACCAGCAGCCCGATCAGCACGATCAGCGGCAGTCGCAGGACGGCCGCGACCCGGACCGGCTCGGTGCCCAGGAAATCGGCCGCGCGGCTCAGCGGGGCCGGAAGATTACTCAAGCAGTCCTCGCCGCATCGCCTCGGCGACCGCCGCTGCCCGGTCCCCCACTCCCAACTTCTCGTACAGCCGCTGCACGTGGGTCTTGACCGTCGAGGGCGCCAGGAACAACGCCTCGGCGATCGCCGGGATGCTGCGTCCCCCGGCGATCATGCCGAGCACCTCACGTTCCCGCGAGCTCAGCGACGGCCCGGACGGCTCGGCGCGGCGCCGGATTTCGACGGCCAGCCCGGATGCCAGGCGCGGCGCCAGAACGTCTCGGCCCTTCGCGCAGTCCAGCACCGCGTTGACGATCTCGGACCGGCTGGAGTCTTTCGGCAGATAGCCGGCCGCACCCTGCTGCAGCGCGTGGTAGACGATTTCGGCGTCGTCGTGCGCGGAGACCAGCAGCACCCGGGTCGGCAGTTCGTCGCGGCGCACAGCGGCGGCCACCTCGGCGCCGTCCATTCCCGGCATCCGGTAGTCCAGCAGCGCCACGTCGGGCTTGTGTTCCTTGATCGCCGCCAGCGCCGACGTTCCGTCCTCGGCTTCGGCGACCACCTCGACCTCGCCGCTGCCGGACAGCGCCCGAACCAGTCCGTCGCGGAACAGCGGGTGGTCGTCGCCGACGACGACGCGCACCTTTCGGTTATCGGACATGCCAGGAGCTTCCCACAGGGGTCCACCGATCGGGGGACAAACACTTCATCCCTGGCAAGGGCCTATCAGCGGACAGACAGTGCCCGACCTGCGCGGGATAGTCGATTCATCGCCGAAAACCATCGGCAGCGGAAGCAAGGAGACGGACATGGACCACACATTCACTCGTCGCTTCACCACCGCCCTGGCGGGTCCCACGCTCGCGGTGGGCGTCCTGGCCGGCACCTTGATCGTCGACACTCCCGCAGCGAGCGACACCATGGGCCTGAGCCTGGCCTCGGCCTCCTCCGCCGGCCTGGTCGACATCCACCTGTAACTCCACTCAGCAGCCGCGAAACTGCCCGAACGCGAGGAGGCCAGATGAGCACTACCCGTCACCCGTCCGCGAGATCCCGGAGGTTTATTGGTCGCTAACCCTCTTACTCCACATGACAACGAGGCCCTCCCTATGGTCATAAGGGAGGGCCTCGTTGTTGTTTAGACGGGTGTCATATCGTGGCGGTCATGGATTTCGCCATGTCTGCCAAGGGTGCTGACTACCACAAACGCCTCACCGAGTTCATGGTCGAACATGTCTTCCCGGCCGAGAAGTCTTACGAGGAGTACCGCGCCGCGGCCGGCCCCAACGATTTCACCGTGCCGCCGGTGGTCGAGGACCTGAAGGTACTGGCCAAAAAGCAGGGCCTGTGGAACCTGTTCCTGCCCGCCGAGTCAGGCCTGACCAACCTGGAGTACGCACCGCTGGCCGAGTTGACCGGCTGGAGCACCGAGATCGCCCCCGAGGCGATCAACTGCGCCGCTCCCGACACCGGCAACATGGAGACCCTGCACCTGTTCGCCACCGAGGAACAGCGCAAGCAGTGGCTGGAACCTCTGCTGGCCGGCGAGATCCGCAGCGCGTTTTCGATGACCGAACCCGCGGTCGCCTCCAGCGACGCCCGCAACATCCAGACTGCGATCGTCCGCGACGGGGACGACTACATCATCAACGGGCGCAAGTGGTGGACCTCGGGCGCCAACGACCCACGCTGCAAGATCCTGATCGTCATGGGGCGCACCAATCCTGACGCCGCCTCACATCAGCAGCAGTCGATGATCCTGGTGCCCACCGATACCCCCGGCGTGCAGATCCTGCGCTCGACGTCGGTGTTCGGCTGGCAGGACCAGCACGGCCACGCCGAGGTGATCTACGACAACGTGCGGGTGCCCGCCTCCAATCTGCTGGCCGAGGAAGGCATGGGCTTCGCGATCGCGCAGGCGCGGTTGGGCCCGGGCCGGATTCATCACTGTATGCGCGCGATCGGGGTCGCCGAGCGTGCGCTGGCGCTGATGACTCATCGCGCCCGCACCCGCATCGCGTTCGGCAAGCCGCTGGCCGACCAGGGTGTGGTGCAGCAGCAGATTGCCTTGTCCCGCAACGAGATCGACCAAGCCCGGCTGCTCTGCCAGAAGGCCGCGTGGACCATCGATCAGCACGGCAACAAAGAGGCCCGCAATCTGGTCGCCCAGATCAAGGCCGTCGCACCGCAGATGGCCTGCAACGTCATCGACCGGGCAATCCAGGTACACGGCGGCGGCGGGGTCAGCGATGACTTCCCGCTGGCCCGGATGTACGGCTGGCAGCGGGCCATGCGGATCTTCGACGGACCCGACGAGGTTCACATGCGCAGCATCGCCAGGGCCGAAATCGGCGCAGAGCCAAGCGCTTTCGCGGCAGCGGTGACCGGCGCGTGAGCAACGGACAGCTTTCCGGCGCGTGGAACTTCCGCGACATCGCCGAGACCACCGGGATCCGCCCCGGTAAGTTCTTCCGGTCCAGTGAGCTCAGCCGCCTCGACGACGACGGCCGGGAGGCCTTCCGCCGCTTGGGTATCACCGACGTCGCCGACCTGCGGTCACCGCAGGAGCTGGAGCGCCGGGGCTCCGGTGCGGTGCCGGACGGCGTCGCCATCCATCTGCTGCCGTTCCCGGACCTGTCCAACACGACGGCCGAGGCACCGCACGAGACCAGCTGGCAGAAGATGATGACCGAGAAGGTCGACGACGAGGATGTCGAAGACGCTGCCGAACGGTTCATGACCGGCGAGTACGAGAAGTTCCCGGTCCTCGCCGGAGCGCAACGCGCAGTGCGCCAAGTGTTTTCGCTGTTGAGCGCGGGACGCCCGGTGATCACGCACTGCTTCGCAGGCAAGGACCGCACCGGCTTCACCGTCGCGGTCGTGCTGGAGTCCATCGGGGTGCCGCGTGACGCGGTCCTCGCCGACTTCCTGCGCAGCAACGACGCCGTCGAATCGCTGCGTGAGCGGATCATGGAGTCCATCGTCAGCCGGGCCGGCGAGACGCCGGAGATCGCCACGTTCGCCGAGGCGCGCCTGACCAACGGGGTCCTCGGTGTGCGAGAGGGCTACCTGGCCACCGCGCACCGGGTGATCGCCGAGAATTACGGCGACCTGGACGGTTTCCTGCGCACCGCCGGGGTGTCCGAAGAGGACGTCGCGCGCACGCGCAAAGAACTACTGGGTTAGCAGCAGACCGGCCACCCACACCACGGTGGCGATGAGCCCTCCGGTCAGTTCGACACCGACCGAGAGCGCAGCGGCCTTCAGCGCGAGCACCGTCGCCGCCCATGCACGCCGTTGATCTCGCCGTACCGCCAGCTCGGCGAGGTACACGCCGAGCACGAAACCGAACAGCAGGCCGATCACCGGCACCACGAAGAAACCGATGATGCCCAGCACCGCACCCGCGGCCAGCGTCCATGTGCCCACTTCGCCGGCGCGCATCCGCCGGGCGGGCCACAGGTACTTGACCAACAGGCTCGCACCGAGCACAGCCGTGACCACTCCGAGCACCACCCAGGACACCAGGCTGCCCTCGACGACCGCCCAGACCGCGATGGCCGCGTAAATCAGCAGGGTGCCCGGCAACAGCGGCACGATGACGCCGACCAGCCCGATGGCGATGGCCAGCCCCACCAGGACGATCCCACCGGTGCTCATCTGTTGAGCCTAGGACCATCCCCCGCCACTCAATTGGACACCTGTCCTGCAATCGAACAGATTGGGGCCGATCGCGCCATAACGAAGCGTGGAAGCTGCACCATAACGGTGATTGCCTAGAATGGACAGGTGTCCATTAATTGACGTCCACCCCTGCGCATTACCGATTCAGGACCTCCGGCCACCGGCAACCGCGCTCGGGGTCGGGGTTCGCAGGTGAACCCCGCCATTCCATACACTTGCATCTTCGACCCCGCCTCGCCCATGACCAACCAGATCGGACCGCACTGATGATCATCGGGATTCCACGTGAGTCTCTGCCTGGGGAAACACGTGTCGCCGCCACACCGCAGACGGTCGGACAGCTCATCAAGCTCGGTTACGAGGTACTGGTGGAGTCCGGTGCGGGTGTCGCGGCGAGCTTCTCCGACGAGGCATTCGTCGAGGCCGGTGCAGGTATCGGGACCACCGCGGAAGCGCTGGCCACCGACATCGTCCTCAAGGTCAACGCGCCCACCAGTGCCGAGATCGCCGCACTGCGCGACGGGGCGACACTGATCAGCCTGATTTCCCCCGCACTGAAACCCGAACTCGTCGAAGAACTGTCCACGCGGCCCATCACAGTGCTGGCCATGGACGCGGTCCCGCGTATCTCGCGAGCCCAGTCTCTGGACGTCCTGTCGTCGATGGCCAATATCGCCGGGTACCGCGCGGTCATCGAGGCAGCGCATGCGTTCGGCCGGTTCTTCACCGGCCAGGTGACCGCGGCGGGCAAGGTCCCGCCGGCCAAAGTGCTGGTGGTCGGCGCGGGTGTGGCCGGGCTGGCAGCGATCGGCGCCGCGGGCAGCCTCGGTGCCATCGTGCGCGCCACCGACCCCCGCCCCGAGGTCGCCGATCAGGTCAAATCCCTTGGTGGTGAGTATCTTTCGATCGAATCACCGGAGACCGAGGTATCGGCTACCGGGTACGCCAAGGAGATGGGTGACGACTACAAGGCCCGCGAGGCGCAGCTGTACGCCGAGCAGTCCGAGGATGTCGACATCATCGTCACGACGGCACTGATTCCCGGCCGGCCCGCGCCGCGCATCATCACCGCCGAGATGGTGGCCTCCATGAAATCGGGCAGTGTCATCGTCGATATGGCTGCGGCCAACGGCGGCAACGTCGAGGGCACCGTCAAAGACCAGGCCGTGCTCACCGAGAACGGTGTCACCATCATCGGCTACACCGACCTGGCGGGCCGGCTGCCCACCCAGGCATCGCAGCTCTACGGCACCAACCTGGTCAACCTCCTCAAACTGCTGACCCCGGAAAAAGACGGCACGCTCGTACTCAATTTCGACGACGTCGTGCAGCGGTCGGTCACCGTGGTCCGCGACGGCGAGACCACGTGGCCACCACCACCGGTACAGGTATCCGCCGCCCCGGCGCCCGCGGCGACGGCCACCCCGGCAGTGCAGCAGACCAAAGAACCGATGACGATGGGCCGCCGGCTCGGCATCACGTTCGGCGCCGCCGCCCTGCTGTTCGGACTCATCGCGTTGTCCCCGGCCGCACTTCAGGTGCACCTGACGGTGTTCGCGCTCGCGATCGTCATCGGTTACTACGTGATCGGCCATGTGCACCACGCACTGCACACGCCGCTGATGTCGGTGACCAACGCCATCTCCGGCATCATCGTCGTCGGCGCGCTGCTCCAAATCGGCCACGGTGACGTCATCGTCACGACCCTGGCCGCTGTCGCCATCCTGCTTGCCAGCATCAACATCTTCGGTGGCTTCGCGGTGACGCGTCGCATGCTCGCGATGTTCTCGAGGAGCTGAGTTGTTCACATTGGAAACGGCCGCCACTGCGGCCTACATCGTCGCGGCCCTGCTGTTCATCCTGGCGCTGGCCGGGCTGTCCAAGCACGAAACATCGCGGGCCGGAAACACGTTCGGCATGGCCGGCATGGTGGTGGCGCTGGTCGCCACCAACGCGCTGGCCCTGGCCCGCCATATCGAGCCACTCGGTCTGGGCCTGCTGATCGGCGCCATGGCCATCGGTGCCGCGATCGGATTGTGGCGTGCCCGCGTCGTCGAGATGACCGGGATGCCCGAGCTGATCGCGCTACTGCACAGTTTCGTCGGTCTGGCCGCGGTCCTGGTCGGCTGGAACGGCTACCTGCATGTCGAGCACGACCTCGCCGGTGGTGAAGCGGCACTACTCGATAGCCAGGGCATGCTCGGTATCCACTCCGCCGAGGTGTTCATCGGCGTGTTCATCGGTGCCGTCACCTTCACCGGATCGATCGTCGCCAACCTGAAACTGTCGGCGCGCATCAAATCCGCCCCACTGATGTTGCCCGGCAAGAACTTTCTCAATGTCGGCGCCCTGGTGTTGTTCGTTGCGTTCACCGTCTGGTTCGTCATCGAACCCCAGCTGTGGCTGCTCATCGTCGTCACGGTGTTGGCGCTGCTGCTGGGCTGGCACCTGGTCGCCTCCATCGGCGGTGGCGACATGCCCGTCGTGGTGTCGATGCTCAACAGCTATTCCGGTTGGGCTGCAGCAGCTTCGGGCTTCCTGTTGTCCAACGATCTGTTGATCGTCACCGGCGCCCTGGTCGGGTCATCGGGTGCCTACCTGTCCTACATCATGTGCAAAGCCATGAACCGCTCGTTCATCTCGGTCATCGCTGGCGGCTTCGGCATCGAAGCAGGACCGGCCGAGGACAAGGATTACGGCGAACACCGCGAGATCACCGCCGAGGGAGCCGCCGAACTCTTGTCGTCGGCCAGTTCGGTGATCATCACCCCCGGCTACGGGATGGCCGTGGCCCAGGCCCAGTACGGCGTGGCCGAACTGACCCGCAAGCTGCGCGAGCGTGGTGTCACCGTGCGATTCGGTATCCACCCCGTCGCAGGCCGGCTGCCCGGACATATGAACGTGCTGCTGGCAGAGGCCAAGGTGCCCTACGACATCGTGCTCGAAATGGACGAGATCAACGACGATTTCGACGGCACCTCGGTGGTGTTGGTGATCGGCGCCAACGACACAGTGAATCCGGCGGCGTCGGAAGATCCGTCCAGCCCGATCGCCGGCATGCCGGTGCTGACGGTCTGGAATGCCGAGCACGTCATCGTGTTCAAACGATCCATGGCCTCCGGCTACGCCGGCGTGCAGAATCCACTGTTCTTCCGCGAGAACACCCAGATGCTGTTCGGCGATGCGCGCGACAGGGTCGACGACATCAACGCCGCGCTGTGACCTAGAGCTTCTCGGCCAGCTCCAGGAAGTCCGTTGCGGTGACGTCGAATTCGTCGGGTTCGAACGGCACCCGATAGCGCCCCGGTTGTCCCCATTCCAGCAGCCGGTCGACGTAGGCGGTGCGCAATCCGGCATCGCGGGCGGCTCGCAGATCACTGGGATGGGCGGCCACCAGCATGGTCTCCTCGGGTGCCACGTCCAGGATCTGCGCGCAGCCCAGGTAGGCCTCGCGGTCGGGCTTGTAGTGCCCGAAGATCTCGGCCGACAGCACGCAATCCCACGGCAGGCCAGCATGTTTGGCCATCTCGGTCAGCAGCGATACGTTGCCGTTCGACAGCGTGGTGATGGTGAATCGTTCCTTGAGCCGGTACAGGCCGTCCACGGCGTCCGGCCAGGGAGCCAACCGATGCCATGCGCGGTTGAGGTGGTCGACGTCGTCCTCGCTCGCCTGGATGCCGGCGTCGCGGAGCAACTCGTCGAGGATCCTGCGGTGCAGATCGTCCAGCCGGGTCCACGGCAGCTCGCCGCGCCGAACAAGATTCATCGCCGGCACGTAGCCGCCCCGCCAGCTGTCGGCGAACGCGCCCCAATCCCGTTGCAGACCTTGCGATTTCCCGAACTGTTCAAGCTCGCCGATGATGCTGGAACGCCAATCGACGACCGTGCCGAACACGTCGAAGGCCAGCACGCGGATCATGGATGCCCCTGCGTGCCGGCCGACGACGCGGTCACGTTCAGCCGAGCTTGAAGGACGCGTGCTCGGCGGCCGACAGGTCGTCGATCGTCGACCACTGGGCGGCGACGTCGTCGACGCTCGGGACATGGTCGAAGGTGACGCCCTCGTTCTGGAACAGCGCCGCGCGCTGCACCTTGCCACCGCCGACGATGAACACCGACGCGGAGTCCGGCACCTCTTCGGTGCACAGGTAGCCGACCACCGGGGCGACGTACTCCGGGGTGAGCTTCTTGAAGACCTCGGGCGGCAGGATGTCCTCGGTCATGCGGGTCGCGGCGATGGGCGCCAGCGCATTGGCCTTGATGTTGTACTTGGCGCCTTCCTGGGCCAGCGTGTTGATCAGGCCGACCAGGCCGAGCTTGGCGGCGCTGTAGTTGGCCTGCCCGAAATTGCCGAACAGGCCGCTGGTCGAGGTGGCGACGACGATGCGGCCGTAGCTCTGCTCGCGGAAGTGCGGCCAGGCGGCGCGGATCACGTTGTAGCCGCCGTAGAGGTGGACCTTGAGCACGGAATCCCAGTTCTCGAACGGCATCTTGTGGAAGGTGCCGTCGCGCAGGATGCCCGCGTTGCTGACGATGCCGTCGATCTTGCCGAACTCCTCGATCGCGGTCTTGACGATGTTCTCGCCGCCCTCGGGCTCGGCGACGGAGTCGTAGTTGGCGACCGCGCGACCGCCGGCGTCCTTGATCTCCTGGACAACCTGGTCGGCCATGTTGTGGCCGGCGCCGGTTCCGTCACGTGCGCCGCCGAGGTCGTTCACCACGACGCTGGCGCCCTCGCGGGCCAGTGTCAGCGCGTACTCACGACCCAGGCCGCCACCGGCTCCGGTGACGACGATGACTCGATCAACAACTCCGGGCATGGGCCTTCCTCTCCTGCGACTGACGGAACGTAACTCTTGTATACGTGGGCCGCCGGAGCCACAGGCACCCGGGTTGGCGTCAGACCTTCTGTGCGACGACGAAGGTCGCGAACGCATCCGGGTCGTCGGCCATCGGGATGTCGATCCAGCGGCCGAGCCTGCGCATCTCGTCGACAGCGCGCTGCCCTGTGGCCCGCCAGCCGTGCGCATTCAGCCATTCGGTGAGGTCGGCGCGGTCGGGATCGTTGTAGGTCAGGTTCTGCATGTCGATGGTGCGCTCGATGCCCAATTGGTCGGCGAACTTGTCGAAGCGTTCCCGCATCTCTTCGCGACGCTCCTCGGAGTGATGTCCGACCGCCTCGGCGGACACCCGGCTGCCGGGCGCGCTCAACTCGGTGACCAATTCGAACAACCGGTCCTGGGCGTCGGCGGGCAGATACATCAGTAGTCCCTCGGCCAGCCAGGCGGTCGGCCGCGACGGATCGAAGCCCTGCGCCGTGAGCGCGGCCGGCCAGTCCTGGCGCAGGTCGACGGGAACCTCGCGGCGCTCGGCGACGGGCTGCACATCGTGGGCGGCCAGCTTTTCGGCCTTGTATTCGAGAACCAGCGGCTGGTCGATTTCGTAGACCCGGGTGCCTGCCGGCCAGTCCAGCCGGTAGGCGCGGGAATCCAGGCCCGACGCCAGAATCACGATCTGACGTACGCCCGCGGCCACCGCATCGGCAAAGAACGCGTCGAAGAAGTGGGTGCGGACCGCCTGGTAGTTGAGCATGTGACCGAACATCGCGGCGGCCTCGGGCTCTGCGTTGTCCAGCTTGCCGGCCAACGAGTCGTCGAGGAAGTGCTCCCACATCCCGGTCCCGGCGCCCTCGACCAGGATCCGTGCGTACGGATCCCGGATCAGGGGGTCGGGCTGCTCGGTCTCACGGGCACGCGCGGCGGCCACCAGTACAGCGGTCGATCCCACGCTTGTCGCGATGTCCCAGGTGTCGTCGTCAGTACGCGTAGTGCTCATCGGCAGCGGTATCCCATTCGGTGTCGCTTGACGGCTGGACACTGGGTGAGGCCCCACTAGGGCCGGATATCAACCCAGGTCAGCCAGATTGATACACCAAGGGTACCGAGAAACTTAGCCAGACTATGCGACTGTGGCGGAGGTCACCGCCTCAGGAGACGGTGCGCCAGGCCTGACCGTCGAGGAGCGCAAGGAACTGGTCGGTGATCGCGGTCAGACGATCCTGATCGCCGACGAACCCGGCGTAAAAGCCCAGTCCCCACATCACAGCCATCAGCATCTCGGCAGCCGCCTCGACGTCGATGTCCGCGCGAACCTCGCCCGAGTCGACGGCATCCTTGATGGCCGCCTTCACGTACCCGCGGGTGAACTCCCGCGAGTCGTGGTTGGACTCGGCCAACTCCGGATGTCGCTCGGACTCGAGCACCGACGTAACCAGGAAGGCCGCCACTGAGCGGTCCTGACCCTGGGCATGAACGGCGGCCTCGATGAAGACGCGGATCCGCCCCGCCAGGGTGCTCTCCCGTTGCGACTGATGCACGGCGGACTCGATCACCGAGGCGTTCGTCTGGTCGACGACCTCTTGATAGAGCAGCCGTTTGCTGGCGAAGTAATGATTAATCGCAGGTCGGGTCAAGTCGGCCCGGATGGCGATTGCCTGGAAGGTGGCAGCGTCATACCCCAATTCGCTGAACACCTCACGGGCAGCGCGCATGATGCGCTCGCGCGTTTCCGCTGCCTTAGCTGCTGGGGGGCGACCCGGGCCCCGACTGGCTGTATGCGGCACAGTCAAAATTGTGCCACACCTTTGCGCATATTTTTGACGGCGAACGACATTTGCTCAGGTCAACAAAATTAGAAATGTGTTCATGTTTTGACCTACCTTCGGAATCCGTTGCCAGAACGGCCGTTTGACCTGCAATCCGAGTCTGACATGCGGTTTCCGGTTCGGTTATCGGACAATGACAGATGCGTCATGAATTCCGACGGAGCAATTCGCACGACTATTCGCTCAATCTGTACCAACACGCGGAAGTTCGCCGTCGAGAGATTGCTGAGCTTTTGTACGGACTTTGCTATGGCCGTTTTCAGGGCATCAAAGGACCCTGCGCATTAGCCTGATCGCACGATCAGTATAGGGCGGATACATCAGTTTCAGGTCAAATTTCGTCGGTTTGGCGAGCACGGCGCGTCGGTGGCTGAGTGTCTCGAAGCCCCACTTGCCGTGGTAAGCACCCATACCGCTGGCGCCGACCCCGCCGAACGGAAGTTGCGGAACCAGGCAGTGCACCGCCACGTGGTTGATCACCGCACCGCCGGACGGCATCCGGTCGACGAGGTCCCGTGCCGCCGACCGCGACTCTGTGAAGACGTACAGTGCCAGCGGCTTGGGCCGGGCATTGACGAAGGCGACGGCGGCATCCGCCGAATCCACCGAGATGATCGACAGGATCGGGCCGAAGATCTCGTCCGACATCACCGGGTCGTCCGCGGGCGGGTCGACGATCACCGTCGGCTCGATCCGCAGGGCCGTGCGGTCCGACCCTCCGCCGGTGACGACGGTGCCGCTGGTCGCGCTGATCAGCGACGCCAGCCGGTCGAACTGCCGCTCATTGACGATGCGCAGCGACGGGTCCTTCTCCTCGGCCCGGAACTCCGCGATCGTCGCCACGATCTTGTCGGTCAGCTTTCCGACGATCGTGCGGTCGGCCAGGACGTAGTCCGGGGCGATGCAGGTCTGTCCGGAATTCATCAGCTTGATCCAGGCGATCCGGCGGGCCGCCACATCCAGGTCGGCGTCCGGGAGCACCACCACCGGGCTCTTGCCGCCCAGCTCGAGGGTCACCGGCGTCAGGGTCGGCGCGGCGGCCGCCATGATCTTGCGACCGATCTCGGTGCCACCGGTGAACAGTGCATGGTCGAAGCCCTGCGCCAACAGGTCCTGGGTGACCGCCGCATCACCCTCGACCACCCGGACGGCCTCGGAGTCGAGGTACTCCGGAACCAGCCGAGCGATGAGAGCAGAGGTGGCCGGCGCGAGTTCCGACGGCTTGATCACCACGCCGTTACCGGCGGCGATCGCGGCGACCAGCGGCGCCATGCACAGGTAGAAGGGGTAGTTCCACGGTCCGATCACCAGGATCGCGCCGAGCGGGTCGTACTGCACCCACGCCCGGCCGGGCTGCTGCGCCAGGGGAAGCCTGGACTTCTGCGGCTTGACCCACTTCTTCAGCTGCTTGCGGGCGAAGGCGGCTTCCGCCTTGGTCGAGCCGATATCGGCGAGCCAGGCTTCGAAGGAGGATCGGCCCAGGTCGCGGGCCAGCGCCTCGGCGATCTCCGGCTCGCGTTCGTCGCACATCCGCTCCACCGCGAGCAGCTGCTCGGACCGCCACGCCAGCGAGCGGGTGCGACCGCTGTTGAATACCCGGCGCACGTCAGCCAGCACACCGGCGGCGCCGCCTTCGGTCGCGTGGTCACTTGTGATCTGAACGGTCATGCCAACTCCTCGATTCGATCGCGTGTTTCCAGCTTGCCCCAAGATCGATCCGCGGTCACAAGCCGCCTGCGCAACTTGGTCACGATCCCGCCCGTCAGCTCTGTCTTGTCGGGGCCCGCGCATTATCGTTTGACCCATGGCAACCGTTGCCAACCGAGAGGCGTACTTCGAGACCGGTCTCGAAGTACTCGCCGACGTCGGTTACGGCGGACTCAAACTGGCCGAGGTGTGCAACCGACTCGGCGTCACAACCGGGTCGTTCTATCACTATTTCGCCAGCTGGCCGGCCTTCACCCGCGACCTGGTCTCCTACTGGGTGCAGGACCGGACCGTCCGGCTGATCGACGCCATCCGCGAGGTCTCCGACCCGCGCAGCCGCATCGAGGCGATCATCCAGGTCGGGTTATCCCTGCCGCACCGCGCCGAGGCGGCGATCCGGTCATGGAGTTCCGTCGACCCCCACGTGCTGGCCGTCCAGAGCGAGGTCGACCGAGCGCGGTACAAGATCCTCTACGACTCGGCGATCGAGATCGTCGACGATGTGCGGCAGGCCGAGGTGTACGCCTCCTGGGCGGTCTACGTCTTCATCGGCTATGAGCAGGCGATCCTGCCTCGCGAGCCGGACACATTCGGGTGGATCGCCCGCTACATGCTCGACGCGCTGGATTCGGGCAGTTTCGCCAGCGTGCCCCAGTGACCAGCGTGCCCCAGTGACAGGGTGTTGACCCCGGCCGTCCTGTGGCGTCGGGCGGCCGATCGGATCCGGACGCGCGACCCCGAGAACGACGGCGCACGACGCGCGGCGCGGGCCGCGATCGTCATCCCGATCGCCGCAGCGGTCAGCTTCGCAGTCGGCGGCGGGTCCCAGACGCCGCTGTTCACGATCTTCGGGTCGATCGCGCTGCTGATCGTGGTCGACTTCCCGGGCAACATGAACGCCCGGGCGCTGGCCTACGGCGGGTTGGGCTTCAACGGCGCGGTGCTGATCAGCCTGGGCACGCTGGCCGCGCCGATCCCGTGGCTGGCGATCCTGCTGACGTTCGTCATCGGGGTGGCCGTCACGTTCTCCGGGGTGCTCAGCGAAATCATCGCGGCCGGCCAGCGGGCCACGCTGCTGACCTTCGTGCTGCCGGTGTGCACACCGGCAGGCCCGCTCGGTGAGCGGCTGCTCGGCTGGCTGATCGCGCTGGCGATCTGCGTCCCGGCCGCACTGTTCCTCTTTCCGCCGCGCCATCACGGCGAGCTGCGCCGTCACGCCGCTGCCGTCTGCGCGGTCCTGGCCGACCGCATCGAGGGAACCGCGTCGGCAGCCGACGTCACCACCGCGATGGACGCGCTGCGCGCCAACTTCCTCGGCGCCGCCTACCGGCCGGTGGCCCTGACCGCGGGCAGCCGGGCCTTGGTCCGGGTGGTCGACGACCTGCAGTGGTTGTGCGATCGCGTCACCGGCGACACCGGCGAACTGCTCGGGCCGATCGGTGAGCCGGTGGTGCGGGTGCTGCGCGACTGCGCTCAGGTCCTGCTGATCACCCGGGCGGCCGCGCGAGCCGACGAGCGCGCGCTGCTGGCCGCCGCGCTGATCGACCTGCGGACCATCGCGGTCGGCACGTACCGCCAGGACATCGTCGACATCCTCGCCGAACCGGATGACGAGGCCGCCGTGGAGCTGGGCCGCACCCTGCTCAACCGCCGCACCGTCGGCGCGGCCACCGGCGTCACCGGGCGGCTCATCGCCAGCGCCGCGGCCGCCGACTCGCGGCCGGTGTGGGCGCGGGTGCTGGGCCGCCGGCTGCCGGAGACCGGGATCGCCGACCGGGTGTACTCCGAAACCGAGGCCGTCACCGCCCTGACCAGTGGTCACCTGGCCACCCGCTCGGTGACCGCCCGCAACAGCCTGCGCACCGGGCTCGGCCTGGCGCTGGCCGTACTCGTCACGTTCGTGTTCCCGGTCCAGCACGGTTTCTGGGTGGTGCTCGGCGCGTTGTCGGTGCTGCGCAGCAGCGCGCTGACCACCGGCACCACGGTCGTGCGTGCGGTGATCGGTACGGTCATCGGCTTTCTCATCGGCGCCGTCGTCATCGAACTGCTCGGTGTCGACCCGATCGTGCTGTGGGTGTTGTTGCCGCTGGTCGCCTTTGGTTCGGCGTATGTGCCCGAGATCGGTTCGTTCACCGCCACCCAGGCCGCGTTCACGATGATGGTGCTGATCGTGTTCAACCTGATCGTGCCGAGCGGGTGGGCCGTCGGCCTGATCCGGATCGAAGACGTCGTCGTTGGCGCGTCGGTGGGCGTCGTGGTGTCGCTGCTGTTGTGGCCGCGTGGGGTCAAGACAGCCGTGCAGCAGGCCATCGACGCGGCCCGCGAGGTGGGCTCCCGCTATCTGCGCGCCGCGGTCCTGCGGGTCACCCGCGGCGCCTTCGAGCAGGCCGAGAATCAGGTGAACGCGCTCAGCCACGACGCGCTTACGGTGTCCCGAACACTGGATGATGCTGTGCGGCAATATCTTTCGGAGAACGGTGGCCCGACTGATTCCCGCGCCCCGGTCGTGCGGGCGTCCAGCCGGGCGGTTCGGTTGCGCGCGGCCGCCGACCTGATCGCCGACATCGTCCCGCCCCCGCTGGGGGTCTACCCGCGGGCCCGGGCGGTGCTCGAGGCGCACGCCGCGGCGATCTGCTCCCGCTTCGACGGCAGCGGCGGCACCGGCCTGACCGCACCGATCAGCGACGACCTGGTGCCCGCGCTGCGAGCCGAGGCCGGCGACAACGGGTTGGCCGTCTCGGCGGCTCTGCCGCTGGTGACCGCGGCGGCCAATCTCGGCGAGCTGGAACTGACCTACCCGCCGGCCGTTGCCGCCGAACCACTGCGCGGCTGAATCGGCCTACCCGGCTCGGTGCGGCATCAGCGCACCGGGCGGCACGGTGCCGAACCGGCCGGCGTTGAAGTCCTCGAGCGCCTGGATGACCTCCGACTTGGAGTTCATCACGAAGGGCCCGTAGTGGAACACCGGCTCACGAATCGGCTTGCCGCCCAACAGCAGAACCTCCATGGCCGGCCGGTTGGAGTCCTGAGCCGCCGCGGCAGCCACCGTGATGCGGTCACCCGGGCCGAGCACCGCAAGCTGGCCCTGCTCGACGGGATGGCCGATGGGACCGACGGTGCCGCGACCGGAGAGCACGTAAACCAGTGCGTTGTAGTTGCGCGGCCAAGGCAGATTCAGCTGCGCGCCGGCCTCGATGGTGGTGTGGGCCAACGTGATCGGGGTGTGCGTCATCCCCGGTCCGGCCCAGCCGTCGACCTCACCGGCGATGACGCGCACCAGCGCCCCGCCGTCCTCGGACGACAGCAGGCGAACGGCCTGACCCTCGATCGACTGGTAGCGCGGCTCGGCGAACTTGTCCGCGCGCGGCAGGTTGACCCACAGCTGGACGCCATGGAACAGCCCGCCGCTCTCGACGAGCTCGGCCGGCGGTGTCTCGATGTGCAGGATGCCGGCACCCGCGGTCATCCATTGGGTGGCGCCGTCGGCGATCAGGCCACCGCCACCGTGCGAGTCCTGGTGGGCAAAGCGGCCGTCGATCATGTAGGTGACCGTCTCGAAGCCGCGGTGCGGGTGCCAGTCGGTGCCTTTGGGCTCGCCGGGTGAGTACTCGACCTCACCCATCTGGTCCATGTGAATGAACGGGTCGAGGTCGGCGGCACTGACTCCGGCGAACGCGCGCACGACGGGAAAGCCTTCGCCTTCATACCCGCGCGGCCCGGTGGTGACGGACCGGACGGGACGTTCGGTGTCGGACGGAGCGGCCGCGCTCAGGCGCGGTAGCGACAACGTGTCTGCGGTAACTGCTGGCATGATGGACACAACCGGACCGCGGTCCGATTAATTCCTCAGTCGAGCACGCCCAGGGCCGCCGCCCGGGCGTCAGCCGCGCTCGCCGTGGTCAGCACCGCGGTGGCGGCGTCACGGCATTGCTGCAGCGTGACCGAGGCGAGCTTGGCCCCGACACCGGTCACCGCCGCGGCCGCCGCGGACAGCGACGTGATGCCGAGCCCGACCAGGACACACGCCAGCAGCGGGTCGGCGGCCGCCTCGCCGCAGACCCCCACCGGCTTGCCACGGTTGGCCCCGGCGCGGGCGGTCTGGGCGACCAGGGCCAGCACGCCCGGCTGCCACGGATCGGTCAGCGTGGCCAGCTCGGCCGACATCCGATCGGCCGCCATCGTGTACTGGGCCAGGTCATTGGTGCCGATCGACAGGAACTCGACGTGGTCCAGGATGTGCTCGGCCAGCAGCGCGGCGGCCGGCACCTCGATCATCACGCCGGGCACCAGGCCTCGACCGCGAGCCCGGTCGGCGAATCGCTTGGCCTCGTCCGGGGTCGCGATCATCGGCGCCATCACCCACGGGGCACTGCCGGTCTGCTCGGCGGCCAGCGCAATCGCGTCGAGCTGGCGCTCGAGGACCTCGGGATGGAGGGCCTCGATCCGGATACCCCGCACTCCCAGCGCGGGGTTGGCCTCGTCGGGATGGCCGACGAACTTCAGCGGCTTGTCGGATCCGGCGTCCAGGGTGCGGATGACGACCTTGCGTCCGGCGAACGCGTCGAGCACTTCCCCATAGATGGAGGCCTGCTCCTCGACGGTCGGCTCGGTGTCGGTGTTGAGGAAGCACAGTTCGGTGCGGAACAGACCGATGCCCTCCGCCGGGGTGTCGCGGGCGGCGCGCGCGGCCGAACCGTCCTGCACGTTGGCCAGGATCGACACCTGGTGACCGTCGGCGGTGGCACCGGGACCGCTCCAGCCGGCCATCGCGGCGTTCGCGGCGTCGGCGGCCTCGACGGCGGCGGCCGCCTCGGCCGGGTCCGGGGATACCGCGACGGTGCCGCGGGTCCCGTCGATCAGGACATCGGTGCCCGCAGCCAGATCATCGAGGCCGTGCACGGCGACCACGCACGGGATGCCGAGCTGGCGGGCGATGATCGCGGTGTGGCTGGTCGGCCCGCCCAGCGTGGTGGCCAGGCCGACGACGAGCGCGGGATCCAGTCCCGCGGTATCGGCCGGGGCCAGGTCTTCCGCGCAGAGGATGGCGGGGTGGTCCGGCACCGGCACGCCGGGTTCGGGCAGGCCGCTCAGTTCGGCGATCACCCGGTCCCGGATGTCGCGCAGGTCGGTGACGCGTTCGGCCATCAGCCCGCCCATCTTGGTGAACAGGTCGACGAACTGTGCCACGGCCTCGGCGGTGGCGCGCACCGCGGGCGTGCCCTCCTTGATGCGTTTTTCCGCCGCACCCAGCCAGGCCCGGTCCTGGGCCAGCATCGCGGTGGCGGCCAGCACCTCGGAGGCAGCCCCTGTCGCGAGGGCGGCGCGTGCGCGCAACCGGTCGGCGACGGCGGACGCGGCAGCAGTGAACCGAGCGGCCTCGGAATCTCGCTGTTCGTCAGCGATCTGTTCGCCGGCGTCGAGGTCCTCGACCGAGGGCGCGCGGCCGGGCCGGATGACCGGTGCATAGCGAACACCGGGGACAACCGGAACGCCGCGCAGCACCTGTCCGGCACCGAGTGAGGTAGGCGTGGAGGAGACGGTCATGTGAACTACGTTACAACAATCCATTGACAAGTCAACACGATCGGGAGTAAAACAACATATATCAACATTCAATACCGCGCTTAACCCACACAAACGGAGAATCGTGTACCCGGAGGAACGTCAGCAGGCGATCGCGGACCGAGTCCTGTCCCAGGGCCGCGTGTCGGTGGCCGAACTCGCACAGGCCTACGACGTCACCACCGAGACCGTCCGGCGGGATCTGGCCGCGCTCGACCGGGCCGGGGTGCTGCGACGCGTGCACGGCGGCGCGGTCCCGGTACGGGCACTGCATGTGGTCGAGCCCGGGGTCGACGAACGGGAGACCACCCGCGCCGACCACAAAGAAGCCATCGCCAGGGCCGCCGCCGATTTCCTCCCGCTGTCGGGCGCCACCGTGCTGCTCGACGCGGGCACCACCACCGCCCGGGTCGCGGCGATGCTGCCGGCCGACCGGGACCTGCTGGTGGTGACCAACTCCGTGCCGATCGCCGCGCGACTGGCCGGCATGCCGTCGGTCACCCTGCAGCTGCTGGGCGGGCGGGTCCGGGGCCTCACCCAGGCCGCCGTCGGCGAACCGGTCCTGCGCGCCCTCGACACGCTGCGGGTGGACATCGCGTTCATCGGCGCCAACGGCGTCACCGTGCGTCACGGCCTGTCCACCCCCGACAGCGAGGAGGCCGCGGTCAAACGGGCGATGGTGCGCTGCGCCAACTACGTCGTGGTGCTCGCCGATTCGTCCAAGATCGGCCGGGAGGAATTCGTCAGCTTCGCCTCGATCGACAACGTCGACGCGCTGATCACCGATCCGGAGATCACCGCCGCCGACCGGGCCGCACTGACCGAGCGGGGCGTCGAAGTCGTCCTGGCAGGAGGGGAATCATGATCGTCACCGTCACGCCCAACCCGAGCATCGACCGGACCGTGACGCTGTCGACGCCCCTGGTCCGCGGTGCCGTGCACCGGGTGCAGTCGGTGACGACCGAACCCGGCGGTAAGGGCGTCAACGTCGCGCGGGCACTGACACTGGCCGGGCTGGACACCCTCGCCGTGCTGCCCGCCGCACGGCACGACCCCCTCGTCACGGCGCTGCTGTCGGGCGGTGTGCCGTTCTACGCGGTGCCGATCGACGGTGCGGTCCGCACCAACCTCGCGATCACCGAATCAGATGGCACCACAACCAAAATCAACGAGCCCGGCGCGGTGATCGACGAGATCACGCTCGCGGCGCTGACCCAGGCGATTCTCGATCACGCCGCCGGGGCACGGTGGGTGGTGCTGTCGGGGTCGCTGCCGCCCGGTGTCCCCGACGACTGGTACGCCGACGTGGTGGCCCAATTGCAGCCCTACGACTGCAAAGTGGCGGTGGACACCTCCGACGCGCCGCTGGCCGCGCTGGCCGCCGCATTCGGCACCGCCGCCCCCGACGTGATCAAACCGAACTCCGAAGAGCTGGCCAGCCTGACCGGTGTCGATGCCCAGGCCCTGGAAGATGCTCTGGCGCAGGGTGATCCAGACCCCGTCGTGGCCGCTGCCCAGCAGTTGATCGACCGCGGCGCCAAGACCGTGCTCGCCACGCTGGGCGCCGCGGGTGCACTGCTGGTGAACGACACCGGCAGCTGGCTGGCGACCCCGCCCCCGATCACACCCAGGAGCACCGTCGGCGCCGGCGACTCCTCCCTCGCGGGTTACGTGCGCGCCGACGTCGGTGGTGCCGAGGCACCCCAGCGGCTTCAGATGGCCGTCGCCTACGGCAGCGCCGCTGCGGCACTTCCCGGTTCGGCACTGCCGTCGCCGGCCCAGATCTACCTCGACGAGGTGGCCGTCACCTCGATCTCGCCCTACCCCGCGCGTCCCTAGACACCGAAAGGCCACCATGACGAACTCCACGATCATCAGCACCGAATTGGTGTTGCTCGACGTCGATGCCGGCTCGGACAAGGAGTCGGTGATCGGTCGGCTTGCGACCCGGCTCGCCGAGAGTGGCCGCGTCAATGACGGCGCGGCACTTCAGGCCGCCGCCATGGCGCGCGAGGCGCAGTCGGCCACCGGTCTCCCCGGCGGTATCGCGATCCCGCACTGCCGGTCCACCGCGGTGACCTCACCGTCGATCGGATTCGCCAGGCTGGCACCGAAAGTCGACTTCGGCGCACCCGACGGTCCCGCGGACCTGGTGTTCCTGATCGCCGCGCCAGACGGTGCCGGCGCCGAGCACATGAAGCTGCTGTCCAGCCTGGCACGTGCGCTGGTGCGACCCGACTTCGTGCAGTCGCTGCGCGACGCGAAGTCGGCCGAGGACGTCGTGGGCCTGGTCGACGGCGTGGTCAACCCCGACAGCGCCAAGCCTGCTGCCGCGCCGGCCGCCACAGCACCTGCCGCGCAAGCCAAGTCGATCATCGCCATCACCGCATGCCCGACCGGAATCGCCCACACCTACATGGCCGCCGATGCGCTCAAGCTGGCCGCCGAACGCGCGGGGGTGAACCTGACGGTGGAGACCCAGGGTTCCTCGGGCAGCACCCCGGTGAGTGCCCAGACCATCAGCGACGCTGACGCCGTCATCTTCGCCACCGACGTCGGCGTCAAGGATCGGCAACGCTTCGCCGGCAAGCCGGTGATCGCGTCCGGTGTCAAACGGGCCATCAACGAGCCCGACACCATGATCGCGGAAGCTGTTGCCGCCGCCGATAATCCGAAGGCCGCACGCGTCGAGGGCAGCGCAGCCGCCGCGGCCGGGGATGCACCCGCCGGCGGAGTCGGCTGGGGCACCCGGATCCGGCAGATCCTGCTGACCGGCGTCAGCTACATGATCCCGTTCGTCGCCGCGGGCGGTCTCCTGATCGCGCTGGGCTTCCTGTTCGCCGGTTACGACATCGCCAACACCCCCGACGGGGCCACCAAATCGCTGGGCAATCTGATCGCCACCACCAACTCGCTGACCAACCTGCCCAGCGGTGGCTTCACCCAGTACCTCGGTGCGGTGTTGTTCACCCTCGGCGGGCTGGCGTTCAGCTTCCTGGTTCCCGCACTGGCCGGCTACATCTCGTTCGCCATCGCCGACCGGCCGGGTATCGCACCGGGATTCACCGCAGGCGCGGTCGCGGTGTTCGTGGGCGGCGGCTTCATCGGCGGTATCGTCGGCGGCCTGATCGCCGGCTTCGCGGCACTGTGGATCAGCAAGGTGAACGTGCCGCAGTGGGCACGCGGACTGATGCCGGTGGTGATCATCCCGTTGGGCGCGTCGTTGGTGGTCGGCCTGCTGATGTTCCTGCTGCTGGGCCGCCCGTTGGCCGCGATCACCTCGGGCCTGACCAACTGGCTCAACGGCCTCACCGGAGCCTCGGTGATTCTGCTCGGCGTGATCCTCGGCCTGATGATGTGCTTCGACCTCGGCGGCCCGGTCAACAAGGCGGCGTACGCCTTCGCCACCGCCGGGCTCAACGTCGCCGATCCGGCGTCGCTGCGCATCATGGCCGCGGTGATGGCCGCCGGCATGGTGCCGCCGCTGGCGATGGCGCTGGCCACCACCATCCGGCCCGGCCTGTTCAGTGAGCCGGAGCGCGAAAATGGCCGTGCTGCTTGGCTGTTGGGTGCATCGTTCATCTCCGAGGGCGCCATCCCGTTCGCCGCCGCCGATCCCCTGCGGGTCATCCCGTCGATGATGGCCGGCGGTGCCGTCACCGGTGCGCTGATCATGGCTTTCGACGTGACGCTGAAGGCACCGCACGGAGGTATCTTCGTGTTCTTCGCCATCGGCAACCTGGTCTGGTTCCTGGTGGCGCTGGCCGCGGGCACCGCCGTCGGCGGGTTCGCCGTCGTCGCCGCCAAGCAGTTCATCCGTAAGACGGCCGCCGTTCCGGCGACCGCCTAGTCAACGAAGTTCGAGAAACGAAACACGAAGGAGTCTCATGCACACCAAGACCGTCATCGTCGGCTCGGCGATCGGATTGCACGCCCGCCCCGCCGCGATCATCTCGGAGGCGGCTGTCAACGCCGGAGTTCCGGTGACCTTGTCGGTGGACGGCGGCGAGCCGGTGGACGCCGGTTCCGCACTGATGATCATGACCCTGGGCGCAGGCAACGGCGCGCAGGTGACCGTCGCCTCCGAGGACGAAGCCGCCTGTAAGGCCATCGCCGAGCTGGTGCAGCAAGACCTCGACGCCTGATCCGGCCGCTGTCAGACAAGGCCTTTCAGCATCAGGTTCCAGTAGAGCCATGGCAGTCCGTACTTCTTGACATACCAGTACGGCCGGTGCGGCTTGGTGGGGTCGAGGAGCGGGAACGACGGCGTGAGACTCATGTCGTAGTCGAATTCCGCGAGCAGCATGTCGTGGGATGAGGTGACGATCGGGCACGACGAGTATCCGTCGTAGTGCGCCGGCAAGGGTCGGCCCTCGAGGTAGGCGGCAATGTTCGCCACCACGACCGGAGCCTGCTTGCGGACCGCCGCACCCGTCTTGGAGTTGGGTGTCGCCGCCACGTCCCCGAGGCTGAACACGTTCGGAAAACGATTGTGCTGCAGGGTGAACTTGTCGACCTCGACGTAGCCGTTGCTGTCACCGGTGGACAGCGGACTGGTTTTGACCCAGTCCGGCGCCGACTGCTTCGGCACCGCATGCAACATGTCGAACGCGAGCGTGGTGTCTGTCCCGCCTTCGCCGACCGCGGTGACCGTCACCTTCTTGGCCTCGCCGTCCACCGCGGTGACCTCCGACAAGGTGTGCAGCTGAATTCCGTACTTGGCGATCACCTTGTCCAGATTGTCGGCGATCTCCGGAATGCCGAATGCCCGCGGTGTCGGCAGCACCAGATGGACGTCGATCTTGTCCAGGACGCCTTGCTCGCGCCAGTAGTCACTGGCCAGATACGCGATCTTCTGCGGTGCGCCACCGCATTTGATCGGACCCGACGGCATCATGAAGACCGCCGAACCCGACCGGGTGTTCTGAATGAACTCCCACGTGCGCGCCGCCAGATCGAACCGATAATTCGACGACACCCCGTTCCGGCCGACCGCCTCCTCGAGTCCGTCGGTGCGGTTCCAGTCGAGTTGGATGCCCGGCGACACCACAAGTGCGTCGTACTCGTAGGTGTCGCCGTCGGCGCACGTCACGGTGTTGGCCGCGGGATCGAACGCGCTGACGGCGTTGCGGATCCAGGTGACGCCCTTGGGCATCACCGAGTACTCGGGGCGCACGGTCGACGCGACGTCGGCACGCCCGCCTCCCACCAGAGTCCACAGGGGCTGGTAGTAGTGGTCCTCGGAGGGTTCGATCACCGCGACGTCGGTGTAGCCCGCTCGGCGCAGCCGCGCAGCGACGGTGATGCCCGCGGTACCGCCACCGACGATGACGATCTGATGCTTAGCCGTGATGGCCATTGAATTCCCTTTCGCTTCAGGCGTTCTGGACGTCAGGCGTTCTGGACGTCAGGCTTTCTGAACGACGTCGTCCCACGCGGCGTAGCCGCCGAGCAGATCGCTGACGTCGTCGAATCCGCGATTGCGGAGCAGGCTGGCCGCGACCGAGGACCGATAGCCGCCGGCGCAGTACACGACGGTGGGCTTGTGCGGATCGAGCTCGCCCACCCGGTCGGGCAGCTGGCCCACCGGGATGTTGACCGCGCCACTCACCATGCCGGTCGCCGCTTCGCCCGGATTGCGAACGTCGACCAGTTGCAGCTCCGGCACCTCGGCCAGCCGTTCACGGAGGCCACTGGCGGTCAGCCGGGAGGCGACCTCGACATCGTCGCGATGGGTGAACATCACCTCGTACGGCTCGGCGAGGTAGCCGATGACACGGTCGAAGCCGATTCGGGCCAACCGGTTTTTGCCCTCCAGCTCCTGACCCGGCTCGGTCATCAGCACGATGTCGGTGTCTGGTTTGACCACTGAGCCGGCGAATTCCGCGTAGCGGCCGCCCAGACCGATGTTGACGGCGCCGCGGAGGTGGCCCAACGCGAACTCCTCGGGCGCACGTCCGTCGACCAGAGCCGCTCCGCCCGCCACCGCCGCACGCACCTCGGCGTAGGTCATCGAGCGCGGCGGCTTCGTCTCGTCCAGCAGGCCGCGGTCCTTGCGGTTGAGGATGGCGTCGTAGACGAAGTACCCCGGTGCGGGCGGTTGATTCGCGGTGACGAGGTCCATGAAGGTCGCCTTGTCGGGCGCCCGCAGCGCGTAGTTGGTCATCCGCTGCTCCCCCATGGTCGACCAGAGATCGGTCGAAAGGTTCTTGCCGCAGGCCGATCCCGCGCCGTGGGCCGGGTAGACCCGGGTGGCATCGGGCAGCGTCATCAACTTGTCGTGCAGCGAGTCGTACAGCTTGTCGGCCAGTTCCTCGCGGCTGAAGCCGATGGACGCCAGCAGGTCGGGACGACCGACATCGCCGATGAACAAGGTGTCGCCGGTCAGCACTCCGTACGGCTCGGTGTCACCGGAATGCTCGTAGAGCACGATGCTCAACGACTCGGGGGTGTGCCCCGGGGTGTGCCGAAACTCCAACTGCACTTCGCCCAGGGAGTACCGCTCGCCGTCGGCGACGCCCATGAAGTCGAATTCCGCTTCGGCGACCGAGGAGTAGACGATCTTGGCGCCGGTGGCCTTGGCCAGTTCCAGGTGACCGGACAGGAAGTCGGCGTGGAAGTGGGTCTCGATGACGAGTTCTATTCGCATGCCGAGTTCGTCTGCGTCCGAGAGATATTCGGACACGTCGCGTTGCGGATCGACGACGACGGCACGGCCGCTGGATTCGTCACCGATCAGGTAGGACGCGTGTGACAGGCAGTCCAGGTAGTACTGGATGAATTTCATTTCGGTTCCTTTCACCGGGATGATCAGGTTGTCCCGGCCGCGGCGGTGGGCCGGGCCAGCAGTCCGTGCAGGGGGCATGCGGCAATGTGGTTGCACGCGAACATGAATGCGGGTACGAGGCCGGTCAACGCGACGCCGACGTAGCCGACGATCGGATCGAGTTGCTCGCCGAGGATGACCGACGCCATGATCAGGACGAACCACCCGAAGGCTTTGCGGAGCACCTCGGGGTTGACCTTGGCGGCGAACCTCGATCCGACCAGTGCGCCGGCCACGGCTGCCGCGGTCACCATGAGCGCCAGGGTCCAGTCGATCTGCACCACCGACAGATAGCCCGCCAGGCCCGCGAACGAATTCATCGCGATGACCGCCAGCGACGTCCCGACGGCGGCAGGCATCGTCAGCCCGCCCAGCAGCACGAGCGCCGGGACCACCAGGAATCCGCCACCGGCACCGACAGTTCCGGTGACCAGTCCCAGCGCGAGGCCCAGGGCAGCGGTCTTGGCGAGCAGCGCTACGCCGGTGTGCGCAGCAGCGGTCGGCGTTCGGCGACCGCGCAGCATCGCGATCGCGGTGACCACCATGATCACCGCGAACGCCACGAGCAGCGCGTCGCCGGGGATGAATCGGGTCAGCTGGCCGCCGCTGTAGGCACCCACCATGGACGTCGTGCCGAACAGCAGGGCGGTCCGCCACTGCACCCGCCCGGCGCGTGCGTGTGAGACGGCTCCCACGGCACTGGTCACGCCGACCACCAACAGCGACGTCGCGATGGCGTGTTTGGCGTCCATGCCGGCCACGTAGGCCAGCAGCGGCACCGTGAGGATCGAACCACCGCCTCCGAGCAGGCCCAGGGAGACTCCGACGAGCACGGCCAATCCGATTGTCAGCGCGATCATGCAGGTCCTCCCTACGTTCTTCCTGATACCCCATGGGGTATCTGTACGTTCCACTGTAGATACCTATGGGGGTATGTGCAACGTGCGGCCCCGACGGAGAGCCGAACTGAGGACTTTGGTCCCTGCGACGGGGTGCGGACGGGTATCGGCACACCTGCCGCGCTGCTAGCATCCGGTGATGGCCGAGGCGCGCAGCAAGGCGGGCGGACGGCTGGGTGAGTTCCTCCGCGACTCCGGTTATCTGCGCAAATGGTTGATCCTCGGGATCGCGATCGGCATCATCGCCGGCCTCGGCGCGGTCGTCTTCTATCTCGCGCTGGACTACACAGGGCGCTTCTTGCTCGGGTACCTCGGCGGCTATCACCCGCCGCAGGCGTACGCCGACGGTGGCGGCAGCGGGTCGGCCGGCTTCGTCCGCCCCTGGGCGATCCCGCTCATCGTGTTCGGCGGCGCACTGGTCTCGGCGACGTTGGTGGCCAAACTGGCCCCGGAGGCCGAGGGGCACGGCACCGACAGCGCGATCGAGGCCGTCCACACCGATCCCCGCTCGATCCGCGTCCGCGCAGTGTTGGTGAAGCTGGTCTCCAGTGCGCTGACCATCGGATCGGGTGGCTCAGCGGGCCGTGAAGGTCCCACTGCCCAGATATCGGCGGGGTTCGGGTCGCTGCTGACCCGGACCTTCGACCTGTCCGACGCCGACGGCCGCGTCGCCGTCTCCCTGGGAATCGGATCGGGCATCGGCGCGATCTTCGGCGCCCCCCTCGGCGGCGCGGTGCTGGCCGCCTCGATCGTCTACCGCGAAGACTTCGACTACAAGGCACTGGTGCCTGGTTTCGTCACCTCGGGCACGGCCTACGCCATCTACGGCTCGATCCTGGGCTTCGACCCGATGTTCGGCTTCGTCGCCCGCGACTACCAATTCGACCCGGCACAGCTGGGGTGGTTCGCCTTGATCGGAATCGTCTCGGCAGCAGTCGGATACGCCTACGCGCGGATCTTCTACGGTTCGGTCGCGCTGACCCGTCGGCTGCCCGGCAACAAGATCATCAAACCCGCGGTCGGCGGCCTGCTCGTGGGTCTGCTGGCCCTGGCGATCCCGCAGATTCTGTCCAGCGGTTACGGGTGGGTGCAGCTGGCCACCACGCGCGAGGGACTGCTGACGATCCCGTTGTGGATCATCCTCGTCCTGCCGATCGCGAAGATCGTCGCAACCTCGCTGTCAATAGGAAGTGGCGGGTCCGGCGGCATTTTCGGGCCCGGCATCGTGATCGGCGGGTTCACCGGTGCGGCGTTGTGGCGACTGGCGGACCTGGCCGGCGCGCCGGCGGTCCCGGGTGGCCCGGCCGTGTTCGTGATCGCTGGGATGATGGCCTGCTTCGGCAGCGTCGCGCACGCACCGCTCGCGGTGATGATCATGGTCGCCGAGATGACCGGGTCCTTTGCGGTGATCCCGGGTGCGATGATCGCCGTCGGTGTGGCGTACCTGATCATCAGCCGTACCCCGGTGTCGATCTACCAGGCGCAGCGGCTCAACCGCGAAACCGCGGCGGCAGAGCGGGTCACCGTTCCCGCCCCGGAGATCCTCGCGGTCGACGACGATGCCGACGACCCCCGGAAGTGAGCACCCGCCTCCAGGTCACCGTCTCAACACGATTCAGCAAAGTTCGGTGCTTTCATGGGTGCCGTGCTGCGATCATCAGCGGAGATCGACCCGACCGACGAGAAGGGTTACCCAGTGAGAGCTCCAACGATGGCGCACCGACTGGCCGCAGAATTCATCGGCACATTCCTGCTTGTTTTTGGAGGTTGCGGCGCGGCGGTATTCGCTGCCAACCCTGCTGAGGACAGTTCCGTCGGTATCGGATTCCTCGGCGTCGCATTGGCTTTCGGACTCACGGTGCTCGCCGGCGTCTATGCGTTCGGCACGATCTCGGGTGGCCACTTCAACCCGGCGGTCACCTTCGGTGCGGCCATCGCGCGGCGCGTCGAATGGAAGGCGCTACCGGCGTACTGGGTGGTGCAGGTCGTCGGCGGCCTGGCTGCCGGTGCGGCGATCTACTCGATAGCCAAAGGCAGAGACGGGTTCGCCCCGACCGGTCACATGGCCGCCAACGGTTTCGGTGAGCATTCACCGTTCCATTACTCACTGGCGGCGGTGGTGATCGCCGAGGCGCTTCTGACCTTCCTGTTCTTGCTGGTGATCCTGGGCGCCACCGACGACCGAGCACCAAAGGGCTTCGCGGGCTTGGCAATCGGCTTGATGCTGACGCTGATCCACCTGATCTCGATCCCGATCTCGAATACGTCGGTGAACCCGGCCCGTTCGATGGGTGTCGCGTTCTTCAACGGCGACGGCGCACCTGCCCAGCTGTGGGTGTTCTGGCTGGCACCGCTCGCCGGCGCGGCCGTGGCGGGTGCTCTCTACCCGCTGCTGTTCGGCCGCGCCGAGGAGCTCGCGGACCGTCCGGTCCGCGACGGTGCGCTGGAGTCGAAGGCTTAGCTCTTCGACTTCGCCGCCTTGGCTGCGCCCTTCTCCGTCGACTTGCCCTCGTGAGCCAGAGTCCCACCGGCATTTTCGAGGTGGGCACGCACGAACCACTGGAACTTCTCCAGCTCGGCGGCATGCCCGATGAGGATGTCCTGGGTCACCGGGTCGAGGTCCTCGGTCGCCTCGATGTTGTTGCGCAGGTCCTCGATGACGCCGTCATAGACCAGGTCGACTGCGGCGAGGTGGGCCTGCACGGTGTCGCGGCCGACGCTGTAGTCGTCCCACGTGCGGTCCTTGAGGATCGCACCCGGCGTGCCCTGCGGCGACGCGCCGAGGGTGGCGATTCGCTCGGCGACCTCGTCGGCGTATCCGCGCACCAGGTCGACCTGCGGGTCGATCATCTCGTGCACGCCGATGAAGTTGGGGCCGACCACATTCCAGTGCACATGCTTCAAAGTGAGGTGCAGGTCGTTGTACGTGCTCAACTGCTTCTGCAGGAGATCGGTGACCTTACGGGCCTTCGCTTCGGTCAATCCGGGGACGGTGAACTTGGCACCCATTGATCGCTCCTTTGCGTTTCACGCTGTTGCTTCTCGACCGCCTGATACCCGGGTTGTTGCACCGGTAACCAGATGTAAGAGCAGCGTCACAAATTGCTGATCTGCTGCACCGGCAGCCGCGCACCGAAACGGGGCTTGTACACCAGCCCGCTGGCCTCCAGAAGGCGCACCGCGCGGTACCGATGCGGACGCTCCGGCTCCAGCAGCTCCACCATGCCGGCGTCGTCGACGGGGGTGCCGATCAGCGTCCAACCGATCATCTTCGAGACGTGGTAGTCCCCGATCGACAGCGCGTCGGTGTCGCCGAAGGCGCGCTGCGCCGTTTCGGCCGCCGTCCAGACGCCGACGCCCGGCAGTGTGGTCAGCGCGTCGCGGGCCTCGGTCGCGGACCGGCCCGACAGGCGTTCCAACGCGTCCGCGCGCTGCGCGCACCCGATGATCGTGCGGGCCCGACCGGGATCGACGTTGGCACGGTGGAACTCCCACGACGGGATGCGCCGCCAGACGTCGGCCGGCGGCGGCACCCGCATCCGCGCGGGAGCAGGACCGGGCGCCGGGGTGCCGAACTTGGTGACCAGCAGCCGCCAGGCCCGAAACGCGTCAGCACCCGGCACGCGTTGCTCGATCACCGCGGGGATCAGCGCCTCGAGCACCCGTGCGGTGCGCCCGATCCGCAGATGCGGCACCCGCGTGAGCGCGGCCTGGATGACCGGGTGCTGCGGGCGGTAGCTGCCGGCGTCGTCGTCGACGCCCAGCAGTGCGGGCAGCGCCTCGACGAACTCATCGGCGCCGTCGCCCCACGCCTGGCACCCCACGGTGTCGGGAGCAGTGCGGTAGATCCGGGCTGTCACCGGCCCGCTGGGTTGAAGGCTGGTGCGCCAGATCGCGCGCTCGGCGTCGAGCTGGTAGCACGGATCGCCCGGCCCGCGGCGTTGCGGCGCCAGCGTCAGCCCCGGGCTGGCAGGCCCGGGAAAGGTCAGGATGCGCTCCCGCACCGCGTCCGGGGGCACCTGGTCAGTCCGGTGCGACGCTGATGTCGGCCATGTTCGGATAGAACGCGACGTGTCCCGCGATCGCGGCGACCGCCGGGTAGGGCTTCTCGTAGGTCCAGATCACGTCTTCGACCGTCACGTCGCCTGCGGTGACGCTGTAGTAGCTGGCCTCGCCCTTGTACGGGCAGTAGCTGTGGGTGTCGGTGCAGGCCAGTACCGCCGGGTCGACGTCGCCCAGCGGGATGTACTGAACCACGGGATAGGTGGATTCGGCCAAGCCGAGCGCGGCGCGGGTGTCGGCGACGAGTTCGCCGTTGATCCGGACCTGAACCCGTCCGGAGGTCGGGGTGATCGTGATCGGGTGATCGGCGGTCGGCTGCTTGATCTCACGTGTGCTCATCGGTGTCTCCTCCGAATTCTGCGTAGGTGGTGCAACACCGCTGTGCACTCACGATTCCCACGGTAGATCGCGCAGGGTCAGGGACGCCGGGCGATCGCGTCCGCGATCACGGCGATCGGCGAGGTCGTCGCCCGCCCGCCCGATTCGTGCCGGTCGGCCAGCTTGTAGGCGGTGTACATGCCGCGTACACCGAGCCAGCGCAGCGGCTCGGGTTCCCAGGTGGCCGAGTGGTGACCGACCCAGGGCAGCGCGGTCAACGGGGTGGACCGTTTGAGCACCAGGTCGGTCAGCGTCCGGCCGGCCAGGTTGGTCGCCGTCACACCGTGGCCGACGTAACCGCCCGCCTCGCCGAGTCCGGTGACCGGATCGAGGCTGACACCGGCCGACCAGTCTCGGGGGACGCCCAGCACGCCACACCAGCCGTGGGCGATCGGCACCCCGCGGGTCTGCGGCAACGCGGCGTTGAGCACCCCGGTCAGGTAGGTGATGGTGTCGGCGCCGACCGCGCCGTCGTTGTCGATGCGCGAGGCATAGCGATAGGGCACCGCCCGGCCGCCGATCGCGATGCGATTGTCGGCGGTCCGCTGGGCGTAGAAGAACCCGTGGGCCAGATCGCCCAGCGTTTCGCGGCCCGCCCAACCGATGGACGCCCAGACGTCGTCGGACATCGGCTCTGTCGCGATCATCGCGCTGTTCATCGGCAGCCAGCGCCGCCGCAACCCATGCATCCGGGCGGTGAAGCCCTCGGTGGCCCGCAGCACGATCGGCGCGCGCACCACGCCCCGCGGGGTTTCCGCCCGGCCGGGGCTGATCGTGGTGACCGGGGTCTGTTCGTAGATGGTGACGCCGAGGCGCTCCACGACGTCGGCGAGGCCGCGGGCCAGCTTGGCGGGCTGGATGCGCGCACAGTGCGGATTGAACATCCCGAGCACCAGGCCGTCCACCCGGATCCGCTCGGCTGCTTCGGCGGCGGTCAGCAGTTCGATGCCGTCGGTGCCCCACTCGCGATCCTCATCGGCTTCGGCACGCAGCCGGCGGGCTTGCGAGGGGTTGCGGGCCACTTCGAGGTTGCCGCCCTTGACGATGTCGGCGTCGATCCCTTCCTGCGCGGCCACCGCGATCACCTCGTCGACGGCAGCGTTGAGGGTCTGCTGCCAGGCGACGACGTTGGCGCGGCCGTACTTCTTGGCCAGCAGCCCGCGGTGGCCCGGCGCCAGGCCGGACAGCCAGCCGCCGTTGCGTCCGGATGCGCCGAATCCGGCGAACCGTGCTTCCAGCACCACGATCCGCAGCGAGGGATCGGCTTTCTTCAGGTAGTAGGCCGTCCACAAGCCGGTGTAGCCCGCGCCGACGATGCAGACGTCGGCGTCGCGGTCACCCGGCAGGGCGGGACGCGGGGCGGGAAGCTCGGTGAACCAGTGCGAGACGGCGCCGTTAATTGTGGCCACGCACGACAGGCTAGACCGAACTACTGGACGACGAGCTGTCCGTGCATAGCCGGGTGGTAGGTGCAGTGGTAGGGGTACGTTCCCGGCTTGCTCGGCGCGGTGAACGTAGCCGTGCCCTTCTCGCCGACCTCGACGTTGAACGCGGCGCCGGAGTCGGCGGTGACGGTGTGCTCGACCCCGTCCGCATTCGCGACGGTGACGGTGGCGCCGGGCGAAACCGGCCCGGGCGAACTGAATTTCATGTCGGCGATGCTGATCGTCGAGCCGGCCGCGGGAGGTGCGGACGACGGTGCGGCTGTGGTTCCCGCCGAGCATGCCGCCACCAGAAGAACAGCAGCGAATGCGATGGCGACGGACAGGGTCAAGATGCGTGGCGTCATACGCGGGACACGTATTCGCCCGCGGGCGGGTTCAGTGCCTGCTCACTCCGAGCGGGCCGCCTTGGCCTGCCGTTTCGCCTCGCGCAGCCCAACCCAGAAGCGCGCGGCCTCCCGGATCGACTCCTCGACCGGCCGGGGCTGCCAGCCCAGTTCCTGGACGGCTTTGCTGCAGTCCAGCGGTCCCTCGGCGCGCATCAGCCGCAGCGAGCCCAGCGACAGCTTTTCGTCGGTCTTCTGCAGCCGGGCTTTGGCGGTGCCCAGCGCGGCCAACGCGTAGGCGACCGGCAGCGGGATCGTCTTCGCCGGCGGCGGCATGTTCGCCTCCAGCGCGGCGATGCGGGCCACTTCGGCGTTGCTGATCATTTTTTCCGAGATCAGGTAACGCTCGCCGACCCGGCCACGCTCGGCGGCCAGGATCATCGCGCGGGCGGCGTCGTCGACGCCGACGGCTTCGAGTTCGATACCGCCCATCACGAACGGCAGCTTGCCGAAGGCGGCCCCGGCGATGATGGCGCCGTGCGGGGTTCGCCCCCAGTCGCCGCCGCCGTAGGTCGTGGACACGCACATCGCGATGGCGGGCAGGCCGTGCTCGCGGGCGTAGCGCAGCACCAGTTCTTCGGCCTGCACCCGGGACCGGACATAGGGGGTGAGTCCGCGGTCGGTGATGATGTCGGCTTCACTGACCGTCCGGCCGCGACGGCGTCCGACGGTGACGTAGCTGCTGGTGAAGATGAAGCGGTGCAGGCCAGCGGTTCTGGCCACCTCCAGGACGTTGCGGGTGCCCTCGACGTTGGTGTGAAACAGCGGTGCCGGGTCACTGAGCCAACCGCGGGCGTCCACCACGCAGTAGTAGACGTCGTCGACGCCGGCCATCGCCTCGCGCAGCACGTCGTTGTCCCAGATGTCGCCGATGAAGCGTTGCACGTCGAGGTCGTCGATGGAGATGGTGGAAGCGTTCGGCCGCACCATGACTCGGACCTGGTGCCCGTCGGCGACCAACTGCCGGGTGACGTGTGAGCCGAGGAAACCGTTGGCTCCGATGACGAGTTTCGGGGCGCTCACTTGCCGCCTCCATTGGCGCGCATCCAGGCGGCCGCCTCCTCGTCGAGGGTGCCGAGCTTCTCGGCCTTCTTGCACCACCTCATGCTGGCCTGCAGGAACTTCAGCGGGTTGTAGATGTCCTCCTGGCGCGACCACAGGCCGTCGCCGGCGTAGGTGACGATCGAGATGTTGGTGGCGCTGATGATCGTGCCGTCACCGGGGTCGCGCATCGGGTTGTCCAGCTCGCAGATGACCCGGCCGGTCTCCTCGTCGAACACCGCCCACAGCGACGGGAACTCGGTCATATAGCTGCCGGGGAAGCTGCCCATCGTCTTGGTGATCCAGGCCCGCACCTCGTCGCGGCCCTTCATCGTGCCCATCGCGTGCTCGATGTAGTCGACGTCGGGGGTGTAGTGACTCACCCAGGCGTCCCAATCCTGGGTTCTGGCGGCCTCGGCGACGGTGTTCTCGAAGACGGCGAATGCGTCGGTCAATTCCTGACGGGAGAAGTGCGGCACCCACAAACTAGAACACGTTCTACCTGCCTTTGTCGAGGTTTTGACCGCAGGCAGGAGGCATTTCTGACGGAACCGTGACGGGGGAATCTCTGAAGACCCTTCCATCGTTAAACAGGCATGTCGCATGACTATCACCGCAATCCCGCCGCAGTTTCCGCGCTGTCCCCGGAGCAATACCGGGTAACCCAGGAGAACGGCACCGAGCGGCCCTTCACCGGCGAGTACTGGGACAACCACGAGCCGGGCATCTACGTCGACGTCGTCTCGGGGGAACCGCTGTTCGCCTCGCTCGACAAGTTCGAAAGTGGATCCGGCTGGCCCAGTTTCACCAAACCGATCGACGCATCCAACGTCGTCACCAAGCGGGACTTCAGCCACCTGATGGTTCGCACCGAGGTCCGCTCGGCGGGTGGCGACAGCCATCTGGGGCACGTCTTCAAAGACGGCCCCCGTGCGCAGGGAGGGTTGCGCTACTGCATCAACTCCGCTTCGCTGAGATTCATCGGACTCGACGATCTCGAGGCGCAGGGCTACGGCGAGTACAAGCATTTGTTCGAGACTTCCAAGGAGGACGCGTGACTGACACCAAGAGGGCGATCCTGGCCGGCGGCTGCTTCTGGGGCATGCAGGATCTGATCCGCAAGCAGCCCGGCGTGGTCTCCACCCGGGTGGGATACACCGGCGGCCAGAACGATCACCCGACCTACCGCAACCATCCCGGCCACGCCGAGGCGATCGAGATCGAGTACGACCCGGCGCAGACCGATTTCCGGGCGCTGCTGGAGTTCTTCTTCCAGATCCACGATCCGAGCACCAAGAACCGGCAGGGCAATGACGTCGGCACCAGCTACCGGTCGGCGATCTTCTACCTCGACGACGAGCAGAAGCAGGTCGCGTTGGACACCATCGCCGACGTCGACGCCTCCGGGCTGTGGCCGGGCAAGGTGGTCACCGAGGTGACGCCGGCCGGCGACTTCTGGGATGCCGAGCCCGAGCATCAGGACTACCTGCTGCACTACCCGAACGGCTACACCTGCCACTTCCCGCGGGCGGGGTGGAAGCTACCGAAGCGGGCTCAGGTCTAGGGATCGCGCCGAGTGTGCGGATTCGTACGCGACACACCGCTGTTCGCGGATGAGGACGCACACTCGTCGCGGTTCTAGCCCCGGCGGTGCACCACGACCCGTCCGCCCTTTTTCGGGGTGAACGCCACGCCCCGGGAGTGCCACTTCTCCCCCGGCGCCGTGGTGGTCGCAATCGTGACGTGCCGCAACACCGTACGGAGGACGACGTCCATCTCCATGTTGGCGAATGCCGCGCCGATGCAGCGCCGGGTGCCCCCGCCGAACGGAACCCAGGCGAAGGTGTTGGGCTTGGTGTCGAGAAAGCGCAGCGGGTCGAAGCGCTCCGGGTCGGGGAACATCTCCGGGTTCTCGTGCAGCTGGTTCAGGCTGACAATCACTGAATAACCCTGCGGCACAGTCCATTCACCGAGTTCGTAGCCCGGCACCTGAACATGACGGCCGGAGAAGTCGATCACCGTCCGGTTGCGCTGGACCTCGAGGATCGTGGCCTGACGGTAGGCGTTGTCCTCGGTGCCGGCCTCTTCGACCAGGCGGGTCAGCACTTCGGGATGCCGCGAGATCCGCTCGAACGCCCACGCCAGCGTGGATGCGGTGGTCTCGTGACCGGCGGCGAGCAGAGTCAGCAGTTCGTCGCCGATCTCCCCGCGCGTCATCGCCGAGCCGTCGTCATAGGAGCTCCGCAGGAACAGCGACAACACGTCGGTGCGGTCTTCGAGATTGGGATCGCTCTGCGCCCGGCTGATCAGCGTGTCGACCAAGCCCTCGTACTCCCGGCGATATTGAACGAGCCGCCCCCATGGCGTCCACGGAAGTTCGCGTTTCGGCGAGGGCAGCACGGCCAGCCGCGATCCCAGGGTCACCCACTTCGGGATGAGCTCACGCAGGCGCTGCAGCTCGACACCGTCGGCGCCGAAGATCGCGCGCAAGATGATGTTGAGGGTGATGCGCATCATCGGCTCGAGCGTTGCGAATTCGGTTCCCTGCGGCCAGGATTCGGTCTCGCGCAGGGTCTCCTCGACCACGATCTGCTCGTAGGCCCGGATGCTCTTGCCGTGAAACGGCGGGGTGAGCAGCTTGCGGCGCGCGCGGTGCTCGACCCCGTCGAGAGCGAATACCGATCCCGGTCCCAGCAGCCGGCTCAGGTTCGGCTGGATGTTGTAGAGAATGTCGGGACTGGTGGTGAAGATCTGCTTGGTCAGTGCGGGATCCGAGACGACGACAGTGTTGCCGAAGACCGGGATCCGCACCGTGACACAGCGGCCGTAGCGCCGGGTCAGCCAGTTGGTCGTGGGCCGGCGGGCCGCCATGAACGCGAGGCTGACCAGTGCATTCGGCACTCCCGGCGACGGCGGCAACTTCGCTTCGGCACGGACCGGCGCGGCGACGGTTGGCGCTTGGCTCATCGGTGAAGCCCTCCCAGACATAGCGTGGTACTGCGTTGTACCACTGGCTTGTGGGGTACGGTACCCTTCGGTACCAGCCCTGACAAGGGCAGCCGCGCGGAAAGGAGCTCGGATGACCACGACAGTCGTTCCCGAAGCTCCTGCCGTCGGCCGCAACGACGACTTTCGGCGCCGACTGCTCGACGGGCTCGCCGCATCCATCGAAGAACGCGGCTACCGCGACACCACGGTCGCCGACATCGTCCGCTACGCCCGCACCTCCAAGCGCACCTTCTACAGCGAGTTCGCCACCAAGGAAGACTGTTTCGCCGAGCTGCTCACCACCAACAACGACGAACTCGTCGAGACCATCAGCGCGGCCGTCGATCCGCACGCGCCCTGGCATGAGCAGATCCGCCAGGCTGTCGTCACCTACGTCCAGCACATCGACGAGCGGCGCGCGATCACCTTGAGCTGGATCCGCGAACTGCCCGCCTTGGGCGAGTACGCCCGGCCCACCCTGCGCCGGGGGTTCGCCCGACTCGCCACGATGATCGTCGAGCTGTCCAACAACGACGGCTTCCGTACCGCCGGCTTACCGCCGATCTCGCATGCGATGGCGGTCATCCTGGTGGGTGGCCTGCGAGAGCTCACCGCGCAAACCATGGAGGACGGCGACCCCGCCACCGACATCATCGAACCCGCGCTGGCGGTCTCGCTGGCACTGTTGGGGCCGAAACCGGCCCAATCCTAAGGTTTCAGAACCACTTTGAACATGCCGTCGGCCTTCTTCTGGAACGTTTCGTAGGCCTTCGGGGCGTCCGCAAGCGGAAGCCGATGGGTGGCGAACGTGTCCACGCCGAGCGGGTCGTCGTCGGTCAGTAGCGGCATGATGTCGGGGATCCAACGCTTGACGTTGGCCTGCCCCATGCGGAGCTGAATCTGCTTGTCGAACATCACCATCATGTTGATCGGATCCGCGGACCCGCCGTAGACACCCGACAGGGAGATCGTCCCGCCACGGCGGACCACCGCGATCGCGGTGTGCAGTGCAGCCAGCCGATCCACTCCGGCGTTGCGCATGACAGCTCGTCCCAACGGCGATGGCAGGAATCCCGCTGCGGTCTGGGCGAATTCGGCGACGGGAGACCCGTGTGCCTCCATGCCGACGGCATCGATGACGGAATCGGCGCCCCGGCCGTCGGTCAGAGACTGAACGCGCTCCACCACATCGCCCTCCCGGAGGTCGATGACTTCGTCGCAGTAGGGGCGGGCCCGCTCAAGCCGGTCGGCCACCAGGTCGATGCCGATCACCCGGTACCGGTTGCGGTGTGTGGCCATCCGGCATGCCATCGACCCGATCGGCCCCAGTCCGAGCACCACCAGGGTGCCGCCGTCCGGCACGTCCGCGTACTCCAAGCCTTGCCACGCGGTGGGCAGCACGTCGGACAGGTACACGTAGCGATCATCGGACCCGCCGACCGGGACCTTGATGTGGGTGTAATTGGCTTGCGGCACGCGCAGATACTCGGCCTGCCCGCCGGCGACTTCGCCGTAGAGCTTGGAGTAACCGAACAAGGCCGCGCCGGTCCCCTGGTCGCGGTTTTGCGTTGTCTCACACTGGCTCTGCAGACCCTCACCGCACATGAAGCAGTGGCCGCAGGAGATGTTGAACGGAATCACCACGCGGTCACCGACTTTGAGCTCGGAAACCTGGTCGCCAACCTCTTCGACCACACCCATGGCCTCGTGTCCGAGGATGTCGCCCGGCGACATGAAGGCACCGAGTACTTCGTAGAGATGCAGGTCCGACCCGCAGATATTGGTACTCGTGACGCGGATGATCGCGTCGGTCGGTTCCTTGATCTGCGGATCGGGGACGGTGTCCACCGAGACGTTGCGCCGGCCGTGCCAGGTCACTGCGCGCATGGGGTGCTCCTCACACTTGGGGTCAACTGGCGGCATGCCCGTTCGGCACGGCCTCAAACACAGCGCGGAGTGACGAACGCGAACGGTCGCGGAAATCCCATCCGTGCCAGCCGACTGCGACGGATGTCATCGATATCGATGTCCAGCAGTGCACCGGCGGACGGTTCGTAACAACGCAGCGCGGCGCCCTCGATCTCGACCAGCAGCACCCAGTGCCGCGGCAGCACCGCACCGATCAGCATCGCCACCGGCCAACCCGCGGCCACCGCATCGCACACGTCGGCCAGCCGGTCGTCGCAGCGGGCCGGGCGCCAGCGGTACCGCACACCGCGAGCGAGGCTGTGCTCGGTCATCGCCCGTGCCACACCGGCCGGGGTGGCGCCCAGCGCGTGTGGCCACACGATGTTGACCGTGCGGTGCACCCGGGCCTGCTCGGCGTCGAACCACCGCTGCGGGTGCTCGGCCCGCAGCGGGGAGCCGTACTCGGCATCGATGAGTGCCCCGGCCATCACCGCCACACTGGGCCCGCAGCTGACGCCGTCGCGCTGGCGGGGCCACCCGGACACATCCATCTCGCTTCCGACGGTTTCAGTCGCTGTCGGCGCGGTAACTCCGTTCGCACCTATCCCTGCACACTGTGCCGTTCTCTTGCGGTTCGCGAAAGGATCTTTCATGGCGCTCAACGACGACGACATCACGACTTCCACCCCCGGCGGCGAGGGCACCGCTGACGGCGGCTCCAATCCCGAAGGCCACGATGGCGGTGCCGACGGCACGGCTGACGGCGGCGGTGAAGGACCCGCCGACGGTGGTTCGAACCCCGAAGGCCACGACGGCGGCGCCGACGGCACCGCCTGACCCGGTTCCATGCTGAGCCGCTGCAGTGCGGTCGACGCGCAGACGTTCGCCGACCAGTACTGGGGCCGTAAGCCGCTCCTCAGCTCGGCCGCCGACCTGCCCCGGGACTTCAGCGATCTGCTGTCTCCCGGGGCGGTCGACGAGCTGATAGCCGAGCGCGGTGTCCGGGCACCATTCATCAGGCTGGCCCGCGACGGCGAGATCCTCGCCAAAGACTGCTATCTCGGCCCGGCCGGATTCGGCGCGGAGATTGCCGACCAGGTCGACTCGGCGAAGGTCCTCGCCGAATTGGCCAGGGGCGCAACGGTTGTCCTACAGGGTTTACACCGGCTATGGCCGCCGGTGATCGACTTCGTTCGCGACGCCGTCGACGATCTCGGCCATCCCGTGCAGGCCAATGCCTACATCACACCCCCGGGCAACCGCGGCTTCGACCCGCACTACGACGTCCACGACGTCTTCGTACTACAGGTATCCGGGCAGAAGCGCTGGGTGGTGCACGAACCGGTCCACCACCATCCCCTACCCGACCAGCCGTGGACCCAGCATCGGGCGGCGATCGACGAACGAGTGTGCGGCGAGCCGGTGATCGACGCCGTGCTGAACGCCGGCGACGCGCTGTACCTGCCCCGAGGCTGGCTCCATGCGGCTCAGGCGCTCGACACCACGTCGATTCACCTCACCATCGGTGTCTCGGCCACCACCGGGCTCGACGTGGCGCGCGCCGTGCTCGACGAGCTGTCCCGTGTCGAGGCCTTCCGCCGATCCCTGCCCATGGGTATCGCAGCCGATCAGGACGAGACGGCCGCCACGGTCACCAAGGTGATGGCCGAGATGGTGGCGGCGTTGCGCGACAACGCGGCAAGCCTCAGCACCGGCGCCGCCGCGCGGCTGTCCGACCGGTACGGCGGGCTGACCCGACCCGTCGCGGTCCGTCCGTTGGCCACCCTGCGCGCAGCCGCCGACGCCGACGTCGAGGTGTGGTGGCGCCGTGGCCTGGTGGCCGGCCTGGACAGTTCCGACGGCCGGGTTGTTCTTCGGCTTCCCGACCGGACCATCACGTTCCCCGCGTCCTGCGCCGAGGCGCTGCGCGCGCTGCACCGCGGCGAGGTGGTGCGGTCCGCCGCGCTGCCGGGGCTCGACCCCGCTGACGGTGCGGTTCTGATCCGGCGCCTGCTCAAGGAAGCAGTCGTCGTCCCCGCCCCTGCGCCATGAGCAGAGCCGGGCAGGGCTGCAGCGACCAGTCGCTGGCCCGCAACGACCCGATGTACGGGACGGCCTCGGCCGGTACGTCGTGGCTGCTGCTCGAATTGGCCGGCGGCTGGGGACATTCGGCGTTCCTGGGCTCACCGTCGTGTATCGACCCGAAGCTGGGGCTGGCCGTCGTCCGGCGCGCCGAATCAGCCGGCATGCGGATCGCGGCGATCCGCAAGCACGGCCGCCGGGAGACCACGCCACGATGGCGCTGGTTCGTCGCGCAGTGCGCCGTTGGCAGCGAAGCGTTGTACGGCGGCGAGGTCACCGACCCGCGTGACTACCTCGACGTTGCGTTGGACGGCTCTGACGGCACCGCCTCGACCGACCCGCTCGTCGCGGTCTGCGCCCATGGCCGCCACGACATGTGCTGCGCCGTGCGCGGCCGGTCGGCTGCCGCGGCGATCTCGACCGCGTACCCCGAATTCGCCTGGGAATGCTCACATCTGGGTGGTGACAGATTCGCGGCGACGATGCTCGTGCTGCCGGTGGGGTTGTGCTACGGGCGGGTGGACCAAACCGACGCGGCCGAGCTGGTCAGCCGGTATTTGGACGGCCGGCTGGACAACCGATTTCTGCGCGGGCGCACATCGCTTCCCCACGCCGTCCAGGCCGCACAACATTTCGCCCGCGAGGCCTTCGGCGACGATCGCATAGCCGCCTTCCCCCCGTTGGAGGTCGAGTCGGGTGACGGCACCATCCGGGTGGTGCTCGGCGCCGATCCCGACCCGGTCGAGGTGGTGCTCAACGAGGAGCTCTCGGAGCCACTGCTGTCGCAATGCAGCGCCACCGCGCCGGGGCGGGTGCGGATCTACACCCTGGCCTCGCTTACGACGGAGGGAAGCCGCCCGTCGCCACGGGACCCCAGCGCTGCGGGGTGACCCGGATCAGGCACTTGCCCTGTTTGACCATCGCCTCCCGGTACTCGTCCCAGTCCGAGTGCTCACCGGCGACGGCGCGGAAGTAGTCGACCAGCGGTTCGACGGCGTCGGGCAGATCGATCACCTCGGCGGGCCCGTCGATCTGCACATAGGCGTCGTTGAACTCGTCGGAGAGCACCACCACGCTCGCTCGCCTGGTGCGGCGGATGTTCACCGACTTGGCGCGACGCGGATAGCTGGCGATCACCAGTCGGCCCTGCTCGTCGACGCCGCCGGTCACCGGGGAACTCTGCAGAGAGCCGTCCGCGCGGAACGTGGTCAGCACCATGCGATGGCGGGGTCGGACGAACTCCAGCAGCTGATCGAGGTCCACGGAGTCGGCGGTGGCGATCTTGGGCGACATATTCCCCACTCTAGGCCTGATCCGGGCGGCACCGGGCGTACGTTTGTCTTTCGACCTCAGGAGGACATCATGGGCACCATGCGGGCGGAACGCTTCTACGCAGACACCAAAACGGTTGTGCTGGAAGATGTCCCGATCCCCGAGCCAGGCGAGGGTGAGGTCCTGGTCAAGGTGGCGTTCTGCGGCATCTGCCACTCCGACCTCAGCCTGATCAACGGCACTTTCCCCGCCCAGCGTCCGGTGGTGACCCAGGGCCACGAGGCGTCCGGAACCATCGCGAAACTCGGTCCCGGCGTGACCGGCTGGTCCGAGGGTGACCGGGTGGTCGTCGCCGCGGGCCGGCCCTGCGGGCAGTGCGTCAACTGCCGGCGCGGAGACATGGCCACCTGCCTGCGGTTGCAACTGATGGCCTTCGCCTACGACGGCGCCTGGGCGGAATACACCGTCGCGCAGGCCGCGGGGCTGACCCGCGTACCGGACAACGTGCCACTGGAGCAGGCCGCGATCCTGGCCGACGCGGTATCCACCCCGTTCGGCGCCGTGGTCAACACCGGCAAGGTGGTCATCGGGGAATCGGTCGGGGTCTGGGGCGTCGGTGGCGTCGGCACCCACATCGTGCAACTGGCGCGGCTGGTCGGAGCGGTTCCGATCATCGCGGTCGACCTCAACCCCGCGGTCCGCGACCGCGCGCTGGAGCTCGGCGCCGATTACGCATTCGACTCGCGCGACCAGGATTTCGCCGACAAGCTCGCCGAGGTCACCGGCGGGCGCGGACTCGATGTCGCTTTCGACGCCGTCGGATTGAAGGTCACTTTCGAGCAGGCGTTGAACTCGCTGACCGGCGGTGGCCGGCTGGTGGGGGTGGGCATGAGCGCCGAATCCCCGACCGTGGGGCCGACGTCGATGTTCGGTCTGACCCGACGTCAGGTGCTCGGACATCTCGGCTACCACAACAAGGACATCGAGACGCTGGCTCAGCTGGTGTCCCGTGGCCGGTTGGATCTGTCGCGCTCGATCAGTCAGATCATCCCGCTCGAGGACATCGCCGACGGGATCCGCATTCTCGATACTGGCGAAGGCAATCCGATCCGCGTGCTCGTCCAACCGTGAACGACGGGGCAGATCGTATCGCCGAGCGTGCGAGGGTTCATGCCGAGCACTGATCCGCCGTTCGACGCTCGGGAGCGGGCGACGCTGTGCAACCTCTTCGACCACCTCGGCCCGGACGCGCCCACCCTGCTCGACGGGTTCACCACCAAACGCCTTGCCGCCCATCTGCTGCTGCGCGAGCGCGATCCGCTTGCCGCGCCCGGCCTGGTTCTTCCCGGCCCTCCCGCGCGGTTGGCCGAGCGGCGTACCGCGGCAATCGTCGAACACCGGGAGTTCGGCTGGATTGTGGACCGGCTGCGGTCCGGTCCACCCTTCGGCTTCTTTCGGCTGGGCTGGGTGCGCGACTTCCCGAGCCTCAACGAGTTCTTCGTCCATCACGAGGACGTCCGGCGCGCGAACGGCCTGGGTTCCCGGGAGGACCTGCCGGCCGACCTGCAAGTGGCGCTCTGGCGAAATGTCGAGCGCGGCAGCCACTATCTGAGCCGCCGGGTGCGGGGCATCGGGGTGGACATCGTGTGGGGCACGCAACGGTGTCGGGCCCGCCCAGGTGATCCCGTCGCCGAGCTCAGCGGCGCACCCGGTGAGCTACTGCTGTACCTGTTCGGCCGTCAGACCGCGGCGCGCGTCGACGTCCTGGGGCCACCGGAGGCCGTCGCGGCAGTGCAGAACACGCGTTTCGGGATGTGATCGGCGTCCGCCTCTGGGCGCGAGCGTGACGTTCGGCAGAAAGTGACGATGGTGGCTAGGCTGGCGTCTTGCGGAAGGAGCGCACATGTCCGCCGAAGCGCCGTCACCGGCCGCGCCGAAGGGCCAGCCCGGGCATATCCGGCTGACATCGCATCGCGGCGCCGACGACGCCCCGCCGATCAGCTGGGGCGCGGCCACCCCCGGCGAGCGCGGTCCGCTGATCGGCACCACCAGCACCCGCAGTCACCGTAATGTCGTTGGTACGCATAGCGGTTCCTACAGCGTGTATCGCGCGCTGGCAGTCGCGGCCGGTGCGCTCTCGCGAGAGCATCGGGCGGATCTGACCAACACCGCACCCACCGACAGCATCGGCCCGTATCCGCAGTGGAGCCGTCCGGAAGCGATTGTCAGCCTTGACCCGTGGGGTGCGATGGTGGCCGACGCTTTCGCCGCCGAACTGGCCGCGGGCCACGACATCCGCCCGACCATCGCGGTGACCAAAGCTCACGTGATACTTCCGGAGATCGCCGACGCCATCGACAAAGGGCGGCTGGTCCCGGACGGCCGGTTCCTGCTGCCCGGCGGTGCGGCGCTGGTGACCAAGGCTGCGATCGAGCCGGTCTGGTATCTGCCCGGCGTCGCCGATCGTTTCGGGTGCAGCGAGGCTCATCTTCGCCGGGTCCTGTTCGAAGAGACCGGCGGCATGTATCCCGAACTGGTGACGCGCAGCGATCTCGAGGTCTTCCTTCCCCCCATCGGCGGGCAGACTCTCTACATCTTCGGCAACCCCCACGATCTCGCCGACCCCTCGGTGGAATTGACGGCCCGGGTTCACGACGAATGCAACGGATCCGACGTATTCGGCTCCGACATCTGCACTTGTCGGCCATATCTGACGCATGCGATCGAGGAGTGCATCCTCGGCGCCCAGCGCGGCGGGGTCGGGCTGGTCGCCTACTCCCGCAAGGAAGGTCGTGCACTCGGCGAGGTCACCAAGTTCCTGGTCTACAACGCCCGCAAGCGCCAGGAGGGCGGCGACACCGCCGAGGCATACTTCGCCCGCACCGAATGCGTTGCGGGAGTGCAGGATATGCGGTTCCAGGAGTTGATGCCCGACGTGCTGCACTGGCTGGGCATCCAGAGGATCCACCGCCTGGTCTCGATGAGCAACATGAAGTACGACGCCATCGTCGGCTCGGGGATCGAGGTCGGCGAGCGGGTCAACATCCCCGACGAGCTGATTCCGGCCGACGCCCGAGTCGAGATCGACGCCAAGATGGCCGCAGGCTACTTCACACCCGGCCCGGTCCCCGATGCCGCCGAATTGAAGAAGGCCAAGGGCCGCGGGCTGGAGCACTGATGGCCGCCGCCATCGAGGCCGACGTCGATAGCCCGGCGGGGGCGGCCGCGGCACTGCGCAGCACTCGCGCCGTCCGTGAGCGGGCCGAATTGTTGACCGAACGGGCCCGCGCCGGTGACTCGCGGTGGTTCAGCGTGCACGACGATGCACTGGACGCGGCCGCCGAACTGGTCGCCGAGGTCACCCGGCGGAACTATCCGGATCTGCAGGTGCCGTTCCACAGCCGGTGGCGCCATTTCGGGGCCGGCGGTGTTGATCGCCGGGCCGAGCTACTCAGCGGCGCCGACGCCACGGCGCTGGTCGACCTCACCGTGGTCAGCGTGCTGCTCGACGCCGGCGCCGGCCCGTCCTGGTCGTATGTCGAACCGGGGACCGGACTGCGGCTGAGCCGCTCAGAAGGCCTGGGGGTGGCGAGCTTTCACGCTTTCACCGCGGGACTGTTCTCCTCCGACCCGCGCGACCCGCTGCGGGTCGACGCCGCCGGGCTGGCCGGGCTCACCGAGCAGCGGCTGGCCGAGGCGTTTCAGGTCGACGGCACGAATCCGCTCGTCGGGCTCGGCGGCCGGGTGGCGATCCTGCATCGCCTGGGTGCGGTCACCGCCGCGGACCCGGAGGTATTCGGCGCCGAGGGCCGCCCCGGCGGATTACTCGGCGCCGTGGGCGGGAGATCGGTACCGGCGGCCGACCTGCTGTCCACGGTCCTGAACTCCTTGGCGCCGATCTGGCCGGGCAGCAGCATGATCGGTGACCAGCCGCTCGGGGACTGCTGGCGGCATTCCGCGCTCCAGGGTCCGGGTCTGACGGCGGGCTGGATGCCGTTTCACAAACTCTCGCAGTGGCTCACATACTCGTTGCTCGAGCCGTTCGACTGGGCCGGGGTGACGGTGACCGATCTTGACGAGCTGACCGGACTGCCCGAATACCGCAACGGTGGCCTGCTGCTCGACACCGGCGTGCTCCAGCTTCGCGATAGTACGGACGCCACCCGAAGTGTCAGCGTCTCAGACGAATTGGTGGTCGAGTGGCGGGCCTTGACCGTGGCGCTGCTCGACGAGCTGGCTCCCCTGGTACGGCGGCGACTCGGTGCCGACGCCGACCAGATGCCGCTGGCCCGAGTGTTGGAAGGCGGTACGTGGGCGGCGGGCAGGGAGCTGGCCCAGCGGCTGCGCGGTGGCCTCCCGCCGCTGTCCATCATCAGCGATGGCACAGTGTTCTGATGCGCGACGTCCACGTCATCGACCACCCGCTGGTGCAGCACAAGCTGACACTGATGCGGCGCAAGGTCACGTCCACCAACACGTTCCGCAGGCTGGCCAACGAGATGGCCACGCTGCTGGCCTACGAGGTGCTGCGCGACACCCCGACCCAGGAGATCGCGGTGGAAACCCCGCTGGAGACCACCACCGGCACCGTCATCGATGGCAAGAAACTGGTGTTCGTCGCCATCATGCGGGCCGGCACCGGCATTCTGGATGGAATGCTGACCGTCGTGCCGGGCGCCCGGATCGGACACATCGGGTTGTACCGCGATCCGAAAACCCGTGTCGCCGTGGAGTATTACTTCAAGATGCCCAGCGACCTGCACGAGCGTGAGGTGGTCGTGGTCGACCCGATGCTGGCCACCGGCAACTCGGCGGTGGCGGCGGTGGACCGCCTCAAGGAGTTCCGGCCCCGGTCCATCAAGTTCGTCTGTCTGCTCACCTGCCCCGAAGGGATCGCCGTCGTGCACGACGCCCATCCGGAGGTGCCGATCTACACCGCGGCGGTCGACAGGGGACTCGACGAGCAGGGCTACATCGTGCCGGGTCTGGGCGATGCCGGGGATCGGCTGTTCGGCACGAAATAGCTTCCGCGGCAGCGCGTCTCCGATCAAGATCGCCGTTCCTCGCCCGCTAGCCGGCATAGTTCAGGGTGGTCATCATGCCGGCTTCCATGTGGTAAGCGTTGTGACAGTGCAGCATCCAGACGCCAGGGTTGTCCGCGACCATCCTCACCACCACCGTCTGCATCGGTTTGACGATCACGGTGTCCTTCCGCGGTCCTGCGCTGCCATCTGGCTTGAGCACCTGGAAGGTGTGGCCGTGCAGGTGCATCGGATGCCACATCATGGAGTCGTTGACGAACGTCAGCGTCACGTTCTGGCCCTGGTGGACGCTCAGCGGAACCGTCTGGTCATAGGGCCGGCCGTTGATCATCCAGTCGTACCGCATCATCATGCCCGAGAGCCGAACCTGCAATGCGTGGTCGCTGGTGCCCGGCAGCTGGACTTCCGTTGTGGCAGTGAAGGTGTCGACCGTTCCGGTCCGCCCGGCGAGTTGCGGAGGCCGGAACGCGGCGTCCGGAGCGCTCCCGCCGCCGGTCGACAACAGCGCACGTGCGACAGCGTTCTTACCCTCCGCCGCGGCAACGAGCGGAAACACTCCGTCACCCGCGGTCACGATGACGTCGTAACGCTCACCCATACCCACCAGGAGCGCATCGACGTCCTCCGGCCGGACAGGGAATCCATCGGTGTGGGTGACGGTCATGCGATGCCCGGCCAGCGCGACCCGGAACGCGGTATCGGCGGCGGCGTTGATGATCCGAATACGAATGCGGTTCCCGGGTTTCGCGGTGAATGTCGTCGCGGCCGACGGGACGCGGCCGTTGATGATGTAGTACGGGTAGCTGACATCGCCGGCGTCACCGCCGAGCACGTCACTGGTTCCCACACCGCCGACGCCGGGGACGCCCGGCATCGATCCCATACCGCCCATGCCCGGCATGTGTCCCATGCCGCCCATCCCCGGCATCTGCATCTGCCCCATGCCGCCCATCGACTGCAGCCCCGTGAAGATCTGTTGCGGGCTGGTTCCGACGCCGGAGGTCCAGTCGTCGAGCATCACGATCCACTCGGCGTCGTAGCGTCCCGGCTCTGCCGGATCGTCGATGATGACCGGCACATACAAGCCGAAGTCGGTGTCCAGCCCGGTATGCGGGTGCGCCCAGTACGTACCGGGATGGGGGGAGCTGAACCGATAGGTGAAGCCGCTGGCGGGTGCGATGTTCGGACTGGCCGGGGCGGCGCCGTCCATGTCGTTGCGCAACGCGATCCCGTGCCAGTGCACCGAGGTCGGGTGATCGAGTCCGTTGTCGACGATGACCGCGATGTCGTCACCGACGTTGGCCCTGATCAGCGGGCCCGGGACCTGACCGTTGTAGGCCAGCGTCCGCGCCCTGGTCCCGCCGAGGTCGATGTCGGCAGGACCCGGGGCCAGGTGCGCGGTGACTGTCCTGCCGGTGTGCGGTCGGGCCGCCTCCGCCGCGGCGATCGCACCCGGCGACGCGGAGCCACCGGTGGCCCCGGGGTTGGTCGACCGACCGCAGGCCACCAACGCCGCGCCACCAAGTACTCCTGCCGCCAGAAAGCCGCGCCGAGTCAGCGCCTGTCGACTCATCACCAATCCTGTCTTCTCACGGGTTCGTCTCCCAGATTGCGGAGGACCCACAGCGGGTTTGGTGTTGGTTCTATGAAGATTCGCTCAAGACCGCGCCATGCCGCCCAGGCGCGGCACGATGAAGGCATGAATCTTCCCTCGCAGGCATCGCCGCACGTGCCGGTGACCGCGGTCAGCGGATTCGGCATGCGCCGGCGGCTGCTGCTCGCGCAGACGCTGGTCCTGTTGGCCGGCGGGGTGACCACGTGGGTGGTCGCATCAGTGGTGGGGCCGCCGTTGTTCCGAGAGCATCTCCACATGGCCGGCGTCGCCCATGATTCCAACGAGCAGTATCACGCCGAGCAGGCCTACCAGCACGCCACCGCACTCTCCATCGGAGTCGCGATCACGGTGGCCGCCCTCACCGCGCTGATCGCCACCGCTTACCTGAGCCGGCGGCTGCAGCACTCCGTCGCCGAGGTCTCGGCAGCCGCGTCGGCGGTGGCCGAGGGCCGCTACGACATCCGTGTCGCACCACCTCGACTCGGCCGTGAATTCGACGATATGGCAACAGCTTTCAACAAGATGGCAGCTCGGCTGCAAGCTGTGGAATCGAGCCGGCGCCAGCTGTTCGGCGATCTCGCTCACGAGATCCGGACACCGGTGGCCGTGCTGGAGGCCTATCTGGAAGCCGTTGAGGACGGCGTGAAGGTCCTGGACCAGCCGACGATCGCGATGTTGCGAGAGCAGACCGGCCGGCTGGTGCGCTTCTCCGCCGACGCCGCCGCCCTGGCCCAGGCCGAAGACGCTCACGCCACGATCACCCCGGGATGGGTCGATGCCGACGAGGTCGCCCGCTCCGTCAGCGCCGCGCTGGCCGACCGCTACGCTGCGAAGAACGTTGCACTGAGCATTCAGGTGAGTGAGGGCACCCGGTTCTGGGCCGACCGTCAACGCCTCACGCAGGTGTTGAACAACCTGCTGGACAATGCATTACGTCACACTGCGCCTGGCGGTCACGTTCGACTCGCCGCGGCGCCCGTGGGCAGCGAGGTCGTCTTCACGGTGAGTGACGACGGCGAGGGTGTTGCCGCAGAGCACCTACCGCACATCTTCGAGCGCTTCTACCGTGCCGACTCGGCGCGTAATCGTGACCGGGGCGGCTCCGGCATCGGCCTCGCGATCGCCAAGGCGTTGACCGAGGCGCACGGCGGCACCATCACCGCGACCAGCCCCGGCCCCGGGGAAGGCACCACCTTCACGGTGACGGTGCCCAGCCTGCCGGTCGCCGGAGCTCGCCGCGGCAATCAGCGCGAGTACGCGTGACTGTCTGCTCCGACTACAGGGAGCTCAGAATCTGATTCATGGTACCGATCTCCTTTTGCTGGCTGGTGGCGATCGACTTGGCGAGGGCGATGGCGTCGGCGAACTGGCCGTCCTTGATCTCGTTCTGCGCCATGGTGATTGCACCCTGGTGATGCTTGATCATCTGGGTCAGGTACAGCTTGCTGGCCTCGACGCCTTGGGCGTTCTGGAGTGCCTGCATATCGGCCGGGGACATCATCCCGTCCATACCTGGCATGTCATCCATTCCGGGCATACCCGGCATCGGCATGGTCGAGGTGGTCGGTGCCGCTGTGGGGGTGTCCGACCCGTGCATGCCGCCGTGGTCTGAGGGCGCGCTGCCGGTCGTACCGTTCATCCCCGGCATGTTGGTCATGCCCGGCATCCCGGGCATTCCCCACTGATTCAGCCAACCCTGCATCGTGTCGATCTCCGGGCCCTGCGCCGCCTTGATCTGCTTGGCCAGGTCCACCACCCGAGCATCGATGCCCTGCTTGGCCAGGATCATGTCGCTCATCTCGATCGCCTGCCGATGATGCGGAATCATCATGTGGGCGAACATCATGTCGGCCTGATTGTGCGCGGCTACCGGCGCCGTGGTCGAACTCTGGACAGTGGACGTCGCCGACGGCGACGCCGCGTCCTTGGTGCCCGAGTTGCTACACGCGCCGATGGCGGCAACCGCAGCCAACGCGGCCACCCCGGTCACCACAGTCCTGGCTTTGTTCACAACACATCCCTTTCGTCGCATCGGATCAGTCGATCCCCACCCAGCTTCACCAGGCTCCGGCAGGTGTGTCGTAGTGGTTCTGTGAAGATTCGATAAAGAACGCCCTCAACGAGGGCGCAGAACCGGTGCCGACATGGCGTTGCGATGCGTGTGTGTCGGGGAGCGGTTAGTCGTGGTGATCGTGCTGATGCCCGTCAGACCCGGACGGAGCGTGATCGCCGCCGGTGCTCAGCCCCATGTCCGTAACCGGTCGACCCGGCTCGGTGACCGCGGGCGTCGAGCCGTGATCAGTGACCCCGTGTGCCTCGTGCGCCGGGTCGCGTCCGGCCTCGGCGTCGACGGGCGCGCCATGGTGATGCTGGTGGCCCTGGAGGCCGGACGCCAGGCCGGCGGTGACGGCGAGCGCCATCACGGTGTTCGCGCCCACAAGTACCAGCGTCCGCCCGACACCCGAAAGAGCGGGCGCCCGGTAGCGCCGAAGCAACACCCACGCGGCACCCATGACCACGTAGCACTGCAGGAGGAGAACACAGATGCCTGCCGCTTCCACGGCCTCCGCCGCACCTGCGTTGGGACCGAACGGCGCACCCGCAGTCCTGGACACCACCCACAGGGCGGCGGAACCGACGTTGCCGGCGATCCCGGCCGCCAGCAACAGCCGCGTCGGTCGTGACCAGGCGAGAAATCCCCACGCGAGCTGGAAGCCCGCGATCGACGCGAAGAACACCCCGGCGGGCACCCAGTCCTTCCAGTGCATGGGCGCGACGGCGAAGTGGATGACCGCGGCACCGATCGACGCCACCGCCGCACATCGAGCGGCTAGTCGGTTATCGGTCTTTCTCGCGTCGTTCGCGGCCACAGCGTCGACGCTGACACAGCACGCGGGCCCAGGCGAGCAGCGAGTCGTAACGGTCGAGTCCCAAATCCGCAACACCCACCGCCCCACACCCACTGCGGCGGAGGGCCGGCGGCTCCCAGCCCCTTGTCAGCCAACGGTCAGCCGTGAATGGGTCAATAGTCCATGTGACAACGACGTTTCCAGCCCAAGCACCGCAGGATTCCGCCGAGGTCGATCGCGCGGTGGCCAGCCCGTCGCGATCGGATCGCATCGGGCTGGTGGTGCTGCTCGTCGCGACCACGGTCATGTACCTGTGGAACATCACCGTCAACGGGATGGGCAACCAGTTCTACGCCGGCGCCGCTCAGGCCGGCTCGAAGAACTGGGAGGCGCTGCTGTTCGGCTCGCTCGATTCAGCCAACTTCATCACCGTCGACAAACCCCGGTGTCGCAGTGGGTGATGGGTCTGTCCGGGCAGCTGTTCGGCTTCAGTAGTGCCAGCATGCTGGTGCCCGAGGCGTTGATGGCCGTGGCGACGGTGTGGCTGCTCTACTCCGCGATCGCGCGCATCTGCGGCCCGCGGGCCGGCTTGCTGGCCGGCGCCGCGCTGGCGCTCACCCCGGTCGCCGCGCTGATGTTCCGGTTCAACAACCCCGACGCCGCGATGGTGCTGCTGATGATGGCCTCGGCGTACTGCACAGTGCGCGCGCTGGAACGAGCAGGAGGCAAGTGGCTGGCGTGGGCCGGTGTCGCGCTCGGGTTCGCGTTCCTGGCCAAGATGCTGGAAGGCCTGATGATCGCGCCGGCGGTGGGCCTGGCCTATCTGATCGCGGCACCGACGCCGCTGCGCCGGCGGCTGCTGCACCTGCTGGGCGCCGCGGCCGCCTTCGTGGTGTCGGCCGGCTGGTTCGTGGTCCTGACCCTGGTGTGGCCGTCGTCGTCGCGCCCCTACATCGCCGGGTCGACCGATGACAACTTCATGAATCTGGTGCTGGGCTACAACGGCTTCGCGCGCGTTCTCGGCCGCAATCACATGAATTTCGGGCCCGGCGATCCGCTCGGCAACTCGGCCGGCAGCCAGCTCCGCCACCTCGGCGGCTTCGGCGGCATGGGCAACCAGAAGGAAGGTCTGGGCCGGCTGTTCGCGGGTGAGTTCGGTTTCGAGATCGGCTGGTTGATACCGGCAGCTCTGCTCAGTCTGGTTCTGGTGCTGATCGCCCGCGGTCGCGCACCGCGCACCGACCCGGTGCGGGCCGGTGTCCTTCTGTTCGGCGGCTGGCTGGTGATCGACGGTGTGGTGCTCAGCTATATGAAGGGCATGGTGCACCCGTACTACTGCCTGTCGCTGGCACCCGCGGTGGCCGGCACGGTTGCCATTGGCGCCCAACAGATGTGGGCGCGCAGACAGTCCTGGTTCGGCCGGGCCGGGTTGACGGGGCTGATCGCGGTGACCGGCATCTGGAGTTGGTGGGTGCTCGGCCGCAACGAGGACTGGTTGCCCGCCCTGCGGTGGACGGTCCTGGTAGTGACCGTGCTGGCCGCCGTCGCGCTGGCCTTGCCGGCGCCGCGGCGCCGCAGGGTCGCGGTGGCCGCCGCGGCATTGGGTGTGGTGGCGGTCCTGGCCGGGCCGACCGCCTACGCCGTCGCCACGCTCGGCGCTCCGCATCGCGGTGGCGGGCCGACCGTCGGCCCGGCCCGATCGACGACCGGCTTCGGCGCGGGGTTCGGTGAGTCGAAGGACAATCCGAAACTGGACGCCCTGCTGCGCGCCACCACCACGCGGTGGTCTGCGGCGATCTCCGGCTCGTCCGCCGCCGCTGCTCTTGAATTATCCACCGGCACAGCGGTGATGGCCGTCGGCGGCTTCACCGGCAGTGACCCCGCCCCGAGCCTGGGGCAGTTCAAGGCGGATGTGGCGGCGGGCAAGGTGGCCTACTACATCGTCGAGCGGGACTGGCGGGGCAAGGCCGGCGGGTGGCCGGGCATCAACCGCAACCACACTGGCATCACCGACTGGGTGAGCGCGACGTTCACGGTCACCCAGGTCGGCGACGACGATGTCTACGACCTGTCCCGGCCCAAGTGATCAGGCCGCCTCGACCAGCGCGGCATCCTCGCTGCGCTGGCGGGTGGGTAGCGCCAGCTTGACGATCTTGCGAATCACGGTGCCGAACTGCTTGGGCAGCGGTCCTGCGTTGTAGGGGATGCCGTAGCGCTCGCACACCTCGCGGACGTGCGGGGCCATCTCGGCGTACCGGCGCGCCGGCACGTCCGGGAACAGATGGTGCTCGATCTGGTGGGACAGGTTGCCCGACAGCAGGTGGAACAGCTTGCCGCCGGTCAGGTTGGCCGAACCGAGGATCTGGCGGAAGTACCACTGGCCACGAGACTCGTTACGAGTTTCCTCAATAGTGAATTCCTGTGTGCCGTCCGGGAAGTGCCCGCAGAAGATGATCATGTACGACCACACGTTGCGGATCAGGTTGGCCGTCATGTTGCCGGTGAACACGAACGGTGCCATCGGTCCGGCGAGCAACGGGAACGCCACATAGTCCTTGAGGAGCTGGCGACGGGTCTTGCGCCAGATTTCACTGGCGATCTCGCGCTTGTCGGCCAGCGAGATCTCACCGGAACGGATGCGGTCGGCCTCCAGCTCGTGCAGTGCGACGCCGTACTGGAACAGCACCATCAGCAGGAAGGCGTACACCGGGTTGCCCAGGTAATAGGGTCGCCACGGCTGATCGGGGCTCATTCGCAGGATGCCATAGCCGATATCGCGGTCCATACCAACGATATTGGTGAAGGTGTGGTGAGAGAAGTTGTGCGAGTGCCGCCACTGGTCGGCCGGGCACGCGGTGTCCCACTCGAAGGTGCGGCCGCGCAGGGCCGGGTCGCCGGTCCACTCGTACTGCCCATGCATGACGTTGTGGCCGATCTCCATGTTGTCCAAGATCTTCGAGATCCCGAGCAGCGCGGTTCCGGCCAGCCAGGCAGGGGGGAAGATGCCGGCCATCAGCAATGCGCGGCCGCCGATCTCCATGGCGCGCTGGGCCTTGATAACCCGGCGGATGTAGTCGACGTCGGTCTGGCCGAGGTCGGCGATCACCTGTTCCTTGATCGCGTCGAGTTCACGGCCGAACTCGTCGGCCTGCTCGCGGGTCAGTGTGACGTGTTGGGTGTTCATGGTTCGTCCCTTTCTGCTCAGAGCGCGATCTCGACGTCGCCGACAGGCACGGACACGCAGATCTGCACGTCCTCCTCGTCGGCGGTGGAGATCGTTCCGGTGGTCAGGTTGCGCACGGCGCCGCGATGCTTACGGCGGGTGCAGGTGTGGCAGATGCCCATTCGGCATCCACTGGTGGGGTTCAGACCAGCGTCCTCCGCCTGGTCCAGGAGGGGACGTCCGTCGTCTTGCGCGTCGATGCCGCTGTCCCGGAAGCTGATTCGGCCACCCGACGGAGCATCGGGCACCACGAAGGGCACCGGGACAAAGCTCTCCGAGAAGGCGTTCGGGCAGTGTTCGCGCACCGCCTCGACCAGTGCGGGCGGCCCGCACACGTAGACGGCGTCGGCATCGGGCATCGCGACCTGAAGGTGCTCGGGCCCGAAGCGGCCGTCGAGCTCGCCGCCCGGTGCGCGGGTGTAGCCGTGCAGCACCCGGACACCGGTGGCGGCCAGTTCGGCTCGGTAGCAGGCTTCGGCCGGAGTGCGGGCGTAGTGGATGAAGGCGATCTCGCCGTCGAAGCCTTCGGCCTGCAGGGTGCGCAGCATCGACATCACCGGGGTGATGCCGCTGCCGCCGGAGACGAACAGGATGCGCTGGGGCCTGGCCTCGGGCAGGACGAAGTCGCCGGCCGGGTCGGACAGGTCGACGACCATGCCGGGGCGGGCGTGGCGGTAGAGGTGGTTGGACACCAGGCCGCCGTCATGGGATCCGATCGTCAATTCGATCAGCGGGGACCCCTCGGCGCTGGCCGGTGAGTAACAGCGGGTGTGGCGGCGGCCGTCGATCTCCACCGTCAGGTTCAGATGCTGGCCGGCGCGGTAGCCGGTGACAGCGGCATTGGGGTCGAGGAGCAGGGTGACGCTGCGCGGGGTGGAGCGTCGTACGTCGACCACCCTGGCGCGGGCGTCGGTGGTCCAAGTCGCGTCCACCAGCTCGGTGTAACGGTCCACGCCATGCGGACCGGTGAGCAGATCGACCAGCGGCGAGCGGAGCACCTTCTCGGTCAAGATTTGAGTGAACATGTGTACACTCTGTGTCGTGAAAGTGCACGTCGTCAAGGAATCCGACCAGTCTGTGGTAGGGTTCACACCAGTGAACAGTCGTACGCCCAGCTCACGTCGCGAGCGTTCAGGGAAGTCACGCTCTCGCGAAACACCATCGCGGGAAGAGCGCAAAGAGGCCACCCGCCGGGCCATCATCGCGGCCGCATTGAAGCTCCTCGACGAGCGCAGCTTCAGCGGTCTGAGCCTGCGTGAAGTCACCCGCGAGGCCGGGATCGTGCCTGCCGCGTTCTACCGCCACTTCGAGTCGATGGACGCCCTCGGCCTGGTTCTGATCGACGAGTCCTTCCGCACCTTGCGCGAGATGCTGCGCAGCGCCCGCGCGGGCAAGCTCGACCCGAACCGCGTCATCGAGTCCACGGTCGACATCCTGGTCGCCGGGGTGGCCGAGCAGCGTGAGCACTGGCGGTTCATCGGGCGCGAGCGCTCCAGCGGCGTGACGGTGCTGCGCTATGCGATCCGCACCGAGATCCGGCTGATCACCTCGGAGCTCGCCACCGACCTCGCGCGGTTCCCTGGGCTCAACGAGTGGAGCACCGAGGACCTCAACATCCTGGCCAGTCTGTTCGTGAACTCGATGATCATCATCGCCGAGGCCATCGAGGACGCCCACGACGCGGCCGCGCTCGACGAGATCAAGCGCACCGCGGTCAAACAGCTGCGGATGATCACCGTCGGTGTCAATGCCTGGGAGCCCGCGCCGGTGGTCGACGAGGATGACGAGGCGCTGCCGGCCGACGACAACGCGCCCGAGGCCTGAGAACCCGCCCTGAAACCGGGTACCCCATCCCGCATGGCCAAGCCCGCAGTGCTCTTCGACATCGACGGCACCCTCGTCGACTCGAACTACCTCCACGTCCATGCCTGGCAGCAGGCCTTCCACGAGGTCGGCCTGCCGGTTCAGGCCTGGCATGTCCACCGCTCGATCGGCATGGACGGGTCCACCTTGGTCGAGGAACTGTCCGGCGGCGCCGACGACGATGTGCAGAAGCGGCTCAAGGACTTCCACACCCGCCACTACGAGGCCTGCGCCGATCTGCTGACCACGCTGCCCGGGGCGCGCGGACTGCTGCAGCGTGTTGCCGACCTGGGCCTGCAGGTCGTGCTGGCGACCTCAGCGCCGGAGAACGAACTGGCCATGTTGCGCACAACGCTCGACTGCGACGAGCTCGTGTCGGCCATCACCTCGTCCGAAGACGTCGAGGAGGCCAAACCCCGGCCCGACATCGTCAACGTCGCACTGAAGAAGGCCGGGGTGTCGGCGCAGCAGGCGGTGTTCATCGGCGACACCGTCTGGGATGTGGAGGCCAGCGCCCGCGCCGGGGTGCCGTGCATCGCGGTGCTGTCTGGCGGCGTCGGTAGAGGCGAACTCGAAAAGGCCGGAGCTGCAGCCGTATTCGACGACGTGCAGGAGCTGCTCGACAACCTCGACGGTTCACCGATCGCCGCCCTGCTCTGAGTGGGGTTTTGCCCTGTCCACAGCCGGGTAGAGACTGCCCATGAGCCGGGCGGTGCAGCAGCCGAAACGGGCCACTGCGTTACGTCCGGGACACGAAAGGCAGGCCGGCACATGAGCGGCGAGGATTCCCTGAGCCGTCGGCCCGAGGGCGTCGACGACGACACCGTCGAAGCGGTCGGATCACTGTCCGAGGCACTGGAGTACGTGGAGCGCGCCCGCGGCCACCTGTACTCCTTCCACCAGCTGATGGGCCACGCCGACCTGCTGCTCGGGGAGGCCTGCGACAAGCTGCGCGATGCCGGTCACGCCGACATCGCCGATCGCTTGACCGAGGACATGGTCGGCCGCAATGTTCTCCACGGCCGCTGGACCTTCCAGGTCGTCGAGGAATTCGACGACGACTACTGGTCAGTGCTGCGCCAACACGAGCGCGACGTGCGTGATCAGCTGATGGACGGGCATCGCCACGTGTTCGAAGCCGAGATGAAAGAGCGCCGCCGGACCAGCGGCCGACCCGGTCACGAAGCAACTCCGTGACGTCAATTGTCACCCCTGTCACAAACCTGTTCTGACTGATTTGGCGCGACCCATTCCGGGGTACACGCCACAGTCCAGCCCGTCTAACTAGGGAGTCCCACGTGACCAACGCTGCTATCGAGGTATGGCCTGGTAAGGCCTACCCCTTGGGCGCCTCCTACGACGGCTACGGCACCAACTTCGCGCTGTTCTCCGAAGTGGCCGAGCGGGTGGAGCTGTGTCTGTTCGACGACGACGGCGCCGAGACGCGCGTGGCCCTTCCCGAAGTGGACGGATTCGTCTGGCACGGATACCTGCCGGGCATCGAACCCGGCCAGCGCTACGGGTACCGCGTGCACGGCCCGCACGATCCCGCCGAAGGGCACCGCTGCAATCCCAACAAGCTGCTGCTCGACCCGTACGCCAAGGCTATCGACGGCCGTTTCGACTGGAACCAGTCGCTGTTCGGTTACGACTTCGGCGACCCCGACAGCCGCAACGATGACGACTCCGCGGCAAGCATGCCCAAGTCCGTGGTCATCAACCCGTACTTCGACTGGGGCGTCGACCGGCCCCCGCAGCGCGAATACGCCGATAGCGTCATCTATGAGGCGCATGTCAAAGGCCTGACGCAAACCCATCCCGACATTCCGGATGCCATTCGAGGTACGTACTCGGCGATCTCACACCCGGCGATCATCGACCACCTGAAAGCGATCGGCGCCACCGCTATCGAATTGATGCCGGTGCACCACTTCGCCAATGACTCCACCCTGATCGACAAGGGCCTGTCGAACTACTGGGGTTACAACACAATTGGGTTCTTCGCCCCGGACAGCAAGTACTCGGCCAGTTCGACGCCGGGTGGTCAGGTGCAGGAGTTCAAGGCGATGGTGCGGGCGCTGCACGAAGCCGGCATCGAGGTCATTCTCGACGTGGTCTACAACCACACCGCCGAAGGCAACCACATGGGGCCGACGCTGTCCTTCCGCGGGATCGACAACGCCGCCTACTACCGGCTCGTCGATGACGACAAGCGCTACTACATGGACTACACCGGAACCGGCAACAGCCTCAACGTCGGTCACCCGCACTCGCTACAGCTGATCATGGACTCGCTGCGGTACTGGGTCACCGAGATGCACGTGGACGGGTTCCGGTTCGACCTCGCCTCGACCCTGGCCCGCGAGTTCTACGACGTCGACCGCCTGAGCGCGTTCTTCGAACTCGTGCAACAAGATCCGACCGTCAGCCAGGTGAAGCTGATCGCCGAGCCGTGGGACGTCGGCCCCGGCGGGTATCAGGTGGGTAACTTCCCGCCGCAGTGGACGGAGTGGAACGGCAAGTACCGCGACACCGTCCGCGACTTCTGGCGCGGCGAAGATGCCAGCCTGGGCGAGTTCGCCTCCCGGCTGACCGGCTCGGCCGACCTCTACGAGCACACCGCGCGCCGGCCGGTCGCATCGATCAACTTCGTCACCGCCCATGACGGCTTCACGTTGCGAGACCTGGTGTCCTACAACGAGAAGCACAACGAGGCCAACGGCGAAGACAACAACGACGGCGAGAGCAACAACAGTTCATGGAACTGCGGCGTCGAGGGTCCGACCGATGACCCCGAGATCAACGCCCTGCGAGATCGTCAGCAGCGCAACCTGATTGCCACCACGATCCTGTCCCAAGGCGTTCCGATGATCTGCCACGGCGACGAACTGGGCCGTACCCAGGGCGGAAACAACAACGGCTACTGCCAGGACAATGACATCACCTGGATCGACTGGGATTCGGCCAACGAGGAGCTGCTGGAGTTCACGGCGTCGGTGTCGGCACTGCGCGCGGCCCATCCGGTTTTCCGCCGGCGGCGATTCTTCAACGGCCTACCGGTGCGGCGCCGGGGCAGCGAAGGCCTGCCGGACATCTCGTGGTTCCGCCCGGACGGTTCGGAGATGAGCGACGAGGATTGGGATTCGGGCTTCGGCAAGTCGGTGGCCGTGTATCTCAACGGCCACGGCATACCCGATCTCGATGCCCGCGGGCGGCGCGTCTCCGACGACTCGTTCGTGCTGTGCTTCAACGCCCACCACGAACCGATCGAGTTCGTTCTGCCGCCGGCCGAGTTTGGTAAGGCTTGGCAACCTGTCGTTGACACGTCGGCGGGAGCCGGCGAGATCGAGGAAGCGGCTGCGGTGAAAGCGTCCACACCGCTGCGAGTCGAGTCCCGATCGATGGTCGTGCTGCGCGCAACGGAGTAGGAAAAGCCAACGGACCATGGCCGATCCCCTCCCCTCCGGGGGACCGCCATGGTCCGAAGCACTGCTGGCCCGATTATCACAATGGGGAACGCGCGATGCGCAGTTTTCACCAACTTGAATTCAAGATTTTCCGGGACTCAGCAAACGTTCAGGCAAGATCGCGACAGATGTGAATCCTGCGTGACGCGAGGCGATTACGCCCTACCGCGCTGGATGGGTCATACCAACGGGCTGCGCCGCCGTCGGGGTGGTCATACCGCCCGCGCCGTCAGCGCGATGCGCGCCACATCGGCCACAACGACGGGCCGCCCTCGGGCAGCGTGATCTCCCCGGTCACCTCGAAACCGAACCGTTGGTAGTAGGGAATGTTGTCGGGGTTACTGGACTCCAGGTAGGCCGGGGCGTATTCGGCGTCGCAGCGATCCAGCCGTGAGCACATCAGCGCGTGGCCGAATCCGCCGCCGCGCACGCTGGGGTCGCTGCCGATGACACCCAGGTACCAGTGGGGTTCCTCCGGATGATGCTCTTTCATCAGGTCGGTCACCGCCCGCCCGGCGGCCAGCCGGCCGCGGAAGGCGCGCAGGACGCCGGGCAGCATCGCCAGCTGCTCGCGGGGCGACTGCTGCCACCGGCCTGGTGGATCCCACAGCGCGGCCGCCGCGACGCCGTCGTCGGACACCGCCACCTCGGTTCCGCGACCGGCCAGGAAGTGGTGGCGGGTCAGCGCGCTGAACATTCCGGGCAGTGCAGCCTTGCGCCGCTCGACGTCGGGTTGCACCCAGGCCATCACCGGGTCGTCGTGAAACGCCCGGCCCAGGACCCGCGCCAAAGCCGGGATGTCAGCCTTGCGGGCGGGACGGACGTCGATGGGCACCACTGCAGGCTAGTCACCCAAATTAAGCGTGGCCTGGCGCTGAGACCACTCCCACAACCGGGCGGCCTGCTCGGGGTCGACCGCCCAGGGGGCGTACCCGCCCTCGACACCGTCGACCATCGCGTCGGCGACGTGGCAGTCCTCGAGATAGAGGCCGCCCCGCCCGTCGAGTTCACCGCTGGTGGCCGCCCACACCGTGGTCGCCGCCCCGTGTTCGACGTCGGTCACCTCGAGGTTGGCCAGCGTGCCGCCCGCACCGAAATCGTCGCGGGTCATGTGCCGGGCCAGATCGGTGAACACCACCCCGGGATGCACGGCGAACGAATGCACGCCTCGCGGTCCCCAGCGCCGTTCCGATTCGACGGTGAACAGCACATTGGCGGTCTTGCTCTGCCCGTACGCCTGCCACTTGTCGTAGGCGGTCTCGTCCTCGTAGTTCGGGTCCTCCCAACGGATCCCGCCGAGCTGATGTCCGCGGCTGCTGAGGTTGACGATGCGAGTGCCGTCCACGAAGCGGTCGGCCAGTCCGGTGGTGAACACGAAGTGGCCGAGATGGTTGGTGCCGAGCTGCATTTCGTAGCCCTGAACGGTGCGAGTCAGTGGCGGGGCCATCACCCCGGCGTTGTTGATGAGCACGTCCACGCGGTCGTGACCGGCCGCGATCGCCTCGGCCGCTGCGCGCGCCGAGCGCAGGTCGCCGAGTTCGAGGTGCACGGTCTCGCAATCGATCACCGAGCGGGTCTTGTCCAGATCGCGAACCGCCGCGACGATCTCGGCTCCGGCGGCCTGCATGGCGCGGGCGGTCTGCAACCCGAGCCCGGTGGAGGCCCCGGTGATGACGACGGTGCGGCCGGTCAGGTCGATACCGGAGAGAACCTCGGCCGTGGTGGTCATGCGGGGTCTCCCGTCTCGCCGGCCGTGGACCGCCACACCGGGGGCCGGTTCTCCCGCCAGGCGGCCGGGCCCTCGGCCGCGTCCGGGCCGCCCATCAATTTCAGGTGCACCGTAGTCTCCTCGTCGGCCACCGCGTCGATGTCGGTCTCGGTCCACAGCAGCCGCTTGCTGTATGCCACCGAGGCCGGGTTGGCGGCCAGTGCCACGTCGCGGGCCAGGTCCAGCGCTGCGGGCAGCACCTCGGCCGCCGGCAGAGCGCGGCTGGCGATCCCCAGCGCCGCGGCCTCACTGCCGGTGAACGTGCGGCCGGTGAGCAGGATGTCGGCGGCCACGGCCAGGCCGACGGCGCGCTTGAGGGTGTCATGCACCGCGCAGTCGCCGATCATGCCGCGGCGCACCTGCGGGATCGCGAGCTTGGCGTCCTCGGCGACCAGCCGGATGTCACACTGCAGCGCCAAGGTCAGCCCGATACCGATCGCGGGGCCGTTGATCGCGGCGATGACCAGCTTGCGCACCCGCCAGGCCGGCGGCTGGATGGGTGAAGCACTGAAGCCACGATCGGGGGCGCCGAACGCCGCCGCGGCGGCGGTCATGTCGGCCCCTGCACAGAACGCCCGGCCGGCGCCGGTGACCACTACGACCCGCACGGCATCGTCGGCGTCGCACCGGCGGTAGGCCTGGCCGAGTTGGCGGGCGGTGCCGGCGGAGAAGGCGTTGAGCCGCTCCGGCCCGTCCAGGGTGATCAACGCGACGCCCATGTCGTCGACGTCCAGGGAGACTGTCGTGGCGTCGTTGCTCACGCGGCGATCCTGACATATCCGCGCGATAGGCCCACGAGGCGAGTCATTCGCCACCTCTGGTGGGGACAAATGTCCCTCGCTACCGGTGACCGGGGACTGTGGCCACGCCCGATGTCACCGGCATACCGTCGAATATCTGGGATACCACATGGGGTATCCGGGAACCGGAGGGGCTCACTATCTCCACGCATCCAAGCAGCGCCACTGCGCGGCGGGTGTGCAGGTCGTGAGCAGCGGCGGGGCGGCGACAGTCGCGGCGAAGGCGGCACGGGCGGCAACGGTGCGAGGGGTGCCGACCGCGACACCGGCAACGGTGGCTCAGGGGGCCTGCCGCCTCGACCACGCACGCCGCCCCGTCGGCTCCGGAAACCAGGTCCGGCTGCTGTCAGCCGAAGGCCGTCGTGATGCCCAGTGCCGCCACGCACACCACGACAACGACGGTGGTGACGCCGTAGAGAACCGTCCCCGCGCGCCGCGTCGCGAACCGGCCCATCAGTTCGCGATCACGGCCGATGCCGATCATCGCGATCAGCAGCGGCACCAGCAACACCGCGTTGAGCACCTGGGTGCCGACCAGGATCGTCACTAGCGGCGCATTGGGGGCCAAGACGATGACGGCGCCGACGACGGTGACGATCCCGTAGGTCAGATAGAACGTGCGGGCTTCGCGGTAGGGATCGTCGATCGCGGCCTCCACACCCGCGTATTCACAGACGGCGTAGGCCGTCGACAGCGGCAGGATGGAGGCGGCCAGGAACGCCGCGCCGATCAGTCCGACGGCGAACAATGTGCCCGCCGCCTTGCCGGCCAGTGGTTGAAGGGCGACCGCCGCGTCGGCGGCGTCGGTGATGCCCCGCCCGTCGCGGTGCAGGGTTGCCGCGCAGGCGACCACCACGAAGAACCCGATCACACCGGTCAGCACCGCCCCGGTGATCACGTCCACCCGTTCCAGCGGAAGGTCTTCGGTGCGGAGTTTCTTGTCGACGGCGTAGGACTGCATGAACGACAACCCCCACGGCGCCAGCGTGGTGCCCAGCGTGGCCGTCACAATCGCGATCGCCGGCCCGGTCATCGGCATCGTCGGCACGAAGGTTCCGTGCAGTGCGGCCCCCCAGTCGGGTTTGGCCAGAAAACCGGAGGCGACGTAGGCCAGGAATACCGTGGACAGCACCAGCAGCAGCCGCTCGACGCGGTGGAAGCTGCCGCGCAGCACCAGCAGCGAGACCGCCACCGCCGCGGCGGGGACGCTGATGTATCGACTGATGCCGAAGAGCTCGAATCCGGCTGCAATACCGGCGAATTCGGCACAGGTGGTACCGACGTTGGCGATCACCAGGGCGGCCAGGATGGCCGCGCCCACCCGGACGCCGTAGCGCTGCCGCACCAACCCGATCAACCCTTGGCCGGTGACCACCCCCATCTTGGCGGCCAGGCTGTGGAAGACGATCAGCGCGACGGTGGACAGCAGCAGCACCCACAGCAATTGGTAGCCGTGGTCGGCGCCGAGCACCGAATAGGTGGTGATACCCGCCGGATCGTCGTCGGACAGCCCGGCCAACAGTCCGGGTCCGAGGACGGCGAGCAGTGCGCCGACCCTGGTGGTGGTGCGGCCCGCCGCGGTCATGGCGTCTCGTCGCGCACGTGCCGGCGCCGCGGCCAGACCCGCGAGCGCAGGAAGTGCCGGCCGGGGGCATGTCTGAGCCGCTCACGCCACCGCCCCGCGTGTTCCTCGGACATCGCCGCCACGATCTGGGCGGCGTGGGCGCCCGGCATCGCGCGCAGCACGCGTTCCGCGACGGACGGGTGCGCGGCGCGTACGACGTCGGCGGCCAGCTCGGCACCTTTGACCGCGAGTATCTCGGTCGCCGATTCGGTGTCCACCCGGCTGACCAGTGCGGCCAGGCCGCGAGCGTCGAGGTGGTGCACGGCCGAGCGTGGGCAGGCGAGCTGGGCCGCGTGGCCGCGTTCGGAGGTCAGGTGCAGGTCTGCCCAGTCGACGATGTCGCGACCGACGCGCACGCCGAGCCGTTCCAACCGCAGGCGCCGCAGCACCGCGCCGAAACCGACCTCCACACCGACCAGTTCGAGGCGGTGGGCATCCGTTCGGGTCAGCACCACGTCGGCGACGCGGGCCAGCCGCTGGCCGACGACGTCGACGATCTGGGTGTCCAATACGTCTCGCACCAGCCGGATTTCATGCTCACGCAGCTGACAGTCGGTGTACTGGTTGTCCTCGGTGATGGTGAGCTGGTCGCGCTCGAAGCTGATGACCTGATCCCACGGCACCAGCAGCGGGACGTCGTGGCGGCGGGTGATCAGTACCCGCTCGACGACATGGCGCCCTGACGGCTGGCTGAGGATCACGGTCAGGTCGGCCAGTCGGCCGATGACCCGGTCACCGGCCGCCCGCACGTCCTGACCGGCGATCCGGCTGAGCAACAGCACGGTGGAAGCATGCCTGATCTGGTGGGCCTGTGGTCGCCGGTCATTGATTAATGCAGATGCATGAAGTTATGATCGCGGCGCCTTAACGCTGCCGATCTGAGGACGTCACCATGTGGGATTTCGAAACCGACCCCGAGTACCAGAAGAAACTCGACTGGGTCGAGGAGTTCATGCAAGACAAGCTCGAGCCGCTGGACTTCGCCCCGCTGGACCCCTATGAGAAGACCAATCCGCAGGTGCTGCGGGTGCTGCGTCCGCTGCAACAGCAGGTGCGCGAGCAGGGCCTGTGGGCGGCGCACCTGAGCCCGGAGCTCGGCGGCCAGGGCTACGGCCAGGTCAAATTGGCGTTGCTCAACGAGATCGTCGGCCGCTCCCGTTGGGCGCCTTCGGTTTTCGGCTCACAGGCACCGGACTCCGGCAACGCCGAGATCCTCGCGATGTTCGGTACCGAGGATCAGAAGAAGCGCTACCTGCAGCCGCTGCTCGACGGTGAGATCTCGTCGTGCTACTCGATGACCGAGCCGCACGGCGGTTCGGATCCCGGCCTGTTCACCACCCATGCCGAGCGCGACGGCGACGAGTGGGTCATCAACGGCGAGAAGTGGTTTTCCTCCAACGCCCGCAACGCCAGCTTCTTCATCGTCATGGTGGTGACCAATCCTGATGCGCGCACGCATCAGAAGATGTCGCTGTTCATCGTGCCGGCCGAGACCCCGGGCATCGAGATCATCCGCAACGTCGGCGTCGGCGGCGAGTCCGACGACCGCGCCGGCCACGGCTACATCCGCTACAACGACGTCCGGGTGCCGGCCGATCACGTGCTCGGCGGCGAGGGGCAGGCTTTCGCGATCGCGCAGACCCGGCTCGGCGGCGGCCGCGTACACCACGCCATGCGGACGATCGCGTTGGCCCGCAAAGCATTCGACATGATGTGCGAGCGGGCGGTGTCACGCCAGACCCGCAGCGGTCCCCTCGGCGATTACCAGATGACGCAGGAGAAGATCGCCGACAGCTGGATCCAGATCGAACAGTTCCGGCTGCTGGTGTTGCGCACCGCGTGGAAGATCGACAAGTACCACGACTATCAGAAGGTGCGCCGCGACATCGCCGCGGTGAAGGTCGCCATGCCGCAGGTGCTGCACGACGTGGTGCAGCGTGCCATGCATTTGCATGGGGCGCTTGGGGTTTCCGACGAGATGCCGTTTGTGAAGATGTTGGTGGGCGCGGAGTCGCTGGCGATCGCCGACGGGCCGACCGAGGTGCACAAGCTCACGGTCGCGCGCCGCACGCTCAAGGAGTACGAGCCCGTCCACACACTGTTCCCGTCGCAGCACATCCCGACCCGGCGCGCGGCGGCGCAGGCCAAGCTGGCCGAACTGCTCGAACACGAGGTCGCCCAGCTGTGACGGCCCGGTAGATGGCCGCCGACACGTCGGCCAATCTGGTGGCCACCGCCGAGCGGTTGTTCGCCGAGCGCGGGGTCGACGCGGTCAGCCTGCGAGAGATCGCCCGCGAGGCGGGAGCCCGCAATGTGATGGCGGTGCAGTACCACTTCACCGACCGGGCCGGGGTGCTGGCCGCGATCGCCGACAAGCACCTGCCGGTCGTCGACGCGCGCCGAGATGCCCTGTTGGACGGCATCGAAAGCGAGGCCCGGCCGTCGATGCGGGCGATGGCCTCCGCGCTGGTCCGCCCACTGGCCGCCAAGCTCGCCGACCCCGACGGTGGCCCGGCGTTCCTGCGCATCCACGCCGACCTGCTGAACCGGCCGGTACCGTCGTTCGACCTCACCGGCCGGTCCGGCAGCCTGCAACGCTGGCGCGCCCTGCTGGAGCCCATGCTCGATCCGGTGGCCGTCACGCTGCATCCGCGGCTGGGCGCGCTGGTGTACGCCGCGGTGGAGTTGGGCCGCCGCGCGGCCACCGCCCCACACGCCGACGACCGGTTGTTCAGCAGCCATCTCGTCGACACCGTCGCCGCGATGCTCGGCGCGCCGTTGTCGGAGGAGACCCGGGCGTTGGCGACGGAGCGGCAGGAGCGTCGGTCACGACCTCAGGTACGCCCTTGACCGGTACAGCAAACGATCACATCACACAAGTTGTCTACCGTTCGGTCGACAGGCGCGTATATCGCTCGGCCTATTTTCCCAGTTAGAGCTACTTTTCACCCGCCCGCAATGAAAGCCTCTAGTGCATCAACCACCACACGGAGGATTTCATGGCAAACCAATTTGCACATCGCCGTCGGAGGATCGTCGCCGCTGGGGTGATTGGCGGCGCAGCGCTCTTCGCCGCCGTCGCCGGGGGAGGCGTCGCGCACGCTGACGGACTCACCACCAGCCCCGGGTCTGTTGACGTCGATGGCACCCAGGGCTCGTGGGCACATGCCGTGACAGGTTCAGAACGTCCAACGCAGGGCGTCCAATACGACAGCCACACCTTCGAGAACGGCGGATGTGAGATTCACCTTGCTAACCAGGTGTGCCACACCTCGGGATTGTGGTCGAAAGCGAGCAATGACGCCGACAGCGCTCTCGATGCCGACGGCATGCAGGCCGACGATGTTCGCGGGCCGACGATCTTCGCAGCCCCGGGTTCGCACGTGTCGCTGCCGCGGGGCTACTGACGGCGTCCGATTCGGCGCGCCCAGGTCGATCGGGGCCTCGGGCGCGTCGGCGGACGTTATCGACCGAACGTATGAATATGTGGTGCGGTCACCGTTCGGCCGGATAACTCAAACACGGTTGGGCTTAAAGTCCGTCACAGAATCCGCGGTCGCTACGCGGTGACGGCAGCCGAAAGCGAGGACCATGGCAGCGGTCTTCAACGCACCTCCGAACTGGCCGCTGGAACCTGGCTTCACCCCCACCCCGGACTGGCTGCCGGACCAATCATGGCCGCCGGCCCCGACCGGTTGGCAGTTCTGGGTCGATGAAGCTCTGATACTTGGAGTCCAAGACACCTATCGACCAACCTATTCGGCGCCTCTACCCGCCTCCGAACGGACATCGCCGGATGATTCTCGCCCTGCCCATGTTCCGCGTCGGCGAGTTGTCGTTATCGGCGCTGTCGCGCTCGTCGTAGCTGTGGTCGCCACCGTCACAGGCGTCGTGATGTGGAAGCGGCACAATAGCTCCCCACGGCTACTTCCCGAAAACATGCTGGCGGAATCCTTTCCGAGCGAGCCCAGCGCTGCCTGGACGTTCCACCCGACGGCCGCGTCGAACGGAACGGCCAGTCAAGTCGCGACCCCCGTATTCGGCGCCGCCTTCTATGGGAGCCCCGGCGCGGTCGTCGTCGGCGATCACGTCATATTTCACACCGTCGGAAAGAGTCAGTCGTCACAGGCCGAGAACGCCGAGTTGGTCTCGGTGAGCCTGGCTGACGGACACACCGAATGGTCGATGCCGGTTCAGCTCAATGACGGATGCGCACGGAATCTGTTGCGAAACCTGTTGGTCTGTCAGAAGTCCGGCACGAACAGCCGACAAGGACAACTGCAGTTTGTCGACGTGAACACTGGGAAGGTCAGCGCGACAGTCTCTTCGAGGGCGTCGATACTGGCAAGCGACGGAACGAGCTTGTACACGGCTTACTACAGCGACCAGGTCAGTGGACTGACTGTCAGCAAGGGCACCGCGGAGGATCCCACCGCCGAGTGGACGAAGACCATACCCAACGACCTTTGCCGGACCTACGGTGACGGCGACGGCCAGGATCTCCACGTGAGTCACGGTGTGCTCTGGGGCTATCTGGGCGGAGCCGAGATCGCCTTGCGCTCCAGTGACGGTTCGCCCCTGTTCGACCACGAGGTCGTCAACGTCCGGGTTCGAGAACCGGACAGCATCATCGCCACTCGTTGCCGGCCAGGCACCGACTTCGATAGCTGGCCCACTGAGGTTGCCACCTTTGACGGCCGTCAATTATTCACCACTCCAGCCCTATTGCAGCACGAGGACCTTGCTGTATTCACCGGCTCTCCGCCGTTGATCACCACCGGCGGCGAGGCGCTGAATCCTCGTACCGGCAGTACGCTGTGGCGCCTTCCCGACGGGGGCGCGACCGGACCCGGTTGGTTCGTGGGCAGTATCGGCGTGGTGTCCGACGGTGACGGGATGACTGCCTACGACATGAACGACGGAAATCGGCTGTGGCGCAACAGCGGAACCATTCATTCCAATGCCGTCACCGACGGTGAGCGCGCCATCATCGCGACGGGATACTCTGCTATTGCCGCGATTTCACTTGCCAACGGATCACGCGCGTGGGAGGTCGGCATCGATGTCGGCGAAGCTGCCGTCATTTACGCCACCAGCAAGGGCGTCCTTGCCGTCGGCACCTCCGGGGTCACCCTGCTGCGGCCCACCGGCCCCGCGGCAGCCGTGCCGGCTTTCGGCACGCCCCCGCCCGGAAAGTCCGGTGGCACTCGCCTGACTACCAAATGCGGTCGGCCGGCCCATTTCGAGCCGCAAGCCATTCGCGCCGAATCCGGAGCACTTGTCATCACCATGAAGATCGTGGCGCAGTGCCCCGGCGGGGATGTTCTGTCCTCAGCCAGGACACGGTTGGCAGTCACCTCCGATGGACAGAATGTCGCCTCAGGCACCTTCGACCTCGCGGAGCAACCCCTCATCATCCCGCCGGCCACAAGTTCCGATGACAACCCGTCCATCACCCACGACTTCCTTTTCCCGGCCGGCACTTTCTGGCGGATCCCGGTGTCGCTCAATGCGATTCCAGCAGGCGGAGCCAGCCAGACCGGCCCGACCGATCTCGGTGTCACGACCTTGACAGTCGACTGTCAACAAGATGGCCCATCCGGTACCACCGGATCAAAGAGTAATTCGGCCAGCCAGTCGAGCACTGCCACCGGTCCCGCTGCGCCCGCCAGCGGGACCGACGAATCCGCAAGTTTCGACGCGCTGCGCGCCCTGGCCAACGCCGATCGACCCTTCGTCACCACCAATCTCACCGATCGCTGGGTGCCGCAACTCAGCTCGAAGCGGCCCGGGTTGGTGGCCGACGGCATCACCTGGGACAACGCCGCCACCCTGCGGGAACACTTGGATTTGCGGTTGCGCTATCCCGAGGTGCGCTTGCTGTACTCGGGAGATTGGTCGACGTTTTCTGCGCCGGACTTCTGGGTGACCATCGCCGGAGTCACCTTCGCCGACTCGGACAGCGCGCTCGGCTGGTGCCGCGATCACGGACTCGACCGCGAACATTGCTACGCAAAGCTCGTCAGCACCAGCCATCCCGTCGATGGCAGTACTGCCTTCAACCCCTAGACGGGCTCAGATCACCAATTATTGTGTTTGGCCGTTGGTCTCGGGTCCACCGTGCTGCGGCCCCGTGTAGGTGGTGCCCGCACCGAAACGTTGAGTCGAATCCGCCAGCACCCGTTGGACGCGCTCGGCAGCGCTTCCCGGTGCAGCCTCTGCTGCCGGGCTTGCGGTCCTGAAGATCGTCGGAGCGCTACCGGCAGAGGTTGGCGTACGTCCTGGGGCTTCGTTCGCCACCAGATTCGCAGCGGCGGTCGCTCGCCGCGTCCGCAGCGTTTTTCCAGGCGGGCTCATCGCGACCGCACCGACCAGCACGCATAAGGCCACCACACAGATGACCACGTCAAAGGTCGACGTGATCTGCTGGGCCAAGGTGTTGCCGTACACCGGGTTGTAGGCCGGCCCCCCGTCGACATAGAACACCCTCAGTGCCATTGCGACACCGATCACGACCCGACCGACGGCGAAACCCGCCAGTGCTGTACTGACCGCGATGAGCACCCGGGGCGATACCCCGGGCTTCAGGAAGTTGGCGCGAAGCCACAGCGCGACGACGCCGGTCACCGCGTCGAAACCCACCAGCATTGCGGTGTCATAAAGCGAATGGGGCAAGTCCAGAGAGGCGGCGGAGGTGAAGTCGGCGACGCGCAAGACAATCGAAGCCAAGCACCAGTAGCTGACGAGCGTCAGCACAATGCGCACTGCCGCACCAAGCAGGTGCCGGTCCACGGGCACGGTCGACGTCAGGGCCGACAGGCTGACGACTCCGGCGACGCCGGCGGCCAGGACCCACGCGAGATAGCCCTCGTAGCCCACGGCCGCGGTGGAGGTGCTCTGGGCTATGCCATGGAATGCGTCAATCTCGCGCCCCACGTCCAGTGCCCACACGATGAGACTCGCAACGAGCGAAGAGGCTCCGAGAACTACGACAGCCAACTGTGATTCGGCGGAATCGCGTCGTATCCAATTGCAGCCGATCAACACCGCGCTCAAGGCAACGCCGGCATACAGCAACGTGAGCACGATGACCGCCGTGTCGGACTTGCCCAGCGAATCGGCATCCCACATGTATTCGGTACGCCAATAGATGTTGAACAAGGTGGACAACACCGCCAGCAGCATCGCGAGGAGCGCGATGCGACGGGCCCACGCGTCCCAACGCGGACGGACGACCGGCGGCCAACTCACCGCATGCTGGGCGCCCAGGACGGCTCCGGCCAACGCGCACAAGGCGCCCGGGCCGACCCCCGGCGAGACGCTGCCGGTCCCTGCCTGGAGCAGGGTCTGCACGATCGTGAACACCACGAACCCGCTGACGACCGCCAGCAGCGGTGCGCTGAAGAGTAGGCGCAACCGCCCGGTACCCCTGGGATCCAGGGCATCCTTCAAGGGTTTGGCCACCCCGAGGTGGCTGATCACGATCCCTGCTACGGAAAGCAGCGCGGCCAACCAAATCAGCGCAAACAGTGCGCCGCTGCTGGCCGGCACGCCGATCCCGAACATGATGTTCCACGGCACACACAGTGCGAGCACGTGGAGCAACACCGCACACGCATCGCGGCCAATGGTCCACTTCAGAGCCGGGTCGGCAGCTGACCGATGAGCCTTCGTGTGCGCGCCGCCCGAGCGGCTGGCACCCCGGACGCCAGAGGCCGTGACGTCGGCGTGATTGTTCACTGGATCCCCCGATGAGCCGGACCGTAGGTGGAGCTTGGGACTTTTCCGGACATATAACCCGACCGGCCATCTTCGCGCTGGAGGTTAGGTCCCAAATCAGACGTTCGGACGAACGGCGCAATCTCACCAGCCACCCACCTGGGAGTAGCTCATCGTGATCCCCGCCAACTGACGCAAATTCATACGTTCGACCGACGGTCGGTGCAGCTGACCAGCCCGGCGACTGGTCCCTCGTCCCCACACCTCAAGTTGTCCCTGACCGGCGGGCAAAACTCTTCTACAGCAACGCAATTGGGGCCGCACCCAGCCGGCCTGACCGGCGCCTCATGGATCGGAACTTGACGGACGACGGCGGTAGGGGGCCGTGGGCCGGGTTGCCAGCTCCGCCGTAAGCGATGAATCGGAGCGGCTGCGATGAGAAGATCTGGCGGAAGCAGCCGCCGTGTCGACGCATTAAGGAGCGCCGTGTCTGACTTTTGGGCCGTCGAACTCAACGACGAAAACCCTGATCCCAGGGTGGCTTGTGTCGTGCTGTGCGACGTATCGGGTTCGATGAACGGAGACCCCATCACGGCTCTCGAACAAGGTTTCTCCTCGTTCGTGCACTACTTGCACAACGACACCCTGGCCAGCAAGCGGGTCGAGGTCGCAGTGGTGACCTTCGGTTCGGCTGCCACCGTACTGGTGCCGATGCAGGAGGCTCGCATGCTGCAACCGGCCCGGTTCACTGCCTCGGGGACAACGAACATGGCCGCGGGGATCCATCTGGCACTCGACATCCTGGAGGACCGCAAGCATGCATACAAGGCGGCCGGGCTGCAGTACTACCGACCTTGGATCCTCATACTGACCGACGGTAAGCCCAACGTCGACGGCTTCGACGCCGCCGTCGCGCGGCTGAACGCTGCGGAAACCAGCCGAGGTGTCACGGTCTTTCCGGTGGGCGCCGGGTCTGGCGTGGACTACCGGCAGCTGGGCCGGCTCTCGGTGCAGCGGTCCCCCGCACCACTCAATGGCCTTATGTATGAAGAACTCTTTGAGTGGCTGTCCGCATCGCTGAGCAACGTGTCCAATTCAACCGACTACGCCCGCAGCGACGAAGCCCTCGGCGCGATGGGCGACCGAATCAACCTGCCGCCGGTAAGCGGCTGGACCAGCGCATGACCCAGCCCGTCACCGGGCCGCGAGGCAGTTGGCAGTGGGGCGTATGCGGTGCCTCGGTCGTCGGTTCTGAGCATCAGCGGCGCGGGCTCGGCTGCGACGACGCCTACTGCTTCGGGATCACCGAGGATTTCGTTGTGGCAGCAGTGGCCGACGGCGCTGGATCGGTCACCGGCACCTCGGCCTGGGGGGCGTATACCGCCTGTCAAAGCGTGCTGGCCAATGCAATGCGGTCCCGCTTCATCCACGAATTCCGGGACAGCACAGCCGAAGAGGCCGAGCGCATGCTACGGGCGCTGTTCGAGAAGGCCACCGAACATGTTCACGCCCAAGCCCAATTCTTCGGGCTGGACAGTGCCAAACTTGCCACCACACTGTGCGTCGCGCTGGCCGATCGTGACCGCGCCGCCTTCGGCCAGATCGGCGACGGCGTCATCGCCACTCAAACCGAGGACCGCATCGAGACGCTGCTCATCGAGGCAAAGGACGACTACCAGAACGCGACGTGGTTCCTGCAGTCGGATGGTGCGTTTGAAGAATCCTTTCGCACTGTGGTTCGTCCCGCGGTCACGGCATTCGCCCTCAGCACCGACGGAATGACGTACAAAATCACCAATGTCGCCAGCGGCGAAGCGTACGAACCCTTCTTCCGTGGATCCTGGGAGCGGGTCCGTGCCGGCGCGACCTCGGCCAACTTCGCGTCCCTGTTGCGCGGCATCGAGGATGACCAGACCGGCGACGACAAGACCATGGTGCTGGCCACTCTGCGTTGGGAAGACGACGACTACTATCCGAGCCCGACACCCGTCACCAAGATGACGGCGAGCTCACCTCGCCCGCCGGTCCCCGCCGCGAAAGTGACTGATGCGCAGGTGGTTCCGGCCGAGCCAGCACCCGCGCCCCAACCCCCGGAACCGGCAGCTGAAGTGACGCGGCCTCCGGGGGAGACGGCGCCTGCCGAGCCGGACACCACCCCGATCGGCCAGCCGACCGCCCGGCCGCGACTCTTTCGGCGATCCGCGCGGTGAATATGTGGCTGGGGACCGGCCAGCCGGTCACGCTAGGTCCCGCTCTGGCCAAAGCGGGTGAAGGTACGATCTACGACGTCGTGGGACGGCCGGATTGGGCTGCCAAAGTGTTTCATCCCACCTTGCCCAACTTGGATCACAAGCTGGCCAAGGTCGCGGCGATGACGCAGGCATCACCAGAGGGGGCGATCCAGCCCAACGGCTTCGCCGTGCTCACGTGGCCGGTAAGCACACTCAGCGACGCACACGGGCTCACGGGCTACGTCATGCCCAAGATCGCGACCGCGACGTCCGTGGAGATTCACGCTCTCAGCAACCCGTCGAATCGGCGTGACCCGCCACCGAACGCCCCGCAATGGGTGAAGCACGCCACCTGGGGTCACCTGGTGAACGTCGCGGCGAATCTCTGCCTTGCGGTAGAAGTCGTCCACTGGGTCGGCGCGGTGATCGGCGACTTCCAGGAGCGCAACATCTTGGTCTCCGACACCACCGAGGTGACCCTCGTCGACTGTGACTCAATGCAATTCACCGATCCGGCCGGCCGGCAATATCTGTGCACGGTAGGCAGGCCCGAGTTCACCGCCCCAGAGCTGGCCGGCGTAGACCTACACACACAGCCGCGGAGCCAGGCCTCAGACCTGTTCGCGCTGGCCATCCACATCCACCAACTGTTGATGGGCGGCAACCATCCCTTCCTGCGCGGCGAATGGACGGGGTTGGGCGAGCAGCCCGCTGCACTGGCGCTGGCCCGCAACGGCGATTGGGCTGGGGGTCCGTCCTCACAGCTGCGAACCCACCCCATGGCTCCACCCGTGACGTTCCTGCCGGGTGAGATTCAACAATGCTTTTACCGCGCGTTCACCCTGGGCGCCGCTGACCCGAGCCAGCGGCCGACCGCCGGCCATTGGCGAGACGCGCTGCAACGCATCACGGTGACTACCTGCCCCACCGGCCGGCATCAGATTCCGACGTCGAGTGCCGCGTGCCCCTGGTGCGCCATCGACGAAGCCCGCCAAGCCCGGCGCGGTGAAAGCACGGGCTTTCGCACCGCTCCCAACACGGTCGTGACCACGCCGAGCGCGGGACCGGTGCGCCACGGCGGCACCCCGGCGCCTCCCGCGAAGATCGGCGGGATGAGTGTTCGCACGTTGACGATCGTTCTGATCGTGCTCGGTGTACTTGCTGTCGCGTTGTCGGCGTTCATCGCCTGGGCGCTGATCAGCGGTCAGTCAACAACATTCAGCGCCCCGGCAGCGGAGTCAGTCGTCTCGATGACGCGACCAACCGCGGCACAGCACTGTCAGTGGGAAGAGACGTTGCGCTGCTCGGAAGCGTTGTTGAGCGCGGACTGACCCAGCCCGTCGATCTGATTCTGGGCGTCGAGCAGAGCCTTCTTGTGCTGCGGCCACCAATCGTGCACAAACGTCTGGGCGTCCTTGCCATCCCACACAGACGTCAGGGACTGCACCACCTTGTCGATCTGCGAGACCATGTTGCCGATATTGGCGGCCTGGGACTTGAGCTGACGACCAGTGGTCTCGACGGCTTCGACGTCCATCCCCATACGTGCCATTGGTGATGCCCTCCTGGTTGGGTCCGGCCATGGTTGATCGGGTTGGCAAGACTGTAGGACACCGCGGAGTGGAGCTGCGAGGCTTTGTCGACGGATTCATCCGAATGACGTACACCGCGGGCGAGCCGGTTACGGTCACGGGTGAGAAGGGCCTGCGCGATTCGCGGTGATCGGATCGGGTAAGGCGATAGCCGACCCCATTGAGCTCAGGTCGATGGTGCCGCCGACGCTACGCGATTTCGGCTCCCCGGAGGCCAGGTCGGTGAGGGTGAAGCTGCCCAACGGCGCCGTCGGCGCCGGATCGCTGAACGACGACGGACCCTTCGTATACGAGACAGCCACCACGTTTTTCGGGTCGTAGCCGGGCCAGGCCGTTCCGACCGAGGCAAGCCGCGCGAAATCGCTATCGGCCGGCGGAGTGAGCGGATGGGCGCCCACGCAACGTATGCGAGGCACACCAGCCGGATCGATCATCACCGCGGTGCCTGCTTGCAACACCGCCTGTTGTCGCGTCGGCGCACCGTCGGTGCCGTAGCCGTGCGAGGTTACCCACGTGTCGACTGTGAGCACAACCGGCGTCAGGGTATTCAAGTAGAACGGAATCTGTTCGGGCCGAATGCCTTCGACCTCCGCCCATGCGCGTGCTCGTCCGCTATGCGCGTCCAGGAAGTTGGCCAGGGCGGGTCCATCACAGGGCACGTTGTCGGCGGCGGCCCCGTACAGTCCGGCATGGGCACCCGAGACCAACCGCACTCCGCGGTCGGGCGACACCGCCAAATCAGCGGTGGCCGTTTGGATGGCCTGCACGGCGGCCGGTGACACGGACACCGCCGGCATCGCGGTTGCGGTCATGAAGGATTCGACTCCGGAGCTATTGGCCGCAATCAGTGTGGCCGTCACGCGATCCGTACCGGGGTCGTCGAGAATCGTGTCGCGTTCGGTGAGCACAACTGCGACCAGAGTTACCAGCACAATGGCGGTCAGTACGACGGCAGCAACCGCAAGTGTCGTGTTGGTCCGCGGTGAGGCCGCCGGTGCGGCATTGGGATCGGACCAGCCGTGCGGAGCTGGGTTCACTTGGACTTAGAGTCTTGCGACGGCGATACGTCGACGATTGTGCCCTGGAACTTCTGCATGCTGGCCTTGACGTCGGTGAACCGGGAATCCGACGACTTGTCGAAGTCATTGGCCACATCGGGATACAGCAGGGTGTGGTCGTAGCCCGTTTCGAAGAGCTTTCCAATCGGCACATCGGATTTGGACTCGAAAACTGAATTCCACGGCAACGGGCTCTGATTGGCAAGGCCAGCGATTCCAGTGAACAGACTGACACCCGGCACGACGGTGTTGGCCGAATGCACTGTAGACCCCGCCGCCGGTACCCAGTCGGCGAAACCTTCCGAAGTCTCGCCGTGCAGATGCACGGTCTGGACGCCGTTGAGGTCGGGAGTGATGACGGGCGACCCGTAGGTGACCAGATTGGTGACATGGAACCCCAACCCGTTGGCCTGTGCTGCGACGTTCTGAGCGTCGATTCCGCCCTGGCTGAATCCCACCAGCATGATGTCGGTCTTGGCTCCGTCGGGAGAATCCTTCAGTACCTCGCGAATTCGGGCGATGACGGTGGGGTCCACCTTTCCGTCCAGCAGGGGAACGTTGCGTTCCAGCGTACGGTTCTCGGTGGTGTTCATGCCCTGGAAGTAGACGATCAGCCGGGTCTTGCCGTCGGCGCCGACGACTTTCTCGATGCGTACCCCGTCGCCCTCTTTGTTGTAGTTGTCGATGTGCGCGAAGAGCTGCGCAGTCCCCACCGGTGCCGCCACGCCCAACCTGGCTCCGGCGGTGTTGCTGACCTGTTCCTGTTCTTGGGCGTTGCGGCGCAGGTTGAGCGCGCCCTCGCGTAGCGCCGACACCGCCGCTTTCACATTGGGCTGGGAAACGCCGGACCACTGCGATCGGAACCGGTCGGCGTCAGAACCCCACCACGGTCCGGTGACGGAGGAATTCACCGCCTTCACCACGCCCTCGAGGGCACTCGCCACGCTGTCGAACTGCGTTGCCGCCGAACGAAGATGATCAATGTCGGCACCGTTATAGGCCATAACTGCCTCCCCAGGGACTAGATGGTTGGCTGGGCGACATGGAGCCAGGTTCCCTTACCGCGTTCGATCAGCACCCCGCGGCCAGGCGGGAAGTAGCTGCCGTACACGTGTCCGATGGAGGTGCTCAACAGGCTGTCGGTGTCGGTGCCGTCCGGCGCCAGCACGATTCCGCGCCTGGCCGACTTGAACGGCTGCGCCAGTTGCCATGCCTGGCTCCATGATGAAACACCCGATTCGCCGACGACGAAAACCGAAGCCTCACTGAGAGTCTTCACCAGTCGGGTCAGGTCGTTTTCGGCTTCCGTTCCGCCGAAGTCAGCGACCGATTCGATCACGACCATCAGGGTTTCGGCCGCGTCCGGCGAGAGCCTGGCCATCAGACCATTGGCGTATTCAGACACCCGTGAAGGACCGACAACCACCTCGTCCCAGCCGCCTGCCCCTGTCGCCGTCGATTCTGCGGGGGCCAGGTAAACGAGTCGGATACCGGGATTGGCACGCCGAACAGCCTGCGCGAGGGTCATCACTGTGGTGGTACGTCCGCTGCCGGGTGGCCCGGTCACCATGAACACCCCGTGCGGGTTGATCCCGATCGGTGCGAGCGTCTCGTTGGCCAGGCCGATAGCGGGGCATCCCGGTGACGCGGTCGCCGGCAACGTGTACAGAGGTATCTGCTCCGCCAACCGGACAACCGGTTCAGGTTCCCGAAAGCCATTCTCCTGCATCGCTTCAGCGAGTTGCGCAATGGCACGGCCCTGGACGGCGGTGTTGGCATCGCCGCCGAATACCGCGACCTGCACCTCTTGGCCGTCCATGACCCCTCGTCCCGGCGGGGAGGCGGCCGACAGCACATCGGAGGACACACCTGCCAGGCCGTAGTCGTCATCGGAAGCGAGTCGCAACACCAGCCGACGCTGGATGGTCGATGACAACGACGCCGACAGCGCACCGGGACGATCGGCGGTGACGATCACGTGGATTCCCAACATGCGGCCATCGGCGGCAAGTTGGGTGAACATCCCGAAATACGGCGAGCGCGAGGCGTGTTCGTAGGCCTCACGGAATGCGCCGATGCTGTCGACCAGGAGCAGGATCCGCGGTTCGGGTTCGCCTGTGAGCTGACGATATTCAGCGACATCGGAGGCGTGGGCCCGGCTGAACTTCGCCGAACGTTCCTCCAGCAGCGCCGTGAGTCTGCGCAGAACCCGGCCGATTCGTTCGTCATCGGATGCGTCGACGATGGCGGACACGTTGGGAAGTGCTTCGAGCATGCGCAGGCTGCCCGATCCGAAATCGAAGCCGTAGATGTGCACCGGTGCGCCGCCGGGTCTCAGCGCCGCCGAGATCGCAAGCGTGCGCAGCGTCGTCGACTTGCCCGACCCGCCGGTGCCGATGATCGCCATGTTGCCGTCGCGGTCGGGGTTGAGGACTCCGAGTCGCTGGGCTTGATCGTCGGGCCAATCAGCCTGACCGATCACCAATTGTTCGTCCCGCGCGACGCCGGCCAACTTCTCCAAGGCGTACACCGGAGCGAGTGGCGGCAGCCAGGGTCGGCGCGGGGGTGTTATCGCCAGTGCCTCGGTGGCCGAGCGAATGGTGGCGACAATTCGCTTGATGTCGGTCGGACCAGTAGCTCTGTGGGCTGTCCCCACTGATGTCAGCCATTGCCGGCGCCTACCGAATACGAACTCGCACACATCGATCGACGCCTGCTCTGACTCCTCGCTGGAAACACCCCCGACGTAGCCTGACTGGAAGACGGTCAACCTTCCCGGGCCGGTCTTGGCGACAGCACGCCCAGGCACCCCGAGTGGGAAGTGAGCTGCGAGGGGATCCTCGATCACGTCGACCGAGTCATCAATATCGTTGAGCCGCAGTGCGATCCGCAGATTGGTATTGGCCCGCAGATTATCCTTGATCACGCCGGCGGGGCGCTGGGTGGCCAAGATCAGGTGCAGACCGAGGGAGCGTCCACGCTGTGCTACGTCGATGACACCGTCGACGAATTCCGGTACCTCGCTGACGAGCGCCGCGAACTCGTCGACGATGATGATGAGGCTCGGCGGGGTGTCGGGGTCGCCGGACTGCTCCAGCTTCACCAGATCCTTTGCGCCCTTGCGGTTCAACAGCTCTTCACGGCGGCGGATTTCGGCTCGCAGGGAAGTCAGCGCGCGCCGTACCAAATGTGGCGACAGGTCGGTGACGAGCCCGACGGTGTGGGGCAGGTGCACACACTCGGCGAAGGCAGCGCCGCCCTTGTAGTCCACGAACAAGAACGTCACTCGGTCGGGACTGTGGGCAGCGGCCATCCCGAGCACCCAGGTTTGCAAGAACTCGCTCTTGCCGGAGCCGGTCGTCCCACCGACGAGTGCATGCGGTCCGTGCTCACGAAGGTCTAGATGAAAGTCGGCAGTTCCCGTTGAGCCGACGAGCGCACGCAGCGTGATGGGTTGTCCGGACGGCTGGTTGGGTGGCCGTCGGGACAAGACCGACTCGTTGGCCAACCAGTCGCGCGTGACCGTGGCTGGGTCGCCGGCCAGTCCGGCGCCGGCCAGAGCCACATACGACACCGAGCGCGGCAAGTCCGTCTCATCTTCGACGGCTGCCCCCACGTCGATGACCGGCGCCAACAGCAGTGCGACCTGAACTGCGTCAGGGATGTCCAGGGTCTCGCAGGCGATCGGGAAAGTGTGCCGGCCGCGACGTACCTCACCGACGGTTGAGCCGGCAGTGGCGTTGTCGACGAGAAGGAAGGTGCGGCAGGCCGCGGGCAGGCTGGTGACCTCAGTGGCCACCCAGATGACGTGAACACCAACTGACGCCCCGTGTTCGGCCAGCCGGGTCAATCGCGGCCGATCGATGGGGGCGGTGTCTTCCACGATGACCACTACTGCGGGCAACACGCCTTGCGGCCGCGCGTCGGAGCCGAACGAGTCCTCGCCGATCACGCCGAAGACCGGCGCGGCGGTATCGACCGACTCGCGCCGCTTTTTGACCATATCTTCGAGCCGTGCAAGCAGTGCGGCAGCGCCACTGGCACTTTCGGTCAGATGGTTGCCGGTCAGCGGACTGTGCACGGAGCCTGCGTGCGGCAACCATTCCAGCCACTCCCAGCATTGGCGCGCCTGCGGCGAGCTGAAGGCGGCCACTGCTACGTCAGCGGGCGAATGCAGACCGACGAGTTGCATGACAAGGCCGCGCGCGACCCCGTCGACCAAACCGCGTGGGCCACATACACCCAACGCTCCACATTCACGCAGATCAGCGACGATCGGAACGTCACTGATCAGTGCGAATTCCTCGCGAAGCTCGGTCAACTGGGTCGCGTAGTGGGCATCACCGTCCTGTCCCTCGTGGATGTCGACCACGCAACGCGACGGCGCGTCGCCCAATCCCATTCTGATGGTGAGGAATTCAGGATTCTCGGGCCGGTGGGTCCACAGCAGGGGCCCGAGCCGGTGAATGGCTTCGACGGTTTGCGACAGTGCCGGAGTCTCAGCCAGTCTGGTGGCGCGCTCCACCCGCTGGGTGGCGGTCAACTCCTCGGCCAGGCCCCGCAGAGATTCGGCGAACCGTTTGATCGCCTCCTCGCGCCGCTTCCTCTCCTGTCGGCGGGTGTCGAAGTACATACCGATCATCAGCAGCGGACTCAACGCGACGAACAGCACCGACAGCAGGCTGCGAGTCGTCACCAGCAGCACCAGCCCCATCACCAGAGGCAGCAGCATCGACACGATCGGTAGGTGCTGCGGCTCCGGCCGCGGCGGTACCGCGGGTGTGACGAAGCGCCGTTCGGCAAATCGCGCAATCACCCGCGGTGAGCGGTTGAATTCGATTGCGCTGCTGTCGGTTTGGACCGCATGGGAGCGCACCGTCGGCAGCACCGCGAGTTCAGTGGAACCCAGCCGCACCGTATCGGTCGCCCCGATCACCGCGCGCTGGGAAGGTACCCCGCCCACGAACACACCGTTCGGACCGGCCAAGTTTGAGATTTCGATCGTGTCGCCGATCGAGATGGCAGCGTGGATGTCGGACAAGCTCGGGTCGCTGAGTAACACCTCGCTGGTCAAGGCCGTCCCGATGCGGGCATTGCCGGCTGGCAGTGGAAACTCGCGGCCGGCGTCGGGGCCGGTGAGCACCCGCAGCACCGCGACCGAACGGCCGCGACGCGAGCGCGCCGGTGGGACGGCCGGCGCTGCCGTCACGCTGACCGTCGCACCTGAGCGGATTCCCGAGTCGATGAGGCTGCGCCGTGGGTCGAGCACCCGGCCGGGCGCACCGCTGTCGAACGAACTGTGTTCGAGCTTGAGGGTGGTGCCGACAGGGGCCGGCGCGGTCCGCCGGTCGGGATCCCCGGAGACGAGCGCAGTCGCCAGGTCCCCGATCGATGCCGTCGCGTCGGCGGTGACCGCGAGCTGCGCATGGCTCCCGTCGGTCCGGCGCAAGATGATCTTCAGCTGCATCTATGGCCGCCCTGCCGCAACAGGTACAGGTGAGCTGACTTTGCGCAATCCGCGATCGAGCGTTCTGCGCAGTGCCGTCTGCTGGCGCTGACCGAACGGATTGGCACCCAGGCTGATGTCAATCACGGAGGTGCCTGAGATTCGGTCATGCGTACCGCGCTGCGGCGACGGGCTGGTCAAGATCGGTAGGCCGGCCAGGCCGGCTGTCCCGGCGAAGACCACGCTACGCAGCGCAACGGCGGCGAATCCCGGCGGGCTGTTGTCGGCGGCACGCACCGTGCGCAGGCCCAGCGTTGCCGTGCCGAAGGTCATCCCGGTCAGACCGCGCCACAACGACATCCACACCGATATCGCGACAAAGGACACCGGCACCACGATGTAGATGACGTCGACCAGACCGAGGATCGTTGCCGTGATCGCGATAGGAAACGCCGGGCTCAGCATCGCGGCGATGTCGAGCAGGTGACTGCAGCAGCGCACTCCCCGCGCCGCCTCCACGATTTGGTCAGCACCCACAGGCGCTATCGGCTGGGCCGGAACATGCTGCTGCGTAGCGGTATTCGTACTGCCTGGCAGATGGGTAGGGCGATTGGGCACCGCCTGACCACAGGCCGAGCAGAACGGCGCATTGGCCCGCAAGGTCGACCCGCAGTGGCTGCACGGCGCGTCGGCGGTGCCGGTCACCACAGTCTCTCGGGAGTTGTGGGCCGCACCGGCTGCCGGCGCGCAGCCGTGGTCGCCACCACCACGTCGACTCCCTCCTGCCAGCGGCCCGGACACTCTTGGGCGCGCACGACGGTGGGCCCGCCGGTCAAACATTAGGCTCGGTATGCCGCGATCGCAGGGGATTGTCTGTAGGTCGAACGTACGATTGCTCAGGCCGCAGGCCTGCGGCAACGATGGCCCCGCGAGTGCTGCTGCCGCGACTCGCGTTGCCTCCCAGCACGGCTCGAAGGACCACGCGGATGCCCGATTCGGTGTTACCCCCCAGCCGGTTCGGGGCGGGCTACACAGTCGGAGCAACGCCGCCGACCGCGGGGTCTCCGGTCGTCGCGGCACCGACGGCACCAGCGCAGACCACCTCCGTCGTAAGTTCGCCTCTCGCAGGGGCGTCGTCAAACGGTCCGATCAGTTCTCTTGCACTGGCCTCGTTCGTGCTGGTCCTCCTTATGGGACCGTTCATCGCACCGCTGACGATCCCCCTGAGCCTGATCGCGCGACGCCGAATCGCGCAGGGGGGCACCGCAGGCTTCGGGCTGGCCAAGGCGGCACTGGCCATGAGCTGCATCTATCTCGCCGCTGCGGCGGTCGTTGTCGTCCTCGTGCTGATCGTCAAGCCAGTGGGATAGCACTGGTCGCGAGCGCCGTGTCGACCGTTCGACCGATATTGCGGGCGTTATCGAAATGCAATAGTGACGCCACCATCAATTCGCAAGGGGAACATCTCGGTGGACGTGGCTCTCGGGGTGGCCGTGACAGGCCCGTCAGCGCGTCTGGCGCTGCTGGACTTCGATACCGGCGACGTGCTGGACGAATCGGATATCGTCCTGACGTCCAACCCGGCCGGCCAACTACAAACCGCCATCGCCGGAACTCACCAGTCCTTGCGCGAGAGCGACCACCGACTTGTCGCCACTCGGTTGTATTGGCCGGACCAGGATCAAGCTCAGCGCCTCGCCCACGCTCTCGCGCAGTCCGGTGTCGATGACGTCACGACGGTCTCCGGAGCGGAGGCCGCCACCGCGCTGGTGCGGGGAGCCGCGCGTAATGGTGAGTGCGCGTTGCTGTTCGTCGACGACGACACCGCAACGCTCTCGATCGTCGGGGCCGACGCGGTAACCACGTCCGTCATCGCCGCCGAGCCCTACAACGGCGCAGATCCAGTGCCGGCGTGCGCATCTCTGCTGCGTCGGCTCGCCGAGGAACCCGGTGCGGCCACCGGCGTCTACTTGGTAGCCACCAGCGGCGACCCGAAATCGGTTGCCGCCGGCCTGCACTCACAACTACCCCTGGCCGTGCCTGAGCATCCCGCCTTCGCGATCGCACGGGGCGCGGCCACCGCGGCGCAGACGCCGAAAATTACTGCCCCCGCGCAGCGGACGGCCGTCCGCGTTCCCGAACGCTCGACGTTGGCTGCCGCCGCCGTCGCCGCACCGGTGGCAGCCACCGAGGAGAGTCCGCTGATCGGATCGCACCTCGCGTACTCGATGGCCTACGACTCTGGTCCGTTGTCAATCGAAGATCCGGCTCGCTATCCCCGCGACAGCGTCCCCTTACAGCGTGCGATGCACCCGCTGAGCTACACCTCTGATCCGACCGAGGTCGACGGTTCCGTCACACCTGCGGCACGGCCGCAGGTGCTGCTGGTGGGTAGCGTTGCGGCCGCGGTCGGGGTCGTAGCGCTGGCTGGTCTAGCTGTCGTGGTGGCGATGGGCATTCGCCCGCAGACCATCGCTCAGCCGGTATACACCTCGTTCGACAACGGGACCGGTCCGGTCGCCGGCAAATATGTTCCGCCCCTGCCGATGTTGGAGAGCCGCCCTGACATCGTGGTCCCCGACGCAGTAGCCCTGCCGGACCCCGTCAGCGACGGCGGCTACAAGGTCGTCTATTCCGGCGGCGGAGGCGGAGGCGTCCCGCGCGTCCCCGTCCAACTGCCGGCCTCCGTCCCGTTGCCGCCGGTAGAAGCCGTTCCGGCTCCGGGATTGCCACAGCCGAACGTCGTTCTGCCTCCGTTCAAGCTTCCGCCGCCACCGCCCATCATCATCCAGTTGCCACCGCCGGGACCCATCAAGCTGCCCCCGCCGCCCGGGCCGATCAAATTGCCCCCTCCCCCGGGACCGATTGACCTACCGCCACCACCACCGCCACCCAAGCTGCCGGTCTTCAAGCCGCCGCCACCACCCAAGCTGCCGCCACCACCGCCGCCGCCGAAGCTGCCGCCGCCCCCGGTGATCAAGTTGCCGCCACCACCGGTGATCAAGCTGCCGCCACCACCGAAGCTGCCTAAGATCTGCGTGCCGATGTTGCCGTGTGTCGGCGGGTAGGCGCCGCTACAGATCCTTGAGGCTGAGGATTCCGTCTTCGACTGCGCGCGCGAGAAGAGCCGACTTCGTCGGTGCCGGCCGCCCGGCCGCAGCGTATTTGGCGCGGGCGCGCTGCAGATGGGTGCGAACCGTGGTCGGTGCGATGAACAGTCGTTTACCCACCAAATCCTTGCTCTCAGTTTGGAACCAAGCCACCAGGACTTCTTTTTCGCGCTCAGAAAGGTTGATACGCCCCACGGTGTTGCCGTTCAACATTGCGTTGGCCATGCGCGGCGCGACATAGGGCTGGCCATCGCGGGCGGCCTGGATCGCATCTATCAAATGGCGCTCCCCCTCGGATTTGACGACGTAGGTCAGCGCACCCATCTCCAGGCAGCTCAAAATCACCTCATCGGTGAACATGTGGGAGTACACGATGACACGTTGACCTGCCTGGCACATCCGAGACAACGCCGTCCATTCCGGTCGATGCCCATCGATCTGCAAATCCAACAAGACCACGTCGACATCCGGGCCGGCCGGATCGGGGAAGCGCGCAAAATAGTCCGCCGGGTTTGTAAAACTGCCGACTACTTCAATCGGGGGGTCCGCACGGGCGCACCAAGCCTCCACACCGGCATGGACAACGTCGTGGTCGTCAATGATCGCCACCCTGGTCGGTGGCCGCCACTCATCGGCGAGTGTCATTCGTGAATTCCCCCTGGGGAAACGCCCCGCGCTCAAATGTGCAATTGACCAACCTGCAAGATAGCCAACGCTGGCTGTTCCTGCTACACAAATGGACTCCGCGACCGGTGCTGTCCTCTACTTCCACCGGCCGGTGGAGCACTAATTGCATAGTGCCCATATCTAGAAATTCTCTAACCCCAGTTCCTCATCCGATCGCGTGAACCGCGACACCCTGGTCCAGCCTTACCGCACAAATGCGATTGTCGCGCAAACAAGATCCGACCAGACATCCGATGCTGATACCCACCGTCAGCAAACCACCGGGGCAAATGCCTCGACCAGTCGGCTCCGGCTCCATTCCGGACCAGTGGTCCCACCATTGCCCGACACGACGATCTTGTCATCGTCTCCTACACCGAAACGGATCACGCAGGAGTACACCGACGGATCCGTCGTGTCGGCCAACAGCGTTCCGTCATACGTCTTCTCGGCGAGCTCCGCCAAAGCGTCGATGATTTCGAGACGACCGCTGGGCCGGATGTTGTGTATTCCCCCGGCTGTCGCGGTCGCCAACCACCACTGCGAGCCGGCACCCGCTGCTGTGATCGACGCGCCAGCCAATCGATTCAACTCTCGAGCCGGAGCCAAATACGCCCCGATTCGCTTCGCTCCCCCGAGGAATCCGGTCACGACGGAGTCAAGCTCGGGATCTACCCGGTACCCACCCTCCGGACCCGATTCAGGATTAATCAGGCCGCGCACCATTAGCGAACGAATACCACGCATCCCGGCATCCCGCATCGCGTCGGGCTTTGGAGGAACCGTCGTGAGCCCAGTTGGCCACATCTGATTGTTGATTGCAGCCAGAGCAATCACTTCGTCGTCGGTAAGCACAAAGTTTCGGGTCATTACCTACTACTTGAAATTCGAGATCAGCTTGGGCAAGTACTCCACCACACCATCCATAGCACCTTTGGCGGCGCCGCCGGGATCAGAGGCAATGTAATCAGTCACTGTTTTTATCCCGCTTGAGCTGAAGTCGGCTTTGGAAGACTCGTTCACAACGTCACCCCACTGCGATACCGCGACGCCCGATAAGTACAGCGGCAGGTTCCCTTTCTCGAAACCCGCTCCTCGAAGTTGGCCGCCGACGAAGTCAGCCACCCCATGAGCCTTGTCTCCTGTGGTGATGTGGTCGTTCAGAACCATTGCTGCCGTGTCGGTGTAGGGCAGGTAGTCGCCAAGCGGTGTCTTCGAGACAACGTTTTCCACAGAGATGGGCCCGAGCAGCTTGGTGTCCATAGCCTCTGCGTACCGGTGCCCAAGATCGCCGAGGTCAAAGCCCCCTCCAGGAAGCACGTTCGGGAAAAGTGGAGCTGGAGTGGAGAATCCGGCCAATCCGCCGCCCCCTGAACCCGCGGTGGAACTCGTCTGCCGCTGTTCGGACGCGTTGTTCAGCGCAGACTGACCGAGCCCGTCGACGTGCTGTTGAGCTTCGGCGAGCGCCTTCTTGTGCTGAGGCCACCACTCCCGGACGAACACACTGGCGTCGCGGCCGTCCCAAACCGACGGCAACGTGTTGACGGCCTTGTCGAGCTGGGCGATCAACGCGCCGATCTCGGCGGCTTGGCCTTTGAGCTGGCGACCCGCACTCTCCACGGCGTCGGTATCCATGCCCATCTGGACCATCGACGCACCTCCCCAGCGACCATGAACGGTGCGCCGATAGCGCCCTATCGAGCCGAGACTAAACAATCCGCCCACCAGAGCGAAGGCGCACACTGCGAAATCATCCGATCGGCGGACAGCCCGCGGGCGTCCGCAGTCAGACTGATCGTCATATCGCCCCACGACAGCGATTCGCTGCCAGTGTCCTACGTTCGGTTGATACCGCCGCAGCCGATCTTTCGCGATCATGTGCCTACACCAGGCCCAGTGCCCGGTTCTGACAAAGTGCGATCCGGCGAGACTCTCGATGAACTCAGGCGTCGCCGACGTCGTGGGCAGCGGGGGAGGAACATATTGAGCACCGACGGGGCCGCAGATCCACATCACGAATACCGGCGACAAGCTGCAGCTCACTTCGGCCGTCCCCCCGCGTCGCCGCCGACGTCTCCCCCACCGGCCGCGAAGAAGCCGGCCGTGGCCCCAAGAATTTTCCGCGCACCGCAGGATTCGTCCACGCAAGTCGAACCGGCACAACCGATTCCCTCGACCACGGCAGAGACTGAGCGTTCGCACGAGTCTGCAGCCCGGCTGCTGCGCGAATCTTCGCGCCGCTTCTCTGCGGGCACGACCTACACGGGATCGGGCCAACGACAGGAATCCGTGGTTGATCGGCCTCCGCCGTCGTCGTCACGCGTGTCGCCGCCTCGCTATCCGCCACCCACCATCAGTGCGCCACCGCGGACCCAACCATACGTCCCGCCGACACCACCACCGTCGCCTCAACCTTTGACCGCCGCCAACAGCTCGGTCCCCCCACCGGCGCTCGGATTCCAACCTCACCACGCGTTGTGGGGTGCCGCGGTAATCGCACTCGTCGCGGCGTTCGGATTGGGGTTCGGCTGGCTGTTGGTGGCGCTCGGACTGGCGGGAGCTGGGTGGTACACCAAGTCGAAGGCGATTGGGTGGCCACCAGACATCGAGGACGTACTCGTTGCGCGGGGACTCACACACTCGCCACAACCACGGCGGGCACCGTCGCGGGGCCAACCGGCTGGGGCCGGTCCTGTCGCACCGGTGCAGTTCATCCCATTTCGGGGGATGACGATCTCCGAACTTTTCATCGGCGCGCTCAAGATTGTGTGGCGCAACTGGCCTACGCTCGTCGGCGGTCCGATCGTGATTCTGATCGCGTTCCTCGCCGTGATAGTGGTCATCTTCCTCGTTGGCTCGCAGCTGATGGCCAGTGCTGCCATGTCGGTCTTTTCGGATGTGACGGCCAATCCGGCCGGCGGACTCGGCGGGTTGTTCACCGGCGTCATCGTCATCTATTTCGCCTTCATGGGTTTGATCTACGCCCTTGCCCTGCCGGCCGATGCGCTGTTGATCGCCTTGAGCGTGCGCGCCACGGACAAGGCCGTCCGCGGCGAGCGCGTGCGGTTCGGCGATCTGTTCGGTCTCGCCCGCGGCCACATGTTCGCTATCTCCCGTTTGACCTTGTTCTACTACACCGTGTTCGCGATCCTGCCTGATCTCATCCTCACCGGCGCGCTGTACGCAGTGTTTTTCAATGCGGGCGCCTTCTCCTTCGGTGCGTTCTACGTTCTGATGCTCGGCATCTTCGCGTGCAGCTTTGCCCTGAACCTGTTGTTCAGCCTCTCGCCGATCGTTCTGGTCCTCGAGAAGCGGAACGTCATGGATTCGCTGAAACGGTCCGCACAGTTGGCGAAACCCGTTTTCGGTCGGCTGCTGTTGATTCACTTCCTCTGGGCACTGTGCGTCATCCCCGTGCTGATGGTGCCGTCGTTTGTCGTGGGGTTCGTCACCGGCTTCGTGGGCCAGATCATCTTCATGTGCATTGCGATGGGCGCCCTGATCGCCTGCTTCCGTACGTTGCAGGTGCTCATCTACACAGATCTGCGGATCCGTCAGGAAAGCTACGACCGCGAGCTACTCGCAGACTGGACCCGCAATGCCGCTCCCTGAGAGCTCTCCTGCCAATTGCGAGAAGCGGCGTCGGTGATCTTCAATCCGCCGCCCTCCTGGCCGATTTCGGCGGGGTTCTCACCGACGCCGGAGTGGCAACCAGACCCGACGTGGCCCCCGGCAGCTCCCGGATGGCGATTCTGGGTGGACGAGGATGATGTGGCACCGCCCGCCTCGGGCGGCGTGCCTCCAGGAGAGTCAGCGGAATCGCCGCGGCCGCGGCGGCTTTCGCGTCGAGCTATCGGCGCACTTGTCGGGGTGCCCGTCATGCTGGTTGTCGTCATCGTAGCCGCGGTAGTCGGTTCCTTCGTGTTGATGCGCCCACCTCCAGCCACCCGAATCGCGTTGACACCCATGACAAACGACGCGAATTCCCCGCAGAGCGGCGGCTACTCTTCAATCACCCCGGACTGGCCCACCCGAGGAGCCAATTTCGTCGACTTCTCGTCGTGGTCAAGCTTCGGTGGGGTCGACGCTCAGTTCACCGACAACGGCCGCACTGCGTTTCTCAACACACATGACACCACCGACACATGGCACACCAAGTGGTCGGGGTTGATCCAAGAAGGCGAGCCGCTCTGCGCGTTCCGCCTCACCGGGCGCGTCCGCGACGCTTCCCACACTGTCGGCGTGCCGGGCGGTCTCGGGATCGGGACGGCCGAGCTTGGATCTGGAGATCCTGCCGAAGCGAGCCTGACCGGCAGCGCAATCCAATTCGACTTCGGTCAGAACGGTTACCGCCTGGCGGTCTACCCCAGCGACAACGACAACGGATTGGTACCGGCCGCGTTGGACAATCAATGGCACGACATTGATCTCACTGTCGACGACAAAGCGAGCACCCTCCTCGTCGACGGCCGTCTGGCCGCAAAGGCGTTGTCCCCAGGGCAGTGCGGCCATCCGGTGATCCGTGTGTGGGCTGGCGCAGCAGAGTTCACAGGCTTTCGGTTCGCCACCTAGAGGGTGCGTATTGCTGGCCAGTCAGAGTTCGTCGACGCTGATGATGCCGTCCTGAACGGCGCGCGCCACAAGAGCTGCCTTGGTCGGGGCGGGACGGCCGATGGCGGCATACTTCACCCGCACCCGATGGAGGTAGGTCTTCACCGAGCCCGGAGCGATATACAGTTGGTGGGCAACAAGATCCTTGCTCTCGGTTCGAAACCACGCCAGAAGTACCTCTTGTTCCCGGTCGGTTAGGTCGGGCCGGCCGTGACGACGGTCGTTGTTGATTGCATTTGCCATCCGCGGCCCAACATATGGGGTGTCGGTGGCCGCAGCGCGGATCGCCTCGACGAGGTGGTTCTTGCCCTCAGACTTCGCGATATAGGTCGATGCCCCGACGTCGAGGGTACGCAGGATCGCCTCGTCGCTTTCGATATGGGAGAACACGATCACCCGATGGCCGGCCATCGCGATCCGCTCGACGGTTGCGAAATCTGGTCTTCGACTGCGTAATTCAAGGTCGAGCACGACAACTATCGGTGGCCGCTGATGAGCTAAGAAGTCAGCCGCGTCGGTGTAGCCGGCCAGTAGGCACAGCGGTGGCTGCGCCTGCTGGCACCAGGTCTGTATGCCTGCGTGAATGGCATCGTGGTCGTCGATGACCGCCAGCTGGATCGCGTGTTCACCGTCATCCGACAAGGACATGGCTGTCGACTCCTTGGGGCGAGGGTACGCGCTGAACCAGAAGCCACACCATGTCGTCCGCATCGACGGTCGTGATCTCGACGCGAGGATCCTTCACGAACCTCGGGACACATGTCGTTCCCCGGCACACGGCGCTCACCGACACCTGCTTTAAGGAACAAGTGAGGACGATTCGAGCCGAATCACCGGTGCTTGCAATCAGTTCAGCTACCGGTCTCAGGAGTGCATCGACATCGGCTGCCGGGATCTCCGGAAGCTCGCCGGTCAGGTCGACGGTCACTTCGACTTGCCGCGTCTCCGCCCCGTCTACCAACGGCCGCACCGCCTGCATGAACGGATGGTCGAATGTCGCGGCCTGATCGAAGAGTGCACGCATCCTGCGGGACTCAGCACGTGCCCGGGCCTGCAGTCGCTCATCCACAAGTGCCCCGTCGCTGAGGGCCTGAAGGAGTGGGACGACATTATCGACCAACTGGGCGTAACGCCCTTGGTACTCGGCGCGTAACGCTCGCTCGAGCGAATCGCGCAGCGCTAAGCGTTTGTAGGCGTTGACTTCGACCTCGGCAGCGGCGGCGGCATCTCGCATCAACCCGTTGAACACGAGCGCGAACAACTGCACGCCCAGAATGCTCGCGCTGCCGAGTCCGATATTGACCAACGTGGCGTCCGTCGGGTTGCTGATGAACTCTACCCCACCACCGACGGCCCAGTATGCGATCAGAATCATGGCGCCGGTCCGGGTAGACAGGCCGAGAAGCATTGGCAATAAACACCATCCGACCGCACCCTGTGACCAGTGCGCGTATCCACCGAGCTCGTCGGGGTCCAATAACAAGGGCTGAAGGACAGTGACGGCCAGTAACACCGCAGCAGCCGCCCGCGCGGCGCGGGTGTAACCGCGGCGGATTGCGGGCACGGCGGCCAGAGTGCTCGCGAACGCCACCACACCCAGCATGGCGTTCAGTACGCCGTGCTCAACGTTGACCGCCGCATGTGGAACCGAGACGGCCAGGTTCGCGAGTGCGTAGGCGATGAGTGCGTATCCGTATCGCGCGCGGGCGCGTTCGATGAATCTGTCAGGATCAGCCCGTGGAACGATTGACGACTCGGATGGCCGCTGGGCCCAGCATAATTCGATCCGGGTCCCTTCGCCGGGGGCAGATGTGACCAGTGCGATCCCGCCGGCCCGGTGCATCCGATTCAATATCGAGTCAGTTACACCGCGCCCCGTTCGGGGAAGTTGCGGATCGAAGCCGGTGCCGTCGTCGGTGATCACAACTGATCGGCTTGTGACGGTGACGACCAATTCGCTCGCCCCGGCGTGGCGATCGACATTGTTTATGGTTTCACGAAAGGCGGCGATGATCGCCTTGGCATCCTCTCCGCCGAGCCAGAGTCGCTCACGCCCCTCGAAGCGCCCTGGAGTGCGGACATGCGCTGCGCTTCTACGCAGCGCCTCAACCAGTTCGACAAGTGGCGGCGAGGCTTCCCACGGACTCTCGGCAAGGAGTTCGAGGTCGCGACGGGCCTGGGTCGCGAGCCGATCCGCGGGCAACCTTCCGTTCTGGCCGACGATCAGGAGCGTCGACGCGGCGGTGTCGTGCAGGAGTGCGAGTTGCTCTCGCTCGTAGTTTCGGACCGCCTCACCAACCTGCTGATTGAGCTCGGCCGCTGCGCGTGCGTTACGCGCGCGGTCGACCGTGGTCGCGATTCGCAACAGAATGAATCGCACCAACGCAGCTGTCATCCATTGCAGAGCAAAGTAATAGAGCGCAATCACCGGACCCAGGCGATCCCATCCGAGGATTTGTGCACTGCCCCACGCGTAGGCGACGGCTATGCCCAACGTCATCGGCAGACTCACCAAGGGGGAAACCGAGACCGCGAAACTGACCACAGCCGTACCTGCGATCGCCTGCGGCGCAGTGTTCGAACTGTAGAACTGCGGATCATGGAGCATCAACGGGATCGCCACGCATACGACGAGCGCCAGCAGGTAGTCGACGGCGAATGGAAGCGCACGTCGAGACCGCGTCAGAACGCGATACAAAGACCAGCAGGCGAGCGCGCCCAGAACCCACACGCCGCGCGGTTCGGCCGACGATCCAGAATCCGCCAACGTGACCGAAGCGACGACCAAGTTGACGCAGTTGCGCATCAGCAACCCCACCCTCGCGGCGGGCTCCAGCATGTGACGATGGGAAGCGCTCAGGTCAGTCACCGGGTTGGCTCCTGCACTGGTCGAGATTGCGCCGCCCTCACGACATGGGTGGTGAGGGTCCATCAGCACCTCAGGGTCGCCAAGGTGACAGCACGAACCCGATTGCCTTGTCGCCCAACAATGATGCGGCGCCGAGGGCGTACGCGTTCGGCCACCAACCGCGTGGTGATGAATTCTGTGGTAGACCAGTGTTGGTCATCGCCCACAGTGCTCGAGGATCCGACTCATGGTCCGGATGCTAAGCGCCGAGGGCCAACCCCCGGTATCGTCCGTTCGGTCGACGCGTCCGTAAGTTAACAGCACTCGCGGTGTGTGTCGATCGCCCAGCCTCTGGTCGACCTGGCAAATATCTGAACTTACCCACTGAGGCAGTTCACGCGCCCGCCCGCGAGCCGGGGCGAATCAGATCGCCGACTGCAGGCCCTGCACACTCACCGCCGGTTTCGTACGTTTGGGCGACACCCTTCCCCCGCCGGATTCGTTACGTTCATCGGACGCGAACTCGGCTTCGACGGGTGGATCCATTTCTGGCAAATCTATCGCTCGGTTGAATTCGCGCGGGCAGAGTTCGGTAGACCTGGGAGGAAGCGCAAACATGGCAGTTGAGATTGTTCAAAGTCATCTAGGTGGAATCGGTCAGCGGAAGCGGTTGGTCCGGATGTCCCTGCGCTCCACCTTGATCGCCGGGGTTGCGGCGGTCGGCATCGTCACCGCGCTACCTGATGGCCCAGTCGCCGGCCGAGTCGAAGGCTCGATCGCCGTTGTAGCGAGTAGTGCTGCGCTGCAACGCGTTTCTCAGTACGACGTCGAATTGATGGCCTACATACCCGGGTGGACAGACGCCATGATCGCGATCGATCAGATCGCGTACACCGCCGGTGACGCTGTCGACTACGCGGTGAATTCCACTCTGGCGGTCGGGAGTTCAATCCCCTTCGTTAACGTGTTCGCACGGCAGGCGTACATCATCTACAACTACTTGATCTGGCCGGTGGTGTGGTTGCCTCTGACCTGCGGTGTGCTCTTCGCCGGGACACTTGATGTCGGCTACCTGAATCACTGGATATCGGTTACTGCACAACGCTTCGCGGGCTTCGTTCAGGCAGAAGCGAATTACTTCCTCTACGGTGGCTGGAACCCGTTCGCTGCGGCTGCGACGTCGGCCGCGGCGGACAAGATCGTCGCCGCGGACAACAACTCCGTCGATTCCAGCTCGGCCGTCAATCCCGATCACGGAACACCGCAGAAGTCGGGTTTGGCCAAGTCCGGACGGAGAGTGCCTCGGGTGGGCGTCTCCAACGACTCCGAAGAATCCGGCACGGCTACGACTGACGCATCGACCAACCCCGACGATGCCGCGCCGCAGGCCGGGAGCGTGACACCGACGCGTAACGCGGGTAGCTCCCGTACGACGTCGAGCAAGAGCAAAAACGACCGCGACACGTCGTCGTCCGGCACGTCGTCCGATGCGGGAAGCCACCGGTCCGCCGGCACGGGCCACAACGCACGGCACAGCCAGCCGAAGAACAACTAGGAAGCGTCCCCGCGCCTCAGGTCCGGACGATCGTCAGCCCTTCCTGAACGAGGGTGGCGGTCAGCACCTTGTCGGCGTCGTAGAGGTTCAGGGTCACCAGTCCGCGGCCTCGGGCGGCGGCAGGCGAACGCGGCTCCAGCAGGTTCCACTGCCCGGCATCGATCGGCCGATAAAACCAGATCGACGAGTGAGCCTGCGGGAGACCGCCCGCGAGGCCGGGGCCCCGCAATGTGATGGCGGTGCAGTATCACTTCACCGACCGGGCCGGGGTGCTGGCCGCGATCGCCGACAAGCATCTCCGGGTGGTCGACGCCCGTCGCGATGCGCTGCTGGACAGCATCGAAAGCGCCATCCATGCCGAGCTGCTGAACCGTCCGGTGCCCTCGTTCGACCTCACCGGGCGCTCCGGCAGTCTGCTGCGCTGGCGCGCTCAGCTGGAACCGATGCTCCACCCAGTGGCCGTCACGCTGCATCCCCGGCTGGGTGCGCTGGTGTATGCGGCCGTCGAATTGGGCCGCCGCGCGGCCACCGCACCCCACGCCGACGACCGACTGTTCACCAGCCACCTCGTCGACACCGTCGCCGCGATGCTGGCAGCGCCGCTGTCGGACGAGAGCCGCTCACTGGCGAAGGAACGGCAGGCTCGCCGTCACGTCCATCTACCCGTTCGGTAGGTCAAGTCGTCCACCGTACGACCTACATTCGCAACTTCTACTCCGGATGCACGACAGCGCTACCTGTCGGCCGATGCGATTTGCTTACCCAAGCCGACCACATACGGAGCCAACTCGGGGTTATAGGGCAAGCCGGTCAGGCTGAAGCTGTACCACGCACTTCCATCAGTAGCGACGAACATGCTGTGCGTATCGTAGAGCGCTGCGCCGCCCCCAATCTCCGGGTGCAACTCCGCATATCTCGCCTTCTTCACTTCCGGCACATTCGCCCAGCGAACGAACGATGCATAGGTTTCGGCGGGCGTCGAACCCCCAATTTCCCAAGTGCGCTGGGTGTTCGTCGATCCTCCAACGGAGCTGGTATTCCACTGTCCTGCGTAGGGATAACGCGCCATGTGAATGCCCGATCGGTTGCCATCCAGACCCATGTCGTAGTTGCAAATGCCGTCGCCCGAATCGGTGATGATCGCCGGTGAGGTCAGGGCAGGTCCCAGTGCGTCGGCAATCGCTTGGGGTGTCAGGACACAAGGATCAGCTGGCGCCTCTGCCTGTGACGATGATTTGGATGTATCCGACGACGCCGCACTTTGCCCCGACGATGACTCGTTACTGGCACAGCTCATGCAGGTCGCGGCCACGACGAGAACTCCGGCGGCCAGTGTCCTCCGCATCACTTCTTGACCTTGGTGAGTTGGTCCAGTATCGCGCTTGCATTCTGGTGATCGTCGTCGAAACGTCCAGTGCAGGTGAACTTGTAAGACTTCTGCGGCTGATTCTTGTAGATGCCCCAATCAAAGGTGCCTTCGTCCGTAAATGATGGATTGAAGTCACCACTGAGGTTGTGTGACCAGTTGAAGTTCACGCCCAAATTCGGCATGCCGTCGGCATTCTGGCAAGCCTTCTTGGCAGCCTTCTGGAGTACCGGGTCGCTTGAATACTTGTCGTCACTGCCGCCGCACGCGGTCAACAGGATTCCAACGGCCACCAATGAAACCCGACAGAATTTCATGTGTTCTGAGCTTCCCTTCTTACGTTGCTATTCGGGGCAAAGACCAACTGCCGTGATCGCCGCGGACTACGCGCGCAAGAAAAATCGAAGTCGGCAGTAACCATTACTCCCCTTAGACGGCCCACTCCCCGCGAGTGCGTGTCGGAAATCCGACTCGAAGCAACTTATTACCACGACTAACAGCCAATTCACAACTGATACACAGGGAACCACTACAGCCATAGGTCGGGCGGGTAATGCCATCCGATGCGGGAAGCCACCGGTCCGCCGGTACGGGCCACAACGCACGGCACAGCCAGCCGAAGAACGAGGAAGCGTCCCCGCGCCTCAGGTCCGGACGATCGCCAGCCCTTCCTGAACGAGGGTGGCGGTCAGCATCTTGTCGGCGTCGTAGAGGTTCAACGTCACCAGGCCACGGCCCCGCGCGGCAGCCGGCGAGCGTGATTCCAGCAGATTCCATTGGCCGGCCTGAATCGGCCGGTGGAACCAGATCGACGAGTCGGTGGTGGCGGTGCGATGGCTGCGGTCAACCATCGAGTGGCCGTGCACCTGCAGCACCGGATCGATGCCGTAGATATCGGTGACGTAGACCGCCGCGCAGGCACCCACCCATGCCGGGCCGTCCAGCGGCGCAGTGATCCGCCACCACAGCCTGCGCACGAATTCGCCTGTGCTGCGGTCGTCTTCATAGCGAATGTCGATCTCGTCGAGCGGCAGCGACGGCGCCGGGCCGATGGGACCGGTGGCGGGCAGTTGCTCGGGCTCACCGGAGGTTGTCGCCTGTGCAGCGTGCTCGGGACCGTCCGCCGCGGCGGAGAACGAGATGGTGGCGGTGGTCAGCAGCCGCCCATCCTGGCGGGCCAGTACCCGCCGCGACGCCGTGGTGCGGCCGTCGTACACGTGGTCGACCTCGTAGTGGACCGGCGCGCCCGCGTCGCCGCCGCGCAAGAACTGGACGTGCAGGCTGGTCGGTGCCTTGTCGGCGTCGACGGTGTGGCAGGCCGCGGCCATGGCCTGCGCGGCGAGGTGGCCGCCGTAGGCGCGTTTGTCCGGCGGACCGCTCGCTTCCCCGACGAACCCACCGGACGGGTCGGGGGCAACGGTCAGCAGCCGTGACAGCGCGCTCATGCGGGACCGGTTCCCGTTGCCACAGTGCCGGATTCGACCAGATCGGTGATCTCACCGTCGGTGAGACCGAGCTCGGCCAGCACGGCCGCGGTGTGATCACCGAGCGCGGGAGCGGGCTGGGCGGCGACGTGCGCGCCGTCGACCGACATCGGCAGCCCCGGCGCCAGGTACGTGCCGATCCTGGGCTGCTCCACAGCGCTGAACAACGGATTCGCCGTCACCCGCGGGTCCTGCGCGACTTCGACGAAGTCGCGGTAGCGGTCCCACAGCACCGAGCTGGCCGACAGCGCCGCGCTCACCTCGTCGGCGGTGTGGCTTCGAAACCACGGCGCGAACAGGCCGGTCAGCACCGCCCGGTGCTCGTAGCGCTGGCCTTCGTCGGTGAAGTCTGCGTCCAATGCTTCGGCAACGGCCGCAACGGCTTTCGTCGTCCCGGTGAGCTCGGTGAGGTCGCGGAAGTGCCGGTTGGTCAGCGCGACCAGCATGAACGTGGCGCCGTCGCTGCTGGTGTAGTCCTGGCCGTACTGGCCGTAGATCGCATTGCCCAGTCGTGGTCGTTGGGTGCCGTTGACCATCGGCTCGGTGAGGAAACCGAGGTTGGCCGCGGTGGCCAGCGCGACATCGTCGAGCGGGAGCCGGATGCGGCTGCCCGCGCCCGTCGCCTCCCTGCGGCGCAGGGCTACCAGGACCGCCAGCGCGGCATACAGTCCGCAGCTGACATCCCAGGCCGGCAGCACATGGTTGACCGGACCGCGCTGGTCCGGCGAGCCGGTGACCAGAGGAAATCCGGTGGCGGCATTGACGGTGTAGTCCACCCCGGTGGACCCGTCGCCGCGGCCGACCACTTCCAGATGGATGAGGTCGGAGCGGACAGCGCTCAGCTCATCGTAGGAATGCCATTGCCGCCCAGCGACATTGGTGATCAGTACACCCGCATCGGCGATCAGCCGGGTTACCAGTTGTTGCCCGTGCTCGGAGCGCATGTCGGCGGCCACCGAGCGCTTGCTCTTGTTCAAACCCGCCCAATAGATGCTGTCCCCGGCCTCCGTCAGCGGCCAGCGCTTGTAGTCGGCCGCACCGCCGACCGGGTCGACGCGGATGACGTCGGCGCCCAGTTGGGCCAGCGTCATACCGGCGAGCGGAACCGCCACGAAGCTGGAGATCTCGACGATGCGGACACCGGCCAACGGCAGGTCAGGGGTATCAGTCACCTGACGAGTATGGCGGTTTGCCGACTCACCACACCGCGACGGGCACACCCAGGCAGAACAGGAACAGGGCCAGCAGAAACCAGCCCGCCCCCTGCCAGATCGGCCAGGTGCCCTCGGCGCGCCACACCCGATAGGTCTGGATCAACGCCCCGACCCCGCCGGTGAACAGGATCACCGGCACGAGCACGCCCGCGACACGTGAGTGCCACAGCATCGCCGCGGCGAACGCCACACCGGCCACCACCACGACGGCCACCACATAGGTGACCGCGGCACGGAAGGCCGCCGGATCGCGCCAGCGCTTCTCCACATCGTTGCGGTTCATGTTCATCTCGTTCTCAGCGTAGGCCGGGTACATCGCCGCTGCGAGTGGTTGGCGCACCCGGTCACGGGGTAGTCCGCCGACCATGACGAACCCAACAGACGACCAGAGCGAAGAGGACGTCCAGCAGGACCCGAAGGTCGCCTCGTCGCGGGCCGGCAAGGACGGCGACGACGGGAGCTACGTCGGCCAGACCGGCCCGGACGACTCGTTCGACGCCGGCGAGACCGGTGCTGAGGCGCGCAGCGAGGGCTGAGGTTCGTGTAAGGATCGGCGCATGCGTCTGCTGTTGTTGGCCGACACTCACATTCCGAAGCGTGCCCGCGATCTGCCGGCGCAGGTGTGGCAGGAGGTCGAGCGGTGCGATGCCGTGATCCACGCCGGTGACTGGGTCGAGGTCGGCCTGCTCGACGAGTTGTCGGCGCGCTCTCATCGCCTGATCGCGTGCTGGGGCAACAACGACGGACCCGAGCTGCGATCTCGGCTACCGGAGTGCGCTGAGGTGACGTTGGACGGCCTGCGTTTCACCGTCGTGCACGAGACGGGGGCCGCGACGGGTCGGGAAGCCCGGATGGCGCAGCAGTATCCGCACACCGATGTGCTGGTGTTCGGCCACAGTCACATCCCCTGGGACACCACCGCGAAGACCGGATTGCGGCTGCTGAATCCCGGCTCGCCGACCGACCGTCGTCGCCAGCCGTTCTGCACCTACATGACGGTGGTCACCCGGTCGGGGGTGCTGGCCGACGTGCAGCAACACCGCATCGAGAAGACTTAGCTCTGAATCAGAGCTAAGTTGGTGGAGTGACCTTCCGTACCGATCTTGTCGCCGAGCTGTTCGGCACCGTCGGCCGGTTCCGGCGTACGGTCCGCCGGACCGCGGGCGCCTCCTTCGCCGGATTGACCGAATCGCAGGCCGAGCTGTTGCGGCTGGTCGCTCGGCAGCCGGGGATCTCGGTCAGCGCGGCCGCCGCCGAACTCGGCTTGGCCGCCAACACCGCGTCCACGCTGGTGTCCAAGCTGTCGTCCGACGGACTCCTGACCCGGACCCCCGATCCCGACGACCGTCGGGTCGGCCGCCTGTCCCTCACCCCGCCGGCGCAGAAGCTCGCCGATGCCTCGCGGGCCGCACGGCGAGCGGCACTGGCCAGCGCCCTCGACCAGCTCGACGATGACGATGCCCGAGCCCTCGCCGAGGGTATGCGGGTGCTCGCCGCCCTCACCGCCACACTGCAGGAGAAGCGACCATGACCGCGCCCGCGATCGACTGCCAGAACTTGACACACCGCTACGGCGACTTCACCGCCGTCGACGACCTGACGTTGCAGGTGCAGCCCGGAGAAACCGTAGGGCTACTGGGTCCCAACGGAGCCGGCAAGACCACCGTCGTCCGGGTATTGACCACGTTGACTCCGGTCCAGCACGGTCAGGTCCGCATCTTCGGACTTGACTCGCGTCGCGACACCATGGACATCCGATACAACCTCGGGTATGTGCCCCAACAACTTTCGATCGAACCCGCGCTGACCGGCCGGCAGAACGTGGAATGGTTCGCTCGGCTCTACGACGTGCCGCGCGCGGCGCGCAGGCGAAGGGTCGAGCAGGCACTGGCCGCGATGCAACTGGTCGACGTCGCCGACCGGCTGGCCAACACCTACTCCGGGGGCATGGTCCGCAGACTGGAGCTGGCCCAAGCCCTGGTCAACCAGCCGTCGCTGCTGATTCTCGACGAACCGACCGTCGGCCTGGATCCCATTGCCCGCGACAGTGTTTGGGATCAGGTGCAGAGCATGCAGCAGGAATTCGGCATGACGGTGCTGCTGACCACCCACTACATGGAAGAAGCCGACGTGCTGTGCGACCGGGTGGCGCTGATGCACCATGGCCGGCTTCGGGCGGTGGGCACACCGGCCGAGCTCAAGACGAAAGTCGGTCCCCAGGCATCCCTGGAGGATGTGTTCCGCCATTACGCCGGATCGGGGCTCGAGGACGCCGTGGAGCACAACGGGCTCGGCGGGATCCGGGCCGGACGAAAGGCGGCGCGCAATGCCGGTTGATTCCACGGCAGGCACCCGCCTCCTGCGGGCACCCCGCGGGTGGCGGCGGGTGCCCCGCATGGCCGCCCGGATGGAAACGTTCGCCTGGGTCGAGTTGCAGAAGCTGCGCCACGACCGGACCGAGCTGTTCACCCGGATGGTGCAGCCGGCGTTGTGGCTGTTGATCTTCGGGACGACGTTCAACCGGCTGCACGTCATCGACACCGGCTCGGTGCCGTACCTGGCGTTCCTGGCCCCGGGCATCATCGCCCAGTCGGCGTTGTTCATCTCGATCTTCTACGGCATCCAGATCGTCTGGGACCGCGACGCCGGCATCCTGGCCAAGCTCATGGTCACACCGGCCCCCGCCTCGGCGTTGGTGACGGGCAAGGCCTTTGCCGCCGGAGTGCGGTCGATCGCGCAGGTGGTCGGGGTGCTGGCACTGGCCTACATCATGGGCATCGCGATGACGCACAACCCGCTGCGGATTCTGGCCGCGATGGGTGTGGTGATGCTCGGGTCGGCGTTCTTCGCCTGCCTGTCGATGGCGCTGGCCGGGCTGGTCCGTAACCGGGACCGGCTGATGGGCATCGGGCAGGCCATCACCATGCCGCTGTTCTTCGCCTCCAATGCGCTGTATCCGGTGTCGGTGATGCCGGAGTGGCTGCGCTGGCTGTCGCGAATAAATCCGCTGTCCTACGAGGTGGATTCGCTTCGGTTGCTGCTGGTGGGCATTCCGTCGGCACATCCGTGGCTCGATCTCGGGGTGCTCGCGCTGGCGGCGGTGCTCGGTGTCGCGGCGGCGTCAGCACTGCTGCGCCGGCTCGTGCGGTAGCTTTCGCGCCGAGCGTCACCCCAGAGTCCTCGGCGCCGAGCGTCACCCCAGAGCCACCCTCGCGGCGGGTCGAAGCGGCCCGGGATCTTCCCGGGCCGTTCGGTCGTTGTGCATACATGTCGATACCGCCATATGAGCCGCCGAAGTCTCCCGGATCGCCCAATCCCGGCAACATGCTGCTGTGTCCCAAGTGCGCGGGAGTGATGCGCACTTACGAGCGAAACGGGGTTCACCTCGAACAATGCGACAGCTGTCGGGGCATCTTCCTGGACTTCGGCGAGCTGGAGTCGCTGACCCAGCTGGAGAACCGCTTCACCGCAGCACCGCCGCCGCAACAGGGCTACGGCTACGGCCCGTCGTGGGGAAACCACGGCGGCCAGCGCTACCGCAAGGGTGGATTCGGCCGGCTGTTCTTCTCCAGCTAGCCGGCGATCATCCGCGCGCAGGCCGCGACCAGCTCGTCCTGCGTCTCGTCGCGCGGGCGATGCGCACCGGCCGCCGCGGCTTGGACCACCGCTGCCCGAGCGAGCGGTTCCAGCACCGGCCACGGGTCGCCCGACGCCGGCACTGCCGGCCCTCCCTGCGCGCGGTAGGCGGCCAGAAACGCGTCCCAGTCGTCGTCGGGAATGAGCCCCGCTGCCCAGAAGCCGGCCGGCCGAGCCAGATCCCACGCCGGATCACCGGTGCCCAGATCGTCGACGTCGATCAACCGCCACCCTCCGCTGGGCAGACGGCCCAGCTGACCGAGGTGAAAATCGCCGTGCACGAGCGTGTGCGGCCTGCCGGCTGACCCGGCCTGCCGGGCTCGCTTCGGCAGTGTGGCGGCAGCCCTGGCGATGACGGCGGCGTCGGCGGGAAGCCCCCGCACCGCACGCTCGGTGCGGGCAGCGGCACCGTGCGGGATCGCCGGCCGATCCGGCGCCAGATGCACAAGCGCCAGCAGGCGCGCTGCCTCCGGCCACGGCAATCCGCCGGGCTGTACCGGCACGGTCTCGACCCTGGGCCATCGTGTCGACCATCGGCCGTCGACCGGTTGCGGTTCGGTGTCCAGCGGCGCCAGCAGAGAATCGCCGAGGCGCGCCGCGATGCGCAATCGCTCGGCCAGCGCGTCGGGGTCGGTACCGGGCCGGTGCACTTTGATGACGACGTCGCCGTCGACGATGATGTCCGCGCCGGAGCCGGTGCGCATGTCAGTCCTGTAGGCGGCGGCTGAGCCCGCTGGCCCGCGCCGCCCGCCGTCCGACCGCGGCGCGCAGCTGCTCGGCCGAGCCCACCACCCGCACCTTCGTCTTGGCCCGGGTCACCGCGGTGTACAGCAACTCCCGGCTGAGCAATCGTGAATCCGTCGGCGGCAGAAGCACCGTCACCTCCGCGACCTGGCTGCCCTGACTCTTGTGGATCGTCATGGCGTGCATCGTCTCGATATCGGCCAGCCGGCTGGTGGCGAACTCGGCGGCCCCGTCCGCTCCGGCCATCGCCACCCGCAACACCCCGTCGCGCAGCACGGTCACCCCGATGTCACCGTTGTAGAGCCGCAGTCCGTAGTCGTTGGCGGTGACCAACACCGGTCGGCCCGCGTACCACGAAGCCCATTGGGGGGCATCGGTTTCCTCGGCCAACCACCGCTCGACCTGACGGTTCCAGTACGCCACGCCGTGCGGCCCGCGCCGGTGCGCACACAGCAGCCGGTGCTCCTCGAGGGTGGCCAGCGCCGCCCGCCCATCGCCGAGCACCGCGGCCTCACGCAGACGGATCGCGTGCGGAACCACTACCCGACGAAGTGCGGTGGCGGGCTCTTCGGTGTCGATCCATTCGATGTGCTCGCCACCGGCATTCAGGACGTCGATCGCGCGGTTGGCGTCACCGACCCGGATCGCCAGCGCCAGCGCCCCGATCGACGCTCCGAACCGGTGCGGCGTGATCAGCTTGGCGACCGGCGTATCGCCGCGCGCACTGAGGCCCTCCACCAAATCGGCAAGTACCGCACCGGCTTCCACCGATGCCAGCTGGTCGGGGTCGCCCACGAGCAGCAGCCGCGACTCCGGCCGGACCGCTTCGACCAGGCGCGCCATCATCGTCAGCGACACCATCGACGTCTCGTCGACGACGATCACGTCGTGTGGCAAGCGGTTCTCCCGGTGATGGCGGAACCGTGCCGAGGTCCTGGGCAGCGGACCCAGCAGCCGGTGCAGCGTAGTGGCGCGCAGCCCCTTCAGCCGGTCGCGATCGGCGGTGGTCAGTTCGTCGACCTCAGCCCGCACCGCCTCCTGCAAGCGGGCGGCCGCCTTCCCCGTCGGCGCAGCCAAGGCGATACGCAGCCCCGGCGTACCGTCCAGCTCCGCCTGCTCGGCCAGCAGTGCCAGCAGCCTGGCGACGGTGGTGGTCTTGCCGGTGCCGGGCCCCCCGGTCAGCACGGTGAGGCCCTGGGCCAGCGCGACCTCGGCGACCCGGCGTTGTTCGTCATATCCCGACGGGAAAAGCCGTGCGATGTCGGGCAATCGGCGCTGGGGCCGGCCAGCGGTCAGTGCCAGAACGTCGGTGGCGACCTGACGTTCCTCCAGCCAGTACCGATCGAAGTACAGCAGGTCTTCGTCGAGGTGCAGCACGGCCGGCGAGTGCAGCAGCGGGCTGGCCGCGACGGCCGCCAGCCACTCGACGGGCTCCGGCCACGGCAAGTCCTCGATGTCCACCTGCTCCTGCACCGCGGCGAGTTCCACACACACCGATCCGCCGCGCACCGCACGCACGACGAAGGCGATCGCCAACGCGACGAGCTCGTCGGGTTCCTTGCCCAGCGCCGTCAACCGCTGCGCGACAAGGACATCGGACGCCTCGATGGCTCCTGCTTCGTTGAAAACCCGCAGCAGTCCGGTCGCACCCGCACACAGCCGCCAGTCCGCGACATCGGTCACCTCGACGGTCATGCCGCCACCCCCGGGCCGTCGAGCAGGTCGGACACCGCCATCACCAGCGCTGCGGGTGGTCGCCAGCTGAACACCCCGGCGGGGTGCTCGCCGGCGGTGGGCGTGTCCGGGCCGCACATGCCGCGGACGAACAGGTACAGCACGCCACCGAGATGTTGCTCCGGCCGGTACCCCGGCTGGCGCCACCGCAGGAACCGGTGCAGCACAACGCTGTACAACAACGCCTGCAGGGGATAGTCGGAATGCAACATCGCCTCGGCCATCCGCTCGCGGTCATAGTCGGCGGCCGACAGCGGGCGGTCGGCCTCCCCCAGCCAGTTGGTTTTGTAGTCGACCACCAGATAGCGATGCCCCGCACCGTCAGGTATTCGCAGCACCGCGTCGACAGACCCGGACAGGTAGCCGCGCAACGACTGCGCGCCGAGAGGGCCGCCGCTGAGCCGCTCGACATAGGGCGCCAGCGGGTCGTCGGCCGGCAGGTGCTCACTCAGCAGCCGGCCGACATCAGCCAGCCGGGTCTCGGGTCGGCCCGTTCCCCGATCGCCGCCGGACAGCGGGAACTCGAAGTCCATCTCGCACAACCGGTCCCGCAACCCGATCTGGCGCAGGGTCAGCCCGTCGGCCAACGGGCCGAGCGGGGTGTCGTGCATCGGAACCAGGGCGGCGGCCAGTTCCGTCGCGTCGACATCCACCGGCCACCACACCGAGTGCCGGTCGATCTGGGTGTGCAGCTCGGTCGCCAGGTCGGCGGCGAACGGGTCGGCGGTTTCGAGGACCGCGTGCACCAGGCTGCCGAACGTGGCGCCGGTGGGCAGGTCGGCCATCGGGGAGGGCAGGTCAGCTCCCGACGGCGGTGCGCTCACCGCGATGTCGGCGACCTCGTCGTCGAGCTGGATCACCTCGGGCTCGCTGCCGACCCCGGTCGTCTCAGCAGCTCGGATCAGGCCAGAGTACGAGGTTCGCCGCCACGTGGTGTCGATCGCGCGATGAAAGTGCCTGACACCGAGGTCTTCTCGTGGCTGCTGCACGGCCAGCTCGACAGGCTCGGCGACGATTGACTCTTCCAGCACCGGGCCGCCCACGGTCTCCCATTCCCTCAGCAGCGCCACCGCGTCGGCGTCGTCGACCCGTTCGGGATCGCAGCGGTCCGGAACCGTGCTCTGTCCGGGGCGGCGGCCCCGCAGCAGCCGCGACAGGCCGCCGTTGGGTTCATCCCAGGACGGCGCCCACCACGCCACCACCTGCGACTGCGCCCGCGTCATCGCGACATATGTCAGCCTGGTCTCCTCACCTGCGGACTCCTGCCTGCCGAGCCGCTGCGCGGTCGCCAGCTCGGCACTCTGGTCGCCGCCGACGTGCAGGCAGCGCCGCTCCCGGTCGTGGAAACGGACCAGATCCTCGCTGCGCACATAGCGGTTAAACGTGAAGGGCAGATAGACGATGGGGAACTGCAGCCCCTTGCTCACCCACACCGTCATGATCTGCACCGCGGCGGCGTCACTGTCCAGGCGCCGGTTTCGTTCCGGCGCCCCGCTGCGCTCCTCGCGCTGGGTGCGCAGCCAGTCGCGTAATGCGGTGAGGCTGAACTGTTCCCGGTGGGACACCTCGTGCAGCAGCTGGGTGACGTGGGCAAGGTCGGTCATGTTGCGTTCGCCGCCGGCCCACGACAGCACCCGGCGACCCATCCCCGCCAGTTGCGCCGCCTCGAATACCGCCGCCACGCCGGCCTCACGCGCATGATCAGCCCACTGCCGCAGGGTATCCGCGATCCGGTCGGTCAGTACCTCACCGCCGGTGGCGAGGTCCTCGGCGGTCTTGCCGAAGAACATCGTGGTCGCGGCGGCGCGCACCAGGCCAGGCCGGTGCAACTGGTCGAAGGCCTCCAGCAGGCTCAGCCAGTCGTCAGCGGCCTGCGACTTGAGCACATCGGTGTCACCGGTATAGACGGCCGGGACGCCCGCGGCCACCAGCGCATCGAAGCACGCCCGGGCATCGGCGTGGCTTTCGGTGATGACGGCAATGTCATTGGCCTGCAAGGGCCTGCCATCGAAGGTGGCCTTGCTCGCCAACAACACGGCGATGTCGGCCGCCAGGTCGGCGGCGATGTGTGGGCGTAAGGCGTCCATTCGGATGGTGCGGGTACCCCGTTGCCCGAAGCTTTCCCTGCTGACCACCCGCAGCCGGAACGGGTCGTTGCGCGGCGCACCCGCCAATCGGTGGCCGCGGTGGTGGGCCTGCACCGGAAGGACTTTGATGTCCGGATCGCCGAGCTCGGCGCCGCCCAGCACGTTTTGCAGGCGGTCGACCAGAACCGAATCACTGCGCCAGTTCACGCCGAGGGTGCGGCGGCGGCCCGCGGTCTTGGCGGCATGCAGGTAGGTGACGATGTCCCCACCGCGGAAGGCATAGATTGCCTGCTTGGGATCGCCGATGAGGATCAGCGTCGACTGTCCGCTGAACGCGCGCTCGATCACCTGCCATTGGACCGGATCGGTGTCCTGGAACTCGTCGACCATCACCACTGACCACCGCTGGTGCATGCGGGTCGCGGCCGGCGACTCGGCCGATTCCAGTGCATCGGCCAGCCGGCCGAGCAGATCGTCGTAGCTGAGGATCCCGCGGCGGCGTTTGCGCCGATCCAACTCGGCCAGAACATCGTTGGCGAAGCCGACCCGGACCGCGGGCTGCGAGCCCGGCGTCGGATTCAGCGGCCGCAGCTCCGTGCCCGGATTGGCGACCACCTCGCGCCCCAGCTTCAGCGCCTCACCGCGGCTGATCGGCGGCTGCTCACGCTCCTGGCCGAAGTGGGCCAGGTACAGATCATCGACGATCTCGGCAACCAGTTCGTCCAAGCTCTCGGCAAGCGTCACATGGGAATCGGTGTCCCCCGCGACACCAAGGGATTTCAGCACCAGATGGCAGAACTGGTGGGTGGTGGCAATGGTGGCGGCATCGAAACCGGCCAGCGCGTCGCGCAATCGGTGTCGACGTTCGGCCAGTTCGGCTGGTGCACCGTGGGTGAGCGCAGCGAGAACGTCGCTGCGCTGGGCCAGTTCCGGGTCGTCGAACGCGCTCAGTGCCTCCTGCAGCGCGTGACGTACGCGCTCCCGTAGCTCCTGGGTGGCCGCGCGACTGAACGTAATCAACAGCATTTGGTCCAGCCTGGCCCGGCCCTCGGCCACATAGCGGGTCACCAACGCGGCGAGCGTGAACGTCTTGCCCGTCCCGGCGCTGGCTTCCAGCACGGTGGTCGAACCGTGCTCCGGCAAGGGGCCCAGCAGATCGAACTGGTCCATCAGGCACCGTCCTCGGCACGCAGCAGCGGTGCCCACAGCCGCGTCGCATAGGCCCCCAACCGGGTCAGCTCACCGGGCGCTTCCTCCCCGGGGCGCGGTTCGGTCAGCAACGGGTCCAGATCGGGCTCCCGGCCCCAGACCCGCTCGATGGCGCGGTCATCACGTTCGTACCGCCACTTCGACCACGCTTCGCTTCGGGGGTCCTGGCCGCTGATGCGTGCGATCGCCCACGCATGAGACGTCTTGATGGGCAGGGGAATCGGTTCGCGGCGGCCGGCATCGTAGATCGCGACCAGATCCCGCAGCAGCACGGCCGGGTCCTCCTGCGGCGCCCCCAGAACGCGCTCGACCACTCCGTTTCGACGCCGCTGCCTGCCGATGCACACCGCGGTCCACTGCCCCGGATATGCCGCACACAGGGCCAGCATCGGGATCCAGGCCCGCAGCAGGTGCGGGGCATCCAGTTTGGAGAACGTCACCTCCACAAGCCGCTTGCCGTACACGCCGGACACGGTGCCGGTGAGGCGACGGCCGCCGCCCAGATCGACGTCCACGTCGTAGGCGTGTGGGGTACCGGTTCGATGGGCCAGCGCCGCCCGAGCCAGTTCCGTTGCCTGGTCGCGTAATTCGCTGGCGGTCCGCCAACCCAGCCGCCCCGGCGGCAACGTGCCGCGGCGCCATTCGGCCTGCCCGGCCCGGTCGGGATCCATTCCGGCGAGCATGTCGGTGAGCAGCCGCTGCCCGACGGTCCACTGCTGAAGGTTGTCGATCTCGACGGGCATGGCGTCCTCGACGCCCTCGACGTCCCACGGCAGCGTCACGTCGAGGGCGGTGAAGAAGCCTTTGACAGGGTTGGCGAAGAACTTCGACAGATCGGCCAGCGTGACATCGTCGGGGCCGGGTGCGGGCAGCGGATTCGCCAGCAGGTCAGGCTGTTCGGGGCGGTGACCACCGGTGATCGACGCGGCAGCGAGAACGCTCGAGTCGAAGGTGAACGGTTCGGCGGGCACCCCGAGCGCACCCGGCGTCACATTGCGAACATCGAAGGGCTGCAACGGGTGCCGAATGAGAATCTCCTCGCGCACCGGCGCCTCGGTGGTGCGGTCCAGCGCGTCGAGCAGCTCGGCGAGCGGAACCGCCGGCGGCCGGGGTTGCCCGGAGTACTCGTTGGCTCCCGTGTAGGTGATCACCAGCTTGTCGGTGGCGGCGCAGATCGCGTCCAGCAGCAACTGGCGGTCCTCGGAGCGGATGTCGCGCTCACCCGTCCGCGGGTCGCGGGCCAGCACGTCGTCGCCATCGACCACGCCGATCCGGGGAAACACGGTGTCGTCCAAGCCGACCAGGCACACCACCCGGTGCGGCACCGAGCGCATCGGAACCATGGTGCACACCGTCAATGTGCCGGTGCGGAAGTTCGCCCGGGTGGGCCGTCCGGAGAGATGCCGGCCCAGCAGGGCGGTGACATCCGGCAGCCGCAGATCGGTGCCCGCCCGGGTCCCGGCAGAGGTCAGGACGTCGCCGAACTCGCGTTGCAGCTGACTGGTCTGCCAGGCGTCGTCACCGGTGGTCACCGTGAGCATGCCGACACCGTCCTGCAGTGCGGCCAGCCACTGCGTCAGCGGACGGACGCCGCTCAGCGAGTCGACGACGTGCTGCAGCCGATTCACATACTCGGCGAGCCGGCCGGCCAGCTCGACGCTGTTGGAGCCGACATCGTCCAGCGGCAGCGTGACGTCCAGCCAGTCCTTCGAATCATCGGACATCGCGACCCCGGCGAGCACCCGATCCAGGCCGAACCGCCAGGTGTTCTGGATGAACGGGATCCCGAACGGGGCGCGGTGCTCGGCATCGAAGCCCCACCGGATGTTGGCCTGCTGCACCCAACGGGTGATGGTCTCCAGGTCGTCGTCGGTGAAGGCGAATCGCGCCCGCACCGGTTCCACATGGGCGAAGTCCAACACCTCGGTCGCCGTCACCCGGCTGCCGGCCAGCGCCAGCAGCTTCGCCGCCACCCCCAGCAGCGGGTTGGTCTGGATCAGCGCACGATCGGCCAGCCGCACCCGAAGCTGGTGGGCGGGATGCGCTCCGGGCACCACGTCGCCGAGGCCGAAGTCCGCGACGATCAACGGCGCGTACGTCTCGATGTCCGGGCACATCACCAGGATGTCGCGCGGTTCCAGCGTGCGGTCCTCGGCGAGCAGACCGAGCAGGACCTCGCGCAATACGTCGACCTGGCGGGCCGCGCCGTGGCAGCTGTGCACCTGTACCGATCGGTCGCCGGTGTACGAACGCCCCTGCGGCCGTTCGGCATTGGCAGCGATATCGGATTGCAGCCAGCCCAGCAGCGTGTCCGGAAGACGTTCGGCGCCCAGGAACTCGTCGGTGGCCACCGAGGCGGGCAGTCCGCGCTGGAGTTCGCGGACGTCGCGGCCAAGGGTGGCCAGCAACGGGTGGGCGGCGAGACGGTGGCTGGTGTCCTCGCTGCGCGCCACGGTGCCCCGCACGTCGCTCAGCGCGGTCCACAGCGCGGCACTGGGATGCGGCAGCCACAGGTGCACATCGTGGTGTTCGGCCAGCGCGCCGATGAGTTCGATGTCGGTGCTCGGCAGCCGGGTGTGCCCGAACAGCGACAACCTGGCCGGCAGGTCCGCGCCCGACTCAGTGAGCCGGGCAAGTGTTTTCGCGTGCCGCTCGTGTGGCGGGTCGATGCCCATCCTGGCGACCAGGGCACGCCATAGGTGTGGCTGCCAGCGCAGGTCGACGTCGAGACCGTCGGCCTCGCCGGCCAGCCACTCGATCAGCAGCCGGGGGCGCTGGCGGGCGTAGGAGGCGAACAGCGCGGCGAGCCGGCGGGCCACCGCGTAGCGCCTGCCGCGCCGCAGCTCCTTCTCCTCGTCGGCCACGAAGTGCCCGAGGTGGGTGGCCAGGGTCTGGCACCACGGCTCGTCGAGGCTGGCGTCGATGACCTCGAGCAGCGGCCAGGCCATCGCGTCGGGCGACCACGGATCGTCGTCATCGGTTCCCGCGATCTCGGCGATCAACGACGCCGGCGACCGGAACGACACCCCGGCGCAGACACCCCCGGTGCCGTCCCCGCCGCCCAGGACGTGCGACAGCCGCTGACTGAGCCAACGCTCCACACCCCGGGCCGGCACCACCACCAGCTCACTGGCGAACGGGTCTGATTGCGGGACAGCCAGCAGCGCGCCGAGACCGTCGGCGAGCAGGTCCGTTCGCTCGGCGCGGTGCAGGTGCAGAGCCATCGGGATCACCGTAGCCGCGCCGGGAGACATCGCCGCCGCGCGAGCCCGGCGCCACGGCCCCAAAATCACGCCCAACCCGCCGTGCCGGTGCGTCCAGTGCGCCTAGCCAACCGGCCCCCGCGGTGTCCAGGCCTTTGACGCCCCCGCCAAATTTGTCCAGACCATGTACACAGCAAAGACCTTTTTGAGCCGACTTTCGACGAAATGCGTGACATCGCTGCACCTTTCAGCAACGCTGTGAACTCTCGTGGAGGAAGGGCATAGCAATGAATGCTGCGGCACGTCATACCGGGGATGCAGCCAAGATCGCCATCGACGGCCCCAAGCGCGGACCGCGCCACCGCCGGCGCAGGCAACCGTACGGCTGGCTGGGAGTCGGGGCGCTGAGCCTGGGCGTCGGCGCCGCCCTGACAACAGGCTCTGGGCTGGCACATGCGGATACCGCTGGCGCATCGTCCACCGACAGCGCGGCGCGCGACACCTCGTCCGGCAAGTCCCCCGGTGGCCATACCGCGCGCCAGCAGACGCCGAAGACCGCCACCGCCGGATCGGCTTCAACGGGTACCGAGTCCCCGAAGGCATCCGGCACGCTAACTTTCCGGCCCACCCCGCGACCGTCGTCTGGCAACAGGACGACGACGGATACCACGTCGGTGCGCACCAGAACGGTCGAATCGAACAGCAACGTGACGCCGGCTTTGACGGACACGCTCACCGGTGCCGCGCCGGACGCCGCCGCAACACCGGCCGCGGCGCGAATGCCGGCGCCCGCATTCGCGCCGCCGAGTCTGCTGCAGGTCCCTGTTTCCCTTCCGTCGCCGGCGCAGGTTCTGCGCTCGCTGGGGATCGCTCCGGTCATCCCGGCCCTGCCGGTCGGTAACCCGCTTCACGATCTGCTTGCCGGGTTGTACCGGCAGACGCAGTCGCTGCTGGCCATGCCGCGGGCCACCGGGAAAGCAGCCGCGCTCACGAGTTCGACACCCACCGCCACCTACAGCGTGGTCTCCGACTGGGGGTCGGGCCACACCGCCAACATCACCGTGACCGCAGGTAGCGCCGCCGTGAACGGCTGGACGGTCGAATTCGATTCACCCGCACAGATCACCAACATCTGGAACGGCCAGATCACCAGCCACGTCGGCACCCACTACGTGATCAGCAACGTGGCCTACAACGGTGCCGTCGCCGCAGGCAAGAGCACGACCTTCGGCTTCCAAGCCACCCCGGGGGCGCTCGCCTCGGCACCGACCAACCTCAAGGTCAACGGTGTCGCCGTCAGCACCCCGCCGACCACCCCCAGCGTCTCCATCGCGGATGCGACAGTCGCCGAAGGCAACAGCGGCTCGACCAACGCCACCTTCACCGTCACGCTGTCGAAGGCCGCCACCACACCCGTCACCGTCGGCTACACCACCGCGAACGGCACCGCCACCGCCGGAGCCGACTTCACCAGCACCACAGGCACTCTCACCTTCGCAGCCGGCGTGACCTCCCAGACCGTCACCGTCAAAGTCGCCGGTGACACGACCGTCGAACCCAGCGAAACCTTCACCGTCACGCTGTCCAACCCCTCCGGGGCGACCATCTCCCGCGGCACCGCCACCGGCACCATCACCAACGACGACGTCGCGTCGAACCCGGGCACCAACTCGGTCACCTACAGCGTGGCCAGTGACTGGGGTTCGGGCCACAACGCGAACATCACGGTGACCGCAGGCCAGAACCTCAATGGCTGGACTGTCGAATTCGATACTCCCGCACAGATCACCAACATCTGGAACGGCCAGATCACCAGCCACGTCGGCACCCACTACGTGATCAGCAACGTGGCCTACAACGCCACCGTCGCGGCCGGCCAGAGCACGTCGTTCGGCTATCAGGCCACCCCGGGCGCCGTCGGTTCGGCGCCGACCAACCTCAAGGTCAACGGTGTCGCCGTCAGCACCCCGCCGACCACCCCCACCATCTCGATCGCCGATACGACGATCGCCGAAGGCAACAGCGGCTCGACCAACGCCACCTTCACCGTCACGCTGTCGAAGGCCGCCACCACACCCGTCACCGTCGGCTACACCACCGCGAACGGCACCGCCACCGCCGGAGCCGACTTCACCAGCACCACAGGCACTCTCACCTTCGCAGCCGGCGTGACCTCCCAGACCGTCACCGTCAAAGTCGCCGGTGACACGACCGTCGAACCCAGCGAAACCTTCACCGTCACGCTGTCCAACCCCTCCGGGGCGACCATCGCCCGCGGCACCGCCACCGGCACCATCACCAACGACGACGTCGCGACAACACCGGGCCTCAGCATCTCCGACGCATCGGCGACGGAGCCCGGTTCCACGGGAATCGCGGCAGGATTCCTGCACACCTCGGGCAACCAAATTCTGGATTCCCAAGGCAAACCCGTGCAGATCTCGGGCGTCAACTGGTTCGGCGCGGAGGGCACCAACGGTGTGCCGGACGGCCTGTGGACCCGCAACTACAAAGACATGATCGACCAGATGTCAGCCCAGGGCTTCAACACCATTCGCATCCCGTACTCCAGCGCGATGCTGCACACCACGGCCGCACCGTCCGGTATCAACTACAACCTGAACCCCGACCTGCAAGGGCTGTCCCGTATGCAGGTGCTGGATCAGATCATCGCCTACGCCGGTCAGAACGGGATGCGGGTCATCCTCGACCACCACCGCAGCACCGCCGGTGCGGGAACGAGTGAGAACGGCCTCTGGTACAACAGCCAATACTCCGAAGACCAATGGGTCTCCGACTGGCAGATGCTGGCCACCCGCTACAAGGACAATCCGACCGTCATCGGTTTCGACCTTCACAACGAGCCGTACAACGGGACCTGGGGCGGCGGCGGCACGAACGACTGGGCACGGGCGGCGGAACGCGCCGGAAACGCTGTTCTGCAGGCGAATCCGAATCTACTGCTGTTCGTCGAAGGCGTCGGCACCTACCAAGGCCAGAGCTACTGGTGGGGCGGCAACCTGATGGGCGTGAAGGACCGCCCGATCGTACTCACCGTGCCCAACCGGGTCGTCTACTCACCGCACGACTATCCGAACTCCGTGTACGCCCAACCGTGGTTCCAGACCGCCAACTTCGGGGCCAACCTGCCCAGCGTCTTCCGCAAAGCCTGGGGCTACATCTACGAGGACAACATCGCGCCGATCTACGTCGGCGAGTTCGGCACCAAACTCACCGATCCCAAGGACGTCGTCTGGTTCGAGGCGCTGACGTCCTACCTGTCCGGCGATTTCGACAACAACGGCACGGTCGACATCGCGGCCGGGACCGAGGACATGAGTTGGACGTACTGGTCGTGGAACCCCAATTCCGGTGATACCGGCGGCATCCTGGCCGACGACTGGAAGACGATCAATCAGAACAAGATGGCCTACCTGACGCCCATCGAGTTCTCCGGAGGAAGCGGCACGTCGGTGGCGTCGTTCGTGGTGACGTTGGCCGCGCCGTCCACTCAGAAGGTGACGGTGCAATACGCGACGTCGAACGGCACCGCGACCGCGGGCCTCGACTACCTCAGCGTCACGGGCACAGTCACTTTCGCGCCGGGCGAGACCCAGAAGATCATCACGGTTCCGGTGAAGAGCGACTCCCTGACGGAAAACAGCGAGACGTTCACCGTCATGTTGTCGAATCCTTCCGGGGCGACGCTCACCGACGCAACCGGCATGGGAACGATCCTCGATCGCCCGGTGGGTACCTCCACCGGCAGCGGCACGCAGACACCGCCGACCGACCCCGGGATGCCGATGCCCGATCCCCCGCAAGCGGCCAGTACACCGACATCATGTCGTTCGGTATGTTCCACGGCAGCAGCCACACCGGTATGGACGCGCTCGCGGGCGGCCGGACGGCCATCACAACCGAGGCGCTGGTCGCCTACAACGACCAACGCAAGTTCGCCGGCCTGGGCACGGTAGCCCTCGAGGATGTCGGTGATTGGGCGTTCGCCAACAAGCTGACCAACAACGCGCAGGCCTGGAACCAGGATCTGCAGGGCGTCGGACTGTATTACGCCATGCAGGGCGCGAAAGTCGGCTGGATAGCCGACGACAAGTACACCCCGCAGATCGTGGCGGACATCGAGCGGACAGCGCGGCTCGGCTCGGCAGCCGATGTGATGGCCATGGTCGCGCAGTACGGCCATACCGGCTTCGCCGAGTACCTGATGAACACCGGTGGTCAGACGGCCTTCATCGACACCCTGAAAATGGAGCCGCACTACGGCGGATGGATGCACGATCGGGCAAATGGCCGCCTCGTCCTGGAGGGCTCCGCCACCGCCCACGACGTCAACCATCTGACCGTTCTCAGCCACGATCAGATGCAACCGTTCATGAACGACACCTGGGACTGGCCGCAATGGCCCGCACTGGACGTCTCACGCAAGCGGGTGATCGAGTACTTCCAGAGCATGGTGGCGCTGGGCGATCCGCTCGGCAACAACCTGACCGCACTTGACCGTTCGGTGCCGGTGTCGCTATGAGTTACCGAGGATCCGCGCCGCGCGTGAGGTCTGCTCAGCCGACCAGGCGGGCGATCGAACGCATCGGGATGTTCAGCCAGTTGGGCCGGTATCGGGCCTCGTAACCGGCCTCGTAGACCGCCTTGTCCAACTCGTAGGCGGCCAGCACCGCAGCATGATCGCGCGGGTCGGTGCCGGCTTCGGCGGCGTACCCGTCGCAGAACGACGCACAGTTGCGGTCCACCCAGTCCTTCACCCGGGCCGCCAGTTCCGGGTCCGGGGTTCGATCCACCAGCTGCTGATACGCCGCGTACTCGAACGACCGCAACATTCCCGCGACGTCGCGCATCGCCGAATCGGGCCTGCGCCGCTCCGCGACCGGCTGGCCCGGCTCGCCCTCGAAGTCGATCAAGAGCCAGCCGTCGGCGGTGCGCAGCACCTGGCCCAGGTGCAGGTCGCCGTGCACGCGCTGAACGACCACCGGCTCCTCGGCGACCTTGGCGTAGCGCTCCTCGATCGCGGCCCGATGCTCGGCGAGCTCCGGCACGGCCGCCGCGGCGGCGGCCAACCGCTGGCGCATCACGTCGACGGGCAGCTGATCGGTCGACGTCCCCAACTCCTGAGCGAGCGTGGCGTGCACCGACGCCACCGCCATGCCCAATTGGTAGGCCTCCCCCGAAAAGCCGTCGCCGGCGCCGTCGGCCGTCAACGCGCGGGTACTCGCGGTGGCCATCTCCCAGCCCTCGGTCGAATTCGCGGCGAAAGCCGTCACCATCCCCAGTGGGCAGGGCTGGCCGTCCATGGTGGTGTCGACCGAGCCCAGCAGCCGGGCCACGTGCCGGTTCTTGGCCCGGCCCAACACCCGGTTCAGTTCGATATCGGGGTTGATCCCGGCGGCGACCCGGCGGAACAGCTTGAAGATCGCCTGGTCGGCGAACACCACGCTGGTGTTGCTCTGCTCGGCCGTCGACACCCGCGGGGTGACCTCGAGCGGCAGGGCGACGCCGGGCTCCTTGGTGAAAGTGACGTCGCCGATCGTGGTGCCCGAGTCCATCAGCGACAGCAGGAACCGCGCCGACGACGGGTCATGCAGGCCGTCGAACGCGCCGTCGGTGATGATGGCGCCGACGTTCGCGGGCGGAGTCGAATCCCATTGCACCACAACCTGATACCGCTCGACAGCTCCGGTGGTGTAGGTGACGTCGACCAGCATGAGGTCGAGCTGTGGCCGCAACGGCACCACGACGGCGGTCTCAGCGGACACCAAGGTTCGGGTGCGACCGGCGTACCACCGTTGGGTCGGCAGCCACTCGGTCCAGGGCAGGGTCACCGGTGAGCTCATCGCTTCTCCTCGCACGGGCACATCTAGGTTCCACTACCCGCCGGCGCGTGAACCGAACCGTCGCCCAGGTCAGTCCCTGACGCGGACCACGACCTTGCCTTTGGCGGTGCGATTCTCCAGCGAGGCGACCGCCGCGGCGGCCTGCTCCAGCGGATAAATCTCGGGCTGAGGCGCGGCCAGCGCACCGGAGATCAGCAACTCGGCCAGCCCGTCCCACTGCTCGGTCAACGCCCCGGGATGCGTCATGGTCCAGGCACCCACAAAAAAAAAAACAAGAAAGAAAAAAAAAAACAAGAAAAAAAAAGAAAAAGAAAAGAAGAAAAAAAAAAAAAAAAAAAAAAAATGGTCCAGGCACCCCAGCCGACCCCGACGACATCGATGTTGTTGAGCAGCAGCCGATTTACCTTGACGGTGGGAATCTCACCTCCGGTGAATCCGACCACCAGCAGCCGCCCGGCCGGCGCCAGCGAGCGCAGCGAGTCGGTGAACCGGTCGCCGCCCACCGGATCCATGACGATGTCGACACCCTTGCCGCCGGTCAGCTCGGCGACCGCGTCCTTGAACCCGTCGGCCAGCACGACGTCGGTGGCACCCGCCGCCCTGGCCACGTCCGCCTTGTCCTCGGTGCTGACCACCGCGATCACCCGGCTGGCGCCCAGCGCGGGCGCGAGTCGCAGCGTGGAGGTCCCGATGCCGCCGGCCGCGCCGTGGACGAGCACCGACTCGCCCTCGGCCAGCCTGCCGCGCACGGTCAGAGCGAAATACACGGTCAGGTCGTTGAACAACAGGCCGGCGCCGGCTTCGAAGCTGACGTTGTCCGGCAGCGGGAACACCCGGTCCGGTGTGAGCACCACGGTCTCGGCCATCGCGCCGGTGATCATCGTCAGACCGACCACCCGGTCACCGGCTTTCACCGGGGCGTCCGCGGGAGCGGACCGCACGACGCCCGCGACCTCAGCCCCCAGGGTGAAGGGCAACTCCGGCTTGTACTGATAGAGCCCGCGGGTGAGCAACGCGTCCGGGAAGGCCACCCCGGCGGCATGGACGTCGACCAGGATCGCGCCCTCGTCGGTCGGCTCGTCGATATCGACCAGCTGCACCGATTCCGGACCGGCCAGCTCGGTCACCCGTATCGCCCGCATCACACCTCTATCGCTCGTTCGGAATGTCGATGGCCAGCAGCTCCACCTGCAGCTCGCCCCGTGGCGTCGAGTAAGTGACGGTCTCACCAGCACGGCGCCCGAACAACGCTAGACCGAGCGGACTGTCTGAGGTCAGCGTGGTGTCCTCTTCGCCGGCCGGCGTCTCTTCCAGGAAGTGGATGATCCGCATGCGCACCGGCTCGTCACCAGGGAAACGCACGGTCACCTCGGTGCCGTTGGGCAGTTGCCCCGGGGCGTCCGCATTTCCCCCGGCGAGCAGCCAGGTCAAGCGGTTGATCTGCTCGTCGACGCCGGCCAGATCCTCCGACCGTTGCAGCGCGTCAGCGGCGTCGCCACGGTCGCCTACGGTGTCGGCGTCGCCCTGCAGTTCGGCCCGCATCTGATCTCGGCGGCGACGCAGATCTGCCAGCTCTTCTTCGATCCGGTCACGTTCCTGCGCGGTGAAATTCGGCGTTCCCTCATCCTGAACCATGCCCGACAACGTACCGCCGCGCGATGCACAACGAGTCAGAACTGGGAGCGCAGATACGGCCCTCGATGTCGCTCCGACGTCTGACTCGATGCGCGGACTAGCCTGCAGGCACCACCAACACCTCGGGCTGCTCAACGCGGGCAGCGACGCGATCACCCAGGGTCAGCCCGGCGGCATGGGCACTCGAGCTCTGGGCGACCAGCCGGGTGCCGTCGTCAAAGGTGCAGTGGATCAACGAGATCGGGCCCAGGAACGACACCGAGGCGACGGTGGCCGGACCGTCGGGGGCGGCGTCGATCCGCACCGACTCCGGTCGCACCAGCGCGACGCCGGCGCCCGCCGCCACCGAGCCGGTTGCCGCAGGCAGTGTGGTCCCCAGCAGGTGGACCCGCCCGTCGGTCACCTGGACGTCGAGCCTGTTGTTCAGGCCCACGAACTCGGCGACGAACGGGGTGGCGGGATGGGCGTAGACATCGGCGGGCGCGGCGATCTGTTCCAGCCGGCCCTGATTCATGACGCCGACGCGGTCGGCGACGGCCAGAGCTTCCTCCTGGTCGTGGGTGACGAACAGCGTCGTCGTGCCGACTTCGAGTTGTACCCGCCGGATTTCGTCGCGCAGCTGCGCCCGCACCTTCGCATCGAGGGCCGACAGCGGCTCGTCCAGCAGCAACACCCGCGGCTGGATGGCCAGGGCACGCGCCAGTGCCACCCGCTGCTGCTGGCCGCCGGAAAGCTGGCTGGCGTACTTCTGCTTGTGTTCGGACAGCCCCACCAGATCGAGCATGTCGGCGGCCTTGGCGGTGCGGTCGGCTTTGGACTTGCCGCGCAGCTTGAGCCCGAACGCGACGTTGTCGAGAACGGTCAGATGCGGGAAGAGGCTGTAAGCCTGAAACACCATCCCCATGTCCCGCTTGTTGGGTGGCACACCGGTGATGTCGGCGCCATCGACGGCGACCTGGCCCGCGGTCGGCTCGTCGAGCCCGGCCAGGATCCGCAGCGCGGTGGTCTTGCCGCAGCCCGACGGACCGAGCAGGGCGACCATCTCACCGGGCTCCAGGTGCAGTGTCAGTCCGTCGAGCGCGTGGACGGTCCCGTTGTAAACCCTTGTCACATCCCTGAAATCGACGGCCACACCGTTTCCGGTCATCGGCTTCCTTTCCCGCCGACGACGCCGGCGTGCCGGTGACGGCGGGTCACCAGCGAGAGGATCAGCAGCAGAACGAACCCGAACACCAGTGTCGCCAACGACGCCGCCACCGAGGTCGGCCCGTCGCTCTTGCCGATCGCGACGATCACCACCTGCAGGTTCTGGTATCCGCTCAACGACGCGATGGTGTACTCGCCCAGCACCACGGCGATGGAGATGAAGGCGGCCGACAGGATGCCCGACCAGATGTTGGGCACCACGACTCGCAGGATCGTAGTGGTCCAGCCCGCGCCGAGGGAACGTGCCGCTTCGGCAAGTGTTTTCAGGTCGATCGACGACAGGGCGCCATCGAGGGATCGATACGCGAACGGCAGTACGAGGACCACGTAGACGAACGTCAGCGTCAACGCCGACTCCCCGAGGAAGTAGACCACCCACAGGTAGACGTTGCGCAGCCCCACCACGATCACCAGCGCGGGGATGGTCAAGGGCAGCAGACAGAGGAACTCGACCAGCCGTTTGCCCCACGGCGCGCGCAGGCGCACCCAGATCATCGTCGGGACCAGGATCACCAGCATCAGCACAACGGTGAACGCTGCCAACAACAGCGAGACGATGATCGCCTGATACAGCATCTCGTTCTGTATCAGGTTCTTCCACGCCTGAAGCGTGCGTCCCCCGTGAATGAGGTTGCGGGTACTGAAGTCCGCCATCGCATAGAGCGGGAACAGGAAGAACACCCCGAACAGCGTCAGCAGCGCCGCCCGCCCGACCCGATTCACTGCAGCCACCTCGACGTCCGCCGCACCAGCAGGTTGTAGGCGACCATCACGACGGCGACCACGACCACCATCTCGAGCGCCAGCGCGTAGGCGAACCCGGACTGTCCGAGCACGACCTCCGACGTCAGGGCCGAGCGGATGAGCAGGGGCAGGATCGGGCTGCCCTGGCTGACCAGTGCCGCGGCGGTGGCGTAGGCGGCAAAAGCGTTGGCGAACAACAACAACGCGGACCCGAGGAATGCCGGTGTCAGCAGCGGGAAACCCACCTCCCGCCAGTACGCCCACCGGGAGGCGCCCAGGCTGACCGCGGCCTCACGCCACTCCGCTCGCAACCCCTCCAGCGCCGGGGTGAACACGATGACCATCAACGGGATCTGGAAGTAGGTGTAGACCAGCATCAGGCCGCGCAACGAGTAGAGCCAGCCGTCACCGGCCAGGTTGAGCCCGAACCGGTCGAACACCCAGACGGTCAGCACGCCGTTGAGGCCGATCGTCGCCAGGAAGGCGAATGCCAATGCCACGCCGCCGAATTGGGCGAGCACGCTGCACAGCGACAGCACCACCCTGCGCATCGGTGACGTCGGCGAGCTGGTGACCACCAGCCACGCCAGCACGGCACCAAGAACCGCTCCGATCGCGGCGGTGACCGTCGAGAGCAGCACGCTCTTACCCAGGGCGGCCAGCGCGGTGCCGGAGAACAGCAATCCGATTCGCTGCAGTGAGAACACCCCGTCCAAGTAGAACGCGGACACGATCACCGTCGCGGTCGGGATGATCAAGAAGACCGTCACGAACACTCCGAACGGCACCAACGGAAGTGCTTGCCGGAGAAGCTGGGCCGGCGACTGATGGCGGAGCACGCGACGCGTCAGCCCATCGCTTTGGCCCAGTTGTCGGCCAGGTATCGGGTCGCGGCGTCGGTCTGAGCCTGGGTCAGGATGACGGGCTTGCCGCTGATCGGCGGCAGCTTCTCGTAGGCGGCGGTGTCGATGGTGCCGGCCTTGACCATCGCGTCGGCCCGCACCGGTCGCGCGCCGCCGGCCAGGTACAGGTTCTGGCCCTCGTCGCTGAAGAGGAACTCCTGCCACAACCGGGCGGCCGCCGGATGCGGCGCGTCTTTGTTGATCGCCTGGAAGTAGTACCCGCCCAGCACCGCGTCCTGTGGCACGAACACCTTCCAGCTGGGCAGCTTCTTGGTTTCGGCGGCGTTCAGGTAATCCCAGTCGATGACGATGGGCGTCTGGCCGGACTCGATGGTCGCCGGCGTCGGGTCGACGGGCAGGAAGTTGCCCGCCTGCTTCAGCTTGGCGAAGAAGTCGACGCCGGGCGCGACCTTGTCGGCTGAACCACCCTGGGACAGGGCCACCATCGCCACACCGGAGAAGGCGGCGCCGGCCTGGGTCGGATCACCGTTGAGTGCCACCTTGCCCTTGTAGTCCGGCTTCAGCAGATCGTTGACGGTGCTCAGGTCCGGAACCTTGGCGGAGTCGTAGCCGATCGACATGTATCCGCCATAGTCGTTGACCAGCGATCCGTCCACCGCCTTCATGTCGGTCGGAATGCTGTCGAAGGTCGCGACCTTGTACGGCGCGAACATCGCTTTGTTGGCCAATGCCACCGACTGACCGAGGTCGAAGACGTCCGGTGCGGTGCTGCGGCCCTTCTGCTGATTGGCGGCGTTGATCTCGTCCTGGCTGGCGGCGTCAGGCTGAGCGGAGTTCACCTTGATGCCGTACTTGTCACCGAACGCCTTGATGATGGCGCCGTAGTTGGCCCAGTCCGGCGGCAGGGCGATCACGTTGAGCTCGCCCTCCTTCTTGGCCGCCGCGATCAGCCCGTCCATGCCGCCGAAGTCGGCCATCGACGTGGCTTGGCCTGCGGCGGCGCCGTTGCCGCCGCCGCTCTTCTTCTCTGGTGGTGCGCAGGCGACACCAGCGACCACGACAGCGGCCGCGACAACAGCGATCAGACGTACGTTCCTCATGACCGAACCTTCTTATGCCTTCGAAGCGATGCGGTGGCGCCGCGGCATCCGCGGTGTTTCGTGACGGTGAACGAGATCGTCACGACAATTCGACCCTAACCTCCGCGGTATCGTGCCGACGTGGCATCACGCGATCATGGCGACCCGGGCGACGCCCCTTCGGTTCCGCCGCCGCTGACCGCCGTGGTCGACGCGACCCGGCCCTCGGCGGCGGAGGAAGCTCGCAGCATCGCGGCCTCGACCAATACCGCGACACTGGCCTCTCTGACCGCGGCCGGTGATCCGTGGGCCTCGTTCGTCACCTATGGACTGCTCGACGGTCAGCCGGTGCTGTGCGTGTCGAACATGGCCGAGCACGGCCGCAACCTCGCCGGCGACCCGCGCGCCAGTCTTGCCATCGTCGCGCCCACCACCGAGACCGACCCGCTGGCCAGCGGGCGGATCACGCTGGCCGGCGTCGCGGAACGCCCGACCGGAGATGAGGCCCGCGCCGCGCGCGACGCACATCTGGCCGCCGTCGCGGCGGCGAAGTACTACGTCGACTACTCCGATTTCACGCTCTGGGTGCTGCGCGTGCACCGCGTGCGCTGGGTCGGCGGGTACGGCCGGATGGATTCGGCCACCGCCGAGGACTACGCGGCGGCCACAGCCGACCCCGTTCGCCCCCAGGCCGCGGGCGCCATCGCCCACCTCAACGCCGATCACGCCGACTCGCTGGTGGAGATGGCACGCGCACTGGGCGGCTACCCGGACACCACGGCCGCGGTGTGCACCGGTGTCGACCGCTACGGGCTCGACCTTCGGGTCGACACCCCGCGCGGCGCGGGCTACACCCGGGTCGGGTTCGGTGGACCGCTGTCCTCGGCCGACGAATTGCGCTCGGCCTCAGTGGAATTGGTGAAACGGGCCCGGGGCGCGGGACACTAACCGCCCAGTTCGGAGACCGCGGTGTCCAGGGCTGCGGCCTGCTCGGCGAGTTCACGGTCCGAGAGTGCCTCTCCGCCGGCCTGCTCGATCAGCTCCGCACGGGTGATCACCTGCAGCGCCCCGCGGTAGTCGTCAGTGTCCAGGGCGGACGGGCCCACCACGTCAATGCGGCCCTCGATGAGAACCAACACCGCGTCGGAGTCACCGTCGAGAAGCCGGCGAACATCATCGGAAGTGATCATCAGGTGCCCCGTCCGGTCGTCTTCTGCAGCTCATCGATCATCTCCGAGGCCTGCGCCTTGGTCAGCTGCTCGGGAACTTCGACGCCGGCCTCCTGCGCCAGCGTGCCGAGGTAACTGCGCTGCGGCCCGGTCATCGGCTCATCGCCGGTCACCCACTCGTCCGGGTCTTTGGCGGGGTTCTCGTTGGGCGCGGTGTCGTCGCTCATCCGGCTGGACCTCCTCTGCGTGTCGCATTAGCTATGCCCACCCGAGCGCACATCTACGCGGGCAGGTTCCGGTTCACTGCCAGCGCGAGAAACGCCGCGACGGTCAGCATCACCACGGCCAGCCGCAGCCAGCCGGTGGTCGCGGGCGCGCTGATCGTCTGGTAGCCGACCTGCTGGAGGACCGCCCCGTAGCTCTTGTTCAACTCATCGATGTTGGTGGCGGTGTAGTTCTGTCCACCCGACAGTTCTGCGATTCGCTTCATCTGGGTGCCGTCCGACGGCACCGGGATGGTGTCGTCCTTGAGGGTCACCACCCCGTCCTGGGTGCCGAACGTGATCGTCGAGACCGGCACGCCCTGGTCCTTGGCGGCTCGCGCGGCGGTGAAGGCCCCGCGGGGGTTGTCCGGATTGGCGGGTTTGTTCTCGCCACCGTCGGACAGCAGCACGATGCGCGCCGGCGGTGGTGTCGCATCGCCCGCGCTGAGCACGGTGCTCACGGTCTGGATCGACTCCAGCGAGGTGAACAGCGCCTCCCCGGTGGCGGTGGAATTGTCCGGCTGCAACTTGTCCAATGCGGTGACGGTGGCCGCGTGATCGGGGGTCGGGGACACCAGCAGATTCACGTTGCCGCCGAACGAGACCAAGCCAAGGTTGACCCCCGGGGTCAGCTGTTTGGCGAACGTCTTGGCCGCATCCTGCGCGGCCCGCAGGCGGGTCGGGGCAACATCTTTGGCCTGCATCGACTGTGAGACGTCGATGACCAACATCACGACGGCCCGGTTGCGCGGGATGCGGGCCTCATGGGTGGGTCCGGCAAGTGCGACGATGAGCAGCAGCAGCGCACAGATCGACAGCGCAATAGGCAAGTGCCGCAGGCGATGTGGCCGCCTCGGTGTCAGCCGCTGCAGCGCCGCCGCCTCGCCGAACTGCCGCAGGCGCCGCCGTCGCTGGACCTGCCCGAGGACGTAGAGGACCAGCAGCAGTGCGGGTATCACGGCCAGCGCCAGCAGGCCGGGATGCGCCAGCCCGCTCAGGGGCAACGAACCGATACCGGGCAACAACCCACTCCTGTCGTCACTGTCGGCCAGCCCCAAGGAACGGTGGCTAACGTGTCCTTTGTACCGGGGTTAGTTGAGAGGTGGTCCCGCCGGCGTGGATGCTGTGAAATCGCTGTCACTTTCGGGCTTCACAACCCCGTGGCTGTTCTGCTACCTCGTGGTCGTCGGCGTTGCCGTGGCCGTCTACGTGCTGGTCCAGCGGAGCCGACGCCGGCGGGTGTTGCGCTTCGCGAACATGGCGGTGCTGGAGCAGGTCGCCGCCGGTCAGAAACCGCGCAGATGGCGGCATCTGCCCGCGGCCCTGCTGGTGGCGGCCCTGGCACTGCTCACCACCGCGATGGCCGGGCCCACCCATGACGTGCGGATCCCCCGTAACCGGGCCGTCGTCATGCTCGTCATCGATGTCTCCGAATCGATGTCGGCCACCGATGTCGCTCCCAGCCGGATCGAGGCGGCCCGCGAGGCGGGTAAGCATTTCGCCGACATGCTCACTCCGGGCATCAATCTCGGGCTGGTGAAGTTCTCGTCAGGGGCCACGCTGCTGGTCGCGCCGACGATCGACCGCCAGCAGGTCAAGCAGGCGATCGACAAGTTGGTCCCCGAGCCGCGCACCGCAACGGGCGAGGGCATTTTCACTGCGCTGCAAGCGATTGCGACCACCGGGGCGGTGATGGGCGGTGGCGACGGGCCGCCGCCGGGCCGCATTGTGCTGGAGTCCGACGGCAAGGAGACGGTGCCGCCGGATCTCGACGCTCCGCGTGGGGCGTTCACCGCCGCGCAGGCCGCCAAGGAGCAGGGGGTGCCGATCTCGACGATTTCGTTCGGCACGCCGAACGGCGTGGTCCAGGTCGACGGTCAATCGATCCCGGTTCCGACCGATGACGACTCGCTGGCGCGGATCGCCGATCTCAGTGGCGGCCAAGCCTTCCGCGCCACCAGCCTCGGCGAGTTGAACCGGGTGTACTCGACCCTCGACGAGCAGATCGGATACCAAGTGGTGCGCGGTGACGCCAGTGCGGGCTGGGTGGCACTCGGCGCCCTTGCCCTGGCGTTGTCAATCGGTGCGGGCGTTCTGCTGAACCGCCGACTCCCCGCCTGACGCAATTCCCAGCAGATTCCCAGGAGCCGCCCAGTCGGTCGAGGCTCGGGTGTCGGACCGCCGGTAGACCACCGCCCGGCCACCGTCGGCCGGGGCGTTGGCGATCCCCCTGGAGTGGTACGCCTCGCCCGGTGCGTCGGTGGGCACAAAAGTGAACTCGCGCAACAGCGTTCGCAGGGTGACGTTCATCTCCATGTTGGCGAACGCGGCGCCGATACAGCGGCGGATCCCGCCGCCGAACGGGATCCAGGCGTAGTTGTCCGGCGGGTTCCCGATGAACCGGTCCGGGTCGAATGCCGACGGTCCGCTGAATCGGTCGGGGTTGGTGTGCGCCATCGGGATGCTGACGATGACCACATGACCTTCGGGAATCACCCACTCCCCGAGGCGGATTCGCTGCAACGCGCGCCGCGATGTGCCGTCGATGACGGGCCGCAGCCGTTGCACCTCCCAGATCGTCGCCTGCTGTAATTCGGATCCGCCGGCGTCGGCTTCCGCGGTCAGCCGCTCCAACAGCTGCGGGTGCCGGCGCACCCGTTCGACCAGCCATGCCAGGGTGGTCGCGGTGGTCTCGTGTCCGGCGGTCAGCAGGGTCAACAGTTCGTCGGCGATGTGCCGGTCGGGGATTGCCGAGCCGTCCTCGTAGCGCGCCCGCAGCATCAACGACAAGACGTCCGGGCGCTCGTCGAAGGCCGGGTCGCGACGAGCGTCGGCGATCAGGGAGTCCACGATCTCGTCGTAGCGCCGTCGGTGGCGCAGCATGGCGCCGCCCGGGCTGCGGGGGCCGAAATCGCGCCGAAAAACTCTCGGCAGCAACGCCAGCCGCGACCCGACTGCCACCAGACGGGGCAGCTGTTCGCGCAATTCGTCGAATGCGGCACCGTCGGCACCGAAGACCGCGCGCAGGATCGCGTTGAGCGTGATCCGCATCATCGACGGCAGCGTGTCGAATTCGACACCCTCGGGCCAGTGCGCGACCTCGCGCAGCACTTCCTCTTCGATGATGGCCTCGTAGCTGTGCATGCGCTTGCCGTGGAACGGCGGCACCAGCAGCTTGCGTCGCTCGCGGTGCTCCTCGCCGTCGAGGCTGAACGTCGAGCCCGGGCCCAACACCTCGCCGAGATTGGTGGCCCGGCCCACCAGATCGCTGCCGGTGGTGAACAGCTCTTTGATCAGGGTGGGGTCGCTGATCAACACGGTCCTGCCGAAGATCGGCAGATTCAGGGTGACCGCCGACCCGTATCGCCGGCCGAGGTTGCCCACCACCGCCCGCCGTGCGGTGAGAAAGCGAATGCCCTGCAGCAGCCGTGGAGCGTTCGGGCCGGGCGGGAGTCGGACCGGATCGGTCGTCGCGTGCGCCATGGTTCCCATCCTCCGCCTCGGTACGTCGCTGTACCGGTCACGGTACGCCGATGTACCGGGCGATACAACGGCAGCGGGCCGGGGCCTTCCCAGTACTGTTGACCCGCGGGATGCCCGTACCGCCGCCCAAGAGGAGTAGTCACTGATGTCTGGCACCGACGAGCGGCTGGCCCTTTCCGCGGCCGGCGAAGAAAAGGGCTGGCAGCGCCGAGAAAGCGGTCGCGTCGATGTCTACCTGCGCGACAAGTACCGGGTACGGGTGGTCTGGCAGGGCAACGAGGCCATCAGCGGCGCCTCGTTCTTCGACAACGAGTGGTTCGAGATGTACACCCGCGACCTGGACAAAGTTCGCGCCTGGCTCAAGAAGTAGGCCAGCTCAGCTGCCGCGATGCGGGCCCAGTAGGGCGATGGCCGCGGCGACCGCCTCGTCGGTGATGTCCTTCATCCGGCCGCCGCTCTCGACCGTCACCGCGGTCAGTTCCCGCAATCCGCCGATCAGCATGATCGCCCGCTGACGGGACACCATCGGAATGCCCGCGGCCCGCAGTTCCTCGGTGTCGGACAGTGTCCGGACCATCACGATGAACGACTCGGTGACTTCCCGCTGCAGCGTCCGGGCGGCCATTCCGAGGGCCGGGACGTCGCGGATCCAACTCAGCATCACCGCCGGTTCCGACTCGGCATTGGCGACCCAGGCTTCGACGGCCTGCCTGATCTGCGTTTCCCAGGGTGCTGCCGGGTCGACGGCGGCTGAGATCGTCTCCACAGCCCGGCGGTTCGTATCGGCGAGCAGCGCCACCAAGCACGCTTCGCGGTCGGTGAAGTACTCATAGAAGGTGCGTCGTGACGTCCGCGCGCGGCGCACGATGTCGGCGACGGTGGTCGCCGAGTATCCGACGTCGGTGATCGAGGCAGCCAGCGCGTCGATGAGTCGCTGGCGAGGTGTCGACGGAGCGGGATCTGACTGCGGTGCCGTGGATTCGACCGACGCCGACGACTTCACCTTTTGTACACCCCAGCTTCCATTCGCCTGCCGATCGTACTGCGGTGTACGGCGCTAAAGTCGAGGTTCATGTCCGACATCGGCTTCTCTCGCTATGTCGCGATCGGCGACAGTCAGACCGAAGGTCTGTGGGACGGCGACGACACCCAGGGCCTGATCGGGTTCGCCGATCGACTGGCCGCCACCCTGGACTCCCGCCATCCGGGATTGCTGTACGCCAATCTTGCGATCCGCGGCAAACGGGTGATCGACGTCCTGGAGGATCAGCTCCCCCGAGCGCTGGCAATGAACCCCGATCTGGTGACGGTCTGCATCGGGATGAACGACGTCACACGACCGGGCCGGACGTTCACCAGGGCAATGGGCGATCTCGACAACGTCTACCGCCAGTTGGCGGACTCCGGCGCGACGGTGGTGACGACGACATTCCCCGACGTCGCGAAGATGCTGCCGGTGGGCCGGTTGATCGGCGCGCGCATCCGGGAGGTCAATGCGGTCATCCGCCAGTCCGCCGACCGGCACGGGTTCGGTCTGGTCGATCTGTACAACGCCGAGTCGATGAACGAGACGTCGAACTGGAGTCACGACCGCATGCACGCCTCGACCCGGGGTCACATCCTGTTCGCCGAGGCCGCCGCCGAAGCGCTGAAACTGCCCGGCAGCAATCATGATTGGGCGCAGCCCAGCGGCGAAGAGATCCAGGACGGCTTCTGGCAGCGCATGTATGCGCAAGGCCAGTGGACCCGCGGCCTGCTGATCCCCTGGCTCTGGCGGCACGCGCGCGGCCGGTCCTCGGGTGACGGTAGGGACCCCAAATACGGTGTCCTGCAGCCCGTTTCCCAGCTCGTTCTCGAGGCTCACCAGACGGCCTGAATTTGTGGTGTGAGCCAGGTCACCTGATGGCCGGCACCCGGAGTTCATCACTGATATCGATTGGTCTGAAAACCCCGACGTCAACGGCCTGCGTGGGATAGTGACAGGGCAACGAATGGCGCGCTGCGGGTGAACCGCAGTCGGTGGAGGGGACCCGAGATGGGCAGGCGCGGACATGAATGACCGCCGCGGCGCTGCGCCGGGGTGGCTTGAGTCCCGGGCTCGGCACTGGCAGTTCTCGCCTCCGCTGAAGACCGCATTCGCGGTGACCGCCATCCTGCTCACGATCATCGTCGTGCTTGTCTACATGCAGTTCCGTGGCGACTTCACACCCAAGACCGAGCTGACGCTCATTTCGCAGCGGGCGGGCCTGGTGATGGACCCGGGGTCGAAGGTGACCTACAACGGAGTCGAGATCGGCCGCGTCACGGGCGTCGACTCCATCGAGCGTGACGGCACCACCAAGGCCAAGCTGTCACTGAACGTCAACCCGAAATACGTCGCGCTGATCCCAGCCAATGCCATCGCCGAGGTCAAGGCCAGCACCGTCTTCGGCAACAAGTACGTGTCCTTCCGCAGCCCGCCCGATCCGTCCAAGCAGCGGATCTCCAGCGGCGACGTGATCGACGTGTCCCACGTGACGACGGAGTTCAACACGCTGTTCGAGACGCTCATCTCGATCTCGGAGAAGGTCGATCCGGTCAAGCTGAACCTGACGCTCAGCGCGGCCGCCGAGGCGCTCAACGGCCTGGGCACCAAGTTCGGCCAGTCGATCGTCAACGGCAACGCGGTGCTCGACGACGTCAATCCGCAGATGCCGCAGATCCGCAGCAACATCCGCCAGCTGTCGAACCTGGCCGACGTCTACATCAAGGCCAGCCCCGAGTTCTGGGACTCCCTCGACCACGCGGTCACCACCGCCAGCACGCTGAACGCCCAGCAGAAGGATCTCGACGCCGCCTTGTTGGCCTCCACCGGATTCGGCAACACCGGCGCCGACATCTTCGAACGCGGCGGCCCGTACTTCGTGCGCGGCCAGGCCGACCTGATCCCGACCGCCCAGCTGCTCGACACCTACAGCCCCGAGATCCTGTGCACCGTGCGCAACTACGCGACGTCCAACGCCAAGGACAGCGCCGGTGGCAACGGCTATTCGATCGACTTCCACATCGGCCTGACCGGCGCAGCCAACCCATATGTGTATCCCGACAACCTGCCGCGGGTGAACGCGCAGGGTGGTCCCGGCGGAGCCCCCGGCTGCTGGCAGCCCGTCACCCACGACTTCTGGCCGGCACCGTTCCTGGTCGCCGACTACGGCGCCTCACTCGCGCCGTACAACCACTTCGAACTCGGCCAGCCGATCCTCACCGAGTACGTGTGGGGACGTCAGGTCGGCGAGAACACCATCAACCCCTGAGGTCGATCAGCCCTTGAGGTCGATCAACCCTTGAGGTCGAGCGCTGCCGCCAGTTCGCGCAGCGCCGGGCGCGGGTCCCAGCTCGGGTCGCCGTCGCCGAGCACCTGCACCACCACGTGGTCGGCGCCGGCGTCGAGGTGCGCGGTCACCGATGCGGCGGCCTGTTCGACCGACCCCTGCCCCACGATGCGTTCGGCAAGCCGGTCCGAACCGCCGCGCACCAGATCGGACTCGTCGAAGCCTTGCCGCAGCCACGAGTTGCGGTAGTTCGGCAAGCCCGAATAGACCTCGAGATGGAGGTGCGCCCGGCGCATCTGCTCCTCGGCACTCTCCCCGACGACGACGGCCTGTTCGGACACCACCCACTTGTCCGGGCCGAGGATCTCGCGGGTGGTCGCAGTCTGCTCCGGCAGCACCAGGTAGGGATGCGCACCGTCGGCGTGCGTGCCGGACAGCTCGATCATCTTCGGGCCCAGGGCCGCGAGCAGGCGGGTCGGACGCCCGGAGCCCGGCTCCACGAATTCCGGCAGACCGGCCATTCGTTCGAGATAGCCGCGCATTGTGGCCAGCGGCTTGTCGTAGGTTCCGCCGAGCATGTTCTCCACCAACGGGCCGTGGCTGACGCCGAGTCCGAGGACGAAACGGCCCGGGTAGGCGGCGGTCAGGCTGCGGCCGCCGCCCTCGGCGATCGTCGCCAGCCGGGCGTGGATATTGGCGATCCCGGTGCCCAGCACCAGTCGCTGCGTTCCGGCCAGGAACACCGCGGACTGCACCATGGCGTCCTTCAGACCGACCTCCGGGATGAACAGCGATCCGAAGCCGAGCGCTTCGATCTCCTGCGCCACTTCGACGGCTGCGGGCATCGACCAGCTCTCGCTCGCCCACCACACGCCGATTCGGGCCGGAAAGTCGATGGTCGGGCGGTCAGTCAAGGTTGCTCCTCAGTGGTTCGGTCGGGGGAAGGGATTCGATGCGCAAGGTGTCGCCTGTCAGCATGGCGATCGAACTGCGAAGCTCTTCAGCCGGGGTCGGCGGCGGCAGCGCCTGCCGCGGGCCGACTCGGAACGCGTCGACCATCAGTGCGGCGAATCGGCGCCACGCATCGGGTGCGTGTTCGCGGGTCGCTTCCAGGACACCGGTGTTGGCCAGCAGCATCACCACGATGTCGCCGACCCCGATGTCCGGACGCAGCGTCCCGTCCTGTTGCGCTCGGGCAATGACCTGCCCGAGTTTCTCGACGGCCAAGGCGGCGCGCCGCTCGATGACGGAACTGGCCGGGAACGCGGTGGTGAGTAGTGCCCGCAGTCCCGGGTCGGAGGCCTGCAGCGCACAGACGTCGTACACGAGGTCGCGGAAGCCGTCCCAGGCGCACGGGTTGTTCAGGGCTTTGTCGACCGCGTCCTCGTAGGAGGTCATGTTCCGTTCGAACGCCGCGATCGCCAGGTCGGTCCGGGTCGGGAAGCGGCGGTAGAGGGTCGCCACCCCCACCTCGGCGGCTCGGGCCACGTCTTCCAGGGGAACTGACAGGCCCTGTTCGGCAAAAAGTCGGGCGGCAGCGGAGACGATCCGCTCCCGATTGCGTTCGGCGTCGGCCCGTAGTGGCCTGGACCGCTCCGCACCCCGTTGTGCGCCCGGAATCACCAGGCCAGACTACTCGCCAAAGTGGAGGCGCACCACCATTTATCGCTGGGGGTTAGCTGACGACGCCCGCGATGCCGTCACCTCATGGCGGTCCCGCTGGGTGACGTTCCGCCACCTGCCGATGCCCACGCCCGTGGCAGACTAGAACGCGTTCTAGTCTCGGCCACCCGGAGGACCGCCCATGAGTAGCGCCGTCAGCTTCGACCTTTCGTCGGTGTTCCGCACCGTCGCCGAGACGCTGCCGGATCACGAGGCTCTCATCTGGCGGGGTCAGCGCCTGACGTATGCGCAACTCGACGCCCGCATCGACGGTGTCGCGCACTATCTCACCGCTGCGGGACTGGGCTGCCACACCGAACGGGACCAACTGGCGCCGCACGAATCCGGCCAGGACCACATCGGGCTGTACCTGCGCAACGGAAACCAGTACCTCGAGGCGATGGTCGCCGGCTACCGGGCCCGGGTCGCGCCCTTCAACGTCAACTACCGCTACGTGGAGGAAGAGCTCCTCTACCTGCTCACCGACTCGGGCGCCAAGGCCCTGGTCTACGGCGCCGAGTTCGCGCCGTGCGTGGCCGCGATCCGCGACCGGCTCCCGGAGTTGCGGGTGCTGATCCAGGTGGCCGACGCCAGCGGCAACGAATTGTTGCCCGGTGCAGTCGATTACGAGTCCATCGTCAGCACGCCGGAGCCGGCCGGTGGCATGCCCACCCCAGCGGCGACGACCTCTACATCCTCTACACCGGTGGAACCACCGGGATGCCCAAGGGTGTGCTGTGGCGCCAGCCACGCAGCGGCGAGCGGCCAGCCCCCAGCGGCGACGACCTCTACATCCTCTACACCGGTGGAACCACCGGGATGCCCAAGGGTGTGCTGTGGCGCCAGCACGACATCTTCATGTCGGCGATGGGCGGCCGGCCGTTCGGTTCGGACACGTCACTGTCGACGTACGCCGAACTCGCCGAACAGGCTCGTACCAACGCGGGCTTCCGGTCGGTGCTGATGATCCCGCCGCTGATGCACGGCGCGGCGCAGTGGGCGGCGTTCAACATGTTCAGCACCGGCGGTTGGATGGTGCTGCCCGAAGACGTCGACCGGCTCAACGCCCCCGCCGTGATGCGGCTGGCCGAACGTGAACGCGTGCTGAGCATTCCGGTCGTCGGCGACGCGATCGCCCGGCCGCTGCTCGGCGAGATCGAGACCGGCAACTACGACCTGTCCGGGCTGGTGACCATCACCAACGGCGGCGCGCCGCTGTCGCCGACGGTCCGCGAACGACTGCTGGCAGCCCTGCCCAACCTGATGGTGCTCGACGCCGTCGGAGCGTCGGAGACCGGCATGCAGATGACGACGATGGCGGCCAAGGGCGTCGAGCAGAAGGCCGCCACATTCACCCCGCAGCACGACACCGCCATCATCTCAGCGGATTTCAGCAAGGTGCTCGCCCCCGGCGACGGCGAGGGCTGGCTGGCACGGCGGGCCTACGTCCCGCTGGGTTACCTCGGTGACGCCGAGAAGTCGGCGCGCACGTTCCCCACCATCGACGGCGTGCGCTGGTCGGTGCCCGGTGACCGCGCCCGGTTCCTGGAGGACGGTCAGATCGAACTGCTCGGCCGCGATTCGGTCACCATCAATTCCGGTGGGGAGAAGATCTTCGCCGAGGAAGTCGAGCGTGCGGTCGCGAGCCATCCCGCGGTGTACGACGTGGTGGTCGCGGGACGGCCGTCGGAACGGTGGGGCAGCGAGGTGGTGGCCATCGTGCAGTTCGCCGAGGGGCAGAGCGCCACCGATGCCGAGCTTGCCGACGCCTGCCGCGAGCACATCGCGCACTACAAACTGCCGAAGGCGTTCATCCGCACCGAGAAGGTACTGCGCTCCCCCGCCGGCAAGGCCGACTACCGCTGGGCCAAGGAACTCGCCGTGGAAAGCCTTGGCGCCCAAGCCTAGATAGCTCGGCGGAAGGCCTACACCTTCATGTAGCCCTTGTCCGCCGGAATCTGGGCGGCGGTCAGCAATGCCGAAGCATCACTGGCCAGGAACAGCACCACTTCGCTGACCTGGTTCGGCGCGATCAGCGACTCGGTGGGCAGCGCGCCCGGCGAGAAGCTGTAGACGTAGTGAGGGTGCTTCTCGAACGTCGAGTACATCGACAGGTCGTTGCCCAGAGCGGTGTCGACGCCGTAGGTGTGCACCGAGTTCACCCGGATCCCGTACTCGCCCACCTCCAGCGCGAGCGAATTCGCCAGTCCCACAACACCGAACTTGCTGGCGCAGTAGTGCCCGGCGCCCGGCACGGCCTTGATGCCCGCCGACGAGCTGATCGCGATGATCGAACCACCGTTGCCGGCCTCGATCATCGCCGGCACGCATGCCTGCACGGTGTTGAAGAATCCGGTGAGGTTGACGTCGATGATCTCTTGCCACTGCTCCGGCGGGATCTCCCAGGCCCGGCCCCAGCTCATCACTCCGGCGTTGGCGACGACGACGTCGAGGCGACCGAATTGCTCGATGGCAGAGGCGATCACTCGCTTCTGACCGTCATGGTCACGCACATCGACCCGCTCAGCGCTGATCTTCACGCCTTCGTCCTCCACCAGACGCACAGTGTCGGCGAGGTCCTCGGGAGTCGACGGTTCGTACCCGATGTGGTTGCCCACCGGCCCGCAGGCGTCGATGGTGACGATGTCGGCACCGGCCTGGGCCAGCCGGATACAGTGCGCGCGGCCCTGTCCCCTGGCCCCACCGGTGACGTAGGCGACCTTGCCCTCCAGCGGGCGATTATTTGTCACGGCCTCACCATACGTACGCGACGCAGGTGGATGGTCGGGAATTAGGGAACCGCTCCGACTGCTGTCCACCGTATGCACATCAACGTCATCGCGGTGCGGGCCGCAGTCCTGCCGTGAGCGTCACCGCAGCCACCACGTCGCGGCGCACCATCGCGGCACTGTTGAGCCTCACCGCGGGCACCGGGGTGATCGATGCCGTGTCCTACCTCGGCCTCGGCCACGTCTTTGTCGCCAACATGACGGGCAACATCGTCTTCCTCGGTTTCGCGGCAAATCCCAGCTCCGGGCTGTCGGCGTGGATGGCGCTGATCGCGTTGGGCGCGTTCATGTTCGGCGCACTGGTGGGCGGTGCCGTCGGTCACCGGGTGGCCGCGTCGCCGACGTGGCCGATGTCGGTGCTGCTGGTGCAGGCGGTGCTCCTCGGGATCGTCGCGGCCGCCGCTGCCGCCTTCGGTGTCTCCACGTTGGGCCGGCCGGTCATCGTCGCGACGCTGGCGTTCGCGTTCGGCCTGCAGAACAGCACGGCCCGGCGGATGGCGGTCGCCGACCTGACCACCACGGTGCTGACGCTGACGGTGACCGGGCTGGCCGCCGACAGTCGGGTGGTGGGAGGGCCGGGCGCCAAACCCGTCCGCCGGTTGGCGTCGATCACGACGATGCTGGCCGGCGCGGTCGCCGGGGCCCTGCTGGTGCAGGTGTCGGTGCCGTTGACCATCGCTGTCGCGGCCGTGTGCGTGCTGGTGGCCGCGGTCCTGTTCGGCGTGGACCGCCGCGCCGACAGCTGATCAGGCCGGCCCGAACCGGGCGCCGCCGTCGGCGTGGTACCACCCGCCCGCGGCCTGGGTGCCACCGTCGACGTGGAGCGTTTGGCCGGTGATGTATCGCGCCATGTCGGAGGCGAGAAAGACAGCTGCCGAGGCTATTTCGTCGACTTCGCCGAGCCGGCCCAGCGGCACGGCCTGGCTCAGTTCGGGCCGTATCCCGTTCGGCGACAGCGCCAGCAGGCCCTCGGTGACTGTGATGTCGGGTGCGATGGCGTTGACCCGGATGCCGTGCGGCGCCAGCTCGAACGCCGCCGTCCTGGTGTAGTTGATGACCCCGGCCTTCGCCGCGGAGTAGGCCGCGTATCCGGGTGCGGCGCGGACTCCCTCGATCGAGGTCACGGAGATGACGCTGCCGCCCCGGCCGTCGTCGACGAGCTGCCTGGCCACTCGCTGTGTGCACAGCAGGACGTGTCGAAGGTTCGCCCTGTACAAGGCATCCCAACCGTTTTCGCTGGTGTCCAACAGCGGCGAGGCGAACACCCCGCCGGCGTTGTTGACCAGGATGCTGACCGGCCCGAGCTCGTCGCGGGTGCGTGCCAACGCGGCATCGACCTGTCCGCTGTCACGAACGTCGGCCACGATGCCGAGCACCCCCAGCTCGGCCGCGGTTGCCGCGCAGCTGTCGGCGTCACGCTCCCAGATGGCGACCGTCGCCCCGAATTGCGCCAATCCGTCGGCGATCCCGCGGCCGATGCCCGTGCCGCCGCCGGTCACCACCGCGACCCGGTCGGTCAGCAGGATGTCCGACGGCGAGATCGTCACGGCCTCAACTCCGCGATGGGTTCAGCACGTCATCGGCGAAACGGGCGATACCGTCGAGCGCCTCGCGGGTACGCCGCCACGGCATGACGATCATCCGGTCGATGCCCGCATCCGCCGCGCGGCGCACATCAGCGGGTGACTCGGCCGGAGCCGACGCGGTCACCTCCGGCGTGCCGGTCCGTCCGTGCTCGGCCCACAGCGCCGAGAGCTTCTGCACCGATCCGGGAATCTGGTCCAGGGTGTGATTCATCGGAATCCAGCCGGAGCCGAACCGGGCGACCCGGCGCAACGCGGGCAGGCCATCGCCGCCGACGTGGATCGGCGGTCCACCCGGCTGCACCGGCTTGGGTTCGAAAGCGACGGCGTCGAAGTCGAAGAACCGGCCGTGGTGTTCGATGGTCGGCTCGGTCCACAGGGCCTGGCACACCTGAAGCGCCTCGTCGACGCGGGCGCCACGGGTGCTGAAGTCCAGACCGGCGGCGTCCCATTCCTCGCGCAGCCAACTGGCGCCGATACCGAAGTCGAACCGGCCGTCCGAGACGATGTCCAGCGTGGTGGCCGCGCGGGCGCTGACGAACGGATGGCGCAACCCGATGTTGTAGACGTAGGTGCCCAGTCGGATCGTGCTGGTCTGGCCGGCCAGATACGACAGGTAGGCGATCGCGTCGAACATCGGCGTCTGCGGCGGAATCGGCGGATGACTGTCGCCGTGGTGCGGGCTGCCGGACATCTCTGCCGGCAGCACCAGATGCTCGGGAAGCCACACCGACTCGTAGCCCAGCTCCTCGGCCCGCTTCGTCAGATCCCGCCACAGGCCGGGGTGAACGCCACCCAGTGGAATCCCGAACTTCACAGCGCGGATGTTACGCAGCGGGCCGCACCTTCGGAAGTACTACTCTCACTTTCGGAGAGCGTGATTCTGCCGGGTTGTCGCAGTAGCGTCTGAACCCATGACGGCGAGCAGGCTGAAAGTCCGCTACGCCCTGGCTCTCGTACTCGCGCAGATCCTCGCGGCCGTCGAGTTGACCGCGCTGGTGATGCCGCTGCGCCACGAATTGGTGCCGCAAGCCCAGACCGTCTTCGGCACCGACACCCTGATCGCGTCGGTCACGCTGTCGGTGTTCGGCTTCGCCGGGTCGATCGGCTACGCGATCCTGGTCGTCGACCGCAGGCTGCGCTGGTTCACCGCGGGTGAGCCGCCGACCCGTCGCGACCAGTTGTTCGTCGAGCGACTTCTGCGTCACCAGTCCACGCTGTTGGCGACCATCTGGCTGATCAGCGGCACCATCCTGTTCCTCATCAACCGGGACGGCGGCGTGGCGGCGGCCTGGCTGATCGGCATGCTGGTGCTGTTCGGGATCACCACCTCGGCGGGCGCCGCGCTGCTGCTGATCCAGCGGCCGATGCGCCCGATCACCGCGGCCGTCATGGGGTCCACGCCCGGTCGCGACACTGCACCGGGGGTGCTGCCGAGGCTCCTGCTGATGTGGGTGATGAGCAGCGCCCTGCCCAGCATCGGCATCGCGGTGGTGGTGCTGATGCGCGCCAGCGGCTGGATCATCCAGAAGAACGCGTCGATCGAGATACCGGTCATCGTGCTGTCGGTGATCTCAGTCCTGGTCGGGCTGCGCGGCATGGCGATCGTCGCAGTGTCCATCTCGGATCCGGTGCACGACGTCGTCGCCGCCATGGCCAGGGTGGAACGCGGCCAGATCGGGACCCGGGTCGACGTCTACGAGCGCTCCGAAATCGGGCGGCTGCAGAGCGGTTTCAACCGCATGGTGTCCGGGCTGGCCGAACGCGACCGGTTGCGCGATCTGTTCGGCCGCCACGTGGGGACAGACGTGGCGCTACGCGCGGTCAGCGACGCCGATACCCTCACCGGCGAAGTGCGTGAGGCCGCGGTGCTGTTCGTCGACCTGGTCGGCTCGACACAGTTGGCCCACAACAGTTCGCCGGCCGAGGTGGCCGGCGTGCTCAACGACTTCTTCCAGATCGTCGTCGATTCCGTCGACGAACGGCACGGGCTGATCAACAAGTTCCAGGGCGACGCGGTGCTGGCGGTGTTCGGCGCGCCGCTGCCCAGTGCCCGCGCGGCGTCCGATGCGCTGGCGACCGCCCGCGCGCTGACCGTCGCGCTGCGCCGCCTTCCCGTGGTGGACTTCGGCATCGGGGTATCGGCCGGGCGGGTGTTCGCCGGGAACATCGGCGCCGAGCATCGCTACGAGTACACGGTGATCGGCGACCCGGTCAACGAGGCTGCGCGCCTTGCCGATCGGGCCAAAGCCACCGGCGAACGCGCGCTGTGCTCGGACGTCGCCCTGGCCAACGCCGACAGCGCCGAGCGCGCGCACTGGGCCGAGTTCACCTCGGAGGTGCTGCGCGGCCGCCTCGAGCCGACCCGAATGTCGGCGCCCACCGCCTGAATTCCCCCGATCCCTTGTGTCGACCGCCGCATCGGGTGAATGGTGGGCTGTAGTCGAATCTGCGCGCCTACGCGCGCGGGGGAGGGTCTGTCATGGCCGACAAGACGAACACTTCCCAAGCCGCCCGGTCGGCTCCAGCTGCCGAGAGTCCGGCCGCGATCCGCAATGTCGTGCTCGTCGGTCCGTCCGGTGCCGGCAAGACCACCCTTGTCGAAAGCCTTCTCGTCGCTGCCGGCGTGCTGTCGCGGGCGGGGTCGGTGGTCGACGGCACCACGGTGTGCGATTTCGACGATGCCGCCATCCGGCAACAGCGTTCGGTTGGGCTTGCGCTGGCACCCATCCCGCACGACGGCATCAAGGTCAACCTGATCGACACCCCGGGCTACGCCGACTTCGTCGGTGAACTGCGGGCCGGCCTGCGCGCCGCCGAGTGTGCGTTGTTCGTGATCGCCGCGAACGACGGTGTCGACGAGGCGACTCGGGCGCTGTGGCACGAGTGCGATGACGTCGGCATGCCCCGCGCGGTGGTGATCACCAAACTCGATCACGCCCGCGCCAACTACGACACCGCGCTGCGCGCCGCCCAGGATGCCTTCGGCGACAAGGTTCTCCCGCTCTACCTGCCCACCGACACGGGTCTGGTCGGCTTGTTGTCGGGCAGCCAGTACGACTACCGCGACGGCGCCCGCACCGTCCATCCGCCCGACGATGCGTACGCCGCGCGGATCGACGAGCATCGCGGCGCCCTGATCGAGGGCATCATCGAGGAGTCCGAGGACGAATCGCTGATGGAGCGTTATCTCGGCGGTGAGGCGATCGACGAGGCCGTGCTGATCGAGGATCTGGAGCGAGCCGTCGCGCGTGGCGCGTTCTTCCCCGTCATCCCCGTGTGCAGCGGCACCGGCGTGGGCACCCTCGAGCTGCTGGACATCGCGGCCCGTGGCTTCCCGTCGCCACCCGAACATGTTCTCCCCGAGGTCTACACCCCACACGGCGTGGCCCGCGCCGGCCTGTCCTGCGATCCGGACGGACCGCTCCTGGCCGAGGTGGTGAAGACGACGTCAGACCCCTACGTCGGCAGGGTCAGCCTGGTCCGGGTGTTCTCCGGCACCATCAGGCCCGACACGACAGTGCATGTGTCGGGCCATTTTTCGGCCTTCTTCGAGGCGAACACACATGCCGACCACGACGAAGACGAACGCATCGGCACGCTGTCGTTCCCGCTGGGTAAGCAGCAGCGCCCGGCCACGCAGGTGGTGGCGGGCGATATCTGCGCGATCGGCAGGCTCACCCGCGCCGAGACCGGAGACACCCTGTCGGACAAGGCAACTCCGCTGTTACTCAAACCGTGGACGATGCCCGAACCGCTGTTGCCGGTTGCGATCGCCGCCCGCGCCAAGACCGACGAGGACAAGCTCTCGGTCGGCTTGCAGCGGCTGGCCGCCGAGGACCCGACGCTGCGCATCGAGCAGAACCCCGAGACGCATCAAATCGTCTTGTGGTGCATGGGCGAAGCGCACTCCAGCGTGGTGCTCGACGCGCTGGCCAACCGTTACGGCGTCAACGTCGACACCGTCGAGGTCCGCATCCCGTTGCGCGCAACCTTCGGCGGGCGCGCCTTGGGCCACGGCCGCCACGTCAAACAGTCCGGCGGACACGGCCAGTTCGCGGTGTGCGACATCAAAGTGGAGCCGCTGCCACAGGGCGGTGGCTTCGAATTCGTCGACAAGGTCGTCGGCGGGGCGGTTCCCCGGCAGTTCATCCCGAGCGTGGAGAAAGGGGTGCGCGCGCAGATGGAACGCGGTGTGCACGGCGGCTATCCCGTCGTCGACATCCGGGTGACGCTGGTCGACGGCAAGGCGCACAGCGTCGACTCCTCCGACATGGCGTTCCAGATGGCCGGTGGGCTGGCGTTGCGAGAGGCGGCCTCGGCGACCCGGATCGATCTACTCGAACCGGTCGACGAGGTCACCATCGAGGTGCCCGACGATCTCGTCGGTGCGGTCATGGGTGACCTGTCCGGCCGGCGGGGCCGGGTGCTCGGCACCGAGCAAGCCCGAGAGAACCACACCCTGATCCGGGCAGAGGTTCCGCAGGTGGAGCTGACCCGCTACGCGACCGACATGCGCAGCCTCACCCACGGCGCGGCGTCGTTCACCCGGTCGTTCGCCCGCTATGAGCCGATGCCGGACACGGCCGCCGCCAAGGTCCAGGCCTAGCGCGGGGTCGTCCACGCGGTAACGTCGTTCTCCATGACGGCACCGCGCTCGCTTCGGGAGTTGTTCGACCAGCTCGGCCTGCAGGTCGTCGAGGCGACGGACGACACCGTCGTCCTGGAGATGCCGGTGGACGAGCGCACCAAGAACACCGCGGGAGGGCTGCAGGGCGGACTGATCGCCACGATGGCCGATGTCGCCGCCGGGCAGCTGGCCTCCCGAGCCACCCCGTTCGGGTTCGGTATCGCCACCACCGACCTGTTCGTCCGTTATCTACGGCCGATCAAGGTCGGCCCGGCCCGCGCGGTGGCCAAGATCCTGCGCACCGGCAAGCGTTCGGTCGTGGTGCAGGTGGACATCCATCGCGGCGAGGACAACGAGCTGGCCGCGACCAGCACGATCAACTTCGCCGCGGTCTGAGACCTACCCGAGCCCGGAACCGGGCCGGACGGTCAAGCTCTGCGACACCGCACCGATCGGGCCGGTGTCATCGTGAATGATGCTGTGCGTCAACCCGACTCCACTGGGACCGATCGACACCGCGGTGTCGAATCCCACCCATTCGCCGGCCGGCTCGGCGAAGAAGTGCGCGGTGAGGTCCAGATTCGGGAAGGCCACATCGCGCGGATCCACCAGGACCGCCATGCCGTTGGCGATATCCAGCAACCCCGCCGCGCGGGCCAGCGGACTGACCTCCTCGCGGTCGAGTAGCGGCACCGGGGTCCGCACCCAGTAGACGGCTCGACCAGGTTGCTCCTCGACACGTCGCACCTCGGCCGACGCGATGAAACCGCCCGGCCACACCGCACTCGGATCCCATCCCGGCATCTCCGCCGGAGACGGAATCGACCGCAGGCCGCTGCCGCGTAACGCCGACGTGTCGTACTGCTTCATCAGCCAGGCCCGCGCGAGTACCACCGCCCGATCCTGGTGGGTCAGGGCGGCTTCGACGAGCTCGATGGTGCGACCCGGCCGCAGCACCCGAACGCCGATCTCGACGACGGCGTCGACGGGCACGGTCCCCAGGATGTCGTAGCTCAGGCGCGCCACCACCAGGTGGTCGTTGCCGCGGGCGTCGCGGTCGGTCTCGATGGCGTGCGCGAGCAGTCCGAGCGACGGGGCAATGTGCTGTTCGGCGAGGTTCCACGCTCCGCCGGCATGCTCGTGGGCCCGGAAGGAGTTCTCGGACACCCTGCTGAAGTACGACATTCGCGCGACGGTACCGCTGCGCCGGTGATGCACGCGCGCCCGGCTACAGACTCTGGCGCCTCTCGATTATGTATGGTTACATACATAGGCATGACGAGCCCCCGCGAGCGGATGGTCGCCTCGGCCGCACTGTTGATCCGCGAGCGCGGAGCGCAGTCCACGGCGATCGCCGACGTCCTGGCGCACAGCGGGGCGCCCCGCGGTTCGGCGTACCACTACTTCCCCGGCGGTCGCACCCAGTTGCTCTGTGAAGCCGTCGATTACGTGGCCGACTTCGTCGCCGCGCGGATGGCCAAGGCGGGCAGTGGCATTGAAGCGCTCGACGGGCTGGTGCGTTTCTATCGAAAGAACCTCATAGAGAGCGACTACCGCGCCGGCTGCCCGATACTGGCCGTCGCCGTGGAAGCCGGTGAGCCGGGCAAGGACAACCCGGCGCTCGAGCGGGCCGCAGCCACGTTCACCCGCTGGAACGACCTGATCGCCGCACGCCTGATCGCCGACGGAGTCGCCGAAAACCGAGCCGAGGAGTTGGCGGTGTCGATGACCGCCGGGCTCGAAGGCGCCATCGTGCTCGCCCGCGCGGCGCGCGACACCAAACCACTCGACATCGTCCATCGGCAACTGCGCGACCTGCTCGAAGCCGAACTACCCACCCGTCGAACGACCGATCAAGCGGCGCAGCCGCGATGAGGAGTTCGACCATGGACCCAGGAGATCCGATGTCCGCTGACTGGCAACCCACTGCCTGCATCCTCTGCGAATGCAACTGCGGCATCGTGGTGCAAACCGAGGGCCGAACCCTGGCCCGCATCCGCGGCGACAAGGACAACCCCGCGTCGCAGGGCTATACCTGCAACAAGGCGCTGCGCCTTGACCACTACCAGAACAATCGGTCGCGGCTGACCTCGCCCATGCGCCGCAGGTCCGACGGCAGCTACGAGGAAATCGATTGGGACACTGCGATCACCGAGATCGCGGAGGGTTTCCGCGGGATTGCGGACGCCTACGGCGGGGAGAAGATCTTCTACTACGGCGGCGGCGGTCAGGGCAACCACCTGGGCGGCGCCTACAGCGGCGCCTTCCTCAAGCTGCTCGGCTCGCGCTACCGGTCGAATGCGTTGGCGCAGGAGAAGACCGGCGAGGCCTGGGTGGACTTCCAGATGTACGGCGGGCACACCCGCGGCGAGTTCGAGCACGCCGAGGTGTCGGTCTTCGTCGGCAAGAACCCGTGGATGTCGCAGAGCTTCCCGCGGGCCCGCACCGTGCTCAACGACATCGCCAAGGACCCGGCCCGCTCGATGATCGTCATCGATCCGGTGGTCACCGACACCGCCAAGATGGCGGACTTCCATCTCCGGGTGCGGCCCGGTACCGACGCCTGGTGCCTGGCAGCGCTGGCCGCGGTGCTGGTGCAGGAAAACCTCTGCAACGAAGCCTTTCTCGCCGAGCATGTGCACGGTGCCGACGACGTGCGCGCGGTGCTGGCGACGGTGCCGATCGCCGAGTACGCCGAACGCAGCGGTGTCGACGAGGAGTTGTTGCGCACTGCCGCCCGCCGCATCGCGGCAGCTGACTCGGTCGCCGTCTTCGAGGACCTCGGCGTCCAGCAGGCGCCCAACAGCACGCTGTGCTCCTACCTCAACAAGCTGCTCTGGATCCTGACCGGCAGTTTCGCCAAACCTGGCGGACAGCATCTTCATTCGTCGTTCGCACCACTGTTCAGCCTGAGCGGTGTCGGGCGCTCCCCGGTGACCGGCGCGCCGATCATCGCCGGGCTGGTGCCGTCGAACGTCGTGCCTGAAGAAATCTTGACCGACCACCCCGATCGGTTCCGGGCCATGATCGTCGAGAGCGCCAACCCCGCCCATTCGATCGCCGATTCGGAGAACTGCCGCGCGGCATTCGAGTCCCTGGAGTTGCTGGTGGTGGTCGACGTCGCGATGACAGAGACGGCGCGGCTCGCGCACTACGTGCTGCCCGCCGCCAATCAGTTCGAGAAGCCGGAAGCCACGTTCTTCAATTTCGAGTTCCCGCGCAACGAGTTTCATCTACGTCACCGGCTCTTCGAGCCGGCACCGGGCACGCTGCCCGAACCCGAAATCTGGGCGCGGCTGGTGCGGGCGCTCGGCGTGATCAGCGATGACGACCTCCGCCCGCTGCGCGACGCCGCCAGGCAGGGGCGCGACGCCTATACCCAAGCCTTCTTCACCGAGCTCGCCGCAAACCCGGCGCTGGGCAAGGCGTTGCCCTTTGTGCTGTACGAGACGCTCGGTCCGACGCTGCCCGACGGGTTGGCCGGCGCGGCCGCCCTCTGGGGGCTGGCGCAGAAAGCCGCCGTCACCTACCCCGACGCGGTGCGCCGGGCCGGGCACGCCGACGGCAACGCGCTGTTCGACGCGATTCTGACCAGCAAGTCCGGGGTGACGTTCAGCGTGCACGAGTACGCCGACGACTGGGCGTTGATCAGTCACCCCGACCGCAAGATCGCACTGGTGATCCCGGAGATGCTCGACGACATCCGCGCGCTGGCCGACGACCGGCCGGACCTGACCGACCCGGAGTTCCCGATCGTGCTGTCCGCCGGCGAGCGTCGGGCCTTCACCGCCAACGACATTCTGCGGGATCCGTCCTGGCGCAAGCGCGACGCCAACGGTGCTCTGCGCGTCAGTGTCGAAGACGCGGCAGCACTCGGCCTGGTCGACGGCGGTCGCGTCCGGATCACCACCGCTGCGGGAAGCGCCGAGGCCACCGTCGAGATCAGCGAGACCATGATGGCCGGGCACGCCGCACTGCCCAACGGTTTCGGGCTGGACTACGTCGACGCCGACGGGCAACGCCGCGTTCCCGGCGTCGCCCCGAACGCGCTCACCTCCACCGAGTGGCGCGATCCTTACGCCGGAACGCCCTGGCACAAGCACGTCCCGGCGCGCCTGGAAGCGGTACCGGCGGACCTCGTCACGGCCGGGTGAGCCGCATCATCGCAAAGTAAATTGCGTGATTTATTGCGGGTGACGCGTGAATCCCGTTATGTTGCACGCATAGCGCTGCCGTTCGCTGTCGGCAGCATCATTGCGTGCACGACGGGAGATCCGCACCATGGAACACGATTACGAGCAGATGAAGCGTGAAGCGGAGCCCTACATCAAGTTCGAGAAGGATCTCGCTAATCGCATTGCTTACATCACCTTTGACCGACCCGCGGAACTCAACTCGACCACCATGGGGATGCGGCAGAACTTCGCCGACATGATCCGCAAGTGCAACGTCGACGACGACGTGAAGGTGGTGGTGATCCGCGGTGAAGGAAACGACTTCGGTAGCGGTGGTGACCTGCCGGAACAGCGCGAGATGCTGGAGAATCCGGGAACATCTCTGCTGCACGAACTTTCGATCAACGACGACAGCGTGAAGTACCCGCCCGGCGACTCCTACCGTTACCTGTACACACTCACCGACCACTATGCCAAGGCGCGTGCCGGCAACCGGCCGCTGCAGGAGTGCAAGAAGGTGACCATCGTGGAGGCGAAGGGATACTGCTACGGCTGGCACTTCTACCAAGCCGGTGACGCCGACCTGGTGGTGTCCTCCGATGATGCCTTGTTCGGTCACCCGGCGTTCCGCTACGTCGGCTGGGGTCCCCGACTGTGGTGGTGGGCCGAAACCATGGGCCTGCGTAAGTTCTCCGAAATGCTGTTCACTGGAAGGCCTTTCACCGCCGCCGAGATGTATGAGTGCGGCTTCATCAACAGTGTCGTCCCGCGAGAGAAGCTCGAGGCGGAGACACTGAAGTACGCGATGGCGTGCTCGAAGACGCGGCCCACCGACACCGTCGTCGTGCAGAAGACGTTCCTCGAGCTCTACAAGCAGCACAAGGGCGAGTACTTCGGCAGCCTCCTCACCGGTGTGGTCGAGGGCATGCTGCCGATGATGACCAACGACCGGGACAACTACCCGGACCTGACCGAGGGCACCTTCGAGAAGGGCCTCAACAACGTGGTCAAGGACAACGACCTCAACTTCCCGCCAGAGTGGCGGTTGAGCCACTCCGGGCGGAAGAAGCCCTGACATCGGCGGGGGCGGCCCACAGGCCGACCAGCGCGTCGACCAATTCCTCACCGACCACCAGCCAGTTCGCATTCGCTGACGCTGCGCCGGTCGCCTGCTCGCCCTCGATCTCGGCGCAGGTGTGCATCAACAGGTTTCGCGCCATCGTCCACCGGATGATCCGGACGCGTTTCGGGCGGGCCGGCAAACACCGGTTGATCCCGCGCACCGTTTTGAGCATCCGCTCCGAGGTCATCGCATCGGATCCCACGGCCTCCCGGCAGGCGGGGTCGGCCATCACCTGCGCCGCGAAACGTGCGTAGGTCGACGCCGCACCCAGCGCGTGCAGATGCTCGGTCAACGGATGGACCAGGACGCCGATCCAATCCCGCAGCTGAGGGTTGGGCGGCAGATCAGCCAGCTTGCCTCGGCGGATCTCGTCGATCGCGCCGTGGTGGCGAGCCTCGATCGCACGCAGCAGATCCGCTCGAGAACCGAAGTGGTAGCAGGCAGCCGCGTTGTTGCCCTGGCCGGCGGCCTCGCTGATCTGCCGGTTCGACACCGCATACAGACCGTTCTCGGCGAAGAGGCGTTCGGCGGCCACCAGCAGCGCGTCACGCGTGATCGACGACCGATCAGTGCGAGGGTCTTTGGCAGAGCTCACCGCAGCCAGTCAACACACCGCCGAGAAGTAAATCAAGGTGTTTACTGCGCAGGTGGCCGCCCGCTCACACGTGGACCGGGACGCTGTTCCAGCCCCACTGGAAACTCGACGGCGGCCGCAGGGCGCGATCGGCGTCGATACGGTAGTCGGGGACGCGGCGCAGCCACTCCTGCAGCATCACCGCGATCTCCAGGCGGGCCATGTGATAGCCCAGGCAGAAATGCTGGCCCCTTCCGAACGCCAGCGACCGCTCGATCGGACGGTCCCAGCGGAAGGTCTCCGGCTCGTCGAACTCGCGCTCGTCGCGGTTGGCCGACGCCAGCAGGGTGATGATGCGCTGGCCCGGCTGGATGGTTGTGTCGTGAATGGTGAAGGGGCGGCGCACCGTCCGGGCGAACCACTGGGCTGGAGCGCAGTAGCGGATGATCTCCTCGCGGGCCACCGGCACGTTGGCCGCGGGATCCGCCCGGACCGCGGCCAGCTGCTCGGGGTGCCGGCTGAGCTCCCACAACCCGTGCGCGACGATCTTCGGTACCGTCTCGGTGCCGCCGATGAAGACGCCCAGCATCTGGACGGCCACTTCACTGTCGGACAGCGCCGATCCGTCGGGCAGCCGGTAGGCCAGCAGGTTCTCCACGATCGGCAGCGGTCCGCCGAAGCTGCCCGCCCTGACCTGCTGCACGATCGGGATCAGGTACTCCAGGTATCCCGGCCGGGCGTTGGCCACTTCGACGCCGCTGCCCGGTTGCGCCAGGCTGCCCGCATTGACGGTGGCCAGCACATCAGCAGCCAAATCAGTTGGCAATCCGACTAATTCACACACCACGGTGGCGGCGACGATGCCACCGTAGTCCTGGGTGAGGTCGAAGCTGCCGCGTGGCAGCAGATCGTCGAGACGCTCGTTGGCCAGTGCCCGGATGCGGTCCTGCCATGCGGCGACGGACTTCGGCCGGAACTGGGCTGCCGTGCAGCGCCGGACGTCGTCGTAGAGCGGCGCGTCGAAGTTGGCGTGGAACGGCAACGGATGCAGGGGCGGGTCGGCAACCGGACCGTGATTGCGGTGAGCGAGCACCGCCGCCGCGGGCAGGGTTCCCTCGGATGCGACGAAGGTCCCGTCGTTGATCGCGAGCACGTTCCAGACGTCGTCGAACCGCGACAGCGCGTAGGTGTCGAGTTCGTCAACGTAATACACCGGGTGCTGATCGCGCAGGGTCCGGTAGAACGGGCGCGGATCGGCCATCACCGCCGGATCGAACGGGCTGTACGAGAAGTCCTGCATCACGGCCATTATCGGAGCGGGGACGGCGGGAGAGCGGCCAGGATGGAGTCCTCCCAGCCGTCGCGCAGAGCGGGCGCGACGCTCATCCACGTCACGATCTCGGCCGGCGGGCTGTCCTTCCAGGACGGATAGTGGTTCTCGAAGCAGTCCCAGTCCCCGTCGAGCGCCCAGTAGTGGATCACCTCGTTGAACCGGAACGTGGTGATGAACGACCCGAGCCAGCGCTTGCCGGTGCGCTCCGACCATGGGACGTACAGCCGCTCCAGTTCGCGGATGTAGTCGTCCTGCTTGCCGGGTTTGGTCTGCATGATCTCCTGGATCACCAGCCCGGCAGTGAATTTCGTATCCTGGAGCTCCCGGAGCGGGCGGTTGCTGCGCCCGGCGTACATGATCCGTCCCTCCCCCGACGCACCGATACCGGCAAGGTAGTCCGCCCACTCGGCGGCGGGCTCGCGATGGCTGCCGCCGGGGGCCTGCGCCCGGCCGACCCGCGCATAGTCGGCGAAGGCGTCGAGCTCCCAGATGATCGTCACCTGCGGCCAGTGCCCGTTGTACGGTGTGGCCTCCCAGATCGAGAACAGCCGCGCCCCAAGCTGTTCCATCATCGGCTGATACACGCTGGTGAACTTCTCGGTGAACCGGTCGCTGCGCTCGGAGCCCAGCGCGATGGTCTCGTGCAGATACAGCAGGGTGTGGCTGAAGTACTTCTTCACCGGTCAGTCCTCGATCAGGGCCAGCGCCGCGGCGGGACACTGGGTGACGGCCTGCTGCATCCGCGCCCGGTCCGCTTCGGGTCGGGCGGCGCCGTGGATGCGGACGCTGCCGTCGTCGTCGACTTCGAACACATCCTCGGCGATCGTCTCGCAGATACCGTGCCCGGTGCATTTGGCCAGGTCCACTTCGATACGCATACCCTGCCTCACGCTCACCGCACGAACGCCGGGAGCCGCTTGATCCCGTGCACGAAGCTACTCAACAGATAGTCGGGCTGGCCGAGTTCGACGTCGACCCGGAACAGCAACTCGCGGAACAGATTCCGCAATTCGGTGCGGGCCAGCTGGTTGCCGAGGCAGAAGTGCGGGCCGCCGCCGCCGAAACCCAGGTGCGGGTTCGGTGAGCGCTGCAGGTCGAACGCCTGCGGTTGGTCGAAGGCGGCATCGTCCCGGTTCGCCGAGCAGTAGAACAGTCCGACCTTGTCGCCGGCTTTGAGCTGCTGGCCGGCCAGTTCGGTGTCGTGCGTGACGAACCGGGCGAACTGCAGCACCGGGGTAGCCCACCGGATGAACTCCTCGACCGCCGGTCCGATCCGGCCGTCGAAATCCGCCATCAGCCAGGCGCGCTGGTCCGGGTTGGCTGCCAGCGCCAGCATGGCGTGTGAGGTCGTCTGCTTGGTGGTGTCGTTGCCTGCCGATGCCAACAGCACCAGAAACGCGCCGATCTCCTCGTCGGTGAGCCGGTGTCCGTCGACTTCGGCGTTGACGATGCTGGTCATCAGGTCGTCGCCCGGGTGCCTGCGACGGAACTTGGCCAACTCAATGCCGGTGCCCGCCAACAGGAACATCTCGTTGACGGTCGCCTCGGCGCGCTCCTCGATCGTGGCGTACTCGTCGTCGCTCATGGAGAACAGCTTCTCGGCGGCCTTGGCCACCGCCTCGCGGTCGGAGTTGGGCACGCCCAGCATCTCCGAGATCGTCATCATCGGCAGTCGCGCCGAGCAGGCCGAGACGAAGTCCACGTCACCGGCGCCGACCAGCTCGTCGACTACGGTCGCGGCGTTCTTGCGAACCTGCTCGTCGATCTGGGCGACGTTGCGCGGGGTGAATGCCGAACTGATGAGCCGGCGATACACCGTGTGCTGCGGCGGATCCATCATCAGGAAGAACGTGGCGATCCGCTGGATGTCTGCGGGCATCGGGTCCAGTGCGATGCCGTGCGCGGAACTGAACAGCTCGGGGTGCAGGCTGGCGTGCACGATGTCGGCGCGCCGGGTCAGCGCCCAGAAACCGGGTTCGTCCATCGGGAACAACGAGGGAAACGGCTCATGCCAGGTGAGTCCGTCGGTGGCGCGCAAGGAGGCGAAGGTCTGCTCGCGGACGTCGAAGGTCTGGCCCCAGAATCGCCGCGACGTGATGTCGTGGGGGCTGTACCCACGCTGGTCCGCCGACACGTGCACAGCGTGACATTTTGACCAGTATTTGTAAAGACGGTGTTTTCGGTCTCGGATGTGCGAACTCCGCGTGACACTCGGGCCGCGACCTGTAATCCTGTACACGTGAGCCCGGCAGGAACCACCGCTGTGATCCCCGACGACGACGAAACCTCGTCGCGGCGACGCATCCTCAATGCCACCGCCGAAGTGCTCGCCCGCAGCGGGCAGACCAAGCTCAGCTTGTCCGAGGTCGCTCTGCAGGCCGGCGTGTCCCGGCCCACCCTGTACCGCTGGTTCGCGTCCAAGACCGAGTTGCTCGACGCGTTCGGCGCCTACGAGCGAGAGATGTTCGACACCGGCATCAGCCGCGCCACCGCGGGACTGCGCGGCACCGACAAACTCGACGCGGCGCTGCAGTTCATCGTCTCCTACCAACAGACCTACTCCGGGGTCCGGCTCATCGATATCGAACCCGAGGTGGTCATCGCCCAGCTGGACCGCATCCTGCCGCTGATGCGGACCCGGCTGCAGCGGCTGTTGAGCGGACCCAACGCAGAGATCAAGGCCGCCACCGCAATTCGCGTTGCGGTATCACACTACGTGGTCCGCAGCGACGACGCCGACCAGTTCCTGGCCCAGCTGCGCCACGCCGTCGGCATCAAGCAGTGACCACGCCTCTCGACATCGGGATCTACGTCCCGCAGATGGGGTTCGGCTACGCCGACGTACTGCACCGCGCGCAACGCTGTGAGGAACTCGGCCTCGGCTCGTTGTGGCTCTACGACCACATGTACGGCCCCGGCATCCCCGACATCGACTCGTTGGAGGGCTGGACGCTGGCCACCGCTCTGCTGAGCCGCACCGAGCGCCTGCGTGTGGGACACCTGGTGCTGTGCAACCAGTTTCGTCACCCCGCCGTGCTGGCCAAGATGGCCACCACCCTGGACCAGATATCGAACGGTCGGCTGGAGCTGGGTATCGGCAGCGGATCCATCGACGACGAACACCACCGGCTCGGACTGGACTGGGGCACGTTCGCGGAGCGGTCCGAGCGACTCCAGGAGACGCTGGAGATCCTGACCCAGGCGTTCGCCGAGCGGCGGATCGATTTCAGCGGAGCCTATTTCACCGTTCACGACATGCCGATCAGACCCGGCCCTGTTCAACACCCACGCCCGCCGATCGTGGTGGGCGGATCCGGCGAGAAGTACACCCTGCCGCTGGTCGCCCGCTATGCCGACGTCTGGAATGTGCCCACCTATGCCCTCGGCGAGATGGAGCACAAACTGACCGTGCTGCGAGCGATCTGCGAGGACATCGGCCGGGATCCAGGCTCCATCGTGATGTCGGTGGAAGCCGTGCTGGCTCTGGCGCCGGATTCTGCCGCGTTGGAGGGTGTGCGCCAGGTTGCCGAGAAGCGGTTCGGCGGGCCGGGTTTCGGTCTGCACGAGGGCGGGCTGATTGGTACGCCTGCAGCGATCGTCGACCGTCTGGGCCAGCTTCGGGACATGGGCTTCACGCAGGTGGTGTTCTTCACCCACGATCGCGCGTCGGACGCGACCCTGGAGCTGCTGGCCGCCGAGGTACTCCCGCAGCTCTAGGCGAAGGTGACGACGACCTTGTCGGCGGCACCCGGGGTGAGCGCGGTCTGTAGTGCGCCCTGCACGTCGCTGAAATCGAAGGTGTGGCTGACGATCACCGCGTACTTCTCCCAGTTGGTCACGAGATCCTGGGTCACTTCGAAGATTTCGGTGGGATAGCCCATCGATCCGACGACGGTGATCTCGTTGGCCATGATGTTGACGAAGTCCACCGGCACCGGCTCCTTGTGCACGGCGACCACCCCCAGCCGTGCACCGATCTGTGCTGACGCCAGCGCGGTGTTGATCACCGTGGGTGCGCCGGCCGCGTCGAGGTAGATGTCGGTGCCCGACTTGCCCGGCCACATTGCTGTGCCCTTGCCGTGCAACGCGATGAGGCGCCGCGCCACATCCTCATCGCCGGCATTGATCACCGAGTCGGCGCCGACGGCCAGCGCCTTGTCCAGCCGCGACCCGATCAGGTCCACCACCGTCACGTGATTGACGCCCAGGGCCTTGTAGGCGATGGTGGCGCCCAGGCCGATCGGCCCGGCACCGAAAACCGCCACTTTGTCCGCCGGTGTGGGTTTGGTCTGGTTGACGCCGTGGCGGGCGACGGCCATCGGCTCGTTGAGGGCGGCGACGTCGAACGGGATGTCGGCCGGGATCACCTCGATGCTCTGCCCCCGCACCGCGTTTTCGACGAGGAGGTATTCGGCCAGCGCTCCGGCAGCGCCGCCGTTACCGATGATTCCGCTCGGTGCGCCGATGGGGTTGATCACCACGTGGTCGCCGACGTTGATGCCGGTGACGTCGCGGCCGACCTCGATGACCTCGCCGGCCGGTTCATGCCCGAGCGGCATACGGCCCTGACGCGGGGGCAGCCCACCCATCGAGATGTACAGCGCGTCCGAGCCGCAGATACCGCAGGCTCTGATCTTCACCAGGACGTCAGCGGGTCCCACCACCGGGTCGGCGACATCGACGACGTCGGTCTGACCGGGTCCGGTGATTATCGTTGCTTTCATCTGTTCCTCACAGATCAACTCGCACAATGCTTTTCGAATACTCGAAGGTTGACACCCGTGGCGCCGCGCCCTACCGTGACCGTCATGGTAAGGCACACGGCGACCTGGGCGTCCCCGTTCTCCCGATGAGCAAGCCACTCGCCGGACGCCGCACGGTGGTCACCGGTGCGGCCAGCGGGCTGGGCGCCGCGGCAGTCCGGGCCCTGACCGCCGCCGGTGCCGAGGTCGTTGCGACCTATCACCAGACCGAACCCGCCGACGACTCGCAGGCCATCTGGGTGCAGTGCGACGCCCGAGACGCCGACTCGGTGAACTCGATGGTCGACGCCGCGGTGGCGGCGATGGGCGGCCTCGACGTACTGGTCAACGCGGCGGGACTGTGGCATCAGGGGGTGCCCGGTCAGATCACCACCGCCGACATCGACTTCGTCCTCGACACCAACGTCAAGACCACGATCCTGACCAACCAGGCCGCGCACGCGGTGATGCGTAAATCCGGTGGGCGCATCATCAATTTCGGCTCGGCCGAGGCGGTCATGGGCAGTCCGATCTCCGCGGTGTACGCCGCGGCCAAAGGCGCGGTGCAGGCCTGGACCCGCTCGGCGGCGAAGGCCTGGGCGTCGGACAACGTGACCGTCAATGCACTGGCGCCGGCCATGCAGACGCGCGGGGCGGACCGACTTCGCGAATTCCTCGGCCCGGATGCGGCGCCGTTCATCGATCAGCAGATCAAAGCCACCATCCCGCTGGGTGGTGCGCTCGGCGATCCCGACCGCGACCTCGGCCCCGTGCTGGTGTTCCTGGCCGGTGAGGGTTCGCACTTCATCACCGGCCAACTGCTGCCGGTCGATGGTGGGCTAATCATGGTCGGCGGCTGACCAGCGAACCGTACGATCTGGCGGATGGGAACAACTCGTCGTCCCGTGCGCGCCGAACGGGCACTGCTTGCCGGCGATGAGGCGCGCAACCGACTGCTCGAAGCCGCAAGCCGGTGCATCGTGCGCCGGGGCAACACCCAGATCCGGATGGCTGAAGTCGCCGCCGAAGCCGGCGTGGTCCGCTCGACGGTGTACCGCTATTTCCCGACCCGCGACGACCTTCTGCTCGGGCTGCTGCTGACCCGAATCGACGCCGCGCTGGCCGCGCACGTCTCATCGCTACCGCAGCCCGACGACGCGTCGGCCTCGATCCAGGAACTGCTGCTCGTTCCCGTCCAATCCGTGGTCGGCGACGCGCTGAACGAAGCCCTGATGTCCGGCGAGAGTACGGCGGTGACGACCGCACTCGAGATCGGTTCCGAGCAGATCGTCGACGTCGTGCTGCGGCACTACGGTCCACTGTTCGAACGATGGCAGGCTGCGGGCAGTCTGCATCCCGATCTCGACCGGCGGGAGACGGCGCGCTGGCTGCACACCGCGTCGTTGTTCCTGCTCGCTCCCGTGTGGCGGCATCGGCCCGTCGAGGCCAAAAGACTCTTCGTCGAGCAGTACCTCCTGCGCGCGCTGGTGCCGAACTTCGCGTGAGCGACATCGACTGAGGCGCATAGCGTCTCGCCGGACATGCGCCTAGCGGCGGGCAAACTCCGGGGCATGCTCGGGCCGCACCCCGACGCCGACCAGGTAGGCCGGGATCACCGAGAGCCACGGCAACCGCCGAACCAAGGCCGTGACCGCCGCCGGCGGATCGGCGTTGTCCCCGTTCAGGATCGGCGCCACCAGCCGCTTGTGCAAGAGGCGCTGCACGGCCTGGGTGACCGCGGCGGGCGGCAGCCGGCGTTTACGAACGGCAGCCAGGTCACGGTCGGTGACCGCGCCGCGCCGCAGCGGGTCGGCCAGCAGCGTCGCCGCACCTACCGCGTCCTGGATGGCCATGTTGATGCCGACACCGCCGACCGGGGACATCGCGTGAGCTGCATCGCCGAGACACAGCAGTCCGTCGGTGTGCCAGCGACTGAGCCGGTTGAGCCGGACGTCGAGGAACTTGACTTGGTCGAACGAGGTCAGGGTGTCGGTGTCGGCCTCCGGAACCAGTTCGGCCAGTTCGGCTTTCAACGCATCCAGTCCTTGTGCCCGCAGTTGCTGGTCGCTGCCCTTCGGGATCAGGTAGGCGAGCTGGAAGTAACCCTCCCGCGGAATCATGATCAACATGCGTCCGGCGGTGATCCGGGGAATCAGGGTGTACTCGGCGCTGCTGTCCCGCGGCAGCCGAAACCACCACACGTCGAACGGCACTGGGAAGTCCCGGGCCACCAGGCCGGCGCTCTGCCGCACGATCGACGTCCGGCCGTCGCAGGCCACGGTGAGGTCGGCCCGTAGTTCGCCGTCGTCGTCCGGCGAGGTGTAGGTCACCCCGGTAACCCCGACACCGCTTCGTAGCAGTCCGGTCACCTCATGACAGAGGCGGAGCGTGTACGTGGGCTCCGCGCGGCCGGCCTCGGCGAGCAGGTTGAGCAGATCCCACTGGGGCACCATCGCGATGTACGGGTGCGGCTGGCGCAGCCGCCGGAAGTCCACCATCGTCAGCGAGGTGCCGCCCACGGTGAGTTCGGCGTGATCGACCTTGCTGTGCGGCAAGGCCGCGAAACGCTCCCCGCGGGGGGGGTGGGTGCTGTGCGGCAAGGCCGCGAAACGCTCCCCCAAGCCGAGCTCGTCGAGCAGCCGAAGGGTCGTGGGATGCACTGTGTCGCCGCGGAAGTCGCGCAGGAAGTCGGCGTGCTTCTCCAGCACGGTGACGTCGATGCCGGCCCTGGCCAGCAGCAGTCCGAGCACCATGCCGGCGGGGCCGCCGCCGACGATCGCCACAGTCGTGGAGTCGGTCATGGGCACACCGTAGTCACGGCGGGTGAACGCGCGGAGCTAAACCTGAATTCGGGATCCGATCAGCACCGTCTGACTGGTCGGGAGCCCGAAGTATCCCGCGGAATCTGCGGCCATCAACGACGTGGCGATGAAGATCCTTTTCCGCCAGGGCGCCATCGTCGGCTGATCACCGGGAACGAGTTCGATCTTGGACAGGAAGTAGGAGGTGCTGTCGAGGTCGATCTCGCCACCCACGTCGGCCGGGTCCACCAACCGCAACGCCGCAGGCACGTCGGGTCGCTCCATGTAGCCGAATTGAGCTGCCACGTAATAGATGCCGTCATCCGGGTCGCCGAGGTCGTCGACGGTGATCCGCTCGTCGTCGGGCACCCGGGGCGAAGGCGGAACGACGATCGACAGAATGATCACCCGCTCGGGCACGACGTGGTTGTGGTCGACGTTGGCCCGCATCGACAACGGCGCCGTCTCGCTCTCGCGGTTCAGGAACACCGCGGTGCCAGGGATCCGCGGGTAGGGCGGTGTGTGGCTGTTGATCTCGTCGATGAAGGGCTGCAGCGGCCCTTCGGCTTTGTCCCGGGCACTCACCACGATCGCGCTGCCCCGCTGCCAGGTGATCAGGACCGTGAAGGTGACCAAGCCGATCAGCAGAGGCAGCCAGGCGCCGTGCACGAGCTTGGTGAGGTTGGCGGCCAGGAACATCAGATCCACCGTCAGCAGTGCACCTCCGCCGATGACCACCATCCACAGCGGCCACCGCCACCGGGTGTGGGCGATGTACAGGAACAGCAAGGTGGTGATGGTGATCGTGCCGGTGACCGCCATCCCGTAGGCGTAGCCCAGCGCCGCCGAACTCCGGAAGGCGAACACAAGAATCAGCACCGCCACCATCAGCATCCCGTTGATCCACGGGACGTAGATCTGGCCGATCGACGACGCCGAGGTGTGGGCGATCCGCAGCCGCGGCAGGTAACCGAGCTGCGCGGCTTGGGAGGCCACCGAATACGCGCCGGTGATCACCGCCTGCGACGCGATCACCGTCGCCGCGGTGGCCAGTATCGCCATCGGCAGCTCCCAGCCGGGAGGCACGAGCAGGAAGAACGGCGCATTCACCACACTCTGGTTGCCCAGCAGCAAGGCACCCTGGCCGAGGTAGTTGAGCACCAGAGCCGGCAGCACAAGACCCAGCCAGCCCCAGGTGATCGCCTTGCGGCCGAAGTGGCCCATGTCGGCGTAGAGCGCCTCGGCGCCGGTGACCGACAGAACGACGGCAGCCAGCGCGAAGAACGCGATGTGGAAGTGGCCGAAGATGAACTCCAGCGCGTACGTCGGCGACAGCGCCTTGAGGATCTGCGGATGCCCGGAGATGCCGCGCACCCCGCACGCGCCGATCACGAGGAACCAGACGATCATCACCGGACCGAAGAACCGTCCGACCGCGGCGGTGCCGCGCCGCTGTACCGCGAACAGCCCGACGATGATGACCGCGGTGATCGGCACCACCAACTCCGACAGCGACGGGTCGACGACCTTGAGGCCCTCCACCGCGGACAACACCGAGATGGCCGGGGTGATCATGCTGTCACCGAAAAACAGTGCGGCGCCCAGGATTCCAAGGGCCGACAATGCCGCGATGACCCGCGGGCTGGACCTGCGTCCCAGCCTGCGCACCAGCGTGATGAGCGCCATCACACCGCCTTCACCGTCGTTGTCGGCGCGCATGACGAGCGTGACGTAGGTGAGCGTGACGATGACCATCACCGACCAGAAGATCAGGGAGACCACGCCGTAGACGTTGGCGGGAGTAATAGGAACGGGGTGCGGGTCGCCCGGGTTGAACAGCGTCTGCACGGTGTAGATCGGGCTGGTGCCGATGTCACCGAACACCACGCCCAGCGCACCGACGACTATCCCGGTACGGGCCTTGGTCACCGTGCTCACAGGCAAGTCCCCCTGGTCGGTCCGCCCGGCGTCGGTCCCCGGCGACGTGGAGGCCAATGGTAGCTGCCACGGCACTGCCCCGACGTACGGTAGAAGCGATGCGTATCGCCCTGTTTGCGACCTGTCTGGCCGACGCGATGTTTCCGCGGGCCGCGATCGCGACTGTGGAATTGCTCGAACGGCTCGGGCATCAGGTGGTCTTCCCGGCGGACCAGACGTGTTGCGGTCAGATGCACATCAACACCGGCTATCTCGGGCAGGCGACGGGCTTGGTGCGCCACCACGTGGAGGTGTTCGAGCGCAGCGGCTGCGATGTGGTGGTCGCGCCGTCCGGATCGTGCGTCGGCTCGGTACGCCACCAGCATGCGATGGTGGCCCGCCGGGCCGGTGATACCGCGCTGGCGCAGCGCGCCGAGGCGATGGCGGAACGTACCTACGAACTGTCCGAATTGTTGGTCGACGTTCTCGATGTGCGCGATGTCGGTGCCTACTATCCGCACCGGGTCACCTACCACCCGACCTGCCATTCGCTGCGGCTGCTGCGTGTCGGTGACAAGCCCCTTCAATTGCTTCGCCACGTGCGCGGCCTGACCTTGGTGGAGCTGGCCGACGCGGACACCTGCTGCGGTTTCGGCGGCACCTTCGCGATCAAGAACGCCGACACCTCCACCGCGATGCTGGCCGACAAGATGTCGGCGGTCATCGCCTCCGGCGCCGAAGTGTGTGCGGCCGGCGACAGTTCGTGCCTGATGCACATCGGCGGTGGCCTGAGCCGGATGCGGTCGGCGGTGCGTACCGTGCATCTCGCCGAGATCCTGGCCGCGACGGAGACGCGTTGATGGCCAGCTACCTCGGCATACCCGGGATCGGCAATCTGCGTGGCACCGAACCGTTCCCGGTGGCGGCGCGCCGAGAGCTGGCCAACACCCAGATGCGCCGCAATGTCGGCCACGCCACCCGAACCATCCGTGCCAAACGTCTTGGGGCCGTTGCCGAATGCGCCGACTGGGAACAGTTGCGGGCGGCGGGCAGTGCGCTCAAGCAGGAGGTGCTGGCCCGGCTTCCGGAGTTGCTCGAGCAGCTGGAAGCCAATGTGGTCGCCCGCGGCGGCGTGGTGCATTGGGCGCGCGACGCCGCCGAAGCCAACCGGATCGTGACCGGGTTGATCCGCGCGACGGGCGCTGACGAGGTGGTCAAGGTCAAGTCGATGGCCACCCAGGAGATCGGCCTCAACGAGCACCTGGCGGCCGAGGGCATCTCGGCGATCGAGACCGACCTCGCCGAGCTGATCGTCCAACTGGGGCACGACACCCCCAGTCACATCCTGGTTCCGGCGATCCATCGCAACCGCGCCGAGATCCGCGAGATCTTCTTACGCGAGATGCCCGATGCCGGTGAATTGACCGATGACCCGCGGGTCCTTGCGATGGCGGCCCGCGCGCATCTGCGCCGAAAGTTCCTGTCCGCCAAGGTCGCCGTCAGCGGCGCCAATTTCGCGGTCGCCGAAACCGGGACATTGGCCGTCGTCGAATCCGAAGGCAATGGCCGGATGTGCCTGACCCTGCCGCAGACGCTGATCACGGTGATGGGCATCGAGAAGGTGGTGCCGCGGTTCACCGACCTCGAGGTGTTCATGCAGCTGCTGCCGCGTTCGTCGACGGCTGAGCGGATGAATCCGTACACCTCGATGTGGACCGGTGTGCATCCCGGTGACGGGCCGCAGGAGTTCCATCTGGTGCTGCTGGACAACGGTCGCACCGCGGTGCTCGGGGACGCCGTGGGCCGCGCGGCCCTGCACTGCATCCGCTGCAGCGCCTGCCTGAATGTCTGCCCGGTGTACGAACGCACCGGCGGCCACGCCTACGGCTCGATCTATCCCGGCCCGATCGGTGCGATCCTGAGCCCGCAGCTGACCGGGACGCAGGGGCACGACGACCCCAACGCCTCCCTGCCGTATGCGTCGTCGTTGTGCGGTGCGTGTTTCGACGCGTGCCCGGTGCGGATCGACATCCCCTCGATCCTGGTGCACCTGCGGGCCGCCCAGGTCGACGGCCATCGGGCGATCGGTCAGGACCTGGCGATGGGCGCCGCCGCGTGGGCGATGGCCTCCCCCAGGCGATTCGCCGCGGCCGAGAAGCTTCTCCGCGCCGGCCGGCTGGTGGCGGGTGCGGATCAGCGCATCACCGCCCTGCCCTGGCCGGCGTCGCGCTGGACCACCAGCCGTGACGTGCCTGCGCCGCCCGCGGAGACGTTCCGCCAATGGTGGGCCCGCACCCACGACGAGGCGTCCCGATGAACGAGACACGTCGGATCGTCCTCGACCGGATCCGCGGCGCCCTCGCGGCCGCCCCGCCCGAACCCGTTCAGGTGCCGCGCGACTACGACCGGGAGCCCGCGCACGGACCGGGTGACGCCGAACGCTTCGCGCAGACGGTCGCCGAATACCAGGCCAGGGTGCTGCCCGTCGAGGCCGCCGACATCGCGGCCACCATCGCCGCGCTGACGGGTGCGGGCGCCCGGGTGGCGACACCGTCCGGACTGCCCACCGAGTGGGTCGACGGTATCGACACCGCCGTCGACGAACCGGAAAACCCTTTGGCGGTAACCGAACTCGACACCGCCGTCGCCGTCGTCACCGGATGCGCCCTGGGCATCGCGGCCACCGGAACCATCGTCCTGGACGCCGGACCGAGCCAGGGCCGGCGAGCGCTGACACTGGTCCCCGATCATCACATCTGCGTCGTCTTCACCGACCAGATCGTCGACACCGTTCCGCAGGCGTTCGCCGCCCTGGATCCCGGCCGCCCGCTGACCTTCATCTCCGGACCGAGTGCCACCAGCGACATCGAACTCAACCGCGTCGAAGGTGTGCACGGCCCCCGCAGACTTGACGTGCTGCTGGTCAGCAGGTGACATTGCGGAATCCACTTATTTGTCGCGGTCGCACAGCATAGATTTCTACAGCGGAGCTACGAAGGGAGCCGGGCGTTGCGGACTTTGGCGATAGGCATTGCGCTCACGGCGGCGGCGGTGACGTTGGCCCCGCCGGCTTCCGCAGAACTGTGGCCCGGCAACTACAACTTCATCATCCCGGACCGCCGGGACTTCCACACCTGGGCCTGGGCCGCCAATCCGTGCCCGGGAGAAATCGTGTTCTCGCCGACCTGCGTGCGCGTCTCGGCCAACCCGATGCCGATCGCCAAGGCGTACCCCTGGTACGGGATCGCGACACTGAACAACGGGCAGTACACGATGACCGTCGACAATCCGGACGGATTGCGCTGCGGCGACATCTATTACGGTCCGGTCATCCCCACTCGCGATGTCTTCACCTGGGATGCCAAGACGCTGTCGGGAACCATGGAATCGTCGTTCGACGTCGGCTGCGACGGGGCGCCGGGCGGAACCTTCACCTACCCGTTCTGGCTGACCCGGCTCTGAGTCAGCCGGTGATCAGCGCACCGTACTGACCGATCAACTCCGCGGTGCGCCAGTAGATCAGCGCCGCGAACACCACCAGCACAGCCGCGGAGACACCGCCCTGCACCAGGTTGCGGCGTTCCCGCGGGGCGTAGGTGTAGACCGCCGCGATCAGCGACCCGGTGATCAAGCCACCGACGTGGCCCTGCCAACTGATCGACGGCACGGTGAACGTCAGCACCAGGTTGATCCCGATGAGCACGACCACCCAGCGCACGTCGAGATTGAGCCGCTTGGCCACCACGAACGTCGCCCCGAACAACCCGAAGACCGCACCCGACGCGCCCGCGGTGGCCGCCCCGATCGGGGCGAGCAGGTACACCAGCACCGACCCGCCGAGCGCGCTGAGACCGTACAGCGCGCCGAAGCGCAGCCGGCCCAGCCAGGCCTCGAGCGGGGGGCCGATCACGTACAGAGCCCACATGTTGAACAGCAGATGCATGGCGCCGTAATGCATGAACGCCGAGGTGATCAGGCGGAAATACTCGCCTCCCGCAACGCCGGGGGCCCACAGCACGAGCTCACGCTGGAGGTCCTTCGACGTCATCTGCAGCACGAACATCACCACGTTGACCGCGATCAGCGCATACGTCACATACGGCAGGCCGGAGCGCAGGATGCCGCCGGCCCCGGTGCGCGCCGGGCGCACACTCTGCCCGGCGGCTGCCACGCAGTCGACGCATTGGTGGCCGACCGCGGCGCTGCGCATGCACTCGGGGCAGATCGGCCGCCCACAGCGGGTGCATTGCACATAGGTCGGGCGGTCGGGATGGCGGTAACAGGTCGGAGTGCCCGCCGGAGTTTGCGGTGTGTAAGGGATGCTCATAGTCCTGCCCCCGAAGATACTGTGTCGGGCCGGTGGCCCCGCATCCGCGACGGCGTTGCCGACGCTGCGGCGGGGGTACGGATTCCGTCGTCGGGTAGCCGGAGCCCGACCAGCGCACCCTGGCCGACCAGTACCACCGGACACCCGCTGGACTGCGGTAACGGGTTTTTTCGGCAGCTAACCTTCGGATTCAATTTCGAGCGGCGTCAATATTTGCCATATCCGCACCATCGCGTGCCATTTCCGGGAGACGTGAATCGGTTCTGAAGTGCCCATATAGCTATCCCTGACAATTTGTAGCCACGCAACTGATTCCGTAGTACATTTCCCCCAGGTTGAGTTCACAGCCGCCCGGAGACGCCAGCGCGCGAGGGCTCGAGAACTTTCGCACGAAGCGTCGATTCGAACAGCTTCGGCAGGCAAATCCGGCATCGCGGAGTACCACTGATGGAGGCGCCATGACTTTAGCCACCACCGCGACACCCTTGGCTGTCACCCGCCTGGGTCGCGATCGCACGGATCGTGGAATCTTCCGATCCAGAGAGCTCAGCGCGACGACCGTGCTCATCGCGGCAGCCGGCGAGGTGGACGCCTCGAACGCCGGTGACTTGCTCGGCTACGTCGAGGACAACGTCTCGGGATACCAGCAGCTCGTGATCGACCTGTCTAAGCTCGACTTCTTCGCGACGGACGGGTTCTCGGCGCTGCACACCCTCACAGTGCGGTGCTCGCGGCGCGGGATCGACTGGGTGTTGGTCCCCGGCCCCGCGGTTGCCCGCGTGCTGCGGGTCTGCGATCCGGAGGGGCTGGTCACGACGGCGGGCAACATCGTCTCGGCGGTGGCCGCGCTCGCCCGCGGCCCGCATACCCACCTACAGTTGGCCCCGCTGTCGAAGTAGCCGGCTGCGCGTTCCTAGACTGATTTGATCGGTTCTAGCGAAGGCGAGCAGCCATGGCGACACACGGTCGCAATCTGAACGACCTGGTGACACGGTTCTGGACCGTCGCCGCTCCGCTCTACGACCATCCCCGTCTGCAGCAATGGGTATACCAGCCAGCCCAAGACGAGGTGATCGACCAGCTGCGCGCCCACGGTGCCTGCCGGATTGCTGACATTGCCTGCGGCACAGGAATTCTGGCTGCTCGCATCGAAGCCGAGCTGCAGCCCGACGAGGTGTACGGGGTCGACATGTCCGACGGCATGCTCAAGCAGGCCAAGGCACGCGACCCGAGGGTGCAGTGGCGCAAGGGGCCGGCCGAACAATTGCCGTTCGACGACGCCTCGCTCGACGCCGTCGTGTCGACATCGGCCTTTCACTTCTTCGACCAGCCGGCGGCGATGCGCGAATTCCACCGCGTGCTGCGGCCCGGTGGTCTGGCGGCGGTCGCGACGATCAGCCCGCCGCAACTTCCGCTGATCGGCCAGCTGACCAACTCGCCGGCCAGTGCCGCGCACAACCCGTCGGCGCAGGAGATGCGCACCCTGTTCACCGACGCCGGTTTCACGATCAGCGACCAGCACCGGGTGCACCGGCCGCTGTGGACCAAAGCCGTGTTCGACCTCATCACGATCGGGACGAAGCCCGCGCCCTGACCGATGCGGGCCGTATCCTTCGACACCATGGCCGTCGAGCTACTCGCCCCCAGTGTCGAGATCGGTCTGGTGACCACCAATCTGGGTCCGATGGTCGAGTTCTACGAGAACTTCCTCGGGCTGCCGTTTCAGCTCGACCTCGACTTTCCCGGCGGCACCATGAAGCGCTACCTGATCGGTGACAACACCCTCAAACTCGTGACCTACGACCAGCCGCCTCCCGCAGACCTCACCCCCGGCGGTGGACGCGCGCAGACCGGTGTTCGCTACATCTCGCTGGTGGTCACGAACGTCACCGAGGCGGCCGCGCAGGTCACGGCCGCCGGGTACGACATCGTCGAGCCGCTCACCGAATTCACCGCCCTGCCCGGCATCGGGTGGTTCTTCGTGGCCGACCCCGACGGCAACTGGGTCGAGCTCGCCGGCCCGATCTGAGCACCACTTATCCGTCCGACGTCACCTACTCAACGCAGAGGAACACCATGGCCATCGAGCTACTCGCCAAGAACATCGAAGTCGGTTTGGTCACCACCAACCTGGGTCCGATGGTCGAGTTCTACGAGAACTTCCTGGGCCTGCCCTTCACCGGCGACCTCGATTTCCCCGGCGGAACCATGAAGCGCTACGCGCTCGGTGACAACGTGCTCAAGCTGATCACTCTCGACCAGCCGCCGGCCGCACCCGCGACACCGGGCGGGGGTCCGGCCGCTGCGGGGATCCGCTACTACACCGTGGTGGTGGCCAGCGTGACCAAGGCGGCCGAACAGGTGAAGGCCGCCGCATACGAGATTGCGCAGGAACTGGCCGAGTTCGCGCCCGTCCCCGGTATGGGCTGGATGTTCGTCGCCGACCCGGACGGCAACTGGGTCGAGCTCGTCGGCCCGATGTAGATCGCGGGCCGTACCCTGGGCATCGTGCCCGAGCTTCATCCCGACATCGCGGTCCTGGCTCCGCTGCTGGGTACCTGGACCGGGTCCGGCACCGGCGAGTATCCCACCATCGAGACGTTTCGCTACCTCGAGGAGATCACGGTAGGGCACGTCGGCAAGCCGTTCCTGACCTACGCACAACGGACCCGGGCCGGCGACGACGGTCGTCCACTACACGCCGAGACCGGCTACATCCGGGCGCCGGCGCCCGGCCGGATCGAACTCGTGCTCGCCCATCCCACCGGGGTCACCGAGATCGACGAAGGAACGCTGTCGGCCAACGACGACGGCCTGACCATCGAGGTCGACTCCACCGCCATCGGACTCTCCGGCTCGGCGAAAAGTGTTACCGCCCTGAGCCGTTCGTTCCACCTCACCGGTGACGAGCTCACCTACAGCGTGCGGATGGCCGCCGTCGGTGTGCCGCTCACCCACCATCTGGCCGCGACCCTGCACAGGCAGCAGGGGTGAGCCACTCCCCCGCCGGGGACGGCCGGATCCGCGTCCCGACCGACCTCGACGCCGTCACCGACGTCGGCGTCGAGGACCGCACCGACATCTCGGCGGCCACCGCCGACCGGATCTGGGAATCGGTGCGGCACTGGTACGCCGCGGGCATGCACCCCGCCATCCAACTGTGCCTGCGGCACAACGGAAAAACGGTGCTCAACCGCGCGATCGGCCACGGTTGGGGCAACGGTCCTGCCGACCCGCCGGACGCCGAGAAGCTGCCGGTCACCGTCGAAACCCCGTTCTGTGTGTACTCCGCGGCCAAGGCCATCAGCACGACGGTGGTGCACATGCTCGTCGAGCGGGGCGAGTTCTCCCTCGACGACCGGGTCTGTGACTACCTGCCGAACTACACCAGCCACGGCAAGGACCGCACCACAATCCGTCACGTGATCACCCACAGCGCCGGCGTGCCGTTCGCCACCGGGCCGCGTCCGGATCTCAAGCGGATGAACGAGAGTGCCTACGCGCGCGAGAAACTCGGTGAGCTCAAGCCCATTCACCGGCCGGGCCTGATGCACATCTACCACGGGCTGACCTGGGGTCCGCTCGTCCGCGAGATCGTCTCGGCCGCAACCGGGCGCAACATCCGCGACATCCTCGCCGAGGACATCCTCGACCCACTGGGTTTCCGGTGGACGAACTACGGCGTGGCAGAACAGGATGTCCCGCTGGTCGCGCCGAGCCACGTCACGGGTAAACCACTGCCGGCGCCGATCGCCAAGGCGTTCCGGGCCGCCGTCGGCGGTACCCCGCAACAGATCATCCCGTTCTCCAACACCCCGCTGTTCCTCACCGGTGTCGTCCCGTCGTCGAGCACCGTGTCCAACGCCGACGAATTGTCCCGGTTCGCCGAAATCCTCTGTCGCGGCGGTGAACTCGATGGCGTCCGGGTCATGCGGCCGGAGACGCTACGCGCGGCGACGGCACCCGCGCGGCGGCTGCGGCCCGACATCGCGACCGGGTTCGCGCCGATGCGCTGGGGCACCGGCTACATGCTCGGGTCCACCCGATTCGGGCCGTTCGGACGCGATGCGGGTGCCGCATTCGGCCACACCGGGCTGACCAACATCGCGGTCTGGGCCGATCCGGAACGACGGCTATCGGTCGGGCTGATCAGCAGCGGTAAACCCGGACAGCACCGCGAAGCGCGCCGCTACACCGACGTACTGGACCGCATCAACGCTGAGATCCCCCGCGTCCGCGGGTGAATTGTGCCGGCCCGGCGCGGTGGATAACGTACCGGGCATGGGTGACTCGCTGCTGCAGCAACAACTCGACGAGGTGCGGGCCCTGCTGCAGCGGGCGCGGGAGCTGTTCGGCCCGAATCCCGTTGCGCCGCCGGAGGTTGTCTCCGCCGACGGCGACCGGTAACCGCTCAGGATTCGTCGGGCCGCAGCCGATGCCGGCGCAACGCCTCGGCGGCCAGCTCGAGGTCGCGGCCGCTTGCCACATCGTCGGACGGGGTGTGGCCCGCCGCCAGGATCTCGGCGCGAACCTGCATCAGCGCTTTCAGATACGACACGTCCGCGGTCAGCAGGATGCCCTGCGCCAGGGTCTGCGCGTCCGCGTCCATCGCGGGTTCGGCCAGCGCGACGCTGTGCAGATAACCGCCCCGGCACGACCGGAACAGGATGTGCCCGCTGGGATGGGCCGCGTCGAATTCGGGATCCGGTTCGGTCATGAACCGTCCTGGGTGATGCGGCCGAGCTCGGCGGCAGCGGCGCTGTCCTGGTGTTCCCAGACATCGGCGGCGTGGCGCAGGTTGGTCGCGAGTTCGGCGTGGGCCGCGGCCTGTTGCTCGTAGCAGGCACGCCGCTGGTCCAGCAGTTCGCGGCCGGCGTCGCGCAGCTCACCGAAGATCGGACCCAGCGAGTCGAGACTGGCGAGGATGTCGGCGTGCCCCACCGGCACGGTGCTCAGCTGATCGGCGGTGTCCTGGTGGTCGCGGGCCGCGCGGCGCAGCTCGTCGGGCACCACGTGGATGCGCTCTGCCATGTCACTCTCCTATCGCCGGCGGGCCGGCTGTCACCGCCGGCCGGGTCGGAGCCGGCTGGTCGGGCTGGTCTTTGTGAGCAGACCCCTGGGTCGTCGTCTCGTCATCTGGTCCCGGCGGATGCTCCCACCCTAGAAAGCTCGGGCCCGCGACGCTGGCAATGGGCTGGATCTGGTTGTTGAGCACGGCTTTGCCGTTGCCCAACGCCAGCGCATGCCGGTCGGTCAGCATCCCGATGTCACCGGGCAATACCCGGGCCGCGTCGACGGGATGTGACACCGCGGTGCCCGGCGGCGGGATCGTGATGCCTTGCTGCCGGAACGCCTCCGGGATGGATGTCCCGGACAGCGCGGCGGTGATGGCTGCCGCCAGTTGAGGCGTCGGCGCGGTCACCGTTTCACCATTGGGCAGGGTGACGACGGTCGGCTCGTCGGAAGCCGGCACATCGGGTTCTGCCGCGGCGTTGGTGTCCTCGCCGGGCTCCGGTTCGGGCTGGGTGTCATCGATCGGCTCCTCCGACAATGGGTCGTCGAGCAGGTCAAAGGTATCGGCGGACGGCAGCCGCGCCGGGGTGAGGGTGTCGAACGCCGGCGGCACGGGGCTGGGGCCGGCCGGCACACCCCCACCGGATCCGCCGCCCATCGCGGGGATCGCGGCCATCGGCGGGATCATCGGCGCGGGGACCGGCTGGGCGGCAGCGCCGGGGTCAGCCGGCGGCGGCGCGAGGTCGTCAGGCAACAGGTCGTCGGGCAGCAGGGCGTCGGCCAACGGGTCCGAGCCGAGATCCGACGGGATGTCGACGGCCCGCTCAGCAGCCGGTTTCGCGGCCGCCGGCTTCGGTGCGGCGTCGTGTTCAGTCTCGGCCTCGGCGTCGGGGGTGGCGCCGACGTACAGCGATGCCAGCGCCGCCGCCAACGATGCCTTCGAGGTGGCGTCCAGTCCCGCGGTCTCCACCACGGTCTTGATGTCGCGCAACTTGTCGATCAGATACCGCTGGAACGCACGGGCACCGGCCGGGGTGTCGAGGTCGGTGCGGGCCGCGACGGCGGCCTCGATGTCCCGCTGCAGGCCATCGAGGGCGTCCCGGCCGGCCGAGTGGACGGCGTGCGCATTGAGTACCGCGGTGATCACCTGAAGGTCGAGCTGCGCACTCATCGAATTCTGCTGTGCCAGTGATGTTTCGGCCGTGCGAATGGCCTCGGCGGCCAGCCCCTCCCCCACACCCGGAGGCTGGCCGACGGGTGGAGTGTCGAAGGCCGCACGATGCTGATCACGAATCTTGGCCACTACGTTGTCGATTGCGCTCGGCGACACGACGCTGACCGGACTGGTGATCGTGGCGAGGTCGGTGTCCGAGAGCCCCGTCAGCCAGGCCCGGCTGTCACCGGTGACCGCGCCGACGCGGGCGATCACGTCGAGCAGGTCTTGGTAACTTGCCACCGGTGCCCTCTCATGCCGGCGACTGTATCCAGGCGGTGTTCGGGTGACAATTCACCCGTCAGGCAACTGTGGACGACAACCTGTAGCGGTCCAGAAGTCGCTGCAGCACCACGGCTTTGGCGTCTGCTTCGGCGCGCGCGGCGACTAACACGTCGCTGATCTCGCGTTGCTTGGCCAGCAGGAACCGCGCGAACTCGCGCCCCTCGACGGGCGCGGTGACGGTGTTCGCGGCGACGGCCGCCTCGATCTCGGCGTCGATCGCGTCGAGCTTGCGGATGGCCTCGGTCGCGGCCGCATGCGCGGCCGACACCACCTCCGCCAGTTCGGCGTCGGCCTCCGCGAGGTCGCGGTCCCGCGCAGCGAGCAGAGATCGGGCCGACTCGAGGGCCTCGGCCGACGCTCCGACGTGCTCTGCCATGGGTCGACGGTACTCAGCGAGATTTCGCCGGACAACTCACCACTCGGCTATGCCGGCCGGCGTATCGCGATATCCGAACCCAGTCGGCTGATCCGGACGTTGGCACCGGAGTACGGCGCCTCGACCACCAGTCCGTTGCCGATCGCCATCTGGACGTGCCCGGCATGCGGGAACACCAGATCACCGGGCCGGATTTGGGAACGCGGCACCGGGATCCCGTCGTTGATCTGGTCGTAGGTGGTGCGGTGCAGTGGCACCCCTGCCTGCGCGTAGGCCCACTTCACCAGGCCTGAACAGTCGAAGCGATCCGGGCCGGTCGCTCCCCACACGTACGGGCAGCCCAGCCGTGACAGCGCGGCGCGCACCGCCAGCGCGGCCCGCGAATTCGGTGCCGGCAGCCGGCGGTGCCCACGGCGATATCCCAGCGCGCGCAACAGCGCGAGGCGGCGCCGGGCTCTACGACGGGCGGCAAGGACGTGGGCGTGCTGGGTGCGCAGCCGAGCAGCCCTGCGCCGCAGGAACTCTCGTTGGGCGACCGGGCTGTCCGGGATGGCGGCGGCATCGGCGTGGGCGGCGTCGAGCACGGCACGGGTCTGCCGTCGAGCCTCCCGGTGATCGCGCTGAACACGGGCCAGGATTGCCGACACCTCGGCATCGACGCGGCGGGCGCTGTCGAGTTCAGTCCGTCGCTGTTCGGCCGCACGGTGATAGGCCGCCGGTAACCCCTGTCCCGAGGACGGCGCTACACCGGGCGCCGCTTCAAGCACCCCCACCGCCGGCTGGCCGGAGAACAGCGCGTGGGCCCGGCTCAGGATTTCCACCTCGGGGGCGGTCATGACCGCTCCTCCACGAACGCCCGCACCCGCGGCAGGACACCCGGCGGGATGGCCCCGCGGTTGCGGATGTCCCACAGCTGGTCGACGTCGACTCCGATCAGTGTCGCGATCACCGGCTCGGGAAGCTCCGAGCGGGCACACGCCTGGTCGAACCGCGCGCTGATACTGCCGGGCATGCGGGCCAGCAGCCCGCTTCGGATCGCTTCCAGGGACTTGAGATGGGTCATCAGGCGGTCCACCGATTCGGCCCCCGCGTTGACCGCGACGCGCCAGGAGTTGGCGGCCAGCAGCTCGGCCTTCACGCATTGCTCGATCACGGACTGAATATACGTTTCATATTCGTTTGACGTCTCCGCTGGCAGGCGGGCTATCAACGAGTTCAGCGATTCCAGGTGCGCTTCGGCATGCGCCTCGAGCACATCGGCGTCGCTGTGCCGGTTGACGACGATGCCGGTAGCGGTCCGCGGCGGCGCTGATTCGGCCGGCCCGTCGGTCAGGAATTGGGCGATCTCAGCGGCTGGATCGTCGGCGACAACGAGCCGCGCGTAGGTGCCAGGCGGCAGCCCCAGCCCGTTCTCAACCTTCTGAACTGTGCCTTTGTGCGGCTTGCGGACTCCGCGCTCCAGGAAGCTCAGGCCCATGATGCTGACCCCGGTGGCGGCGGCCAGCTCGGCCAGCGACCAGTCCCTCGCCTCACGCAGAGTCCGGATGGCCGCGCCCGCCGCCTCTCGGCTCACGGTGGGGCTCCAGCCATATACGGATCGTACACAGCCCTATCGGTTTATACGTTTCTTTCTACGTTCCTCTTGCGCCGCTTCCTCGTCGGATATACGCTTTCGTCAATGAAACCGGCCTAGGAGGCTCCGATGAACTATCGCCCATGCTCGGTCGAGCCCGATCTGTGGTTCGGCTACGCCGACGACGACGCCAGCGACGGTGCGGCCAAGGCACGCGTCTACGAGCAATCCGCCACTCGCGCCCGAACCATCTGCCTACGCCGGTGCCCGCTGGCCCAGCAGCGCGCCTGCGCGCGCAGCGCCGTCGAGAGCGGCGAGGAATACGGGGTGTGGGCGGGCATCAAGCTGCCCGGCGGTCAATACCGCAAGCGCCATCAACTGGCGCACGCGCACGAGGTCCTGCGGCGGATCGCCGACGGTCAGCTCAATCCGCGCGAACTGCCGGAGAGCGCCGAACTACTGACCCGCGGCGAAGCGCTGCCCGCCCAGGTGGCAACCGTCGTGCATCTACCGCTGGGCCGGCCGCGCACCGCGGCCTAGCCGGAAGTGACTGCCTCAGAACGCTTTTGCATGTTCTCGTCGACCTCACGCTGCCATACGTCGTAGGCGTGGGTGGTGTCCACCTCGAGTTCGAAGCGGTCGGTCATGTCCGCGGTGACATCGGCGGCGTCGACGTAGAACTGTTCGTACCACCGCCGGTATTGGTACAGCGCGCCGTCTTCCTCGCACAGCAGCGGATTCTCGATACGCGTCTTGTGCTTCCAGATCTCGACGTCTTGCAGGAAGCCGACCTCGTAGATCTTCGAATACGACTGGGCGAGCTTGGCCGCCTTCTCGTCTGACAGCCCCGGCATGTTCTGCACCGACACCCCGAACTGCAGCATGAACGAGTGCTGGTCGATCGGGTAATGGCAGTTGATCAGCACCGACTCCACGGTGAAGTCCGGTCCGAGATCGTTGTGCAGCCAGTTGATCATGTACGACGGCCCGAAATAGGTGGCCTCCGAGCGCAGCTTGGTGCCCTCCCACAGCCGTTCCGGGTGCTCGGTGAAGTCCTGGCGTCCCTTGGATTCCATGTACTGGCTGGCGGTGTGGCCTTCGAAGACGTTCTTGAAGAACGTCGGGTACGCGTAGTGGATGTAGAAGAAGTGCGCCATGTCGACGTTGTTGTCGACGATCTCGCGGCAGTGCGCACCTTCGATGACCATCGAGTTCCACGCCCACTTCGACCACTGGCCCTCGTCGTAGCCCTCGATCGTCGGCGGGGTGAGTTCTGCCGGCGGCGTGGAGCCCTCCGGGTCGTGCCACATCAGCAGCTGCCCGTTGACCTCGAGGGTCTGGTACTTGCGGGTGCGGGCGAGCTTGGGAACCCGTCGCGCATAGGGAATTTCGACACAACGGCCGGTCGCGCCGTTCCAGCGCCAGTCGTGGAACGCACAAGCCAGGTTGTCGCCCTTGACCGTGCCCATCGCGAGGTCGGCACCCAGGTGCCGGCAGTAGCCGTCGAGCACGTGGATGTCGCCCTGCGAGTCGGCGTACACCACCAGCTTGCCGCCGAACGCATTGATGCCGTGCGGCTTGCCATCGCGGAAATCCTCTGCCAGGCCCAGGCAGTGCCAACCGCGCGCGTACCGCGTCATCGGCGTGCCGGGGTCGATCTCCCGGATCTGATTCATGCGCTCATTTAAGCACATGTGCTTAAACCTGCCTAGCGTTGATTTAGACTGCTCGACGTGGACCGCGGTGCCCGATCTCGGGAAGTGCTGCTCGACGCCGCCGAACGGCTGATCGCCGAGCACGGCTTCGAGGTGCCCCTGCGGGAGATCGCGGTGGCCGCCGGGCAGCGCAACAACTCGGCGGTGAACTACTACTTCCGCAGCAGGCAGGACCTGATCGATGCGGTGGTGGCCCGCCGCCTTACCCCGATGGAAGTCGAGCGGCAGGCCCTGCTGGACCGCATGTCAGGTGAGCAGATGGCCGACGCGCACGCCGTGCTGCGAATCCTGGTCGGGCCGTTCTTCCACAGTGAGGGCACTCATTACGCGCGGTTCCTCGAAGTGGTGCGGATCCGGCTGAACCGGGAACCGCAGAGCCCCGCGGAATCGGCCTGGCCACGGATCCTCGACGCGCTGGCCAGGCTGGTTCCGCTGAAGGACCGCAGTGCTCGGGAGAACCGGGTCGGTGCCGTCGCCACCGCGATGTTCGCCCTGCTCGCCGACCACGAGCGGCGGGTGGAATCCGGCGACACCGATGCCGACAGTCTCGAGGAGATCGTGACGATGCTCGCCGCGATGCTGACCGCCGCGCCGGCGCCGGTGCCCGCGACTCGCTGACTGCGGCAATTCCCGGGCGGGGGAGTGGGTAGGGAGATAGAACTGTGTCGGCTGGCAGACGTTGGGAGGCGCGCGGGTGCGGATCGTGGTCGTAGTGGCCCTGGCCGGGTTGATCGCGCTGGTGGTGGCGGTCCTGACCGACAGCACCTACGCGGCGATCGCGGTGGTCGTCCTCGCGGCCGCCGGCATCGTGCTGTTGTTGCGCGACTGGCGCGCTGATCACAAGCGAGCCGCCGCCGGTGACGCGGCGGAGCTGCCGCACGACGAGCCGGTCGACCCGTCGATGAGCCCGGAGTTGTTCGCGCCGGACATCTCAGCCGACGGTCGCGGCCCGTCGTCTGACGCCCGCGCCGACTAGCGGGGGAGCCGCCGTCGAGCGTCGCGAACCTGTCGGACCCGCGATCTAGCGTGAGCCCATGACGTACTGGATCAATACCGTCAGCGCCGACCACGTACAACGCGGTGTCGCCGGCGGCTTTACTCAGGCCAACCATGGCAAGCCGCACATGCTCCGGAAAATGGCCCGTGGCGATTGGATTGTCTTCTATTCGCCGAAAACCGCACTCGAGCACGGGGAGTCGCTGCAGGCGTTCACCGCGATCGGGCGGGTCACCGACGACGAGCCGTACCAGGAACACCCGTCGCACCCGTGGCGGCGCGCCATGGAGTTCCTGCCCTGCACGGCGACACCCATCCGTCCCCTGTTGGACCGGCTGGAGTTCATCGTCGATCCGCAGCGCTGGGGCTACAAGTTCCGGTTCGGGGTGTTCCGCATCGAGGAACCGGACTTCCAGCTCATCCGCTCGGCGATGACGCAGCAGCTCGCAGCCTGAGCAACGCGCCGCGGGTAAGCTCGGGGTGGTGAGCAACCTCGAGACCGCTCCGCGTGAAGTACCCTGCAGTGCAACGACATTCGACGGCGTCGAAGTGCTCGAGCCCCGCCAGGTCCCGCTCGGCGGTCCTCGCGCGCTTCCGGTGCGCCGGACCTTGCCCCAACGTGAGCGCTCGCTGATCGGCGCTTGGTGTTTCGCCGATCATTACGGCCCGCACGATGTCCGCGCGGCAGCCGGCATGGATGTGCCCCCGCATCCGCACACCGGGCTGCAGACCGTCAGCTGGTTGTTCCGCGGCGAGATCGAGCACCGCGACAGCGCCGGTGTGCACCAGACCGTCCGCCCCGGCGAACTGAACCTGATGACCGCCGGGGCGGGGATCTGCCACTCGGAAGTGTCGACGCCGTCGACCACGATCCTGCACGGCGCGCAGCTGTGGGTGGCACTGCCGGATTCGGATCGCAACACCACCCGGGATTTCGATCACTACGTCCCCGAGCCGTTTTCCCGTGGGGAAGCATCTATTCGGGTGTTCCTCGGTGAGCTGGCCGGCCAGCGCTCTCCGGTACACACCTTCACACCGCTGCTCGGCGCCCAGGTCGACCTGGCCGCCGGTTGCACCCTCGACCTCGACGTCGACCCGGCCTTCGAGCACGGCGTCCTGCTGGACCTCGGCCGGGTGGAGGTGGCCGGGCGAGTGCTCGAGTCAGGGCAGCTGGCCTACCTCGGAACCGGCTCCACGACGCTGCGGCTGCACAACGCGGCCGGCCTGGCCGCCCGGGTGCTGCTGCTCGGCGGGACGCCATTCACCGAGGAACTCCTGATGTGGTGGAACTTCGTGGGCCGCAGCCACGACGAGATCGTCGAGTACCGCAGGCAGTGGGACGACGGCGACGATCGCTTCGGCGACGTCAGTGGGTACTCGGGTTCCATCATGCGGCTACCGGCACCCCCGCTACCCGCCATCCGATTGCGGCCCCGCCGCCGAACCTGAGGAGTTCCATGACACAAGACAAGACCGGCGCCGAGGCGACCGTCACCGCCGGCAAGGACCAGTTCACCATCGCCGTCGACGGCAAGCAGGTCGGCGTCGCCGACTACGTCGACCACGATGGTCAGCGCATGTTCCACCACACCGAGGTCGAGAACGCATTCGAAGGACGCGGACTGGCCAGCATCATGGTCGGCGAGGCGCTGGCCGCCACCCGGGACGCCGGGCTGCGCATCGTGGCGGTGTGCCCGATGGTGGCGAAATACATCGAGAAGCATCCGGAGTTCGCGGACGTCACAGACCCCGCCACCGCGGATACCGAGCGCTACCTACAGCAGGTGCTGAGTAGCTGACTGGGGCGCCGCTATCGTGTGACCTCGTGACGGATCTGGACGACTCGGCAGGCGAATCTCGGGCGTATCTGGTGTCCGACGGTGACGTCATGTTGCCCGGCCCGGCGGCGCAGGGACCCTGGGGTCCGACGATCAGCGGTCACGTCGTCGGCGGCATCCTGGCGCGGGCGCTGGAACAGGTGGGTGGCGCCGCCGAATTCGTGCCTGCCCGGCTGACCGTGGACCTGCTCCGGCCCACCGCGATCGCCCCCCTGGAAGTGCGCACCACTCTGCGCCGAGAGGGCCGGCGCATCCGGTTGGTCGACGCCGAACTGATCCAGAACGACACGGTGGTGTCCCGGGCCAGCGCGATGTTCCTACGCCGCGGCGAGCACCCGGCCGGCGACATCTGGTCCTCGCCGGTCACGATGCCGCCGCTGCCGCCGGATCCCGGTCCGCTGCCCGACGACCTGATGATGTTCGTCTGGGGCTACGGAGGACAGGGCGACTCCGGCGGCGCGATGGCCTTCACCGAATGGCACGACGCGACCGGGCCCAAATACGCCTGGATCCGGCAGGTCCGGCCGTTGGTCGACGGCGAAGGGACCTCCCCGTTCGTCACCGTTGCGATGGCCGCTGACGCGGCCAGTGCGACATCCCATTGGGGCACAGGCGGTTTGCGATACATCAACGCCGACTACACGCTGACCCTGGCTCGCGAGCCGATCGGGGACTACATCGGCCTGGCGGCCACGTCGCACAACAGCAACGACGGGATCGCGTGCGGTGCGGTCGCGGTGTTCGACGCACACGGGCAGATCGGAAACGCGATCACCGTCGGCTTGGTGAACCCGGTCGAATCCTTCCACCCCAGGGCGTAGCGTTCCGCCCCAGAACGTAAGGGGTCCGATGAGAAGATTCGTCGACATCTCCGTCCCGCTGCAGGCCGGCATCGCCTCGGACCCGCCGGGGCACCTCCCGGAGATCGACTACTACGACCACAAGCAGACCGCCGCCGAAGTGGTGTCGTTCTTCCCCGGCGCGACCGTCGACGACCTGCCCGACGGCGAAGGGTGGGCGATCGAACGGGTCCGGATCACCACTCACAACGGCACCCATCTGGACGCGCCGTACCACTATGCGTCGACGATGGACGGCGGCAAGCGCGCCATCACCATCGACGAGGTACCACTGGAGTGGTGTCTGCAGCCGGCGGTCAAGCTCGACTTCCGGCACTTCCCGGACGGGTACGTGGTGACCGCAGCGGACGTGGAGGCCGAGCTGGATCGCATCGGGCACAGCCTGGCGCCGCTGGAGATCGTGCTGGTCAACACCAGCGCGGGCACCCGCTACGGACACCCTGATTACGTCGGTACCGGCTGCGGCATGGGCCGCGACGCCACCCTGTACCTGCTCGAACGCGGCGTGCGGCTCACCGGAACCGATGCCTGGAGCTGGGATGCGCCGTTCTCCTACACCGCCCAGCGGTACGCCCAGGACCACGACGCGTCGATCATCTGGGAAGGGCACCGCGCCGGACGCACGGTCGGCTACTCGCATATCGAAAAGCTGCACAACCTGGAGTCGTTGCCGCCCAACGGCTTTGAGGTCGCGTGCTTCCCGGTGAAGGTTCATGCGGCGTCGGCGGGATGGACCCGCGCGGTCGCGATCTTCGACGACTGATCATTGCCATTGCCCAATAGTGCCATTGACAAATGGCATCATTGGGCGTTGTATCCACCGTGTGTTCGGCGAGTCGATATCCGTGTGGCGAAGTCGAAGTGCGAATGTCGCAAGCAGCCTGACCCTGCGCCAGCTCAGCGCCGTGCTCCCACCCGAGCAAGCGTGGGGGCTCTGGGCTTCGCGTCAGATCGTGGCCCGCATCATGGACACCTTCGGACCGTCCCTGTCCGGGACCACAACCGTTCCCGTGGACACTCGAACATCCGACGGTCGTCGCCTCGTCGGTGAGTGGGTGTACGGCCGAGGTGTCGGCCCTGACGTCCCGGCTGGGGCGATCTATTTCGTGCACGGCAGCGGCTATGCGCTCTGCTCGCCGCGCACCCACCGCCGCCTCACGTCATGGCTCTCGCGGTTGACGGGCCTGCCCGTGTTCAGCGTCGACTATCGGCTGGCCCCGCGGCACCGATTTCCCGCGGCCGCAGACGATGTCCGCTCCGGCTGGGAATGGCTGGTCGGCGACCGCGGCATGCCACCCGAGAGCCTGACGATCGCCGGCGACTCCGCGGGCGGCCACCTCGCGGTTGATCTGCTGCTACAGCCTGACGTCCCGCATCCCGCCGCCCTCGTGCTGCTGTCACCGTTGCTGGACCTCACGTTCGGACTCGCCCGGACCTGGGAGCGCACCGGGCGTGACCCGGCCATCCGCTCCCGTGACGCCGCACGATTGATCGAGTTGTACTGTGCCGGTGTCGAACCCGCGCACCCGCGGCTGGCGCTCGACGTCGCGGGCGGGCGGCTACTGCCACCCACGTTGATCCACGCCGGCGGCGCGGAGATGCTCGCGGCCGACGCCATCGCCCTTGCCGACGACCTGCGCCGTGCCGGTGGCGAATGCGACCTGCGCATCTGGCCTGACCAGGTGCACGTCTTCCAGGCCCTGCCGCGTCTCACCCCCGCAGCCGCGCCCGCGATGCGTGAGATCACGAGATTCATCGCGGATGCGTTGCGCGACAACAATGTCGGACAGGTGGGATGAGCATGGGTATCTTCGGAACGAAACGTAGCCGCAACGCCGACGCCGTCATCACCGGCGCAGGCAGCGGTATCGGAGCCGCCTTCGCCACCGAGCTGGCCGCCCGGGGCGGCCGCGTGGTGTGCAGCGACATCGATGAGGGCGCAGCGCGCAAGACTGCCGAGGCAATCGGCGACCGTGCGCTGGCGGTCTCCTGTGATGTCACCCAGGTCGACGACGTGTTTCGCCTTGCCGAACAGGCACAGTCGTGGTTCGGCGGGCCACCGACGCTGGTCGTCAACAACGCCGGTGTCGGGGCGGGCGGGACGACGATCGGCGATATGGATCTCGCCGACTGGACCTGGGTGCTCAACGTCAACTTGTGGGGACCGATCCACGGCTGCCACGTCTTCGCCCCGATCCTGCGCGAATCCGGCCGTCCCGCCGGGATCATCAACGTGGCGTCGGCCGCGGCGTTCGGCGCCGCGCCCGGGATGGCCGCCTACAACGTCAGCAAGGCGGGCACCCTGTCCCTGTCGGAGACCCTTGCCGCGGAAATGTCCGGCACCAGAGTCAATGTCACGGTTCTGTGCCCCACCTTCGTCAAGACCAACATCCTCGAATCGGGCCGCATCCCCGCCGAGACGACGCAGCTTGCCGAGCAGTTGATGCGGTGGACAGGCTTCTCCGCCGACCGCGTCGCCCGGATGTGCCTGGACACCCTCGATCGCGGCGGCCTCTACTGCATGCCGCAACCCGAAGCCCGAATCGGCTGGGGCATCAAACGTTTCACTCCGACGGTGTACACCCGCGCCGCCGGGCTCATCACCCGCGTCACCACCTAGGAGGATCGATGGCAATCGACATGGACGTCATGCTGGCCAAGATCAAAGACCGGCAGTGGGCGCTGGCCGACATCGACTGGAACGCTCCCGGCGCCGAACGTATCACCGACGACCAGCGCCCGAAACTCAAGGCGTTCATGGCCGATCTGTGCTGGATCGAGAACATCGGCGCACGCGGGTTCGCCGCGCTGGCCAAGAAAGCGCCCAACCCGACCATCGCCGAGATCTACCGCTACTTCCACGCCGAGGAACAGCGTCATGCGAACGCCGAACTCGCGCTGATGAAGCGGTGGGGCATGCTCGATGACGGTGAGATGCCCGAGCCGAACGTCAACATCCGCCTGGCGATGGACTGGCTGGACACCTACGCCGACTCGATGTCCCTGTCGATCCTTGGCACCGTCATCCCGATGCTCGAAGTCGCGCTCGACGGCGCGCTGCTCAAGTTCCTGCTCGAGGAGGTCGACGACCCCGTCTGCCACCAGGTTTTCGAGAAGATCAACAACGACGAATCCCGGCACATAGCCGTCGATTTCGAGGTTCTCGACATGATCGGTCACGCCGATCTGCGGCGGCTGGCGATCGAGTTCGTCGGCAATGTCGCCACCCCCGGCCTGATCATCGGTGCGATCATGTACATCCCGCTGCTCAATCGGATACGCAACGAGATCGTCGGGATGGGGCTGGAACCCGAGCGGCTCTACAACGCGGTCAAGCGATTCCGCACCCTCGGCGAGCGCGGCGAGTACACGCACCGGGTCCCCACCTATCACATCCTCAAACTGCACGCCCACCTGGCGATCAACCCCGGCAACCCCTATCACTGGGTCGCCAATCCGATGGTGTGGGCGTCCGACCGGATACCGCGCAGACTGCTCAAACCGATCCCCAGCTGGTTCAAGGAACTGACCCACGAGCCGGCGGCCTGAGACATGGTCGCCACCAAGCACATCCATGACACCGTCATCGTCGGCGCGGGATTCACCGGACTGGGCACCGCCATCAAGCTCAAACAGGCCGGCGTCGACGACATCGTCATCGTCGAACGCAACGGCCGCGTCGGCGGCACCTGGCGGGACAACACCTACCCCGGCGTAGCCTGCGACATCCCCTCACTGCTGTACTCGTTCTCGTTCGTCCAGAACCCCACCTGGTCGCGTGCGTACCCGACGGGCGCCGAGATCTGCGACCACATCGAGTCGTTGACCGACCAGTTCGGACTGCGTCCGCTGATCAGGTTCGACACCGAGGTCACCGGGTTGAGCTTCGACGGCCAGGCCGGGATCTGGACGGTGACCGCCAAGGGGCGCAAACAGATTCAGGCTCGCACCGTGATCCTGGCATCAGGTCCGCTGGCCGACCACAAATTTCCCGACATCCGCGGGATCGACAGCTACCGCGGGCGCAAGATCCACAGCGCGGCCTGGGATCACGACTACGACGTCGCAGGCAAGCGGATCGCGGTGATCGGCACCGGTGCCAGCGCGGTGCAGATCGTGCCCGAACTGGTCAAGACCGCCGCGGCCGTCAAGGTGTTCCAGCGGACACCCGGCTGGGTGCTACCGCGGCTGGACATCTCGATGCCGACCGCAGTGCAGGAACTCTTCGACAAAGTGCCTGCCACCCAGGCATTGGCCCGTCAGGCGCTGTACTGGGGCCATGAGGCCAGCGCGGCGGCGCTGGTCTGGGACACGCCTGCCAGCCGGCTGGTCGCCCGGCTCGGAAAGGCACATCTACGACGCTCGGTGGCCGACCCGTGGCTGCGCCGCCAGCTCACCCCGGAGTTCACCCCGGGCTGCAAACGCATGCTGGTGTCCAGTGACTACTACCCGGCGTTGCAGCGCGACAACTGCAAGCTGATCGACTGGCCGATCGCCACCCTGAGCCCGGTCGGCATCCGGACCAGTGACGGCATCGAGCATCACGTCGATGCCATCGTGTTCGCCACCGGATACGACGTGCACCTGTCGGGTCCGCCGTTCCCGGTGACCGGGCTCGATGGCCGTTCGCTGCAACAGGAATGGCGCGAGCACGCCGAGGCATACAAGAGCGCGAGCGCGCACGGCTACCCCAACCTGTTCTTCATGACCGGCCCGAACTCCGGACCCGGCCACAATTCGCTACTGGTCTACGTCGAAGGCCAGATCGACTATGCCGTCACCGGAGTCACCGCCATCCTGCGCCGAAACCTGCGCTACCTCGACGTGCGGGCCGATGCGCAGCGCCGCTACAACGAGCGGATGCAGAAGCGATTGACCAAGACCACCTGGATGTCGGGGTGCAACAGCTGGTACCTGACAGCCGATGGGTTCAACGCCTCGATGTATCCGGGATTCGCGACGCAGTATCTTCGACAGATGCGACAGTTCCGGTTCGAGGACTACGAGGCCGTGGCATCCGATGCCCGGCCGCGTGTGGTCGTGTCGACGGCGTGAGATGACGGGTCCGATCCCGAGCATTCTGCGGCGGCTGCGCCGCGGTTCCCGCGACGTCGTCGAAGCAGCAGTGTCGCAATTGTTCGACGCCGCGGTGCAGCCGCATGGGGTGGCGGCGGCGGGGGAGTACCGCATCGACGAATTGGCGCGACTGGCCGGGACGACGACCCGCAACGTCCGCGTGTACCGCGACCGCGGTCTGCTGCACCCGCCGCTGCGGGTCGGGCGGATCGCGTTGTTCAACGACACCCACCTGACCCGACTGCGAATGATCACCTCGCTGTTGGACCGCGGATACACCATCGCCCATGTCAACGAGATGCTCTCGGCGTGGGAACAGGGCAAGAACGTCGGGGACATGCTGGGGCTGGAATCGGCGATCGCCGGAAGCTGGGCCACCGAGAAGCCTGAGCGGATGTCGGTCGCCGAAGCACGCAGGCTCGTCGACGACGACGAGGGATTCGACCGGATGGTCGGACTCGACATGATCCGGCTCGAGGACGACGGGCACGATGCCACGGTTGTGCGTCCCAAGTTGGTCGAGGCCTTCAACGAGATCCGCCAGTACGGCGTGGCCCTCGGGACGCTCATCGACCTTCACGAGCAGATTGCGCCCCTGATCGACCAGATCAGCGGGATCTTGGTGCGAGCCGGTGTGGACCACGTCGGCGAACGGCTCACTCCCGGATCCCCGTTACCGCCGGATCCCGAAGTCACCGAGATGATCACGATGCTGGTTCGGTTCCGCACCCAGGCGGTGTCCGCCGTGAGTTCCACGCTGGCGTTCTCGATCGAGTCGAGGGTCGAGTCGGTGGTGGCGAACATTCTCGCGCAAGCCGTCGACTTCACCAGCGGTAACGCGGCAGACGATCAGCGTTAGGGCCAGGGCCCGCCGACCGGCGGGCCGCCGCCGCGCGGCGACTGGTTCTGCAGAATCCCCAGGCAGGTCCCCATCGACTTGCCCGGAATGCACGGGATGCCACCCACACTCGGGACACCGTTGGCCACGTAGCACTGTCCGGTGATCGGATCAGCCAGATGCCCGGTGGGGCAGGCGTTGGCCGGGGCGGCGACAACGACGGGTGCAGCCACGAACAGAGCGCCGCAGGCGGCGGCCATCAGCGCCCTCGAGATCCGCACCCGCACAGCCATGGCTGCGAGCTTACTGCGAGCGGCGTCTCAGCCGACCGCGATCGGACGGCCGAACTGCGTTCGCATGCCGGGGGAGTAGAGCGCCCGCAGCGGTTCCCCGGCCGTGCGTACCCCGGCGGCCGCGACCAGTTGGTCGTCGAGGTCCAGCAGCCGCGCCGACTGCAGAGTCCACGGGCCGTGATAGTTGGGCACCCACCAGGTCCGGCCGGCCTTGCGGGTGTGCGCGCCCCAACGCGCGGTCAGCCAGGTCTCCAACGCGGTCGGCTCGACCGGCTCGCCCGGGCGCACCGTCACCCGGCTGCGCAGCCCGCGCCGCGGCCAGCGCCGGACACTGTCGTAGCTGATCTGATCCGATGTCTGGGTGATCCGCATCCGGGCCCAGGTGTAGGGGATCCCCATGCCGATGCGGATCGCCGGAACCACCGCCAGCCGTGCGGATTCCAGCGACCGGAACAGCACCCCGTGCCGGCCCGCGTCGTCCACCGAATAGAGCCGCACGTTGGTTTCGGCGAAGGAACCGAAGTACGGCACCGGCGGGGTCGGGCCGACTGCGGTGTAACCCATCCGGAACGGCACCAACCCGACATAGCTCATGCCGTCGAAGACATCCGGGCGGGCACCGGCGGGGTAGAGGTGCGCGATGTCGGCGGGGCGCACCGGCCAGTGCACGAACGTCAGATCCAGCCAGCTCTGGTCGAACCACACCCGCCCCCGCAGCGGCGGGGCGGTGACGGGGTAGCCGGCCAGCGGGTCCGAGCCCTGCGGGCTCACTCGTATTCCAGGTCCAACACCGGGGTGGGCCGCCGGAAGCCGCGCGTGACCACCAGCAGCCAGACGAATCCTATTGCGAGCCAGATCAATCCGATCGTCAGCGCGCTACCCGACAGGCTTGTCCACAGCCAGGCGGTGAGCAGGAAGCCGATCACCGGAGCGATCACATTGAGCAGGATGTTGCGTTCCCGCATGTCGACGAAGTAGTGCTTGATCACCGACAGGTTCACCACCGAGAACGCCACCAGCGCACCGAAACTGACGACCGACGCCAGGATGGTCAGATCGATCCAGATCGCGAGCAGCGAGATGACGCTGACCGTCAGAATGGCGTAGACCGGGGTGCTGTACTTGGCGGACACATGCCCGAACACCTTGCGGGGCAGGATGCCGTCGCGGCCCATCGCATACAGGATTCGGGCGACCGACGCCTGCGAGGTCAACGCCGAACCGAGTGCACCGGCCACGTACGCCGCGGTGAAGAACGTGTTGACGAACGCCCCGCCCGCGGCCAGCATCACGTCGGTCGAACCGGTGTCCACGTCGGCGAACTTGTTGGACGGGAACACCAGCTGCGACACATAGGACAGCAGGATGAAGATGATCCCCGAGACGACCGTCGCGATCATGATCGCCTGCGGCACCGTGCGTTTGGCGTCACGTGCCTCCTCCGACAGCGTGGAGACGGCGTCGAACCCGAGGAACGACAGACACAGGATCGCCGCGCCGGCCAGGATCGGGCTCATGCCGCCCGCTGTGCCGTCACCGGTGAAAGGCGCCAACAGGTCGACGGTTCCGTAGCCGGTGGTCTTGGCGATCGCGAGGGCGACGAACACCACGATGAAGATCGCCTGGATCGCGATGATGAGGAAGTTGGCCCGAGCGACGGACACGATGCCGATGATGTTGAGCACCGTGACGATCGCTATCGACACGACGACGATGACCCACGCGGGCAGCGCGGGCAGCGCCGCGTTGAGATAGAGCCCGATGACCAGGTAGTTCAGCATCGGCAGGAACAGATAGTCCAGCAGCAGCGACCACCCGGCCAGGAAGCCGACGGGCGCGCCGAAAGTGCGCTGCGTGTAGGTGTATGCCGAACCGGCGACCGGAATGGCCGCCGCCATCCGTGCATAGGACAGCGCGGTGAACACCATCGTGATGAGCGTGACGATGTAGGCCAGCGGCAGCCGGCCGCCCGAGGTCTCGGTGACGATGCCGTAGGTGGTGAACACCGTCAGCGGGACCATGTAGACCAAGCCGAACAGCACGAGCGACGGCAGGCCCAGCGCTCGTTTCAAGTGCCCCTCGTGGGGGCCGGTGATGAACTCCGCGGTCATGGTCGTACCTTTCCTTCGTCAGCCCGGTAGGCCTGCGCACCGCGCAAGTATGTGGCGTGGATGCCCACGCCCGGCAGATCCAGCGGCGGTGTGTTCCGCGGATCCCGGTCGAGCCACACCAGGTCGGCGCTGGCGCCGGGAGTGATCACTCCCCAAGTGTTTTCGGCATAGGCCTGGTAGGCAACGGCTCCGGTGTACGACGACAGCGCCCGCTCGATCGGCACGATCTCGTGCGGCGTCCAACCGCCTTCCGGCTGGCCTTCGGTGGTCAGCCGGGAGGTCGCCACGGCGATGCCGTCGAGTGGGGCACCCGAGGAGACGGGCCAGTCCGAGCCGAACGCCAGCGCCGCACCGGATTGGTTCAGCGTTTGCATCTGGTACTGCCGGTCGCTGCGTTCGACGCCGAGCCGGGGGATGGTCAGCACCGTCATCAACGCATCCATCTGCGCCCACAGCGGCTGCATGTTGGGGATGACGCCAAGCTCCGCGAATCGGCCGATATCGGTGTCGTCCACCAGCTGAACGTGGGCGATCACCGGCCTGCGATCGCGAATCCCGTTGCGCGACACAGTGTACTCGATGGCGTCGGAGCCTGGCGGACGGCGGCGTCGCCGATGGCGTGGATATGGATCTGCAGTCCGAGCTCGTCGACCCGGCGTGCTGCCTCGGCCAGCGAGTCGCCCTCCCAGTTCTGCATACCGTGCGAGTGAAGCCCCGAGCAGTACGGCGCCAGCAGCGCACCCGTCTCGTTCTCGACCACGCCGTCGGCGAAGAACTTCACCGTGTTCGCCGTCAGCAGGGGAGATCCGGCCTCTTCGACCGCACGTCGCGACTCAGCGAATTGGGTTATCTGCGAATCGAAGTGCCGCGGGTCGGCGTACAACGCGAGGTTGAACCGCATGCGCAGTGCGCCCTGGCGAGCCGCCTCGACATAGGTTGCGACGTCGCCGGGTTCGACCCAGGCGTCCTGCACCCAGGTGACACCGCGAGCCAGGTAGTAGTCGGCGGCGGTGCCGAGCGCGCCGATGCGCTGCCGCTCGTCGCGAGGCGGCATCACGTTCATCACCAGATCCGTTGCGCCCCATTCCCGCAACGTACCCAGCACCGAACCGTCCGGGCGCCGGGGGATCTCGCCGAGAACCGGGTCGGGTGTGTCGGCGGTGATGCCCGCGCGCTCGATGGCCGCGGTGTTGCACCACACTGTGTGGTAATCCCAGGCCCGCAGTACCACCGGGCGGTCCGGCACCGCGGCGTCGAGCCACCGGGCATCGAACAGTCCGCCCTCGGCCAGGCTGCCGTCATACGACGCGCCGACGATCCATTCCTCGTCCGGGTGTTCCTCGGCGTAAACCTTGACCGCAGTGACGATTTCGTCGATGGTGCCGCAGCCACGGACCGGCGGACCGACTGCTTCCAACCCGCCGTACAGCGGATGCGCATGGCCGTCGCCGAAGGACGACATCAGGAACCCGCCGTCGAGGTCGACGTGCTCACAGTCCGCGTCGGCAGCCAGTTCTCGGGCGTGCGCGCCCAGCGCACGAACGACCCCGTCGATCACCAGAAGGGCATCGGACTCCTGCCCTGCACCGGTCCACACCACACCGCCGGTGAACAGCGTCGAGCTCACTTGACCACCGCCGTCGCGGCGTGACCGGCGCCGTAGGGCTCGTCGGCGACGACGGGCCGGGTCAGCGCGGAGTAGGTGTCCGGCCGTCGGGTCAGCAGGAAGGGGAAGAGCTCCAACCAATCTCGGCGCTGGTCGAGATCGAGGTCCGCGATCAACACGGCCTCCTCGTCGCGCGGTGCCTGCACCAGTACCCGGCCGTAGGGATCGGAGATGAAGGAGGAGCCGTAGAACGTCACGGCGCCTTCGTCTCCGACGCGATTGGGCACCACCATGAACAGGCCGCTGTTGATGCCGTTGGCCACGATGACCTGCTGCCACAGCGGCCGGGTGTCGAAGTCGGGGAAGACCGGTTCGGATCCGATGGCGGTGGGGTAGACGACCACCTCGGCACCGGCAAGCGAGTAGTTCCGCGCGACCTCAGGAAACCATTCGTCCCAACAGGTCGGCATCCCGATGCGAGCGTCCAGTCCGTCAGGCGCGTAGACCGGGTACGGGTCGGTATCGGGGCCGGGCCGGAAATAGGTGTCCTCGTAGTAGCCGGCCGAGATCGGGATGTGCAGCTTGCGGGTCCGCCCCACGAGTTCGCCGCCGGGGAGACCAGGATCGCGGTGTTGTAACCCAGGCCATCGTGCGTATCAGGGGTGCGTTCGTAGAGCGAGGCGTGCACGAAGATCCCGTTGGCCCGCGCCGCGCTTGCCGCCAGGTCGAAGGTGGGACCGTTCTCCAGATCCTCGGCCAGGGCCGCCGGGTTGGCGCCGGCCGGGCGATCTGCCGGATAGCGCAGCAGGGTGATCTCCGGCAGGAAGACCACCGACGCACCCTCACCGGCAGCGGTGTCGATGCCGGCACGCACTGTTGCGACGAGTTCCACGCGGTCCGGTCGCCAGCGGTGCTGGACCAGGCCGACCCGCAGCGGCGGACGCTGCGATGGCGCCGACCGGGACAGCGGTTCGGGCGCTCGGGCAGTCAGGGTGATCATCGAACTCCTAAAACGAATCTATTTCGTTTTAGTGTGAACTGGCTCATAATTCTTCGCAAGAGGAAGAGAGACTTTGATGGGCCGCCCGCCGACACCGCTGTTGTCGACCGACCGGATCGCGTCGGCCGCCATGGACCTGGTGCGTGCCACCGGCGAATTCACCATGCCCGACCTGGCGCGCAAATTGCAGGTCAGTCCGTCATCGCTCTACAACCACGTGTCGGGCCGCGGCCAGATCGTCGAGCTGCTGCGCGAGCGCGCGATGTCCGAGGTGCAGCTTCCCGACGATCAACCGGACCGCCCGTGGGCTGAGGCGGTCGCCGACATCCTGCGGTCCTACCGGCGGAGTTACGCCCGGTATCCGCGGCTGATTCCCCTGTTGACCGCCTACGCCGTGAACAGCAGTCACGCCATCCGGATGTACAACATGTTGGCGGTGACCCTGCACCGCGCCGGGTTCGACGCCGCCGACACCCTGCGGGCCATCACGTTGATGGACTGCTTCGTGCTGGGGTCCGCGCTGGATCTGGCCGCACCCGAGGAGCCGTGGGAATCGGGTGCCGAGGTCGGGCCCGAGCTGGCCGCCGCGCTGGCGACCGGTGCGCCCAAGCCGGCGCGGGCCGACGACGCATTCGAGTTCGGGTTGGCGGTACTGCTGCGCGGCCTCACGCCACGCGGCTAAGCCTTGCCGGTTCGCTCGCGGTGCTTGCAGCCCGGCCAGCAACAGGGCCGGCGCATACCTTCTTCCAGTTCCTCCTGGGTCCGGCGGATGCGCCGCTCGCGAGTCTTCTGCTGCTTGGCGTCCTCGACCCAGCAGATGAACTCGTTGCGCGCCAGCGGCGTGATGTCGTTCCAGGCCGCCAGCGCGGTGTCGTTGCCCAGCAGCGCGGTCCGCAAATCTGCCGGAAGCTCGTGTACCACTCCGCCGGGGACCGTTTGCGTGCCCATTCAAACAGGTTAGCCAGTCCTACGCCGCTCCCGACGGCAACAGCCGCGCGAGTCGGCTCACGCAGGAGTTAATTTCTGTCGCCGTTGATATTTCACCTCGCTACCGATTTGCTCGGGCTACCGTGAACGCCATGCGGGGAGGGATGGCGCGGTGAACGACCAGCGGGCCTCCGGACCGGGCAACCAGGCCGGGGGGCCGCTCGCGCGATGGTGGCGGTTACCCGACCAGTTCGAGTGGCTGTCCGGGTATTTGAGGGCGCGCGGCCTGGCCTGGCCCACCAAAGTGCTGATGGCGATGATGTCGGCGGGCCTGATTTTGATGGGTGCGGCCACCCCGACCATGCGCAACGTCCCACCGGTGTGGGCGTGGACATTCGGCACCGCCGCGGTGCTCACCGGGATCACCTACAGCACCCTGTGGCTGCGCGGCTGGCTGAGCCGGCGGCAATCGCTGCGAATGGCCTGCTTCGGCAGCTCGCTCATTGCCGTCGGCTGCGTGATGCAGACCTATCCCATGGTCGCCCTGATGGGCTGCACCGGCATGGCCGTCATCGGCGGCTACGCCGCGTTCTTCCACAACTCGAAAGCGATCACGTTCATCGTCGTCCTCGGGATGGCCGTCGGTGCCCTGTGCGCGATCCGCGTGGTGCCGCACTACGGGTGGGCCGTTGCCGCCGCGGGGTGGTGGTTGGTCGTCGAACTGAATCTCGCGGTTCCCCTGGCGATTCAAGCGGTCATGCGCACCATGGGCGCCGATGTTGTGCGCTCCGATCAGGATCCGCTCACCGGCGTCCTCAATCGGCGCGCGTTCTACGAACGGGCGTCGCTGCTACTGACATCCCCCGGACACGATATGCACCTCATCGTCGTGATGATCGATCTCGACGAGTTCAAGAAACTCAACGACGCCTACGGTCACATCGCCGGTGATCAGGCCCTGACCGCCGTCGGCTGGGCGCTTCGCGAGAACAGCAACAGTTCGGCGATCATCGGGCGGTTCGGCGGCGAGGAGTTCATCGTGGTCGACGCCGTGCCCGCCGAGCTGGCCGAGGAATTAGCCACCCAGCTGTGCCAGGCGATCGCCGCGCTGCCTCAACCGGTGACTGCCAGTGTCGGCGCGGCCATCGTGCGGTGGGACAGTGTCGCCGCGATGGACGATCTGATCCGGGCGGCCGACGCCGCGATGTACGCAGCCAAGCGGGCCGGCGGCAACCAGACCCGGATCAGCCGGCCGGCCCGCGTCGACCGCTGATCGGCCACGGCGAGTTGGGATCGGTAGTCGGACTCCGGGATTGAACTGGCTACATGAAACAGATCTCGCGATTCACGACCTCGATGATGGTTTCCGGGGCGGTCCTGGCAGCCGGGTTGGCGCTGGGGGCAGGCGCTGCGAGCGCAGACGGGCCCAGCTATCAGGGCGGCAACTGCCCGCAGGGATTGACGTGCACCCATTGGTGTCCCGGTGATCCGGCCATTCCTGGTGGCCAGGTTCTCAGCTGGGACCAGAACGCCTGCCACGACTGGTACTGGAACTCGTACGGCATCGTCGACGTGAGCACCAGCACGCTATATCCCTGGCGCGGCGCGCCTCAGCAGGTGGCACCGCCGCCGCCGTTGCCGCCCGCCCCGCCGGCTGCGCCGCTGCCGCCGGGCACTCCGTTCTGCAGCCCGCGCGGTGCGTTGATCATCATCCCGCCGATCTGCGACGAGATCGGCGTCGATCTGCCCGCGGGCTCGGTGCACAACTAGAACAGCCCACCGCAAGCGTGTCGCTCGCGCCCAGCGCACCGAACCGCGCTGCGCTGACCTGGGTGGCTTAGGGTCAAACGCTGTGCCTAGTTCGAGCAGGCGGCGGCCATCCCTGCGAGCGCTGATCTTCTGTTCCGTCGGCGCCATAACGCTGGTGTTCGTCGCGTCGATGACGGCATCGATCGCGGGTCGGATCACCGTCGGCAACGCACTGCACAACCTCGGTGACCGGCTGATCCCGATCAGGAACCAAAGCTCTGAACTGAGTCGCGCGTTCGTCGACCAGGAGACCGGACAGCGGGCGTATCTGTTGACCGGCAATCCGATCGCGCTCGACCTGTACGAGGCCGGAACCGCCACCGTCAACCGCCTGGTGCCCGAACTCCAGCGGGAGCTGGTCGGCATGCCGTACGCCGACGACCTGCGCGCGTTGTTCGCCGAAGAGGTGGCCGTCGCCGCGATATGGAAGAGCCGGGCCGCTGACCCGCAGATCGCCGCACTCAAAACCGGGTCGGTTCCGCGCGCCCTGCTCAATCAGATGGTCCTCGACGCGAAGAATCTGTTCGACCCGCTCCGAGAACGTTTCCGAGCGGTCAACGCCCGGCTCGACAAGCTCATCACCGAGGAGATCGAGCACATCCGCTCGGTGCTCCGCACCGCGAGCAACAGCCAGTGGATCGCCCTGAGTCTCCTCGTGGTCAGCGTCGTCGGATGCATCATCACGGTGCGACGCATGCTCACCCAGCCCGTCTCACGGTTGGTGCGCTCAGTGCGCGCGGTGGCCGACGGCGACTACGACCAGCCCATCGGCCAGGGCGGTCCCCGCGAGATCGCGGAGATCTCGGCTGCCGTGGACGACATGCGCAACCGGCTCCGGGAACTGGCCCGCATCGACAGCGTCACCGGTCTGGTGAACCGCGGGGAGACGCTGGCCCGTTTCGACGCTGCGCTCAAGGACCCGCAGGCTCGACTGGGTGTCCTGTACTGCGATATGGACCACTTCAAACAGATCAACGACACCTGGGGCCACGCCGTGGGAGACGCCGTGCTGTCGACCATCGCCGCCCGAATGCGTGAGTGCGTCCATCTGGAAGACACCGTGGGCCGGATCGGCGGCGACGAGATACTGATTCTCCTTCCGGGTGTCGAGAGCACCGAAAAGGCCGTTGAGGTAGGTGAACGGATTCGCGCACTCGCTGCGGAACCCATCCACCAATTCGGTTTGACGATCACCACGACCCTGAGCATCGGGGCCACGTCGTCCGCACCCGGCGAATCGAGCGCGACCGTCACCGCCCGGGCCGACGCCGCGATGTACCGAGCCAAGCAGGCCGGCCGAAACGCCGTCGCCGGACTCGACGAGAACCAAGGACTGAGCACTTCGGCTCATAGCTGGCAAAATTGATTCCGCAATCACAGCGAGACTTCCCGTCGGAATGGGGATGACACATGCTTCGGTGGGGAGCGCTGCCACCACGTCACGCTGACCAATACGACTGGATCAGCGTCTACCTGCATGATCGCAACCAGCAGGGAATCTGGCGGACGCTGATCTTCACCGCGACCCTGGCTCTCGCGTCGTCGACCGCGTTGATGATCAAGAGCCCGCAGGGGCCGGACGGCCCGGTGGCCGTCACGGTCTGCGTCGCCGCGGCCGCGTTGGCGTTGGCGGCGGCGGTCCCCTTTCTGCTGCGTTGGCCCACCCGCCGCCAGTCGTTGCTGTTCTCGTTCACCTCGACCGCGACCATCGCCGCCGCCGCGCTGTCGTACTCCAATGACTACGTGGGCCTGATGGGGTGCGCGACGTTCGCCGTGATCGGCGGCTTTGTCGCCTACTTCCACACCGCCCACGAGGTGGTGGCCAACGGCGCGATAGCCGCGGTCTGCGCGGTGATCCTGGCCGCTCGGCTCGTTTCCTCGTCCGGCGACATCTATCTGACGGCCGCGGCGGTGGCAATCGTCGCAACGCTCAACGTCGGCCTGCCGTTCGGCGTCCTGTCGCTGGCGCAGACGCTGCGCGTCGACCTGCGCAGCTCTGGCCGCGATCCGCTGACCGGGCTGCACAACCGGCGGTCGTTCCACCAGTCGGCCTACGAGCTGATCATGCGCAACGACAGCGAGGCCGGCCGACTCATCGTCATCGTCATCGACCTGGACAGCTTCAAGAAACTCAATGACACCGCGGGCCACGCGGCCGGCGACGCCGCGCTGATCCTGATCAGCGAGGCGCTGGCCGACAACTGTGGCCTCTCCGCCATCATCGGCAGGTCCGGCGGCGAGGAATTCGTCATCGCCGACGTCGACCACCCCGATTCGCCGGATGTCGTTGCCGAACGGCTGCGCCAGGCGATCGCCGAGCTGCCGGTACCGGTGACGGCGAGCATCGGCACCGCCTGCGCACCGCTGAAAAACGACTCCCAAGTCAACCTGCGGCTCCTCGACGAAATCGTCGAGGCCGCCGATGCCGCGATGTACGCCGCCAAGCGCGCCGGCGGAAATCAGGTCTGCCACGCCTCCGAGATGCCCGCCGACGGGGGCCATCAGCCATCGGCGCGCCGCGGACGAACTCAGCAGAACAAGGTGAGCAACCCAGAGTGAGCTCGGGGCTTTCCCGCCAACGGAAAAACCCCGGCCAGAAGCCGGGGTTTTCTCCACTTGTGTGGGCGAAGGGGGACTTGAACCCCCACGTCCCGAAGGACACTGGCACCTGAAGCCAGCGCGTCTGCCATTCCGCCACTCGCCCGAAACAACCGGGGGAGCGTATCACGGTCGAGGGGGTGAACCTCAACCCGCGCCCGCGGCTCAGACCAGCCTAGCGGCCCCCGTCACAGTCCGTCTCCGATGCCCTGACCTGGTCTAACACGATTCTCAGAATTCTCATGGTGACGGCGCGTCGACCTGGGCCGATAGCATCAAGGTGAACAAGCGTCGACGCAACACGCGGCAGACTCGAGCTAGGCGGTGAGATGAGTAACCAGAGAGGTCTGGTTCAACGCATCGAGCGCAAACTCGAGAACACCGTGGGCGACGCGTTCGCCCGGGTATTCGGCGGATCAATTGTCCCGGCAGAGGTGGAAGCCGCGCTGCGGCGGGAAGCCTCCGCGGGTGTGCAAACCCTTCCACATGAACGATTTTTGGCCCCCAATGAGTACGTCATTACCCTCAGTCCGGCTGACTTCGAGAAGGTCAGCGCCGACCGCGATCTCACCACGGACACTTTTGCCAAACACTTGGGCGGCTACATCCGTGATCAGGGATGGCAAACGTATGGTGAGCTGGTCGTCAGGTTCGAGCAGTCGCCGAATCTGCACACCGGCCAATACCGTGCGCGCGGCGTCGTCAACCCCGACGTCGACCCCCACCCGTCCCGCGCCACAACCGCCCCGCCAGAATCGAACCAGGCGTACACCGCAGAACCAGGAGTACCAGCGATGAGCAACGACCCCACCTACCGAGGCGACCAGGGTCAGGGGCGGCCCGGCGACGACTACTACGACGAGCGCTACCCCCGCCCGCAGGACGAGCAGCGCGGCGCCCCCGAGCAGCGCGGCCCCTACCCGCCCGAGCAGGGCGGCTACGCGCCCCCGCCCGAGGGCTACGGCCAGCGGCCGGCCTACCCCGAGCAGGGCGGCTACGGCGGCCAGGGCTACGGCGGCCAGGCTCCCGAGCAGCGCCCCCCGGCCGGCGGCTACGGCGGCCCGGGCTACGACCAGGGCCAGGGCTATGACCAGGGCTACCGGCAGGCCCCGCCGCCGGGATACGGCGCCCCGTCCTACGGTCCGCCGCAGGGTGGCGGTTACGCACCTCAGGGTCCGCCGTCCAGCGACTATGACTACGGCCGCGGTCCGGGCCGACACGAGGACGCCGGCTACGGCCGTCCCGAGCCTCGCCCCGCCTACCCCGACCAGGGTGGCTATGAGCAGCAGGGCTACGGACAACCGGCCGGCGGCTACGGCCGCCAGGAGTACGGCCAGCCCGACTACGGTCAGCCGGCTGGCCGCGGCTACGAGCAGGGCGGCTACGCCGAACCCGCCGGGCGGGACTACGACTACGGCCAGCCCGCCGGTGGCGGTTACGGCGGGTACGCCCAGCCGCCCGCCCAGGGCGAGTACCCGTCCGCCGGCCACGCGGTCACCCTGCAGCTCGACGACGGCAGCGGACGTACCTATCAGCTGCGCGAAGGTGCCAACGTCATCGGCCGCGGCCAGGACGCGCAGTTCCGGCTGCCCGATACCGGCGTCTCACGCCGGCATCTGGAGATCCGGTGGGATGGCCAGGTCGCGTTGCTGTCCGACCTGAATTCCACCAACGGGACCACGGTGAACAACGCGCCGGTGCAGGAGTGGCAGCTGGCCGACGGCGACGTCATCCGACTGGGCCACTCCGAGATCATCGTCCGCGTTCACTGAGGTCGACGAAGGTCGCAGCTTGGTTGACGCGGAGTGGCTTCACCCGCGTACCCACCAGCGTCCAAGTATCGTGACGGTGCCGAAGTCGGCCCGGTGCCTGCAGGTATCACGGGAACGGCAAGCAGGGCACGAGGACGGAGGGGACGCCGGATGCAGGGGTTAGTTCTGCAGCTGACGCGCGCCGGCTTCCTGCTGTTGCTGTGGCTGTTCATCTGGTCTGTGCTGCGCGTCCTGCGCAACGACATCTACGCGCCGACCGGCGCTGTGATGGTCCGCCGGGGCCTGGCGCTGCGCGGCGCACTGTTGCCGTCCCGCCAGCAACGGCACGCCGCCCGCTACCTGGTGGTCACCGAGGGCGCACTGGCCGGCACCCGGATCACCTTGGGCACCCAGCCGGTGCTGATCGGCCGCGCTGACGACTCCACGCTGGTGCTGACCGATGATTACTCCTCGACTCGGCACGCCCGGCTGTCGCCGCGCGGTGCCGACTGGTACGTGGAAGACCTAGGATCGACCAACGGCACATACCTCGACAGGGCGAAGGTGACGACGGCAGTACGCGTTCCGGTTGGCACGCCGGTGCATATCGGCAAGACGGTGATCGAGTTGCGCCCGTGACCCTTGTCCTTCGCTATGCCGCCCGCAGCGACCGCGGCCTGGTGCGCGCCAACAATGAGGACTCCGTCTACGCGGGCGCGCGCCTGCTGGCCCTGGCCGACGGCATGGGCGGGCACGCGGCCGGCGAGGTGGCCTCCCAGCTGGTGATCGCCGCGCTGGCACACCTCGACGACGACGAGCCCGGCGGCGACCTGCTGAGCAAACTCGACTCCGCGGTGCGCGACGGCAACTCCGCGATAGCCGCGCATGTCGAGGTGGAGCCCGAGCTCGAGGGCATGGGTACCACGCTGACCGCAATCCTGTTCGCGGGCAACAGACTTGGCCTCGTCCACATCGGTGACTCCCGCGGATATCTGCTGCGCGACGGCGAGCTGACCCAGATCACCAAGGACGACACCTTCGTGCAGACCCTCGTCGACGAGGGGCGCATCACCGCGGAGGAAGCCCACAGCCATCCGCAGCGCTCGCTGATCATGCGCGCGCTCACCGGTCACGAGGTCGAGCCGACGCTGATCATGCGGGAAGCCAAGGAGGGCGACCGCTATCTGCTGTGCTCCGACGGCCTGTCCGATCCGGTCAGCCAGGAAACCATCCTGGAAGCCCTGCAGATCGACGACGTCGCCGAGAGCGCCGACCGGCTCATCGAGCTGGCTCTGCGCGGTGGCGGACCGGACAACGTCACGGTGGTGGTGGCCGACGTCGTCGACCATGACTACGGCGGCCAGACCCAGCCGATCCTGGCCGGTGCGGTGTCGGGGGACGACGACCACGTCGCCCCGCCCAACACCGCGGCCGGGCGAGCCTCGGCGTTCAACCCCCGGCCCGCTCCTGCCAAGCGGGTGGTGGCCGAACCTGAGCCGCCGCCGAAGCCCCGCTCGCGGCGGCGGATGATCATCGCCGGCGCCCTGGTCCTGTTGGTGATCCTCGCCGGTCTCGCGGTCGGACGGCAGATCATCCGCAGCAACTACTACGTCAGCGCCGACAACGGCACCGTGGCGATCATGCGCGGCATCCAGGGTTCGATCCTGGGTTATCCGCTGCAGGAGCCGTACCTGCTGGGCTGCCTGAACGACCGCAATGAGCTATCCCAGATCAGCTATGGCCAGCCGACCGACTCGCTGGGCTGCCAGTTGATGCGATTGCAGGATCTTCGGCCCTCGGAGCGCGCGCAGGTGTCGGCCGGGCTTCCGGCCGGCACCCTCGACGACGCGATCGGGCAGCTGCGGGAATTGGCGCACAGCTCGGTGCTGCCCCCGTGCGCGCCGCCCCCGACCAGCACACCGACCCCCACCCCGGCCCCATCCGCCACCCCGACCCCGGCTCCGAGCGCATCTCCCGCGCCGGGGCCGGTGCCCGTTCCCACAGCCGCACCGACCTCTCCGTCAGCACCCGCGCCGACCTCCTCGTCGGCCCCCGCTCCGTCGTCGAGCACGCCTCCGCCGCCGGCGGCATCCTCGAGCGCGGCCCCGTCTTCCACTGAAAGTGGCGCTGTCCCAACGCCTTCGGCCGCCGCTCCGGCACCTGCGCCGAGCCCTGCTCCGACGGTGACCCAACTACCCGCCGCGCCGCAGAAGCCGGGCACTGACTGCCGGGCGGCGGCATGAGTACCCAACCGCAGGCACCCGTCGCGCTGGCGCCGGCCACACCGACCCGCCGCAACGCCGAACTGGTGTTGCTGTGCTTCGCCACCTTCATCACCGTGGTGGCACTGCTCATCGTCGAGGCCAACCAGGAGCAGGGCATCAGCTGGGATCTGGCGAGTTCCACGCTGGCGTTCCTCACCCTGTTCGTGTGCGCGCACCTGGCCATCCGGCGGTTCGCGCCCTACGCCGACCCGGTCCTGCTGCCAGTTGTCGCACTGCTCAACGGACTTGGTCTGGTGATGATTCACCGCCTCGACCTGATCGGCGGCGCGATCGCCCCGCAACGCGGACCCAGCGAAGAGCAGCAGATGCTGTGGACGCTCGTCGGCGTGCTCGGCTTCTCGCTGGTGGTCGTCTTCCTCAAAGACCACCGGATCCTGGCCCGCTACGGCTACACCTGCGGTCTCGTCGGCCTTGTGCTGCTGGCGATCCCCGCGCTGCTGCCCAGCCATTTCTCCGAGACCAACGGAGCGAAGATCTGGATTCGGTTCCCCGGCTTCAGTATTCAGCCTGCGGAGTTCTCCAAGATCCTGCTGCTGATCTTCTTCGCCGCGGTGCTGGTGGCCAAGCGCGACCTGTTCACCAGCGCAGGCAAGCATTTCCTCGGCACCGACGTGCCGCGACCCCGCGACCTGGCGCCACTGCTGGTGGCGTGGATCGTCTCGGTCGGTGTCATGGTCTTCGAAAAAGATTTGGGCACTTCACTTCTGCTCTACGCCTCGTTCCTGGTGATGGTGTACATCGCCACTGAGCGGTTCAGCTGGGTGGTCATCGGCCTGTCGCTGTTCGCCGCGGGCAGCGTGGTGGCCTACTACTTGTTCGGCCATGTGCGGGTGCGGGTTCAGACCTGGCTGGATCCGTTCGGCGACCCCGAAGGCACCGGCTATCAAATGGTGCAGTCGCAGTTCAGTTTTGCCACCGGCGGCATCTTCGGCACCGGGCTGGGCAACGGCCAACCCGGCACCGTTCCCGCCGCGTCGACGGACTTCATCATCGCCGCGGTCGGTGAAGAGCTGGGCCTGGTCGGCTTGGCCGGGGTGCTGATGCTCTACGCGATCGCGATCGTGCGCGGGCTACGCACCGCCATCGCCGTGCGCGACAGCTTCGGCAAGCTGCTGGCCGCCGGGTTGGCCTCGACGCTGGCGATCCAGCTGTTCATCGTGGTCGGCGGTGTCACCGGGTTGATCCCGCTGACCGGTCTGACCACGCCGTGGATGTCCTACGGTGGCTCGTCGCTGGTGGCCAACTATCTGCTGCTGGCCATCCTGGTGAAGATCTCGCACGCCGCCCGGCGCCCGATCATCACCAATCCGCACGCGTCGATCGCGTCGTCGAGCACCGAGGTGATCGAGCGCGTATGAACACTTCCCTGCGCCGCATCTCGGTGATGATCATGGCGTTGATCGTGCTGCTGTTGCTCAACGCGACGATCACGCAGGTCTTCCGCGCCGACGGCCTGCGTGCCGACCCCCGCAACCAGCGCGTGCTGCTCGACGAGTACTCCCGCCAGCGCGGCCAGATCACCGCGGGCGGACAGCTGCTGGCCTACTCGGTGTCCACCAACGGCCACTACCGCTTCCTCCGCGTCTATCCGAATCCCCTTGTCTACGCACCGATTACGGGGTTCTACTCGTTGCGCTACTCCAGTACCGGACTCGAGCGCGCCGAGGACGGCATCCTCAACGGCTCCGATCAGCGGCTGTTCGGCCGCCGGCTGGCCGACTTCTTCACCGGTCGCGATCCGCGCGGAGGCAACGTCGACACCACGATCGTGCCGCGTATTCAGCAGGCTGCGTGGGAAGCGATGCAGCGGGGCTGCACCGGCGGATGCCGCGGCTCGGTGGTGGCCTTGGAGCCGTCCACCGGAAAGATCTTGGCGATGGTGTCCTCGCCGTCGTACGACCCCAACCTGCTGGCCACCCACGACGCCGAGGAACAGGGCGCCGCCTGGCAGCAACTGCGCGACGACCCCAGCTCGCCGCTGACCAACCGGGCCATCGCCGAGACCTTCCCACCCGGGTCGACGTTCAAGGTGATCACCACCGCGGCGGCGTTGCAGAACGGTGTGACCGACAACGATCAGCTCACCAGCGCCCCCCAGATCCAGCTCCCGAACAGCACCGCGACCCTGGAGAACTACGGCGGCACGCCGTGCGGCGGCGCGCCCACCGCGTCTCTGCGGGAGGCGTTTGCCCGCTCGTGCAATACCGCTTTCGTGGAATTGGGTATCCGGGTGGGTGCTGACGCCCTGCGCAACACCGCGCAGGCGTTCGGGTTCGACAACCCACCAGCGCCGATCCCGCTGGAGGTCGCGGAGTCGACCATCGGCCCGATCTCCGACGCCGCCGCCCTGGGGATGTCGAGCATGGGTCAGAAAGACGTGGCGGTGACACCTTTGCAGAACGCGGTGGTGGCGGCGACGATCGCCAACTCCGGTGTGCTGATGCAGCCGTACCTGGTGGACAGCCTCAAGGGGCCGGACCTGTCGAGCATCAGCACGGCAGCACCCCAGCAACAGCGGCGTGCCGTATCGACGCAGGTCGCGGCTAAACTTACGGATTTGATGATCGGCGCCGAACAGATGACCCAGCAGAAAGGGGCGATCCCCGGCGTGCAGATCGCATCAAAGACCGGTACCGCAGAGCACGGTACCGACCCTCGCAACACTCCACCCCATGCCTGGTACATCGCCTTCGCCCCAGCACAGAGCCCCAAGGTGGCGGTCGCGGTGCTGATCGAGAACGGTGGTGACCGGTTGAACGCCACCGGCGGCGCATTGGCCGCCCCGGTCGGCCGGGCGACGATCGCGGCAGCCCTGCAGGGGGCATCATGAGCCCCCGCGTAGGAGTCACGCTGTCCGGCCGGTACCGGCTGCAGCGGCTGATCGCCACCGGCGGCATGGGCCAGGTGTGGGAGGCCGTCGACAGCCGGCTGGGCCGCCGGGTCGCGGTCAAGGTACTCAAGCAGGAGTTCTCGTCGGACCCGGAGTTCGTCGAGCGGTTCCGCGCCGAGGCGCGCACCGTCGCCATGCTGAACCACCCCGGTATCGCCGCCGTGCACGACTACGGCGAGACCGATATGGACGGCGAAGGCCGGACCGCCTACCTGGTGATGGAACTGATCAACGGTGAGCCGCTGAACTCGGTGATCAAGCGCACCGGCAGGTTGTCGCTGCGGCACGCCCTGGACATGCTCGAGCAGACCGGTCGCGCCCTGCAGGTGGCCCACGCCGCCGGACTGGTGCACCGCGACGTCAAGCCGGGCAACATCCTGATCACGCCCACCGGGCAGGTGAAGCTCACCGACTTCGGTATCGCCAAGGCCGTCGACGCGGCGCCGGTCACCCAGACCGGAATGGTGATGGGCACCGCCCAGTACATCGCCCCCGAGCAGGCGCTGGGTCACGACGCCACCGCCGCCAGTGACGTGTATTCGCTGGGAGTTGTTGGCTACGAGGCGGTTTCGGGTAAGCGCCCGTTCACAGGCGACGGTGCGCTGACGGTGGCGATGAAGCACATCAAGGAGACGCCGGCGCCGCTGCCTGCCGACCTGCCGCCCAATGTGCGCGAGCTGATCGAGATCACCCTGGTGAAGAACCCGGGCATGCGCTACCGCAACGGTGGTCAGTTCGCCGACGCGACCGCCGCCGTGCGGGCGGGTCGGCGTCCGCCGCGGCCCAACTCCGCGCCGACCATCCGCGCCACCCCGGCCTCGATCCCGGGCAGCTCGCCGCGGATGCCTGCCGCCGCCCCGCCGACCGGGACGCGCCCGCGCGCCAACACCGGCAGTCACCGCCCGCCGCCGCCGCGCCGCACGTTCTCCTCGGGCCAGCGGGCGCTGCTGTGGGCCGCCGGTGTGTTGGGCGCCCTGGCGATCATCAGCGCCATCCTGATCGTGCTGGCCGACCGGGACCGCAAGGACAACAAACCCGTCGAGCAGACCGTCACCGACACCGTCACCCCGCCCACCAGCCAGGTCGCGCCGTCGGGTTGGACGGATCACCACATCGCCGGTAATCCTGGAGGACAGATCGGGGTACCCCGATTCAGCGCTGCCAGCCTGGACGTTGGCTCGCTGTCCGAGGCTGTTCACACCGACGAGAAACCGCGATGACCACCCCACAGCACCTGTCCGACCGCTACGAGCTGGGCGAGATCATCGGCTTCGGCGGCATGTCCGAGGTGCACATGGGCCGCGACACGCGCCTGCACCGCGACGTCGCGGTCAAGGTGCTGCGCGCCGACCTGGCGCGCGACCCGAGCTTCTATCTGCGGTTCCGCCGTGAGGCGCAGAACGCCGCCGCGCTGAACCATCCCGCGATCGTTGCCGTCTACGACACCGGCGAGGCCGAGACCGCCAACGGTCCGCTGCCGTACATCGTGATGGAGTACGTCGAAGGCGTGACCCTGCGCGACATCGTCCACACCGACGGCCCGATCCCGTACCGCCGGGCCATCGAGATCATCGCCGACGCCTGCCAGGCGCTGCATTTCAGCCACCAGCACGGCATCATCCACCGCGACGTCAAGCCGGCGAACATCATGATCTCCAAGACCGGCGCGGTGAAGGTGATGGACTTCGGCATCGCCCGGGCGCTGGCCGACGTGGGCAACAGCGTCACCCAGACCGCCGCAGTGATCGGCACCGCGCAATATCTCTCGCCCGAGCAGGCCCGCGGGGAGCCGGTCGACGCGCGGTCTGACGTGTACTCGCTGGGCTGCGTGCTCTACGAGATCCTGACCGGCGAGCCGCCATTCGTCGGTGATTCGCCGGTGGCGGTGGCTTATCAGCACGTCCGCGAGGATCCGGTGCCGCCGTCGCAGAAGCATTCGGGGATCTCCCCGGAGCTGGACGCGGTGGTGCTCAAGGCGCTGGCCAAGAATCCGGACAACCGCTATCAGACCGCGGCCGAGATGCGCACCGACCTGGTGCGGGTGCACAACGGCGAGGCTCCCGAGGCGCCCAAGGTGCTCAGCGCCGCCGAACGTACCTCGATGCTCAATGCGACGCCGGCGGCGCCGTCTCGCGGGGACGAGACCGACGAGATTCCGCGGCACGGCGCTCTTTTGGAGAACGACCGGGCGGGCGGGTCGATCGGCCGCTGGTTGATCGTGGTCGCGGTGCTGGCCATCCTGACCGTGGTGGTGACCATCGGGATCAACATGGTCAGCGGCAACCCCCGCAATCTGCAGGTGCCCGACGTGCGTGGGCAGGCACAGCAGGACGCTGTGGTGGCACTGCAGAATAAGGGCTTCAAGATCCGCAGCCAGCAGAAAGCGGACAACACGATCCCGCCGGGGAGCGTGATCAGCACCGACCCGCCGGCCAACTCGATGGCTGCCGCAGGAGACGAGATCACCATCAACGTCTCCTACGGTCCCGAGCAGCGCGAGATTCCGGACTGCTCCGCCAGCCTGTCCTACGGCGAATGCGTCCAGAAGCTCAAGGACGCCGGCTTCACCAAGTTCAAGCAGGTCAACTCACCATCCACGCCTGACCAGAAGGACAAGGTGCTGTCGACGGTTCCGCCGGCCAACCAGACTTCCGCGATCACCAACGAGATCACGGTGGTCGTGGGCAACGGGCCGCAGACCGCCGAGGTGCCGGTCGTCGCGGGACAGACGGTCGACGTCGCCCAGCAGATCCTCACGGCCTCGGGATTCCTCAAGACGCTGCCGGTTCCGACGGACGGCACAGACCCGTCCGGTCAAGTGGTCGGCACCGATCCGCCCAACGGACAGACCGTGCCTCAGGACACCGTGATCCAGATCAAGGTGTCCAAGGGCAATCAGTTCGTGATGCCGGACCTGCGAGGCATGTTCTGGACCGACGCCTCACAGCGGCTGGCGGCGTTGGGGTGGACGGGGATACTCGACAAGGGCGCAGACGTGCAGAACAGCGGGCAGAAGTCCGCAGCCGTGGTGACCCAGAGTCCGGCGCCGGGCACGCCGGTGAAGTTCAGCGACCCGATCACCCTCAGCTTTGCGTCGTAGCTGACAACGGCCCGCCGATGGCGTGCCGCACGGTGTCGGCGACCTCTTGTTCGAGGCGCCGTACCAGCGACTCCTCGGGGGCCTGTCCGCAGAAGCCCAGCCAGTTGGCCAGCATCCGGTGACCACCCTCGGTCAGGATCGACTCCGGGTGGAACTGCACGCCGTGGATCGGCAGTTCGACGTGGCGGACGGCCATGACGACACCGCCCTCGGTGCGCGCGGTCACCTCGAGTTCGGCCGGCATGGTCTCCGGCAGGATCGTCAGCGAGTGGTAGCGCGTCGCCGTGAAAGGGTCCGGAAGTCCGTGCAGCACACCGATATTGGTGTGATAGACGGTGCTGGTCTTGCCGTGCAGCAGCTCGGGTGCGCGGTCGACCGTCCCGCCGAATGCCACACCGATCGCCTGGTGCCCGAGGCACACACCCAGTAGCGGGGTGCCGGTCGTGGCGCACGCCCGAACCAGCGGGATCGAGGCGCCGGCACGTTCCGGGGTACCCGGTCCCGGACTGAGCAGGATCCCGTCGAATTCGGTGGCAACGCGGGCTTCGTCAACCAGGCGGTCGTCGTCGTTGCGCCAGACCTGCGCGTCCACCCCGAGCTGGCCCAGATACTGGACGAGGTTGAACACGAAGCTGTCGTAATTGTCGACGACCAAAACCTGCATCAGGCCAGGTTACCCGGGGTGCTGCAGGTCAGTAACCCACTGGACCCGCCGGCTGGGCGTAGCGCATCCGCACCGGCTCGGTGTAGCCGGCGACCTGGACATCGTCGCGGACCTGCTCGCTGTAGCCCAGACCGAACCGCACCACGTACTGCTTGTACAGCGTGACCAGGGGAGCGGACGCCAGGGCGGCCTGCATCGCGGTCGCATCTCCGATCGCCGTGATCGTGTACGGCGGGCTGTACGTGCGGCCGTTGAGCAGCAGAGTGTTGCCGACGCACCGCGGAGCGGACGTCCCGATGATGCGCTGATCCTGCATCTGGATCGCCTCGGCGCCGGCGCTCCACAGCGCGTTGAGCACAGCCTGAATGTCCTGCTGGTGGACCACGAGGTCGTCGGGGGAGGCGTCGCGGGGGAAGCGCCCATTGGCGTCACGCTGGGCGTCGGAGAGCGTGACCACCAGGCCGGCCCCGTGTACCGGATTCAGCCCGGCAGTGGCGGCCAGTTCGTCGGCGCGAGCCTGCATGGCCGCCAGTGCGGTGCCGGATCCGCCGCCGTGGGTGGAGTCGATCTGCGACGCCAACGCGTCGCGCTGGGCGCTGAGCCGGTCCACCGACTGCTGAGCGTCGTGCACCAGATCGACGAGCCGGGGGGAGTCGCTGCGGCGGATCTCGCTGCCGCCGGAGACACCGTGGGTGGCGGCCAGCAGAACGCCCGCCAACAGGCACACCACCGGGACGCCGAACCGCCACGGCGAGCGCTGGGCACCCGTCGTCGCTGCCGCCGGAATTGTCGGGTCACGGCGCCGCTGCGTTAATCTCATAAGCGATCTGCGCACCATCGTCGCAGAAGATCCCGGCCCGAAGGTACCCATGCCCAAGTCCAAGGTTCGCAAGAAGAACGACTTCACGGTCAATACGGTGAGCCGCACTCCGGTCAAGGTGAAGGCCGGACCGTCGAGCGTGTGGTTCGTGGTGCTGTTCATCAGCCTGATGCTGTTCGGGCTGGCCTGGCTGCTGGTGTTCCAGCTGGCCGCTTCCGGATACGACACCCCGAGCGCGCTGCAGTGGATGGCCAAGTTGGGCCCTTGGAACTACGCGATCGCCTTCGGCTTCATGATCTCCGGATTGTTGCTGACGATGCGGTGGCGCTGAGCGGCTGCGATACCCCGACAGCTTCATGCTGTGCGATCGCCGTTCCAAGGCTGGCAACCTCCTGGTCACCCAATCACACGCGTGTGATTCATCCCCATTGTTGATAGCGCCTGTGGATAACTCCATACCTCGCGGTAGACGTGCCGGGGGTAGCCGTGCAGCAAACTGAGTGGTCGCCGAAAACTCCCGCCATCGCAGCTCTGGGGATCGGCGGTCTTTTGATGGCAATCGTCTGTGTGACCGTCATCACAGACGTGCCCGGCCGGATTCTCACCGGGATTGCTGCGCTCGGACTGGTCGCGTTCGCGATCGGATCATGGCGAGCGCAACCCCGGCTGGCTATCACCGGTGACGCACTGGTGTACCGCGGGTGGTTCAAGGCTCAGACATTGCACCGGGCCGACATCGCGCTGATCCGGATCACCGAGTTCCGCCGGGTCGGCCGCAAGACCCGACTGCTGGAGATCGACACGACCGCCGACCGGCTGATCGTGCTCAGTCGGTGGGACCTGGGAACCGACCCGGTCGATGTTCTGGACGCGTTGACTGATGCGGGATTCGCCGGCCGCCGGTAACCCGTTGAGATAGCACTGAGGGCGAGGATTCCGCGGAATCCTCGCCCTCAGTACTGCCTCAATGCGCGGTTCAGGAAATGGTGACCGACTCGATCACCACATCGTCGGTGGGCCGGTCGTTGCGATCGGTCGCCGTGGTGGCGATCGCGTCGACGACCTTCTGCGACTCGGGGTCGACGATCTCACCGAAGATGGTGTGCCGACGGTTCAGGTGCGGTGTCTTGCCGACGGTGATGAAGAACTGCGAGCCGTTGGTGCCCGGTCCTGCGTTGGCCATCGCCAGCAGGTAGGGCTTGTCGAACTGCAGCTCCGGGTGGAACTCGTCGGCGAACTTGTAGCCCGGGCCGCCGCGGCCGGTACCCGTCGGGTCACCGCCCTGGATCATGAATCCGTCGATGACGCGGTGAAAGACGGCGCCGTCGTAGAAGGGGCCCGAGGTGCTGCCCGACGCGTTCTCCGTCGAGTACTCCTTGGTGCCCTGAGCCAGACCAACAAAGTTGGCGACGGTCTTGGGGGCGTGGTTACCGAACAGGGCGATCTTGATGTCGCCGCGGTTCGTGTGCAGGGTCGCTGTTGCGGTTGCGATGTCGCTCGTCACGGGAACTCAGTGTGCCACTAGGAGCGAGTGCCCGATCCCGCGGCCACCCCCGTAGCGCTGTGGCAGTGTTGACGGCATCAACGCGTCACCGGTCGGGAGGATGAAATGGGCCGCACGAGTGAACCCAAACTCACGTCGCGGGAGCGGCTGAACCGCGGACTGCACTACACCGCCGTCGGCCCGGTGGACATCACCCGCGGCGTGGTCGGCATCACCGCGAATTCGGCGGAATCGGCCGCGGTCGCGCTGCGGCGCCGCGCCCGCGAGGCCCGTGCTGTGCAGCAGGAAGTCGGGACCGAGCTCGAGGCGGTCAGACAGGTGGTCGCGGACTTTCCCCAGGTCCTCCAGGAGGTCCGGACGTCGCGGCATCGGCGGCGTCGGCGGCTGTTCGTGTTCGGCTTCCTGGGGTTGGCTGCAGTGGGTGGGGCAGTCGCGTTCGTGATCACACGACGGTCCTCGGCGCCCGAGCCGTCGCCGCGGCCGCCCAGTGTCGACGTGTCGCCGAAGATCTAACCCGCCAGCCGAGCCATTGCTGGCCGGCCGACTGCGGTCACGTCTTGAGTTCGATTGCCACACAACGATATTTGCGGCCGCAGCCGCTCCACTTGCGGCGACGTCAGATTTTGGTTTGCTGACTAGTCAAATACTTGGAACTGGCTGTCAACGAATCTGCTTTGCCAGATCCGCCCCAGGGTGCATCATATTTGGCATGGGTTGGGGGAGCCTTTCACATCAAAAAGTCAGGTGCGCGATCTGCAGCCACGAGCAGACGCTGTTCATCGACAAGGACACATTCACCTGTCGTCGATGCAAGAAGACGTTGCCGCGTCGCCTGGCGGTACCCGCCAGCCGCTGAATTACGCGGCCATTCTGGATCTCTGTGGAGCCTAGGAGATTCGAACTCCTGACATCTGCCTTGCAAAGGCAGCGCTCTACCAACTGAGCTAAGGCCCCGTACGTCTCAATCGTCGAGGGTGTGCCAGACCTCGCCGCGGCGGGCCCGAACAACGACGGCGCCCGCGACCAACACTGCCAACAGCAATGCAATCCGCACGGGCGCCCTTCCCGATGACCGAGACATCGTGGGCCTAGGAGGACTCGAACCTCCGACCTCTTCGTTATCAGCGAAGCGCTCTAACCGCCTGAGCTATAGGCCCGTATTTGCATACGACCGAGCGCCGAGATTACCGCACCGGGGGTGCTGCACCCAAACCGGTGCGCCGACGCTAGTCCCGGTCGGCCAGCGTGACCTCGATACCGCCGACGATGTCGGTGCTGAGGTTGTAGATGAACGCTCCGACGGTGGCCATCGCCGTCAGCAGCACGATGTTCACCAGACCGATGAGCGCTGCACCGCCGAAGATCGTGCCGCTGGACACCAGCTCGCCGCCACCACCGCTGGTGGCCGTCAACAGGTCGCCGACGTTGCTGTTCAGCTTGCTCCACACGCCCATGCCGCCGAGCACCAGATACAGGAATGCCACCGCGACCATCCACACGAAGAACAACGCCACCGACAGCAGCAGCGACACCTTCAACGCGCTCCACGGATCGATGCGCCGAATCTGCATGCTGGCCCGCACCGGCCCGCGGGCACGGTTGGCACCGACCTGAACGCGGGTGGCGGCACCGGCCGGTCGAGCCGGCTGCTCCGGTGCCGGTTTGCGTTGCTGCGCTACCGGCTTCGGCGGGGCGACGCCGGACAGGTCCGGTAGCTCGCTGACATAGCCCTCGGGGCGGGCGGCTTCGGGGCGGCTGCCCTCGGGGCGCTGCTCCGGGCGTGGTTCAGGCCTGGCTTCGGGACGAAGTTCGGCCCGCGGCTCGGCCTGCGGCCGCGGCTCAGGCTGCTGCGGCTGTTGCGGACCGCCCGATCCCGAAAGATCGGGCGCGGCGGTGCCGCTGATGAAGCGGTTCACCCGTTGCTCGAGGCCCGGACCTCCCGGCGGCGCCTGGCGAGGTTGCGCCTCACCGGCCGGCCGCTGGGGCGCGCCGCCCTGCCGCGCTCGCGCAGCACCGCGCTGCCACGGCGGGGCCTCGGCGGACCCACCATTGGCACCCGGTCGGGGACCGGTCCGCTCGGCCGAGCCGGTCCCGTTACCCGGGCCCTCACTCGGTCCGGGTTGGCCCGGCTCGTTCGGTGCGCTCACCGCCACTCCTAACCTGTCGCCCCGTCGCGCTACGTCTCGTCGGACGTGGCGTCGGATTCAGAGTCCAGCTCGTCCACTTCGTCCGTGGTGTCCTGCTCCTCGGCATTGCGGGCGATAGCCAACAGTGTGTCGCCCTCACCCAGGTTCATCAAGCGAACGCCCTTTGTCTGGCGCCCGGCCTTGCGGACCTGACGTGCAGCGGTGCGAATGACACCCCCACCTGAGGTGATGGCGTACAACTCACTGTCTTCATCGACCACCAATGCGCCCACCAGACTGCCACGCCGCCGGTCGTATTGAATGGTCAGGATGCCTTTACCGCCACGGCCCTGGGCGGTGTACTCCTCGATCGCGGTGCGCTTGGCATAACCACCGGCGGTCGCCACCAGGAGATACGTTCCCTCCCGCACGACGTTGAGCGACAGCAGTCGATCGTCCTCGTTGAACCGCATACCCTGCACACCCGAGGTGGCCCGGCCCATCGGCCGTAGCGCCTCGTCGGTGGCCGAGAACCGGATCGACTGGCCGTTGGCACTGACCAGCAACAGATCTTCCTCCGCCGAGCACAGCACCGCACCGACCAGTTCGTCGCCGTCGCGCAGGTTGATCGCGACGATTCCGCCGGAGCGGTTGGAGTCGAAGTCGGTGAGCTTGGTCTTCTTCACCAAGCCATTGCGGGTGGCCAGCACCAGATACGGCGCGTCCTCGTAACTCTTGATCTGGATGACCTGGGCGATGCGCTCCTCGGGCTGGAACGCCAGCAGATTGGCGACGTGCTGGCCGCGCGCCGTGCGCGACGCCTCCGGTAGCTCGTAGGCCTTGGCCCGGTACACCCGGCCCTGTGTGGTGAAGAACAGGATCCAGTCATGGGTCGACGACACGAAGAAGTGCCGCACGATGTCGTCCTGCTTGAGGCCGGCGCCCTGCACACCCTTGCCGCCGCGCTTCTGGCTGCGGTACAGGTCGGTCTTGGTCCGCTTGGCGTAACCGGTTTCGGTGATGGTGACGACGACGTCCTCGCGAGCGATGAGGTCTTCGTCGGACACGTCGCCGTCGGAGGCGATGATCCGGGTGCGCCGGTCGTCGCCGTACTTGTCGGCCAGCTCCGCGAGCTCGTCACGCACGATCGCGCGCTGGCGTTCGGGCTTGGCGAGGATGTCTTCCAGGTCCGCGATCTCGGCTTCGATCTTGGCGAGGTCGTCGACGATGCGCTGACGCTCCAGGGCGGCCAGGCGACGCAGCTGCATGTCGAGGATGGCCTGAGCCTGGATCTCGTCGACGTCGAGCAGTTCCATCAAGCCCACCCGGGCCACGTCGGCACTTTCCGATGCCCGGATCAACGCGATCACTTCATCAAGTGCGTCAAGGGCTTTCACCAAGCCGCGCAAGATGTGCGCGCGCTCGTTGGCCTTGCGCAACCGATATCTGGTGCGCCGGATGATCACGTCGAGTTGGTGATCGACGTAGTAGCGGATCATCTGGTCCAGGCGCAGCGTCCTGGGCACACCGTCGACGATCGACAGCATGTTGGCCCCGAAGCTGGTCTGCAGCTGGGTGTGCTTGTAGAGGTTGTTCAGCACCACCTTGGCCACGGCGTCGCGCTTGATCTCGACGACGATGCGCAGGCCCACCCGGTCGCTGGACTGGTCTTCGATATTGGAGATGCCGCCGAGCTTGCCGTCGCGGACCTGCTCGGCGATCGAGGTGATGAAGTTGTCGTGGTTGACCTGATAGGGCAACTCGGTGATGACGATCGACGTGCGGCCGCGGGAGTCCTCTTCGATCTCCACGACGCCGCGCATCCGGATCGAGCCGCGGCCCGTGGTGTACGCGTCGTTGATGCCCGACGATCCGACGATCAGACCGTGGGTGGGGAAGTCCGGACCCTTGACCCGCTCGCGGCACGCCTCGAGCGTCGCCTCTTCGTCAGCCTCGTGGTTGTCCAGGCACCAGTAGACGGCCTCGGCCAGCTCGCGCAGGTTGTGCGGCGGGATGTTGGTGGCCATACCGACCGCGATACCGCCGGAACCGTTGGCCAGCAGGTTGGGGAACCGGCTCGGCAGAACCGTCGGTTCCTGCACACGGCCGTCGTAGTTGGGGATGAAATCGACTGTCTCCTCGTCGATTTCACGCAACATCTCCATGGCCAGCGGAGTGAGCCGGGCCTCGGTGTAGCGCATGGCGGCGGCGGGGTCGTTGCCCGGTGAGCCGAAGTTGCCCTGGCCGTCGACCAGGGGGTAGCGCAGCGACCACGGCTGGGCCATCCGGACCAGGGTGTCGTAGATCGACGAATCACCGTGCGGGTGATAGTTACCCATCGTCTCGGCCACCGAACGGGCGGACTTCGCGTGCCCGCGATCCGGGCGGAACCCGGAGTCGTACATGGCGTAGAGCACGCGGCGGTGCACCGGCTTGAGGCCGTCGCGGACCTCTGGCAGGGCCCGCCCGACGATCACGCTCATCGCGTAGTCGATGTAGCTGCGCTGCATCTCCTGCTGGATGTCGACCGGCTCGATGCGGTCGCCGGCCTCGTCGCCGGGGGGCAGGGTGGTGTCAGTCATGTGATCCTCTTATCCCTACGAGGGGGTGTGGTTCGCTAAACATCCAAGAAGCGAACGTCTTTGGCGTTACGCGTGATGAAGCTGCGACGGGCTTCGACGTCTTCGCCCATCAGAATGGAGAACAGCTCGTCGGCCGCGGCGGCGTCGTCCAGGGTGACCTGACGCAGCACCCGGACCGACGGATCCATGGTGGTCTCCCACAGCTCCTTGGCATCCATCTCGCCCAGACCCTTGTAGCGCTGGATGCCGTCGTCGACGTTGATCCGCTTGCCGGCCGCCTTGCCCGCTTCGAGCAGACCGTCCCGCTCGCGGTCGGAGTAGGCGAACTCCGGTTCGGAGCGCTGCCACTTCAGCTTGTACAGCGGCGGCTGCGCCAGGAAGATGTGGCCGTTCTCCACCAGCGGCTTCATGAACCGGAACAACAGGGTCAGCAGCAGCGTCGAAATGTGTTGTCCGTCAACGTCAGCGTCGGCCATGAGCACGATCTTGTGATAGCGCAGCTTGGCGAGGTCGAACTCGTCGTGGATGCCGGTACCCAGCGCGGTGATGATGGCCTGGACTTCGGTGTTCTTCAACACCCGGTCGATGCGGGCCTTCTCCACGTTGATGATCTTGCCGCGCAACGGCAGGATCGCCTGGAACATCGAGTCGCGGCCGCTCTTGGCCGAGCCGCCGGCCGAATCACCCTCCACGACATACAGTTCCGACTTGCTGGGGTCGGTGGAGCGGCAGTCGGCCAGCTTGCCGGGCAGGCCACCGATATCCGTTGCGCTCTTGCGCCGCACCAGCTCTCGCGCCTTGCGCGCGGCGATACGGGCCTGCGCCGACGACACCGCCTTGTTCACGACGGTCTTGGCCTCGGTCGGGTTGGACTCGAACCAGTGGGTGAGCTGCTCGTTGCAGATCTTCTGAACGAACGACTTCACTTCGGTATTACCGAGTTTCGTCTTCGTCTGCCCCTCGAACTGGGGCTGGGAGACCTTCACCGAGATCACCGCGGCCAGGCCCTCGCGGATGTCGTCTCCGGTGAGGTTGGCGTCCTTTTCCTTGAGGAGCTTCTTGTCCTTGGCGTACTTGTTGACCACTGTGGTCAGGGCAGCACGGAAACCTTCTTCGTGGGTACCGCCCTCGTGGGTGTTGATGGTGTTCGCGAAGGTGTGCACCGACTCCGAATAGCCTGCGTTCCACTGCATTGCGATCTCGACCTCGTGGCCCTCACCCTTGCCGTCGAAGTCGATGACGCTGGGCTGGATCGAGTTCTTGGTGCGGTTGATGTGCTTGACGAAGTCGACCAGACCACCCGGGTAGTGGAACACCCGGTGCTTGACCTTGTGCGGCGCGACCGCCTCAGCTGCCTTCTCCTCGGCCGACTTCGGCGCTTCGGCGGTATCACTGACGACCTCGTCCACGACCTGCTCGGGGGTGACCCGCTCATCGGTCAGCTCGATGGTGAGGCCCTTGTTGAGGAAGGCCATCTCCTGCAGGCGGCGGGCAATGGTCTCGAAGTCGTAGGTGGTGGTCTCGAAGATGTTGGGGTCGGCCCAGAATCGGATGGTGGTGCCGGTCTTCTTGGTCTTCTCGCCCTGACGCAACGTGCCCGGTACCGAGTGGTCGTAGGTCTGGAACCATTCGTAGCCGTCGGTGCGGACGTCAGCCTCGAGCCGGCTCGACAGAGCGTTGACGACCGAGACGCCCACGCCGTGCAGACCACCGGACACCTGGTAGGCACCCTCTTCGAACTTGCCGCCGGCGTGCAAAACGGTCATGACCACATCGATGGTGGGGATTCCGGTGGCGTGCATGGCGACCGGGATTCCGCGGCCGTCGTCGGTGACCTCGACGCCGCCGTCCTCGAGGATCCGCACCGTCACCTTCGTGGCGAAACCCGCCATCGCCTCGTCGACGGAGTTGTCGACGACCTCCCAGACGAGATGGTGGAGTCCTCGTTCGCCGGTCGACCCGATGTACATACCCGGACGTTTGCGGACCGCCTCCAAGCCTTCGAGGACTTTGATCGAGTCGGCACCGTACTGTTCTTTGGCAGCCACTAGTGGAACGCTCTCCTTGGGGTTCGCAAGCGCACGGTGTCACCGGCCGCGCGCGGGTCCTGTCCAGTCTACCGGTAAGTGCGTTCCGGACTGATTCTGCGGCCGCGTTTCTACACACCTAGTTGAGCCGTGCACGGAATTTCTCGGATTGGCATACGTGGTGACGCTTGACACGGTAGTCGGCGCGCGTCTCGTGGCCGTCAGCCGACAGTGGTACTGCGGCTCACCCGTAGGTGTCGCGCGGCCCTCGCCCAGAGATGTGCAACTTGCCCTTGCGCCACGATGGAGCCACCGGCCCGGTGATCTTCAGCGACGTCACGACCCCGTCCCCGACAGCAGCGGCGATCTTGGCCAACAGCTGCGACTGCACCATCCGGAGTTGCGTGGCCCACGCAGTCGATTCCGCCGCCACGCTCAGCACACCGTCGCGCAGCGTGGTCGGCTCGGCGTGCTCGGCGATCTGCTCGCCGACCACCGTCGCCCACTGGGCGAACACCGCACCTTCAGCGACCTTCGGCGTCCAGCCGCGGGACTTCGCCAGCTCGTTGGCGACCGTCGCGAACGTCTGGGGATCACGACGATCCGGCCCGGGCCCCGACCAGGCCCGACGGCCGCCCCGCTCGCCGCCGCGGCGGGCCCGAGGCGAGCGGCCACCACGGCCGACTTCCTTGCCCTGGCTGCGAGCGGCGCCGCGGGCTTCCTCCAGGGCGCGGCGCACCAGATCCATGCCGGCCAGATTCGCGAGGTGCTCGGGCGGGCCGGCGGGCTCGTCCTCAGGTTCGGTCATGCCGTCACCACCTCCGACATCCGGCCCCCGTCGTCGTCGCGCAAGGTGATGCCGATCCGGGTGGCGTCCCAATCGGTCGGGATGTCCTCCCCGACCGCCGCGGTGATGAGCACCTGCTCGGCGTCGGCCGCCACGCCGGCCAGCGCCCGGCGGCGGGAGTTGTCCAGCTCGGCGAACACGTCGTCGAGGATCAGCACCGGTTCGCTGCCCTCGGTCCGCAGCAGTTCATAGGACGCCAGCCGCAGCGCCAATGCCATCGACCACGATTCCCCGTGACTGGCGAACCCCTTGGCCGGCTGATCACCGAGCCGCAGCTCGAGGTCGTCGCGATGCGGTCCGACCAGGCACATCCCACGTTCCAGCTCCGCGCCGCGCCGCGCCGCCAGTCCGGCCAGCAGCGCCGCCTCGAGATATTCCACGTCGTGACCGTCGTCCGCGCCGTCCAGGACGCTGCTGCGGTAGCTGATCGCTGCCGGGCGAGACGCCGGAGCCAGTAGCTGATAAGCCTTTTCGACCTCCGGCGCCAGCAGATTTGTCAGCTCAATCCGGGCCGCCATCAGCTGCGCACCGTGTGCGGCCAGGTGGCCGTCCCACACATCGAGGGTCTCCAGCACTCCGGAATCACCCCGAAAACGGGCTCCTGCAGCAGATTTCAACAACGCGGTGCGCTGTTTGAGCACCTTGTCGTAGTCGGCGCGGATCGCCGCGACCCGCGGCCGGCGTACCGAGGCGAGCTCGTCGAGATAGCGCCTGCGTTCGCCTGGGTCGCCGCGGACCAGGGCGAGATCCTCAGGTGCGAACAGCACGGCGCGCACCGCACCGAGGATCTCGCGGGTACTGCGCACCGGGGACCGGTTCAGCCGAGCCTTGTTGGCCCGGCCCGCCGCGATCTCAAGATCGATCGCCAATTCCCGACCCTCGTTGACGACGATCGTCGAAACCACCGCCCGCTCGGCGCCGGCCCGGATCAGCGGGGCGTCGGTGGCGACCCGGTGCGATCCCAGCGTCGCGCAATACCACAGCGCCTCAACAATATTCGTTTTGCCGAACCCGTTCGGTCCGACGAACACCGTTCGGCCCGGCGCCAATTCGAGATCTACGCTTTCCCACGACCGAAAGTCGCGGAGCGTCAGGTGCCGGACATACATTGAGGCTGGTTATCCCGACACCGAGACCCGCTTGACCGCGTGCCCACCGAACTGATTACGAAGCGCGGAAACGGCTTTCATCGTCGGCGAATCCTCTTGTCGCGATGCGAAACGCGCAAACAGGGATGCCGCGATCACCGGCATCGGCACCCGGTGGCGGATGGCCTCTTCGACCGTCCAGCGGCCTTCACCGGAATCTTCGGTGTACCCGGAGATCGCGTCGAACGCGGGATCTTCCTTGAGCGCCTTGGCCAGGAGCTGCTGCAGCCACGAGCGTACGACGGTGCCGTTGGTCCACGCCTGGATCACTGCCTGGGTGTCTTTGATCAGTGGTTCGGCGGCCAGCAGTTCGTATCCCTCGGCGTAGGCCATCATCAGCCCGTACTCGATGCCGTTGTGCACCATCTTCGCGTAGTGACCCGCACCGACCGGGCCGGCGTGCACGAAACCGTCTGCCAGATCCCCGGGTGGCCGCAACGTGTCGAAGATCGGCATCACCCGGGCGACGTCCTCGTCGCTGCCGCCGACCATCAGGCCGTAGCCTTCCGCCAGACCCCAGATACCACCGGACACACCCGCGTCGACGAACGAAATGCCTTTTTTACCAAGCAATTCCGCGTGCGGGCCGTCTTCGGTGTACTTGGAGTTGCCGCCGTCGACAACGAGATCACCGGGGCTGAGGACATCTGCCAGGGAGCTGATCGTGTCATCGGTAATCGGGCCGGACGGCACCATCACCCAGATAACCCGAGGTGCGGTGAGTGCCTCGGCGAGCGCGGCCAGGGTCGGGACGTCGGTGACCTCGGGTCTGGGGTCGTACCCGATGACTTCATGTCCGCCCTCGCGCAACCGCTGGCGCATGTTGAAGCCCATCTTGCCAAGACCGACCAAACCCAGCTGCATGACTGCCTCTCTACGTCAGGGGATCCGGTCAGCCTGGCAGCCGGACCGGCATCAACAGGTATACGTAGTCGGTCTGAACGGCGGGGAACGGTCCGGTGCCATCTACCTGTGTTTCCGCATTGGCGGGCCGCAACACCGCAGGACGACTGGGAGTGGTGAATCCGAACGTCACCCGGTCGGAATGCAGCGACCCCAGACCGTCGGTGAGGTAGGTGGGGTTGAAGGCGATCGTCAGCGGCTCGCCGGCGAACTCGACATCCAAGTCCTCCTCGGCGCGGCCGACGTCGTCCGCACCCGCCGAGAGGTGCAGCACCCCGTCGCTGAATTCCATCCGAACCTGCGCCCCACGATCGGCGACCAGCGCCACACGTTTGATGGCTTCGGTGAGCTCACCGACGCCGATGGTGGCCACCGCAGTGTGCTCGGCGGGCAGCAGCTGACGGAACTTCGGGAATTCGGCATCGAGCAGGCGAGTCGTGCTGCGCTTACCGCCGCTGCGGATTCCCAGCAGGCCTTCCTTGCCGACCGCCGACCCGGCACCGAGAGCCAGGTGCACCTCCGAGCCGGACGTGCCGGCCTTGGCCGCTTCGGCCAACGTCTTGGCCGGCACCAGCACCGCGGCTTCCAAGCTGGGGGAGGAGGTCGACCAGGTCAGCTCACGCACGGCCAACCGGAACCGGTCGGTGGCAGCCAAAACCACTGCCTCACCGGAAATCTCCACCCGGATACCGGTCAGCATCGGCAGTGTGTCGTCCCGCCCGGCGGCTACGGCCACCTGGCCGATCGCCTCACCGAACAGGTCGGCGGAGATGACACCGGTCTCTTCCGGCAGTTCCGGCAGCGCCGGGTAGTCCTCGACCGCCATGGTCGGCAGCGAGAACCGCGCGCTGCCACAGGTCAGCGCCACTCGAGTGCCTTCGACGCTGACGTCGACGGGCTTGGCCGGCAGCGCCCTGGTGATATCGGACAGCAACCGACCGGACACCAAAACGCTTCCAGGAGAAGCTATTTCGGCGGGAACACGCACCTCGGCCGACACCTCGTAATCGAACCCGGAGATGGTCAAACCCTCATCGGTGCCGGTCAGCAGCACGCCGGCCAGCACCGGCACCGTCGGCCGGGTCGGGAGATTACGGGCAACCCAGGCCACCGCGTCGGCGAAATCCTCCCGCACCAAGCGGAACTTCAGGTCGGAGCCAACCGTCGTCGTTGCCACGTCTACATAGTCCCTTCATCACCCAATAACCCCGACCAGCGTCCACCGCGTGCCGGAGCACGGATGAGCGTGATCTGTGAGCGACAGCCGCTGAACGGCAGTCAGAACAACAACCGTAGAGCGTCGGACGCCATCTTGAAAGCTAATCGATCGCGGTGACAAGAGCACCGCGACACCGTGCCGGATGCCCTGTGAACCGGCTGCTCCCCAACCCTGTCTTCAAAGAAGAAATTGGAAGAGAGAGAACGGTAATAGTAATAGGGCCTGTGGAACCTGTGGACTAGCCGACCGATTGCCTGCTCCGACGGTATGGCGCCATGTGGACCAGCTGTGCATGACCGAGGACGAATCACAGGACTGCTGTGCACAGCCGGCGGTTGTTCATTGTCATTCCGATACTTGCGCCTCGATGTGAGCCGTTGTCCACAACGGTGTGCACATGCCAGGAGTGTGACGGGTGGTACGACAGTGGCCGAAGTTTTTCGCGGCGATGACAGAAAAAGTGGAGATTTCAGCGCTTGGAACGCTGGCGGATCCGCGTGGTGAGCTCCTTGACGTGATCGAACACCTCACGCCGATGGGCCATTTCACCGCGAATCTTCTTCTCCGCGTACATGACCGTGGTGTGATCACGGCCGAACGCCTGCCCGATCTTGGGCAGGGACAAGTCAGTGAGCTCCCGGCACAGATACATGGCGATCTGCCGCGATTGAGCCAATGCCCGGGTCTTGCCGGGCCCGCGCAACTCCTCGACGGTGGTGTCGAAGTACTCGGCGGTGGCCGCCATGATGGCCGCGGTGCTGATCTGCATGGTGCCGGCATCGGCGATCAGGTCGCGCAACACGATCTCGGCGAGCGCCTTGTCGATCGGTGTCTTGTTCAGCGAAGCGAACGCGGTGACCCGGATCAACGCGCCCTCGAGCTCGCGAATGTTGCGCTCGATACTGCTGGCGATGAGCTCCAGGACGTCATCGGGGACGTCGAGGCGCTCCATCTGCGCCTTCTTCCGCAAGATCGCGATGCGGGTTTCCAATTCGGGCGGCTGGACATCGGTGATCAATCCCCACTCGAACCTGGTCCGTAGCCGGTCTTCGAGGGTGGCCAGCTGTTTGGGCGGCCGGTCGGAGGAGATCACGATCTGCTTATTGGCGTTGTGCAGCGTGTTGAAGGTATGGAAGAACTCTTCCTGGATACCTTCCTTGCCTTCGATGAACTGGATGTCGTCCACCAGGAGCACGTCGATGTCGCGGTAACTGCGCTTGAACGCAACCTTGCGGTCGTCGCGCAGCGAGTTGATGAAGTCGTTGGTGAACTCTTCGGTGGAGACGTACTTCACCCGCATGCCGGGAAACAAGCGTTGCGCATAATTTCCGGCGGCGTGCAGCAGGTGGGTCTTACCCAGTCCGGACTCACCCCAGATGAACAACGGGTTGTACGCGCGGGCCGGTGCTTCGGCGATCGCCAGGGCGGCCGCGTGCGCGAACCGGTTCGAGGCACCGATGACGAAGGTGTCGAAGGTGTAGCGGCGGTTGAGGCTGATGCCGGGCGCTTCGGCCGACGGGTTACTGCGCGGCCGCTCGATGAAGTAACTCGGCCAGGTTTCGTGAGCGCTCGCCAGTGCTTCGCGGTCCTCGTCGACCTCGTCGAGGTCGGAATCGACGACGGCAGGCTCCGGTGCGGCGGATTCGTTGTCTTCGTCAAGAGCGGGAGGGGCGATCCGAACACCGAGCTCGACCCGTTGACCGAGGCGCCGGCTGAGGGCGTCGACGATCTGGGTCCGCAGATGACGCTCGATCTCGTTCTGGACGAAACTGCTGGGCACCGACAGCAGCGCGAAGCCCTCGGCGATGGTCAGTGGTTGAACCAACTTGAGCCATGCGCGTTGCTGCGGAGTCAGCGGCGCATCGCCGCCAGTTCCGTTACTGGGGCGCTGGTCCGCAGTTCCGTCGCCGTTGAGCTCGGCGACAACCGAACTCCACACCGTGGCGAACGCTGAACCGGGATCATCGGTCAACGACAGATCCCCCTGGTCGCAAGGTCGGGCAAGGAACCAATAGCTGAGCCGACGAACGATCTGTCCACATAGTTATCCACAGGTGTGGACAGGACAGTC